>CAWGFJ010000015.1:0-49985 GCA_963821855.1 uncultured Prolixibacteraceae bacterium | reverse complement strand
GCGTAACTTCAGAAGTGTGTGAGGTAGAATTAGCAATACCCGCTCCTGAAGTAAGTGACAACTGTTCAATTGACACTATATATAATAGTTACAATAATACAAACGATGCATCAGGTATTTATTCAACTGGTACAACTGTGATTACCTGGATTGTTTCAGACAACGCAGGAAATGCTGACACCTGTGAACAAACCATTACCGTAAAATCTATTCCGTTGGCGAATAATGACTTTGCTGATGTTATGGAAAATACACCAAAAACAGTTGAACCGCTGGTAAATGATATGGACTGTGATAATAACATTGACACAGCTACAATTGAAATTCTTACTCAACCGGCACACGGATCTGTTTCCGGTATTGATATGGAAAATGGTATATTTACCTATACTCCTGAAGATGGATTCTCAGGAACAGATTCATTGCAGTATCAAATCTGTGATGAAGATAACCTTTGCAGTGATGCCTGGGTAATTTTAAATGTTGCCTTGGTTAATGAATCTCCGGTGGCAGTAAATGACACCGTGAATGTCGGAAACTGCGGCGGCGAAATCATTATCGATGTGACAGCAAATGATTATGATCCTGATGGCGATGTCTTAACTGTTCCCGGATTAATTGCTTCCGTGGAAAACGGTTCGCTTTCCCAGAACACAGATGGTACATTTACCTACAGCCCGGAAGATGGATTCACAGGAACCGTAGAATTCACATATGAAATCTGTGATTCTGAAAATCCGGAAATTGCACTTTGTGACCAGGCAGTGGTAACCATTAATGTAATGAATGACTCGGATTGCGACCAGATACCCGATGGAATAGACATTGATTCGGATAACGACGGTATCCTGGATGTGGATGAAACATTCACTGCCGACAATGACGGTGACGGAATACCGAATTATCTGGATATCGATTCTGACAATGATGGTATTATTGACAATATTGAAGCTCAGGCCGAAGGTACTTACAGGGCACCAGTCTGGACTGACTCTAACGAAAATGGCTGGGATGATGCGTACGACCCCGAAAGTGGCGGTACCTATTTTGACCTGGCGGATACCGACAACGACGGTACTCCTGACTTCATTGACACCAATTCTGATGACGACCTGTTGGATGATTACATCGAAGCTTTCGATGTGACAGGGCCTAACGGTGTTGCAGACAGCATCCCTGATGTTATGGCTGCAGGTACGGATTCCGATATGGACGGCCTGGATGACAACTACGACGACATAAACGGTCGCACTATATTCAATAATCCGACTGGTGGCAATGCTCCTCTCCCCGACTACGACAATGACGGAATCAGGGCATGGAGAGATGCCGACGATAAACCGGAAGGTGGTGGTGGCGGCGGTGCAATAACCTGTGAATTCACCATTCCAAATGGTTTTTCACCTGACGGCGATTCTTATAATGAATACTTTAAAATAATCTACCGTTGTGCTCCGGATGAAGGCAATTTTGCAACTGAAAATCCGAATGCCCGGATGCTCATCTATAACCGCTGGGGGAACCTGATTTACGAGAAAGACAGGTACGGTGACATTGGATTTTGGGGCGAGGCAGATGCCTGGTGGAACGGCGATTCAGATAATGACTGGACAGTAGGAAACAATAAAGTTCCGGTGGCTACTTATGTGTACATTCTTATCCTCGAAAATGGGGAAACTTACAAAGGTACAGTATACGTTAACTATTAATAAATCCATAAAACACAGATAAAATGATAGCGATATTCAATAAAATACAATATTTATTAAGAATGAATAATTGTGCAAAATGGATTGTTGTTCTGCTAATGTTGGCAGGAAACACAGTAAAAGCCCAGCAGGAACCTACCTACACCCAGTATATGTTTAATACGCAAACCATAAATCCTGCGTATGCAGGAACATGGGGAACAACCGGATTCATGGCTCTTGCCCGCGAACAGTGGACTGGCATTGAAAATGCACCTTCCACACAAACATTTTCGTTTCAAACATTACATAAAAATGAAAATGTGGGCTTAGGGCTGAATATTATCAACGACAAATTTGGTCTGGAAAAAAGACTTTCTGTTTTTGGTGATTATTCATACCTGGTTCAGATCGATGAGGAATTAAAGCTAAGGCTTGGATTAAAAGTAGGATTCTCAAGTTATTCAAATAATCTTAGCAGTTACGATGTAATTGAAAGTGATCCAAGATTTATGGGGTCTTCAAAATACCAGTTCATGCCTAATTTTGGTGTCGGTGCCTTCTTATACAAAGAAAAATATTACTTTGGTTTGTCCGTGCCAAAAATTGTAAACAATGAATTTAAGGCTGAAAATAATTACTCTACTCAGGCTGAAATCAGAAACCTGTTTATTATGGGAGGATATGTATTCAACCTGTCGGACCGTATTAAATTTAAACCTACTATGTTAGGTAAAATGACTGCCGGGGCACCGGTTCAGTTGGATTTTACCGGAAACTTTCTTATTGCTGACAGGTTCTGGCTTGGTGCAATGGTTAGAACTGGTGACTCATTCGGATTCCTTGCCCAATGGGTAATTAGTAATAAACTTAGATTTGGTTATTCTGTTGATTTTACAACATCAAGACTGAGAAGTTACCAAAATGGAACTCACGAGGTTATGATTTCGTATGAAATTAGCCGCATGAAAGATCAACTGTTATCTACAAGACTGTTTTAATGATTGATTGGATTGATTTTAGAAACATAACTTTTAAAATTTGAACTTATTACAGATATTTCTAAATCCGTTTTTGTAGATAAAATTTATGTAACTCAATTATTTAGACCCAAAGTCCAGCTTATTTTGCAGGTCTTTGGGTTTTGTTTTTTTATAATCTTCAACCAATTGATCAATCTCAGGCAGACATCTTCCACAACTTGTTCCGGCACCTGTTATTTTCTGAATATCAGAGGCAGAGGTGGCTCCCTTCAGCAAAACGGATTTAATTTCTTTTTCTTCCACTAAATTACAAATACAAACGATCTCTTCTTGCCACTATTTTTTGTCTTCAATTAATGTTACTACAATTTTTCTAACTTTTCGAGGGCCGTCAAATTCACACAAAAAAATATTTTGCCAGGTTGACAATCCTAATTTTCCGCTGATTAACGGGTATTGTTTCACCCGGGCCCACAATTCCTGCTTTCAAGTGTGAATCTCCGTTGTTGTCCTGTGCATCGTGTTGCCAAATGCCGGAAGGAATCAATTTTTTCAATAAATTAATCACATCGTTTTGAACCGATTCATCCCAATTTTCCTGAATCATTATTCCTGCCGTCGCTCCCTGAACATAAACATTTACAATTCCCGAATTACATTGCTCTCCTTCACCAATCCTCTACATTGCTTGTAATATCAACCAATTGATTGTGTTTTGTTGTTGAAACCCAGAAAATTTTCTGCATTAAACCATCATTTTATTTTCTGCAAATACTTTTACTTTCCTGTAAATATCTAATAATTAAATCATTTTTTGGCATAGAGTTGTAGATTTTATCGAAAAATCGGTTTGCTAAAAGATATTCAATTGAACTTTTAAAATTCAAATCATATACCCATGATAATTGCATAATCTTCACATCCAACTCGGAAACCACATGATTTTTTGAAACCAGTTTTCCAGCTAAAATATCCTTTGGCACAAATCAGAAACCTTTGCTCCTTTTGGTAACTCCCATGTAAGAGTATGATTAGGTTTCGAATTTCTTTGAGAATAGTATTCAGACAAAACCCTTAATATATCAAGCTTATCAGCATCGCGTAACAATTTGGCATGAAGTAATTCCCTCTCAGTTAATTTTTTAGGAATTTCCAATTTGTTGTGCCACCGAATTGCGGTATAAATCAAATCATCATCACCAATCTCAATCTCTTTTAAGAAATCCTCTTTTTTAATTATTTCTACTCCAAATTCTGCATGGTCAACTGACTTAGAATCATCAAATGTATTATACTCAATCAATTGTCCGAAACGGCCTATATCGTGAAAAATACCCGATACAAAAGCAATTTTTGACTCATTCTCCGGCAAATCCAATTTTTTTGCTAAAAACAACGTGAGTTGTGAAACCCTTAACGAGTGTTCTTTTTTGATGCTGAAGTTGTTTTTTTGTTGTTCTGACAGTTCTCGAAAAGAATCCACATATCTATTAAATAATTTTGCTGCACAGTATCCAATCTCAATCCTGATTCATTTTGCTACATATAATTTGGTGGCAAATGTATAAATATCTGTTTTTGACGCACAATTTCGTACTTTTTATTTTATCAACATACGAATATCGGTTAACGAAAAGTTTATGAAAACAAAATGAGAACAGAGGAATTTTGCTATTTTTGCAGCACTATAAAATCGGTCCCATACTCGGTCAATTTGTCTAAGCAGGAGTATGATTTGTCTTCATGCTCCTGTTTTTATTTAAGTTCATTCATTAATAATTTTATTCGTACAATATAGTTTGTTTTATTTCTGAAATGCATTATTTTCATTGCAAAATAGAAACAAATAAACTGGAGATATAATTTCTTAAGCAGATGAATTATTTGGAATTTAAAAACAGGATGTTTGATTTGGTGTGTTTTAATACGCACCAGGTTTATGATTGGAACCCGGATTTCGACAGGAACAATTTTGTCCGTTGGGTAAAAAAAGGACTTCTTTTTTCGTTTACGGCAAGGGTTTTACACATTCCCTGAATATAAAAATAAACCAGACTTTACCCTGTTCTTCGCAAACCGCATTTATCGTAGTTCAAACATAAGTTTACATACAGCACTTGCATTCTACGGGATTATTCCTGAAGCTGTGGTTCAAATTATAAACGTTACCTCGTTGAAAACAGCAAATTTTGAAAACGATCTTGAAGAAATCAATACCAAACAATTGGAAGATTACCTGTTGAAATTTAAAAGTAATGCTCTTCAAAAACGAATGAAATTGTTAAAAAGTACTTATGAATTATGATGCAACTGGAATTGATAAAAAATTTCTTTCCCCAGGGAATAAGAGAGAATGCCCTATTTCAAAAATATATGCTGAAAGAATACATCCAGCTATTAATTCTGGATTTCCTATCCACTACTCCGGTTCCTCCTCACGGTGTACTATGCTCTTTGAAGATAGCTGCAATGCTTTTTCGCCGGAAAGGCAGAGATTTTTATGACGCGATGTTTTTACTGGCACAAACTCAACCAGATTATTCTTTTCTTGCTAAAAAACTAAATATTTATAACCTGGAGAAGTTAAAAACGATGGTGTCCAAAACATTAAACGCAGTCGATTTAAACATAAAAAAGAGAAACTTTGAGCACTCATTATTCAATAAAAGAAACGGTGAACGCATTCTTTCTATTGGAGATTTCGTGCGAGATTTATAATCCTATTATACAGTATTAGGTATCAAATCTAATGCAAATGCTTATTCTTTCGATTCTGCTTTTCTGCATTCATAAACTTCAAAACAGCCTCAAAATCTTCAGCCAATAATTTAGACATTTTTCCGGTTGGGGAAAACCGATTTTTCTATTTGGCCTGTATTACGAAAAAGAATTTACCCGAATAGAGACTATCATTAATTCGCGTTTTCCTCTCAACATGTCGGATAATTTTTATTTACAGGAAAGACAGATATAATAAACCTAAATGATTAAAGATTATGTCAGTATGGTTGCTTTTGCACAAAATTATCGAATGTTTTTCATTTGTTTTAAAAAACATAACTTTGGTGTAAACAATCTAATTAAACAACTTTTGAAAACGCGCAAATCAAATAAAGAACTCCTCCAGCTTATTCAACAAGATGACAAAATAGCTTTTTATAATTTGTATGAACGGTACAGCAGAAGGTTATATGGTTTTGTTTTACGATATATAAAACAGGAATCAGATGCTGAAGAAATAGTACAGGAAGTTTTTATTAAAATTTGGGAATCCCGGAATAAAATTGATGTTTATTCTTCATTCGAGTCCTTTCTGTTCACTGTTGCCTATAATGCCACCATTAGCCTGTTTCGCAAAAGGGTAACCGAAAAAAAATACCTGGAACACCTAAAATCGATACAACAATTTGAAAGTACTCCGGATTTAACAGATGAAATTCATTTTAACGAATTAAATAAAAAGGTAAAATCGTTATTGAATGAATTAACCCCGCGCCAGAAAGAGATATTTCAATTAAGCCGCGAAAAAGGGCTTACCCATGATGAAATAGCAAAAAAACTGAATATTTCGCTCAATACAGTTAAAAAACACATAACAAATACGCTTGCTTTCTTAAAATCCCATATCGATACCAGCCTGATTGATCAATTTGTTATTTGTTTATTTATTCCTGTAGAAAAAAAAATCAAATTTTATATACTCCTTTATTACAGGTTAAGCGTATTAACTTATAAAAACTATTAAAAAGGAAAAGTTAATTTTATAGTTTAGTTAGTTATTTTAGGTTAATAATTATGCCTCCCGGATTTTCGGGAGGCATTTACTAGAAGCAAAAATGACAAAAGATACAATTATAAAGTTTTTAAATAACCGCTGCACTGCTGCCGAACTGGAAGAAGTCATCCGATGGGCAAAAACGGAAGCGCTTAATAAAAAAAGTAAAAACTGGGCATTTGACGAATGGAAATCTTTCCAGGTGGAAGATAATCCTGGAGACGATGAAAAATTCAGTTTGCTTTTCGATAAAATTCAACGCAAAATTGACACTGACAGCCAAAAACACAAAAACGCAGAAAGCAAGATATCAACCTTATCTATTGTTTCAACCTGGCTGACAAGGGCGGCTGCCATTTTGTTGATACCGGTTCTTGCCTTTTTGTTTTATACACTTTCTGAAAAGAAACTGGATGCATTGCAATATGCAAACCTTTCTGTTGATTCGATTGAAGTTATTGCCCCAATTGGTTCAAGAACAGTAGTACAATTATCCGATGGATCAGAGGTTCATCTAAATTATGGCAGTAAATTTAAATACCCGCAAGATTTTTTCGGGTGATACCCGGGAGGTAATATTATCGGGTGAAGGATATTTTGAAGTTGCCCATAATCCGGATAAACCATTTATTGTAAATACCGGAAAATTAAATGTAAAAGCATTAGGTACGGTTTTTAATGTTTTGGCCTATCCCGATGAAGATAATATTGAAACCACACTGGTAGAAGGAAAGGTTGTTCTTGAAAAACCGAAAATGGATTTGAAACAAAAACCATTGGGGCAATGGAACCCGGGCAACATGTTAATTACAATTTGAAAACAGGAATGGTTTCCTGCACAAAAGGAAATGTTGAGAAGTACATTGCCTGGAAAGAGGGCAAAATGGTGTTTGAAGATACGCCAATTACTCAGGTTGCAGAAAGGCTTAGCCGGATGTTTAATGTGGATATTGAAGTTGCCGATGATGTAAAAGATTATATATATACGGTAACTTTTGTAGATGAACCTCTTTTTCAGATACTCGATTTGATGACCATTGCCACACCGGTAGCTATAAAGCGCTTCCCCGGAAAAAATTACCTGACGGCACATTTTCAAAGCAAAAAATAATAATTGAGAAAAGAAATTAAAATTGAAACCTAACTTATAAAAATGATATGCCTATGAAATGAACTAATTAAAAAACAACAGGGAAATGCGCCAACACTTCCCTGAAGAGAGTAAATTATCACCCTGTACAATCTTACAGGGTAATCTTAAACTAATCAAAACAAAAGTATGAAAAAAATTACTGAATTGCCGGGAATTGCAAAAATTCCCCGCTTGAAAAAATTAATTCAGAGTTATGAAACTAACCAGCTTTTTACTTTTGATTTCGGTGGTAAGCGTATTGGCAGGTAAAACCTATTCACAGACCAAAATGCTAACCCTTAACATGGAAAATACAACGGTTAAAGAAGTCCTTTCGAAAATTGAAGATCAAAGCGAGTTTTATTTTATGTACAGTGGTAAGGTTATCGATGTAAACAGGGAGGTTTCTGTTGATGTGAAAAACCAGAAAATTGAGGAGGTTTTAAAATCCCTTTTTGCCGGAACAGATGTGGATTATACCATTAAAGACAGGATAATTGTACTTACTACACCAGATGTTTTAAATAAAGAGATTCTGGCTGATTTTCAGCAAAAAACTGTTTCCGGAACTGTTACCGACGAAGCTGGCCAACCACTTACCCGGGGTAACTGTGGTTGTAAAAGGAACTACGCAGGGAACGGTTACCAATGCCGATGGAAACTATTCGCTATTCAAACATTCCGGATAATGCCACGCTGGTATTTTCGTTTGTGGGGATGAGATCGCAGGAAATTGCAGTTGGCAATCAAACCACCATAGATGTTCAACTTGCAGCAGAAACTATTGGATTGGATGAAGTGATTGCTGTCGGTTACCGAACACAAACGAGGGGTACTATTACCGGCTCTGTTTCTAATGTAAGTAGTGCACAATTTAAGGATATTCCTATGGATAATCTATCCAATGCACTTGCCGGCAGGTTGTCTGGGGTAACAGTTACGCAGGCTGCAGGGACGCCTGGACAGGAATCTAATATACAGGTGCGTGCAAGAGGAACTTTAAATAACACCGAACCATTGTATGTTATCGATGGAATTGTGACCACAAAATACGCATTCGATGCCTTAAGTACGGACGAGGTGGATAACATTACCCTGTTGAAAGATGCCGCTTCTGCTGCAATTTACGGCTCGCGGGGCGCCAATGGAGTTATTCTGATTACTACCAAAAGAGGTTCAAACAGGCCTGCTACTATCACTTACAGTGGTACTGTCGGGGTACAGACACCAACCAGGATACCTTCGTCTTTAAGCGCCTACGAGCATGCTTCGCTAATTAACGATGGGATTGCATACCAGAAATATTTTAATGAGGGTTTTCAGCTTGACCCGAATGATCCGCTTGTATATACCCAGGACGAACTGGATTATTTTAAAACCCATGACAATGACTGGGTGAAAGAATTATGGCGAGATCCAATTACTACTCAACACACCTTAAGCGCAAGCGGTGGTAGCGATAATGTAAATTATTATATAGGAGGAACCTATAATTATGCAATAGCCTCATTCGATAATGTTGATTTTAATAAATTAACATTAAGGGCCAATATTGACGTAAAATTATCACAGGGATTAACAGCATCCCTGGATATTCATACCGATAACCGCACGACACATGGCCCAAACTGGGATACCGATAACTGGAGGTTTGAAGACCTTTATAAGGCTTTGGTTCTCAGAACCCATTTAGTACCGCCAAATATTAATGGTGAATCAGTAGGTAACTGGGTTGAATGGTCACCTGATGCAGTAATTAATTTAGATGCAGGGTACAACAATAGAAAATGGACAGGAATTACTTCAACCGTAGCCCTTAATTATGAGATCCCATTTATTGACGGTTTGAGCGTAAATGTTAAGTATAACCAGTATCAATTGGATGAGGAAAGAAAACGTTTTAGCCATCCTTATTATATGACCCTGTTTGGAACAACTGGTGAACATAATCATATCATAACTGAAGAGGTTGTTGGCCAAAAGCAACGCTCAAACAGCGAATTTCTTGAGGTTCGTGACTATAAAGACAAGTCTTACCAGTTCAACATTCAGGCCAATTACAAAAAAAGTTTCGGTAAAAATAATATTGATGCCTTTTTTGTATACGAGCAAACAGAATCAATGTCGACATTTGTTAGAGCGCAGCGCAATAATTTTGTTTCTACAACGGTTGATCAATTTGTAGGAGGCGGTGCAAGTGTTGAGGATCAAATTGCTGATGGAAGTGAGTTTGAATCAGCCCGGCTTTCTTATGTTGGTGCACTTAGTTACAACTATAACCGGACCTATCTTCTTGATGTTTCATTTCGATATGATGGATCAGTAATATTTGCACCGGAAAACCGTTGGGGATTTTTCCCCTCTGTTTCAGCCGGGTGGGTTGCATCCAATGAATCTTTCTTTAATTCCAATTTTATTAATGTATTAAAACTGAGAGGTTCGGTTGGTTTACTTGGAAATGATGCAGTAGGAGCATTTCAGTGGCTGCAGAATTATTCTCTTGGAACAGGTGCTGCATTCGATGGTGTAACTTCTTCGTTAAGTGAAGGTACCCTTGCAAACAGGGATATTACCTGGGAAAAATCATTGAATTATAATGCTGGTATTGATGCCACATTTTGGCGAAAAATGATGGACCTAAAATTAGATATGTTTTATCGTCACACCTACGATATTCTTGAAACAAGACTCAGATCTATTCCTTCAACCTTTGGGGCAAGTTTGCCTGATGAAAACTATGCCGAGGTTAATGCCAAGGGATTTGAGATTGAATTATCTTTTAACAATTCTTTTGGAAGTGGTTCCAACAAAGTGAACTATTTTGTACGGGGAAATTTTGGTTATGCCACGAACGAGCTTGTTGCATACGATGAGGCTGAAGGCATCCGGTCTTATTTATCGAGGCTTGGTCATCCGCTGGGAGTCGAACAAACACTTGGATTTCGTGCAAAGGATATACTCCGTTCACAAGCTGATGTTGATGCACTTCCTGATGGATATACCATATATATCAACCGATTTGGCAATTTAGCTCCGCAAGTTGGAATGTTGGATTATGAAGATATTCGTGGAACTTATGGAGTTGATGAGCCTGATGGAAGGATAACCGATACAGATGACATGGAATATCTTGCAGAGCATGTTTATCCTCCAATGACTTATGGTTTATCTTTTGGCGCAACCTGGAGACAACTTTCGTTTGATATGCTGTTGCAAGGAAATGGCGGACATTATGCAATGCTTCACGCTAACGCCAGGCGTGTACAGGGTAGAGCTGAAGAATCCACATACGCATTATGGGCAGATCGTTGGACCCCATCAAATCCTGATGGTAAATATCCTGCTGCCATGAGGTTTGGCTGGCCACCGACGGATTTTCCTGCTTCAAGCTTGTTTCTTAGAAACATGTCATTTCTTAGGTTAAAAGCGGTGAATCTTTCTTATAGCTTACCGAAAAAAATAACAGGTCGTTTGAATATAACTGGTTTAAGATTATTCTATACAGGAACAAATCTGGGACTGATATTCGACCACATCAAAGATTGGGGTTACGATCCTGAAATGAATAACATTCGGGCATATCCTATTATGGCAACTCATTCACTTGGCTTAAGTTTAACTCTGTAATCTTTAAATTTACTGTTATGAAAATATTAAAATTGAAAATTATATATATTATAGCATTGGCTTGTCTTTGGAGCAGCTGCAAAGATGTCCTTGATAAAACAAACCTGGGCACTGTGAGCGAAGATCTTGTTTGGAATGATGTTAATTTAGCTGAAGCATTTATTTCCAGGATATACGACAGAAACCTGCCTACATGGGATAGAGGGCTTTCCGGGCGTTGCGATGAATCATATGGTAGTGAGTCGTATATGTACGGACAATTAACAGAATCGTCTGTTAACAATTGGTTATACAGTCAATTACGTGAAATTAATATTTTGTTAGCTAATATTGATGGAGGTACCATTGAACAGGCTGATAAAGACAGGTTGAAAGGTGAAGCTTCTTTTTTCAGGGCATGGGTTTATTTTGATATGGTAAGGGATTATGGAGGTGTACCACTAATATTAGAACCGCTGACCCTTGATGATGATCTATATCCTGTTAGGGCTAAAACCTCAGAAGTAATGAACCAGATTATCTTAGACATTGATCAGGCAATTAATCTTTTACCGGAAATAACTGCAAGCTCAGGAACTAATGATGGCCATGTTCATAAAGGAACTGCCCTGGCTATTAAAGGGCGAATTTTATTATATTGGGCAAGTCCTCAGTTCGATCCGGCACAAACTGCCGGCAGGTGGCAGGCAGCTTATGATGCCAATAAAGCGGCAGTAGATTATCTTTCTGCACATGATTTTGGATTGTATGAGGATTTCCCAAATATCTGGTTTAATGAAATGAATAAGGAAGTTATTTTTGTCTCACGTTATGAATATCCGTTAAAACCTGAACCAACACAATGGGCTGCTGCAACACGTCCTCTGGATGTATCAACAGGAAGATCTGGTGGTAATCAGCCGTCGCTGGAAATGGTTAAGGCTTTTCCAATGAAAGATGGAAAAACAATTGACGACCCAACATCAAAATATTCTTATAATCCTGACTACTACTGGTTGAACAGGGATCCCCGGTTCTATCATACTATTGTATACAATGGCGCCAGATATGAGCTAGGTCAGGATGGAAGAACTTCCGGAAGAATTCAATGGACATGGGGCGGAAGTGAAATGAATTCACCAACAACGACCGGGTTTTACATGCGCAAAGCAATTGATGTTAACGCTGCAGCAACATATGCTTATGACAGCAATGTTGATTTTGTTTCGATGCGCTATGCTGAAGTCTTGCTTAATTTTGCCGAATCTGCAGCAAAAGTTGGAAAGATTGATGAAGCGTACGATCAATTGAAATTAATTAGGGAGCGTGCCGGAATAGATGCAGGAGAAAATAGCATGTATGGACTGGCGACAGGAATGGATGAGGTTCAGATGGTAGATGCCGTTTTGTATGAACGTCAAATTGAACTCGCGTTTGAAAATTTCCGTTACTGGGATCTTAGAAGAAACAGGTTGTTTGAAAGCAAGTTGAATGGAACACGCAGAAATGGTTTGTTTCCAACACTTCTCGTTTCTGTAGACGAGCTTAACGCACTTCAAGAGTCAATGAGTGCGGCAGCGCTTATTGAATTTATGAATCAGAATTACACTAATTATTTTAAGGATGTTGTAGAGCCTGTTGATCGTCAATTTGATATTAATTGGAGACCTGAATATTATTTCTATGCCATACATCCTGACCATATTCAATTAAATACCAATTTAAAACAAACAGCTGGCTGGACCGGTGGAACATTTAATCCACTGGAATAATATTTTAAATAAGCACTTTCAGACTAGTTCGTTCTCACAAAATTTTAATTCAAAATGTTGGTGGTTGGCAAATTTGCTGACCGCCAACTAAAACTGATATGACAATTACAGAGATTATCCATTAATTAAAAATTAGATGATTAGAAAGAATCGATTATAATAATTTATATTATGAAAAAATCTGATTTTTCTCCCTTATCCAGACGGCAATGGTTGGGGCGTATTTCATTGCCATTTATAGGTGCCTCTGTTGGCGCTGCCATATTAAATTCTTCCCATGCATCAGGGGCAGAATCCTCAGCAGATCCGGGCAACGACCTGGGAGCACGTATTTACAATATTCGTGATTTCGGCGCGAAAGGTGATGGTACTACACTCGATACCAATGCACTTCAGGCAGCAATTAATGAATGCGCTAAAGACGGTGGCGGAACAGTTTTGGTTCCGGCCGGCGTTTTTCAAATTGGCATAACTGAAATAAAAAGTAATGTCACGCTTCATATCGCCGCAGGTGGCACGTTGCTTGGTACTGATGACGGCTCACGATATCACGCAGTCGATGAAATTCCTCTAAAGGGCGATTCTACTTTGGGCGACGGAAACTGGTCGCTTTTGTATGCTGTTAATGCAAAAAATATAACCATTGAAGGGCCCGGCACAATCGACGGGCAGGGCCAACAGTTTCGTTCGTTGGTGCGGGGAGAAAAACCTCCAAGTGGAATCGGGGGCGCACAACGTCCTTATCATTTGTTGTTTTATCGTTGTGAAAATATTGCTGTTCGCAACCTTGATTTAGTGAATTGTGCATTTCACAGCATCCGTGTTATACAAAGTAAACGTGTCCACATGGACAACCTGTACATCCACAACAGGGTGAATACAAATAACGATGGTTTTCACTTTATCAGTTGCGAATATGTATCGGTTGTAAACTGTACTTTACTGGTGCAGGATGATGCCTGTGCGTTGTTTGGAAGCTGTAAAAATGTAACCGTTACCAATTGTGTTTTTAGTACCCGCTGGTCCATTTTTCGTTTTGGCGGTGGATCTGCGCAAAATATAGTCGTATCAAACTGTATTATTTACGAAACGTATGGTTGCCCGATTAAGATTAGTTCAAGCCAGTCGCAGATGGAAAATATGACTTTTTCTAACCTTATTTTGAAAGATGTGACAGGCCCGATTGGCATTGGATTTAGCGGCAGTAGTGGTAGAGGAAGAGAAGATGGTGGTGCCGATGCTATGCCCACTTCTTTTGTTCGAAATATTTCTTTTAGCAACATCCGCGCAACTGTTGTGGATGGTCCGCCAACTGAAAAAGAAGGGCAATTGATGGGCAGGATTTACGATGGCGAACAACATTCATGTATTACGCTCAACGGTGTTGGGGATGCTGTTATTGAAAATATTAGTTTTAGCGACATTCATGTTACATATGCCGGCGGAGGAACAGCGGAGCTTTCGGCTAAACGCGATATTCCCCAGGTAGCCCGGGAATATTTCGGAGTATGGGCCGAGCCTCCTTTGGGTCCGCCTGCCTACGGATTGTTTGCCCGGAATGTAAAAGGACTCACAATGCAAAATATCCGGTTTGAAGTGACAAATCCCGATTTTCGGCCTGCAGTTATTTTTAATAATGTTCAGGATGCTGTAATCAACGGATTAAGCGCCCAGGGTAATCCCGAAGCGGAATCGTTGTTGCGTTTTTCGGCAGCAAAAGATGTTCTGTTAACTGCTTGCAGGGCTATAACACCGGCGGCTGTATTTCTTCAGGTGGAAGGGACTGAAAACGAAAACATAAAAGTTGACGGGGGAGATTTATCAAAAGCTGTATTACCTCTTGCCTTTATGAACGGTGCAAGCGATAAATCTGTAATATTGAGAGAATGAAAATAGTTCAATTATGAATAGATTTAAAATAAACAAATTGAAATGAAGAAAATAATAAATCGAATAAGCACCATTAATTCAGGTACAAAATTATGGCTGTTAGTTACTCTTATAATCACTTCATTTCAGTTTTTAAATGCAGGCGAACCAGTTTCATCAACACTTTTAAAAGTAAATTATACCAAACTTGTTTCAAAAGCCGATTTGTATTATTCTACTCCGGTTTAAAGAAGCGAAGAAGGAATGCCGGTGGGAAACGGGACTATGGGAACATCTGGTTTGGACAACACCTACATCCTTAAAAATGCAGTTGAACAGGGTGGATGTTTTTGCCAATGATGCATCTTCGGATAATTTTTACGAACGCCATACCGATTATTGCGGAGGTGTTGGGTTTTGTTGATTTCGACTTTATAAGGGCAGGAGAAAGTACCTTTTCAGGCCCGGAATTCAACCAGCACCTTTCATGTTACAACGGGTTGGTAACCGTACAGGGGAAAGGAATAAAAGCGGAAATTTTTGCATGGGCAGCAAGATGATGTGATTGTCAGTGCGTATTATTCCTGATGAAAATTTACCAGTTAACGATTTTGGCTAAACTACGGTCGCTTAGGCCACTGGTGGTAAGAAAAGGGGATCACAACGCAATTTCAGCATTGAAAATCAAAAACAATCAGCTTCTTCTGGAACAAAAATTTACAGAAGAAAATTATTATTGTGGTTCCTCCCTTGCAATTGCTGTTTCCGACGAAAATGCAACTCAGAAATTTCGAATAAAGAAGAAATCAGATTTACTGTTCCTCCCGGAAATGACCGGTAACTTTTTTTATTTCTTCGGCCGCCAGTTTCGATCCAAATGTGATTTAGTTGAAAAACCATTGCCTTAAATAATAATAAGCAAAAGAACTGGGTTTTGAAAAACTTTATTGAGTCAAGTAGTGACTGGTGGAAAAATTATTGGGAAAAATCATTTGTTCACCTGAACAGTGCTGATGGTGTGGCAGATATGGTGGAACAAAATTATACCTATTTTTTGTATGTCATGGGATCCAGTTCACGGGGAAAAATTCCACCAAAATTTAACGGGATGATTTGGTCAACCGACGGCGATGCCCGTAAATGGGGCAACCTTTTTTGGGGAGCCAATCAAAGTTGCATGTACAACGGGCTGTTTCCAACCAACCGCAGTCGAATTGATGGATCCTTATTTTGGCATGTATTCCGAAATGTACGAATCCTGTGCATTAGCAGCACGTCAACAATGGGGAAGCAAAGGGATTTATATTCCTGAAACAGTTGGTTTTAGCGGACTGCCCGAACTTCCGGAAGATGTTGCCAAAGAAATGCGAATCATTTAATGCTGGTTGAAAAAAGCTGGGAAAAAGGTCGGAACAATATAAAAAATATGCACACACAAAAATGCCATTTTTAAGCCGGTGGAACCAAAAAACAGATATAGGATGGAAAGATGGACTTTGGATAGATGGTGATAAAGGTGGAGGTGCATTTGGCCATGTAACACATATTTTTTCCAGAGGAGCAAAAATTGCTTACCAATTTTGGATGAAATATGAATATACGAATGATCAGGATTGGTTAAAGACAAAGCATATCCAATGATTAAAGGGGTTGCCGAGTTTTACCAAAATTTTCCCAACTTTAAAAAAGATGCAAATGGAATTTATTCAATTTCTCATGTTAACGACAATGAATCGATTTGGGATGCCAGTAATACGGTTGAAGAAATTTCTGCCATGCGGGGAATTTTTCCTGTGGCAATAAAAGCATCTGAAATTTTGGGAGTTGATACTGAATTAAGGGAACAGTGGAAAGAAATACTGGAACATCTGGCTCCGTTGCCGGTGAATACTGATCTTGAAAATGTTTCCGATTCAGAAAAAAAACAGTGGATAAAAGCATTGCCACCGGTGGGAAGAGGAAATTATCAAAGTCATCCCGATCCAAATACAATGCCGGTTTGGTTCTTCGATCTTTGCAATCTTCAATCGAAAGATCAGGAGATTCATCGGATATTGCCAATGCAACTTTTGATAGTTATTTTCCAGAATGGAATTAATGCCGAAACAAAGGTAAATGTGTTATCGAAACTTCCTGTTGCCGGTTCTGTCCTGGGAAGAAAAGAATCAACAAAATTTTTAATTCCAAATCAGATTCAAACTGCCGAAACCGAGGTTTTAATCAACCGTATGACCTTACGGGAAGGATACCAGACCACCGGGGTTCAAAGGTTGGGGCGTGTTGCCGATGCGCTTCATCTTGCACTGTTTCAAAGCGCCCCCGAAAGTCCGGGTGAAAAACCGGTAATTCGTGTTTTTCCTGCCTGGCCTGAAAACTGGGATGCTTCATTTTCTTTGCTGGGAAGGGGCAATTTTTTTATCACTTCTTCCATTAAAAATAATATTGTTGAATTTGTGGAAATAAAATCGCTTTCCGGATTGCCCTGCGAAATAATAAATCCATGGCCGGAAAAAGAAGTCAGTTTGTTTATTGATGGAAAAGAATATAATACATTTTCGGGCAAATTTGTGGAATTTCCTACGCAAATAAACAGTAACTATATATTGGTGAAAAAGGGAAATACTCCGAACCAGTTTAAAGGAGAAATTACAGATTAATATTTTATTAAAATGAAAAAACTACTTATTCTTTTTACATGTATTCTTCTTATTTCCATGACGGTAAACGCTCAAAAAGCAAAAGAAACGAAGAAACTTTCGGATGAAGAACGTATGGAATGGTGGCATGAAGCACGTTTTGGGATGTTTATACATTGGGGTGTCTATTCCATGTGGGCCGGACAGTACCACGGACATGAACAGGCACGGGGCGGCGCAGAATGGATTATGAACCGATGTAAAATTCCGGTGGCCGAATATCAGGAAAATGCAAAAAAATTTAATCCGGTAAAATACGATCCCGATGCATGGGTGAAAATGGCAAAAGATGCCGGAATGAAATACATAATTATTACTTCGAAACACCACGACGGATTTGCGCTTTTCGAAAGTAAAGCCAGCAATTGGAATGTTGTGGATGCCACTACTTACGGAAAAGATTTGCTAAAACCATTGGCCGAAGCTTGTAAAAAACAAGGGATTAAACTGGGTTTTTATTATTCACAGGCGCAGGACTGGAATAACCCGGGTGGTTCAGTAGCGAGAAAACTGATGAAAGAAGGTTGGCCAAATCCTGATTCAACAAAAATTGACAAGTACACCGAAGAACATCAGGGACACTGGGATCCGGCGCAGGAAACTGCAACTTTCGACGAATATATCGATCGTGTTGCCGTTCCGCAGGTTCGGGAAATTTTGTCGAATTATGGCGAAATTTCTGTTTTATGGTGGGACACCCCAACACATATGACTGACGAAGCTGCTTTAAAACTTCAAAAATTACTGGAACTGCAACCCAATATTATTACCAACGACAGGCTGAAACGACCTAATTTCCCAGGCGATACAAAAACTCCGGAACAGAAAATTCCAAACCAGAGCGATCTCGATGGTCAGAACTGGGAAACCTGCATGACCATGAATGGTTCGTGGGGATGGCGCGACGATAACAAATGGAAATCGACAGAAACATTAATCCGAAACCTGGTTGATATTGCTTCAAAAGGCGGAAACTACCTTTTAAATGTTGGACCAAAACCAGACGGGACCTTCCCAAAGGAAAGCATTGAACGTTTGAAATCAATTGGCAAATGGATGGATATTAACGGTGAGGCTATTTACGCAACTCAAAAAAGTCCGTTTCCAACATTCTCGTGGGGGCGTTGTACAAAAAAAGAAAGCAAAAAAGGGACTATATTGTACTTTTCAGTTTTTGAATGGCCTGCAAATGGAAAGCTAACTATTCCGGGATTAAAGAATAAAGTCATTTCTGCTACACTTTTAGATGGTAAAACAATGCTTAAAACAAATGCCTCAAAAGATGGATTAGAAATAATTGTTCCTTCAAAAGGACCTGATGCAATTGCTTCTGTTATTAGAATAGAAGTGAAAGGTGTTGTTGCTGATTTTGTTCCCGGAACAAATAAACAAATGCAAACCGGGGAATTGGATTAATGTTGATACAAAAGAATATAAACATGAAACGACCATTTATTTCCACACTTTTTTTTCTCTGTACAGTTCAGTTGGTATTATCTCAGGGTATCACCCAGGATGAACGGATGCAATGGTGGCGTGATGGCCACTTTGGCTTGTTTATCCACTGGGGTTTATATGCCATTCCGGCTGGCGAATGGAAAGGGGAGGAAATACCCGGAATTGGGGAGTGGATAATGAAAAGGGCACAAATTCCCGCAGTTGAATACCGTGAACTGGCAAAACAGTTCAACCCGGTAAAATTTGATGCGGAAGCATTTGTGAAAGTGGCAAAAGACGCCGGTATGAAGTACATAACCATCACTTCAAAACATCACGATGGATTTGCCATGTTTCATTCCGATGCTTCAAAATATAATATAGTCGATGCAACTCCATATCATAAAGATGTTATTAAAGCTTTAGCTGAGGAGTGCCATAAACAGGGTATAAAAATCTGCTTCTATTATTCGCAGTCGCGCGACTGGAACGAACCAAACGGACTGGACAATGATTGGGACTTTCCCGCCGAAAGAGATTTTCAGAAATACCTCGATGAAAAGGTAAAACCGCAGCTTACGGAGTTACTGACCCAATACGAACCGGTTGGAATGATTTGGTTTGATACTCCAATGACAATCTCTAAAGAACAGTCGCAACAATTGAAAGATTTGGTGCGGAAGTTGCAACCTGCCACAATTATCAGCGGTCGTTTGGGGGGCGGTGTAGAAACCGATTACAGCTCAACCGGCGACAATGCAATTCCTTCAACGGCTCTCGACATAGACTGGGAAGTTCCGGCAACACTTAATAATACATGGGGATTCAAAAAGAACGATCATGAATGGAAATCGGCTGAAACCACAACAAGGCTTTTATTTGATATTGTTAGTAAAGGCGGAAATTATTTGTTAAATGTTGGCCCTGATGCAGAAGGTGTTATTCCCGAAGAGTCTGTAAAAATTTTGAAAACGGTGGGCGAATGGATGAAAGTGAACAGTGAAGCAATTTATGGCACAAAAGCAACCCCTTTTATTACTGAGTTTCCATGGGGAAATGTTACCCGGAAAGATAACAAACTGTACCTGGGAATTTACAATTGGCCTGCCACTGATTTTTATCTTGAAGGGCTGCGAAACAAAATTAATAAAGTGTACCTCTTAGCCGATGAGTCAAAAAAAGCAATTCCGTTTGAACAAACTTATAACATGGAGCTCGATCATCATCGGGTCAGGATTAATCTGCCAAAAAATGCGCCTGACAAAGTAGTTTCTGTGGTAGTATTGGAAGTAGATGGTGAACCACAAGTTGAAAAAACAATTAGCCAGCAATTCGATGGAAAGATTTATTTACCAGGCCCGACTGCTGAAATTACAAAAAACAATGAAACGTATAAACTGAATTTTATGACCCGTGGTGGCGGCGCCAATGGGTTTAACGATCCTTCAATTAATCTAACATGGAATTTTATGGTTGAAAAACCGGGGACATATCAGGTTGATATTATCAGTAGCGAAACAGGCAGCCATGGATCGCCCCAATGGGAAGGCGATCATATCATTAAAATTCGTTGCAACAGTCAGGAGTTTGAAACAAAAATTGTTGCCGATAATAAGGAATACAACCAACGTAATCAATACTGGAAAAATATTCGCACCAATGCCAAAACCATCCGGTTTGAAAAACCCGGTAATTACACACTTCAACTCATACCTCGTGTTATTCAAAATGATAAGGTCGGATTTACGTTCAGGGAAATACAGTTGATTTCAGCAAAATAATAAAATTAATGAATGATGTTTAAAGGATATCATCGTATCGTACATTCAATAATAAATACCCGCAACACTTATTTGCTATTCTTGTATATGTTAATTTCTGTTTTACTTTTTTCATGTGGAGAAAGAAAAAACATTCAGGTTAAATCGCTTGCAAAACTCCAAATAAGTATTGATAAAGCCAAGCCGGGAGATCATATAATTGTTACTGATGGAATATATGTAACTGATACCAGCATAAATATAAATGCCCGGGGGACAGAGTTAAATCCAATTATAATCTTAGCAGAGAATACTGGAGGTGTTACTTTAAGTGGTAAAGGAGGTTTCTGTTTAGATAGTAATTCCGCTTATATTATAATAAAGGGATTTATTTTTAACCATTCGGCTGAAGTTTCGGACAAAATAGAATATGGGGCTACCCATTGTCGCTTCACACATAACCTATTCGAACTGACAGGAACAGGGAGTTATTTGATTGTGGCCGGAGATAATTCAGAAATAGATTATAATACGTTTCAGAACAAAAATACGGAAGGCCGAATGCTATTGGTTGAGGGACCTGGACCCGAAAGCGATGTAATGGCACAAAATGTTTGGGTCCATCATAACTATTTTTCAAATTTTGAAAATTCACACCATAATAATTCTTCATCAATTCAGTTCGGACGAAGCTGGTGTAGCATGGCCACTGCATATGGAATTGTTGAGTATAACCTTTTTAGTAATTGCCGTGGAGAAAATGAGAATGTGGCACATAAAGCTTCAAATTGTATTTACCGCTATAATACTTTTGGCCCGGGATGCACAGAGTTGTCGCTGAGGCATGGAAATAAAAATAAAGTTTATGGAAACTATTTTCAGGAAACTGAGGGTATTCGCATTTTTGGAGATGACCATTTGATTTTTAGTAATTATTTTGAAAGAAATTCCAGGGCTATTCATCTGGGAAACGGACAGGACGAAGTTGCCGATGGAGCCGATTTGAAAACTCATGATCGTCCTGACCATGTCGAAATTGTGTACAATACATTGGTTAATAATTCCCAAAATTTTTATATGGGAAGCCGGGAAAATGGACTTGGGGCAACTTTTGCAAAAATTTCCAATAATATCATTCTCGGTGGCGGAAAAGCTGTAGGTTTTAACGGGGAATGCAGTAATGCGGTTTGGGAAGGAAACATTATCTGGAATACCGATGGTATTGGAAATATCCCAACAGTAGGTTACCAGTCGATAAATCCCCTACTTTCAAAAAATGGTTCGGAAATATACAGGATTCAGACGGCAGCGAGCCCGGCAATTAATGCCGGAGTTGGAACTTATACTTTTGTTACTGAAGATATTGATGCTCAATCGAGAAAAAACAAACCAGATACCGGTGCCGATGAATATATTGAAACTGATAAATACAATCATATCCTTGACATTTCTGAAGTAGGTTATAAAGCAGTGATTAATCGTTCAGTACAATAAAAAAATTACAAGCTGAAAACATGAATTTTTTATAATGAAACAAATAATTATTATCCTTTTTTTGATTGGTAATGTTACAGCAATTTTTGCACAGAAACCGTACAATCTTTCCAATGAGCTTGCAAAAACCATCATGAAGCGTCATCCCGATCCAAATACCTATCCATGGAGATCATGGTGCTATCCTCAGGCTTACATGCTGATGGGTATGGCTAAATTATTCACCACAACCCATGACTCCATATTTTACTCTTACATAATGAAGTACGTGAATGAACATGTTGACAGTCTTGGAAATATTGGTCGGTTTCGTGGAAGCAGCATGGATGATATGATGGCAGGTTCTGTAATTGTGTGCGCATATCAACATACCGGGCTCGAAAAATACCGAAAAGCTGCAACCCAAATTCGACGGAGTTTTGATGATTATCCACGTACTTCTGACAGCTTGTTTTGGCATGGACGGGGAACTAAGGGTGAAGTTTGGGTCGATGGAGTTTTTATGGGGCAGATGTTCCTTATTAAATACGGCAAATATGTTGGCGATGGAAACTACTGTTTCAATGAAGCTGCTCGTCAACTGGTTGGTATTTATAAAAAATTACACAAAGGAAACAGTGGTTTGCTTTATCATGCCTGGGATGAAGATTATGATGCAAAATGGGCGAACAAGGAAACAGGCCTTTCTCCGGAAGTTTGGAGTGAGGGGCTGGGGTGGTACGCTTTAATTCTGGTTGAAACACTGGATATTTTTCCAAAAGAACATCCAAAGCGACCTGAATTGGAGCAAATATGTAGAAATTTGATGGAGGGATTAAAAAAGGTGCAGGATCCAAAAACCGGCTTGTGGTTTCAGGTGGTTGACAAAGGGAACTTGAGTGACAACTGGAACGATACATCGGGTAGCGCCATGTTCACGTATGCAATAAAAAAAGCCGGTGAGTTGGGAATCATCAACCCAAAACAATATAAAAAAGTACTTAAAAAAGCATACGAAGGTATTCAAACCAAAGTAGTTGTCAATCCAGAAGATGGATTAATAGATATTGTTAATGCCTGTGATGGGCTTTGTGTTCAACCCTCTTACGATGTTTATATTAATTACCCTCAAAAAGTGAATGCAAAAGAGGCAGTTGCTGGCGTGTTATGGGGAAGCTGGATTATGGAGAAGCCAACAACTTTTTAATGGTCAAGGTTGAAAGTTGGCGGATTGTTTTACGAGCTGATAATCTGTAGATATGGTAAGCGAAGAAGTCGGCTAAAATGAAATTATTGTCAGATAGTTGTAACAGGAAAAAGGAAATTTGTTGTGACACAATCCTTATTTGACCGATATATTTTTAAAACATTAATTAATAACAACTAAATCATAAATCATGAAAAAATTTATTTTTAAATCACTCACCTTGCTGGCGGTTTGCTTTTTTAGGGGCTTGTTCCCTGAAATCAGATTTTTCTGTATCCTCACCAGATGGCGAAATTTCGGCCACTTTAAAATTTAATAAGGAACTGGGAGTTCTTAATTACTCTGTTCAAAGTCAGGGTACTGAAATTATTTCAGACTAGTCCAATCGGAATTAATACCGATAAGGGAGATTTTCGATCGGGAATGAAACTCAAAAAGCAGACCTCAAAAACCATTGATGAAACTTACTCATTGCCACAGGGAAAGGTATCAACCTACCTGAATAACGCCAATGAACAGATACTCACATTTAGCAAAAACGGACAGGAGTTAAACGTTCATTTTCGCATTTACAACGATGGAATTGCATTCAGTTTTGAAATTCCGGGAGAAGGAAATATTGAGTTTTATGGTGAAAGCAGTGCCATCCATCTGGCCGGAGAAAATTTCACCTATTGGGGGCAAAATCATCCAAACAAATATGGTTATGAAAGTGCTCTCGGGCCAATTGATGGCGAAATGATGTCAAATCCTGTTTTGGCTGAACTAAAAGATTTAAAACATTTTGTTTTAATGGGACAGGCTGCAACCTATGGGAATTATATTCAGGCGCACTTTAATCGTTCCGGATCAACATTTACCTATGCTTTTCCTTTGGATCAGGAGAAATTGGGGCCGGTTCAAACACATCACTTCCATTTCAATCGCCGTGGCGGATGGTAATTATTTCTCCCGAAAATCCGGGTAAAATTGTGGAATCGTATTTGCCTGAAAATCTGAATCCGCCAACAAATCCAGCATTTTTAAATGCCGACGGTTCATTCAAAAATTGGGTTCAGCCGGGAAATGTAATGTGGGATTTTATTGCCAAAGATGGAGATAAGCCCCGGATGTGGATTGACGCGGCGGCAGAAATGGGTTGGAAATATTATATGGCCGACGCACGTTTTGCAAGAAATTGGGGAGGAATCGATTCAGTTCCAAAAATTATCGATTATGCAAAAACAAAAAATGTAAATGTAATTGGATGGGCACATACCCGCGAATTTGATACTCCTGAAAAGGCAGCTGAAACAATGGCGCATTATGCCGAATGGGGATTAGTGGGAGCCAAAATTGACTTTTTTAATACAAACACATTGAGCGAAAATCCAAATGACTGGAGAGATTACGAGGACACACAACAAAGTTTAAAAATGAGGGACTGGATATTTAAGCTGGGTATCGAAAAATCTTTTCTTCTTGAACTTCATGGCTCTATGATTCCGACAGGAGAGAGACGTCAATTCCCCAATTTAATGACTCTCGAAAGTGTCGATGGTATGGAAAGAAGGACAAAACCTGCATCCAACGATCTTACCATTCCTTATGTCCGGAATGTAATGGGCCCCGTTAGTTACACTGTTATTCATTTTGAAAGATCTCCCGGCACTCATGCTTATCAACTGGCAATGCCCATTATTTATGAAGCTGGTTTGAAAATTTATGCTGAACATGGACAAAAATTACTGGCGTGGCAAGGAAAAGAAATGATTCAGGATATTCCTGCCGCCTGGGATGAAACTAAATTTATTGAAGGATTGCCCGCAAGTCATGTTATAATTGCGCGCAGGAAAGGACAGGTTTGGTACATTGGGGGAATGACCGATGAGGCACGGACGGTAAATATCCCTTTGGATTTTCTGGAAGAAGGGAAAAATTACAACGCATTAATCTTTAGCGATGAAACACATACCACGATGAAAAGGGAAATAAAGTCTGTGCAGAATTCTACAAACTTATCCGTTGATTTACTTGAAAGAGGTGGATTTGGTTTACAGATCGATCCGATTGATTAGTTTCTTTAACATGCTTTTACTATGAATTAATGTTTTTGTATTTTTCTAATTTGATAAAACAAGATATGTTTTGAAATAGTGAACAGGTAATCAAATTATTTCTTATACAAGTATTATAAGCTGATGAATTTTAAAATTTATTAATATGAACTAATGAAAATTAAACAAATAACAATTATTCTTTTTTGCATATCTGTAATTTGGATTATTTCAACATCCTTAAAATTTGGTTCAACGCAAAAATCGACTGGTTATTCACCACAGGAAATAACTCAGCAAGGAACAAAAATTATTCTTTTTGATGGTTCTTCGCTTGATGAATGGATTCAGGTTCCTGCAAATTCATGGATAATTAAAGATGGTGCGATGGCAAGTACAGGTGCAGGAAGGGGATACATATATAGCAAAGAAGAATTCAGCCATTACCGGCTTATGTTTTCGGTACGTCAGGTAAAAGGAGATCATCAACCCTGCATGTTAGTTTTTGGAACTCCTCCAAAGGATGGTGAGAAGGGATTGGATGCCTTGGGTGCTATTCAGTTACAGCCACCCAACGGTGGCCATTGGGATTACAGGGAAGGAAGAAATAATTCGGGAGGTGAGCTTTTTACACGTCCGGTAAAAACAATATTTGATTATGACCAATGGAGCAGAGTTGAAGTATTGGTAAATGCCGAAAAAGGAACCGCCCGGATGGCAGTGGCTCAGCCAGTTGGAAGTGTTGCAATCGAAAACCTGAATTTTAATGATATTACAGCAGGTAAAAAGGGGCCCGTTGCCTGGCAAATGCATAACGCGGGAATTTTTGATGAGTTCAAAGATGTTATAATTGAAATAAACCCAATAGTGGATGATCTCATTTCAACAAAACCTGGAGTAAAGTAATATAAACAATAAAATTTTTAATTATGAACAATAAAAATAGCAGAAGAAACTTCATAAAAAGTTCCTCAATCTGGTAAAGGAGAATCGATCCTATTTTGGCAAGACCGGAATTATTACAAATGAAAGTCACCTGGATCTTGTGCTTAACACCGCGGCTGTGGCTGATAAAGTCATTGTTGCAGTAGACGCTTCAAGTCCGATGGTTTTTAAGGAATTCGAGAGTGAAGTCGATGCAATTCTTGTGGGATTTGGCGGAGGGCGAACCGCGTGGCTGCCTGACAAAGTTTTCCTTGAGATTATCGCGGGAGAGGTTGAACCTTCCGGATTGCTGCCACTTCAAATGCCTGCAAATATGGAAACCGTGGAGGCCCAATTCGAGGATGTACCGCGGGATATGGAATGTTATGTTGACAGCGACGGCAACACCTACGACTTTGCATTCGGTCTGAACTGGTCAGGCGTAATTGATGACGAGCGAACCGCAAAATATAATGTTCCACCAATTGTAGGCGTGGCACCTAAATAGTTCTAGTCAGAAATGAACGAATATATTGAATAATCAGAAAAAATAACTAGTTATTTATCACGGTTTTGGCACTCCCAGGCTTTTCTGAAGTATTGTAACAAGATCATCTGCATTGTACGGCTCAGGAATAACCCATTTATTGTTATAAATCATTTTTGGAATAGCTCCTCTCCCATTCTGAAGCGTTTGTCCAAAGATTTGAATACCATCTTGCAGGTACAGATCAACCCAGGGATCAGCCATGGCAGCATTTAACTTATCCTGTCCGACCAACTCAGCAGCTTTTGCTTTAACCGCTTCAAGACTTCTGGGATGCCAGGCATTTCCGGAATCGAAAGTGAACATCCAATTTTCGAATTCAGAAAAAACTTCCGGTTTAGCCCGCCAGACTGCCAAGCCAATTTTTGCCAGGTCGCATGAGTTTTTGAAGGTAGATTTATTCGAAGGAATAAAAGGATTGCATCTATTTTCCAATGGCGTAGGAGACAATACAAATGCCAATTTGCCATTGTATTGTCGAACCGCTTCGTTCAACATAAAATGAATTTTCTGGCAATGAGAACACTGATAATCAAAGAGCAATGTAACAATGTATGGAGCATCTGGTGAGCCTATTATGGGTACATTTTTATAATCTATTTGCGAATGAACAACAGGTTGATCGCTTTTTTGTGTTACCGCGGAAGGAGTGGAATTAATTTGAATAGTTGCTACCATTCCTGATACAATTAACCCCAGCAGAAACAAACCAAATATTCGAACAGGCTTTAACAGTGGCTTTTCCTTTTTTGTAGTTTCATGTTCTTTCGTTGCCCTCCATATGATTAAGGCTGATAATAAAAAGCCAGTAATATGTGCAGTCATGCAATAAATACAAAAGCTTCCTATGATCCATTTTTGCAGGATGGTATACCAAATTGCACTTCCAATAATTGTACCTCCCAAAATTGTCATCACACTCCATGATAAACGTCGAATCGACAATTCGATGGAAGTACTGATGCTTAAACTGGCTACAAATATGGCAAGGTAGGCTCCAAGTGCCAAACCACTAACCGGAATAATTCCTGCCAGTGATGACCAACGGCTACTTAAAACCTGATCGCATGAACTGCCACTTCCACAGCCAGGCATTGCTCCTCCTTTAAAATAATGCCAGCTTAGAACAATGCTTAAAACAACAGCAAGTATGTTCAAAACGGTTAATAATATTCGCCATACCGGCCAGATATTTGTGATTTTGATTGATTCTATTCCGGGTAACCATTCATCTTTTTTTCGGTAAAAAAACTATGTGATAAAGCAGTTACCTGATTTGCCACATAGTTTTCTAAAATATTAGCTTTTTTGTTTCATCTCAAATTAAAACTGATTTGGAGCTCCGGGTGTTGGAACATTGCTGGCAATATAAGAACCACTTTCGTGTACCTTAGTAAAGGAGCTGCGAAAGTAATACCAGAACCGGCAACCTGCTCATCAACGCTATGCTCATACTCAAGTGGTGCGGTAACAGTAATATAAATTGACGGGCCATCGTCATTGTTGTTTCTGCCAAAACGGAAACGCCGGTTGGTGATTGAAGCAACAATTGCTTTTTCACTATTTGCACCACTACCTATTGTAATGGTTTGTCCTTCACTAAATCCTTCAACGCTTTCAAGCGGAACGACAGTATCACCAACTTTAGTGGCTGTGACTACAGATGTTCCGCCGGCAGTACCAATAAGCGCAACAGTAGCAATTTCGGCATCGGCGCCATTTCCAACAACAACCTTCTGACCAAGGCTAAATTCATTTACACTGGAAACTTTTAGATTTGCAGTACCTTTTGTTGAAGCAATTAAAATTGAGGAGCTTGATTGCATTTGAAAATCTTCACAGTTGCTATCTTCATCAAGACCGTCGGGATAACGGCCTGCACTTAAGTTAGGCGAATTTGCGGCAGCACCGCCAAACCATGGAAAACCACCTCTGCCTGGAGTTGGTGCAAAACAGCCGTACTCACGAGCTCCGGATGTTCCCTGGTAGCCTTCGGCCAGGT
Source organism: uncultured Prolixibacteraceae bacterium (assembly GCA_963821855.1). GTDB lineage: Bacteria > Bacteroidota > Bacteroidia > Bacteroidales > Prolixibacteraceae > Draconibacterium. The sequence continues at coordinate 21,078 of CAWGFJ010000015.1, read as the reverse complement.
ACGGATCAACAAGGGCTCCATAGTTTAGTCCGTCAACAACATTTCCATCTGCATCTCGCAGTACAATATTTCCGGAACGGGTAGAAAGAGCCGGACCTCCAAACCACTGGTCTGGCTGGCGTGTTCCCTGATAACCTGCTGTTGTCACTTTTTGGTCAAGTACTACCTCGTCAATTTCATGGTTGTTGGCAAGTGGTTCATCGAGCTTAATGCTTGTACCAAGCACCAGTACCGGTTCGTTACTTGAATGATCGAATTTCGATTTAGGTTCAAAACTGATTCCGGTTCCCCAGGCACTAAACGGCATATTTGATGCATGGTCGAATTTCAAAGGTTCTTCCAATTCAAGACCGGTACCAGGATCGTCCTGATCGCCTAAGTGGTCCGGCAAATGTACTGCGGGAAGAAGCTGTACCAACACTTTTTACAACCACCCACTCAATTCCGTGTCCTTCACTTTCGATGTCCAACCTGATCTTATCGCCAACAGAAATATTTTCAACAGAAGATACTTTAATGTTCGTGTCACCAGCTTTTGCATCCATCGAAAGCCAGGCTTGTGTTCCGGGTTTACCAACCTCCGTAATTGTAACCACTTCGTATTTTTCAATTGCAGTTCCAACAACAGGATAGGTAGCACCATATCCGATTGCCATTTTCTGTCCAACCTCGAACCCATCAACGCTGTTAACAGAAATACTGTTTGATCCGGCAGGGAAAGTAACTACAGGCCCTTCCGGAAGTGGTTGCCAGATATTTGTTTCACCAGGAGTTCCACGACGGAATCTGCCGCCCGGTGTTGCTTCTGGTTCAGCTGGTTTTGTAATACCCTGCAATTTTTCGGGTTTCTTTATTCGAACCTGTTCCAATTTCAATTTCGTCCCCAACTGACATTCCATCAATACTTCTTACATAAACAGATGATTCACCTTTTTCTGCAGAAACTGCCAGCCCCGAATTCGAAAGTCCCAAAAGATAGAAACTACGAGGAGCAAGCTTTGTTTTAGTCGGAATCTTAACTGATGAGAAAACAGGCATCTGGGTTGCATGTTCTGTAAGAGTCCAATTGGAAATATCAATCTCATTTTCACTTGAATTATAGAGTTCGATAAATGTATTTGTAGAGTTTGATCCATCGCTAATACGGAATTCGTTAATTTTTATCGGGTTGACATTACGTACCTTTTCAATTGCTTTTTCCGACTGTGATTTCCCTTTCGTTGAACCTGTCCATGATGCATTTCCCACAAGATCCCCATTGAATGATTGTGATCCTGATGTAACCGTAAAAGTTGCACTTACACTTTCTCCGGGTGCAATCGGTTTAGTAAATTTCTTTGAATCTTCCGATGAGTTTAACAAAACAGATTTCCATCCTTTTGGTGCTGAAATGCTTAAGGTAAGATCATTTACTACTTCTCCGGTGGTATTTGTGAAGGTTACGGTTGTGTTTTGTGATGAGTTAGGAGCAAAAGTCTGAAGTCCGGGAGGTGTATTAATATCCGATGCCGGTGTAATTCTTACCCGTGTCACATCATACTTTGCAGCAACAATATTCGCCTGAAGTTTCTGGTTTGTTTCTTTGGATGGAAATGTACCCGGAGCTGTCATTGCAGCCTCATAGAAAGTACCCTGCGAAGCGTTACTGTTATCACCACCGTTACCCAAAAGAATTGCGCCTTGTTTACGCATTGGGTCATAACTGTTCCTGTCATTAATAATACGACCTCCATCATACATAACCTGAAGATCTCCATTTTGGGCGTCTCCACCCATCGATCTCCAGTGGTGGGGTTCCCCATCGGCAGTGGCGGTAACAAAGCGCCAGGCAACACTTGGAAGATCTTCACAATATTTATCCCGGGGATCAGGATTAACACAACCCACCAGGTTATTTTCCTGGTCAGTCATAATCCATGGCCCCTGGTCTTGCCCATGATACCAATAACCTGCGTTTCCATAGTAAGTGGTTTCCATCGTGCCATCACCATCGTCCCGGCTATCTGTCTCGGCATTACCATAGTCAAAACAGCAACCATCATTGTAATGATGACCATTAATCACCCAGTACTGACCTTCCGCCTGGTCGTCAACGGCTGTTCCTTTCGTGTCATTCAAACGAAGTCCCATGCCCGATTCAATAAAAACACCATACACTTTATGTCCCATAAGGGTAACGGGAGCCATATCTGCTATGGGCAAACTGTTAAAACCTCCCATCATTGTAGGCGCTCCGGTTCCGCCACGAGGAGCCTGTATAAGGTGATTTCCCTTCCCGGACTGATCATATATAACAGAAATCCAGCAATAGGTATCAGCACAAAACTCATCCTGAGCAGCAGCATCCGCATATCCACCCGAATCACCATCGCTGGGTTGAACGACTCCAATATCTAAAGTTTTACCATCGGACAGACGCATTACCTGATACAACGGGCCGTTATAGGAAGCATACAACGCGCGAGTTGAACTATGAGCTGCGACACACGGGCAATCGTCTGCTGCATATATATCACACGGACCTTCCGGTCTCGTTGGTATTGCCTCACTCTCACCCTTTGACATTGCCATAATAACCATCACGAGGGATGGTAATACCAGCGCCAAAATAATTCCAGCTATAAAACGACTTTTCTTTTTCATAATTTTTCTATTTAGTTATTTATCAAAATTCTTTGAATCCATTGTCCAGTATTTTATACCTTTTCCAAATGGCATTTATTATTCTAAAAACTCCGTTAGTTAACTATTTCATAGTATTTCTGATGATTCTCCGGGTTTATTGCAATTTGATCTATTACAATTCCCGGTTGATTGACTGTTAATTTCAAAGTTTGCTTTCCTTTTTTATCAATTGTTACGGGACATGTGACCGAAACAAAATTTCTTAACACATTTTCCTTCCATTCCTCACTTCTTCCTCTGGTATTTAAAGCATACGCTTTAATTTCCTGATCGTTTAGTTCTATCCAAATCTTGTGGTCAAAATTATTCGAATGCGTGGGTAAGCAGCGAACTTCTATTTGATACTTTCCGGTTTTTTCAGTAGCAAAAGAATATTCAACGTACGGTTTTTCTTTCTGAAAGGTGTGGTTCTCAAAAGGGAATAGCGTAACACTGGCGTTGCTGTACCCCAATCCGTCAATAACCTTCCATTGGTAATTCTCTTTACCTTCAGCATTCACATATTCATTGGCCTGTATAGCTATTTGAGCGATTTGATTCTGCTGTTCAAATTGAATGTCTTCAATAGGAAGGGTATCGGTTAAATGATAGTCGGGCATTGCATATGCCGACAGGTTACGAGGTCGCATCGACATCATATGCTGCCATTTGCCATCACTTAACCTTTGATTGTAAATTTGAGTAAGTGCAACAATATCATCGTAAGCCTTTTGCGATTTATCAGCTAATTTTTCTTTCTCAGCTTTATCAATCATAAGAAAAGATTGCTGTGCATATAAAAATTTCTGGTTCATAAATGCAGCCCCTTTTACAGGATATTCAACAAGCTGAAAAAATGCATCAGTCCGTTTTTTTGAAATGAAAGGTTTTATGGCATCTACTTTTTTCATTAAGCCGGAATAAGCATCCATTCTGCGTTGTATCCCTTCCTGATTGAATTCAGTTATTCTGGTTTCTGTTTTTGGTTCAGTTCGGCTCCAGCCCATATATTCCGGCTTCCGCAAAAATGCCAGACGATAATATTCATCCAAAACATCAGCAATTTCTTTGGCTTTTTCCTTGCCAAACTCCCGATTACACCAATCTATCAAATGCTTTTTTATTGTCGATTCATTGATGCTGTTGATATCCCACGCCAAATCGAGGAAAAATTCCATATTGTATTCGCTCGGTTTGATATCACCGACGTTGGCAATCCATATTTTTTTTGCACCATTTTGATAGGCTCTTGTCATTTCGTACCAGATTAATCCGGGTTGTGTGGAAGAAAGCCAGAGGTAGTCGTGTGGACGTCCCCAATAGCTCAAATGATAATATACCCCGCTACCACCTTTTCGCTGCTGCTCCGCTTCATTACTTAACCTCCGGATATAGCCATAATTGTCATCCGACCACATCAATGTAACATCGTCAGGAACTTTTAAACCGGCATCGTATAGGTCCAGAACTTCTTTGTAAAGGGTTAATACCTGGGGTATATTTTCTAATGGTTTATTTATGGTTTCGCGTAGAATTTCGCGTTGCTCCAAAATAATTTTCTCGAGCAATTTTATCTTTTCTTCTTGCGTGGCATTTCCTTCCATTCCCGAGTCATGAATTCCGCGCATGCCCATACTAATGATGTTATCCCCGTTTTTAGTTTCGGATATTCGTTCCTGCCAATACTCTTTTACTTTCTCGCTGTTGGTGAAGTAATTAAATGCGCCATATGTTTTTTTATCCCATTCGTCGACATTATTTCGGAGCATGGGTTCGGCATGAGAAGTACCAATGGATATGTGATATTTTTCGGCCATGGCCCGGTTTCCGGGAATGCTGAAAAATGCTTTTGTAGACGGGTGCATCGCCGGCCAAATGGTATTTGCTTTTAGTCGAAGTAATAATTGAAATATCTTTTCATAGGTTTTCGGACCAATATCGTTTGTTTCAGGCTCAAATGTTTTAGCCGCCCAGGGTTGCAAGCCCCAATCTTCATCGTTTAAAAAGATACCACGATACTGTACAGACGGACTTTCTTCGATGCCATTTTCAGGCAGGTTCAATACTATCGATTCCTTTTTTTCAGGATGTACATCGGCCCACCATTTCCAGGGCGATATACCCATTCGTTCAGCTACATCGAATATTCCATATACTGTCCCTCTAATGTCGCTGCCTACGATAAAAAGATTGTTCCCGTGTTTTTTGACAATAAATTTTTCCCATTTATTCTTCAACCGGCTGCTGTAGTTTTCGGGTAGACTTTCAATCAACTTATCACTAAATTCCCCGATATAAATGCCTTTATTTTCAGGCTGAAACTTATTTGTATAGCTAATCGTTATTTTCCTTCCAAGCATTTCCTCCATGTCTTTGGCCAGGTCATTTGCAGCCCATTTTACCAGCTCCTGCGAATCATTGTCGATATAAAAAGTAGTGTTTGACGACTTATTATCGATAACAAAATCTTTCGTATTTCTATTTTGACAGGATACGAGTAGAACAAGTATTAAGTATAGAAGGAATTTCTTCATTTGTTTACAATTCAATTATTGGCAAAGCTTTTATTGTTCTTCTGTTTGAATTTTTTCAGTCTGATTCACTTCCTTATCTTCTACCTTCTCAAATACTACGGTTGGCCATTCTGCTCTGTCCCAAGAAATTTCTTTTACAATAAGTTTCGAGCGGCCTCTGTCGTGTTTATCATATCCATGAGCAACAAACCAGGTCTTGCCATCGAAGTCGTAAACAGCACAATGACCAATTCCTGCATAATCATCGTTAGGCCCGGCAACGTAGGTACCTCCACCTGCATACATTGGTACACCCTCCTTATCGAAATACGGACCACGAATATCACGCGAGCGTCCAACAACAACATTGTAAGTACTTTCAAGCCCTCTGCAACAATAGTCAAGCGACACGAACAAATAATAATATTGAATACGATGATAAATAAACGGCGCTTCAATGGTTCCATCACCCGGGTCGGTATCAGGCATTCCAAAAGTGCGTTCCTGTTTCGCCACTGTATACCATTCCTGTGGTTCGGCTAATGATTTCATATCAGGAGCAAGTTTTACAAGTTTGATTCCTCCCCAAAATGAGCCAAAAGTTAACCAACCAGTAGTTTCACCTCCCCATCTTCTTTCAAAATAAACATTGGCATCAATTGCATTCCAAAAGTCTCGCCCCGGAATTGATTGCACAATCATACCATGATCTACCCATTCATAATCCGGACTATCCTGATCGAGTGTTTTGTTGGTCATAACCCCAATCGCCGAAGTGTTTTTTGCAAATGCTGATGGTGAATAGTATAAGTAATATTCTCCATTATAAAACTGAATATCGGGAGCCCAATATCCACCGCGATATCCGGGTATTATGTCCTCTGTCACCCATTCTAACTTACTCGGAACAGGTTTTATCCTGGTCCAGCTTTCCAAATCGGTGCTTTTTGCCATACCGCCTCCGGTAACAAACAGATAGAAAGTACTATCCTGTTTAATCATAACAGGATCATGCGCGGAAAACCCTTTAGAGTTATCAGGTCGTCCTGTTTGGTTGTGCGCTAACAATCAGTGCTGATCATAAAAACAAACTTACAATGACAGCAATTTTTTACTTTCTCTGAAATTCATATTTATATTTTTTTGAAAGAGTTGTAGGATCTGCGATAAAGTCACTGCACTTCGCTAATTATTCAAATGCCATTATCTTCTACTATTCAGTCAACTTTCAACTCCACTGGTTTCAGTAGATGGCGATGATAACTGCACTGTCATTGGAGTGGCATCGGCATCTTTCTTCACAAAAACCAACATACGGCCATTAATGCAGCGGTGCTTGTTATCCTGGTAATTTTCGGCAACATTTGTAGAAGCATTTTCCATTCCAAGTAATACTCCTCCGCTTATGTTGCAGGTTATCTCGTTATCGGCTAAAATTGATTGGTTACCATTTGTATCAAGTATTTCTACCTTTACTTGTCTGATAAGCTCATTATCTGTTGGGGCTAATACTTCTGCATTTATAGCTGCAGCCAAAGTATTGGTCACAATTTTATCTGTTGCAACTTCTTTTCCATTGTTGAATGCTACAACTTTAAGCTCGCCCGGCTGATAATCGACATCCCAGGCAATAACGCCGGTTTCGGTATCATAAGGTTTACGTTCGCCAACCACTTTCCCGTTAAGCAGCAATTCTGCTTCGTCACAGTTTGTGTAACACAACACCTGAACGTTTGTATCCTCATCGTAATTCCAAATTTGCGGTGCATCGGTTGACAACCTGTTGCCCCATCGGCTTCTTCCTGTATTTTCAACTTTTTTAGTAGTGCCGATGTACGCCATTGGCTCATCAGTCCACAACGACTTACGGAAATAACCCCGGGGTTTAATATTTCCTGCCAGATCAAGCAAACCTGATGTGAATCCCCGTGAGGGCCATGCATGTGCTTCACCTAAATAATCAATACCGGTCCAAAGAAACTGTCCGAAAATAAATTCTTTGTCCCTCACCGCTTTCCATGCTCCCAAATCATGTCGGTTCTCACTTCCGTAAAGCACTCTTTCAGGATACAATTCATGATCGGTATCGTATTTATTTTCGGTATAATTATAACCCACAATATCAAGTACAAAAGGATATTCGGTGTAATTCGACATAACAGCCCCGGCCAAAGCAGCAGTTACGGGTCTTGATGTATCAGCTTCTTTTACGACTGCAACCAATTCCTTTGCAATTTCGCCAAGACGTTCAGCATTCGGATGATCTTCCAGATATGCTTTTACCGATCTTTGACTTATACCTTCGTCGGCAAGAACCGGGTGCGTATAAGGATCGTTTGGATAATCAACTTCGTTGCCGATACTCCACATAATTACAGACGGGTGTTTCCGGTCGCGCAAAATCTGATCCCGCACGTCTCTGCTACTCCATTCCCTGAAATATTGGGAAGTACCCTGATGTCCGGGAGTTCCGCGGTTCCATCCTTCAATCCATTTATTTTTTGGGTATTCCCATTCATCAAATGCTTCATCCATCATCACAAATCCAAGTTCATCACAGAGTTCATATAAATAAGGAGCTTGTGGATTATGACTTGTTCTGACTGCGTTAACTCCCAAGGCTTTTTAAAGTTTCGAGCCTTGTGCGCCAAACTGATTTTGTAGCGGCAGCACCTAAAACACCGGCATCGTGATGAACACATACACCCTTTAACTTTGGTATTCACACCATTCAATGAAAAACCGGTATTCGGATCAAACTCAATTTTACGTAAACCTGCATTAATACTGCTTTCGTCAACCAATTCAGAACCTTTATAAACCATAGTTTTCAGGGTATATAAATAAGGTGACTCAATGCTCCATAATTTAGGAGATTTGAGTTTCATAGTTTGGCTAAAATCAGTTAACCCTTTTGCGGCAGCAGTGCCATTTTTTGATGTTGAAGCAACGCGTTTTCCCGAAGCATCATACAGTTCGTGCACCACTTTAAGCGATGAAGCTTCGATAGAATTTTTTATGGTAGTATTTACAGTAATTTCTGCTGCATTATTTTCTATTTCAGCCTGATATGCCACTCCCCAAAGATTTATATGAATTGGATTGGCATAAACCAGATACACATCGCGATAAATTCCCGAACCGGTGTACCAACGGGAATCGGCATCGTCGCTGTGATCCACCCGGACTGCAATTGAATTCTTTTCACCCCATTTTATGTAAGGGGTTAAATCGTACATAAACGAAATATAACCATTGGGTCTTTTACCCACCCACTTTCCGTTAATAAAAACTTCGCTGTTGTTATATACACCTTCAAAGTAGATGTAAACTTTATTGCCGTTTTCGTCTGCCGGAATTTCCAAATCTTTGCGATACCATGCAATACCGCCCGGCAAATAACCTGTACAACTGGCCAGTTCGGGGCTTGCATTTTGTTTTACTGTCCAGTCGTGAGGAAGATCAACAACAGGCCATTTACTGCAATCCATTTTCTCACGTCCTCCATATTGAATGTCGCCCAAATTGAAAAACCAGTCGTCATTTATTTTTTCTTTGCGGCCAAAATCCTGTGCAACAACATTCATTCCTGCAATAACTAATAATAATAAGATGATTGCTTTATTCATCAGTTTGATTTTTTTTTGATTTATAAATCTGAGATTTCATCAAAGATAATTCTATCCTCTTAAATTTACGGATTCAAATGCTTTGCAAAAAATGCTTCCAGAGCAGGTTCTGTAATATTTAATTGTTCGTTATAAGCCACACCGTGCTCACCCTCAACTTCAAGATATTCAATATTGGCACCAATAGCTTTCATTTTTTCAACAAAGTCACGGGTTAGTTCGGGGCGTACAATCGGATCGCTCAAGCCCTGTATCAAAAATAATGGAGGATGATCGGCTGCTATATATCCAATTGGCCACCATTCTTTTTTGGCCATTGGCACATCGCGGCCAAGCTCTGTAGGAGGCGAGCCTGCTGCGGCAACATTAACGATGCTTGAATATTCGTTCCAGCCTCCATCGCCTTCCAACCCAGCCGATTCAGGCGCCATGGCCAGCATAAGAGAAAGGTGAGCACCGGCAGAATGTCCGTAACTTCCAATGCGATCAGGATCGACGCGCAATTCTTTGGCATGTGCACGCATCCACCGCACGGCACATTTTACATCTTCTATACAAGCCGGAAAAGGTGCTTCGCCAATAAGGCGATATTCCACGTTAATTGTTACATAGCCTTTTTGGGCATAATCAACCATCATTTTTTGATAAACATCTACATTTTTTGAACCTCCACGCCATCCGCCCCCATGTACAATTACCAATGCAGGACGAACTTCCTGACCGAAATTAGCCGGCATGGCCAAATCGAGTTTCCAGGCCTTGCTTTCGCCTTCACGGTAAGGAATATCTTTGGTTACTGTAATCGTGGTGTATTCAGAATTGAACACATTATACCCGGGTGTAGCGATCTTTTGAGCGGTGCATGTCACAAACACCATTACAAATAACAGTGCAAAACATGCATTGAAAATATTTTTCTTCATAAGTATTTCTATTTTAAATATTTGCTAAAAATTCAGTGATTTCTTTTACCGTTCTTTCCAGTTCATCGTGATGCAAATTATGCGCTGCGCCATCCACATGAACAAGTTTAACTCTCTCCATTCCCTCTACTGCTTCTTCATTGGTTTTGCGGCGTTCCGGTGAAGTATCAGCTTTCAGTACAAGCGATGGAACAGGAATTTTTGAAAGCGCATCCCCGGTTCTCATTGTGCCGCTCATAGCCTGCCATGCTTCATCGGTGTACGCTCCGTGATACTGTTTTTTTGACGAAGCCCAGTACTTTATATCTACAGTACCCCACTTTGGATTATCCTTTCGGCCTTTTTCTACCAAATCTTCATAGCTATAGTTATTCTGTTTTACCAATGTTTCCGGATCACCGAACATACTATATGAGAGAGGATCGGGTGTAGTCTGTGGTCGTTGTGGAGGAGGACCTTCTCTTCGTGCAGGACGTTCTCCGTTATTTTTCGTTGGTAAGCCGGGATCAAGCATAATAACTGCTTTTGCCAAATCAGGATATTCTGCACCCACCCGCATAACCGTGGCAGCGCCCATTGAATGGCCCATAAGAATTGGCTTTTCGAAATTCATAGCTTTAACAAAACCCACCACATCTTTAACCAAAGTCTCAGCATCGTCTGAAGGAGTGAACGGATCGGACAATCCATGTCCGCGGGTATCCAGCATATATATGTCATAAGAATCCTGTAGTTTCCACGTGAGTGTTGTCCAGCAAAGACCATTATCCGTTACCCCGTGAACCATCACAATTACCGGTTTCCCGGGTGCAGGAACGGCATGGTAATAATGAATGCGAACACCATTGTCATAAACAAAACCATCCGACCAACCATCGGGAATTCCGGGAGGATCGGCTGCAAAAACGGTCACCGATAACAATAGCATTGCGATTCCGAATAAGAAGGTATGTGCTATTCCGTAGCTCTTCTTTTTATTGTCTTCGTTCTTTTTCATTTTAGTAATTATTTCAACATTAGTTTGATTCATCCTTTTTGGTTAATACCGATTGTTAACGAAAAATCTTTTGTGCAAAATTATACAGGTCGTGTCGCCAAACGTACATGGTATGCCCGCCATCCATCTCACTGAGGTCAGAATCAATTCCGTATTTTGTAAAAACAGCTCTTGTGGGAGGAGTATTTTTTGAAGCTCCGTCTTTCTCTCCGCCTGTTGTAAAAATGAAATACTTAATATTCTTCTTCAGAACAGGAGCCACAGCTTTCACACGTTCTTCGTACTTTTCGATACTCTCTGGATTATTTGCAAACCAACCCGAACTCATCACATTAACATATCCAAACCTATCAGGGTATTCCACCAGTGTTTCCAGCACGTCCAACCCACCCATTGAAAGACCTGCAATGGCACGGTGGGGAGCATCGGCCTGAACCCGAAAATTGGCTTCAACATAAGGAATTATATTACTTCCCAGGTCATGGGCAAAAGTGTTAACCGGGATACTTCCATCGGGCATTACAACTACCATCGGAACAATTTTACCTTCAGCAAATAAATTGTCGAGAATCCACCCGGCTTTTCCCTGTCCCGGCCAGTTGGTGTCATTGTCGCCGCCTCCGTGCATTAAGTACAGACACCGGAAGTTTTTTGTCTCTGCAAAATATCCGGGTGGCGTCCAAACAAACATGCGGCGTGTTGAATTTGTAGCCTTTGATTCGTAATATACAATCGACATGAGACCATGTGGAACATCCTTTTTCTGCCAGAAAAGTGTTTCACCCTTTGGAACAATCTCAACCATTGGACGAAAATCTGCCACCATCGGGTTTTTCGGGTCATTCACTTTCATGCCATCTACGGTGAAAAAGTAACGGTAGGCACTCGGTGCGATATTTGGTGCTGTTGTCATCGTCCATACGCCATTATCGGCCCGTTCAATTTTTTCAGCTCTAATATCTCCGCCTAACTCAACTTTCTCCGCATCGGGAGCATAAAGGCGAAATGTTGCACTGCCATCATTATTAACTTCAAACGATACCAGGCTATCATTAGGAGTTGGAGTCCGGTTTCGATTTCTAAAATTTTGGGCATTTAAATGAAGAAAACAAATCAAGGAAACAAGTATCAATAAAAAATGACGCCATTTTCCGGAATGATTATTCATTTCTGAGAATTGTTTACTTAAAGATCTAAAGCCAAAAAAAGATTGTTGAATGAAATTTTTATCTTTTTTCATAGTTGGGTTGATTTAGTTAAATTAATATTTCGTAAGAATCTTACAAGCTTAATAATTACATGGTCGTTAATAAAGTACATTTTGGACAGAAACAGAAACAAATACTACAATAGCCAACCTAATATAGTATAAATGTTAGTATTTTTTGTTGAAGCTTATCATTTCAATGAAAAGATCAAAGCTTCCGATTCTGTTTTTCCGCATTCATAAACTTCAACATAACATCAAAATCTTCAACTAAAAGTTCGACTTTTTCCGGTAAGGTCACTTTTTGCTTCACTTGCTTCTTCTCAGGTTGTTCAATACCGAATAGACTTCGGATTATGCGAAATACAAAATATATTAACCCGGCCCTTGTGTAATTATCTCCACATAAGTTAAGTTTTCTCCACATGATACACAAAGAAACTGATAATAAAAAAATTACAAACCATTGCCTAATAATGTGTTATAAAAAAATGCAGGCAGTTAATTTTTTGGCCCGATTATCCCCAATACTTTTATAGTACTAATTATTAAAACAAAAAGTTATGAGCGCAACTACAGACAAAATGAAAGGAAACTGGAACGTAATTAAAGGTAAGTTAAAACAGAAGTACGGAAGTTTAACGGATGATGACCTAAGTTATACGGAAGGCCAGGAAGATGAATTATTAGGACGTATCCAGAAAAAAACCGGAGAAAGTAAACAATCGGTGAAAAGGTTTATTGATGATCTCTAACATTTAAAAGAACTTCAATAGTTGTTTAAGGACAGTGTTGGAGTTCTTCTTATTTTCTTATCGTTAAAAAGCAGTCTTTAGTAATTCAGTTTTTGAAGCATATCTACAATAAAATGATGAAAGAAATTGCGAAAGGGAAGCATAAATAAAGGATAAAAAAGACACCGAAGATGGATTAATCCTTGCCAGTATTTATTGAATGTTCAACTAAAAAACAGGTATCATGCCAGGAAAAAAAACATCGGGACGTATTAAAAACGAAAAACAATACGAAGCCCTTCGCGACAAGGGTTACAGTAAACAAAAAGCTGCCCGGATTGCCAATACGCCCGATTCGGGAGAAAAGGGTGGCAACAGTCAAAAATACGAAGAGTGGACAAAAAAAGAGTTATCAGAGAAAGCAAAACAGGTAGGAATTGAAGGCAGGAGCAAAATGAGTAAAGATCAGCTAATTCATGCATTACGTAACAATTAAAAGATCTTATTTCTATTTTATTGCAGTGAATTCATGCATAAACGCTTTTACTTCAATTACTTAAATCAAAAGTTAGTTTGCAGTTAATTTTGGCACATTTTTGAGATTGATATGATTCGAATAAAAAAAATGAAGTCATGAAACGTAGTTTAAAAGAACTCAATGGATTTACAGTACAAGCCATTGATGGTGAAAAAGGAAATGTAAAAAATTTCCTTTTTGATGAGGACACCTGGGTTATCAGGTATGTAGATGTGGATCTGGGCAATTTTTTTGTCGAAAAAAGAGTGTTAATTCCGCGCGAACAATTGGGATTGCCGGATTGGGAAAACAATCATTTCCCCGTAAATCTTACAACGCAAAGAATTGAAAATGCACCGGGGCTGGAATATGATCTTCCTGTGTCGAGACGATACGAACAGGATTTAGCTCAATATTACGATGTGGTTCCTTATTGGCCGACTGATATGGCATTGTATCCAAACAGGGAATCTATGTTTACCAGTAATCAAATTATCAGGATTCCACAGAATATGGCAAAGGAAGAAAAGCTCGATACCAATTTACGGAGTTTTACCGAAGTGAAAGGATATTCGATTAAATCAACTGATGATACTTTTGGACATATTGAAGATTTGATAATCGACGACACCGATTGGCAAATTTTGTATGTCGTTCTTGATACTAAAAATCTGGTTCCCTGGAGCAAACAGGTTATTCTGCCCATCGAATATATCGAAGAAATCGATTTTCCAAACCGGGAAGTAAGAATTCAATTGACGAAAGATGCTATTAAAAATGCTCCTGAATATGATTCGGATAAGGTTATTAATACCGATTATGAAAAAGTATTATATGATTTTTATGGACAGAGAGTAATAAGTTAGTTTTAACATTTTAAAGAGTAAAAATTAATGTGGAATATCATCACAAATTAAAATAGAGAAATCATGAAAACAAAAAAATTACTTTTAATTGGATTTATTGTGGCCGGAATGTTTGCAGTTCAATCATGTACAAACAATCAAAGGCAAAATCGGAATACCAACGATGATCGGGATTCTATTACAAAATCAGGAGAAGTTAATGATCGTTCAATGACGAATGGTGAAACAGCTGTATGTACACTTTCAGCGACTGAAGGGAATAATGTAAACGGAACGATTACCTTTACACGCGATGGAAAAAAGGTAAAAATAGTTGCCGATTTGCAAGGATTAACTCCCGGAAAACACGGATTCCACGTGCATGAAAATGGCGATTGTTCAAGCGCTGACGGAACATCGGCAGGTGGTCATTTCAATCCCGAAAATAAGAAACACGGTTCTCCGAAAGACAAGGAACGCCATGTTGGCGACCTGGGAAATATTGAAGCCGACGGAAGTGGCAATGCCCATCTGGAAATGACAGATGATCTCATTAGTCTTAGCGGAGAAAATTCCATAATTGGAAAGGCAATAATCGTTCATGCCGGGGAAGATGATCTTAAAACACAACCAACCGGTGATGCAGGAGCAAGAGTAGCCTGTGGTGTAATCGAAATGTCAGGAAATTCGAACCGCTAACTATCTGAAATTGAAAGAATCAATCCCCTAAAGTTGTAACAGGCTATTTAGCTGACACCTCATTTTTTGCAATTTGTTTTTTGAGGGAGGATTTAATATGCCCTAAAAACAGATTTATTACGGCTGAAGGAGAAATTAAATAAGAAAATTGGGTGGGAATTATTTAATCTTTTCAATAATAGTTTAAACTTCAAAATACAATACAATGAGCAAGTATTCAGAAAAATCGAAATCCATAAGCGGACAAACTCAACCGTTGCCTGGAAAAGAAAGTGAGATGGATCCGCAACCTGTTTATATCCGCGACAATTATAGAGGTTCAGATAAATTACTAAACAAAGTAGCCTTGATAACTGGCGGAGATTCCGGTATTGGCAGATCGGTAGCCGTACATTTTGCCCGCGAAGGAGCTGATATTGCATTTATTTATCTCGAAGAAGACAACGACGCAGATAAAACCAAAAAATTAGTGGAAAAAGAAGGACGGAAATGCCTCGCAATAAAAGGAGATATCCGCGACCGGGATTTTTGTGAACAAACAGTAAATAAGGTATTTGCAAAATTCAAAAAAATAAATATTCTTGTCAACCACGCCGGTGAGCAACATCCTACCGATAAACCGGATGAACTTGATCTGAATTTAATGGTGAAAACATTTGAAACCAATGTTTTTGCAGTGTATTATATCACAATTCCTGTGTTAAGGCATATGAAAAAAGGCGATTGCATTATTAATACCACAAGTGTCACAGCCTATTACGGAAGCCCTCATTTTCTTGATTATTCTGCAACCAATGGAGCCAGGATGTCATTTACACGTGCACTGGCAAATAACCTTGCCTCAAAAAAAATCAGGGTAAATGGTGTGGCTCCCGGCCCAACCTGGACACCTCTAATACCCGCGACTTTTGAAAAAAAGGAAGTAGAAGAATTTGGAAAAGATACACCGTTGGAACGTCCTGCGCAGCCATGTGAAGTAGCTACTTCCTATGTTTTTCTGGCTTCTGAAGATGCTTCATATACCACCGGTCAGATTTTACATCCGGACGGAGGAAAAAGTATGCAGAGTTAATTACAGGGAATAAATTGATTTCTATTTTTCATTGTTCATCATGTCGAGAACCAGCCCGCCCCAGCTAAAATCCTTAGCACCATAACCAGCGCCTGTATATGGATTGTAATATTCCCTGAATCCGCTTTTTTCTATGAGTTTAAGTATACTTTCCATGAGGGATTTTGCCTTGTCTTTATGTTCGTTTTTAACCAGGTATTTGTGCATAAACCAGTTGTTGACAATCCAGGTCGGTCCACGCCAGATATAAGTTGAATCTTCCGGATTAAAAGCGGACTCCTTTTGCGCCAACGATGGTATTGGGAAAGGCGTATCAAATTCATCACTTTTGTAGAAATGGCGATTCATGACTTCTCTGCCGATTTCATCGGGAATATCATCCATTATCACGGGATAGAATATTGTTGGTGTCATGATTTTTATTTTTTTGTTTTCGGGGCCGCAAGTGTCGTAAAATGCTGCGTCTTCCTGGTCGTACATCACCTCAAGAATACTACGCGTTACTTTACGCGCGAGAATGTCGTATTTTTCGTGATCCCTGTCTCCGGCAATTTTGCATAAATCCGATAATTCCTGCAGGTTATGTGCATAAATCGAATTGAATCCCGCATCTTTCACCCTAAAATAATTCGCTTTTGCAATTTTTTTCAGATTGTAATTATGCAGGAAATTTCTGAAATCGTTGCCCACGACTTTCAAAAAGAGCTTTTTGTTGGCTTTTCCGCTAAAACCAACCACCGGATCAAACGACGCCTTCCAGTCCATCCCCGATTCGAAAGTGGTTATAATAGTTAGTAAACTGTCGCCGTCAAAATCGCGGTGGCCGGCCAGCCAATCGTAATAAAGTTTCAACTTTGGGAGCATTTCTTCCACAAACGATTTATCCTGGCTTGCGTCGTAAACCCTTTTTACAGCCTGTGCCACCATCGGCGGCTGAATGATACTGCTCATGTGCGGCGAACGAAACTCCAATATTGTTGAAGCTTTCATTTGAAAAAAATCAGTTAATCTGGCTGGAAGAATTTTTTTCCAATAGATAATATTTCCAATAAAACCATCATCTCGCTGAACGGCAAACAATGAGCTTAAATGATGTCTTGCATGTGCGGACTCACCAAGCGCCACCAGAATGATAGCATGGAAACAGGTATCCCAGAAATATTGAAAGGGGTATCTTTCCGACGAAGGTTGGGTAAATCCATAATCCACATCAACCGCATCAGAGTGCCCGTGAATCATATTATCAAACATTATTTTTCTCACGCGATTTTTAAGTTCTTCTTTGTCAAGCATTATCAGTTTTTATTTTTAAAGTGCGAGTGCAAGTACCAGAACAATTCCCATAACAAGCAAAATTATCGAACCCCAGAATACCGCAGGATGTAACGATAACCAAAGCACAGGGCTCGAATCTTTGGCAATATTGTCGAAACGGCCATGAGCGCTATGGTTGCCCGGAACCGGTTCCCAAAGGTTATGTTTCCTGTTGGGGTCTTCCGGTTCATCGGTTTGTTGTCCGTCAAATCCGGTATTGGCCATTTTTCTGTCAAGTAATCCGGGAAAAAATTTATTGCCGATAATGGCCTCAAAAGTAGGCATGGCAACAAAAATCTCCCTTCTGTCATGTATGGCAGCATAGGTTATTGCATGTGCAGCAACTTCGGGCTGAAAAACAGTACCCATCGGCCGGGCTTTATTTGGCAACCGGCTTTTCACCCAGCCAAATTGAGTTGTATTTAAAGCAGGTAATTCAATCATGGTAACCTTTACATTGCTTTTGTCGTGTAGCAGCTCCGCGCGTAACGAATCGAAAAATCCCTGAACAGCGTGTTTCGCTCCACAATACGCTGACTGCAGCGGAATACCGCGATATGCCAGCGCCGAACCCACCAGGATTATTTTCCCACGGTTACGTTTCAGCATATTCTTTAAAACCGATAACGTACAATATACCTGCCCGAGATAAGTAACATCCGTTACTCGTTTATATTCTTCGGCGGTCATTTCTTTTATGGGCGAAAACACACTGGCCATGGCATTATTCACCCAAACATCGATAGGGCCAATATTATTTTCAATTGTTTGCACTATCAATTCTACCTGTTCGGCATCTCCAACATCAACCTGGTAATAATGACAAATTCCGCCGGTTTTTTCTACCTCAGCTTTGGTTCCTGCAAGACTTTCTGTATTTCTCGCCAAAGCGACAACTTTTGCCCCCTCTTTGGCAAATGCTATTGCTGCAGCCCGGCCAACTCCCGCAGAAGCGCCGGTTATCACAACTATTTTTGATCTCAAATTTTCCATGGTATATTTTTTTAGAACGATTAAAAATTTCAATGTTCGTTTATTTTAATTTCCTAATCGGTGACCTCCGGCTAAGTCACATATTTATCCCATAATCCATAGGTTTCCTTTTTGGGGCCTCGTGGAAAGGCAATCGCAATTAAAATCAATCCTGCCAGTAAATCGACAATGGCAACGCCGGTTTGAATATCGCCGGTAAGCCAGGGTGCAACTGCCAGTGCAAGTCCTAAAAGCAGGTTGAGATATCGTCCTCTCCGCAGAACTTCGCCCATGCTTATTACAGAAATTACGATGATCAGCGCCCCTCCCAAATGGTTAATATCAGCAATCGGCTTTTCAATGGACACGTCGAATATTCCGGGAGTAAACATCAGAAAAATACCAATGCACATGGAAGCCAAAAGTGTTATTGGCACGCTCATTCCCCAAACCGATGCTTTAAAAACTTCACCAAATTTTCTTGGTAATTCCATCAGTTCAGGTGTACGTTCATCTTTGTTTTCATTGTCAGGTTTTCCACCCTTCCAGAATACGGTCCAGAATTTATCCCCTTTGCGCATTCTTTTCACCAAATGCTGTCCCATTGCTATTACCTCGTCTACTTCAAGCGGAATCATCGGCAGCATAATAGCAGCAGCAAGCAAGCAGAAAGTACACCAGTGGCCAACAACAATTGGTTGTGAAATGACAAGAAAAATATGAACAAGACCAAGCGGAATCACCAGTATACCGAAAAAAGTAACCATCCACGGCATGGTTCTCCAGCGGGTAGGCGCTCCCATCCATCCCATTAAAAATTCAAACGTATACGCCAAAGCTCCAAGCGCTCCGTCGGAAACAGGAAGCGAATGCGACATTTTGGAGTTAAGCACCATTTCGCTTTGCAAACCAAAAAACGGATCCCAAATGTGGTCGATATATCCCATTTGAAAAGCGCCCAGATATCGTGATACCATCCAACCCATAAAACCGGTTACAATCATTATCCAGCGTTGCGCCCAACTCGAGGGATTGTATGACCAGCCTTCAGGAATTTCCGATCCCATTTTCATGTACATAATCATATTCGGCATTCCAGGAATAAGGATACTCAGAGAAATTACAAGAGCGCCAACTAATGTATCGTTTAAATAAGCAGTTGCAGTTGGTGCCCAGAATATTACGGGCGCAAAAGTTATCCAGATACCGGTAAAACAAATCATCCACATGCTTACCGGGCGGTTGGGTTGCAATGTTCGCCATCCAAAAAAAATGAGCAACAAACCACTGATGATGTCGCTCCATTTCATAGCCATTATCCTTCCGTTATCAGAAATCCAAAGTTCACGGCCTCCACTTGGCATTACTATCGATTTTCCGTAACTGAATGTTAGTGGTGATAAAACCAGCCAGATTCCAAGGATAATAAGTGTCCAGTAAATCCAAAGCGTTTGCATGTGGTGCATGTGCAGCATCTGCATTCTTTTTTCTTTGCTCATGCCATTTCCTTCCATCATTTTCTTTTGATGGTTGTTTGTTTCCTTTTCCGCCATTGGCCTCGTTACTCCCCTTTTTTCCATATTCATTTATTAATTCATGTTTGAATACAATTTTTCACTTCGGAACAGCGACTCAATTTTCAATAATCCTGCCACAGCATTTAGCAGACAGTGTGAAAATGCATTTTTAACTAACCCTGGCATTCCTGCCCGACGGCAGGCGGGTATGCCAGCGAGATGTAAATCGTGACTTAGAGTGGGCTTTAGCCCTTAATATCAAGATCTAAGGACTAAAGTCCGATAATTAGAGATATTCCAAATCACCGGCATAAATGCCGGTGTTAGTCAATTTTCACCCAGCCTGTTAAGCCGGGGGCAATAAAGCCCTCGACAATAAAGGACTTCAGCCAATAACTTATTATTTAACCGAACACCAGTGATTAAAAATCTTCGATTCTCCCGTAAATTTTCTATTGGAATGATTTTAGTAAAAACACACTTCTTGTTGAGACATTGAGTTGAATCTTAAAAATCAGAATTTAATATGGAAATCAACATTATTGTTGCAATTATTGCTTTTCTTATTCTGAGCATGGGGCTGGTAAAAGCCAATATTAAACAAAGTCATCTGTCGGAACCACTGATTGCGATTATTGCAGGAATCATTATCGGGCCAAAAGTTTTGGAACTCATTAGCCCTTTTTCATGGGAGAAACCAAACGAAATTTTGCACCAGTTTTCACGTTTCACACTTGCACTTGCCGTTATGGCTTCGGCGCTCCGGCTTCCCACTGATTTTCTGAAGAAAAACACAAAGTCTTTTCTTATCATCCTTTGCGGGGGAATGATTCTGATGTTATTTCTTTCATCACTACTGTATTTCATTTTTGGTTTGGGGCTTTGGGAAAGTCTGCTTATTGGCGCTATTCTCGCTCCCACCGATCCTGTACTGGCCACATCAATTATTGCAAGTAATTTTGCTGAAGAAAATATTCCCGTTCGGGTTCGAAATATGATTACTGCGGAATCAGCTTCAAACGACGGGCTTGCTTATGTTTTTGTTTTACTGCCGGTTGTAGCAATGGGAAAACATGATCTGCCATTGGGCGAATGGGCGAAGGAAATTCTTTTATGGCAAAACATTGGAGCAATAATACTCGGTGTCGGGCTTGGATACGGAACAGGAAAGGCATTTCGTTATTTTCACAAAAGAGAATCGATGGTTACCAAATCTTTAATGGCTATCGCTCTGGCTTTTACAATTTTAATAGCCACTTTTTTTCCCATTATTAAAATGAATGGAATTATAGGTGTTTTTGCCGCGGGAATTGCATTTCAGGCTGTTGTAGGTAAAGAAATTGAAACGCGGCATGAGGAAGTGCAGTCGATGATGGAACGTATTTTTATTGTACCGGTTTTTGTTATTTTCGGCGCCATGCTTCCCTGGACAGATTGGAAAGATATGTCATTGTATGCCTGGATAATAACGCCGC
>CAWGFJ010000014.1:0-271163 GCA_963821855.1 uncultured Prolixibacteraceae bacterium | reverse complement strand
TGATTCCTCCGGTAATGGTAAACCGGCTCATGTCGTGGTGCATATTTTCGGCTGATTCATGTCTGCCAAGTATCTTCAGGTAACTGTAAACAAGTGTATTAACGTAAAGCCCAAACCCGATCACCCATTGCTCATCGCGCCAGTCGCTTGTAGGTTGTTGAGCTACTAAAAACCTGTCGGACGGGCTTTGATAGCTCATCCAAACCAGCGCTTTCTCAACGGCTTCTTCAAGAAAATCGGTTTCACCCGTAACTTTTCTGAATATACCGGTTGCCAGTAAAAACAATGGAGTTGTATCACTGGCGCCGCGATCATCATTGTTATGCACCAGCGAAGGAATATGACCATGTTCTGTTTGATTTTTTGCCAGTGTTTCCAACACTTTCCGGACGCTATCCATCAGTTTTTGATTTCCGGAAACAGATATCCCCAAAACGGAAATCATTAAATCGCGCGTATAAGGCTCGGGATATCCCCAACCTGCTGTCCGTGGTAATCCTTGAAATGGTCCATGGGAATTATAGAGTAGTACTTCCAGTGCTGCTTCTTTTGCTTGTGTAATCTCTTTTCCGTTTTTGGTTTGTATGATCATATTTTGCTAATTACTAATTTATACTAACTCCAAAAAGATATCCAATCAAAGCTGACATTGCCATTGCAATGGTTCCCCAGATACAAATTCTCAATACAGATTTTCTAATTATCGAACCCCCAACCTTTGCTGCAATGGTACCGGATAAAGCAAGAAACAGAATTGAGAAACCATATTGGAAGTATATCATTTGACTTAACGGTGCAAAAAATGAAATCAAAAGTGGAAATATTCCCCCGGCAATAAACGATATTGCAGATGCAAAGGCAGCCTGCAAAGGTTTTGCCCTGGATATTTCATTAAGGCCCAATTCATCCCGCGCGTGAGCTTCCAATGCATTATGAGAAGTAAGTTGTTTTGCAACTTCTATGGCTAAATCGCTTGTCAGCCCTCTTTTTTCGTATATTTTAGAAAGTTCATCCAATTCAATTTCCGGAGTATTGGCAAGTTCATTTTTTTCTCTTTTTAAATCTGCGGTTTCAACATCCAGTTGCGAACTTACCGAAACATATTCTCCGGCAGCCATCGACAAAGCTCCCGCAACCAGGCCTGCCAAAGTTGCCAGTACAATTGGGTCTCTTGCCACACTCGCGGCAGCAACTCCAATGGCCAGACTGGTGGTAGAAAGAATACCATCATTGGCACCTAATACTGAGGCTCTCAGCCAGCCGCTTCTTTTTACAAAATGATTTTCACTTTCCACTCTATTTATTTACAGGTATAACCGCCATCAATAACTAATTCGCTACCGGTAACAAATTTTGATTCGTCGGAAATCAGATAGAGTATTCCGTAGGCAATGTCGATGGATTCGCCCACATGCCCAATCGGGTGGAGGCTATCCAGTTGTTTTCTAAATTCAGGATTATTTTTACCTAACTCTTCCACAAGTGGTGTCCAGATAAAACCCGGATGCACAGAGTTCACTCTTATATTGTCTTTTGCGTAAATAAGAGCATCATTCTTTGTCATTAACCTGACTGCACCTTTTGAAGCGTGATAAGGAGGAATATCTCCAGCTCCAATCAGCCCGTAAATGGAGGAAAGGTTTACAATGCTCCCTTTGCCCGATTTTTTCAGGTAAGGAATGGCATGCTTCGTACAAAAGAAAACTCCTTTTACGTTTACATTCATTACCGTATCCCATTCTTTTTCGGTCAATTCGTGGGTTGGCTTGTCGGCTCCGGCAATTCCGGCATTATTAACTGTGGCATCCAGTTTTCCAAATTCTTTAACTACCTCGGCGTAAACTTTTTCAACCTCTTTTTCATTTGCTACATCCAAATGCCAGAATTTTGCGATTCCCCCTGATTGTATAATTTCCTTAATTAACTCCAGCCCTTCTTTGTCAAGAAAGTCGGTTACGGCTACTTTCGCACCTTCTTTTGCCAATAAAAGGCACGTTTCGCGCCCAATTCCCAATGCGCCACCAGTAACGATGACAACTTTGTTTTCTACTCTTTTCATGATTTATTTAATTTTTAAAGTGCTGGCCGATATCAAAATATTCCCAGTTTATCATTAATAATCTGCACAAATCGTTTTGCAACCACCCGGTAATCGAAATTTGCCACAACCCGCTCCCTGCCTGCTTTGCCCATTTTATCACGCAATCCAGCATCGTTCATAAGCTGCAATAAGTACTTTGCTATATCCTGTACATTTGCCCGGTAATCGACCGTGCGTGGCACTTTAAAAATTACTTTATGCTGATCTTCAAATCCCGACTCTTCGCCAAGTATAACTTCACTAACAGCAATTTTGCGCGCTACTTTTGCCAGAAGAGCCGTGTCTTCGTGAATGAGCGTATCCAGCATTCCCATCGCTTTTATGCTAACAACCGGTTTTCCGCATGCCCCGGCTTCCACCTGCGGCATGCCAAAACCTTCCAGCCTTGACGGAGCTGCATAAATATCGCATGCTCCAATCAGGTAGGGCATAAAATTGCGTGAAATGGTATTGGTTGCATATGTTACATTTTTTTCAATACCGAGTTGATTCGCCATTTGCAAATCCAGCAAATTTTGCGTTTTGGTTCGCGGTTGCGGCCAAACTTTGCATACGTATTTCCAATCGGGCGCTTTGGTATCGATAATAGCAAGCGCCTGCATTACTTCCTGTGCTCCTTTCGATGCGGCGTCACCACCAACGGTGAGAATCATTAACTGATCGGGCGAAACACCCAAAGCTTCGCGCACAGCCAGAATTTTTGGATCTTCCTTTTGAAAAGGAATAAAAGTATCTGTATTGCAACCAACAGGTAAAACTTCAATCTTACTGCTATCGATACCGTCGCGGACATACATTTCCTTTACCCAGTTAGATGTTACCAAAATCAGAGGCAGCGCATTTAAAACTTCCTGGTAATTGGCAATATAACCATCGGCAACCAACCAGGGTACAGGCTGCACGCCATACCGTTGCGGGTGAAGTACCAATTGTGGTGTGTGCCCCCAGTATCCAACACCTACAACAACGTCAGGCTCAAACCATCGATAATACCATTCCTTTTCCTGTGCCGATTCAAAATGCACCGGGTGGGCGTCGATGCCCATTTCAATTAATCCTTTGTAAAGCAAATCTCCCTGAGTGGCAAGTCCCCCGGGAGAGGGAGGATAATCGTATAAAACCAATACTTTCATAAGTAAACCCCTCCGTTATTGAGCCATTTTACAGCCGTAAACGAATTCGTAAACTGACGGAAAGCTTCATCCCTTGGTGTTGTTTTCGCCTCCCAGCTATTTTCATCAAAACCGTATGTTTCTGTAATCATGTTGTATTTTCTCTTCCAAATACGCCCGGTGAGTGTGCGGTGAATTGCAGCATCAATTTCAGGCCTGGGATAATACTTTCTTTTGCCATCTTCGTAGGCAAAAGTCCAAAGTTCGTCGGTGGATATTTTCTTGTTGTACCAAAGTTTTATTACGGCTTTACTTACTTCTTCGTGCCTGATATGTCGCGTATATTCCCCTGATGGATTATGGGTAATAATTAAATGATAATTTTTAGCCGGTAGCAGATCGAGAATGGCTTGCTCCACTATTTTGATATCAAGGGGAATTTGTTCAGGACTGTCATCAAGCGTACCCATAGCACCTTCCGCTCTAAACGTTTTTAAAGCTTCGTAAAATTTAGGGGCACGCTCTTCATCGTTTCCCCTGCAAAGCGAAACAATAAAACAATTCCACATCGGATGACTTAATAATGTTCCTCCCGTCCATAAAGTTTCATCATCGGGGTGGGCAACAATTACAGCAACGTTCTTTGGTTTTATTTCATCCATTTATTTTACTTATAAATTATTTCCTTTTGAGTTTCAAAAAAATCTTTCACAAAGTCCTTTTTTTGACTATCAGTCAAATAATCTGCAGGTTGAACAGAAATTCTTTTTTTTTCAAATTGGCGATTCTTTTTTAACAAATTGAATAATTCGGTTTTGGCATCGGTAGGGCCAAAAAGGAGTACTTCACTATAATCGTAAATAATGTAACTTAATTTTTTATAAAAATCGGAATGTTGATTTTGCTCTTTATTGTGCATCAGACTTTCATTCATTCTTAGATTTTCGACCTGCTCAGGAAAGGCGGGTGTTGATTCCAAAATTGTGGTTTCTACTTTATCATTGGCTAATTCAATAATGTTCGCCGTTGAATGATCCATCCAAATTCCCAGGTGTTTTACTGATTCCATAATGCTTTATTTTTTGTTGTTTATACCTGTATAATTCTATTTGCGACTTTTAAAATAGCTTCTGCAAAATCGTGTTCATCCTGTTGTGTACGAATAGGATTATCTCAAGGATAACGTATAAATTTATCGTAAAGCTGCCGGGGTCTGTTCTTTGTACTACAATCTTTATTCAGTTTTTACACGCGCGGAATTGTTTCAAACAATTTTTCAGATAAATTCGTACTCTTCGATTTTTTTCCCAAAGGGACAATACCGGCCATTTCGCCAATGATGTTTACCAAATCGGAACCGGTTGGGATTACTATTTTTGCATTATTTCCGAGTGATGCTTCCAGTGCTTCCAGTTTTCGTAACAACTGTGCATTTCCGATAAAATACTTATCAGCAGCTTCGTTCACTAGTTTTATGGCTTCGGCCTCACCTTCGGCATGCAGAATTTTTGATTGTTTGTATCCTTCAGCTTCTTTAATTTTAGCACGTTTTACACCATCGGCAACGGTTTCGGCTGCCGTGGCAGAATCGATGGCTGCTATTTTTTCATTTTCAGCTTTTACGACTTTGTTCATAGTATCCTGAACATCGCGTGGTGGATCGATTTCTTTCAGTTCGGTACGGACAATTTCAATTCCCCAGTTTTTGGTTTCTTCGTGAAGTGTCTTGTATAAACCGGAGTTAATCTTGCCTCGTTCGCTATTAGCCGATTTTAGCGTAAGCGTACCTATAATATTACGAAGCGTTGTACGGGCCAGGTTTACAATCTGCCATTTGTAATTGTTTACATTGTAGATGGAACCCTTTACGCTTTCTTCGTCCGATTTTACTCTGAAATATACCTGTGCATCAACACTGGCATTCAGGTTATCGTTGGTGATAATTTCCTGGGGTTCGGCATCTACCATTTGCTCGGTTACATTCACCAGAAACAACCGGTCAATAACTGGAATAATCCAGTGAAATCCGGGAGCAGCAAGACTTTGGTACTTTCCGAGTCGTTCTATCAAACCGCGATGTGTCGGGCGTACAATTCTAATTCCTGCAAGAAAAATTATTACTATCGGAACAATTAAATACAGATAGTTCATATTCATGTTTTTATTTAATTATCATGTTTGTTAATCTCGTATCAAAAAGAGTCAATTACTTGTATCAATTCTTTTTGTGATTTACCCAATTTGGATGAGATCATCTCTATCAAATCTTCTCGCGATACACGTCCCCAATACAAATCGGCATCGTTTAATTCCGGGTACTTATCTCTAAGTTGACCACTTATTTTTCTCCATTCGTTCATATCAAATTTTGTTTCCATGACTATATTTTTAATATTTTAAAATTTGTTTTTTTATAAAAAGTATTCGAAGCAGTATAAAAAATACAGCTACCGGGAGTAAAATGTCAATATAACGAAATGAGTAGAACCCATAGGTTATAATGGCCCATAGAAGCACAAGTAATCCGGCAATGATATACATTGAATTTTCCATCTCATTATTTTATTAACCCTTAGTGAAGATTCGGTTATTTTGAATAAAATTACGTTAAACCGGAGCGGAAACTGTTACACAATTATGCATAACAGTTACATGATTCACACATTCTTTAAGCAATGGATTTGTGGTATGTAAGAATTGACACAAACTAATAACAGAAATCCTTTGAAAGGGGTATAAATAATAAATAACTTCAGTGATGGAAATTACTATTTGTTCTGCAAATTGAATTTTGAAATATCAATCACCGATAACAGGCATGTTTGGTCATCGTCGATAACTACTCCTTCCATGTATACAGAACATAAAGGCTTTTTGTCATATCCAAGTAACACTTCGCATGACTCTTTTGCATTGCTGGTATAAACTTTTCTGAAAAAATTATTAAAAACAGGTTTTGATTCTTCTGAGACGAAAAGTTTAAAATTGCTGTTTATTAAACTAAATCGCCGTTCTCCAAGCATTTCAGCAGCTCTAAAGTTCAGTTCACAAATGGCACCTTCTGAATCAAGAGTTAAATAGCCCATCGATGACAAATCGAATAACATGGTGTATTTTTTAAGTGCTGTTTCTGCAGTTTCATAAGTCTGACGCAACTCCTCGTTTTGCATTTCCAGTTCTATCTGATGTACCTGCAATTCATGAACGAGTTTTATTGTATCGGTTTCTTCAGAAATACTTTTTATTTGATGTTTATCTTTGAGTATTTCTTCCGCTTTCAAACGCAACATTTTGGCATTCGTAAAATCCATTTCTTCGTTATTCATGACTTCATTTTTTTGTGATAAGTATTAAACCAGATGGTAATTTCAGACTGTTGAAAAGCACATTAACCGTCCATTCAATATCCATTTCAACCGCGCCAGCTCCAAGTGCCTTCATTTTTATTTTATTTTCACCTGTGTGGTTCAGCAGCTGTTTCATTTGTTGTTCCGTTTTATACCGCACGGGTTCAGGAACAAATAGTTCCAAATAATTTTTATTGATAACATCATCGTGCTTTTTTCCAAAAAATTCCTCTGCAGCCGAATTAAACTCCACTATTTGCCAATCGGTTGAACATTTAATGACTACATCGGGAGATAAATTGAGCAGCAAGTGACTTAACTGATTGATTTCGTTTAATTTTTCTTCAGACTTTTTCAAATCGGAGATATTGATAAAAGTAATTACCAGTCCGTCTATTCTGTCATCGAATGTACGATACGGCATAATTCGCGTAGAAAACCATCGGCCGTCTTTTGTCGGAATTTGTTTCTCGATAAATATAAGTGTCCTCAAAACTTCAAGAGCATCATCTGCTAAATCCGGGTAAATGAGTTCGGAAACCTGGTCGGAAAAAGGCCGTCCGATATCGCTTTTTATCAATTTGAAAATTTTGGTTGCCTGGTTGGTATAACGACGGATGTTCAGTTCCTTGTCGAGAAATAAAGTGGCAATATCGGTGCTGTTCAGCAAATTCTTCATGTCGTTATTTACCCGCGAGTAATCATCAACTTTCGATTGCAATTCGGCATTTACAGTTTGAAGTTCCTCGTTCAGGCTTTGCATTTCTTCTTTCGAAGTCGTCAGTTCCTCGTTGGTTGACTGCAGTTCTTCATTGGTTGACTGAAATTCTTCATTGGTTGATTTCAACTCTTCCTGCGAAGTCTGCATTTCTTCCATAATATTCTGCACTTCCTCACGGGTATGCTGAAGTTCTTCTTCCAATTCTTTTTCTCTGGCACTGGCAACAGTTTGTTTTCCTCTTTTTAAAGGTGTTTTGTTTTCAGAATTTTTGGCAACATCAGTAAAAATTATCAGTATTTTCCCATACAAAGCTTCGGGTTTATTAATCCATTGAACAGTAACATTTAATGTGATTGTGCTTCCGTTGGTACCAACTTTAACATGGTGCAAAATCAAAACTTCTTTTTTCATGACTACCTTGCGGAAAGCAATTGCAAAATCGTTTTGAAATCCCGGCCGCAACATGGCAAAAATATTCAGATTTGCCTTTCCTACGGCAGGCTCCAAATATTTCCCTGTACGTCCGCTGATGTATAGTATGTCGCCATTTTCGTTTACTAAAACTCCCGCAGGTGAAAATTGATTCAGCAATAATTGATCAACATGCGTTTGAATATTCATAATGGGTTTATCGGGTATTTTGTTCTCATTAACAGATAATTTCGACCGTGAAAATGAAGAGGGAAAATCGAACAATTCAGGATTCAGGCTGGAATTACCGCGTTTATAAATTTTCAGGCCGGAATTTTCGGGTGTGAAAAGATGACTTTGCGATCCCAGTGTTTCTGAATTACCCAGCAGCAAAATCCCTTCTGTATTAAGACTGTAGAAAAACAAACCAAGCAGCTTTCTCTGCAACTCGGGATCCAAATAAATAAGCAGGTTCCGGCACGAAATAATATCGATGTTGGTAAAAGGGGGATGCATAATAATGTTGTGCTGCGCAAAAATTATGGATTCTCTGATTTCAGTATTTATGCGATAACCGTCATCTGTTTTGGTGAAAAAACGGCTTATTCGTTTTGGTGAGATATCGGCTTCGATATTTACCGGGAATATTCCTTTTCTGGCTGTTTCAATAGCATCGTTGTCAAGATCGGTTGCGAATACCTGTAAGGTGAATCCTCCATAGGGGTTTATTTTTTCGACTACTTCCTTAAATAGAATGGCCAGCGAATATGCTTCTTCGCCTGTAGAACAACCAGGCACCCATGCTCTTATTGTTGAAGCCGTTTGGTGCTTGCCAACCTTTGCCGGAAGAACCGTTTCCTTTAATTTTTCCCAAACCAGGGGGTCGCGAAAAAAATTGGTAACACCAATCATCAACTCTTTAAAAAGGATATTTACCTCTTCAGGGTTTTCCTGCAAAAAGTGAACGTATGAATTGATTTCATCAATTTTATGCACGCCCATTCGTCTTTCGATGCGGCGGTAAACTGTATTTTTTTTGTACAACGAAAAGTCGTTTCCGGTATGTGTGCGCAGTAAAATAATAATTTTCTCCAGTGCACTTTTATTGTCTTTTCCTGCGGTCCGAACTGCTTTGATTACCGGTATATGTTCAAGAAATTCAATTAGTTTTGAATGAATTTCATTTGGGGGAGCAACAACATCAACTAATCCCAGGTTTATTGCATTACGTGGCATGCTGTCGAATTTTGCTGTTTCGGGTTCCTGTACCATTGCAATTCCGTTTTTTTCTTTAATAGCGGCTATTCCAACACTGCCATCGGAACCCATACCCGAAAGAACAATACCAACGGCAAATTCTTTCTGATCGTCTGCCAGCGAACGCATAAAAAAATCGATGGGAAGACGCATTCCCCTTGCTTCAGCGGGTTCAAACAAATACAAAACCCCTTTTAATATTGACATGCTTTTGTTGGGTGGAATAACATATACACAGTCAGGCAGCACCTTCATTCTGTCTTCCACCTGGAACACTTTCATTTTAGAAATTCGCTGGAGAAGTTCCGGAAGCATCCCTTTATGTGTAGGATCCAAATGTTGAATGACCACATACGCCATTCCACTGTTTTCAGGCACATTCCCCAGCAATTGCTCCAGCGCTTCCAGGCCACCGGCTGATGCACCAATACCAACTATTGGAAACATCCCCTGGTCTTTATTAAGAGATGAAACGACTGTCCGAGTTTTTTTTGTTTTCAAATTTTAACTTTCTTATAATTTACTAAGTTATGAATTAGTCTGAATCTAACAGCAAAACCGCTTGCCAAACCAGCCTTTCCAAAAATGAATGAACTTCGATGCTTGCTATTCCGGACTAAGTGATAATTTGTTTGGGTACTAAAATAAAATGTCAGGAGTATGGTTTTGTTACATAACTCTGTAAAAAATTTACATCATTCACACATTTTTATCGAAATGATGGTGGACAAGTGCTTTGTTTAAATTTTTTGCTTCGAGTGACTTTGCGTTTTCAAACGATAAAAAAATACCATTGAAATGTGTGAATGATGCAACTTAAGTTGAAGGTTGTGTAACATTTTACCGTATAAAGTAGCTTACCTTTATTCCGGGAACAATTAAAAATCCAAAACAAATTTTAACCTGTAATGAGTTGTTTCCGGGAGAAATAATATTCCTTTTGAGCAATGGATGAAATTGGATTTGGAATACATTGACAACTGGTCTTTAAGCCGGGACACTGTTATAATTTTAAAAACCATTAAAGTTTTATTAGCAGGAACAGGGAATTAAAATTAATACCATAACTGAAAAATGAAGGTTGATGAGCAAGCAAATGCTGCAGATTGATTCAATGGTTATAAGTTGAGTGAAAAATCAATCCACGTGTAAAAGGCTGATATTGATATTCGTAAAAAGATTATTTCAATTTTCCTTAGAGTAGCTTTTCCTGACATTTCTGTTTTTTCTGAAAAAAGAAGGAGTTAAACCGGTAATTCTTTTAAACTGATTGGAAAGATGTGCTACACTGCTGAAATTCATTTTGAATGCAATATCACCAAGGCTGATATCGGAATAGATAAGCAGCTCTTTAACACGTTCAATTCGTTGAATAATAATATACTTTTCAATGGTACAGTTCTCTTTTGCCGAAAAAATATTGCTAATTGAGCTGTAACTAACGTTCACCTTTTCGCTGATAAAATCGGAATAGTTGGGTTTTGGAAGATTGTCACTAAGATAAACCAATTGACAGATGGCATCTTTAATTTTTACAATAAGTCGACTCCTTTTATCCACCAAAATTTCCAAACCCAAATATTTTAGAGCCGAATCAAACAACTTTAATTTCTCGTCGGAAATATCGCCTTCAAATTCAACTTCACCCAATTCCACTGTAATGTTCTGAAGACCAAGTTTCTCCATTTCGTTTGTCACCAAAGTCTTACAACGGCGACTTTCCATATTTTTAATTTTCAGAATCATTCAGATAGCATTTCAGTTCACTGTATTGTTTGAATTCATTATATTTCAACCAGATGCCAGTAACCCCAATGTAAAATTATGTCAATTGCATCTTTAATACATTACACAATTCTTTTAAAAATTTACATCATTCTCACATTTCAGAGTACAGATTTTCAGTTAGCATCTTTCATAACAGGGCAATAATAAAATCAACTGTATTCTTTTTATACAGAGATACTCAATAAATGGCTTTTTATTTTACTGCGAAGCTAAATGCAAAAACGGGAAGCATCAAAATATTGATAAATGTTGTTATACACTCATCAAACCTTTTTCACTTTTTGCAGAACACTCAGGGGACTTACAAAATCCAGCAAATCTTAGACAATTTCCGGAAATAACTCCATAATTTCTTTAATTTCATCAATGGTTGGTTCGCACTGATATTCCTGTTCAATTTTTTTAAATATCGTTCTGATTTTGTTGTTTGACCCAATTTTGTTGAGTGGAAGCATCACAATAACGGAATTCTCTTTAATCGCCTGAAGAATAGACTGCCGAATCCACCATGTAGCAAAAGGAATAAAACTAAATCCATTTGTTTTATCAAAACGTTCGGCAGCAGTTATCAATCCAAAATTTCCTTCATTAATTAAATAGGCTAAACTCAATCCCTGATTTTGGTAGTTTTTTGCAACCAATTTTACAAGCCTTAGGTTGGCTTTAACCAATTTTTCAAAAGAATTGTTATCACCTTCACGGATAACACCGGCAACATCAATTTTTTTATCCGTTGCCTGTACCTCTATTATCCCTATTTCGTTCAAATCTGAATTTGCCGAAAGGTTATCACGATTCGTTTCTTGTTTTGTTATTTTATATCGCCTCATAAACTACTTATTATATATTCACAAAAATCCTTCATTTGGTTTAAAAGAATTTACATTTTTCCATTAAAGATTTACATCATCCACACATTTTTAGGCCTTTCAAATTCTCCTGGTATGGTTCTTTGCTGCAAACGCGAATTAATGAGCTGATTCCTTAGCGTTATTCTGAGGACTATCAGCGGGATCCATTAATTTTTTCAAAATTGGTTTAATTTTCAGCAATGGAGGCATGGTATCGCCTAATAAAAATCCCCAGGGTTTTAAGGGTTTAACATGGTCGAAAATGAGCTTGGCAATAGCTGTAAGCGGAATGGCAATTATCATCCCCTGAATACCCCACAAAGTGGCAAATACAATTACGGCCGTAATAGAAGCAAGGGCATTAATTTTTACTTTTGAGGCAACAATTTTTGGAATGATAAAATTGTTGTCGATTATATGTACGAATATATAGAGCGCCAAAACCAGTAAAGCAAACCAGGGGGATGTTTTTGTAACAATGGCAATCATCATTGGAAATGTTGATGCAATAACGAACCCAATGTAAGGAATGAGGTTGAGTATGGCGCTAATGATGCCAAGAATTATTGCATATTTTATTCCCAGTATCAAAAGTCCAATCGAATACAAAGTAGAAATTATGGCCATCTCTATAAGTAGTCCGATAAGATAACGTTGAATCAGTGTTTTTATCTGGTTAATAATGATGCCTACCTTGCTGCGGTGGCTCTTGCCAAAAACCCTGCGGAAAAATTCAATTAAAATAGGCTGGTAAAACAAAATCATAAATACATAAACAGGAATTAACACTAAAAATACCAACACGCTGCCAACATTGACAATTGTTTGTCCGATTTCCAAACTGCCAATGGTTTCATTTTTGGTTTTTGTAATCCATTCTGTAATTTCTCTGTGGCTTAAATTGAAATGCCCCGAAACATAGATAATCGTTTGATTGAGAATCTCCGTAAATTTGTCCACCAGTTTGGGCAAGGACTCCGAAAACCGGCTTGCCTGCGAAAACAGGAGGGCACCAAACGCAGCAATAACCAGAAAGGTAAGAAATAAAGTAATTATAATGGCCAAAACCCGGTTTATTTTAACCCTGACAAACAGATTTACAAGGGGGTGTAAAATAATAGCAATTATGGTTGCAAAAACAATGGGGATAATGATGCCCTTAGCAATATACATAACGGCAAAGAAAGCAATAAGACCCATAAAAATAATGGGAGCTTTTATACTCACGGGAATATTCATTTTTCTATTGGTCTCGACTTGCATAATTTATTTTCCTTTATGGAAAATATAGTGCGAAACAAACTGGCCGAATGACTTTATTGTTTTAGTATTTTGAGCAACCAGGTTTGTAACGCCAAACTGTAAAATGTATCCAAAAAGCTTTCTGAGTTTACTGTTTGATTGGCGAGTTACTGCTATTTGAGAAAGATAACCGGTAACCAGACCAATAAAAGTGACAAATATGTTATTAACCAGATAGGGCGATGATGCAATATCTTTCAGAGCGTTCTCAATAATTTTTGCAGGTTTTAAATTTTCATAAGCCAGATGAAATTGTTCTTTCATCAATTGTAACTTGACCGCCTGATCTGCTTCCAGCAATCGGATAGCATCCTGAAGTTCGGCATTGGAAGAAATATTTTCCATTGGATTTTATTTAAGCGCCTGTTTTACAATGTAATCTGATATCTTCTTTTTTATCTGATCGTGCATAAAGAAATGAAGTACAAGTCCAATAATTCCATAAAATGCAGCAACTACAAAAAAACCATAAAACATGTTCCCGAAGATTTCACCCAACCAAAAAGCCACACCCAAACTAAGAAAAAGCAGGAATGACATCAGAATTAAAAAAACAACAGCATGTGGTATTAAAGATGAAACCACATCTGATGTTTTATTAATTGTCTTAAGTTTTACAAGTTCGTAGCTTGTTATACCATATTCGGCAGCGCGTTCAAGCAACGACTCAAATGAATCCACGATGTTTTCCATAGCTTCGGGCATAATACTAATGCTTTTTTATACTTAAATTGTTTTAGCGCTTTTTCCAGATTCCTCTGATTTACCCATTTTCTTTTCAGCATAATCAGTAACTTCTTCTTTTACTTTTTCAGCATAGTCGGTAACTTCTTCCTTTGCCTTTTCGATTTTTTCAGTAACGGCATCGAGCAATTCGTCAAATTTTTCCTTTAATAAATCAAAGTAATCTTCACCTTTCCTTGCAATCTTTTTTCTCGTTTTTGAACCTTTTGCAGGAGCAAATAAAATTCCTGCCAAAGCACCGGCGGTAGCGCCAGCCAATACACCTAACAAAACTTTTCCTGAACTCATAATCTTTATTTTTAATAATTGTTTATAGATTTAACTGATATAAAGGTCTGCCTTTCCAGGCAAACGGTGTTACACAATTTTTAATTTAATTTACATCTTTCACACTTTATTATTTTGCCGGATGTTTATGAAAATACAGGGCAGTATTTTATTCCTATTTTTTACTCGCAGTATAGTATTTCATTGCTTCGGGCATAAATTGTTTTAATTTTCTCATCCTTGTTTCATCCGAAGGGTGAGTACTCAAAAATTCCGGTGGTTTTGGACCTCCGGCTGTTGACATTCGCTGCCAGAAAGGTATTGCTTCCTGCGGGTTGTAAGCGGCCATGGCGGCAAATATTAATCCATACTGGTCAGCTTCTGTTTCCTGTTGGCGCGACCAGGGTAACACAGCACCAATTGTGCTTCCAATGCCATAAGCCTGCATAAATAAATTTTGAGTTTCCTGTGGTTTTTGCGATACAGCAACCTCCAGGGCAATTCCACCCAGTTGTTGCATCATTCCCTGGCTCATCCGTTCGCTCCCATGTTTTGCAATAGCATGAGCAATTTCGTGACCAATAACAATGGCAAGCGCTGTTTCGTTTTGCGTTACCGGCAGTAAACCTGTGTATACAACCACTTTTCCACCCGGCATGCACCAGGCATTTACTTCTTTGCTGTCAACAGTATTAAACTCCCATTTGTATCCTTCAGTCACTGATGCTTTCCCCTGACTTTTAAAATACGTTGTAATAGCATCTGAAATACGTGCCCCAACCCGATTGACCATTACAGCTTCTTTGCTGTTGCCTGGATTTAATACCTTATTTTCTGATAAGAATGTAGTGTACTGGCTAACTGCCATCAGCTGTAATTCCGATTCAGGGACAAGGCTCAATTGTTTACGGCCGGTTACCTTATTTAATATGCACCCGGTCAGAACCAGGGCAATTAATATTGAAATAATAATTTTTTTCATGAACTTAGTCTTTATATGATTATCGATAAACCACTAAGAATTTAAGAGAAAAAAATGTGAGCATAATACCCACATTTTAAACCAAACTACAAATAAACCGGATAATTAATCCGAAAATTTATAAATTCTTTTTTCAGTTAACCATTTAAATAAAGAATGATTTATTACTAAATCCTTCGTCCGCGAATAACCTGCAGTATAACTGCAATAATAGCAATTACCAGTAAAACGTGCATAATGCCACCTGCATGATAACCAAGAAATCCAATCGCCCATGCAATAACCAGAATAACTGCAATGATGTATAAGTATATTTCCCATGACTTTATGTTTTAAATGTTTCTTGTTTATTTTTTATTCTGAACTTTTTTTAGTCATACAAACATTGTTTTTTCAATAGTTTGTTCTTCAATTTAATATCTGCCAAATGGTCCATTTGGTCGTTTTCATCATTCGCTTATTGTTTTCATCCAAACAATATCCACAGGGTAATTTTATTTGAACCTTCCAAACTTTTGTGGATGCCTTAATTTTGTTGAATTTGATTATTTTGCGATATGAAAAAGATCTGTAAGCCATTTGGATAATTCATTTATTTATTTCCATATTATTTTTGTTATTGCTCACTGTAAAATCGGCAAATGCTTTTCCCAATTCATCCATGTCACTTTTAAATTCCGTCTTAAATATTTGCCATTTCTCAGTTCCGTCTTCTTTGTAATCAGCCAATTTAATTTTCATTTCGCTGTTTCTTTTTTCCAATCCGGCCAGTTTCGTTTCATAAATGCTTTATTTTCTTTGTTTGCATCTGCAAAACTTGCTTTTAATTCCGCAATGCTTTTTTCATTTGCAATGATTTGTTTATCAAATTCTACTTTGAATTGCTGGTAGGCGGTAAGTGAATCCTTTTGTGTAAGGTCCATTTCACTTTTTGTATTTAAAACAGGCTTTTTTAGACTCTGTTACTTTTCTTCAACATTTTCGCCTTTTTGAGACGATGGAATACAGCCGGTTAAAAGGTTCCGGTAATAAAAGCTGTTACTGCCAGAGTAAATAATATTTTTTTCATTGTTTCCAATTATTAATTGTGCATTTGAATTAATGCACTATCAAAAGTATTTCACTTTAACCCGGAAACTGTTACACAACTTCGAGTATTTGTTACATCATTCACACATTTATATGATTAAATTAATTCTGAAAATAATTGTTTATCATCTTATTTAATGTGACCCGGTTTATTGGTTTTGAAATATAATCATTACATCCTGCCTCAATTGACTTTTCCCTGTCGCCGTTTAATGCAAAAGCTGTTTGAGCAATTATGACCACTTTTTTGTTAAATTCACGAATCTTCCTGGTAGCTTCATAACCATTCATTCCTGGTATCTTGGATATCCATTAGCACCAAATCGATGTCGGGATTTTTACGACAAGTTTCAATGGCTTCATCTCCAGTGATGGCCTGAAAGATTTTAAAATCCAGATTGCCTTAATAATAATACCTAATAATAGTTGGGATGTTTCATCGTCTTCAACTACCAGTATTTTTAACTTTCTGTGTCGGTTGTGATTTCTTCCTCAAAATCAGTCTAAGGCTGGTTCTTTTTCTTTAATCCCATTAAGATAAGGAATAGTAAAACGGAATGTCGAACCTTGTCCATACTTCACTCTCCACCCATATTTTACCGCCCAGCATTTCAACATAAGCTTTTGAAATAGATAGTCCCAGGCCTGCTCCTTCAATATTAGGCGTTAACGATTTGCTGCCTTGTCTGAAGCGTTCAAAAATGATTTCTTTCTGTTCATCCGGAATGCCAGGTCCACTATCTTTTATATAAAATTCCAGGAATTCTCCCTTCAATTCGTAGCCCAATTCAATGGAGCCCGTTTGAGTAAACTTAATGGCATTTTTAACCAGGTTGGTCAGCACTGCATATATTTTTTCCCGATCTGTCTGGATAATTGCATTATCTAGAGTTTATCCCATTTTTGAAGGAGATATGCAACTTTTTTTGCTCTGCTTCCAACTTAAAGAAGTGATAAATTATTCTACCTGTTCGTTTATATTAGTGTCTGAAATCGATACTTCAATTTGTTGTGATTCTATTTTTGAAATACTAATAATGTCGTTTATTATATTAAGCATGCGGGCGCCGCTTTTCTGAATGATATCAATAAACTCCTGCTGCTTTTCACCTGTCAGCTTTAGCGTTTTTAAAAGTTCGGAAAACCCCAGAATGCCATTCATGGGTGTCCGGATTTCGTGGCTCATGTTGGCAAGGAAAGCTGATTTTAGACCGGTCGCCTTCTTCTGCTTTCTCCTTGGCTTTTATCAATTCGATTCTCGGCATGTTTACGCTTTGATATGTCAACCAGTGTTAACAGGCATTTTTCGTTAATATTACTGATTATACCGTTAACGATTAAATATCTTATCGAATCATTGCCTCTAGCCAGTTTAAGCTCGCAGGTTTGCTTTAAATTTGTTGTAGAATATTTTTTGAAGAAAATCATTATATACTGCTCTTGTATCGGAGGAAACAAAAAATCCGAAACTGCTGTTAATCAGTGATGAATCGTTCTTTTCCCAACAAACGTTCTGCACTAATATTCAAATCAATAATTTCACCATTTTTTGTAAGTGTCAGGTAACCCGAAGGGGCAAAATCATACAATTCAATATATTTCTTTTTCGTAATTTCCGCCTTTTCCTTTGCCAACTTTAATTCATCGTTTTGCATCTCCAGTTCTATCTGATGCATTTCAAGCTCACGAATGAAACTTAATTTATCTTGATCAAAAGAATAACTTTTTGTTCCATTCTTTTTTTTATCTAACAAAATTTCTGCTTTTTGCCTCAGTTCGTCGGGTTTTTTATTTGGTTCATTTTGTTTTTTCATGTTGAATTGCAAATAGTGCCTTGTAATTGAATGACAATATAGCGCCAATTTCATCAGCGCTTTATTTGGCTTTATATTCCATGCCAAAAGAGTAGATTGAACTTTTTTATCGGCAACATCAGTTTTAGTTTAATTGGAACCTATATTTCCCTGGCTAATAATGTTGTCAAATGTTACTGCCGTCTGATAAACATTAATATACCCATTGTAATTCATCCAATTATCATACGTGATATTCAAGCCTTCGTCCAGTTTTCGGATGGTAGTATAACTCATTCCGGTTGTTCCGTTAATACTGCTTAGCGTTTTTGTAACCGGTCCGCCACCTATTGTTGCTATCGAACTCAGGTTAATGGTTGCGGGATATACTTCTCCGGCAATAGTTCCTGAAAGATGAAGAGTTACCAGGGTATTTCCGTTTTCCCTTTTTTCAAACATTGCAGTTCCTGAAACTTTAAAAGCGCCAATAGAACCAAGCGTATAAGTTTCATTAATATCGGTTATAACATTTCCGCCAATATCTCCCTGTACTAAAATTATGTTGGGTTCGTTGCTGCTTTTTATGACTCTTATAAAACCGTCATATGCTATCAACTGATTGTAAGTATAAGAATTTATGTCGGTCGAACTGGTTCCTGATGCATCAACAGGATTTAGTTCCAGAGCAATTGCGCCCCCTTCGGCGACTGAATTCATGTACAGCGCAGCCGGATGAGTACCTGAAGGTGCGCCATATAGTTTTAAGGTTATGGTTGATGTATTAGTGCCTGTTTCGATGAAAGTTACAATGCCTGTAACACCGAGAACATCTTGTACTTTCAGGTTGAAACTTGTCTCCCGGGGCGGTGTCTCATCTTTTTTGCAGCCACTGCCTGGCAGCAGTAAAATTACCATCAAAACCATCATTAATGCGGTGTATACCTTTCGTGTATTAATCATTTTATTCTGAATATATTTCCCGTAACTGGCGGGTCAGTTGTGAAAAGATCTTCACAGTACAAAAGTGAAAACTTTATGGTCAAAAAATATTACATAATTCTGATTTAGAGTTACATCATTCACACATTTAACAGATTAAAATTCTGCTTTTGAATTCAACCTTAACTTCCTAAACGAATCGAGAGAAAAAACGAATCGGATCCTGTTTTTGAAAGTACCGTTGACTGAATCAATGTTTTTGGAAACCAGTAAGGGAATGTAAATTTCGAAAAAGCCCCAAATTCCGGCTTTTAATCCGGCTTCATAAAAAAACGGGGAATTTTGGTTCGCACTAATGCCATGGTCGTTCAGTAATAAATTGAGAAAAGGTTTTACCGGAAACCGGGCCGCTTTGCCAGGCAAATTACTTGTAAGGGACAATGAAAAAAGCCACCGGCTAAATCCCAAACTATCGTTCACCGGCGAAACCAAGCCTCCTTCAGAAAGGCTCATCTGCCGCGAGAAGAAGTTTTCGGGAAATACACTGAAACGGTCAGGATATGCGCCCTGATAAAGATATTGTTCCCTTCCGCTTCTTCCACTTGCCGAAAATGCATAAAAAGGTATTTCAGAATCGGTTTTCAGCATCGCTCCGGTAAAAAATCGCATATCCAGTCCGTTGTTTTTGCCCCAATAACTTAATTTGTAATTCAACTCAAGCGATGTTTTTTGGTATGTTTTTCCGGATTCGAAAGAAGCCAGCAGGGAAAATGGATTTATTGCACTGGTTTTTTCAAGGAGATATCCAAATTGGATATAGGAATTCATTTTTGCCTTTTCCTGAAGTTCAGCCTGAAAAAGATTGGATGCGGCAATGTAATTTCCAAATACGCTGTGGTTTAACGGGTGAGTCATTTTTTTATTACGGAAATTGACTTCCAGTCCGGTTTTTAGCTTACGGTAATTTTGATGGCCCGGCGCACCAAATTGTGTTCCTTCAAACGAGATTGTAGCCAGCCGGATAAAATTATCATAAGGTGTAATGTTGTATGCAATCCGGCTAAACCCGGCCAGATCGGAATTTCCGAATGCATAAAATGGCATCACAAAATATTCCAGGGGTTTTGGTATAATAAAGCCATTATGAAATGCCAGGCCCAACATAAAACCGTTTTCTCTGGTCCAGTTAACGGTGGGCACATACAAAATTGTGTGTCTTTCGGGATCATCAACGGAAAAGAGGAGTTGAGTAGTTAAGGGATCAGCCCTGGGAAAAGTACCGGTTTTTTTGATATTGTTGTTAATTCTGGAAATTTCAGGCAATACATGTCCGCGATCAATTTTTATTTCAGTGTAATCACCAGGTGGAAGATCTATCCATTTCTGTCCTTCAAAGCCAGTTACCCATTTTTCAAAAAAAATTGAATCCCTGTTTGTGCCCGAGATGAAAAGTGGCGAAATCAATTCTCCTTTGTTTTTTATAAGTACCTGCTGATTCTTTATTCGGACCATTTGGTAATCGAGCCGTTTGGTAGTACCCAATAAATCATTAAAAAACCAGCTTAAATCTTCGCCGGAATGGGTTTCGAGTATTACCCGAAAATCTTCGGGTTGCGGATGCCTGAATTTCCATTGAAGGAAATATTCCCGCATTGCGGAGTCAAATACAGAATCGCCAAGATAATTCCGAAGATAGTTAAAAGCAATTGCGGCTTTATTGTAAATCATCAGTCCGTAATTTACATTGGTATATTCAGTTGCCGGCAGGTTTATCGGTTGTTCCTGGTTGTTACGTGCCTGAACCAGCCATTCCAGCTCCTGCATTCGCTGTATTGGCATTTTATCGATATGTATAAACTTTGCCAGCTTTCCGTTTTTTAAATAAACCTGCCAAAAATTTTTCAGGGGATATTTATCACTCAGATACCGGTCGGTGTAGGCGCTGGTAATGCTCTCATCCATAAAAGGGTATTGCCGCTCATCTGAACCCAGTGCGCTGTAAAACCAGTTATGGCAAATTTCATGTGAAATTACTTCATCAAGGGAATAAGCATCTTCAGCCAGACCAATTTGGCTAAGGCCAGGATATTCCATTCCTTCACCTGCGCTCAGTTCACTTTGAACAGCTGTGAAACTTTGATAGGGATAATCACCAATTTTATCTGAAAACCACCAGATTGCTTCATTTACATATTGTAAAGCATCTTTCCAAAGTTCGGACTGCTCATTTGTAAACAAAACCATGGTAGTTACTTCTCTGCCGGAGTGGGGGAGTTTCACTTTCCCTTTTTCTATATGAAACCGTTTATCAGCAAACCAGGCAAAATCATGTATTCTATCCGCAGTATAACTGAGTGTTTTCAACTGTTTCTTTGAATCCGGAAATTCGATTCCTGCCGAACTGACTGCTTTTATCCAGGAGGTGTCGGCTGCCAATTTATCCAGCATTTCAATTTCCTGCGGGTTTTGCAGATTTCCGCTTGCTCCTACAATATAATTTTCGGGCAGTGTAATTCTTACATCGAAGCGTCCAAATTCTGAATAAAATTCCCCCTGATCGAGATATGACATCTGGTGCCAGCCATCGTTATCATATACGGCTGGTTTCGGATACCATTGCGAAATTTGATAGGATTCGCCAATGTGGCCCAACCTGGAAGTTACGCCTTTGGGGATTTTTACACGGAAAGGCGTGGTTATACGTATGCTATCGCCTGAAATAAGGGGAAACTCCAGCTTAATTCTGCAAATGTCGGGTTGGCCGGGTAATAAATTCCATTGAACCTTTTTTCCATTTACCTGAAAATTGAGAGAATCGATAAATCCTTGTAAAACCGGATCGTTAAACAACTTTTTCTTCCCAATTTCCTGAAATAATTGTTTGGCTAAAGGTGTATTATTGTTTGAATAAGCATTTGGCCATAAATGAAAATATAAAAAATGAAGCGTGTCTTTTGAATGATTAATGTATTCAAGGGTTTCAAGTGCATTTAATTCATGAAGCTGGTCATTCAGCGAAACTTGAATTTTGTAATTAACTTCTTGTTGAAAATATTCCTGAGAAAAAATTTTGGAATAAAATCCAATAAAAAACAGGCACATGAAGATTATTTGTAGTCTGAAAGTGAGATGGAATAATCCTTTTTTATTTTTTTGGTTTGAATCGATTTTTTGCATTTCTTTTCATTGAAAACCGGTTTGGAAAATATTTCACTTTTACGGAACGAAATTGATCAGAACATTCCAATCTCATGTTTTCAAGGGTATAATACTTTCTATTTTTTTCGTCTTTCTTTTGTCGTGTTGGACTCCTGTTGTCTGCTCTTTCCTGTAGTATCCGAACTTTTTTGTTTTTCTTTATTTTGCCGATTAACAGGTGAAACAACATTATTTTGATTCTGCCGGTTCATCGGCTGATGAAGTTGTTCTTCTTTCTGCGGTTGTGTCCGACTTCGAACCTGGATTTCCTGGATAGGTTGTTGTCGTTGAATTTCGTATTTA
Organism: uncultured Prolixibacteraceae bacterium; assembly: GCA_963821855.1. Classification (GTDB taxonomy): domain Bacteria; phylum Bacteroidota; class Bacteroidia; order Bacteroidales; family Prolixibacteraceae; genus Draconibacterium. The sequence continues at coordinate 248,958 of CAWGFJ010000014.1, read as the reverse complement.
TTTTGGATTTTTTTGTTTGAATTTTGAATTTGCTGATTCGTTCTTCCAGGTTCTATTGACTGGGTTTGTCCGCTATTTCCTGAATTATCTGCCGGAGTAATTGTTTTACGACGATAGGAGTCAATTCTTTCTTTTGGAGATCTTACATCCCGCAGTTTTGTTATTACAGATGGAGCAGATCTTTGATTATTGTTTCTGTTCGATTCAACCTGCGGCCTGTATAATTGCAACTGATTATTTTCAAATAGTTGTCCCGGCCTGTTGTAATCGGTAATTGCTATGCTACCGATTTGCCTTCCTGTTTCTCGTCGCACTTCTTTTAGCGAAGGTCCAGAAATATATCTCGAGTTGCGTCGGTTATCGTTGTATGTATTGTTTATTAGTGAAGAGTTTCTGATTATGCGTTTGTATTGGTTGTTGTCAACATAATAATTTCCAATATTTGTTTTGCCAAAATCGCTGTATTGTACAAAATTCCAATGATTAACATCCTCGTATCTGCTGTCGAAATTCATACCGATGCTCATTCCTGGCCTCATGGGCGCCCAACAGTAATAACCGCGAGCTTTTCTCCACACAACCCACGATGGTCCCCATTCATTACCGGGAATCCAAAACCAACCATAATAATCGTCGTAATCCCACCTACCGTAATGAAATGGCGCCCAGCCCCAGGAGTAGCCTGACACCCATGTCCAGCCATATTCAGTCATTATCCATTGCCCGGCTGTGGAATAGGGAGCAAAATTTGCATCTACATTCGGAATCCAGACATAATTGTAATTCGGATAATTGACCCAGAATCCATAAGGATTTAGTTCGTCATAAAAAACCTGGAAACTGATTAATTCCTGCCTTTGCTGTGCCGATAACGATTGAGGGATAAATACAGAATACAGGTTTATTATCAGCAGTAGAGCAACTATTTTAAAAAGAGTTTTCACGTTACCGGATTTTTTAATGTATTATTTTTCTCTCAAAATTTTACATCTATTATTTTTAAGATCATGAAATCTTCTGCCAGGCAGACCTGCATACAATAATTATTCATTTTCATTTCTCATGACATTGCGGCATGATTTCATGGAAATACTTATCCTAAGCTATTCATCTTTAATACAATGCAACAATAATCAGTATCTCAGGTTTTATATAATTTAAGGGATCAAACCAAAAGAAGAATTAAAATAATAAGCAGAATAAGGGTGGCTCCACCAATATAAATAGTTCCGCCATTTTTCTTTACATTTTTCTTAATCTCTTTTAGTTCTTTTCTCATTTCCTTCCGTTCTTTGACATTCATTTCTGATTTATTCATGTCGCGGATTTCTTCAACTCGTTTTGTTAATCGACTAATTTCTTCTTCCGATAGTTTGTTTTCGGTTTTCACCGGAACGGCAGATTTTTCGGCTTCCGGTTTTACATCTTTATTACCAGCAAATGTCATTGTTGCGCTCATAGCGAAAAACATCACGATTACAAAAAAAATTGTCTTTTTCATTTTGATAAATATTTAAATTAAAATTTACAGTGAAAGGTAGTTGAAGGCACATTTTATCTTGTTACACAATTACGAATTATAATTACATCATACACACATTTAGAAATTTCAACTTATTCGCTGGCACTAAATCCGGGCCCTTTTGCCGAGTGCAAAAACAACTATTCCGGCAACAATAAATATACCTCCAACAATAGGCGGCCATTGAACTGTATGACTTTTTTCAGCGTTAATTTCAATCGGACCCAAGTCAACCACCTTTTCCTTTGTTATATAGTTAAATCCGGTGTAAACCATCATTAAAATTCCAATTGCGATAAGTGCAATTCCCAAAGTAATTGCTGTATGAACCGAACTTTGTCAATATCTTATGAAGTTTCTTCAAAAGTTTCATTTAAGAAGAGAAGACCTCCATCTGCAATAGACAAAACTAAATTGTCACGTTCTGTAAACTGCCCAGAATTCCAAACACTTTTAACAACCAAATCACAAGAACAATTACAACAACTGCATTAAGAATATTTTTGATAGTCCGTTGCATAGGAATATAACTGTTTACCAGCCACAGGACAACTCCAACAACCAGAATGACAATAATAATGGTTAAAATAGGCATACTAATAAATTTAAGTTTGTTACTAAATCCAACTGTATAAAGGTCAGATTTGGCGCAATAAAAAGCATTACATAATTTTCAATAAGAGTTACATGATTCACACATTTCACCAACGAAATGATCACTATAAGAAATTTGTAGTTCATACAAAAAGAAAAGGCAACCATTCGGCTGCCTTTTGAGCTGTTTAATTAAATTATTCCACGTGGCTTGCCACAGGATTTTTTTATTGTCGATGGTGCATTATTTCTGCTACTCAATAATCAGTTTATTAATTATGATTTAGCATTATAATACATTTAATTTCATTCTGGTCCTGACGACTATTACTTACTAAAAAGTATCTGTGCGCATCACAACCTGTTCGCCCGGATATTGTACATTTGTGCCGTTTTCGGTGGTAATAAATACTTTTACCGGCTTATAGGAGGATATCGTTTCAAGCGATGCTGTTTTCTGTTTTGAGAATAAACTTCTCGAACTTTTTAATTGTCCCAGGTTTTCAACATTCCCTTCGTCGGTTTCCATCCAAACCACATACGTAGTTTGAGTTGATTGTACCCTGTCGACTTTTGCTAAATCAGACACTTCTACTTTAATCACATAATTCTTATTTTTGTCGTTTTTAACTTTGACAAAACCTTCAGCACCTGGTACAACCGTCGAATTTAAGAAAGTGTACTTTTTCGCGCATGATGAAAATGGAATAACCATTGCTATAACGAAAGTCCCAAGTATGATACTTTTTGCCAAACCTTTCAATTTTTCTTTTTTCATGGTTTCTAATTTTAATTACCAAAATATTTTTATGAATAAAGGTAATGGCTTTCATTTCCTTTGACGTTACACAATTCCGTATAAGAGTTACATCATTCACACATTTTCCAGTCTCAGCTTTTTTTCAATCATTTGTATTAAAATCGCCTGATTTATTGGTTTTGAAATATAATCGTTGCATCCAGCTTCAATCGCCTTTTCACGATCGCCATGCAGTGCATAAGCCGTTTGTGCTATAATAACTACTTGTTTATTAAATTCCCGAATTTGGCGGGTGGCTTCATATCCGTCAATGTCCCGCATATTAATATCCATTAAGCACCAATTCGATGTCGGGATTGTTACGGCATATTTCAATGGCTTCATGACCTGTAGTGGCTTGAAAAAAATCACTTGCCAAAGGCTTAATCATAATATTTAATAATATTCGGGATGTTTCATCGTCTTCAACTACCAGTATTTTTAACTTTCCCGGATCGAGGATTTCTTTCTCAGTAACAGGCAATAAGTTGTTTTTTTTCTTCAATTCCATTTAAATAAGGAATAGTAAAACGGAATGTTGAGCCCTGCTCTTTATTACTCTCTATCCATATTTTGCCTCCAAGCATTTCAACATAAGCTTTTGAAATTGCCAATCCCAAGCCCGCGCCTTCATAATTTCGGCTTAATGATTCGCTGCCTTGTCTGAACCGTTCAAAAATGAATTTCTTTTTGTTCCTGTGGAATACCTGAACCTGTGTCTTTAACAAAAAATTCAAAGAATTCATCCTTTTTTTCATAACCCAGTTCAATGGAGCCTGTTTGGGTAAATTTCAATGCATTTTTTACCAGGTTAGAAAGCACAGCGTAAACTTTCTCTCTATCAGTTTTAATAATTGCTTCATTGGCAGGCAGTGCATTTTTAAAAGAAAAATTCAATCTTTTTATTATCTGCTTCAGGTTTAAAGAAATTGAAAATGTACTCCATCTGCAGTGTTTATATTCGTTTCCGAAATAGAAATTTCAACTTGCCCTGATTCTATTCTTGAAATATTAATTATATCGTTTATCGTATTAAGCATCCGGGCTCCGCTTTTCTCTATAATATCAATAAATTCCTGCTGTTTCTCGCCCGATAGCTTAGGCTCTTTCAATAGTCCGATAAAGCCCAGAATACCATTCATTGGTGTACGGATTTCGTGGCTCATATTGGCCAGAAAAGCTGATTTCAACCGGTCGCTTTCTTCTGCTTTTTCTTTGGCATTTATCAACTCGTTTTCAATACGCTTTTGTTCGGTAATATCAGATGCAACACCAATTAGTCCCAAAGGCTTACCGTTTTTATCCTTTATAATTGTTGTTGAAAGATAAATCGGGAATTCACTCCCATTTTTACCTTTATTCAACAATTCACCTTTCCATCCTCCTTTTAATGTAGCCGGTAAAATTTTCTGAACCAATTTTTCCGGATTATTTTTCGAACGTACTATATTAATATTTTTTCCTATAATTTCGTTTTTACGATATCCGTAAGTTTTTAAAAATGAATCGTTGACAAAAATTATATTATCTCCCAAATCGGTGATACTTAAACATTCCTTTATACTTTTTAATGCGTGGGCAAGCATAGTTATTTCTTTCTCATTCCGATTAGATTCGGTGATATCCCGAATGTAAAGATTGGTATAACCTGACTCCGGAATCGGAACTGCATGAACGGAGAATAATCTTTTATGATGAGAGAATTCGATGTTTCGGATTTTCTTTTGTTTAAATATATCGCTACCGACATTTTGCAAAATCGCTGGCGCCGGTTTTCCTGTTTCCAATTTCCAGGTAAAGAACGAATAACTGGACTCGTTTGCAAATAGCAATCGACCATCCTTGCTTATCCGAAGAACAGGATCAGGATTTTCGGATGGGAATTTGGCTAAATTATTTATGGTTTTTTCAACTTCTTTTCGTTCTGTAATATCACGAATTATTCCAGTAAATAATCTTTTGGAAGATTTTTCCCACAACGATAACGAGAGTTCCAATGGGAATTCAGTTCCATTTTTATGCAATCCAACTACTTCAACAGTCTTCCCAATAACATGATGAGCGCCACCTTGTTCAATGCGTCTAATTCCATTATTATGGCGATCATGAAAAGTTTGTGGTATTATTTTTTCCAGCTTTTCTCCAATAATTTCCATTGCCGTATAACCAAATATTTTTTCAGCGCCCCGGTTCCATGCAGTTACTAATCCAATATTGTTTGCAGTTACAATAGCATCTTTCGCCGACTGAACTACTGAACGGTATCTTTCTTCGGACTCCCGAACTTCTTCTTCTGCACGCTTTCGCTTTGTTATGTCCCGGCAACTTCCATAAACCAAGCCATTAGGGAGTAAAACTGCATTAAGGTCAGTGGGTACATTACTCCCGTCTTTTTTAACGAGTTCTATCTCGGAATAGGAACTACCTTCCGCAAACAATCGCTGAAAAATTTGAAAATACTCTTCAACTTTGTTCGCCGGTGATATATCTGCAATGGTAAACTTCAGCATTTCTTCTTTTGAATACCCCAATAAATTAATGGCTTGTTTGTTGACATATAAATATTTACCTTCCTTGTCAGCAATAAATATCGCATCAGCGGAATTCTCAGTAATTATCCTGAATTTTTCCTCGCTTTCGTAAAGATCCTTTTCCATTTTTTTACGCGCGGTAATGTCACGGATATTACATTGGATAACTTTTTTATTGCCTTCCAAATATACATTGCTCACAAATTCTACGTGAATTTTTTGTCCATCGATTGTTTCCAGTGGTAAATCTTCATAACGAACATATTCGTTATGCTGTAATTCCAAAAATTTCTCTTGATTCTGAATAATATCCTTAAAAAATCCGATTTCCCACACTGCTTTTTGTATAAGATTCTCTTTTGAGTAGCCTAATAAGTTTATTAAGAAAGGATTTACATCAACAATCATCCCCAATTCGGCATCAAGAATTAATATCCCGTCTTTTGCCGACTCAAAAAGACGCCGGTAACGAATTTCCGAAGCAATTAAAGCCTTCTCTAAAGAGGATGCTGATTTTTCCATATCTGAATTTAAGTTCTTATTTACTTGAGGCATGGCAAGCTATTTTTAAAGATGCAAACTTATTGTCGGTTATCGGGTTTTAGCTCATCTTCAAATTTCAAGCTTTTTAACTTAAAAAGTATTACATAATTCTGAATAAGAGTTACATGATTCACACATTTTGAAGTGTGTCTTGAATATCAAGCAGTAATTGAGTTCAATAAAACTGATTTCGAGAATGTAGCCCGAAATTATTTTGAATTTTTCAACACGTTCAGAAGTTCCTTAAGATTAACTGTTGCATAAGTTGATGCATAATCCGACATGGCATAGGGAATTATCAAGTCGTCATTATGAATCATCGAGCCGCAGGAATAAACCACATTGGGAACGTATCCTTCCCGTTCTTCTGGAATTGGGCATTAACAGTGGAGATTTTAACCTCCCGATTTCTTTCTCAGGATTTTGAAGATCGAACAACGAAGCTCCGAGAACATATTCCCGCATCGGGCCAACTCCGTGGGTAATTACCAGCCAACCTTCCGGTGTTTCAATGGGCGAGCCGCAATTCCCGATTTGAATAAATTCCCATGGAAATTTAGGCTGTTGCAATAATTTAGCTTCGCGCCAAATCGAAATATTATCAGAAAAAGCAATGTAATTATTAAAACCATCCAGGCGACAGAGCATGGCATATTTCCCATTCACTTTACGCGGGAAAAGCGCCATTCCTTTGTTTTGGGCAATTTCGCCATGCAAGAGGCAAAATCCGAAAGTGGTAAAAATCCGTTGTGTCAAGCATTTTTGGCAATATGGTGGTGCCGTCGTATGCTGTATAGGTTGCATAATAACTTATTTTGCCGTCATCGTCAACAAATTTTACAAAACGGGCATCTTCAATTCCGTTTTTTTCATTTATCGAAACCGGAAAAATTACCCGTTCTGAAATGTTGGTATCCAGCGAAAATTCAAGTTCGTAATGCGATGAGGCCAGCCAGATAATCTGGTTAAACAAAACTTCTTTCTCTGCAGTAAGATGCAACGATTTTCTGGCTTCTTTTATACAATCGCGTAGTTCGCCATAGGTAAATGTATCGTTTAACTTGTCGAGAATTAAACCGGAAGGGATAATCGCATGAAAATCCTTCATCTCATTTAGTTTCCTTTTAAACGATGCTTTATCATAAACATGCCGCCGGATATGCTCAGCTTCTTCCAGCATTTTGCCAACCGGTTCAATGGAAAGATTGTTGTTTTTATCGAGCACCCCTGTTCGGAAAACGATGGACGAAATATGCCCTTCGCCGGTGGCTCTGAAACTTAGAATTACCCTTTTTTCATCCGGGCCGGTCTCCGACTGATCGGGATGTTCCACAATGGAGGGATTAAAAAATGCGGCCGATTCAATGGAATACTCCATGGTAAAATAGGAGCCGATTAATATTTTTTGCGAAATGTTAAGTGAATCAGGATCAACATCTAACAGCTTTAACAGATGAGCAATTTTATTAAAATGCTTTTCAAAAATTTTAGAAATATTTCGGTGACGTAGTGAGTAATCCCTCAACATCGGACTTAATGCCTGTGATGCCGAATTTTCAGACATTCCAAGTACCGAACGGATGGTATTTAGCGCCCTTTCATCGCCGGTATAAAGAAACCGTGCGATTACCCTGGAGGAATCGGGTAAAAATTTAATATCCTTCCTGTTTACTGCTACCTGCATTTATTATTCATATTAAAACTTTCTAAAGGTAATGGTTAAAGTGGATTAATTGCTTTCGGTATTAATAAACTCAGAATAAGAATTAATTTGCTAAAATCAATGTGAAAAACCAATAATCAAGTACTTATAATTCGTTTGTATCTTCTTTCTTTTTTAATTACAACATAAACACAACAAACTTGGGAAATTTAAAATACGAATCGGTTTAATAGCTATAAATTCAATAACTCATCATTAAAGATAGAAAACCGCGATCTGCTTCATGCCGATTTCCGACATACCCACACCAGAAAATCGGATAAGTTTGGGAACAAAAATGCAATCATTAAAAATCGCATTTACAAAATTTTCTTATAATTACTATGAATTTCTAAACTCAGGGAAACGAGAAATGATGAATACAGATTTTACCCAACTAAAATGAAAGAAATCGTATTTTTCGATACAGAAGTAGAATCAACAACTCAGAAGATAATTGACATTGGAGGTATAAATAACAATGGCGGTCATTTTCATTCAAATTCTATAAACGAATTTGTAACATTTATAAATGGCTGTGAATTTATTTGTGGACACAATATAATCACTCACGATTTAACCCACATTGCAGGGTTAGCTTCAAAAAGCCCATAAAAATCTGTTAATAACCCTGTTTTTATCAACAATTGTCAAATGTGCAAAAACAAATAGCATTGATAATCAATGAGATACGTTTTAATATTTTTTGATTCTTAAAATGTTGTACCCCCGCTCTTATTGCTGATAAACAAATAGTTGCATAGCTTTGCAACATGTTTGTCAAGCCATATTTAAAACAGAACAGGACCACCGGCGAGCGTTACACGGTATATAAACTGGTGGAGGGCTACAGGATTCATGGACAGGTAACCCACCGGATTATAGTAAGCTTTGGGCGGCTGGACGAACTGGAAACCGATGAGCAGAAAAAACTTCTGGGCAAGCGGGTCGAGCAATTGATTATAAATGGCGGGAACACTTTATCCACCAGCGACGCAGATGAACAGATTGAGCAACTTGCCCGATATTATTTTGAAGAGGTCAGGAGAAAAAAACGGTACGACATAAACCAGGGCAAAGCCGAATGGGAAACGGTCAACATGTCCACGTTAAAAAATAAAGATGCCCGCGAAATAGGGGCTGAATGGTTGTGTAAGCAAGCCGTTGACCAGTTGGGTATTGGTAATTTTTTGCGGCAGTCGGGCTGGGAAGAAGACCAGATAAACCTGGCTGTTACACACATTATAAGCAGGGCAGTTTACCCGGCATCGGAACTGAAAACCGTTTCCTACATTAAGGAAAACTCAGCCATTAGCGAGATAACCGGTTTTGATAAGGAGAAAATAACAAAAGACAAGCTCTACGGCATATCACATAAGCTGTACCAGATAAAAGACCCTTTGGAACAATACCTCTCACGGCAAACCAATGAACTGTTCGACCTGGAAGACAAAATTATTTTATACGACCTTACCAATACCTATTTTGAAGGCCGGATGCAGGGCAGCAGGATAGCCAAATTTGGCCGCAGTAAAGAAAAGCGCAGCGATGCCCGGTTAGTAGTATTGGCCGTAGTGATTAACCGTGAAGGGTTTTTAAAATACTCGAACATTTACCAGGGCAATATGGCCGACTGCAAGACACTGGAAGGGATAATAAATGCCCTGAGCGGCCAAACCTCTTTTTCAGGCCGCAAGCCCATTGTAGTTATTGATGCGGGGATTGCAACCGATGATAACCTTTCCATGCTCAAAGACAAAGGGTATGATTACATGTGCGTGTCACGCTCCTCATTAAAAGCATATTATGCAGACACCACGGCAACCCCGGTGCAGATAACCGACAAAAGGAAACAACCCATAGAACTGCTCAAAGGTACAGGCGGATGGCGACAGCGACCAGTACCTTTGGGTTAAAAGCCAGGCAAAGAAAATGAAAGAGGACAGCATGAACGGCCTGCTTTCACAACGCTTCGAGCAAGGCATACAAAACATCCGGGAGGGGATATCCAAAAAAGGGGGCACCAAAAAGCTCAACAAGGTTTATGAGCGCATTGGAAGGCTTAAACAGAAATATCCATCGGTTCATACCTGGTACGACATAACCGTATGCGACGACGGCAATGGAACAGCAACATCCATAAGCTGCCGCCATAAAACAGGAGAATATGACAATAGCCAATCCGGGATATATTTTCTGAGGACCTCCATAATGGAACTCGATGAACATGCATTTTGGTCCATTTACAATATCATCCGCGAAATAGAATACACCTTCCGGGTATTGAAAACAGACCTCGACCTGCGCCCTATCTATCACAAAACAGATGAAGCCTCGATGGCACACCTGAACCTGGGCATACTGGCGTATTGGTTAGTGGCAACAATAAGGTACCAGTTAAAACAAAAAGGAATAAACTCCGACTGGAGGGAAATAGTCCGGAGAATGAACACCCAAAAGTGCGTAACAACAAGTGTGGTGAACATTAAGCAGGAAACCATCTCCGTTCGGCAATGTACCGAGCCTACCAAAGAGGTTAAAGCAATTTATGATATACTCAATTACAAGTATGCCCCATTTACCAGAAAAAAATCCGTTGTACCCCCTGCCGAAATTTTAAAAAACAATAGCCCTTAAAATCAAATCCTTACAGGATTTATCCTGCAATGTGGGTTAATTTACCTGCGAAAAGTTTCGGCTGTTTTCAAAATTGGCCAATACAAATTCATAGATACTTTGCATCTTTCACCATTATTGTTTCCGCAAAAGCCATATCATCGCTTATTAAAAGATGATAAAATTTTATCTGATGACATTAATAACCCTGTAAATGATTCTATAAAGGCGAGAGACTTATTTTTTGATGAAGTAAATGCTTTTATGCTTTTGGCTGAGTCAGTGAAAAGAATTCTTTATGCATTACTGCACGACAAAACTGCATTCAAATCTTTTTTTGAATTTATTTCATATAAATGGTTCGGCAATGTAAAGCATGAAATACAATCTTATTTCAATTCTAAGATTTGCTTAAATGCCAGGTTGGATAAAATTATTGAAACTCATCCTGTTGAATTAGCATACTGTCTTACACTAATTAATTGTGCAGATCGATATTCGATTGTTCCGAGATGGGTTATTATAAACTATCCGGAAATTGATCGCATCATGTTTTTGCTCAGAAATAATCCATGCATTCAGGGTTGTTCATACTGTAATCTTGCTTTAGATGCTCATTTAGGATTAAAGAATTACTTCGGATTTGATGAATTTAGAAAATATAATGGTGAACCATTTCAGGAAAAGGCAGTTAAGGCTGCAATTGAGAACAAATCGCTATTAGCTGTATTCCCAACCGGCGGAGGAAAATCGGTAACTTTTCAGATTCCAGCATTAATGGCAGGAGAAAATGAGAAAGGCCTAACTGTAGTAATCTCTCCTTTACAGTCTCTTATGAAAGACCAGGTTGATAATCTGGAAAAAATTGGAATAACTGAATCGGTTACGATAAACGGAATGCTCGATCCCATAGAACGCTCAAAATCTTTCGAAAGAGTTGAAGATGGTTCTGCATAAATTAGAGATTTCCACCGACGATATTGAAGACAGCCTTTTCTATTTGTCACGAATTGAAGCTCTAAAAATTGACGGTGGATTTTTAGTTATTTACAATAAACTCACCATCGACAGGATTGAACAAAACAATAAAATACAATATAAAAACGATGATTATAAACAACTTAGCCACTTCTACCTGAACAAAGTTCAACAAATACATATTGTTGGCGAGTACGCAAAAAAGATACTGGAAGATTATAATAGTGCACTGGCATTTGTCGATGATTATTTCAAACTAAATTATTCTTCATTTTTAAACAAATATTTTCCAGGCAGCCGGATAGATGATATAAAAAGGAACATCACTCCGGCCAAATTCCGCGAACTGTTCGGAACACTTTCGGCCCGGCAACTTAAAATTATTAATGACAATCAGACTCAAAATATTGTTGTAGCAGCAGGTCCAGGCAGTGGAAAAACCAGAGTTCTGGTGCATAAGCTTGCATCGTTACTGCTTATGGAAGACGTAAAACATGAGCAGCTTTTAATGCTGACTTTTTCACGAGCAGCAGCCACTGAATTCAAAAAAAGACTTCTCGATTTAATTGGCAATGCGGCTAATTTTATTGAAATCAAAACTTTCCATTCCTATTGTTTTGACTTGTTAGGCAGAGTTGGCAGCCTTGAAAAAGCTGATAAAATTATTGAGCTTACGGTTGAAAAAATAAGAAGTGGTGAAGTCGAGCAAAACCGCATTACTAAAAATGTACTGGTTATTGATGAAGCTCAGGATATGGACGCCAAAGAATTTGCCTTGTTGAAAGCTTTAATAGATAAAAACGAAGAAATGCGATTAGTTGCGGTTGGCGACGATGATCAGAACATTTATACTTTCAGAGGCGCCGATTCGAAATACTTTGAGCAATTCATTAACCAGAATAGCGCCGCCAAATATGAATTGGTTGAAAACTACAGAAGTAAAAAAAACCTTGTACTTTTTTCAAATCAGTTTGTTAATCAGATTCACAACAGATTTAAAAAGACTTCGATTTTACCCGTTCATAAGGATAATGGCAAGATAAAAATTACAGAATACAAAACTGATAATCTGATAACACCTTTGGTCAATGATATTCTGATTACCGGCTTATCGGGAACAACCTGCGTATTAACAAACAAAAACGAAGATGCGCTTCAAATTACAGGTCTTCTAAATAACAAAGGATTACCAGCTAAATTAATTCAGTCGAACGATGGTTTCAATCTATTCAATCTTTATGAAATCAGAACGTTTATCAGCGATTTAATTTTATATGAAAATTCTCATTCCATAGGCCAGGAGACCTGGGATTCTGCACGAAGAAAATTTTCTGAAAAACACATGACAAGTACCAATTACGAATTATGTAATTCTTTATTAAAAGACTTTGAGGAAACGCACCCAAAAAAAAAGTACAAATCCGATTTTGAAGTTTTTATACGTGAATCAAAAATGGAAGACTTTGCTTTAATAAATAATGATACAATTCAAGTGTCTACTATACATAAAGCCAAGGGAAAGGAATTTGATAATGTAATTTTATTGCTCAATAATTTTAATGCCGATACCGACGATAAAAAACGGGAATTATATGTGGCGATGACACGTGCCAAACAAAATCTTACATTTCATATTAACAGAAGTTACCTCAAAAATATCATGGTTGAAGAACTAAGTTATACGTATGATCATAATACATACACCGAACCTGATAAACTCACGTTGCTTTTGTCGCATAAGGATATTTACCTGGGATATTTTAAGTTTGTCCAACATCGGCTAAACTCCCTTGTTAGTGGTCAGCAATTACCGGTTGGCAAAGATGGTTTACTAAATTTAAGAAATGAGTTGATTGTAAAATTCTCCAAACAATTCTCCGATAAAATGTATGGTTTGGAAGCTGCCAACTTCAAGCTGATAAAAGCAAAAATTAATTTTATCCTATACTGGAAACCTGAGGATGAAGATAAAGAAGTTAAAATTATTCTGCCTGAATTACTTTTCGAAAAAAACAGATTTGACAGTATCTGAAAACAAAATCAATATATTAATACAATTTTATATTTTCCCGTAAAACAAATCATTTCCACAACTGTTATCTAATCGGTTCTTATTCTTTCTGTATCACTCTAATATCTGGAAAAATGAATGCAAAATTTTACCTTGCGATGCTGCTGATTGCAATTTTGGGTACAAATGTTTCAGGACAGGTTCCGGATTGGGCATGGGCTGTTAGTGCTTCCGGAACTCAGTATGACCAGGCAAGCACGGTTACAGCCGATGGTTCAGGAAATATTTATGTCGCAGGATATTTCTCCAGTGATTCAATAATTTTCGATTCCTACACATTACATAATAACGGAATTGAGTTCGAGGATATATTTATCGCAAAGTATAATTCAACGGGAAATCTGCTTTGGGCCAAAAGTGCAGGTGGAAGTATGGATGATAAACCATTTTCAGTTACGACCGATGATATTGGCAATGTATATTTGACCGGCTACTTCTACAGTCCAAATATTGTATTTGGTAACGATACGTTAAAGAATGCGGGAAATGTTGGCGATATTTTTATCGTAAAATACGATACAAACGGTAATATTTTATGGTCGAAAAGAGAAGGTGGGCCAGGATTGGAAATACCTTATGCCATAAAAATTGATTATAACAATAATATTATTGTCACAGGAAGATTTTCCAGTCTTTCGGTAAGTTTTGGCGAATTTAATTTGTTACAGAAAGGCAGTATGGATATTTTCCTGGTTAAATACGATTCCGACGGAAAAGTGCTTTGGGCGCGAGGTGCCGGTGGAACGGGTAATGACGAATCGTATTGTCTGGATATCGATAATTCTGGGTAACATTTATGTTGGCGGATACTATAACAATAATGCATTGTTTGGCGCAATTAACTTAAGCTCAAAAGGCCAGGCAGATGCTTTTGTCGTAAAATACGATCCGGATGGAAATTTGGTTTGGGTAAAGAACGTGGGCGGCAATAATGGTGACCGGATTACCGGAATTTCAGTCGATAATTCAGGTAATAGTTTTGTTTCGGGATATTTCGAAAGTTCGGACATTCAATTTGGTTCAACAACACTAACCAACTTTTATACAGAGGGAATTGACAATGCCTTTATGGCCAGATTCGACAGCAATGGAAATCCGGTTTGGGCCAATGCTATTAACGGTAAAAGCAAAGCGCTCGGAATTGCACTTTACGGGAATAATTTATATTCATGCGGTCCATTCATCGACGATTCTTTAAGTTTTGGCGCATCAACTTTACATTTGAAAGGCAATACCGATTTCTTTCTTTTGCATTGTGATACTGACGGAGATGCAAAATGGGTCGTTCAACAATCATCAGGTGGTGAAAGCGGTGAATATGCAAATTCCATTACAGCCGATCCAATGGGAAATATAATAATTGCCGGTTATTTCGACAGTAGTCCGGTTGAATTTGGTCATTCAGTTTTGAATACAACAGGAAGGCGTTTTGATATGTTCCTGGCCAGTTTAAATGGAATTTCCACAGGACTTGGTAATATTGAAATCGGAGATGCCTTTATAATTTATCCCAATCCGGGTAATGGAATTATAAAATTAGAAAACAATAACTTTGGACATACCATCAATATTTTCGATATTCAAGGTAAACTGGTTTATTCTAAAACAAATTTACCACAAAATTCAGCTATCGAAATAAATATTTCATTTCTTCCATCCGGAATTTATCTGGCAAAACTTAAATCTCCCGACAAAGTATTCAGTAAAAAAATAATCATCAGGCATCTTTAAGTTTAGGTTTAGCGCTTAAAACCCTATCGATTTTCGCAATATCAGCTTAGCATCCGACCAATTGAATAGCAGATATTGAAATAAAAATGTGAGTAAAGAACAGATGGTTAATGCAAAAAAACTTTTATATTCCAATTATACGTTCTAAATCTATCTCCAATCAATCTTTTCTATTTAGTATAATTTTAATATTTTTCTAAAGTTAATTACAATACTTAAAGTTCAGAAGTTTAGCTCTATTTTTAATATTTTGATATACTTATATTTACAAGCCTATTTAACAATAAAGCAAAAATGATTATCACAAAAATTATTTAGAGTGTTTAAAAATAAATATATTTGATGATTGATTTACAAATCGAACTTAAATGTACTTAAATCCATTAAAATCGAAGTTACGACCAAATGCCTACGAAAAAGATCCTAGCAATTGATGATAATGAACTTAATTTAGAGCTGCTTCAATACATTATAAAACAGCATTATCCAGAGTTTGCTTTTATAAAGGCTCTAAATGGTGCGGAAGGAATTCAGTTTGCCAAAAATGAAGAGCCTGAATTGATTTTGCTCGATATTCTTATGCCCGGGTTAAACGGACATGAAGTGTGCAAAATATTAAAAAACGACTCAAAAACCAGTCATATTCCGGTGATGATGATATCAGCACTGGGTTGGAATTCGGACGAAAGAATAAAGGGGTTAAACGCAGGCGCCGATGCTTTTATTTCGAAACCTTTTAATAACAGCGAGTTACAGGCTCAAATTAATGTCGCTCTTCGAATAAAAGCTGTTGAAGATTTGCTTCGTAAAAGAAATGAAAACCTCGAATTTTCGATTAAAGATCAAACTACAAAATATCTTCGCCGGGAGGAACGCATTCACCAGATTTCGGAGCATGTACGACAGTTTTACTGGGAAATTGATAATAATGGTGTTTTTGTTTATGTAAGTCCCGTTATTGAAAATATCCTGAAAATATCCCCTCTGGAAATCATCGGTAAAATGAATCATGCCGAACTATTTCAAATCAGTGAGAAAAATTGTCAGGATCTTTTTTCGAAAGAATCAGCAATTAAAGAGGTTGAGATTGAATTAAAGGTAAATAAGTCAAAAATATGGCTGGCGTACAACAGTTTCCCGTATTTCGACAAAGAAGGAGATTATGTGGGAAACCGCGGTGTTTGCTACGATATTACAAGGCGTAAAAAATCGGAAATCGCGTTACAGGAAAATATGCGAAAGATTCAACGATATCAGCTCAAACTAAAAAATCTTAACCGCGAAATTTCTTTAATCGAAGAACGTGAAAGAAGACGAATTGCCGAAAACCTGCACGACAGCTTGGGTCAGACTTTATCGCTTGCTTTTATCAAGCTATCTGCAATTGAAGAAGAAAAACTACCTGACAAAGTTAAAAATACGGTTTCAACAACTTCCGATTTATTAACCAAAGCTATTGACGAATCGCGTAATCTTACCTATGATTTAAGTCCGCCAATTCTGTATGAACTTGGTTTGATAGCAGCTATTAAGTGGAAATTAGATCAGATACACCAAAAACATGGGATTAAAGTCATCGTCAAAGGCGAGGATATTGAGCTCAAAATAAAAAAGGAATCGAATATTTTTATTTACAGAGTAGTTGCCGAACTGGTTCAAAATGTTCTAAAACACGCAAATGCAAAAACAATAAAATTTAATATTTTCCAAAAAGGAAAGTCCTATTTTTTTATTATTGAAGACGATGGTGTGGGAGTAAACAACCACAAAGCCAATCTTAAAAATAAAATAGGAGGTTTTGGTCTGTTGAGCATCAGGGAGCGATTGGAAAGTTTAAACGGACACTTTAAGCTGACATCGGAACAGGGAAATGGTACAAAAGCAATTATAGAATTTCCTGCATCAAAAAAATGATTCTGTTAAATATTTTAATATATTCAACACGATAAACCAGTGCAATGGATAAAAAAACAAGATTTTAAATGAAATAAAAATCGGTGCATCCTAACAATTTTTAATTTATGAATTATGAAAATAAAAGTTTTAATTGCCGACGATCATCAATTATTCAGAGAAGGTATATCCAATTTGCTTTTTTCGTCCGACACTATTGAAGTAATCGCACAAGCAGAAAACGGTGTTGAAGCATTGGAGAAAGTAAAACATTTTAAGCCCGATGTTGTACTGCTCGATATTGCTATGCCAAAAATGAATGGAATAGAGGCTTGCAGGAAATTAAAAAAAGGATTTCCTGATGTTAAAATAATAACCGTATCGATGCATTCCGACAAACAATACGTTAAAGGCGTTTTGGAAGCAGGTGCCGATGGTTATTTGCTGAAAAACTGTACGCTCCGGCAATTATCGGATGCTATTCATTCGGTTCATGAAGGTAAAAAATATCTTAGCCAGGATATTACCGATTTGGTAATCAGCGGCTATTTAACTCCATCGGATACCGATGATGACTACGCAAAACTTTCGGAAAGAGAAAAGGAAATTTTTCTGCTTTTTGCTGAAGGTAAATCGACCAAAGAAATTGGTGATAAGCTTTTTATTAGTGTTAAAACTGTAGGTACGCACAAACAAAATATTCTTGAAAAGCTGGATTTGAAAACCAATGCCGATATGGTAAAGTTCGCATTAAAAAAGGGATTAATTCAGTTTTAGCCTATTTCCTTTGGAACATTTTATTCGCTCTTGACAAAAAAAAATTACCGCATTCATCAATACGGTAATTTTAAAGAACGTTTGTACTTATTTAATTGGTAGATAAAATTCCATACATAAAACCGATACCAAAAGTAACAAATCTTCTATCCTGATTTGCGATAAAAGTCGGGCCTGCTGAAAAGCCAAAAGTTTTGGATATCGGAATTTCAAATTTTGAATTTAAAATTACACTAAACTCGTTTGTTTTATCGGCATTGCCGGTTGAATTAATATCCTGATTTGACACCTCGGATTGCTGCGAAGGAACCATCGAAACCGACATTCCCGGACCACCCTGAAGGACAAATCGTATTGTGCCTTTTGAATTCACATCAAAATGACGGCCAACCATTACATGATAATTTTCCGTCATATTCGATTCCCGCGATAGCTCTGCCGGATTGACATTATGAGCCGATTTTAGCACACCTGCAACCGAAGAGCCGAATTCGTTTGTTGTTGCTGAATAACCAACCTGAACCGAATATTTATTATTATATACAAAGTTTAATCCCAGGTTACCTCCACTATTACTGCCAACCATCATATCGCCCTGTGTATATAATAAATGTTTGGCTTTATAATGATTTAACCATTTGTAAGACCATTGTGCCGATAATGAATTTGCGATAAGCATGCAGCCCATAGCAATTATGATTAATTTTTTCATCGTATTGTGATTTAATGGTTAATTTTACTTCCATTCGTTAGTTTGTAAATTCTTCGAAAGCGTTGGTTAAAATTTCCTTCAATAAATATAAGAACCAATCATATTTTTTACATAGCATAAATTTATGGCGGTTGCGAATCAAATCATATTTTTAATAACTGATTATCATTATTAAGATTACTTAAAGGTAACATGGTTCAATACTTAATACTGGTAGGTTATTCGGGAGCCGCTCTCAGTATTTTTGAAGTACGAATCAGACTTTTTGAAATCCATCTATTTTTTAATATATTAAACATATGGCTATCTATTCATTTTACAATAGCTCATGAGGAAACTCCTGTTTAATCAGCATAATTGAATTAAATTTTAAGGTTTAATTACCACCTTTTTAAGCGGCAAAAATTACCTGTTAAAGTTCGATTGATATACTTTTATTTCATGTTTTACAAACCAGTTACAGAAGTTACTTTTACATAACGCTCCATGAAGAATTTTTATTCCAGGGAGGGACATTGTCGTTTATTACTAACACAAAACCTCGGATAACCGTATCTGAGGTTTTCTTTTTTTATTCGCAAAGCTTTTTAAAATTCAGCCTCTCAATTACATTATAAAGGGTATAATAGCTTTTCGCTTGACAGGATAACCCGGAAATTGCTTTTTATACCATCTGTGGTTATCCAATGCCCGTGGTAACAAGTTTACCATCGTCCATATAAAAAACGAAAATGCCGGCAAACCAAGTGTTATAATAAAAAACCCCAGCCACGAGATAATTTCGCCAAAATAATTCGGGCAGGAAATGTACCGGAATAAACCGCCAAATGGTATTTTATAACCTGTTTCCCTGTTTTTTCGCAAATGTATGAGTAACCAGTCATGGTATTGATTAATTAAAAATCCGGATACAAAAAGAATAGTTCCAATCACTAAATGTATCATCGACAATCCGATTAATTTCGGTTCAGGCGCAAAATGCGATAACCAGTATCCATTAAAGAAACCATTTATCACATTAAAAATTACGGCAGAGAAAACAATTATTACCGGCATTTTTTTCCCTTTTGTTTTTATTCTGAAAGGGAAAATCAATGAGCGGTGTATATAGTGCAAACCCCATAATAGTGCTGCTATCAGAACCATTCTGTTTTTGAAATCGTCAGAATAACTCAGAAAAAAACCAAAGACAAGCAACGCAGGCAACTCCATTAAAAGCCAGCCCAACCGGTTATTTATCATTGGTCCCCAACTGTTTTTTGCATGCTTCCCGTATGGTTGGGTAACTTTTAATAGTACAGGAAATACAATTATTCCAATTCCAATCCAAATCCAACAAAACAGATTAAAATTCTCGTGCGATATCATATTATACCAGATGATTATTTTGTTTGTACCATTCTAAAGTATCTGCTAATGTTTGTTCCAATGGCCGGGGAAAATATTCCAATTCGTTTTTAGCTTTTTCATTCGAAATGTTTTTGGGAGCGTATATTAACAGTTTCAGCGATTGACAGGTAAACATTGGTTTCTGATTTGTAATGCGGTAAAACAGTCCGTAAAAATGACAAACAAATAGCGCAAGAATCACAGGCGCCAAAATATGCGGAGTTTTTTTGCCTGAAATTTTACCTATTATTTCCGATAATTCCGATATCGTACTAAAATGTCCGGAAAGAATATACTTCTCCCCTCTCCTTCCAAAATCCACCGCCCGGATTGCTGCAGAAACAACATCCCGAACATCGACCCAGTTATAACCGCCCGGAATTAGCATCGGAATTTTATTTTTATAGATTTTGATCAATGCTTGCCCCAAATATGATTTCCTAAAATCATACGGGCCAATCACTGCCGTTGGACAAAGAATTACGGCATCTAATCCCTTCTTCACCGCATCCAAAACAATTTTTTCGCTAATTGCTTTGGAAAAATCATACACTGGTTTTGTCAGGCTTGTAACAGGAATGCTTTCATCCAGAATTTCGTCAGGGGTTGTTTTTCTAAACGCATCTATACTGCTAAAATGAATAAATTTTTTCACACCGGCCGAAAGAGCGGCATCAACCATATTTTTTGTTCCGGTAACATTTGTGTCATAAACCTTTTTGGAATACCGGTTATCAATAGAAATAATCGCAGCACAATGAAACAATACATCTACATTCTTGCAAAATTCATTTGTGGAATCCACATTTAAAACATCGCCATGGAATAAATCAACATCAAGCTTTTTTAAATCATTTTCAGAATTATGAACAAGAACCTTTACCCTTGTATTTCTTTTAATAAGTTCACGTACGAGGCAATTGCCAATATGCCCGCTGGCTCCCGTTACTGCAAAATTGAATTCCGGCATTTTTTGTTTGTTGCGTTTAAAACTAAACAGTTAAAAAACAGATAGGTTTTTCTTTATAAGCGACTGTAAATAACATTTGTTCCGAAATTGTATTATTGAAAGGATATTTCGGACAGTAGCTTCTCGTCTGATTCCTGATGTTGTCAGCCGCATATCGATATTTTTAATATATTGGTATCTGTTTCTCATCTTTATAATTATGAAAACGATAACTGCTTTAATGATAATTTCAATTTGCATTGCGTTTTCAACCTATTCATCAGGCCAGGAAAGTTATAAAATCAAGGGAAAAGTAACAGCTGGCAAAACAGGCGAATCATTACCTGGCGTACACGTGGTTATTAAAAATAATGTTTACGGAACAATAACCGGTAACGATGGCAATTTTGAACTGGCCACCAAAGTTAAACCTCCCTTTTACATCGAAATTTCGTATGTCGGTTTTGAAAACCGGGAAATTTATGTGAGCAATGTCGACAGTTTTCTAACGATTAAACTGAACGAGCAAAATTTGCTTGGTCAGGAAGTTGTGGTTTCATCCAGCAGAATTGAAGAAAGCATTTTAAGAGCGCCTGTGAGTGTGGAAAAAATGAACACAAGAGATTTACGGCTCATTCCGGCTGCCAATTTCTACGATGGCTTATACCAGTTAAAAGGCGTCGACATGAATGTTCACGGACTTATTTTTCGGCTTCCAAATGCAAGAGGCTTTAATGATAATACCAACTATCGAATGAATCAGATTATCGATGGTATGGAAAATATTTCGCCGGGTTTAAGTTTTTCTGCAGGAAATATTTTTGGCTTATCGCAAATGGATGTGGAAAGCGTTGAACTTGTTGTTGGCGCATCGTCGGCATTATACGGTCCCGGAGGAATGAACGGCACACTGGTAATGAAAAGCAAAGATCCGTTTCGTTACCAGGGTCTTTCAATTTCGCTTCAGTCTGGTATAATGAACATCAACGAAAAGACGCTGGATAATCCGACTCCAATGTACGATATCAACCTGCGGTATGCCAAAGCATTTAGTAATCGTATGGCAATTAAAATAACAGGGTCGTATTTGAATGCCACCGACTGGCAGGCTTCCGATTTACGCGATCGAACAAATTTGAATAATCCGGGACTTACGCGTTCCACCAATCCCGGATACGATGGGGTAAATACATATGGAGACGAAGGCCTGGTTTCTGTTAATCTGAAAGATGTCGCCACTCAGGTTATTGATGGCATTGCAAATTCGCAGGGAATAGTTCCCGGCACACAGGAATACGAAAATCTTTACCAAAATGCAATTCAGTATTTCCCCGACCAGTTAGTTACGCGAACCGGTTGGTTGGAAAGTGATTTGGCCGAAGACAAAACAAAAAACATTCGACTGGGAGGTTCACTCAACTATTTTATTACTGAACGAACACAAGCGATCGTACAAACCAATTACGCACAGGGTACCAGTGTTTACACAGCTCAAAATCGTTTTGGAGCCCGTGATTTCTATATCTTTTCAGGGAAGATTGAAATTAATAACCCGAACTATTATGTGCGGGCATGGGGAGTTTCCGAAAATTCAGGATCTTCATACGATATTGGCGGCACAGCGCTTTTAATAAACGAAGCATGGAAACCTTCTGAAATCTGGTTTCAGGATTATTTAACCGCATATACTCAAACCGCGTTAATATCGGGAGATATGAACACTGCCCACCAGTTTGCACGCCTGGTTTCGGATAACCGCGATCCGGTTACCAATAATGTATTCGACAATACAAAACCGGCACGTCCGGTAAACGGTACACCTGAGTTTGAAAATTTATTCCGCAGTATCAGCGGTAAGGCGATTGCAGAAGGAGGTGCAAGGGTTTTCGACCAAAGCAAGATGTTTCAGGCCGAGGGAATGTATAATTTTACCGACATCATAAAAATAATGGAAATGCAAATCGGCATGTCGCAACGCCTTTATATAATAGACAGTAACGGAAGCATATTTGCCGATGAACCTGGAAATCCCATCACCATTAACCAGTTTGGAACATTCATTCAAATCAATAAAAATCTGCTTAATGATTACCTGCGTTTAACCGGTGCATTCCGGCTGGATAAAAACGAAAATTTTGAAGCGCAGTACACTCCCCGTTTTTCGGCAATTTTATTTCTCGATAAAAAAAAGGAACACAGTCTTAGAGGAACATATCAGACTGCCTATCGTTTTCCTTCGGTTTCCGATCAATGGATTGACATTTATACTGGTATTTTCAGAACTATTGGCGGAATGCCTGAAGTTCATGAAAAATATAACTTTAATACCATTCCGCTTTACCCGCTATCGGGCAGAAATCCGGTAAGCGATAAACCCATCACAGAAAACGGACCGATAACAATTCCCGGATTAAAACCTGAAAAAGTCGCTTCATCAGAGATTGGTTATAAGGGACTTTTCCTTGGAAAGAAGCTATTTTTTGATGCTTACGCATATTACAATAAATATATCGGCTTTGAAGCGTCGCAGTTGCTTGCTCAACTGGCCGTAGATGCAGGCACTGAAAAAGACCAGCTTTTTCAAACCTATTTTACAACCGACGAGCCTGTATCATCATTCGGCTGGGCTGCCGGTCTTGACTATTTAACCCCGGTCGGAATTTTAATTCGTGGAAATGTGGCCAAAAATAAATTAATTGAAGGAATAGATTCTCCCGGCGTTGAAGCCCGTTTTAATACTCCCGAATACAGGGCAAATTTATCGGTGGGGCATTTTGCAATTCTGCCAAATCTTGGTTTTAACATCAATTTTCACTGGCAAAGTAAATTTTACTGGGAATCCAGTTTTGGCGCAGCGGATATACCAGCATACACTACGCTCGATGCGCAATTCTCTTATAAGTTTTCAGCAATAAATACCACATTCAAACTCGGTGGTTCCAATATTCTGAATAAATATTACACAAGCAGTTTTGGAAGTGCACAAATTGGCGGGCTATATTATTTCAGCCTGATTTATGAAAATATTTTTGACTATCCTGAACGCGATAAAAACTAAATGGTTATCAGCTTTTCTCAAAACTAACTCTTAATAAACGAATCGTTTCGTATTCAGCACAATTAACAAAAAACCACCGGCTATTACCGATGGTTTCAATTGTATTTTATGCCTGGATTATTTCTTGCTAAATTCTATTGAAAATGAAACCGGGACCGCGATGGGCGTCGACGCATCTAAAGTTAAAGGTGTAATTAACGCTTCAACCATTGCTTTAGGAAGTGGCACAGTAGTCTTTCCTGTTAATCCTGAGGCGCTTTTAACGATATCTGTTACCGTTAAAGTTAAACCGGTTGGCGACGAGGGAATAACTGTATTGTTCATGTTTAGTTTTAGCTGTGTTTCCGACAATTCCTCCCATGTTCCTGCATTTATCGCATTGGTGCCCTCGCAAC
The DNA here is from genome assembly GCA_963821855.1 of uncultured Prolixibacteraceae bacterium. Lineage (GTDB taxonomy): Bacteria > Bacteroidota > Bacteroidia > Bacteroidales > Prolixibacteraceae > Draconibacterium. The sequence goes on along the minus strand of CAWGFJ010000014.1, from coordinate 224,698 downwards.
TCATATACATGGTTTTGTCTTTTCTGAGTTCAATCCACGACTTATCAGGCGACGAACAACTCGCCTGGCTTAACAATGCCGTTTGAATAGCCGGGGTTATATCGGTTCCGGCAGGAAGCTGAAAAGCCCCTAATTCATTGGTGGTTATATTCAGACTTTCAGAAACAGAGGCCTTTTTTATTACAAAGTTTCCTATAAAATCCGATTCAGGCTCTTCATTTTCGTCTTTACAGCCGGCGATTATTACAAGAGATGCAATTAACGCAAACAGAAAATTCAATTTTAAATGTTTCATACAGCACTATTTTTTGAGTTAATAATTGTTTCACTATTCACTATTCAATATTAAAAATAAAATCCCACAATCAATACGTATTTATCTTTTGTTTTTTAAATGAAAGAATATCTTTTTTGAGAATTCAATCCATTAGTTTGAACATATGAAATTAGAGTACATTGCATATAACCCGGATTAGCCTATAGTCCGAAAGGAGTTAAAATCACGGAGATTCATCAATAGGCAAAACTGCTGCCGCCAACAAATTCACGAAGCAAAGAAGTAGGCGGAATTTCAAAATCATCAATCGGTTTAAAATACGAAAGGAATTTTAAAAGGCGTTTTGCCTCGGCATATTCCGGGCGGTTTTCGGCAACCAGTTCCAGTAATGGAATGGCATATTTCCGAAGCACAGCCAGTTCGTATAACGTAGCGGAGTTAAACATAATATCTGCATTTTCCTGGAATGGAAAAATATTCTTCTCTTCTCCGCGGCGCACCGAAGGCCATCGCTTTATGGTTTCCCATGCTGGATAACCACGGTATTTGCTGTCGCGAATCATGCGACGCAACAGGCGGTTATCGGCTGTTGAAATGTGCGTGTGTTCATCGAAACTAATTTGTGTTAAAGCCGATATAAATATTTTGAAGGTATTTTTGGATTGTACACGGGTCAGCAAATTCGGATTCATTCCGTGTATTCCCTCAATAATTAAAATATCGCCGGGTAACAATCTGAACCTCTGACCATTCATTATGCGTTTTCCACCTTGAAAATCAAATTTCGGAAGTATTACTTCTTTTCCATCCATCAAATCGATTAGCTGTTGGTTAAAAAAATCGATATCGATGGCTTCCAATGCTTCAAAATCGTATTCACCAAATTCATCGCGTGGTGTTCTTTCACGATCTACAAAATAATTGTCCAAAGAAATCTGAAAAGGATGCAAACCACTTACCGCAAGCTGAACGCTAAGCCGCTTACTAAATGTTGTTTTCCCCGATGCTGACGGGCCGGCAACCAAAACCACTTTAATATCGCCATTTTTTAAATGAATTGAATGGGCAATTTCAGCAATTTTTCTTTCGTGTAAAGCCTCCGATATTTTTATTACATGGCCACTTTGGTTTTGAAGCGCATAGTCGTTTAAATTACCAACGGTTGCTACTTTCAGAATTTCAGCCCATTCTTTTTGTTCCTGGTAAATTTCGAATAACTTAGGTTGTTTAATGAGTTTCCGAAGCCGGTTAAATTTCTGCCGCTTCGGAATTTGCAACAACATGCCACTGAAATACGGAACCAATCCGAAATTTGAAATAAAACCGGTGGAAGGAAGCAAATGACCGTAAAAATAATTTCCGAGTTCGTTTAAAAAATATAAATCGGCGTACAAACGTCCTTGTTGTATAAATAATCTTGCTTTCTCATCAAGTCCTTCTTCATGCAATAATTTAACTGCATCGGTGGTGAGCATTTCCCTTTTTACAAAAGGAATATCCTGTTTAATTAACGATTTCATTTTGTGGGTGAGCGCCGCAATTACATCGATCTGAAATACCATTTTCCAAACCATTTAATTCGCAATAATATCCGTTTGAAATTCCATTTTGAACCTGAAGTGTAACATCCGGAAAAACTTCTTTTACAGCGGCAAACAACACAAAAACAAGACTTCGTATATATAGCCGCATTCCATCCTGATGAGAAACATCGATAAACTCGATGTGTTTTGTTTTTACAACACAAAAGCCTAATTCCTTTATTTGATTATTGACGATTGCACCGCAAATCCGGTTGTCCATTGTTATGTTTAAATCGCGGCTGATTTCCAGTAATGATGTTCCCAACGGGTAAATATGCGACGAGTTGGTGTTCACACAGAAAATTTCTACTTGCTTCATTTTTGCAGTCTGATTTCAGGAAAGATAAAAATATTAAAAATTATGCGAAGAAAAGAAAGATTAAATACTCTGCTGATTTTTCAGTTCTTCTTTTAGGAATTTTGCAGTAAACGATTTTCTGTCTCTGATTATCTCTTCAGGTGTTCCTGTACAAATAATTTCACCGCCGTTTTTTCCGCCTTCAGGCCCGATGTCGATAATATGGTCGGCAACTTTTATTACATCCATATTGTGTTCAATAACAATTACCGTGTTTCCTTTATCTACCAGTTTATTCAGTACTTCAAGCAATACGCGGATATCTTCGAAATGCAAACCGGTTGTTGGTTCATCGAGTATGTAAATTGTTTTTCCGGTATCGCGTTTTGCAAGTTCCGATGCCAGTTTTACACGCTGCGATTCGCCGCCCGACAAAGTTGTTGACGACTGGCCCAAAGTGATGTATCCAAGTCCGACTTCCTGCAAAGTTCTCAGTTTTGCCGATATGGAAGGTATTGCATCAAAAAATTCCACGCCCTGCTCAATGGTCATTTCAAGCACATCGCTGATTGATTTTCCTTTATAACGCACTTCCAGTGTTTCGCGGTTATAGCGTTTGCCGTTACATTTATCGCAATGAACATACACATCGGGCAAAAAATTCATTTCGATGAGTTTCAGGCCTCCGCCCTGGCATTCCTCGCAACGGCCACCTTTTACATTAAACGAAAACCGTCCGGGCTTGTACCCGCGGATTTTTGACTCGGGAAGCTGCGCAAACAAATTTCGAATGTCGGAAAAAACATTGGTATAGGTTACCGGATTGGATCGCGGAGTTCTCCCAATTGGCGACTGGTCGACCCGAATGACTTTATCGATAAATTCCAAACCTTTTACCGATTTATATGGAAGCGGATCTTTTACCGATTTGTAAAAATGCTGACTTAATATGGGTTGCAAGGTTTCGTTTATCAATGTCGATTTTCCACTTCCCGATACGCCTGTTATACAAATAAATTTGCCTAAGGGAATTTTCAGGTTTACCGATTTTAGGTTATTTCCTGTGCAGCCTTTAACTTCCAGAAAATTGCTTTTGCCATTTCTCCGAACTTCGGGAACATGTATTTTTTTCCTGTTATTCAAATAGTCGGCAGTAAGTGTATTTGTTTTTAAAACTTCCTTTGGCTTGCCGGCAGCAACAACTTCTCCACCATGACGGCCGGCATAAGGGCCCATATCAATTAAATAATCGGCATGCAACATCGTGTCCTTATCGTGTTCGACCACAATTACCGAATTCCCTGAATCGCGAAGCTGTTCAAGCGCTTTTATCAGTTTCAGGTTGTCGCGGTGATGAAGCCCGATACTTGGTTCATCGAGAATGTAAAGCACGTTTACGAGCTGTGAACCAATTTGCGTTGCCAAGCCGTATTCGTTGCGATTCGCCACCCGAAAGGCTTTGAGCTGTACGATCCAAAGCGAGATAATTTAACCCGACACCGAGCATAAACCCAAGGCGATCGCGAATTTCCTTAATAACTTCGGTGCCAATAATTTTTTGCCGTTCGGTAATTCTGTTTTCCAGACCGTTAAACCATTCTCCCAATTCGTTTAAATCGAACTGTGCCAGCTCCGAAATATTTTTTCCATCAATTTTAAAATGAAGCGATTCTTTTTTCAATCGCATTCCATTGCATTCAGGACACTGAATTGTTTTTACAAACTGGTTGGCCCATTTTTGTGCGGTTTTCGAAGGATTGTCTTCACGCTGGCTATCGATGTATTTAATCACACCTTCATAGCTCATCATGTAATTCATGCTGCTTCCAAGAGGTGTATTTTTAAGTTGAATCCGTTCGTTTGTGCCAAATAAAACAGCCTGTAACCCATCTTCAGGAATATCTTTTACAGGAGTGTTCAGTGTAAATCCAAATTTTTCTCCCAAAGCATCTATTTGCCAGAATATAAGCGAATTCTTGTAAGCTCCCAAAGGCGCTATTCCACCTTTAGATATACTTTTGTTTTTTTCAGGAATAATTTTGTCGATGTCGATTTCTGTTATTCTGCCCAAACCGTTGCAATGCGGGCAAGCTCCCTGAGGCGAATTAAATGAAAAGTTATGCGGCGCTGGTTCATTATATGAAATGCCTGTTGTAGGGCACATCAGCAAACGGCTGTAATATTTTGCTTCACGGGTTTGGTGGTCAAGTATCATAATAATTCCATGGCCGTGTTTCATTGCTGTTTGAACACTGCCTTTTAAACGCTTCAAACCAGCTTCATCAACTTTTAATTTATCGATAACAATTTCAATAAAGTGATTCTTATACCGATCGACACGGTGGTTATGTGTAAGCTCGGTAATTTCTCCATCGATACGTGCCGACAAAAACCCTTTTCTCCTGATTTGTTCGAAGAGCTCGCGGTAATGCCCTTTTCGGCCTTTTACCACAGGGGCAAGTATTATTATTTTTTTTTCTGCAAAATCGCTTTTAATTAATTGAATGATTTTCTCTTCGGTATATTTTACCATTTTTTCGCCGGTATTATATGAATACGCTTCGGCTGCACGCGCAAACAATAAGCGAAGAAAGTCATAGATTTCAGTTACTGTGCCAACGGTGGAACGCGGGTTACGTGTAGTTACCTTTTGCTCTATTGAAATTACAGGGCTTAAACCAGTGATTTTATCCACATCGGGCCGCTCCATATTGCCAAGAAATGAGCGTGCATAAGCCGAAAAAGTTTCGATGTATCTTCGCTGACCTTCGGCATAAATGGTATCGAACGCCAGCGACGATTTTCCGCTTCCGCTTAAACCCGTAATTACGGTTAACTTATTTCGTGGAATTTCTACATTAATATTTCTGAGATTATGAACCCGTGCGCCATAGACCGAAATTTTTTCATCGGACTCGATCATCTCGTCGGGTTCATATGCATCTGCTAATTTTTCTTTTTCCATACCCCTCGTCAATCCAAAACCGGTATTTCAACAATGTACTTTTTCCTGGCGGAGTTGGTAAGTTTTGTATCACGTAACCATGGATTGAAATCCTTCAACAATTTGTAATTTATTCCGTTTTCAATGGCAAAATCAGCAAAATCGTTAACCTTGCCCGATATCTCAATTTCGCGTGTAGTAATTATTGGATATTTTTCTGAATCTTTAATATTGAAATTGAAATTATTTGGATCTTCCAGAATTAATTTCAAAGCAACGATTCTGAAAATATACCGTTGCGTTTCCTCCACGAAAAGCACATCGTAATAATCATCTGATTTCTGCCTGTTCATCTGCCTTTGAACTCCTGTAAGTCCTGCATTAAACGAAGCTGCCACCATTGTCCAGTTTCCAAATTTGTTATATGCATCCTTCATATATTTACAGGCTGCAACGGTCGATTTTGCCACATGATATCGTTCATCCACTTCATCGTTAATTTCCAGTCCGTAATCCTGTGCGGTGCCTTTTAAAAACTGCCAGAACCCTACTGCATTTGCCGGCGAAACTGCTCTTGGATTAAATCCACTTTCTGCCAGCGCCAGGTATTTAAAATCATCAGGAACTCCAAATTCTTTTAAAATCGGTTCGATTACCGCGAAATATCGTGGCGCCAATTTTATATAGCGAATTGTTTGTGAATGAAAATAGGCATTCGAAAGCAGTTCCCGATCCAGAGCTTCTTTAACATCGAACCGGGATAACGGCATTTTTTCATCAACAAAAATTACCGAATCCGGAATTTGCACCGGACCAAATTCTGTTTTTACTTTAGTAATAATTTGTGGTTCATCCGGTTTTGCCGAACCGAGTAGAAATACAAGAATAACAATAATAACTAAACCTGAAAGTGGTAATAAAAGATTTAACCGCATCCCTTTTCTCATTCCAAAATCTTTAAAAAATTAACAGGCAAAAATACATTTTACTTATGGCATAACAATAAAAATCAGTTACTGTTTGAGCGTCAATTTTAAAAATATAAATTTTAAAACACCCTAAACAAAAGAGCATCGCAAAATAGTATTCCGCGATGCTCATTATCTGCAATTAACTTACTGCAAGATTATTTTAGAGGAACAAAATTGATTTCCGTAATATTACTTTTTATCAATTAGACCAACAAAAGGTTCTTCACCATTTCCGGCTAACTTACCTTTCTATCGTAATGAATAAGCTGATGTTTCTTTTCGCCTTTATTAACGACCATTTTCTCCGACATGATGGCATTGTTAAAGTCTTCTAAAACTTCGCCGGCCATAACATAGCTGGCAATAAATCTTTTTGACTTGAAAATACCTGTCGACATTTTCTTAAGTTCACTATGCATATCTACAAGATTGTCGGTGATTACTGTACGAAAAAAGTCGCTGCATTTCGAACATTTTTTATCTCTAATATCAAAAGTTCGGTTGAAGGTGCTTTTCAAAACATTGATTGCCCTGACAAACTCTTTGTCATCGCGGAGTCTTGCCGCTTCATTGTATCCGTCGTTTATTGCGGCAATAACGGGTTCACATTTTTTTTCATCATATTTACATCCAACCAATTCAATTTTGTTTTGTGTATTATTTAAATAATCGGCTTCCAATACCGACAATTTAAAGAGGTTTTTTGTAATGGTTTTCATATGAATACATTTTTTGGTTTATATGCGTCTACTTTGTCAACCTTAAAATCGATGAATTATTTCATTTTTCTATTTTTCATTTCACCTGTGCTATTGTCAAGTTCACTTTTTAAGGCCTTATTCCTTCGTGTATAAGCCTTTATCAGCCTTCTCAACGTAATGTTCTCACTCCTGTAACGCCTGATTTGTTTGGCTACATCGCTGTTTTCTTCATTCCCCTCATTATCCAGATTGAGAATTTCTTTTTCAAATTTTTCAATATTTGCAAGGATTTGCTCAAACTCCGACATTGAAATAACCTTTTGCGATCCTGCTTTCGCCATTTCGCTGTTTTGACACGGAATTTGTTTTACGCTGCTTAACCAGGTACCTTTTTGTCCCAAATCTGAAACATACATTTTAAAAATTATCATACTCGTCCCCTTGTTAATCTTTTGACTATGCTATTTGTTTTGCAATTCATTGACCTCAACCCTGCCGGCAAATAATTATAAGCAAATACATTAATCCCGAAAGTCACTTTTTCCCGCCACGCTGCATTGCATTAATTAAAATACAAACATACAAACATTGGCAATACCAAAAGCAAGCAATCAAAATCTGTAAACTTAGCCAAGATTTTAAATTAGCTTTTAAAAAAATAAATCTCCATTAAATAATGCGTCCTAGAAAAGTTTCTCCAAAAAGTACGACACAAGAATAGCAAAAAATTTCAAAATAAAAAAGAATGATAGTAATTTATAATCATTCTTTTTTATTTGCCTGATACTAAAATATTTGGATTATTTCTGCTATAGAAGTAGCATTTTTATAAATGAAACAACTATAATTAGTGCGGTGAATTCACCGGAATAAAACTGACTTGTTGTATATTTTGCAAATCGGAATAATCGTATTGATAAAATCCATCATCACCAATCATAAACAAGTAATTATTTACAGGGATTACATCGTAACTGTTAATGTTTGAAAAGGCAGCAATCTGATGATCATCAATGTGATACTTATCTTCCACATTATACACTTTTAAACCTGCATCGCCATCGCATACAAAAAGAATCTGGTCATCGATGCCTAAGCCGTAAGGTCCGTTCATCGGATATGATTCAATTAAATTATTATTGGTGTAATCTGCTGAAAGCTTTATTACATCGAGCCTGTTAACAGCGCTACCGCAAGTGTTACCGCCACGCAAAGTAACGTATGCATATCCGTTGGAAATTACCACCGGATCGCAACTCGTAACATGCCAGAAATCGGCCACATAATTTGGAACTGTTGCCAACTGCAAATTATAAATTCTCATGCCGGTTTGTGTTCCCAAAAACATGTGAGCATCGTATATAAACATGGTTTCCACGTTCCAGCCTACATTTTGTTTTCCAATGCTATTCGGGCTTTCCGGATTTTTCACATCGAAAATATAAAGGTTGGCATCGTCGACAGCGTACAAATAATCGCTGTACAAACCAAATCGAGCCATGGAACCGCCAACGCCAAAAGAATTTCCGCCCTGAACCGCTCCGTTCGAATAGGCCATATCTGCCATTGCATATTCATAACGCACCACATATTGCGGGTAATAATGGTAGTCCATTTCCTGTTTCACCTTTTTAATTTCCCAATCAATAACCACACCCTGGTCTTCATCGACCTTTGCCATTCGAAAATCCTCATCGGCAAGTGGCGGAGTTGTGTATGGAAAAATTTTCTTAATACGATTTACCTCCTTTGGCGAGGTTATATTCGAAATGTCGATAGCGACCAGATCGATATAACTGTCGGCATATAAAATATCGCCTTTCACAGCCAGGTCCATATTGCCGGGAACATCTATAAATCCGATATTTTGCGGATTTTGCGGGTTTCGGTTATCAATTACATGAATGCCTTTTAGCTCTTCGTTGATAAAAATATAGCCATCTTTAAAATAAATTTTTCCCGGATTCACCAGCTCCGTTGCAGTTGACATTTTAACTGCATCACGTAATTCATCATACGACATATAAACGGGTGAATTTGCTGTAAACACTTCAGTATATTCGTCTATACATGAATTAAATCCAAGGAATAAAATGAGGAGCGAAAGTATATATCTGTTTGTTTTCATGATTCAAATTTTAATAAAAAATAATTCCAATTTTAATAGTTAACCGGTTATAATCGATATTGAGGTCATATTCATTTTCGCCCGCAAAATGTAAACGGTGAAACTGGTAACCAAAGGCAAACGACATTCCAAATCCGGGCGAGAACATACGCTGGTAACCCACTCCCGGATTGATTAGAATTCCACCTTTTGCTGTTAAATCGGGATTATAATAATCGGGGCCGGGCCAGATACTGCTGTACATTGGATAATAATCGTAATAAACCATCTTCGATTTTTCTATCGGTATCTGATAACCGCATTTTACAAACAAATAAGGTGTAGCGTACGAGTCTCTGATTTTATATTCTGCATTAAAGAATACAGGCAAATACGTCTCCTTCAGAAATTCAATGCCAAGACCGGCGCCGGCTGAAAAATTCTCTTTCACCTTAAAATTAATCGAAGTTGAAAAACTAAAAGGCGCTGTCTGGCTGTTATCGGCATTGCCAGCCAAAACTCCAATTTCGGTGCGTAAAAAATAGGAAGTGTTTAAATTTTCGGTTTCAAAAGCATTAAACCTGTGTGCATGTAAACCTGAAATACTGTCGACTTCTTCTGCATTGAACATCCAGATATTTCCGGCAGTTTCCACTTTAAGTTTTCTGAAATCGCTTGAATACTGGTATTTACCTTTTAAGATTGTACCGTTTTTTAAGTATACATATCCTTTTTCGGATTGCGCGGTAGCAATAAGGGTAAAAACGGTGATTACCAAAAACAGACACAATTTTTTCATCAGCTTAGTTTTTATCATAGATGCTGATATGATAGTTTGGGTTGCGTTAAAAAAAATATTATGCTATTTATTGCAGGATTCCAGCTTTATCAAGTAAGGTAAATGCCTGAAGTAAGGAATTTTGACCTACAAGCGAAATGTGGTTTTTTCTAATCAGTTTTCTGATTTCTTTTTTATGATTAGGATAAATTCTATAAAACGATTTCTTATTGCGCAGAATTCGGTACAATTCGTTTTTATCATTAAACAAATAATACTTTACGACCAATTTATATTCTGTATCACGTGTATTTCCCAAACGATCGGTAAACGGGCTTACCTTGTATTCTTCAACATTATAATACGCCAAAAGCCTGGCTCCACCGGAATACAATTCTTCAAAATAGCTTTTTCCACCTTGCAAATTGAGAGAATTTAGATTGATAAACTTTATTTCATTATTTTCACCAAAATCGCTTGTTGATTTAAAAGTAAATTCTTTTACCAGCTTTTTCTCCACAATATACAATGTGCGCAGATTTTCGTTATACGCTACAATTTCGTCGCCATAAGCCAGATACCGAAGTTTGATATTTTCAAAAGTATCTCCGTCGGTAAGTGTAATCGAACCTGTAACCCAGTCATTTTGCAGGAAGAAATTACCGTTGGCCACGGTGCTTAGGTAAAACGTCTCTCCCGATAATTTACCTTCAAATCGGTTTGAATTGCTATTTAAGGTTATCCAGGCACTCTGATTCTGTGGTATTCCGCTTAATGAAAATAACAGTACAATACCGGTAAACAGATATTTCAGTTTCCACATCATTTTACCTCTATTATTTTAGTCGACTTAAAAAATTCTTTATTCTTAGTAAAACCTTCAACCGAAATTTCAACATTTCCTTTTATATCAGCAAGATCAAAAACCAATTCATCGTGGTTATTCAAATCCAGCTTTTGCCATAAATAGATCCTTCTGAAATCAGGAATATTTTCGTTGCTGTTTTTCATTATCTTCAACGTAGGCGTTTTATCGGGCTGTAAGCAATTCACCTGAAATTCTGTAATTCCCGGCACCTGGTTCATCCAGAAATTTGACTTATCGTATAACGAAACTGCCAGAACCCCGCTGATTCTGATGTCACCAAAAATTCTCTCGTTTTGCACAATGTCGATATGACTGATATCGGTTGATTTTAATCCGGAAAATAAGCTGTTTTTAAAAACCGGAATTCCGTTTAACAGACGAAGTGGTTCATGTTCAAAAAAAGAATTTTGTTTCAGATTTATTATTTTGAAAATAACTTCATCGTTGCGAATACGATACTGCAAACCAGGCAAAAGTTCTCTCGATATTTCGCGAAAATCAGGCAAATCGATAAATTCATCCGGAATTACCCGACGTGTAGGAACTCCGTAAAATGGTATTTCAAAACGAGGTGGCATATTAAAATAATCGGGTTCTACCAACATAACAGGATTAAATATTCGACGCACAAAATCCGACTGAATTAACGTCGATATAAATTCCGATTGTTCTGAAGTGAGAATTTTCTGTTCAACCTGATTTAGCCCGCTTCGCTTTAAGTAGTTTTCTTCAAGTTGAATACGATACTCTTTTTCGTCGCCGGATAAAACCTGCAGAACAATTCTTGCTTTTCCAACTGCATTTTTAAGGAAGAAATGAAAGTCGCCATTTTCGCCTGTATAGTAATAATCGAAATACGGAGGTTCTTCCGTTATGGATAAAATTAACAAAGCATTTGGTATAAAATTACCTTCTGAATCGCTTACTTTTCCATCGATTAATACTCCATCTTTTTCCTTAAAAGCGGGAATGTTAATATCTGAACTCTGAACCTGAAATTCAGCATTTCCGGCGATTTCTGCTGAAAGCGGATCGATTAATCCAGCTTTTAAAACCGCACCGGAAAGTTCAATTTCAGGATTAAAGCGAATTTCAACTTTTACTTTTTCCCTGGTTGAATAATTATCTTTATCAGTTATAATTTGAATTCCGGCAGAGTTTTCATTTTTGGCAACCTGTTCTGCAGGCAGCGTATTAATTGCTGTCACCTGGTTTTCAAAACGATTATAAACCAGCAAGGATTTTGCGACCAAGTGCAAATTATTATCGTTACGTTCTGCATTTAAAAATGCCGAAACAAAACATTGTCCTGTGCTCAACGAATCGGGTACAACAAAATAGCCTTCGGCCCATCCGCTTTTTGCTTTTTTGGCAACTACCGAAATGATATTCCCTGTTGCTGTTTCAAACTGAATACGAACTACATTTCCTGACTGGCTTAAATTTTCGGGAATTCCGGCTTTAAACCAAACTGTATCTCCTGATATGCAATAATCGCGATCGGTAAAAAACATCAAATTTTCTGCCCGATTTTTATTCTGCGAAAAGCTGTTGTAAAAACAAAATCCCGGAAGCAATAAAAAAACTATTTTTAAAATTCTATTCATCGGGATAATGTTTTGATTCATATTCCCAAAAATCAGGTCTGTCAATCAATTGCTCGCCAGCTTGAGATATATCATAAAAATATGGAATTGGTTTTATCACGTATCCGATTTTAGGCCCGCTGTATTTTACAAAATAACGATATTCCTTAACCGTAGAAATTTCGAAGTTGCCAAGAACGAGTTTGCTTTTATTGCTTGTGCAATTGATGTTGCTTCGTGCCTGAACATACAGTGGATCGAATAAACGTCCTTCCGATTCGAGCTGGTTATTTAAATCGTTGTAATAATTATATGCCGATTTCGAAAGTCCATACTGATATAGAATCAAAATCCATCCGGCAAACGACTGTTCAGAACCAACAACTGCTTTCTCTTCCAAAAACCATACAGGATGTTTAATAATATCGGTAACGCCGGAATAGGACGGCGGTGCTGCAATATTAAATGTTTCCTGCGGATAAAAGGAATGCCATCCGAACATAGTGACATCCTGCAGTTCGCCCATAACACGAATTTGCACCGTGTACGTATATTGTAATATTTTTCTTCCGTAAAACCGGTAATAAGGTAAATCCTTTTCATGCGTCATATCGGCATATAGTTGAATACCGGATTTTTTCCTGAAATCGTTGGCATTGTTGTCGCCTGAAACAACAATAACCTTGTTTTCCGGATTACCATAAACAGTATCGAGCGCCGGAACTTTTGGCACAGGTTCAAAAGCCGATTCATAAACATCGCCTTTATAGGTGATTTTAATTTTGTATTCCCTGTTTTCATCTAACTGAATGTGAACCGGAAACATTCCAGCGGTTCCTTCGGGCAGGTTATATTCATTACCCTGATTATCGATTAACAAAACGGTTGCACCTGTTGCCGACGGATATTGAAAAGTGTCGTCGTTGAAGCTACGCGATTCATAAAGCTTAATAACATTGGTTCCTTCACCAACTACAATTCTGGCATCGGCAACCAGCACATTGTCGAGCGTTTCCACTTCAGGCGTATAAATATCCTCACACGCCGTAAAAACAAGCGCCGCAAACAGGCAATATATGATATACCATTTCATTTAAAATTTAAAATTATATGTTAACGATGGCACAGGAATTCCGATAACCGAAAGCTTAAATAACGAATATCTCCGAAAATCGTTTTCGAGGCCCGGAAGCGATTTTTTGTAATATACCGAATATGGATTATTTCTTCCGTACACATTGTAAACTGATAAGGTCCAGCTTCCTTTCCACATTCGTTTTTTACGAAGATTCTCGTCTAAAGTAATCGCCACATCCAAACGATGATAAGGCGGCATCCGGTATTTATTTCGCTCCGAATAATAAATCAGTTGCTCGTCTGCAAATGAATATTTTAACTCGGGTAAGGTAACCGGCCGGCCTGAAACAAAAACAAAATTTCCGGATAATTTCCAGCGACGGCTAATATTATATGTAGTTGTTACCGAAACATCGTGAGGCCTATCGTAAATGCTTCTGTAATAATTTCCGTTCCAGAAATTTTCGTCTTCGAAACGACTGATATTTTTTTGCATTGTTCGCGAAAATACATAACTGGCATACCCGGTTAATCTGCCCGTGCTTTTTTTGGCGCTGAATTCCACTCCAAAGGAATATCCTTTTGTGGGAATTAATGCTGTTTCAATATTCGGGTTCATAATCAGCTTTGAACCATTTTTGTATTCGATTAGATTTTGCAGGTTTTTATAATAGACTTCGACGGAGAAATCGCTGCTTTTGAACCATTTTTGCTTGTCAATTCCAAGTGCTACCTGGTCGCTTATTATTGGTTTCAAATGATAATCAACCGCTTTCCAGGTTTCGGCAGGTGAGATTACTGCGCTGTTGCTTAACTGAAACATGTTCTGACGAATGCGCTGATAACTGAATTTTAACGACGATTTTTCATTCAAATCATAATTAAGTGAAAAACGTGGCTCAATCCCGCCGTATGAAGCAGAAACTTCGTTGGATGTAAAATGCAATGAATCAATTACGTGATCGGCAATTACAGGTTTATCCGGATCATAAATGTAAACTACCGGTGTTCCAATATTTGCAGCATGAGTATAACGTAATCCGAAAGCAATGGAAAACTGTGGCAGTATTTCAAATTCATCGCCGATAAATGCAGCCCATTCCAGTATCTTTTCCCTGTTTAATTTTTGGTAATTAATGACCGTTGTATCCATTAACGGAATAATTTCTCCCGGACTGATTTCGTTTAAAATCACTTTAAATCCTGCTTCGGCATTATGTCTTGGTGTTACGTGCCATTTGAAATTATATCCGGCGGAAGTGTATTTCAAACTGTTTTTCAGGGAATAAGCTTCCTGTGGTTTTTCGTTTGCATAATCGGTTAACCGATAATCGTATTTGCTGTACGAAACTTCCAGTTCGCCATATAATGTTTCTGTAAAACGGTTATGTACCGCCATATTTCCCATTACATTTCCATATTGGGTTACCGATTGAGAACTGGTACTAAATTCGTCGTTACTCGCATAAGCCATTGCGCTGATCTTATTGTGCTGATTGAACTTATAGGTAACTTTTCCCGAAAGATCATAAAAATGCGTTACACTTCTGGTAAGATCCAAATCGGGAAGTTTTTTCAAAATCCAGTTGGTATAAGAACTTCTGCCGCCGGCAATAAAAGTCAGTTTTTTATCTTTGCTTATGGGTCCGTCGAAAGTCAATCTTGAATTTATTAATCCGATGCCGCCGTATACCCGAATCATTTCATCATTTCCTTCTTTAAAATCGACTTCCATTACCGAAGACACCCTTTCTCCAAGTTTTACAGGTAAGCCACCTTTAAATATTCGTACATCCTGAACCACATCGGGATTTATTAGCGACAGAAAACCAAATAAATGCGATGAATTAAATACCGGACTTCCGTTAACCAAAATGAGGTTTTGGTCGGTATTTCCGCCACGAACGTTAAATCCTGATGAAAGTTCGCCAACGGTTTGAACACCTGCGAGCATGGATAATCCTTTTAAAACATCGACTTCGCCCATTAACGCAGGCAATTGTTTTAATTCCTTCGAGTTCATCTGAACCATGCTCATCTGCGACCGTGGCAAATCTGTTTCGGCGCCCAAAATGGTAACTTCGCCAATACTGTGCGATTCTTCAAATAACTCAAAATCAGCATTGCCATCTTCAATCAATCTCACTTTAATATTTGAATTTTCGAAACCCACAAACGATATTCGTAAGCGGTGGTCGCCAACCGGCATTTCCATCTGAAACTCGCCATTGACATTTGTACTCGCCCCTTTTTCGGTTTTGGAATCGTACACCACAGCTCCGGCAAGTGTTTCGCCGGTTTTGCCATCGAGTACACGTCCTTTTAAAGTGGCAGTTTTATACCTTCCTACGTTTAACGGATCTCCAACAATTAACAACTGCGCATCATCATCATATCGCGAACGGATATCCAATTCTTTCTTAAATATTACAATTGCATTATCCTGAAAAAAATTAAAGGTTAAATCATGATTGTAAAAAACATTATTTAGCGCCTGTATTAATGGTGTATCTTCAAAAGTTTTGGTAATTGTATATTTTTCAACCCAGCTTTTCCTGTAGAATACTGTAATTCCGTATTTATCATGAAGTGTAATTAAAAACGCTTCAAGCGGCTGGTTCTGAAACGATTCATTAATCCGTATTTCGTTCATTTTTTGTGCAAAAGCAAAACTATTCATTAATATGAATAATACAGCAACAAAAGATATTCGAATAAGGTAAGCCGGTTTCAAATTGTAGCGATTAGTTTATTTTTATGCTTAAAATTCGATTTAAATATAACGGATTTTAAATCAGTTTAGATGATTATGTTATCAAATAGTTTAATCTCTTTTTTACAATTCTGATTACTTTTTGAAAAACAATTCATTGCGGTTTGAATCCATCGTTTTTTTTCCAATCTTAGGGTAATTTTTAACCCGCAAATAATCATGAACAAAATAAAGGTATTAAAATGAAGCGAAAAATTACAACTATTATTGCATTGTTTTTTGCACTTATGTCTGCTTCTCAGGAAAACATGGATTATTTTTTACCCGATGATGTAAGCTATAATCCACAAATTCCGACACCCGAGCAGTTTTTCCATCAGAAAATGGGTGAATGGCATTTAACACACGACCAGATTTTGAACTATATGAAAGAAATCGATCGGATTTCAGAAAGAGCAATAATACAGGAATATGCACGAACTTTTGAAAACCGTCCGTTAGTGCATGTAATTTTCACTTCGGAAGAAAATCAACAAAAGCTCGACGAATTAAAAGCGCTGCACATTCGGCATGCCGATCCAAGTGAAAACATACCAGATGCCAATGTTCCGCTTGTAGTTACGTTAGGTTACAGCATACATGGAAATGAATCGAGTGGCGCCAATTCATCGGTGTTAACCGCCTATTATCTTGCTGCTGCTCAGGGTGAAAAAATCGATAAACTACTTTCAAACACAATTATCCTTGTTGATCCATGTTTAAATCCCGATGGATTTACACGGCACAGTACATGGGCAAATATGAATCAAAGCGCCACAGGAATTGCAAAAAACGATTCGCGCCAGTTTAGCGAAGTATGGCCCGGTGGAAGGACCAATCATTACTGGTTCGATTTAAACCGCGATTACCTGCTTTTGGTCAATCCGGAAAGTATCGGCAGAGTTAAAAAGTTTTACGAATGGCTTCCAAATATTGTAACCGATCATCATGAAATGAGCGCTAATTCAACATTCTTCTTTCAACCCGGAGTTCCTTCGCGCAATAATCCTTTAACACCTGAAAAGAATTATGAATTGACACATAAAATTGCTGATTATCATGCAAAGTATCTCGATAAAATTGGTGCGCAGTATTTTTCGGAAGAACAGTTTGATGATTATTATATTGGCAAAGGTTCTTCCTATCCCGATATTAACTCAAGCGTCGGAATTCTTTTTGAACAGGCTGGTTTTCGCGGCCGCATCCGTGAAACTGAAAACGGTGTCCGTAAACTTGCCTACGGCATCAGAAATCATTTTACGGTTACGCTTTCCACACTCGATGCAGCTCTGAACCTAAAAGATGAATTGCTAAATTTTCAAAAGCAATTTTACCATAAAGCATTGGATGAAGCCAAAAAGGATCCAATTAAAGCCTATGTTTTTGGAAATGAAACAGACAAGCTGAAATCGCTTAAATTAGCGCATTTGCTTCAAAAACATCAGATTGAAGTATATTACAACAAAAATAATTTTACTTCAGATGGTAAAATCTTTAAGCCGGGCAGCAGCTATATTGTACCCGTTCAGCAAAAACAATATTTGCTTTTAAAATCGCTTTTTGAGGAAGTCACCAATTTTACCGACAGTACATTTTACGATGTTTCGACATGGAATATGCCGTATACCTTCGGTGTCGACTTTGCCAAAGTTTCGTCACTAAAAGATATACAGTATTCTGAAAAAGTAAGCGACAAACAAACTACAGGGAGAAGTAATCTCAGGAAAAAGTGCGCTGGGATATCTGCTAAAATGGAATGAATATTTAGCGCCAAAGGCATTATATATTTTGCAGAAATGCAGGATTACGGACAAAAGTGGCAACTGAAAAATTCAGTTTTGAAATCGACGGAAAAACGGAAGATTTTACTTACGGAACTATTCTGATTCCTGTTCATGACCAGCCGCTAAATGAAGATGATATTTTTAAGCTGGTACGGGAAACTGCAAACAATACAGGAATTGATTTTTACGGCCTGAATACCGGTTTATCACCAAAAGGTATTGATTGGGGAAGCAATAACTTTATGAAACTGGAAAAGCCTGAAATCATTCTTTTTGCAGGTGGCAGCACACGAAGCAGCGAAGCAGGGGAAATCTGGCATTTATTTGATCAACGGTATCAGATTCCGATCACAATAACCGAAACAGATAATATTCGATCGATTGATTTAAATAATTACAACACTGTAATTTTGCCTGGCGGATCGTATCGCGAATTCAGTCCGAACGATGTAAAAAAAATAAAATCGTGGGTTCAAAACGGCGGTAATCTTATTGCATACAGAAGCGCTGCAACCTGGGCCAGCCGAAACGATTTGGGAAGAACCAAATTTAAAAACGAAGTGAAACCGGATTCAACCACATTCAAACGATACACCGACCAAAGTGCCGAATTAAATTTGAATACGATAAGTGGCGCAATCTTTAATACTGAACTCGATATCACCCATCCGCTTTGTTACGGATATACAAATTTGGAACTTCCTGTATTTAAAGCCGGTGAAACTGTTGCCGAACCATTGCATGTAAAATATGCTGAACCGGTTAAATTTTCTGCAAATCCATATTTAAGCGGATTTATTTCGAACAAAAACCTGGAGCGATTAAAAGGAGCACCGGTTGTTTCGGTACAATCGATGGGCAGCGGTAGAATTATAAGCTATCACGAGAGCATGACTTTCCGTGGAATATGGTTGGGAACAAATAAACTGTTTGCAAACGGTGTATTTTTCGGAAGCATAATACGTTAACAGACGAAATAAGGAACAAGCGTAGAATTCAATGTTAAAATTCGTAATAAATACCGGTGTAAAATCCAATCCTGTAAGGCCGAAAATCAACATCGGGATTTTGGTTAATAGAGCTGAGATAATAATTAAACCGGGGTTCTAATCCGAGAGAAAAATGTTTGCTAAGCTCATAATTCAGTCCTAAGCCAAGGGTTCCCGAAACATTTACCGGCGAAATATCTTCGGTTTTACCTACATTCTGCAAGCCAAAATCATTATCGATATAGGCATTGTTTCCAACTACAATTCCTGCATTAAAGCCGCCCATTAATTCCAACCCGAATTTTGAATCGATTATCCGGTAACGCACCAGCAACGGGATTTCAACAAATTCGAAAACCTGCGAAAACTCACCGTTGGTAACCAACGAGTTTTGCGCGCTCATTTTTATCTCATCAAATTCCGATGCCACTTCCGCTCCCATGGGAGTTCCGTTTAACGCCACCACTCCCGCTGTTCCATTCATCTCCAGCGTTCCCTTGGCCACACTAACTGTATTGCTGAAATAGCTATCGGCAACAGCATTAAAAGCCCGATCTGTATTTTGCGAAAGTGCAAAAACATCAAAAGAATTTTCCGATTTTTGCCCATTTTTCGCATAGTATACTCCACTCTCAACGCTCCACCTTTTTGCAGTTTTGTATTGAACGGATACGCCACCGCCTACATTTGCATTACCGTTATTTCCTGTGTATGTCATATTCTGTGCATAACTCGCCGAATGACCCGACACATGCGATGAATAGCCGGGTGTAATATTCATCCCCAGTTTCCAATTTCCTCGATCCTGATCTTTTACATCCAGTTGCTTCACGTTTTCAGCAATTATGTTTTTTTCAAAATCGGAGAGTTCCGGTCGTGATTTGTCGTCAGCCGGAAGTTCATTTCCAGACGGATTTATTGTTTCATTACTCTGTGTTTCTGAGTTTTCGCTTTTCGTGATTTTTTGTTCGTCCGAATTTTTGTTGTCATTTTCAGGAATAATCCTTGATTCTGCCAACTGCTTTTCTGCAGGCTTTGTGTTTGCTGAAGTACGGTTTTCTGCTACAAGATTTTTGCGCGAAAACGCATCAACAGCTTTTGTCTGCTTTTCATCTGACTTTTCGGATTTAACATCAGATTCCTTCGATGATTGGGTAATTTGTTCCTGTTTTTCCAATGGCTCCTGAGGCTCGTTTTCTTTTATTGCGCTTTTGGTTTGTAAGGTTGTTGCCGTTTTGCCTTTTTGCGATTCATTAAAATACCAACCTCCGATAAATGCCAGCAAAACAACAGCTGCAGCCGAAATCCAGGCAATATATGCCATTCGCCTTTTTCTTTTGCCGGCAAGCATATTTGCCTGTACATTATTCCAGACATGAGGTGGTGGAGCTGAAGAGAATCCATCCAGCTTTTCCCTGATAATTTTATCCGTATTTAGTTCCTTGTTCATTAATACCTGTTTTACATCCGTTCAGTTCTTTATTCTGCAATTACCTGTCAGCTAAGCTGTGTAATTCGAATTTGTATTTATGTCACCGTATAATTTTATTACTCTTCGTTTTAAAATATCTCTCGCACGTGCAAGGTTCGATTTCGAAGTTCCTTCCGAAATTTCCATTGTTTCTCCTATTTCTTTATGGTTCAATCCTTCCAAAACATAAAGGTTAAAAACCATCCTGTAGCGCGGCGGTAATTCCTGTATCAATTCTATTAATTCTTCAGCAGTAATCTTTGCAAGAATATCGTCCGAAAAATTATGCTGTTCATAAATCGATACGTCTTCCACCGGATGCATTACATGTTGTTTTCTGAATTTTTCGAGCGACACATTCACCATAATCCGTCTTACCCAGCCTTCCAAAGAACCTTCATGCCTGAATTTATTAATGTGCGTAAACACCCTTATAAACCCTTCCTGCAAACTATCCTCGGCTTCCGTGCTGTCCTTGGAATAACGCAGACAAACACCAAACATTTTTGGCGCCAGCATGCGGTACAGCGTTTCCTGAGCACGAACATTTCCCGAGGCACATTCCTTTATTATATTTTTCAGATCTTCCAAATTCAGTTTGCAAATGTTCGCTCAAAATTAAGGATATTTGCATTTAATCCTGTGCTGCATTCCATTAATCGTCTTGCTTCACTTCGGTTTATCTTCATATTATTTTAACCACTGAATAGATGAAATAAATTTATAAACAGTTGCGTTGCTGTTAAATAAATTATTAACGCAACCATTATGCCCGGCAAAACATCTTAAATACAATTATTAAATTGAGATAAACGATTTTAATCATTTGAATAAACTGCCATGAAAATAAAAGCTGCCCTGTTCCTTGTTTTTATTCTATTTTCAATTATTTCATGCCGCGAAGATTCAACAAATGTACCTGGCAAATACAAGGAAATTCAACTGGATGAGAAATCGGCGCAAATCGTGGAAGCCGATAATGAATTTGGCTTCGAACTCTTTCAAAATATTTATGCCTCGGAAAAAGATCGTGAAAACATCATGGTTTCGCCTTTAAGCGTTTCGCTTGCTTTGGCGATGACATACAATGGCGCCAACGGAGAGACAAAAACTGCCATGGAAAAAACCCTGAAGTTATACGGGTTAACAACAAACGAAATCAACACTTCGTATCAAACGCTCGTTAATGCATTAAAATCGCTGGATAGTAAGGTCATCCTTGAAATTGCAAACGCAATTTATTACCAAAACAGTTTTTTGGTCGAACCTGATTTTATTGCGAATAACGAAAATTATTTTCATGCTGAAGTTTCTGCACTGGATTTTACTTCACCAAATGCACTAAAAACAATTAATAATTGGGTGGCTGATAATACAAATAATAAAATCGAAAAAATTCTGGATGAAATTAGTGGCGATCAGGTAATGTTTCTTTTAAACGCCATTTATTTTAAGGGTATCTGGTCGTCGAAATTTGATAAAAAAGATACAGAAAAGAAAGCATTTCATTTAGAAAACAATTCTGTGGTTCAAACTGATTTTATGAAGCAAACCAATTCAGTTTTATATACAGCAAACAATTTATTCCGTGCAATTCAACTCCCTTACGGACAGGGAAATTACAATATGTTTGTGCTGTTACCTAATGAAGACAAAACACTGCAAGATATAATTGATAACCTGAGTAGCGATAATTGGGAATTATGGCAAGAATCATTCTTCGAGACAAATGCTGATATTGAATTTCCAAAACTTAAATTTGAATATGAAATAAAATTAAACGATGTATTATCGGAAATGGGAATGGGAATTGCATTCACTGATGGAGCAAATTTTAGCGGGATCAATAAAAATGGTGGTTTAAGAATAGATTACGTGAAACACAAATCTTTTATCGAAGTAAACGAAGAAGGTACTGAAGCCGCCGCGGTAACTGTTGTGGCAATAGAATTAACAGCTGCAGGGACACATACCAATGTTCAGTTTGTTGTTAACCGGCCATTTTTGTTTGCCATTGCCGAAAAAAGTACCGGCGCTATTTTATTTATGGGAACGGTTAAGAACCCACATTTAAACTAAAATACTATTCAAATGAAAGCATATCTTATCTTTTTAGCATTCTTAATCCTGGTTCATTTTCATCATGCCAGCAGGAAAATACGGAACCAATTCAAAAAAAGGTAATTGATTTAGATGAAAAATCTGCACAGTTGGTAGAAGCCGACAATACATTTGGCCTGGAAATATTTCAGAAAATACGTGCAGGAAGCGAAGAAGAAAATATTATGATTTCGCCGCTTAGTATTTCGGTAGCGCTTGCAATGGCTTATAACGGAGCCGATGGAAATACAAAAACCGAAATGGAAAATACGCTGAAATTAAATGGCTTAACAACCGAACAAATTAATGCTTCATACGAAATGTTGATTGCTGCTCTCCAATCATTAGACGAAGATGTGGTTTTTGAAATTGCAAATGCGATTTACTATGCAAATAGTTTTGCAGTAAAAAATGGTTTTCTGGATGTAAACAAAAACAGCTACGACGCTGAAGTTTCCGGTCTCGATTTTCAATCACCTTCAGCAGTTAAAACGATTAACGACTGGGTTGCTGAAAAAACCAGGGATAAAATAAAAACCATCGTTGAACAATTAAGCCCGGATGATCGCATGGTACTGTTAAACGCAGTTTATTTTAACGGAATATGGAGTACGGCGTTTGAAGAAGATGGCACTGTAATGGCCAACTTTAATTTGTCTGATAATGAGTCGAAAGAAGTGGAAACCATGCATAATGAAGGCAAATTGGAATACACATCAAACAATTTATTTAAAGCTGTTAAACTTCCATACGGAACCGGACAGTACAACATGGTTGTGATGTTGCCTGAATCAGGAAAAAATCGCAGGATGTAATTGACAACATAACTTCAGCAACTGGAAAAACTGGGATCAGCAATTCGAGGAAAAGGAACATGTTGTTGTTAGCTATGCCACGATTTAAGTTTTCTTTTAAAATGCCTTTAAAAAATGTTTTAAAAGAAATGGGAATAATTGAAGCATTTCAGGATGGAAAAGCGGATTTTTCAAAAATTTGCGACGAAAATCTTTTTATCAGTTCTGTTCTGCATAAATCGTATATCGATGTTAATGAAAACGGAACTGAAGCTGCGGCCGTAACTTCGATTACTTTTACAGCAACAAGTGCAGTACCAAACGAAGTGCAGAAAATATATTTTATTGTTAACAAACCATTTGTATTTGCTATTACCGAAAAAGATACAGGCGCCATTTTATTTATCGGAGAAGTTAAAAATCCGAAATATAATACGTAATTTTATTTACACTAAACAGAATAAACGGAAACACTAAAACGTTCTACATTAGAAAATTAAACGCCATGAAAAGAAATATCCTTTTATTCTTCCTTTTCGTATTTATTTTTTCGGGCTGTAACAATGATAATGAAGAGATCATTCTTACCGATACAGGCATGGTTGTGGATTATGCCGGTGCAGGCGATTGTGGTTATGTTATAGTTTTGGACAACGGAAACAAAATTCAGCCACTTTATTTTCCCGACGGATTTACCTTTTCCAATGGTCAACGGGTTTTGGTTGAATATGTCGAACTGCAAAATGTGATTTCAACCTGCGATCGCGGTACTGCAAGCGATATAAAGTATATAGAGGAATTAAACTGCGCCGAGTATGTCGATCTGTATTTCAGTAATTACGATAGCTTGGCACGCGATCCGGTTTTTATCCATGAAGCCTTTGTAGACGGACATTGTTTGCAAATAAAATTATCGTACTCCGGTGGTTGCGAAGAGCACACTATCGATTTGGCTTATATGCATCCATGGGTGGCAAGCAGCAGCAATGTTCCCACTTTTGAAATCAGGCACGATGCAAACGGAGATATGTGTGAGGCATTTTTCACCAAGGAATTCCGGTTTGATTTAGCCCCGCTGATTCTTGCAGGCAAAAAAGAATTTGTTCTAACGGCCAAACTCACCGACGGAACAGTGTATAATGAGATTTTTGAAATAACTGATTTATAACAATCTGTTACCTATCAATTTAATTCGATGTTAGTTCTATAAAGGCTGTCTGTTAAAACGGGCAGCCTTTTTTTATTCTTCTGAAAGGAAGAAGGCTGCCTTTCGTACAGCCTTCTTTGTAAAACATCGACCAGTTTATGATCGTAACTGAATAAATTCACGATAAAAATAGAATTTATTTTTTGCTATTCTAAACACCTCTCTTTTACTCTTACAGAATATATTAACAACCGAATGTTAAAACATAATAATCTGACTGTTAATCAACAGGTAACGATTCAAACATCGCAGTCAAATTGGCTTCAATGTGAAACTTTTACAAATAAATTATAAGGCAACAGTCAGGGAAATGTAATATTGAGAACCGATATATCCTGTTCCGGGCGCATTAAAATATTCATTTCCGCCTATGTTGGCTCCTCCAATTTTTATCACGGTTTTCCACTTTCTGACAGCATAATTCACCTGGGCATCAACTACTGCATTTGCCGGTACAGTTCCATCTACAAATGTCGCTTCCCATAAATATTCGCTATTCCATCTGAAATTCACATTAAATCCCAGATTCTTTAATTACGCGCTGGCTTCCAAACGATGCCTTAACAACATGTTCAGGTGTATTAAATCCTGCTTCGTAATCGGGATCCGTTGACTGATCAAAATTAAATTTAGACCACACATAATTTACACTTAAATCATACCTGGTAAAAACCTTCTTTGTTAATCCGATTCCAATACCATAGGATGATATTTCGGCTTTGGAGTTTGAATAAATCTGAAATGGCTTATAGTCTCCACTATTTAATGCTATTAAGGCTGTTGGAGTTGGGCCACCTAATTGAGCCGGCAATGGTGTAATGTCGGAAAGATCGGCTTTGCCATAATAAGGAACAATTACTGTTTTATTGCCAATAAAATCGTTATAGATGTTATAATAACCGCTTAAATCAACCGATATTCCTTCAAATACTCCACGATATCCAAGCTCATATGCTTTCACTTTTTCGGGTTGCACAAGTTGAAAATCGGATTTTTCGAATGTTTGCGCTAAAACCGAGGATAACGAAAATGAATTTTCATAAGCGGCCCTACCCGATAATTTTACCGTAGCAGGAAATCCAATTGCCTGTCCTGTTGCGCTGACATTCAACGGAGTACTTGTGTATCGGTCTAAATTATCAGGAGCCGAACCGACCAGTATAGCTCTGCCTCCATCAAGTCCTATGTATAAATCCTGTGTTGTAGGATTCCTAAAACCTGTTTGGAAAGAAACCCTGAAATTGTGGTTTCTGTTTTGCCCCGCCGAATAAAGCAAAGAAAGTCTTGGAGAAAAATGACCATCAAAATTTTTTGCTTTATCATAGCGAATTGAACCCGTAAATTTTAATCGTTCATCAGCTAATTTCTTTTGCAACTGCCCGTAAGCTCCATATTCATTATAGTTTATTGGTCCGTCAAAATCAGTAAATATCGATCCGCTGGAATTAAGAGAATATTGCCGCCACGAACCACCCAACTGAATATCAGCAAATTCAATCAGTTCCCTGAAATTGTAGTTTGCATCAACATGATAAAGCTTTGTATTATCGCTAAATTTTGCTCCGGTTGCCAAATTAGGATCAGATATTACTTTATTAAAGGCATTTTCAAATTGGGCGGAACCAGGAACCAGTGCGCCGGTTTGTGCATACTGTCTGGCAGTTTGATGAATTAAAGCAGGATTTGGAGTTCCGCCTCCAAGTACCGTTCCTACATAATTTTGAACATACGCAGTTGCATAATCTGTAAACCATTGTGTATCCGATTTCCATGATCTATTGACATTAATTGCTGCAAACCGTGTATCATATGAATCTCCGGCTGATTCTCCGGTCATATAGGCTCTTACAAAGAAATTATTATTCCGAACCTCCAATTTATTCTGATACATATAAAAATTCTGGATTGAATACCTGTTTGTTCCCTGGTAAATGGTATTTCCCATGCCGAATTTCGAATTAAGAATGATTTCCAAATCATCACCGTTAGGACGGAAATTTAATGATAAATCAGCCTTTAAGCTTTCAGCCCCGTAATCGATTAAATCCGTTTCGGTATACCCGGTTCTTGAAACAGTTTGAGACCCCATTAATGATGCAACACTTTCGGGCACACCTGCCGCTAATGCAGCTTGCTCAAAATTTAAGGTTGTCGACACTTCATCGCCATAAATATTCAAACCGTCATAGTCAGGGTTCGCCCTTGTGAATCCTGGATTAAAATAATCTTTATAATCGGTGGCATACCACTCTGTTCCATTTAAAAATGAAACTGAAACCTTTGCTGCAAATTTGTCGCTAAAAGCATGGGCAGCTCTAAAACCGGCATCAACAAACAGATTGGTTCCGGCAGCTTTTTGTACTGTAACGCCTGTTTTACCGTAAACGCTTACGCCTGGAAATTCAAACGGATTTTTGCTTTCCATAAACATAATACCGTTAAAAGCATTTGCACCATACAGGGCAGATGATGCGCCGGGCAGCAATTCAACCGTATTTACATCGAGTTCCGACATGCCAAGCATATTCCCAATGGCAAAATTTAGCGCCGGGGATGCATTATCCATACCATCAACCAACTGTACAAAACGTGTATTTGCAAATGTGGCGAACCCGCGTGTGTTTATCGATTTAAATGTGAAGCTGTTTGTATTTACATCAACACCCTTTAAATTCACAAGGCCATCGTAAAAACTTACAGAACTTGTATTTTGAACATCCCTTGTATCCATGCGCTCAATGGTAACCGGAGATTCCATTACACGTTCCGGAGTTCTGGAAGCAGAGATAATCACTTCGTTTAATTCCGTCTCCATCTCCGTTAAGCTTAGGTTTATTTTCTGATTATTCTGATCTATTACAACCGTATCCGGAAGAAATCCAACCATGGAAAATTTCAGCTTTAAAGGAGGGGTATTTTCAATTTGTAAGGTAAAGCTGCCTTGCCAGTCTGTTATTGTACCTACCGTTTTACCTACCACAACGACGTTTACACCCATCATGGGCTCACCTGTTTCTGCATCCTTAACATTTCCTGAAACTGTTGTTTGGGCAATTATTGATGTTCCAATACAGAACATAAAAAAGAAAATGATTAGTTTTTTCATAATTGATTCATTTAGAGTTAATGGGAAATTTACATTATATTTTTCTCAATGGCTTAAGTATAAACCAAACAGATGGCATTTTACCGGATTAAAAGGCTGATTATGTAAATATTTTGAATAATACAGACTATTATTCAATAACCGAAGTTGGATATATGTATTTATAAATTGAAAATTTTTTTGAATAAAAAAACCCGAAAGTAAACTTCCGGGTTTTTCAGTTTCCATTGAAATATCTTAAATATGAATTACCTCATCATATGCAGCAGCGGCTGCTTCCATAATGGCTTCGCTCATGGTCGGGTGCGGATGAATTGTTTTTAGTAATTCATGACCGGTTATTTCGAGTTTTTTAGCTACGACTAACTCTGCAACCATTTCGGTAACATTCCCGCCAATCATATGGGCTCCGAGCAGTTCGCCATATTTTGCATCGAAAATCAATTTCACAAAACCTTCTTTTTGACCGGCAGCGCTTGCTTTGCCACTGGCCGAATACGGGAATTTGCCCACCTTAATTTCGTAACCGGCTTCTTTTGCTTTTGCCTCGGTTAATCCAACAGACGAAACTTCCGGAATGGTGTAGGTACAACCTGGGATATTGTTGTAATTGATTGGTTCGGGATTCAAGCCGGCAATTTTTTCGATACAAACAATACCTTCGGCAGAAGCTACGTGCGCCAATGCAGGTCCGGCAATAATATCGCCGATAGCATAAACGCCTTCCACATTGGTACGGTAATATTCGTCTACTTTTACTTTTCCGTTGTCGGTTGCCACTTTCAATTCTTCCAAACCGATATTTTCAGTGTTAGGTGAAATCCCCACAGCAGAAAGCACGATATCGGCTTCCACAATTTCTTCCCCTTTTTTGGTTTTAATGGTGACCTTACATTTATCGCCTTTTGTATCCACCTTTTCCACCGATGAACCGGTTAACACTTTCATTTTCATTTTTTTGAAAGAGCGTTCCAGTTGTTTCGACACTTCTTCATCTTCGTTTGGAACAATATTGGGTAGAAACTCAACCAGCGTCACATCTACCCCAATCGACTGATAGAAATATGCAAATTCGCTTCCAATAGCTCCTGAACCAACAACAACCATACTTTCAGGCTGTTTTTCCAGAACAAGCGCTTTTCGGTAGCCTATAATTTTTTTACCATCCTGAACCAGATTGGGTAACTCGCGTGAACGTGCACCTGTAGCTAAAATAATATGCTTGGCAGTATAGCTCGTTTTTTTTCCCTTTTCGTCGGTTACTTCTACTGCATTTTTACCGGTTAATTTTCCGGTTCCGAAAATCGATTCAACTTTATTTTTCTTAAACAAATATTGTATTCCCTTGCTCATTCCATCTGCCACCTCACGGCTGCGTTTTACCATGGCAGCAAAATCGGGTTTTACCTCACCCGAAATGGAAACACCGTAATCGGCTGCGTGAACCGCGTATTCGTAAGCCTGGGCGCTCTTCAACAGCGATTTGGTTGGAATACATCCCCAGTTAAGGCAAATTCCACCTAAATTTTCCCGTTCAACAACAGCAACTTTTAGTCCCAACTGAGCGGCACGAATGGCAGTTACATACCCGCCAGGGCCGCTTCCAATTACTATAACATCGTAATTCATTTTATCGATTTTTTTTTCTGATTATTGATTTTATGCCTTTATAACAGATTTACCATTGAAAGGTTTTCTGCAAAGATAATTCATTTTGAATGTGTAACTATCCGGTTGTTTCCCGTGATTTTCAAAAGTTTTTAGTAACAGAACGAAATACGGGAATTTCGATTTGAAACTTCAGCAGAGCAAGAAAACGGTTCACAAATGATCATCAGAAGCTGCTGCTATTTCAATGCTGAAAACATTTCCAAAAGCCGTCCTGCAGCCATAAACGGACTGAGCTTGTCGGTTAAAACCAAATCTTCCATTTCTTTCACTTTATGCTGAATTTCAGCATTGTTGTAAAAATTCCGTTTTAACTGTTCCTGAATGGTTTCGTGCATCCAGAAAATGGCCTGCCGGTTTCTGTTTTTTGAAAAATAGCCGTTTTTATCCGTAGTTGTCCTGTAATTCTTCAATTTCATCCCAGATTTCGGTAATCCCCAGGTTTTTCGTTGCGGAGCATGTCAGCACTTTCGGATTCCACTGCGATTCTTTTTTTGGAAACAAATGAATGGCATTATTAAACTGAATCATTGCTTTTTTTGCATTTTCAATATTATTTCCGTCGGCTTTGTTTATTGCAATAACATCGGCCATTTCCATAATTCCGCGTTTTATTCCCTGCAGTTCGTCGCCTGCTCCGGCCAGCTTTAACAACAGGAAAAAATCGGTCATAGAATGAACTACAGTTTCGCTTTGCCCCACTCCCACTGTTTCAATAAATATATGATTAAAACCGGCTGCTTCACACAAAACAATGGTTTCGCGGGTTTTGCGTGCCACGCCGCCCAATGAGCCTGCCGACGGACTGGGGCGTATATATGCGTTTTTATCGCCCGAAAGTTCTTCCATTCGCGTTTTATCTCCAAGAATACTTCCCTTTGAACGTTCGCTGCTTGGATCGATTGCAAGCACAGCCAGTTTACCGAAGCTGCCGGTGATGTGCTTTCCAAGCGCTTCAATAAATGTACTTTTGCCGACTCCCGGAACTCCTGTTATGCCAACGCGGATTGAATTTCCGCTGTGTGGCAGGCACCGCGCAATTATTTCCTGCGCAATTTGCTGATGTTTTGCATTCGAACTTTCAACCAGGGTTACAGCTTTACTTAAAAGTGTAATATCGCCATTGAGGATTCCATTCACATATTCTTCGACAGAATGCAGTTTCCGGCTCTTCTTTAGAAAGCGGGCTACCGAATCCTTGCTTACCGAATCGGGTTGATCGATTCCTTCATTCACCTTTAAGCCTTTAAATTCAGGATTATTTTCGAAATGTTTCTCCGCGTTTTTTTCAGACATGCATTATTCTTTGCTACAAAAGTAAACCAAATCGGGTAAAAAGCAGGCAAACAAAAAGGTGCTGCAGGCAAAAACCTGCAACACCTCTACTATTATAACTTACAAAGGTGATTTATTAACTTTCAGTATTTACATTGCTTGAAATCCGAAGCGTTGAAGTCGGATTTTTGGGATCGTTGGTAATTACGGTAATCGATTTGCTCTGACGCCCGCGTTTGCCCCGCGAATCGAATGTTACTTTAATCGGTGCCGACTGGCCTGCGGCAATAACTTTGGTAGAAGGAGCAACGGCGGTACAACCACAAGAAGAACGTACGTTACGAATAATTAAATCCGATTTTCCATTATTTTCAAGCGTAAATGTATGCTCTCTTTTGTCTCCTTGCGTCATATCGCCAAAATCGAACGTTTCTTCATCGAAGTGAGCAACCGGCGAATTGGAGAGTTGTTCAGCTGAAAGGCTGGAAAAATCTTCTTCAATGGTAGCGCTTACTCCAACTGAATTTTTATAGTCTTTACTACCGTCTAACGATAAATAAATGCGGTGCGATGTAAAGCCATAAGTGTTGGCTTCTTTTGCATTATAGGTTACACTTAAAACTCCCGTTTCGTGCGCAGGAATGGTTTCGGGTGTAACTTTTGCCGATAAATGTTTTGGAATCTGCTGCAATCCAACTTTAATTGGTTTGTCCGAATCGTTAACCAGTTCAAGCGTTTTTGTTTCCACATCATTTTCCTTTAACTGCGCAAACGAAATATGATTGGTTTGAACTCTTAATTCCCCAATTTGTCGCGGATACTTTTCAGCGAGTGTTTTTTCGCGTTGATCCACCTGTCCGGTAATATGCAGGACTACTGAAGGATTTTCGGCATTTGAGCTTACTGTAACTGTTTTTGTAAATACTCCGGGACGGTTTTTCGGGTTATAACTTACCTGAATTTCACCTGAACCATTTGGTGCAACCGGCTCGCGAGTCCATTTTGGAGTTGTACAACCACAAGATGCGCGTACATTGGATAATACCAATGGAACTGATCCTGTATTTTTAAACTTGAATGTTGTTGTTTGAGGTCCGTCTGCCTCTTTAAAAGAACCAAAATCGTGGCTCATTTCTTCAAATACAATTTTTGGTTTGTCCTGGGCAACCAATACATTTAAAGCTGCCACGAAACAAATAACTGTGCTGATGAGTAAAAAGCGTTTCATATAAATATCTGTTTTAAAATGATAAATTATTCTATTACTTTGTATTAGCAAATGTAGCAATGCTTTCGATACACACGTGTTAACCTAAAGCAATTATTTGTTAATGAAGTGTTAACCAATCAAAAAAAACAGGGCTAAATTTTGCTTAATATCAGGCATTTAAATGAAAAGCAGGGCATACAAATATATTATTATACTGGCTACCATTTCGGTGGTGGGAATCTTTTCCATTCAGTTTTTATACTTAAAAAGTTCATACAATTATTCCGAAAAGCAATTTAGGGAAAGCGCTGCTGTAGCTTTAAAGGAAGTTGCATGGCAAATATTGCTTGCAGGCGGAAACACAGCGAATTTCGACAGCATAACACCGGTTGAGATAATTACGAACAACTATTATATTGTAAATGTCGATGAAGTTATCGATGCCGATTTATTAAAAACGCATTTAGTTGAAGAATTAAAAAAACACGAAATTTTTGCCGATTTTGAATATGCAATTTACGACCCGGTAACGGAACAAATGGAAGATGCAAAGCTAATAACGCAAAGCGGCGAAAAACCTTCAACCTTTAATTTTCCCACTGACGATAAATACATAAACTATTTCGGAATACATTTCCCTAACCGGTCATCGTACTTTAGCTCTCAATTATCGATTTGGTACTTTTTTACCGGCTTGCTGGTTATGGTCATTCTATTCTTTGGTTATACGCTTGCGGTTATAATTAGGCAAAGACAATTATCGGAGGTTCAGAAAAATTTTATAAACAATTTAACACACGAATTAAAAACACCAATTTCATCGATAGCAATTTCTGCCGGCGTTATCAATAACGAAGACATTTTAAAAAATCCGAAACGGTTGTTTGAATATGCCCGAATTATCCAGGAACAAAACCAGCGATTATCGAAAAACGTGGAAAAAGTATTAAACCTTGCTTCCATCGAGAAAAACAGGATTCGGCTCAATCTCGAAGAAACCGGGTTACGCGAAATTATTTCCGAAATCATCGCGCATTTCAAACAAACCGATTTTGGACTGAAAGCCAAAATTGTAATGAAGTTCGAAAACGGAAATGAAAAAGTGATGCTTGACAAATTTCATTTTTCGAATTTAATTTCGAATATATTGGAAAACGGCGTAAAATATTGCGAACATAATCCGGAAATAAAGGTAGAATGTATCAAAGGAAAAAAATCGGTTGAAATTCGTATTATTGATAACGGAATAGGCATTCCAAAAGATCAACGCAAGAAAATATTTACCAAATTTTATCGTATTCCTACAGGAAATGTGCACAATGTAAAAGGCTTTGGATTAGGCCTGGATTATGTAAAGAAAATTGTTGTTGCGCACAACTGGCAAATAAATGTTGATGAAAATCCTGCAGGAGGTAGTATATTTACACTCATTATTCCAATAAAAAATGGCTGATACCCGATTTAAAATACTCTTGGTTGAAGATGATGAAGCGCTGCGGTTTATTGTTAAAGATAACCTGGAACAAAACAATTATGCAGTTGAAGTTGCCGAAAATGGCGCAATCGCGCTCGATTTATTTCACGAAAATTTATACGATATTATCGTGCTCGATGTAATGCTTCCAAAAGTTGATGGCTTTGAGGTTGCAAAAACCATACGCCGGAAAAATGAACAGGTGCCGATTATTTTTCTGACAGCACGATCGATGACCGAAGATAAAATTACAGCATTAACACTTGGCGCCGACGACTATATCCCTAAACCTTTCAGCATGGAAGAATTGTTGCTGAAAATTAAGATATTCCTGAAACGCAGCCAGGCCCAACCGGTTTCAAATGGTAAATCGGCCAAGACAATAAAAATTGGCAAATTCATTTTTAATCCCGAAGATTTAACACTATCGATAAACGGAAACTCCCGAAATCTAACATTAAAAGAGGCAGAATTAATTAAGTACTTTGCCGAAAATTCGAACAAAGTACTTAGCCGCAACGAAATTCTTGAACAGGTTTGGGGTTCCAATGATTATTTCCTTGGCCGCAGTCTCGATGTTTTTATTTCGCGCTTACGAAAATACTTTAATGAAGATTCGGGCATAAAAATCATTAACTTACATGGAATCGGGTTTCGGTTCTCGGTAAAAAACGAAAAATAATTATGAGCGTTACCCATATAATAATAATACTTGTAATTGGAATATTGTCGGGATTGCTTTCCGGAGTTTTTGGCGTTGGCGGAGCCATAATTGTTATTCCGGCCCTTGTTTTTATCCTGGGTTTTACACAACACGAAGCGCAGGGTACAAGTCTTGCATTTATGTTGCCACCGGTCGGGATTCTCGCAACCTGGAATTACTGGAAAGAAGGAAATGTAAACTGGAGAGTTGCGCTAATCCTGTCGGCTGCCTTTGTGGTTGGGGCATATTTAGGTTCTCATTTCACAATCAATATCCCCGACAAGATGTTGAGGCGGATGTTCGGTGTTTTATTGATCGTTATCGCCGTAAAAATGATTTTCTCGAAATAGCGCATACACGTTGATTCATTCTGCTTAAATGTTTCGGGAAAAGAACAAAAAGATGAGGCAGATTTTGGAAGAGAATAAAAAAGAACTATTTTTGCAGTCCGAAAAAAAGAAATAAAAATATACTGAGATGAAAAGAACATTTCAACCATCGAACAGAAAAAGGAAAAACAAACACGGTTTTCGCGAAAGAATGTCCACAGCCAACGGACGTAAAGTTTTAAAAGCACGCCGTGCAAAAGGAAGAAAAAAACTATCTGTTTCGGACGAACCGAGACATAAAAGATAAATTAACTTCAGGTTAAATCCACGGGAAGGTAAGGAAGCGATTCTTTACCTTTTCGTGTTTATTGATGTTTGTAATACGGTGAAAATTATACAATGGAAGTTTCCATACGCTTTTCCGGATTTATTTCAGTATCGAAAATAAAATTATTTTGAAAAACGAAATTTAGTCTTCAGCATACTTTTTTTGGGTTATTTTTGTTGTAATTATTACCGATATTTTCAGCGAATGAGTTTAAAAAAATTCTTGACAAGCCGTATATTTTTAATAAATTTAATACTTGCCATACTTTTGGTGATTGTAGTTCTAATTATAACATTCAGGGGATTAAAAGTATACACTCATCACGGAGAATCATATCCGGTTCCCGATTTCACAGGCCTTACAGAAGTTGAAATCGAAAACACGGTGGAACAAAATAACGTGAATGCTGAAATTATCGATTCTGTTTTTGTAAGCGATGCCTTGCCGGGTGCAGTTGTCGACCAGGAACCGGAACCCGGATTCAGGGTAAAGCAAAACCGTACAGTTTTTTTAACTATTAATTCCAGCGAACCTGAAAAAGTTGCCTTACCAAAATTAACCGATATTTCGTTTCGCCAGGCGCAGGTACTTGCCGAGAATATTGGAATTAAAATAGGCAACATTTCGTATGAACCGTCGGAATTCAACGACCTGGTATTAAAGGTGGAGCAGGAATCCGCTTTGATTCGGCCGGGAAAAATGATATTAAAGGGAAGTTCGGTTGACCTTGTTGTCGGGCGAAGCCTTGGAAACGAAGAAACGCCTCTGCCCGACTTAACCGGCTATACATTCGATGAAGCAAAAATTGTGCTTACCAATTCAATGCTAAACATGGGAGTGGTAATTTACGACGAAAGTGTACAAACGGCTGAGGATTCATTAACCGCATTTGTATGGAAGCAATATCCAAACGACAAAAGCACAAAACAAATCAGCCTTGGTTCCACTGTCGATTTATGGTTAACCAATAAATCCGGCAAAACAGAATTCCCTTAGCTTAAAAAGGATTCAATTTTATGGAAGATTTTATCGATGATAATGAAGAATTGGAAGAAGGCGATGTATTCGAGCATTATCGCGTAGTCGTTGATCCTGGCCAAACTTCCGTACGAATCGATAAGTATCTTTCCAACCGAATCGACAATGCTTCGAGAAGCAGAATTCAGGCGGCTGCTGATGCCGGTTGCATTATGGTAAATAATCAAGCCGTAAAATCCAACTATAAGGTAAAACCGCACGACGATATCCGGATTGTAATGGATTATCCGCGGCATGAACTAAAAATCATTCCTGAAGATATCCCTTTAAATATTGTTTATGAAGACGACCAGCTTATCGTAATAAATAAACCTGCCGGATTAGTTGTTCATCCCGGCCATGGAAATTATACCGGTACGCTTGTAAACGGCCTTGCTTTTTATTTTAAAGACCTGCCATTGTTTAACAGTGAAGATCCGCGTCCGGGCCTTGTTCACCGAATTGATAAAGATACCTCGGGTTTGCTGGTTGTTGCCAAAACCGAATTAGCCAAAACGAATCTTGGAAACCAGTTTTTTAATAAAACCACCGAACGAAAATACCAGGCGCTGGTTTGGGGAAGCGTGAAAGAGGATGAGGGAACCGTTGAAGGAAATATTGGACGCAGCCTTAAAAACAGACAGGTTTTTACCGTTTTTCCTGAAGGTGATTATGGTAAAGAGGCCGTAACACATTACAAAGTTCTAAGGCGAATTGGTTATGTTACTCTGGTAGAATGCAGACTCGAAACCGGTCGCACTCATCAGATACGCGTGCATATGAAATACATTAACCATCCGCTTTTTAACGATTCAAACTATGGCGGCGACCAAATACTGCGAGGGACAACTTTTAGCAAATACAGGCAGTTTGTGCAGAATTGTTTTAAAATTCTACCACGACAGGCATTGCATGCAAAAACACTTGGCTTTGTTCATCCGGTAACGAAAGAGAAGATGTTATTTGATTCCGAATTGCCCGATGATATGGCTTCGGCTGTCGAAAAATGGGAAAATTATATCGCAAACAGAAATGAATAAGAAATTTAATATAGCAGTAATTTCCGGCGGCGATTCTTCGGAATTTGTCGTTTCGGTAAAAAGTGGCGCAAATGTTTTTAAAGCTATCGACTCTTCAAAGTATACGCCATGGCTCGTTCAAATGAAGGGCAAAGAATGGATTGTGGTCGACAACAACGAAAAAATTGCCGAAATCGATAAGTCAGATTTTAGTTTTCTACTAAACAAAGAAAAAATAAAAATTGATTTTGCTTACATCACCATTCACGGAACACCGGGCGAAGACGGAATTCTGCAGGGATATTTCGATTTGTTAAAAATCCCTTACTCTACCTGCGATGTACATTCTTCATCGCTAACGTTTAATAAATGGTTTTGCAATAATTACCTGCGAAGCTTTGGTGTACGCATGGCAAAATCGATGAAAATCGCAAAAGGTGAAAAGATTGATACAGATAAAATTGTTGGCCAGTTGGGTTTGCCGATATTTATAAAGCCGAATGCCGGAGGTTCCAGTTTTGGAATTAGCAAAGTGAAAACCAAAGCTGATATTGAAAATGCAGTAAAAAAAGCATGGGAGGAAAGTAGTGAAGCTTTAATGGAAGAATTTATCGATGGAAAGGAATTTACCTGTGGCCTGGTAAAAATTAAGGGTGAAAATATTGTTTTTCCGGTAACTGAAGTATTGCCAAAAAATGAGTTTTTCGATTTCGAAGCCAAATATACACCAGGCGCTGCTGAAGAGATAACACCGGCCCGTTTGCCCAAAAACCTGTTTGAAGAATGCCAGAGCATCAGCTCAACTATTTATGATTTGTGCCAATGTTCCGGAATCGTTAGAATCGACTTCATTTTAAAGGACAATGTTTTCTATTTTCTGGAAGTTAATACCACACCGGGAATGACTGCAACCAGTTTTATTCCGCAGCAAATTGCAGCTATGGGACTTACCTTAAAGGAAATTATAACAAGAATAATCGACGATAAGCTGTCACATTAACCCGCTGGCTTTGAATATTGGAAAAACACAAGACAAAGGATATTGAGACACAAGACACAGGATATTGAGACACAAGACACAGAATTTTGAGACACGAGACATAAGACACAAGATTTTGAGACACGTGACACAAGACACAAGATTTTGAGACACAAGACACAAGACACAGATAAGCAAGAATACATAAAACTGAGACTGCAAACTGAGACTGAAAACTGAGACTGCAAACTGCAACTGCAAACTGAGACTGTAAACTGAGACTGAAAACTGCAACTGAAAACTGCAACTGAAAACTGCAACTGAAAACAAATCAGCGTGTTGAATTCGTATTAACAATTGTGAATAGCTATAGTTAAAAACTTCATTGCTCCAAATTAAAACTTAAAAAATAATCCTCTTTGTCAGCCATTCAAAAGTTGTAATTTAGCCCTGTTTTTAAATCTGATATTTGGTAATTATTCTTGATTATGGCTGAAAGGAAAAAGACAACTCCGTTTAATATCGAGCAAATTAACGCACAATATGGCAAGCTGCCACCCCAGGCTATAGAGGTTGAAGAAGCCGTTCTCGGTGCATTAATGCTCGAACGCGACGCCTATGTAACCGTTGCCGATTATGTCGATACCAACAGCTTTTATAAAGAGGAACACCAAAAAATTTTCGATGCCATAAAAGCGCTTTCCACCAATGAAAAGCCGGTTGACCTGTTAATGGTTACACAGGAGCTGAAAGACAGAAATCAGCTTGAAGAAATTGGCGGGCCGGCATATATTACCCAGTTAACCCGCCGGGTAGCGTCGGCAGCGCATATCGAATTTCATGCCCGAATAATAGCACAGAAATTTATTCAACGTGAATTAATCCGGGTTTCGTCCGAAATTCAAACCCGTTCGTACGACGATACACTCGATGTTGATGATTTGATAGACTATTCGGAATCTGCATTATTCCAGGTGGCACAAGGCAACATTAAAAAGGAAACGGTGCCGATTAAACCGATTCTGAATGAAGCTATTCTTCAGATTGAAAAAGCCAAAAACCAAAAAGAAGGATTAAGCGGAGTGCCTTCGGGATTTACTGCTTTAGACCGAATTACTTCAGGCTGGCAGAGAACCGATTTGGTTATCGTAGCGGCGCGGCCATCGATGGGTAAAACCGCATTTGTGCTCTCCATGGCGCGGAATATGGCAGTAAATCACGACAAAAAAGTTGCTCTCTTTTCGTTGGAAATGTCATCGATTCAGTTGGTAACGCGTTTAATTTCTTCGGAAACGGAATTAGGTTCGCAAAAACTAAAATCGGGGCGGCTGGAAGACTGGGAATGGGAACATTTAAACCGCAAAATTTCAAGCCTCGACAAGGCTCCCATGTTTATCGACGACACACCGGCACTCTCGGTTTTTGAATTCAGGGCCAAATGCAGGCGCTTAAAAATGCAATACGATATCGATATAGTTATCGTGGATTATTTGCAGTTAATGACCGCAGCATCCGACAGCAGGGGTAGCCGCGAGCAGGAAGTGAGCACCATTTCGCGTTCGTTGAAAGCCATTGCAAAAGAACTTGACATTCCTATTCTCGCTTTATCTCAGTTAAACCGTTCGGTTGAATCGCGTGAAGGCAGACGGCCACAGCTGTCAGACCTTCGTGAATCGGGAGCCATTGAACAGGATGCCGACATTGTGTTATTTATTCACCGGCCCGAATATTTTGGAATTACCGAGGATGAATCAGGAAATTCGCTCATCGGTGTTGCCGAAATTATTATCGCAAAACACCGAAACGGCGCAACAGGCGATATTCACCTGTCATTCAAAAAAGAGCTGGCGAAATTTTCAGATATGGAAAATCAGTTTGGAAGTGGTTTCGACATCGGTCAGACATTCAGCTCAAAAATGAACGATGATGAAGACTCGTATGCAGCAGGAATTTCAAACAACAGTAACTTCGATAATAAGAATTCTTCTGCATCGGATACCCCGTTTTAGTTTTGAACTAATACATCGTTATATTTGTATTACTTCAGAAAACGAAAACAATGAGATTTAAAATCGCAACAATTCTGCTTATCCTTTGCATTTCCTTTCAGGCAAAAGCTATTCATCTTCTAATTCCGATGGATGATTCACAAAAAGATCATCTTAAATCGTACGGAATAGCGTATTGGGTTTTACAAAAGGATATCGAAGTAAAATGGCTGCTAAACTATCGTGGCGGAAGTTTTCTGATGACTCAAACTCCGGAAATTGAGAATGAATGTGTTATCCGTGGCGTGAGTTACGAAAGTATTTCGGATGCACAGGCAAATGCCATTCTCAGCCAGATTGCACAACCCGATGTAAACCAGGATGCGGTTGCCATGAACAAAGCGCCGAAAATTGCAGTTTATTCGCCACCCAATAAACAACCCTGGGATGATGCGGTAACTTTGGTTTTAAGCTATGCCGAAATTGATTATGACATTGTGTACGATGAAGAAATCCTGGAAGGCAAACTTTCGGACTACGACTGGCTGCATTTGCATCATGAAGATTTTACCGGCCAGTTTGGGAAATTCTGGCGTGTTTATCAGAATGCACCGTGGTATCAGCAGGAAGTAGCAATTAACAAGGAATTGGCGCAAAAGCTCGGCTTTCTGAAAGTTTCGGAAATGAAATCGTTTGTGGTGCAGGAAATTGAAAGCTATGTAAATCGCGGTGGTTTTCTTTTTGCCATGTGTGCCGCAACCGACACTTACGACATTGCACTTTCGGCAGTTGGCATCGATATTTGCGAACCGATGTTCGATGGCGATCCGGCGGAGAAAGATGCCAGTGCCAGACTCGATTTTTCGAGAACTTTCGCGTTCAGGAATTTTCATTTGGAAGAAAGTCCGTACGAATATGAATTTTCGGATATCGATGACTCAAATACAAGAAGAGTGGACAGGGATAACGATTATTTCACCCTATTTGAATTTTCGGCAAAATGGGATCCCATTCCAACCATGCTTTGCCAAAATCACCGAAACCTGATAAAAGGATTTATGGGTCAAACTACAGCTTACCACAAAGATGTATTAAAACCTACAGTTCTGGTTATGGGGGAAAACAAGCCTGCGAGCGAAGCGAGATATATTCATGGCGAAAAAGGAAAAGGGTTCTGGACATTTTACGGCGGCCACGACCCGGAAGATTACCGGCATTTAATTGGTGATCCGCCAACCGATTTAAGTTTGCATCCAAATTCCCCCGGCTACCGGTTAATACTTAATAACGTGTTATTTCCTGCGGCTAAAAAGAAGAAGAGGAAAACCTGATTTTACGTTATACTTCTTGTAACATTTAATTTTTTAGTATATCTTATCAATCGATTTAAAAACAGTTTAATTTTTTATCATGAAAACAACAATTTTAACAGCATTCATTTTAATCCTGACTATTTCAATTTCTGAAGCGCAAGAGCGAAAAGCAATTGATCTAAGGTCAAACCTTGGTCTTTACACAGGAGACCTGATGAATTTTTATAACGAAGTAGCGCAAAACAAAATGATGGAATCTATTGACATTAGCACCGTTGAAGGCAGCCCATATTTAAATAGTGAGTTCATAAAAGGTGAACTTGTTACAACCGACAGCGTTCAATATGCGGGATTACCATTGCGTTATAATGTATACAATGATGCCCTTGAATTTAAGAAAAACGATGTTGAAATAGAACTTAATGAAAGATTTCCTTTGCTTTATGCCGTCATTGATAATACGACCATCGTAAAAACTAAAAACGTAGAAGGCTACTTTTTGGTAAGAACTTCAGGTCCTTTATATGTATTGGAAAAAATGAATATAAAATTTATTGACGGCAAACCTGCCTCAGGTTATAGATCAGCGACCAAACCTGCATTTAAAAATTTCAAACCGGAATATTATATTCAAAAAGACATCGGAAAGGAAGCATATAAAATCGACTCTGAATCGGACTTGCTCAATCTGATTCCAGATAAAAAGCAGGAAGTTAAAGACCTCATTAAAAAGGAAAAACTGAAAATTTCAAAAGACGGTGATTTAGTTGAGATAATTAATTATTATAATAATACGCTTATGTAAGAAAAATATTTTGCTGATAATTATTTGGGAAATAATTAAAAGCACTATCCATGAAAAAAGGCCGTTTCAAATCTAACTTTGAAACGGCCTTTAATATTAAAGTAGTTCATCATCATAATGCTTATTATGACGACTTAAGATTGTTTAATGAATATCCCAGAATAATTTTGTTGTCTTTTTATCACCACCAATGGCAGAAGCCGCTGCATCATAACTTGGTCCGTTGAGCGTAGCTTCTTCAATAGGATAAATGAAACGAGTTGGTACATCTGCTAAACTCATCTCCTCGGGTGCATTTAAAATTCCGGTAAAATCGAGTAGACGATAAGCTGTCCAACCTTCGAAAGGAAGGTTGTACATTGCAAGCCATTTCTGAACACCAATTTTTTGTTTCCAATCACCACTGGCTGATGAATAAGCAACATCGGCATC
This sequence comes from uncultured Prolixibacteraceae bacterium, assembly GCA_963821855.1. Lineage (GTDB taxonomy): Bacteria > Bacteroidota > Bacteroidia > Bacteroidales > Prolixibacteraceae > Draconibacterium. Next base: position 182,765 of record CAWGFJ010000014.1, on the reverse strand, counting down.
AGCCAAATAGGCAGCAGCATCTTCGCTACTAACTCCCCATTCTTCCATCGATGCTTCAATAGCTGCATTATAGTGAGATTCGGCATCTCCACCAACATTATAACCTCTTTCGGCGGCTTCAGCCAGCAAGAATTCAACTTCGGAATAAGAAATAAGAATACCTGTAAGATCAGGCTCTTTCAGCATACTACCAATACCTGAAAAACCTGAAGCAGCATTGGCAGTTCCATATGTTCCCCCGATATAAACACTATCATGAAGTGTAAAGTAAACAGCACGACGCGGATCGTCTAAATCATTCATGACATCAACCATTGTATTCGATGCAACAAAATCATTTCTGCCACTTTGAACCAGGTCAACCCACAGCGGGTGTGTATTCGGAGAAGCTGAGGTATAAGTAATCGAAAAGTTAGATTCATTGTCATCGATTACATTGCCGGCAGCAGCTTCGGCCATCGATTTGGCACTTGCTGAATTAGTATCAGCTAAACGCATGGCAATTCTCAATTTTAAAGAATTCGCTGCTTTAAACCAACTGGCCATATCGCCTTCATAAATCGGATCGGCATTATCAAATCCACTGTAATTGTCATTTATTGATGCTATGGCATCATTCAATGAACTTATTATGGATGCATAAACGGTTGCTGCATCATCGTAAGTTGGCGCTGCATTTGTTGCGTCAAGCGCTTCGGTGTATGGAATATTACCAAAAATATCGACCAATGTTGAGTAGGTGAGAACTTCCGTTATAGTAATACAAGCCAGCTTATTATTTTTCACTGCAGTTTCTGCATCTGTTACAGTTTCTTCTGCAGAAATAATCTGTTTTGCCCCGTCCAGGTCTTTTAATACATCACGATACAGGGTCCGCCACATATTATCGGGAATGTTCCGGGTAACCTGGTTGTATTGGCTTTCATCCGGATAAGTTGTCTGAGCCCAATATTGTGAGTATAGCCTGAAAACATTCGTATTCACGTCAGTACCTAACATCAGATCAAAAAGATTTCGTGCACCATTGGTGAACAATGGTTCTCCAGGAACTTCTGCTGGATTTTTTGTATCGATATTCAGTTCTTCCAAAGTTCCATTCAGGTCGCAACTGACCATGAAACCAATGAGGAACAGGACACCAAGTTTATATATGATTTTTTTCATGTTCTTTACTTATTTAAATATTAAAAATCAATTTTTAAATTAAATCCAATACTTCTCACTGTTGGATAAGACCCTGACAAATATCCCTGTGCCAAGCCGGAAGAAAGTCCTGATTCAGGATCTGCATATGGAACATTTTTATGAATGATCCACAAGTTTCTACCAACCAATGACAATGATATGTTCTGGGCAATACCTTTCAAATTGCTAGCCGGAATATTGTAAGTTAAAGCCATTTCTCTTAGTTTCACGAAAGAAGCATCGTAAATATTCAGCGCAGCAGGATTACGATCAGAATTACCCCAGTAGAAAGCACCGCCGTAGTAGTCTGCACGTGCCCTGGTTGTATTAGCCTGGCCATCTTCAGTAACACCTTCATTCAGCACACCACCGCCATCAGCAACAGGGTCACGCACCGGATTTCCCAATTCGTTCAATCCTGCACTATTAGCGGTAAGACCAGTAGCTCGCCCGTAGTATGTGTCCAAAGAAAAGACATCACCACCATTTTGCATATCGATAAGGAAACTCAAAGAAAGATTTTTATAACTCAATGAGTTGGTAATACCACCAGTCCAATCCGGATTTTGATCACCAATGATCTGGTCAGCTTCAGCGACGTAATAGCCTGATGAATTAATCACCTTGTTACCATTGTCATCATACTTGAAGCCAAGGCCTCTGATGGTTCCCAAAGGCTGGCCTTTGGTCGCGTTAATGGTAATGCCACCCTGGTATGAATTCAATACGATATTATCAACATCCTGGTATAGTTCAACAACTTCATTTTTATTTTTAGCCCAGTTCATTAATAAATCCCATTTAAAATTATTTGTTTTAACCGGCGTAATATTTAAACCAATTTCAATACCCTTATTATTTACAGTTGCAGCATTTACCCAGCGGAAGGAATAACCGGTAGCTTTTGATACCTCAACGGGGATCAACATGTCTTCTGTGCTTTTGTCATAATAAGAAATGTCAAATCCAATACGGTTCTGAAACATTTTAGCTTCCAAACCAACTTCAAATTCTTTAAATCTTTCAGGTTTTAACTCTTCGTTGTTTTTGGTGCTTGGATAAGAAAACAGGGTATAGTCTCCGAAGTTATCCAATTTAACGTATGTATCGAATACATTTAACGGATTGGTATCGCTACCAACTTCTGCATAACTTACCCGAACTTTTCCAAGATCCAGCCAGCTCCAATCCGAAGTAAATGTTGAAAAGATGAAGTTCCCTGCAGCAGAATAATAGTTGTATGTATTGTTGTCAACAGGAAGAGTGGATGATTTATCAACTCGATCAGTTAAATTCAGATATAAGAAATCTTTGTACCCCAATGTAGCTTGTGCATACAAACCATATACTCGTTTTTGCAAAAATGCTTCAACCGGAGCAGAAGGCGTATTTACCGAGTTGCTCAAAGAATACAGATCGGGAACTACCAATCCGCCTAATGTAGACGCCTGATAACGGCTGGTTACTTCGTTCCTGACATTCATACCAACTGTACCGCTGAGATTCAAATCATCGGTCAGATACTTATCGAAGTTAGCCATCAAGTCATAGTTAAATTCACGGAATCCAATTTCGTATCTTTGGTAACCTGAAGTTTCATCGGCACGAAGAACACCAAACTCAGCAGCAACTGAACCTACTGCTCTTCTTTCTTCGCGAAGTTCATTGTATGTGTCAACTGAAACACGACCGAAAATATTCAACCACTGTGTAGCATCGAAGCTAAAGAATGCATTACCATATAAGCGATTTCGTTCGTCAGTTTCGTAATTTTCATAACGGGTCCAGTACGGATTATCCCAATATAACGGCACCAAAACCGGTCCGCCTGTAGAAGCCTGGTGGTTCCATGAATAGTTTTTACCAGTTTGTTTATAAATGGATTCTTGATCTTTAATATCAACATTAACCTGAAACCACTGACGGAATGAGGATGTTAAGTTATCGCTATAACCAGTTGAGTTACGACCGGTTGTTTGCTGAAATGAAAAGTTAGATGACATTCCTGCTTTAACTTTTGGATTAATCTGGTAGTCACCATTAAAAGCCACTGTATTTCTTAACAGTTCTGAATTTGGCAGTATTCCATTCGTGTTGTAGTTTGTGTAACTTAAGCGGAATGTACCATCTTCGTTTCCACCTTTAAATTCAATGTTATTACTGTAACCAACCTCAGTTTCCCAAAAATCAACTGGTGTATGTTCTGCAGCTTTATATTCATATTTCTTCATAAAGTTCGGTGATTCGGGAACAAATGAATCCCAATGGTAAACCATTTGTCCTTCAAATTTTGCACCATAAGAAGCATCGTCATATGTAGGTACAACCAAATCAAGGGTTCCGTCACCATCTACATCTAAATCTTCGAAATAACCTGTTGAACCGTAATAAGGACCATAACCGGCCCCATATTCAGTTTGGTATTCGATAAAGGTGCTTTTATCAATCGCACCTACAGTAACTCCCGAATTCACACTGATACCAATGCCTCTTCTTTGTTTACCTTTCTTGGTTGTGATCATCACAACACCGTTAGCACCGCGTGATCCGTAAATTGCTGTTGCAGCAGCACCTTTCAGGATACTCATGTTTTCGATATCATCCGGGTTAATGTCAGACAAGGCGTTACCATAGTCGTAAGCAGTCCTGCCATTTCGCTGAGCAGCAGAGTTATATGAATCGCCAGATACAGGAACACCATCAACAACAAATAATGGTTGATTTCCACCGTATATAGAAGAATTACCGCGTATGGTAATATTGGTGGAACCTCCAAAATTGTTTGTTTGACGAATTTGTACGCCAGCTACTTTACCCGACAATGAACTTACCAGGTTCTGTTGTTTTACTGTTGAAACAGCATCGCCACCTAAATCAGATACAGAGTATCCCAGCGATTTTCGTTCTTTCGAAATACCCAACGCAGTAACAACAACTTCGTCGATACCAACCACATCAGGGTTCATTTCAACATTAAAAGTGGTTTCAGAACCAATCGGAACTTCCTTATTCTTCATCCCGATAAAACTGAAAATCAATGTTCCTGCATCGGATGAAACCTTAAGTTCAAACTTACCATCGATGTTGGTAATTGTACCCAGGGTTGTCCCCTTAATCGCTACCGATACTCCTGGAATTGGGGAGCCATCCTCAGCAGAAGTAACCGTACCGGTTAAAACTTTTGTCTGAGCATTGACTGCCGTAATTCCCATGAAAAGAAGAATCGATAAAAAAAGCGCAATTTTTTTCATAGAAATAGTTTTAAATTAATAATTAAACAGCTATAAAAAATTATAAAAGTATTCGTATCTAATCATCTAAATCACCTGCATTTACTAGTCATTATGCAATTGGTTTTTTAAATAATTAATTAATAAATGAATTTTACCCCTCGAATTCATAAATGTTAAAAAAATTAACGAAATACAAATGTATAAAAAGAATTCATTTGAAAAAGGAAACTGATATTAATCATATAATGAACATTCTAATTTGGTTACATTTCAAATAAGCCGTTATATGTATTAAATACAATAAGAAACTTGTTAAATCTGCGAACAGTCTGTGGATTAAACGATTCAACTATTTCAAAATTCAAAATGAGCAAATGCCAACGCCTAAATAAATCAATAAAGATATGCAATCCATTTCGTGGAAAAGTTTTAAATTAGTAATTAAAGAGCCTTAAAAAATAGAGAATATTCATGCTTAATTTAGTCTTGGTTTCCCCAGATGTTTTCATCTATATCTTATAAAATTTTATCCAAAATTGTTTTGGATAACAATTAATATCAAAATTTGGAAGAAATGATTTCCGAAATTTATTTGATTATGATTAATCCTTCTTGAATGAAAATTTGAACTATTTGAAGAAAAACAAAAAATACTTTAATTAGGGATAAATTCTGTTTAATCTGCTAAAATAGAGTTTATGGGATATAATTTTTAGGCATGAAAGTCTTGGGCAAACAAAAAACGTCCCCAAAAAGGAGACGTTTTATTAATTAATCCGTTGTTTTTATTCATCCCCGGTTAACCCGGTATAGCGAAAACCTGCAACCCTGTAGGCTGCAAATCCATAATCATCAGGATTAGTATCATCATCAAAAGTAACAATACAAGATATACTGTCGGCTGGCATCCCACTTGGTGTAGTTGCTGCACCGTACAAGATTTTGCCATCAGTTATTGTTACCTTTGAATCATATGCTTCGTTCTGACCATTGGTTACTGAGAAAGTCATTGCATCAAAATTGATATCCATTTTAACTTTAAAGTCCCAGAAATTCCCGTTATCATTTATCCACATTTTAGTTGTGCCATTATCGGCAGTATTGTATGTATCGAGATGAAAATGTCCGATTCCATAAAGTTCATCATCACTATAAACCACACCTCCATTTTCATCGACGGCTACAACTGTTACATACCATTCGCCGGCCATCTTTTCGGTTGCTGTACCGCCAATTTCATCTTTTTCGCATGAAGTAGCAAAAACGAGTAAAGAAGCCAGCACCATTGTATATAATAATAATTTTTTCATATTCTTATTTACTTTTTTTATTATCCATTATTTTTTTGTCAGATCAACGGCAAAGTCATAACCGGACCAGTAGAAGTCATAAACAATCATATGAGTTCCAGGATCATATGAACCAACTACATCGTCAACTGCGACTCCCCATGCATTATCCTGGCTTATAATGACAACTTCGTTATCACCATTAATTTGAATGAGCCCGGTAAATGCATAATTCGCCCCATATCCATAACCTATATCATAAAATCCTGCAATCCAGTCAGTTATCTCATATATACCGGTTGCATCGGGAATAAGATCGGTAGCAGTAAGTGTTACCGGGTTTCCACCATACTCTTTTGTGGAATTATTATCCCGAATTACATGACCCGTGTATGTACCGGAAATATCTTCCGTACTCATATTACCATCATATACATAAACATTACGATATACTGTTTTGCTAAAACCATCTGAGTTAGAAGCCGTATAGCCAACAGAATAAGTCCCGGGAGTACTTGCATCGACATTTGATGATGACGTTACTTCTATTTCAACACCATTCTCAGTTGCAGTAGCTCCCTCATCAGTGTAGGTACTTCCTTTCTCAATATATACGGTTTCACTCCCCGCAATTGAAATATCAGGGTAATATGTAATACCTGTAACCCCTTCGGTGGTAATGTCTTCACAGCTATTTAAGCCAACCAAAGCAGTCAGGATTATTCCTAAAATAAATATTTTGTTTCTCATTTTATTTCGATTTTTAATGTTACAAATTATTGGGCCCAAAATACCGGTGTAGCATCTCCCTTATTTGCAGGAGCATTGCTATTTCGGCTTGTTGAACTTTCAGCATATCTGAATCGTTGCAGGATTTTTCCGGCACCTAAATCGGTATTATAGGTGATCGGCGTGTATAGAGTACCGGCAATATATAGTTCCGGAGAATATACATCGTTTGCCACATTATATATTTGTGCACCGGTTACATTTCCAAATGCAGGATATTTTAAGCGACGTAATTCGCACCAGGCTTCAAAATTATTAGTTCCACCTAAAGCAATCCATTTTTGAATGCCAATAACCTTGGCATAGTTTGCGTTGTCCCATGGATAATACGTGGTGTAGATATCAGACGCGCCACTCACGCCAGCAGAACTGAAAGAAGCTTCGATAGCAGCTTTATAATGAACTTCTGCATCAGCAGACGACCCGTAACGGGCATAATATTCTGCCTTAAAAAATTCTATTTCAAAAACAGAAATTAAATATACCGGCATATCATATGCAAATACCGGGCGACAGAAGTAAGGCGATTTATAGAGAGATGAAGTGCTAAAATTTGTACCGGAAACACCACCGGTATAATTTCCTTCCTCATTTGTTTCGAAAAATGCAGGTATTCGCCCGTCATTGCTTGAAAGCATCGTTTGCATATATGCAATGTTTGCAACAACGTTAATCTGTGTAGAACCGAAGTAAGTAGCATATTCTTCCTGGTAATATGGATTTGCTTTTCCTAATTCATCAATCCAAATATCATCAAAAGCAACATCAGCTGCAGGGAAATTATTCTCATCAATTAAGGAAGCTAATTCAGTCTGAACATCTTGAACATCGCTAACTCTCATCAATAACTTCAATTTCAGAGCGTTGGCAAATTGAATCCATTCTTCAGCAGTTGAGGTACCAAATAGAAAATTTGTACAAACGAGATCGTTTGCACTGGCTTTTGAAAGTGCGTCATTAAGCTCTGCCAAAATACCACTATAAATAACAGGCCCTTCATCGTATTTTGGAGAAAGGTTTTCCAAATCAAGACTCTCAGTATAAGGTACTTCCCCATATGCATCAACAAGCACCTGGAAGGTAAATACACGCAAGGTAGTGGCTGCTAAATATGTACCCCATTCCTCGTTGTCCATAGACTCCTGACGGATAGTTTCAAGATTTTTCAACACTCGGTTAAACAATTGCGAATAGGTTCCACTTGAACGTGTTGCCGACATCGTAAATTGAGAATAATCTACGTAATTACTTGTTCCGAAAGTTTGTGAGTATTGTTGTGCGAAATACCCACCAACAATACGCAAAAAGTCGCCATAACTGGCCGCCAAATTCATTTCAACACCCGGAAAGATCATACTCGCGGTAATATTGTCCGTCGATGGTGAATTTGGATCTGTGTTAATATCCAGGTATTTATCGCAAGAAGTAAAACCCAGAAAAACAATTGCTAAAACTAATATTATCTTTTTCATACTTTTTCGAATTAATATGTGATGCTAATATTGACTCCATAAATACGACTTGCCGGATTTACATACAGTTCACCGAATGCACCCGTTAAATCAGTGCCGGTAGTACTTCCTTCCGGGTCGATATAATGATTATCCTTTGCTGTCCATACAAATACATTGTTTGCAAATGCCGAAACCGAAAGATTACTCAAATACAAGGATTTGATCCATTTATCAGGCAGAGAATAGGTAAGTGTAACGTTACGGAGCTTTGTAAAAGTACGATCAATTAAATATGCTTCTCCGCCATAACCGTACCCTCGTTTATCGTAATAAAACTGGTAGGAATCATCTGTTAGTTTTATGGCTGTGCTATTTTCAATGTATTCTGTAATTCCTCCCGTTTCAACAACCCGGACAGAATTCGGCAATACAAACGGTTGACGATCATTATATACGGTTACTACGCCATTCCCGGTAAACTGCATTAGATTCTTAGTTCTTGAGAACATATATCCACCGTAACGGACATCTAAAGAAGCGCTTAAAGAAAACCCGTAAGCACTCAAGGCCGTTGTGAGACCGCCTGTCCACTTATGGTTCATATCTTTACCAGTATCTTCTACTTCAGTTCCAATTACAGGTTGCCCTGCTTCATCAACAATTTGGTAGCCGTAATAATTGCTGTTCTCATCTTCCACAAACTTTGGTAAATAGGTATAATATCTACCAATTGGTTTTCCTTCTTCAGCATAGAAGTATACAGCGTCATTACCAGCTGAGAAATTATAAATTGTTACTCTCCCACCTTCAAGACTTTCAGGTACCGATAATACTTCATTATGATTTTTAGCAAAGTTAACATCGAAATCCCAACGGAAATTTTTTGTTTGAACCGGTGTTGTATTCAATACCAATTCAACACCTTTATTTTGAACAGCTCCAAAGTTTACTACGTTATTGCTAAATCCTACTGATGGATCAATTGGTAAAGTAAAGATCTGATCTTCAGTTTTACGATCGTAATAAGCCGCATCAATGCCCAATCGTCTGTTGAAAAACTGTATGTTAGTTCCAACTTCCAATTCAGTAGTCATTTCCGGCTGCAACGAAATACTTCCCGCAGTAGTAGAAGAAATAAATGAGTTTGCATTATTTAAAGGAAACTTGGCTATATTGCCTCCGTAGTATCCGTTGGCATAACCCTGAACATATTTCGTACTTGTTAAATAAGCGCCCGCATCATTACCAGTTTTACCATACGCCAAACGCAGTTTACCATGCGATAACGTATTATTTTTAGGTATTAATTCAGTAAAAATCCAACTGAGGGTAGCTCCCGGATAAAAATAACTGTTTTTACCCATTGGTAAGGTTGACGACCAGTCGTTACGAGCTGTTAAGTTCATAAACAACATCTCGTTAAAACCAACAGTAACATCTCCTAATACACCAATCAAACGACGTTTATACTGACTCTCAGTCAAGGTTGACTTAGTTGCTCCATTACTGAAATCCCAAAATCCGGTATTGAAAGTAAGAACGTCAGTTTGCCCTGCCATTGAGGTAAAATACCTTTCATTCACATTTAAACCGGCATTTGCAGTTAGGGAAAATGCCCCAAACCTGTCGTCATAATTTACCAGAATGTCATGATTAAGTTCGTATGAACGTCTGTATGCTCCATAAACATAACCATCCTGATTCATATTTGTAGGAGAGTATCCGTAGTCTTCATCAATCAAAGCAGCATCGTTTGCTATTTGCGGATATCCGAGCTTACGATCGTAATCAGTATAATCAAAACCAAAACGGTAAGTTAGAGTAAGTTCGCTTACAGGCATAATATCTGCTTGTAATTTACCGTAAACTTGTTTCGAATCAATATGATTATAATTATTAGCAATGGCCCAGTATGGGTTTGTAATTCCATAAGGGGTATAATAAGCTTCAGGCGTATTAAATGGGCTGCTAAGGTCTTTTTTATCCACAATCGATATATCTCTTGGAAATTCATATAAACCGTCGATAACCGATGTTCCCTGGTATGAACCTACAACATCCGTCTCAGATCTTGCAAAATTCATTGAAGACGAAACTCTAAACCAGTCAGCCCCTTGATACGTCGAACGAAAAGCGACTGTGTTTCTAACATACTTATCTGCATCCGTTGGCATAACGCCATCGTCCAATGAATTTGAATAGGATACGTAATAATTCATTTTGTCATCTGAAGAGACTCCACTTAACGATACGTTGTGATTTGTTGATACACCTATATCAAAGAAATCTTTAATATTATTTTCAAGTGGAGAATATTCATGAATAAGTTGCTGATTATTCCAAATTGGACCATAAACCTGAGTAGAACCATCTAAGTGTGGACCCCATGATCCATTTTCGATGTATGTTTGAGTTCCATCCCAGCCTTGTCCATATTCATTTTGCAGTTCCGGGAAAACCGACATTTGACGGAATTGTACACCACCACTATATGAAATGTTAAAATCACGTCCTTCACCTTTTCCTCCTTGTTTGGTTGTAACCAAAATTATACCGTTAGAGGCACGGCTACCATATAAAGCAGTAGCTGCAGCACCTTTCAATACAGTTATCGATTCGATATCATTGGAAGAAATATTTCCAATACCCCCTGCAGTAATTGCATGTCCCGACGTTCCAATTATAGTATTTTGTAATGGAACACCATCAACAACGTAAAGTGGCTCGTTACTACCATTAATAGAGCCAAAGCCACGAATAGTTACAGTTGAAGCTGCCCCTGGATCAGAAGACGTAGATTGAATTGTCAATCCGGCTACTTTCCCAGATAATGCATCTGTAACATTAGTACTACGAGATTTTAACAGTTCTGCGTCATCCACTTTAACCGAAGCATAGCCAATAGACTTCTCACTCCTTGGAATACCAAGCGCCGTTACAACGACCTCATCTACTCCGAACGTTTCCTGATTGAGTACTGCATCAATCTTTGTACCTTCAATCGCTACTTCAATTGTTTTCATTCCAACAAAACTGAAAACAATTGTTTTGGCAGCTTCAGGTACTTGCAACTCATAATAACCGTCAATGTTTGTGACAGTACCCAATGTTGTACCTCTTACAGATACCGAAACCCCGGGAATCGGCTGACCATCCTCCGACGAAGTAACAATACCGTTTATTACCTTCGTTTGAGCATTCACAGCCAGTGTTCCCATGAAAAGTAGCATCGATAAAAAAATCGCAATTTTTTTCATAGAAATAGTTTTAAATTAATAATTAAACAGATTTAAGAAAAGTATTTTCTTAAACTTTTACTTTTTATTTGACAAATGCATATTCAGCAATATGCAATCGCTCTTTTTAATAAATAATTATTTACAGAATTTTTACCCTTCGAATCCATAAATGTTAATAAACCTTAACAACCGCAAATGTATAAAAAGAATTGAATTGGCAAAAATTTTACTTTTTAGAATTGGTTTTAATAAAGAATTGTATGTGTAAAGCAAGAAAAGATTGTAAAAGAAAAGCCAGGAGAGTAATAGTTCTACGAAGGGTAATGGTGTAATGTAGATTGAGTATCCCCTGGCTTTATATCTGTCAACGGGCTGTTGAATAAACCACATCGTTTATTTTAGAAAGGGAATAGAAATAAGTCTAAAATCTATTCCCTTAAAAAATGTAATAAAACGAATTGTTTGATTTATTTCACTACTTTATGAGTAGCAATATTTTGTTTAAAAGCTGATACATTGGCTAATGTTGCTGATTTTGATCCGGTTAAAGTTAAATCAGCTGTTAGATAAGGCACACCGCCAAGATATGCATTATAGGAAGCTGCCAAACCTTTTTCATCACCAACATAATAAATGTCGTAATTAATCAGGAGCACCGGATTATCACCGCAGTTCGCCCATTTACCATCTCCTGCAATTTCATAATCGTAGTTATCGCCATCGTATGTGGTGGTAAACAGATACTGACGCGGGATTTCAACTATACCATTACCCTTAACTGTCATATCAAAAGTACCTCCGGATACAACTTCCTCAGCCCAGAAATCGTTGATAAATCCGAGGCCCATACCCGAAACTGCAAGCTTATCACCATTAACATCTGAAGTAATCTGGCTGGCATAAGTGTAATCACCCTGTCCATCGGTTCCCGACCATGAGCCAACAAGGTCTGCAATACCATTGCCCAATGGACAAAACTCTATTCTTTTTACTTTATATGAAAGTGTTGTACCGACTGTATTTGGCGAATTATGTTCACCGGCATCCATATTAACGATAAAGGTCAGATTTTCTCCAACCGGCATTTCGTCAGCCTTAGTTGAAAAGCTTACCGAACCTGACGTTTTACCGGCAGGAATTGTTATGCTGTTTGCTGATAATGTGTACATATCCGATGTCAGCGTATTTCCACCATCAACAGAAAGATTAACTGTTATGTCCTGCGATTGCGGCATTCCCATTAAAGAGACTGCAACCGTAGAAGTTGCTTCTACAATTCCGCCTTCTTCAGTTACTCCGGTTTCCATTGTTTTGGCAGCATCCAGAAATTGCAGATAATAAGTGGCATTAGCATTTGGAGTGCTTGTCAGTGCCTCAAATGCAACTTCTTCATCACAGGAATACAGAAATATCCCTGCAATGATTGTTGTTAAAAATAACTTAAATATATTTTTCATGTTTTAAGAATTTTTGTATTCGTGTTAATTATTTATCCCACCAGAGTTTATCACTGATTGTAACCGATGGTACATTACTACCGTTATACGAAATTTCATCCTGAGGATACGGATAACGTGTTGGCATAGCTGGCAAAACTCCACCAGGATGGGGTGTAATATTCGGTAAACCAATTCTTCTGTAATCAGCATATGCTTGTGTTGTTCCTACAGTGGCAATGTATTTTTGCTTCAGAATTAATTCCAACGATAAGGTCTGACTGCCAATATTTGTGTCGAACCAATCCTGATCAAAATCGCCGGTAACTTTCGTAACCGAGGCTTTTACACCTTCAGTAAACGCAGCCAAAGCTTCATCGCCGTTACCCAGGACATAATTTGCTTCAGCTTCGATAAATTTCAATTCGGCATATGACATAATTGTTGTTGGTGCTGATGAACCTGCAAGATATTCTCCCGGATATGATGCAGTTTCATCCTGAGAACCAATAACAGAACCTCTGTATTCTCCATCTTCATCTTCTTCTGCATAAAATGGAAGACGAGGATCACTGGTTTCAGCCATCATGTCAATCAAGGTTGCTCCCATGCGAATATCGGTTCTTTGCTCCATAAACTGGAATATAGGGTTATGGTTTGCTTCTTCCCAAGGAACCACCATATCGTCGGCATTTGATTTAAATCCGTTAGCCGCTGCAGCAAGCGCTGCGGTGTAGGCAGCATTACCATTTACCTTAGTTAATTGCAGAAGGTGTCTTGCTTTAATTGAATTAGCAGCCTTCGCCCAATTTGCAACAGTTCCATCGTAGATAACATCACCCCCAATGTCAACATTATTTTCTGAAGCAGGTTTGCCCAAATCTGCAATTGCATCATCGAGTAAACTTTGAATTGTTGTGTACAGAGTTTCCTGTGCATCGAAAGCTGGTGTTAACACATTTTCATCACCCATTAGTGCTTCACTGTATGGCATATCGCCAAAAAGGTCGGTTGCAACACCAAGAGCTGTGGCCATTAATACTTTACCAACACCTGCATTATAAGGCGATTCTGCACCTTCCGTATTTTCAGCCTTATCAATCAGAATTTTTGTATTCATGAAAATATTGGTATAAACCAAGTTCCAGATATTGTTTACATCGCCGGGCAACAACTGATACCGGGCTTCTGTATACGACTGGCGCGTAACTCCATCGAATTGTTGCATCCATATATTGGTGGTGCGAACAAAGTCAGTACCACACAAATTATACCCGGCTGCTTGTTCGATTGCAGGCAACAACAGGTTCATAGGAACATCTGCCGGTGCATCCGGGTCAGTATTAATGTCAGTATCTATCCACGTTTTGCACGAGAACAGAATCAACGCCGAAAACGTTAATAAACCGGCGAATTTTGCAAAATTATATATGTATCTTTTCATCATTTCTGTATTTAATTGTTAAAAGGTAACTTTTAAACCCAACATATATGTTCTTGTACCCGGGTTGTTAAAATAATCCATTCCCTGTCCGTTAACTGCACCCTGCAGGTTAGTTTCAGGATCGATACCTGAGTATGGAGTGAATAACAACAGGTTTTTGCCTGTTCCATATATCTGCGCTTCTTTAATCACTTTATTGTTAAACGGAATAGTATAACTCAGCGTAACATCGCGTAACCGAATCCAATCGGTAGGTTCAATGGCTGCTGAAGAAGGTCCTCCGCCAAAGTTACTACCCATTCCCTGGAACCAATCCTGATCCAAAACAACAGGTGTTACATTATCCTTTCCATCACTGACAGGATTTCCGTCAGCATCGAGATGTCCGTAAACTCCATCGAAAACAAGCACATTATCACCAGGTGTTTTGTCAAAATCGACCGTACCTTCCGGTGTGTAGTAGACTTCACGTTTGGCTGTTGTGGCGCTTGTGCCAAAATAATTCATAGCAAAATGAGTTCCGTTATACATGCTTCCACCTTTCTTGAATTCCCAAAGGAATGACAAACTGATGTTTTTAAATGTGAAGTTATTTGTCAGGTTTGCAGTCCAGTCAGGATTAACTTTTCCGATTGGCACCATTACACCTGAATTTGTCCAGGGATAACCATCGCGGTAATTATCAGTCGGGTCATCATTAATCAATACATTTCCATTTGCATCGCGATACCAGTCTTCACCAAAAATACTTCCATATTCAGCACCTGCAACTGCACGAATCTGAGGAGTGGTAAATCCACCGAGGAAAAGGTTATCGACTCCTTCAGCAAGTTCCAGAATTGTATTTTTGAATTTAGTAAAATTGGCTAAAAAATCCCAGTGGAAATCCTTAGCATTTACCACTGTTGCATCTACAGTTAATTCAAAACCTTTAGATTCCATGCTTGCAGCATTTTTGTATACCGAAGTAAAACCTGAAGATGCAGCAATTGGGACACTCATTAACAAATCGGTATTTTTATTGTAGAAATAAGTGAAATCAACTCCGAACCGGTTTTTGAAGAATTTCAATTCAGTACCAACTTCCCACGATGTCATGGTTTCGTGTTTCAAATCGGGGTTACCCAATCCTGAACCGACAGAGAAACCGGTGTAACCCTGGTAAGGGAAATTAACACCATTTGTCCAGCCATCACCAGCAGTTGCACCATAAAAATAATTCGATGTATTATAAGCTCCTGCAATGTTTGCCGTTTTTGCAGCAGAACCTCTTAACTTACCGTACGATAAAATATTATTATCTTTTAATCCGCCTAATTCAGTGAAAATAAATCCTAAACTAACTGAAGGATAGAATGCCGATAAATTTGCTTCAGGCATAGTGGTCGACCAGTCATTACGTCCGGTAATACCCAGGTACAACGTGTTTGATAGTGCCAGGCGAATATCACCAAATACTGCCATCGTTCTGTAATTGGTAATACCTGAACTTACCGTATTGTTCGCTGAATTGGATAACTGATAAAATTCCGGAATTTCCAATCCGTCTGCATCGCCATACAGGTTTTTACTGTACGTTGAATAGAAGTTGTTACCCAATGTAACTTTCAGGTTCAGGTTTTCCATTATATCCATATCGAAATTCAACAGTAAGTCACTATTGAAGATACCGGCATAATTCATATATTCATCAACATAACCTGCAGGAAAATTTCTTGAATTAATCGCAAAAGAATCTTTATACCTTCTTGTAAACCAGTCGATACCTGCATTATAAACTAAATTCAGGTATTCGGTGAAATCTATTTTTAAATTTCCGTTTCCTGTAAAACGATTGATGTTTTCATCGAAAGCTATTTTATTTGATACCCAGTATGGGTTATCATAACCACCTCCGTTACGATAGTTTCGCTGGCCACCATCAGGAAATTCGTATCCCGCACTATTGTCGAAAGTAGTTGCAGTACGAACCAGGCCCAGCATAATACCGGAAACATTTGAACCCTTCTGAATTTGTGTTGCGGTTGAATTTGTATAGGCAAAATCAGTTCCAACAGAAATTCTATCTGCCAGTTTACTTGTGGCATTTAGTCTCATGGTTGTTCTGCCGTATTTATTATTTGGAACAATACCTTCCTGATTTAAATTCGAAATGGAAAAATAATAACTCCCCATTTCACCACCATTGCTAATATTGAGTCTGTTATTGGTAGAAATACCTGTCTGGAAAAATTCATAAGGATCATAATATTGTGCCGGTGTTCCATTTCCGGTCCCTTTCGCAACTAATCTACCTTTTGGATCCCATTTATAATCCGCATCACCATCGTATTCAAGGTCAGCTATTTTTGGGCCCCAGGAGAATGTATTGCCACTGCCCCAAACTCCATTATTACCCTGAGCAAATAACTTCTGTCTTTCCTGGGTCTGAGAAATCTGGTCGAATCCTACGGAAGTATGGAATTCAATTTTACGGTTATTCAGGTTTTTACCACTTTTGGTTGTAATAATCAAAACACCATTTGCAGCTCTCACACCATAAAGTGCAGTTGCAGCGCCACCTTTTAATACGGTAATCGACTCAATATCTTCAGGGTTCAGGTCAATAGAGCGGCTGGAAGTAGTAACACCTCCCACTCCTGTATCTTCGGAACCTGTCATAATTGGCATTCCATTAACAACAAATAGCGGCTGGTTATTTCCTGTTATAGACGCAGCACCACGAATTGTCATAAAAGTTGCAGCACCTGCATCACCGGCTGAACTTGTAATCTGTACACCAGCCGTACGACCTGCAAGTGAGTTTACAACATCGGCATTCGGACGATTTGATAATACCTCTGCATCAACGGTTTGCGCCGAATAACCAAGGCCTTTTTTCTCGCTCGAAACACCAAGCGCGGTAACTACAACCTCATCAATACCCAGAATATCTTCCTCCAACTGAATATCGAATTTAGTTTGGCTGCCTATTTCCAACTCCTTTGTTTTCATACCGACGAAAGAAACCACCATGGTTTTGGCGTCATCTGGAACTTTTAATGTAAACTCACCATCGATATTGGTGATGGTTCCCAATGTTGTCCCTTTTATTGAAACCGAAACACCTGGAATAGATGTCCCGTCTTTGGAAGAGCTAACAGTTCCTGTTAACTCTTTTGTTTGTGCATTCAGCAATTGCGCTAACATTAAAAACACAACTGCCAGCAACAGCATGATTTTTTTCATAGAAATAGTTTTAAATTAATAATTAAACAGCTATAAAAAATTAAAATAATAGAATACATTTGGTAGTAACTCTCCAAGTTCTTCCCAAAATCAGTTCGGCTATATATATTTATTTATGCAACTAAATATAAGTGTTAAAAAATATTAAATAACAAAAATATAAAAACAATTCAATTTTGAAAACAATCTGTTAATATTCATTTGTGCAAAAATTCAATTCGGAAAAAAGACGGCTTGATTCGTTGATAATTTATAATACAATGACGCATATCAGGAAAGAAATTAAAAGAATTTGAATAGCATTTGTCTATTAGTGTGGTAATTTTTACGCAATAAATTAGCACATCAGTATTAAACAGTCGGAACTAAAAACAGGAAATTAATTTTTGCAGTGAACCAGTTTGAAAGATTGCACGGGATGAGGTTTCGCCAATTAATTTTTCGCATTCCGATTTACAGTCATTTGTAAAGTGTACCGCATCAATACCAAAGTTTACAGCACCCAGAACATCTACTTCCCAGTCGTCCCCAATCATCAGGCTTTTCAGCTTTTTTGCATTGGCCGATTTTACAGCATATTCAAAAATTCTGCGACCGGGTTTTGGCGTTTTTATTTCCTCCGAAATAAAAATTTTTGTGAAATACTGTTTTAATCCTGAACTCTCCAGTTTCTTTAGCTGAACTTCCTTAAAGCCATTGGTAATAATAAACAAGTGGTATTTTTTGGCTTTTAAAAATTCAAGAAGCTCTGAAACACCTTCATATAAAACCTTTTGCTTTGGCATTACATCGAGATAACAGGTGTTCATCTCTTCCGGATCAACTCCCTTAACCGATAATTCGTTAAATGTGTTTTCAAACCTGAGACGTGTCAACTCCTTTTTGCCAATTTCATTTTTTCGGTACAAATCCCAAAGCGCATGGTTATGCTTTAAATATATGCTGAAAAACTGATCGAAGTTGATCACCGGTTCCAACCTGAATATACCAAATGCCTCGAACATGGCATTCCTGGAATTCCTCTCAAAATCCCAAAGCGTATTATCGAGATCGAAAAAAATGTGCGTATATTTTTTAAGCGTTACCGGTTTTGCCAATGTCTTTTTCTTTTTTGCCAACTCCTTCAACTACAATAACTATTTCGCCTTTGGGTTGATTCTGATTATAATATTGCGTTAATTCTTCCAGTGTTCCACGTTTTACTTCTTCATACATTTTACTAAGCTCGCGGCAAACACATGCTTTTCTTTCTTTTCCAAAAAATTCAGAAAACTGAGTCAGGCTTTTCACCAGGCGAAACGGCGATTCGTAAAATACCATTGTTCGGGTTTCGCCAACAAGTTGCAGAATTCGTTTCCGGCGTCCTTTTTTTTGTGGTAAAAATCCTTCAAAAACAAACCTGTCCGCGGGTAAACCTGAAACAGCCAAAGCAGGAATTAATGCCGTAGGGCCAGGCAAACATTCCACATCGATATCGTTTTCAACACAGGCGCGGGTTAATAAAAAACCCGGATCGGAAATACCAGGCGTACCGGCATCCGAAATCATTGCAATATTGTTTCCTTCTTTTAATTTTGAAATTAATGAATCAACCGCATGATGTTCGTTGTATTTGTGATGCGACCACATTTTTTTTTCAATTTCTAAATGATTAAGCAATTTTGCTGAAACGCGTGTATCTTCAGCCAGAATAATTTCAACTTCCTTTAATACTGAAATCGCTCTTAATGAAATATCTTCGAGGTTTCCGATGGGTGTTGGAACCAGTATTAATTTTCCGCTTTTATTCATGCAGAAACCTTCTTTTTACAAGATTGACAAATTTAAGGCTGGTTTCGTTTTTCTTCCATTTAAAATTCTGCTGTAAATAATGAACCGCTTCTTTTATATCATTCATATTATCGATTTCAGAAACTGTTTTCAGAAAAATTTCTGACTTACCTTCAAAAAGTTCGCGAATATACTGGAAGCGATCGTTAATGCCAATGGCTGCCTGAATGCTTATCACCGGTCTGTTGGAAAGTTTATGTTCCAGTTTTCCGCTTTCCGCTGATATTAAATCATTTACCGATTTTTCCTTCAGAAAGCTGTCTCCCAATGTTTTATTCGGATTTTCTACTTCTTCATCATCATCAAGTTCAATGTCTTCCTCCGAAACTATTGTTTCCTGTTCAATAATGGTTTCAATCTGTGTTATTTCCGTTTCAGTATTTTCTTTTTGAACGCTTTTCTTCCGCTTCTTTAATTACAACCGTTTCTTCCTGCTTCACCGATTCAATTTTTTCGCTAACTACTTTCGTGGTGAATTACTATTTTTTCAACCGGTTCATCAACCGATTCTTCATTGTTTTTTGGTAATGTTTGGTTTTCACGTTCGAGTAAAATTCCTACGAGTTTTTTTGAACTTTTTAGCCTTGTATGGAGAAATTCCATTTCCAAATCCTCGAAATGGCCATTGTCTTTCTCAGCAAACAGCTCTTCGAGTTCGTTCAAATCCTTCAGCAAAAATTTCAAAAGTTTTTTATTTTCCATTCTGTGCAAGCTAATGTTTTAAAATTTTACTTTTGTAAAAGTACTAATTTCTTATTCATTAACGTTGGTAAATGTTTATTGAAAGGAACGTTAATTACAGGAAAAAAGTTGGATCGATTGAGGTAATTGCCGGTTCTATGTTTTCGGGAAAAACGGAGGAACTGATACGACGGTTGAAGCGAGCCAAAATTGCCCGACAGAAAGTTGAAATATTCAAACCTGCAATCGATGTGCGTTTTTCGGAAACCGAAGTGGTTTCGCACGACGAAAATTCGATTCGTTCCACGCCGGTTGAAAACTCAGCCAATATTTTATTGCTTGTTGGAAATGCTGATGTAATCGGAATTGATGAAGCCCAGTTTTTCGACAAAGGACTTATTGAAGTTGCTGAAAAGCTTGCCAATATGGGAATAAGGGTTATTGTTGCCGGTTTGGATATGGATTTTAAAGGAGTTCCGTTTGGACCGATTCCCGGGTTAATGGCCATTGCCGACTATATTACAAAAGTACATGCCATTTGCGTAAGATGTGGAAATATTGCCCAGTTTTCGCATCGGCTGTCCGAAAAAGAACAGGTTGTTTTATTAGGTGAAAAAGACGTTTACGAACCGCTTTGCCGTAGTTGTTTTCGTGAAGCAAATCAGAAAAAATGATTGATTTTACCGTTTCGGATATATCGCAGATTTTAAACGGAAAATGGTTTAATCCAAAAAACCTGCCCGATTTTACGGTCAGGCAAATTGTAACCGACAGCCGATTGTTTTATAAAAAGCAAGATTCACTGTTTTTTGCTTTGTCCGGACCACGAAATAACGGCCATTTATATATTTCGGAATTAATAAAAAAGGGAATTACGGCTTTTGTAGTTTCCGATAAAAGTATTTGTAAGCGACAAGGCACATTTTATTCTTGTTGAAAATACCACAGAAGCATTTCAAAAACTGGCTGCTTTTAATCGTTCAAAATTTAATTATCCGGTACTTGGAATTACCGGCAGCAACGGAAAAACAATTGTAAAAGAATGGTTGCACGATATTTTATCGGACGAATTTAAAATTGTTCGCAGCCCGAAAAGTTACAATTCGCAAGTAGGTGTTCCGTTTTCGGTTTTGCTAATGGATTCGCAATTTAATCTTGGGATTTTTGAAGCCGGAATTTCGAAACCCGGTGAAATGGAAAAGCTTGAATCCGATCATTTCAGCCTGAAATTGGAATTTTTACCAACATTGGCGATGCACACCAGGAAAACTTTGATTCGCTCGAACAAAAAACAAGGGAGAAACTTCTGCTTTTCAAAAACTGTAAAAAGTTAATTTATAATAACGATGCTGAAGTTTCCGGTAAAATTATCGATGATTTTTGTGCCACAAATTCCATCGAAAAAATTAGCTGGACTTTAAATAACAAAAAAGCCAGCATTCTGTTTTACTTTGCAAATTCACGACTTTTCCACTGCAATAACTGCTAAACTTCATAATCAGCATTTTCATTTCAGTATTCCTTTTACCGACGATTCATCCATTGAAAATGCCTGTCATTGTTTTGCTGCAGCATCAGTATTTGGTTCCTGAAATTTCAGCGTTGCTATTCCACAGTTCGAAAAGCTGAATCCGGTTGAAATGCGGCTCGAAATTAAACAGGGAATCAATAATTGTCTGCTGGTAAACGATTATTACAATTCCGATTTAAATTCACTTTCCATTGCACTTTCGGTTTTGCAGCAGCAGGCGGCAAAAGATCATTTGTACAAACAGGTTATTCTATCCGATATTCAGCAAACCGGATTACCGAAACACGAATCTGTACAAAAAAATAAACGACTTGCTGGCGGAATGGAAAATTGATGAAATCATTGGAATTGGCCCCGAGATTTCGGAACTCAGCTGATGTGTTCAACTTGAAAAAAATATTTTTTGATTCGCGCAATGCGTTTGAAAAATGGTTTAACCGCAATTATTTCAATCATCTGCGATTCTGATAAAAGGCGCACGCGAATTTGACTTTGAAAAAATATCGGTTTTATTACAGCAAAAAGCGCATCAAACACAGCTTGAAATTAATCTGAATGCACTGGTTCATAATCTAAATACATTTCGAAGTATTTCTGAAACCAAAAACCAAAATCATGGTAATGGTAAAAGCATTTTCGTATGGAAGCGGCGATGTTGAAATTGCGAAACTGCTGCAATTTCAGAATGTGGATTATCTGGCAGTTGCCGTGGCCGACGAAGGTGTTCAGCTTCGAAATGCAGGAATTCAAACTCCAATTATTGTAATGAATCCCGAACAGCAAAGCTTTCAGCATTTTATCGATTACCAGCTTGAACCAAATATTTACAGTTTCGAATTGTTGAAGGATTTTTGAAAACTGTTTCCATAAACGGATTGCAGGATTTTCCGGTTCATCTGAAAATTGATACAGGAATGAACCGGCTGGGATTTAAAATCCAAAACAGAAATCGAAAAAGTTGTGGCTTATATTTCAGCCTACAATCATGTAAAAATAAAATCGGTTTTTTCGCATCTTGCTGCCAGCGACGATGAGAATTTCGATGATTTTACGCTTGAACAAATCAACAAATTTACACAGGCAGTTGCGTTAATTTCGAATAACTATCCGTTCACTTTCGACCGGCATATTTTAAATTCAGCGGGCATTGAACGCTTCCCCGAATAACCAGTTCGAAATGGTACGGCTTGGAATCGGATTGTACGGAATTTCGGTTACAGGCCTTCCGCTGCAAAATATCGGAACTTTGAAAAGTACGGTTTCGCAGGTAAAAAAGGTAAGCCACCAACGAAACTGTTGGATATAGCCGAAAAGGAACTGTAGATGAAGAAAGTGAAATTGCAGTTGTTCCGCTTGGGTTATGCCGATGGGCTGGATCGCAAACTTGGAAACGGAAACAGTACAGCTTTTATCAACGGCAAACACGCACCAATAATTGGAAATATTTGTATGGATATGCTAATGGCTAAATGTTAGCGGATGTAAATGTAAAAGCCGGGTGATTCGGTGAAATTTTTGGACCGCATATTTCAATTACCAGAAGTGGCAGAAAAAGCCGGAACAATTCCTTATGAAATATTAACGGGAATTTCGCAACGGGTAAAACGGGTTTATTTACAAGAATGAAAAAAGGCTTTGCTTATTGCCGGGTTTTTATTTTAACCTAATTTACTGATTCTGTCCAGCCGGTTTGCATCCAGTACCTTATCTTTCTGTCCATCGATGGCAATTACTTTTTCGTTTGCAAATGTCGATAAGGTTCGGATGGCATTTGAAGTTGTCATATTCGATAAGTTGGCAATATCTTCACGCGACAGATATACCCTTAATGTGGTGCCATCGTGTTCAAAACCATATTTATCTTTCAGCAAAATGAAGGATTCTGCCAGTCTTCCGCGAATATGTTTTTGCGTTAAAGTAACCGTGCGTGAATTTGAAAAACCAAGTTCCTTAGCCAGTTTTCGAATTATTTTAAATGAAAAATCGCTGTTTTTTAATGCCCGGTTAAAAACAAATTCGGGACTAACCGTACAAACCACCGATTCTTCCAAAGTTACAGCTGATGAAATATGGTTTTCGTTTCCCAAAAGAGCGCGGTATCCGATTAAGCCCAACGGTTTTGTCATTCGTATAATTTGCTCCCGTCCGCCAACTCCTTCTTTAAAAATCTTTACTTTTCCGTCAACCAGAATTAACAAACCGGTTGGCTTATCACCTTCTTTAAATATAAATTCATTTTTTTTATAATGAGTGAATGAGATATGATGCTGAAGTTCTTCTTTTTCTTCCATGGTTCAATAAATAAAAAATAGACTTTGGATTATCAACTATATCTTTTATCCACATCTCTGAATTTAACATCTATTTGTCGTATATGTTTTACAGCATCAAAGTTAAAAAAATTGTTAAAACAGTCGTATTTTTTCAACGATAATTTAATCTGAAATTGTTTTAAAACCGCTTGCACAATATTGTACTTTTAACAGTATCAGTCGTACTTTGCCACCAAAGGCATTTTTCTTCCAAAACCAAATGCTTTTGAACTTACTCTCAAAATAGGAGCCGCCTGAAATCTTTTATATTCATTGATATTTACCATGCCGAATTACCCTTTTCACTTCTATTTCATCAAAACCCAGAGCAACAATTTCTTTTGGCGATTTATTCAATTCGATATAACTAAAAAATATCCGATCGAGTATATCGTATTCCGGAAGCGAATCGGTATCTTTTTGATCGGGACGCAGCTCAGCCGATGGTGGTTTGGTGATGGTATTCTCAGGAATAATTTCTCCGTCTCTATTCATAAACCGCGAAAGCTTAAAAACATCGGTTTTATATACATCACCCAGCACTGCAAGTCCGCCGTTCATGTCGCCGTAAAACGTTCCGTAACCAACTGCACATTCGCTTTTATTGGTTGTATTCAAAAAAATATGTCCAAATTTATTCGAAACCGCCATTACATAAATTCCACGTGCACGCGCCTGAATATTTTCTTCGGTAACACCAGGCAATGGTTCCTTCAAAAAGCGGTGCCAGTGCTTTGTCAAATTTATCAACAGCATTTTGAATATTTACAACATCGTATCTTATTCTCAGATTTTCGGCCAGTTGCCGGGCATCTTCAACACTGTGTCCCGATGAATATTTTGAAGGCATTAACAGCACTCTCACATTTTCAGGCGCCTAAAGCACGAACTGCCAAAACGGCTGTAACTGCCGAATCAATTCCTCCTGAAAGTCCGAGTGTCGCTCTTTTAAATCCCATTTTCTGGAAATAATCGCGAATTCCCAACACCAGTGCATCATGAATTTTTTCGGTTGTACCGGTATTAGGCTGCAGTTGTTTTTCACCGATATTCAATGTGTCAACGATTAAATAATCTTCTTCGAAATATTTTAGTTCCTTTACAATTTCACCTTCCGCATTAATAAAAACAGAACCACCATCGAAAATCAGTTCGGTTTGAGCGCCAATCTGGTTAATATAAAACACAGGAACTTTGTATTTTTTTGCTTTATTTACCAGAACATTTTTTCGCCAGCCTTCCTGGTTATAAGAAAATGGCGACGCTGAAATATTTATAACAAAATCAGGATGAAGTTTCGAAAGTTCTTCCATTGGAGAAACCTGGTACAGCTTGTCTTTTCCAAATTCATTGGCAGTTGGTTGCTCGTCCCACAAATCTTCACAAATGGTAACGGCAATTTTTTCGCCTTTATATTCCACGACATTAAATTCGCGGTTTGGCTCAAAATGGCGGTATTCATCAAAAATATCATAAGTGGGAAACAATGTTTTATTCTGAATGCGTTTTACTTTTCCATCGGACAGAAAAAATGCAGAATTGTACAGTTTCTTTCCTTTTTCATGCTCATTAATTCTTGGCGCACCAATTATCGCAGCAATACCATTACAATGTTTTGCAATTGTACGACTGTTTCTTCCGCTTTCTGAATAAACTCTTTTTTTTCGAGTAAATCGTGCGGATAATAACCTGTAACCGATAATTCGGAGAAAATCACCAAATCAGCTCCCTCATTTTTTGCTTTATCGATGTGCTGTATAATTTTTGCTGCATTTCCTTCGAAATCACCAATAGTATAATTTAACTGTGCAAAAGCAACTTTCATAACACAAGTTTAAGTAATGAAGTATTAAGTTGGAATTCTCTGAACTCTGAACTCTGAACTTTTTAAGTGATTGCAAATCTCCAATTTTTAGTTCAATTTCGCAATATTATTTCAACAGAAGCGTATTGAATTAAAATTCATATAAAATGCAAAGACTGAAAAACTTTTTTTCTTATGATTTTCAATCTGATAGACAGAAGAACAGAATAAACTATTTTTCTTTTTTCGTTAGTATAATTCTTCTTTTTTCGGTAATCGCCTGTAAAAGAAATCCGTTAAAAGTTGATATTTCGAACAGTAATAAAAACATTGAAGTAGTTCGGTTTGACCAGGAACTTTTTGCAGTTGACACCACCACTTTAAAAAGTTCGTTGCTTGCGTTAAATAATAAATACCCTGAGTTTTTTAATTTGTATACATATAAAGTAATTCATATTGGTGGAATTGACGATGATGACTTTTTTGATTACATGAAAACTTTTTTGACGGATACAATGATTCGGAATGTCAATCAAATTGTTCAGGATGAATTTTCTGATTTTGAAAAAACTGAAAAAGCGCTGAACAAAGCATTTAAATACTATCAATATCATTTCCCTGAAAAAGAACTTCCGAATATTTATGCCTATATTTCAGGCTTTAATCAATCGATAGTAACCGCTGAAAAAATTATCGGAATCAGTCTTGATAAATATTTGGGACGCGATTGCAGTTACTACAAAATGCTAAGTTCAACACCACAATACAAGGCTGTGAACATGCATAAAGAAAAAATTCCGTCGGATGTTGCCTATGCCTGGGGCGTAACCGAATTTGAATATACCAACAAAGCGACCACACTTTTAGATAACATGATTCACCAGGGAAAATTGATGTATTTTGTCGATGCGCTTTTGCCTGACGAAGCAGATTCGGTGAAAATTGGTTACACTTCGGACCAAATTAAATGGTGCAAAAACAACGAAGCTCAAATGTGGTCGCAGTTGATTAAACAAAAAGTGCTTTTTTCGAATAACAGAATGGATATCGTCCGGTTTACAAATCCGAGTCCCACAACATCGGGTTTTCCTATAGAATCACCAGGAAGAACTGGAATATGGCTGGGTTGGCAAATCGTTCGCAAATACATGAAAAAATTCCCTGAAACCACACTCGACGAGTTGATGAAAAATTCCGACTACCAACAGATTTTAAATGATTCGGAATATTTTCCGGAGTAAATTAAGGCTGTCGCTTATAAATCGATGGTTACTTCATTCTTTTCTCCTTCAATATAAATTAAGGGAACTGTTTTTAAAATTTGCCCGTTCTTTTTCACTGTAATTTTATAATTCCCTTTAAATCCGCGGAAGTTTATTTTTCCGTTGCTCTTGGCTTTCAAGTCGCTGACCGATGTTTTCCATTCATGATTAATTAATCTATCCAATGTATTGTAAACCGGTTTTGGCTGAAGGTTCTCATCGACTAAACCTGCTTTTGGCTGCCAGATATTGGCATCACTAAATCCCCACCAGTTCACCGAAACAATGCCGGGATATCCAAAAGCAAGTGTGTAAATCATTTCTGCAAACCGAGCCTGTTCTTCTTCCGTCCATTTTCCTGTTTTGTATGTACCTTCAAAGGCATCGCCATTTGCAACCTGCGAAAGCTCAGTGATATGCATCGGCAATCCGAAGGAATTATATTTTTCGAAAGTATCCCAAATTTGCTGCGGTGAATAATAATATCTCCCCTTGTTCGGTTCATGAGCCTGAATTCCCAGGCCGCTAATTGGCGTTCCCATATCCCGCAACGATTTCACAATATCATAGAAATTCCGGCGGTCATTTTCATCGGCTATAATGTTGTATTCGTTGATAATAATTGAGCGTCGGGATTTGCATGATGTGCCCATTGAAAACACGAATCGATAAAACCCGGAGTTGCGGACATCAAATTCATCCCGGAATACCGTTTATCAATTCCATTTTTATTTTCTGCCATTGCTTCATCCCAGTTCACAGTATGGATTACTTCGTTTATAACATCCCAGATTTCAATTTCATTTTTGAAGCCGGTTACTATATTTTCTACGCGTTGCTCCAAAAGTTTTTTGCTTTCCTGTGTTGAATATTCTGAAAGCCAGCGCGGCGTGCCTGCCTCGTGCGTCCAAACCAGCGGATGGCCTTTTGTGGTAATTCCGTTTTGTTTGCACCATTGCACCACTTCCATGATTTTATCCTGCCTGGTTATTCCCGGTTCACTTTCATATCCCGACCAGTAAAACGGAAATACTGCAAAATTGAACAGTTTTTGAAACGCGCTTTTAAACGCTTTCTCATTGTTGGGAGTTTCACCCGTATTTATCAAATCGAAAATGATACAGCCAAACAGAAATTCGTGCGAAACCTGCTGAACGTCAATTTCAATGTTTTTTAAATCCTGTTTGCTTACTCCTTTTAACTGAACAGAAAAATCAGTTTTTCTGTACTTTTCGATGTTTTGTTTTGCCAAACCAAAAATTTCTGAATCAGTCAGTTCGGTTTTTTTCTGTGCGGAAAGAATGTTTCCGGTAACAGTAAGTATTAAAAGAATCAGGCTAAAGATTTTCATAATCAGGTTTTATAAGTTGAATAACAAAAGTAACGCTAAAAAATAAAACCACGATTATCTGTACAGATTCAATTTTAGCTTTAAACTCGCTTATTTTAAAAGAATCAAAATATAGCTTTGTAATCGTTTCTTAATAATATTTTCATATTTTTGTGATTTTTACAAAATGAATCAACCAACCTGATTTGAGTACGTTTGAAACCATATTGAATAAGTTCAACCCTGTTTCGCTGGAAGAAATTGATGAGGTTAAATTAATGAACCGGATTGACCGTAAGTATTGGTTTCATTCATCAAAACTATATCAATTGCTCAGGAAAGCTTTACCCTATTACGATATTCTTGAAATTAACGGACAGCGATTAATGGATTATCAAACGGTTTATTTCGACACTCCTGAAAATTCGATGTATTTGAAACATCACAACCGGAAACTAAACAGGCATAAAGTCAGGCAACGTAAGTATGTTTCAACCGACAGCAGTTTTTTGGAAGTAAAATTCAAAACAAATAAGAAAAGAACCATAAAAGAAAGAATTGCCACTGAATTCGAGCCGAATGAAATTGTTCAGGAACAGCTTCAGTTTATTGACGTAAACACTCCGTTTAATGGCAACAACCTGGAACCAAAATTAAATAATGAGTTCAAACGAATAACATTGATTCATAAAGAAAAACTCGACAGATGCACCATAGACCTTAATCCGGTTTTCTGGAACGAAAATGGAAAAACTACGGTAGAACACCTGGTTATTTTTGAATTAAAGAGAGGGAGGAGCTTAAAATCATCGCCGATGTTAACACTTATGCGCGAATTAAAAATCAGACAAAGAGGTTTGTCAAAGTACTGTACAGGCCGCGCAATGCTCGAACCAGAATTAAAACAAAATATGTTTAAACCACGGCTTCGGTTTTTAAGCAAACAAATATTAAACAACTAAAACATGGACCTTTTATTTATATTGGGAGCACGAATGGAATTACTGCAAAACTTTTGGATTTTGGCGCTCCGCTTCGGATTCAACATAATAGCCACAACCTTTGTGGTGTTTTTGTATGCCCGCATTAGCCGTCGTAAAGAATTTTATTTCAGCTATTTTGCTATAAGTATCGCTGTATTTCTTTTAGTCTTTCTCCTGGAAAATGTAAAAATAGAACTCGGATTTGCACTTGGGCTTTTTGCTATTTTTGGAATTATCCGATATCGAACCGATACAATTCCACCAAAGGAAATGACGTATCTTTTTGTGATAATCGCAGTTTCTGTTATTAATGGTATCTCGAAGGATTATTTTGGATACCTTGAAATTACACTGGTTAATGCGATTTTGGTGGGTTCGCTTTGGGTACTCGAAAAAGTACTGATGTTACGTCAGGAAGATTCGCTTCAGATTGTATATGAAAATATCGAAAACCTTCATAAAGACAAGGAAGATGAATTACTTGCCGATATGGAAAACAGAACCGGCATAAAAATAAAAAGGTACAGGATTGATAAAATTGACTTTTTGCGCGATGTTGCCCGTATTACGATCTATTTTGATGTAAACGGGTCGTCGAAGAAAGAGGTAAAATTATGAAGCTAAAGATTTTACTTGTTTTCTGTTTATTCCTCCTTTTTTCCTCCGTATTTGCAAAAACCGAAAAATTCGGAACCTGGATTGAATTCGAAATTTCAAAAGAGTTCTTTAAGAAATGGGAAGTTAGTTTTATTCCTGAAGTACGTTTTGAAGATAATTTTTCAGTCGACGAATATATTCTTGAAGGCAAATTAAGTTACGAGCCTTATAAGTTTCTTGGATTTGCAGGCGCATATCGCTACAGTACCAACATAAAAAAAAGTGGAAACGTAGGTTTGAGCAGTGCTGTTTTCGATGTAACAGGAAGTACTGAGTTTGATAGGTTCAACGGCTCATTACGCGCAAGAATTACCAATGACCCCGATGAAGGTGACATTCCCTGGGAAACGTTTTATTTAAGGCCAAGAGCAAAGCTCGAATACAACATTAAAGGAAACAAAATAGAACCTTATACTTCTTACGAATTGTTTCTGAATTTGAAGAAAAGCGAAGTGTATAAACAACGTTTTGATATTGGATTTACAAGAAAAATCGCCAAACATCACCGAATTGGTTTGTACTACCGTTTACAGGATTACTTTACTGATAAGAATTCCATTAACATTCTCGGAATCGATTACCGGTTCAGGTTCTAAACCCTTGTGGCTCGTTACTCACAACGGCTCGAGGCTCGTGGCTTAAGTTAGTTCTGTATTTAAAGTGTAAATTGTGAAAAAGTTTAGTAAACAGTCGCAGTGAGCAGTCGCAGTGAGCAGTTGCAGGTGAATGCTTGAGGCTTGCGGCTTGCAGCTTTAAAGTGTTCAGAGTTCAGAGGAGGAAGTTCAAAGTGAAAGGTGAAAAGTTCAAAGTGTGAAAAGCTGAGTAAGCAGTCGCGGTATGCAGTCGCAGAGTACAGTCGCAGTGAGCAGTCGCAGTGAGCAGATGCAGTAAGCAGTCGCAGTGAGCAGTCGCAGAGTACAGTCGCAGTGAGCAGTCGTAGTGAGCAGTCGCAGTGTACAGTCGCATTTTACTATTATATTTTATTGTGTATGAGATCTTGCACAGCTCGTTACTCACGGCTCGCACACTCGCGGCTTGAGGCTTGTAGCTTGAGGCTTGTAGCTTGCGGCCTAAGTTAGTTCTATGTGCAAAGTTTAAAGTCAAAAGTGTGAAATTATTTTACAGAAAAGAAGGTAGCGGATCGCCAATGGTAGTTGTACACGGATTGTACGGCTCGTCGGACAACTGGATGAATATTGGAAAGCGCCTTGCCGAAAAACATACCGTTTATTTGATCGATCAGCGAAATCACGGTCGCTCACCTTTTGCCGATACGAATACCTTCGATGATTTAAAAAACGATTTAGCCGAATTCTTCGAACAACAACACATTGAAAAAGCCGTGCTGCTTGGCCACAGCATGGGCGGAAAAGCTGCAATGTGGTTTGCCGCTGATTTTCCGGAAAAAATCGAAAAACTGGTTATCGCTGATATTGCCCCCAAAGATTATCTTTTGCTGAAAGAAGACAGTCAGTATTATTTGCACCGGAATATTTTACTTGCCATGCAGGAAATTGATTTCACTCAAATAAAATCGCGAAGCGATGTGGATGATTTCATGGCACAAAAAATCGATGATGAACGAATCCGAAAGTTTCTGTTAAAAAATGTGGCAAGGGATAAAGCCACGCATCTTTACAAATGGCGCGTAAATGCTGAGGTTTTGTATAACCATCTGGAAGAAATCGTAGGTGGTGTAAATAAACACTGGCTGGAAGACCGGATACCGATTACAAGTTATCCCGTAATTTTTATCCGCGGAATGAAATCGAAATATATCTTACCCGAAGACGAAGCCTTGATAAAAGAAATTTACCCTGATGCAACCATTGTCGATATTCCCGACGCCGGCCACTGGCTCCACGCCGAACAACCAAAGAAGTTTATGAAAGCGGTGATGTTGTGTTGTTAAAAGATGTGCTTCTGTCATTCATTCGCAGTAATAATTGCTTTAAAACCGGCCTCAGATTGAGCACGTAGCTAACGGTTTGGATAATTGTCACCAGTTTATTTTATTTCAGTTCAATATTATATTCTTGAATAATAATAGTGTCATTGTCACCAATTAGTGATGCGTAGCTTTTATCAAATTCATTATTTATTTCCTTAATAATGAGTGTTCCCAGTTCTCTTTTACTTACAAAATCAAACATTGGCACCTTTAAACTCTCATTATCCCTGATAACATAAAAACATTCCTTGTATTTTGAAATTTTGTTATACCCTTTTGTCGCAGGGACATCAAACTCTTCATAATATAAAGGTTGATATTTTAGGTAGTTAAACAAGCTACCTGGAATATCCGACAAAATTGTAGTATCCTGTTTCTCCCAATAAATTGTACTATCATTTTCATAAACAAGTCTTTTTTGTTCTTCTTCAATGTTGTTAATGGTTAATTTAACTGTATCCTCCGCTAAATATGTTGCGTCAATTTTGCCTTCAATTTCAATGTTTTCCAAATCTGTCAAGTGAATTTTAAATCTTTGAATTATATCGCTGTTCGCGCTGGATAAAATAATTTCTCCGTCTTTCGTATAAACTTTTATTGCTGAATCTGAAATTATATAGCTTTTATATGTTTTTGGATATTGAGGTAATATTTCTTCTGTATTTTTCTTGCAAGAATAAATTCCAATTAAAGAAAGGATTAGTAAATAAAATTGAATTCTATTCATAAATCTCACTTTTAAATTTTGTGGATACGTATAGGTTAACGCATCAGGTACACATGTGTTTCTATTTTTCCCTCAGTAAAACTATTCAAATCGAAAGATTTTATCGGTTCAGGTTAAAAAACCCTTTCCAAAGCCCAAAACTTTGGAAAAGGTGATTACTATGGGTTCGAAATATAGTTATTGTTTTTCTTAAGCACCGCTTGCCGTTGCTGCGGCGTGCCACAATTTCGTTCATATCGTCGATAATCTGGTCGACTGTTGCGGCAAAACCACCGTACAGGGCATTGTTTACTTTAACCATGGCGCGCAGGTATTCCACCAGGTGGTCGTTAATAAGGTCGAGCACTCGTTTTTTAACTACCGAGGCGCTTTCCAGTTCGCCTTCTTCG
This sequence comes from uncultured Prolixibacteraceae bacterium, assembly GCA_963821855.1. Taxonomy (GTDB): domain Bacteria; phylum Bacteroidota; class Bacteroidia; order Bacteroidales; family Prolixibacteraceae; genus Draconibacterium. The sequence goes on along the minus strand of CAWGFJ010000014.1, from coordinate 150,011 downwards.
GCTTTATCCTGTTCATAATCGGCATATGTGTGAACGAAATCGTCCTCGGCAGCTTGCAGTGCGGCAATAACAGCGGCGCATCCTGCAATTGCGGCTATCGAAGCCAGGAGCGATGGGGCAGCCAAATCGGCCAGCAGCGAGGATATCAGCGTCGATTGAGTGTCGTAACTTTTACTTGTAATTTCCGACAACCCGTAGCTGTCGAGAACCTGTTTTACCTGCTGTGCTGCCGAACTTACAGCCTCGTCGGGATTATAAACCGCTCCTTCGATAAAATAAAACAAGGCCTGTACCTTATTTACGCGAATAATATTTTTTTCATCCATTACCGATTCGGTTTTCGAGCGGTTAATTGCCGTTACCAAAAGTTCGGTTTCGGTGTTTAGCGAGGTAAAAGTACCCGGAAGATAACTGTCGGGAGTTAAATCGTAGTTTTGATACGCTAAATTCAGTTTTTCAGATGTTGCAGCGGCCTCAGCAACGCGGCAGTTGGATTTTAACTTGTTATACATGATTCTATTTTAAAAGGTTAAAAGAATATTTGGCCACATGTTCAAAAATTAGTAACCAAAAATGTTGATTTTTATTGATTATCAAAAATAGATTATTTTATGTAAATACAAAAAATTTGTAGTTAAATATTAATCCCGGCAGGCCGCTACAAAATGTAGAATGCCCCCCGGATGTCTTTTCTTCAATCTACAAAATGTAGAACGCCGCCAGGATATCTTTTCTCCAATCTACAAAATGTAGAACGCCGCCATGATATCTTTTCTCCGATCTACAAAATGTAGAAGCTCGCCCGGATATCTTTTCTTCGATCTACAAAATGTAGAGGCCCAAAAATTTTTTCTTTCATCTACAAAAAAATGCCGGGAATTCTATAAAAGACAACCTTTTCCAAAGTTCGGAATTTTGGAAAAGTTGAATATAATTTTATAAAATTGATGACACTTTCATCCCGGTTCGATGTATATAAAAATATCAGGGATGAAAAAAATAATTTTAATCAGTATTACAGTAATCGTCAGCATTACGTGTTTTGCCCGGCAACAAATCGAACCGCTAAAACAAAACCTTGTTTTTAGAATCGACCGGTGGGGAAACAGCGATCTTGAAGTAGGAATGCAGCTCAACGCAGCCCAATGGGGTAATTTTAAAAGTTATGTGGGAACGAATCTTTCCATACTGAAACGCAACATTGAACGGGCATTGCCGGCCTATTTCCTTCAGGATTTTAAATACGAAGAAAAGCCTATGGACAGGAGTTATACCTTAAAATTTAAGGCTTTCGGAGTTGCAAAACAAAAGGATAAAAATAAATGGGTTATTGAAATGGATTACAAAAACCCGGATGTTACGCCGCTTGCCGAAAATGTTTATTTGATAACATCGAATTATGTCAATAGCGCAGGACTGATGCAACAATCAACAAAACTGTTTTTCCCGGAGGGAGCGAAAAATATCAAGGAAGAAACCGATGCGTTTGGCAATGCTGTTTTTACCTACGAAAGTAAAATGCCGGGATTCGATTTTCCTGTTCTGCTAATTTCAGGAATCGTACTGGTGCTGGCTTCGTTAGTATTATTTATGCTGAATCTGTTTCCACTGAAAAAATAAATTACCGAATTAAATCAAAACAAAATGAAAAAATATATCCTTCCTATAATATTATTACTTGCAGGCCTTGCGCTTACCGGGTTCCATTTTTTCAGTGGCAATACCGATGAGCCTTTGAAATTTGAGATAGACGCTTCAAAAGTGTTAATGCCGTCGGCTTATAAGGTTTATGCCAACCCTAAAGTGCTTGGTGGCCAGTATTACCTGTTTAAAATGATGGTTACAAACCAGGGAAATAAACCCATCGATAACCTTAAAATTGCATATCGGATACCACGGTATATCGACTGGGCCGACCTGGAAACGGTAAAAAGGCTTAACCCCGGACAATCGGCTGTGGTTTGCTGTTACCCCGTTTTTAACGACGATATTGTGGATAAAACAACCAGCTCGCGCGAAACTGCTGAAATACGCATCACAGCAGGCGAAATCGAAAAGACGGAAAGATTTCCCTTCGACATGAAAGGGCGAAGTGAGTTTGTTTACACATCCATCCCGTCGCAGGAAATTGCCAGCTACGGCGATATTATGGATAACAGCGAATTGCTGGCATGTTTTATAACGCCCGAAGACCCGATTATAAAATACTATACCCAGCAAATTCAGGAGAAATTACTAAAAGGCGAACAGGCTTCGGTAAGCAACAGGCCTGAAGATGCAGTACGTTTCCTGATGGGCATTTACGAAGCAACCAACCGGTCGCACATGGTTTACAGCGGCACCAAAGGAGTTCCGGCAGACTTTGGCGACATACAGTCCACCGTGCAAAACCTGCGCCTGCCGCGTGAAGTGGTTACCGGCAATACCGGACTTTGTATCGAACTGTCGCTTTTGTATGCCAGTGTGCTTGCCAACGAAGGTTTATCGCCAATGATTTTTCTCGTGCCCGGACATGCCTATCCCGGATTTCAGCTTAACGGACAATATTATGCCATCGAGGCAACCGGTATTGGCGGCGAGGGACTTGGAGGACGTTCATCGGCAGAGGAAGCACTTCAGTCGGGAATGAAAGAGCTGAACGAATTTGTGCAGGCTTTTCAGGCGGGCGATCCCAGGTATGAAGCGCTCGACATTAACAATTTAATTGGCCAGGGCGTTTTACCCATGGAACTCCGGGACGATGCTTTTATGCGCCAGAAAGTGGATGATATTGCTAAAACTTTTAATCCGCAACCGAGATACACACCACAAAGCAGCAACAATGCAAATCAAAAGAAAAGCAGTAAAGGTGGTTGGCTTAGAGATTTACTGGGCCTGGATTAAATTATAAGCGCCAAATGCGATATGGGAGATTTAATGCTGAGATTCCATCTGTCGGCTGACGGGTGGAATCTGTTTTATTTAATAAGAAGACTAGAATATGTCACCGATTATACTTCTCCGTCAACTCCTTCAAAAACTTCTTCTGCCCCACTTTCAGTTGCTTCCACTGAAACCGCCAGCCCCAGTTTCCGGTTGCAGTTCCGGGTAGGTTCATTCTCGATTTGCCATCCAATTCCAAAATATCCTGCATCGGGAAAATGGCAGTTTTTGCGACTGATGCCATCGCCATTTCAATCATTTTCCGAAGCCCTTCAACATCTGTTTTGCCAATGTATACGTCCGCCATTTTTTTCACTTCGCCTTTCACCGAATTTAGCCAGCCTAATGTGGTATCGTTATCGTGCGTGCCGGTGTAAACTATAAAATCTTCAGTGTAATTATGCGGCAGATATTCATCGGACGGATCGGTGGCAAATGCAAATTGCAATATCTTCATTCCCGGCAAGCCGAAATCCAGTCTCATACGTTCCACTTCGGGTGTAATAAAGCCCAAATCTTCAGCAATCAAAGGCAAATGACCAAGCTGTGACTGCAATTTCATCAGCATTTCCTTACCAAATGTAGGTAACCATTTTCCGTTAATTGCTGTTTTTTCCTTTGCCGGAATCGACCAGAATGATTCCAACCCCCGAAAATGATCGATTCGAACCAGGTTAAATAAATTCAGGTTAAAATGAAGCCTTGCCAGCCACCAGTCGTAATCGCGATCTTTCAGGCGCGACCAGTCATAAACCGGGTTTCCCCAAAGCTGACCTGTTTCTGAAAAATAATCGGGTGGCACTCCGCCAACTTCTACCGGCTCAAGGTTTTTATTTAAATGAAAAATGTCGGTATTTGTCCAAACATCGGCGCTTTCGTTTGAAACATATAAAGGCAGGTCGCCAACCATATCTATTCCCTTTGAATTTGCATATTCTTTCAACGCAAACCACTGTCTGAAAAACAGGAACTGCAAAAATTTATGATAATCCACTTTGTTTGCCAACGCTTCACCAACCCGCTTCAATGCCTGTGGTTTCCGGTATTTAAAATCGCTTTCCCATTTATGCCACGACAATTTTCCATATTCGTCTTTGGCTGCCATAAAAAGTGCGTAATCGTGTAGCCACCAGTCATGTTCATTTAAAAAATGATTGTATTCATCGCGGAAATGCTCAAACAACTCTTTTTGAAATCTTGAAAATGCAGTATGAAAAAGTACATCTTTCCATTCCTTTACTTTATCAAATAGCACTTTATGTCGAAAAAATCGTGGCTTATCTTCAATTTCCTCTGCTTTCAACAATCTATCTTCCACAAGTAATTCAATGTCGATTAACAACGGATTTCCTGCAAATGCTGAAAAGCACTGATAGGGTGAATTCCCTGCTCCAACCGGTCCAAGCGGAAGGATTTGCCACACCTTCTGACCGGTTTCCATGAGAAAATCGACGAACTTAAACGCTTCTTTTCCCATTGTTCCAATTCCCTCAACTCCCGGCAAGGAACTTATATGTAATAAAATACCGCTTTTTCTGTCTGTCATTTTTTGAAGTTCTTTCTGAATGTTGCCAAATGATCAGCCGTTTCACGCACAATCCGCTGTACGGCTAATCCATGATTTAAGTCGGCGTTATATGCACGATCGTCATTCCCTGTAAAAAACTGGTAATGCGCATGCACCATCGACCGCAACCAACCGGGTGGAACATGTCCCGACGGGAAACCGGATATTGGCTTGTAGTTGCTGCCAACGACTTGTTTTACCCACTGGTCGGAACCTTCCATATAATATTCAAAATATTCCGAATTTTGGGAAGAATATCGTATTGCGCCTTTTTCAGCATAAATTTCGAGAAACACCAAATCTCCTGAACCTGAACTGATGCGGCTTGCCGACAAATTTCCTACTGCTCCCGTTTTTGGATCAACCATCGAGAGTGAACTAAATAAATCGGAACCTGATGGAACATCGTCAAAAGAGCCGCCTTGTAAAGCGCTTGTAATCTGAAGTTCTTCACTTAGAAATGCCATCAGGAGGCTTATTCCGTGCGAACCCAAATCGGCCATTGCTCCGCCATCGGGCGCAGGTGTTAATCGAGTCACTCGTTTTTCTCTATAAGTAGTTTGCAAATAATCGCCATGGTAATATTTTAAATCGAAATGAATGGGTTTGCCTAACTTCCCGGATTTCCAGAAATGCAAAGCTTCGCGCACCGATGAAGTTTGCAGATACTGAAATCCTACCTGAATTTTAACGGAAGAATCAACATCTGCCAAAAGCTCCTTCATCTTTTTCTCTTCCTCCAGCGAAGAACAAACCGGTTTTTCCAAATAAATGTATTTCACATTCGGCATTTCAAGCGCTAATTGAAAATGTTCGAAATGCACCTTGTTCGGCCCAAGAATAAAAACAGCTTCTATATTTTCGTTCATAGCAAATTCCTCTGCCGATTCAGATTTTCTAAATCCATATTTCCCGGCAAAACTTTCCCTGCTTTCTTTTCTTGCCGAAGCCACCGATTCGAGAACAATCTCAGGAACTTCTTTATAATAAAATTTCAATGCCTGAATGGAATAAACATGAGCCTGTGCAATTCCGCCTGCCCCGAGAAAACCTACGTGTATTTTTTGCATGAATACCTTTTTACAATGTTGGGGCAAAAATAGTGTTTTACACGAAATGCTAAATTTATATGCGATAAATGCATCAACGAAATTATTAATTAAACGGGTAATAATCAGACTTCGACTTCGCTCAGCCTCACAGGCATAGTGAGTGTAGTCTCCCATTAGGATCGAAACGCAGAAACTGTGAACCAACAGGTTATGGATTAATTCCGCCAAAAAGGTGTGAAAAGTAAACGATTATCCCGTATTTTTACGATGAATGTTTTGGAATATTACAAAAACACAAAATAATTTATCAAATGAAAGTACTATTTGTTGGAGGAACAGGAATTATTAGTTCAGGAGTGTCGAAACTTGCTGTTGAAAAAGGAATTGAATTGTATCATTTTAACCGCGGAAAAAGTCATCGCAAAATTGAAGGCGTAAAACAAATTTCCGGTGATATCAGGAACGTGGCTGAATCAAAGGACACGCTAAAAAATTATCATTTCGATGTTGTTGTGAACTGGATTACTTTTACTCCGGAACAGGCTCGCGCCGATATTGAAATTTTTTCAGGACTTACAAAACAGTACATTTTTATCAGTTCGGCTTCGGCTTATGAAAAACCGATTTCAAAGCTGCCAATTACCGAGGAAACACCATTGATAAATCCATTCTGGCAGTACTCACGGGATAAAGCCGCATGCGAAAAAATTCTGATGGAAGCATACCATAAAGATAATTTCCCTGTTACGATTGTCCGCCCATCGCACACTTACGACAACACACTGATTCCAAATGACTGGGGTTATACCATTCTGGATCGAATGATTAAAGGGAAGAAAATAATCATTCACGGCGATGGAACTTCACTTTGGGTGCTCACCCATAACAGCGATTTTGCCATTGGCTTTATTGGCTTATTTGGAAAAAAGGAAGCTTTGGGAGAAGCATATCACATAACCTCCAATGAATTGCTTACCTGGAACCAGATTTACAAAATGATGGCTGATGAGCTGGGAGTGGAATTAAAAGCAGTTCACATTCCCTCCGATTTTATTGCAAAATACAATCCTGAACACGGGGCAGGTTTGTTAGGTGACAAGTCGCATTCAGTAATTTTTGATAATTCCAAAATCAAAAATCTGGTTCCTGAATTTCAATGTAAAATTCCATTCTCTGAAGGCGTAAAAGAAATTATTGCCTGGTACAAAAGTCACAAGGAATGGCAGGTTGTAAAAGAAGAAATTAATAAAAGTGTGGATGAAATAATTCGGGCTTACGAAAGTTAAGTGGTCTTAGTCGTCACCCGACTTTGAGTCGGGTGACGACTAAAATAAAAAATACCATCCCCTGAAATAATTATTAAATCAATGCTGATTTGCAACTAAATATAGTTACCTTTGCAGCGTGTCTAAAAAAGAAAAATTTATTGCCCGGTTTTTGAGTATGCCATCCGATTTTCATTATGATGAAATGGTAAAATTGCTTGGATATTTTGGGTTCCGGGAGGTAAAAAAAGGAAAGACATCAGGCTCAAGAGTAAGGTTTATAAACGGAGAAGGCAGGCCGTTAATGATGCACAAACCTCACCCGACCGGAATTTTAAAAAGTTATCAATTAAAACAGATAAGAGAGGCATTGGGATTATGAAACATTTAAATTACAAAGGCTATACAGGAAGTATCGAGTACAGCAAAGAGGATGACTTACTATACGGTAAAGTATTAGGGGTTAATGGCCTGATCTCTTATGAAGGTAAGACTGGCAAAGAGTTGGAGCTTGATTTTATTGAAGCAATAGAAGAATACTTTTCTACATGTAAAGAAAATGGCATTTCCCCCGATAAACCATTTAAAGGCAGTTTTAACGTAAGGATATCAACGGAGCTTCACAAAAAAGCTTCATTATTGGCAATGGAAGAGAAGATGTCATTAAACAATTTTGTCGCTGAATCAATCCGCGACAAGGTGTTGAGGGAATCAGAAGTAAAGAATTAATACCCAAGACCCTGCTTTCCGTCTGGCTGGTTTTTAATCGTCACCCGACTTCGAGTCGGGAGACGATTAAATTTTACTTCAAATATTTATCGAGCCAGTTAAAGAATACCCGCTGCCAAAGTATTCCGTTTTGCGGATGAAGCACCCAGTGGTTTTCATCGGGAAAATAAAGAAATTCTGCAGGAACATCACGTAAAACAGCGGCATTAAAAGCGGCCATTCCCTGTTCGGAAGGTACGCGGTAATCTTTTCCACCCTGAACGATTAATATTGGCGTATCCCAGTTTTGAATGAATTTATGCGGAGAAAACGAATACGAACGTTGAGCTGCAGCATTGGTTTTATCCCAGTAAGGGCCGCCGTAATCCCAGTTGGGAAACCACATTTCTTCGGTTGTGGTATACATGTGTTCGAAGTTGAAAATCCCGTCGTGAGCAATAAATGCTTTGAAACGCCCCTCGTGATGTCCGGCGAGATACATTACTGAATAACCGCCATAGCTGGCGCCAACAGCTCCAAGTTTATTTTCATCCACAAATGGTTCTTTTGCCATTTCATCGATGGCTGTTAAAAGGTCGTCGATATTTTGACCGCCATAATCTTTTGAAATCTGCTCGTTCCATTCCTGTCCAAAGCCGGGCAATCCTCTGCGATTCGGAGCCACAATAATATAATCGTTGGCAGCCATCATCTGGAAATTCCAGCGGTACGACCAAAACTGGCTTACAGTTCCCTGTGGCCCGCCCTGGTTGTAAAGTAAAGCCGGGTATTTTTTATTCGGATCGAAATGCGGCGGATAAATTACCCAGGTTAGCATCTGTTTTCCATCGGTAGTTTTCATCCAGCGCTTTTCTACTTTACCGATGCTTAACTGATCCAAAATGCCTTTGTTGATGGAAGTTAGCGCCACATCAGCTCCTGAAATCGGATCAACCACATACAAATCAGCCGGATACGACATGGAAACTTTTTGCGCAATTAATTTGTCGCCGGCAGGCATTACACTCTGGTAATCGTGAACGCCATCGGTCAAACGCGCAATTGAACCATCAGATATATCATAACGGTAAATTTCTTCAGTTGCATTTATATCGCTGATAAAATAAATAGATTCACTGTTGCCGCTCCAGGTAAGGCTGGCTGCATTCTGATCAAATTTTTCTGTGCAATATTGTTTTTCACCGGTTTCGAGATTGGCAATAAAAAGCCTGTTTTTATCCGATTCATAACCATCGCGTTCCATGCTTTCCCATGCCATCCATTTTCCATCGGGCGAAAATGCGGGATTCTGATCGTAACCCATCATTCCTGAAGTAAAATTGATAGTTTTTTTCGAATCTGTGTTGTAAAAATAAATATCGGAATTTGTTGAAATTGAATATTCCTTACCGGTTTTCTTTTTGCAGGTATATGCGAGTGTTTTTCCATCGGCGCTCCAGGCTATTTGCTCAGTACCGCCAAACGGCTTCATTGGCGAATCGTATTTTTCGCCTTCCATAATATCTTTTCCTTCCCTTATTTTTCCCAGAGCATATTCAGCGACAAAAATGTGGCTGTAGGTATAATCGTTCCATGTATCCCAATGACGGTACATGATATCGGTTTCAATACGCGCATCAGCTTGTGGTAAATCGGGAAACAAATCGTGAATATCTTCATCAAGTTTAACATTTTTCAAATAGAATATTTTACTTTGATCCGGTGAATAACCGAAGCCTGAAATTCCATCGGGAATATCGGTAATCTGTTTTTTATCACTTCCATCCGGCTGCATTTCCCAAAGCTGCATCGATCCCGAAACCGGTGACAAATACCCAATTTTTTTTCCATCGGGACGCCAAACCGCATCCGATTCGTTTTCACCCGAATTGCTGATATTTGCAGGCTCTCCACCTGTAACCGGAATAGTGTAAATATCGCGGAACGATTTATTTTGTTCGATATTATAATATGTAACCGTAAATAAAACAGTTTGCCCATCGGGTGAAACCTTTGCTCCTCCCAAACGGCCGAACGACCAGAGTACTTCGGGAGTCATCCGGTCGGAACTTAATTGCGGAGTTTCAGGAAGGTAATTTTCGGTAGTGGAAACTACTTCCTTTTTCGTACATCCAAAAAACAAAAGAACGGCAAATGCAAGCGGTAATAGTTTTTTCATCTTAATTAATATTGAATGATTTTAAGAATTTCAAAATAACTAAATATTTGGAACACTTAAAATGACTACAGTTTTCTTTTACTTAATATTGAAGAAATGTATTCCGAGACTTTCAGTGCGCCAGTGTCATTAAAATGAGTAGCATCTTTCCAGTTCCTTTTGTCTTCTATAATTTCTTCCGGCAAAATAATTACATCCGACAACTGTTTGTAATAATTCATCAGCAACGGATATTTCAGATTTGAGCCAGATTCAGGCAAATAAAGGAAAAGCACTTCGCAATTATTTGCCGCTGCCAACTGCACTATTTTTTCGACATAATGTTTTGAATAATGAAGTTCTGTCTGGCGTAAAAATTCGTTTTTGTTTTTTGCCAGTCTTTGTTTCCAGCTTTCTTTGTTTTGTTCGATATTCTCGCCGGAAACATTTTGATTTGAATGCCTGTAGCCAAATTCCGGAAATTGAGATTCGGCATTGACATAATCATTTCCAATAAATTTACTTTTTAGAAATTCAAACCGAATAACGATTCCTTTCCATATAGCGGAAATAAAACGCTGGTTAAAAAATACAAACGATCCTAAAAGATCGTCACTATTTGCAAGATATGGAAAAACCGGATGGCTTTTTTTTGGTTCATCTTCCGAAACCTGGAGCACCAGTATTTTAGGATGTTTTGCCGCATACAAATCTTTCAGCATCACATACTGAATATCTCTTCCGCCACGACAATAGCCATAATTTACAGCATTTATTATTTTGCCATGTTGTGTACTTAATTTCCCGGTAATGTACTTATCCATTATTGCACATGCCGTATGAGAATCGCCCGAAAAAACAATGTCGATGTTTCGGCTGTCATCAAATGTCCGGTGATACATCCAACTTGCTTTATTTTCGCATTCGCCACGAACAAAATGGTAACTGAAATTTTTGTCGACAGGAATAAAAAACAAACCTGCTATTCCTGCCAAAAACGGAAGCATAAAAAGAATACTATTTCTGATTAACTTTTTCATTTAGAACTGAAAATAAATAAACTGCGGCGCCGAGTGCAAAACTCCAAAAAAAAGAATAACAAGAATAATGAAATAAAAAATCCCCCATTGAACCGGTTTCGCTGTATTGGAAATAAATTCAGGGAATGACTTTTCTTTCATAAAAAATTCAGCAAGAATAAACAGACGGAAAAATAAAAATCAACATTCGTCCGGGTGCAGTAAAAATTCCTTCATTATACAGAAGATGTAAAAAATTATGATTCTCTACAAAACGAATAAAACTTAATTTTTGCATGAGTATTGTTATGTGCTGCCACGATTCCGCCCTAAAAAACAACCAGGCAAAATTTACCAGCAAAAATGTGATAACCCAGCCTAATTTATTTTTCACCTTTTCTGTAAATCGAAATGAAGGGGAAACGAATTTTTCGACTACATATAAAAATCCATGAAATGCTCCCCAAATAAGAAAAGTGATATTTGCTCCGTGCCAAAGTCCCGAAATCACGAAAGTGATAAATATGTTCCGTGCCCAAAAAGCAGCATTTCCACGATTGCCACCAAGCGGAATATAAACATAGTCGCGAAACCACGTGGAAAGCGAAATATGCCAGCGATGCCAGAAATTCCGGAAAGAGTTGGCCAAATATGGTGTTTTAAAATTGGTCATTAATTCAATGCCAAATAAACGCGCTGTACCAATTGCGATATCAGAATAGCCTGAGAAATCGCAATAAATCTGGTAGCCAAAAAGGAAAGTTGCAAACAAAATACTCCATGCCACTATAATTTTCCGGCTGGGTATAAACTGCATTCACAATTTTCGCTAACTGATCGGCAATAACCATCTTTTTAAATAATCCCCAAACCATAAGTTTTAATCCCGAAGTTGCCTGCTTGTATGAAAAAGCCGGTTGCCTTTCAAATTGCGGAATAAGCCGGCTTGCACGCTCGATTGGGCCGGCAACCAATTGTGGGAAAAAAGCTACAAACGTGAAAAAGGTTAATGCCGATTTGGCTGGTTCTATTTTGTTTCGGTAAATATCGATGGTATAGCTCAGCGTTTGAAAGGTGTAAAAACTAATGCCAACCGGCAGAATTACCTGAAGTGTACTCCAGTTTTTGTTTGCGTCAATTCCGGTTAATGCTTGAAATGAATCGATAAAAAAATGGAAGTATTTAAAAAAGAACAAAATTCCAATGTTGATGGTAATGCTGATCAGCAGTAGTAGTTTCCGGGTATGTTTTTTTGTGGAAGCAAACATATATTTCCCAATAATGAAATCGGTGGCTGAACTTATTATGATCAGGATTAAAAAGCGCCAATCCCACCAGCCATAAAAAATATAACTGCTGATTAACAAAACCAACTTGCCGGTTTCGTTTTTGAACTTTACTGCTTTCCAGTAAGTTGCAAAAACAATAATCAGAAATACAAAAAATGTGATGGAATTAAAAAGCATTCTTATTTTCTATTGAGGGTTGAAGATAAAACTTAATGAATTATTATTCCGGATTCAAAATAAAAATAGTTAACAAACCAAGGTTACTTTCCAGCATTTTTTGCCGGTTTTGATTGGAAGAACTTCCGAAAATAAAAAAGGGCGCCAAAAGTGACACCCTTCTCATTCAAAAATCCAAATTATTAATTGTTTTCGCCGTATTTATAAACTTTATCCAATTCGTGGCTTTCGCCGTCATAATCGGTGTAAGTCACTCTGAAGTTTACCGAATCGAGACCTGCAATCTGCAAAGTATCCAGTTTGAATGAAACAAATGAAGTATAAGGGATTTCCTCTTCGTCATTGTTGTCATTATGTCTTAACTCAAGTGCAATGGGCTGGCTGTCGGCAGTTAAATTTCCGGGCTGTTTCACCAAATTAATATAATGTGTTTCATATCTGCCCCAGTACCTGATTTTTACATTCAGCAAATTATTGGTAACCCATGCCTCTTTGATAATAATCGGGTCATTTCCTATACTGTCCTCAATTTCTTCCGATAAATCCAGAATACCTTTTAACAGGATTTCCTTAACAGAATTTACTCTAACATAAAATGCAGTTGTGTCACCATCGGCATTGGTTTCTTCATCCAGAATAGTAAAGTTTACAATCAATCTGTCGCCGTTCTGAAAACCATCGCGTGATTCATTGGCCTCCCAGGGATATTCGTAAGCAACCGGTATCAGGAATTCTCCGTTATCCATTAAAATTTTATGCGATTCAGCGTCTTCCAAAGTACCAAAACCTAAATATATATCACCCAGGGAATAACTATCTTCATCATCCAAACACCCACCAAGCATAAACAGGAATCCAATAAGGACTCCAAAAACTATCTTCTTCATCATTGTTTAAATTTTAAATTATTTTCTACGTAATAGATTAATCAGGATAAAGATTGGTTGCGTATTCTTTTAAAAAAATCTTTCGATAATTCTGTCATTTTTTACAAGTATATTTTTGGCATAGCTATTGCATTTATTTTCAAAACATATCTAATTATTTATATATTTGCATTTAAATAATTAATCTTTGAAGATTTTCAATAAATGACAGATTTGAAAGAATAAATCGAATGCCAGCGAGAAAATAAAAAAATTGTAATGAAAAGTATTTCGAACATAACAGAATTGAAAGCCGGACTGAAATCGAACGAAAACTGTTGGCTGTTGTTGTATAAAAAGGGTTCGGCGCAAAGCGATTGTGCATATAAGAATTATTCAGTTTTGAATAACACAGCCTGTAAAGGAGTTCTTTTAAATGCTGATGTGAATAATGTTAGGGATATTCACCCTGAATTCAATATTACAAGTGTACCAGCGTTATTGCATTTCGAAAACGGTAATTTGAAAAATATTGTGAAAGGTTGTTACACACCGGAGCAATTTACAGCTATATTTGAAAAAACAGCTTTTGTGGCAACAACTAACTCAGAAAAGAAATCACAAAAAAATGTGACCGTATATACAACACCTACTTGCACGTGGTGCACTACTATAAAAAGACATTTGGATCATTATGGAATACGATATCGTGAAATTAATGTGGCTGCGGATCAAAAAGCAGCCGAAGAAATGGTTAAAAAGAGCGGACAACAAGGAGTTCCGCAAACCGATATTAACGGTCAGATGGTAGTTGGCTTCGATAAAACAAGAATAAATTCACTATTAGGAATAAATTAAATTGATAATAAAATGAAAAAATTAGCACTCATTCTGGCGCTTGCAGTAATTACGTTGCAAAGCTGCAATTCAAGCCAGGCAAAAAACAACAACAATAGCAACGACAACGGCACATCTCCTGCCGAAACAGTTGCCCAAAAAGGTAACGACGACGGCGGTTCTGTAAAACTTACCAAAGAAAAATTTTTAAAAGAAGTATGGGATTATGAGAGTTCGCCACAGGAATGGAAATACAAAGGCAACAAACCTGCACTGATTGACTTTTATGCCGACTGGTGCGGCCCTTGTAAAATTGCTTCACCCATTCTTGAAGAAATATCGAAAGAATATGCCGGGAAAATTACCATTTACAAAGTCGATACAGAGGTTGAAAGAGAACTTGCAAGCGTATTTGGAATAAGCGGTATTCCTGCATTTCTTTATATCCCAAAAAACGGGAAACCAACGATGAGTTCAGGAATTGCACGGACGAAGGAAGACACAAAAAAGATGTTTAAGGAAAATATTGATAAGCTGTTGTTATCAAGTGCTATATAAATTGAATATTGAAATAATCGTCGGGCAGCACTTTTGAAATTTTTTCAGAAATTTGCTGCCTGCTTTTTTATCATAAATGTTTAATTAAAGAATAGTAAAAATGAAAGAATTACAGCCAATTAACCAAAATGTTCTTCTGGAATTATCGGAAGACAAATCGGAACAAAAAACTGCTTCAGGAATTATCATTCCTGAATCTGCAAAAGAGAAACAGGAAATTGCAAAAGTTATTGCAATTAGTAACATCGAAAATGCAGAGGTAGCGCCAGGTGATGAGGTTCTTTACAAAAAGTTCGCAGGTACAGAAATTGAGTACGAAAGTAAAAAATACCTTCTGTTACCCTATGCTGATATCCTGTCGAAAGTTGTAGAGACCGAATCTATCTAAGCTGGAATTCAGGATTTTACTTATTCTGCCAAAAAACATTTAAAATCGACACATAAAAGCTGGAAATTTATTTTTCCGGCTTTTTTTTGTTTGCCCTGATTAATCACATCACAAAGGGATAAACAAAGAAAATCCGATTTGAATTTTATTGCAATAAAGATTCGATAAGCTCCTTTTCCGAAACGCTTTTCTGATCACCGGTATCCATATTTTTAAGTGTGAATTTTCCGGCTTCCATCTCCGATTCACCTGCCAAAACCACAAACGGAATTTCCTTTTTATTGGCATAATTCATTTGCTTTTTCATTTTGGCGTTTTCAGGAAAAATTTCGGAATTAATACCATTTTTGCGAAGTTTTGCGAGAACCGGCAAGCAATAAGCTTCTTCTTTTTCCCCAAAGTTTACGAACATTACTTTCGTGGTTTCAAGCAACTTTTCGGGAAATAAATTCATTTGTGTCAATACGTCATAAATTCGTTCAGCGCCAAACGAAACTCCAACTCCCGAAACGTTAGGCAAACCAAAAATTCCCGTCAAATCGTCATAACGGCCACCACCGCAAACACTACCGATTTCAAAATCTTTTGCTTTTACTTCGAAAATTGCACCGGTGTAATAATTTAATCCCCGCGCAAGGGTAAGATCGAGTTCAGTTTCAGTGATCAAGTTGAAATTTATCGAGATAATTAAACAAAGCTTTTATCTCTGCTACTCCCTTCATTCCAGTTTCCGAATCTTCCAAAATTTCTTCAAGCTGAGCAATTTTTGAACCGGTATCACCTTCCAATGCCAAAATGGGCTGAAGCTTTTGAATGGCTTCATCAGACACTCCTTTTTCCAACAACTCCTTATTTACCTTTTCAAGCCCAATTTTTTCCAGTTTGTCGATGGCAACCGTAATATCAATAATTCGATCATTTTCGCCAATTACTTCAGCAATACCAGCCAAAATTTTGCGATTGTTTATTTTTACTGTTGTATTGATTTTTAACCTCCCAAAAACATCATCAATTATCTGAACCAATTCGGCTTCGTTTAGTAAACTGTTACTTCCAATTACGTCGACATCGCACTGGTAAAATTCGCGGTAACGGCCTTTTTGTGGACGGTCGGCCCGCCAAACCGGTTGAATCTGGTAACGTTTAAACGGAAAAGTTATATCATTCTGGTATTGTACAACAAACCGTGCAAACGGTACTGTTAAATCGTAACGTAAACCTTTTTCTGAAATTTCAGTTGTTAATTGACCGGAATTTTTACCCGCCAGGTTTTCATCGGAGACTTTTGAAAGAAAATCTCCGGAATTCAAAATCTTAAAAAGCAATTTATCACCTTCTTCACCATATTTACCAAGCAATGTGGTAAGATTCTCCATTGCCGGTGTTTCAATGGGCTGAAAACCATATAAACGAAATACATCTTTTATGGTATCGAAAATATAATTTCTTCGCACCATTTCAGCAGGCGAAAAATCACGTGTTCCTTTTGGTATGGAAGGTTTTTGTGCCATTATTAATAATTTTAGGTTGGCAAAAATAAGGAAAAAGAACGAAATCATCTTTGAAACTTTCAGTGATGATTTTTGTGACTCAAAAAAGTAAAAAAAACCGTGTTTAGAAATCTTCAAATTTTGTTTCTTCGCGAAGAAATAAAATAAACGGATCAAAAATGGATGACAGAAAAAAAGAAGGACGTTACAACAGAATATACCAGCAACTAAGCGAACTTGTTTTAAAAAGCAACAGTACTTCGGCAAGAATGGCAACTGTTGTTGCAGTACTGCATCATAAAATGGAATACTTTTTCTGGACAGGATTTTACCTGCTCGAAAATGGCGAAATGACAGTGAACATTTACCAGGGTCCGGTAGCCTGCCAGATTCTGGAAAAGGACAAAGGCGTTTGCTGGGCTGCCTTCAATAAAAAAGAAACAGTTATTGTAAATGATGTTCATCGTTTTCCCGATCATATTGCCTGCGATTCGAGATCGAATTCGGAAATTGTTATTCCTTTTAAAAACCCAACAGGTGAATTACTTGGCGTTCTGGATGTGGACAGTAAAGACTTGGATTCATTCTCGGAAGTTGACGCCAAATGGTTAGAAAAAATTCTTCAGTTAACATTCATTTAGTCACACACAATACTGAATGTCAGTTGCCTGGTGAGACCTGAATAATTCGCGAATTATTTGTAAAAAGTTGCTGCTGTTTATCGCCGTTTAACATTATAATTAAAGGTTTTATATTTTAGTAAAATAATGTTTCTGTCAATGTACACGGTCAGTTTAGCATCTATTAGAATCAAAAAATTAATGCAAAATTATCATAAAAAATTTTAACTGATTTTTAATTGACTTGTATAAATAATATTAGTAAATTATATCTTTTTATATTTTATTGCCATTTAGAAATGTTCAGTCGTATGGCGTAATTATATAAGGAAGTATTCATTTAGTAATAGGGAAGAAAATGCACGGAAAACACCTTCTATTTTTGATTGTATCATTGCTATTTTATGTAACCTCATTGTTACCGGTTGTCGCGCAGAATACAGATAATTCGTTAGATGTTCTAAAAGAAAACATTGGCGATGTAACTATCAAAGACGACCTGTATAAACAATCATTTCAGATTAAAAATGGCTCGTGTATTGTTTCATTTAAGATAGCAAATACCGATAAAAATGACGAAACCGAATATGAATGTAATCTGTCGGATTTAAATGAATTCAAAATTGAGCTGAATGCAACCAAACAAAGCTTGAAAATAGAGTGCGAAACAAGGGGAAAAAAAGATGTTGTCCGCGTTTACGAAAATGGAAAAATTAAACGATATACCAACAGTTTTGTGTTTTATGCCAAAGATGTTGACAATGGCAAGCTTATCGTTCAGGAATTAAAAATACAGGTAAAAGCTTGTAACGAAAATCAAAAAGATTTAACGACAATTCTGGGCAATTCACCAAATATCGATAATGCAATCGAATTTTTGAAAACCAATGTAAAACCTGTTGTAGTGAATGAAAAAACGCTGGAACAAACTTTTTCGGTTGAAAATGATTTCAAGCCTTTATGTACATTTGAAATTGTTGATGGCAGTGAGGAAAAGAGCACCAAATTCAGTTTCAATGCCGGCGACATAAATCCTTCAACTGTAGATTTTGAAACAAAAAATGAATTTGTTTATGTTGAAGGCCAGACCAAAGGAAACAACAAACTGATTTCGGTTTTTGAAAATGGTGAAAAAGAAAATTACACGAACCGGTTCTACTTTTATGTGGATGATATTGAACAAGGCCGAAAACTAAAAAACGTGCTCGAAATGTATGTCACGAAATCGGAAAATGTGAAATCCGCTGAATTCGATAAACTCAACAATCTTACTACTTTGCCGGCGTTGAATGACTTTTTATCGTCGAAACTGAATGGCGAAACAAATGGAAATTCAAGCTATAAGCAATCATTCAGTTATGATAAATCGAAACCTTATTTATGCACATTTACCTTTACAAACGATGAAAAAAATGAAACCGAATCAAATACCGTAAACCTGATTGATCTCAACAAAACAACGGCTAACTTTTCTGTTTCGGGCAGTACAGTTAAAATTGATCTGGAGACCAGCGGTAAGCTCGATTTAATTGGCGTTGAAGTTAATGGCGAAAGGGATAAATATACCGATGAGATAACGATTTACGCGACAGGAATTGAGGATGCACGGATTTTGGTTGAAACCTTAAAATCTATGATAACAAAAGCAAGCGAAGTTTATAAACCTAATTTCGTTCAGGGTGTTGACAATCCAACCAAAGCACAATGTGTAAAATTTTTAAACGAGAGCTTTACAAAAGTTGTTGAAGGTGACGATGCATACGAGCTCGAACTAAATCCAGATGCGGAGAACAGTTGTAAGTTAGCCTATAAAGTACACGATGTTTCCAAAGACAAAACTTATGAATACAAATTCGACCTGGCCGATGTTATTGCCGAGAAAATCAATTTCAATACGCACAACGAGGAAGCCAACATTCATTTGGAAATAAAAGGCGGAAAAAAGTTTATTGAAACTCTGGAACAGGGCGAATCGAAAGAATATGTGAGTAGGTTGGATTTGAAAGCGTCGGATATTGAATCGGCCCGTTTGATTTGTGAAGCATTGAAAAAGCTTTCGGCACATTGTAACAATGACTCAAAATAAATTTTTAATCGATAATTTTAATTTTAATAACTATGAAAAACAAAATCTTTCTTATTACAATTGTTGTGCTTGCTTTGTTATCGACAAAAAGCAATGCTCAATTTAATCCTTATTCTGAAGGAAAAGGATTAGCGTCGGCTGGGTTTAGGAGTTTCGGGCTGGGGAATTCCAGTATATTTAAGATATGACCATCCGATTGCCGATAATATTACAGCTGGTGGCTTGCTTTCTTTTCAATCAAAATCGTATGTTTACTGGAAAGGTACTTATTATGGCGTTGTTGGAAGAGCCAGTTATCATTTTAATGAGCTTGTTTGATATTCCCGATGAATTTGATCTTTATGGAGGAGTTTCTGCGGGCTATTATGTATATAGATGGAAATATACCAGAAATTATAATTATGTATATGACCCGGGCGGTGGTTATATTAATCTTGGCGATGCATATTGGAGGCACTTATTTTATAAACGAAAATTTTGGGCTAAACGCTGAGTTAGGAAGTGGAGTTGGCTATTCAGGTGGTACAATTGGGGTTGTCGTTCTGCTTTAAAAGAAAAAAATACTGAATTTTGAAAGTTTTGTTTCCCTGTAATATTTTTGTTTTGCGAATAAGAAATTAAATATTCAAATTGTTAAGGTTTTACAATAACAGGAACATAATCAATAACTTAAAAAATAAATTAAAGAACATATCAATTCAAAATACTTTGGGATAACTACTTATCAAAGTCAATTGCAAATCGACAGAGTTAAGTAGTTATACCGTTTTACTTGCTTATTTACACGTCGAAATATTATGGTATAATGCCGATAGATATTTTAAACAGAATAAATTACGAAGTAAAATTTATTGTGTAATTTAAAATACTAATCGGTATTATTTTATTTTCAAATCTGTTGTTCTGAAATATGCTTAATTGAAATTATCTTTACATCTATCTTTAATTAAAAAATTCAGAAATATGAAGAGTGTCCGAATTTTTGTCTTTTTGAATTGTGCAATATTCGTTTTATCCTGCAATTCGTCGCAAAAATCAAAATCGTCAAATCAACCGGACAGCTCAGAAAAAACAATAACACTAGGACCGGGACGGAATTTACCAGGGAATAATTCCTTGTGCCGATTGCGAGGGAATAAAAACTCAACTCACATTAAATAAAGATTTGACATACATTCTGGAAACAAAATATCTGGGTAAAAAAGATACCGTCTTCACTGAAAAAGGAACTTATTCGCAATCTGATTCAGGGAACACGATAATTCTGGAAAATTCATCAAAACAAAAATATCTCCTGGATGACGACCGTATTTTTCATCTCGATAAAGATGGTAACAAAGTAGCCGGCGATTTAGCGAATAAATATATTCTCGAAAAAGAAAAAGCAGTTTTGGAAGGCAAGTACTGGAAACTCGTACGGTTAAATGGCAAAGATGTAGTAAATCAAAGAAATGAACCTTATATAAAATTTGACAGTGAAAATAACAGTGCATCGGGGAATGGCGGTTGTAATCAGTTTAGCTGCAGCTTTGAACAACCGGGGCCAAAAAGGTTAAAATTCGGGAATATTACGAGTACCAAAATGGCGTGTATCGGCGAATCGATTGAAAACTCCTATTTTCAGATTTTACAGCAAACTACAATTTATGCTTTGTCGGCTGATGAACTGAAATTAAAAAATGAATTTGAAACAACGCTGGCGATTTTTAAATCCGATTATTTTAAATAGAATTATATTCCATTAAAATAGAAATATCTGAGAATACATTTGGTACCCATACTTTCAGGATTCTTTTCACTGGTTAACCTGATTTGAAGAATATGATTTTTTCCTTTTAATCCCGAACCGAGCGTATAATACCATGGCAAATAAAGCCCTTTACTCCACTGAGTAAACAAATCCTGCCTTTCCCACTCTGAATTGTCGATACTGTATTCTATAATTCCAGCATCAGGACCGGCGACAACAGCTACTCCAACTGCATTTCCTTTAAAGTTAAATTTGATAATTTTCCCCGGATAATCTCCAACCAGCATTGGAACGTTCACGTAATTTGCGCGTGTTCCTTTTCCATCATTTGGATTCCAGTTTTCAACCATCTCCCACCCTTTTATTGGCCGCCGGGGATTTGGTTCAATAAGCTTTCCGCTTTCGTAAGAAAAAGGATCTAACGGTTGTGGCAGCTCATCTTTGTCATCTAAGTTCGATTCTGCACCGTGTTGCCATTCCAAATCCAGAAATTTCGCTATTGATTCATAATAGATATTTTGTCCGAAGGGAGATGGATGCAAATCTTTAAAGTCGTTTTCCCAGGTAAATTCACCGGCATCGATACGCTCTGTAACTTCCTTTGCCAGGTTGATAATTGAAACTCCATAATGTTCTGCCACTTTATCGTGAAGTTGAATTACTTCAGGGACTTTGCCATTTCTATAATCCTGCATTTTCCCTGGATCAACAAAATACATGACAACGATGTCGCAAGCCGGATTTGCCTTTTTCGCATGGCGAATTATTCCTTCCATTCCCCGAATTATCTCATCGGTCGTTCTTCGGTTGGTATCGTCATTTACAGCAGCTTCGACAAATAGTAAATCCACGGCCCCGTTTTTCAGCACATCCCTGTCAAAACGGAAAGCGCCCGGTGTAGAACCCATAGATGGAATACCAGCATTGATAAAATCAAATTCAGTATCAGGAAATTTTTGCTGAATATACCGGGAAACAGAATCGCGCCACCCATTATTAAATGTTATTGATCCTCCCAGAAAAACAACCCTGCCCTTATTTTCGGTTTGAAATTTTTGAAATGAACGGCTTAATCCCGAACGAAGAATAAAATAGTCTTTCGAATTTAATTTTTGTGCAAATGTGCTATTCACAGCAAAAATCAGTGTTAATAAAAATAATATCAGAAAACCTGGCTTCAAATTGAATTATTTTAAGTGTTCCATTCCACTTTGGCATTAATATTTCCTCTACCGGGTGATGGATAATCCATCGCAATTTTACCAACGAAAAATAACCCCAGCATTCGCTGGTTGGGTTTCAGACTTAAATAATCGTTTAAAAAAGGCATAAACTCCGGTGTCGACCAAAAAGCGCCAAAACCTAAATCGGTTGCGGTAAGCCACATATTCTGAACAGCCATTGCAACTGCAGCAATTTCTTCCCATTCAGGTATGCGTTCTGCTACATCGCGCTCAAAAATTATGGCAATCGCAACAGGAACCCGATCGAGATTCTCTTTAAATTTATCGACTTTTTGCGGATTAAAATTAATGCCCTGCTTTATTTTTTGCAAAAGGAGTTTATGTCCTTCATCGGCCAGCTTTTGTTTTGATTCGCCAGTGAAAATCTTAAATCTCCACGGTTCGGTATTTTTATGAGTAGGCGCCCAGTTTGCATTTTCCAACAACTGTAAAATTATTTCTTTGGGAATTTCATCTTTCGCCATAAACCTTGGAGGAGTAGCTCTTCGGTTTTTAATAATTTCGTCTATCATAATTTTCAAATAAATACGTGAATGTACAAGTTATAATTTATCCGATTTTTTTCAAACCTAAAAATAAGGGTTAAATATATATTAACAGAAAAGTTAAATTGGAATCAGCATTACTTCTCGTACCCAAGTATTTTAAACATGTCTTGCGCCGATTGTTCATTGCGATACACATAATCGACGAAATTACCTTTTTCATCCCGATCGATAATCACATGCTTTGGCGATGGAATAAGGCAATGTTTTATACCGCCATAACCACTGATTGCATCCTGGTATGCTCCGGTGTGGAAAAAACCAAGATATAAAGGTTCCGAATCTTCCTCGGGATACGAAGGTAACAATACTTCCTGGTTAAAGTCCTCGGAGTTGTAATAATCGGAATGGTCGCAACTAATACCGCCGATATTAACGCGTTTGTATTCATTATCCCATTTATTGATTGGCAACAATATAAATTTCTCGAAAATCGACCACGAATCCGGAATGGTGTTCATTAAACTGTTGTTTATAATGTACCAGCTTTCCGTGTCGTTCTGCTGTTTTTGTTCCAATACTTCGAAAATAATAGCGCCACTTTCGCCAACTGTGTATTTGCCGAATTCAGTGTAAATATCGGGTTCACGCAATTTCTCAACTGCACAGGCTTCTTTAATGTTCGTTACAATTTCGTTTATCATGTATTCGTAATTGTATTCAAAGCCCAAATGGTTGCGAATGGGGAAACCACCGCCAAGGTTAAAAGCATCGAGCGTATCGCATTGTTTTTTTAAGTCGACATATAACTTCAATGCTTTTTGGAATTCACCCCAATAATATAAGCTGTCTTTAATGCCGGAATCAACAAAGAAATGCAACATTTTCAATTCAATGTTTGGCTTTCCCTTAATATTTTCGGTATAGAAGTTTACAATTGAATTATGCCTGATTCCCAATCGCGAAGTATAATACGATGACTGCGATTCTTCGTTAATGGCCATTCGGATACCAATTTTAACATGTGAACCGCCTGCCAGTTTTTCAATACGTTTTAACTCATTAATGCTGTCGAGAACAATAATATTATTTTTAAAACCAATATCCTGAAGGCTTAAAATCTTGGTCAGATAATCATCGGTTTTATAGCCATTGTGAACGATAATCCTGTTTTTATCAATCTTTTTTTCGTGAAAAAGACTTAAAATCAGATCGATGTCGTATGCCGATGAAGTTTCAAGGTTTACATTATGTTTAAGCGCTTCGTTAATTACGTGCGAGAAGTGATTACATTTTGTGCAGTAGCAATAAAAATATCTTCCTCTGTAATTATTCTTTTTTATTGCTTTATTGAACAGATTGCGGGCTTTTTTAATTTGATCTCCAATTTTTGGCAAGTAAATAAACCGAAACGGTGTGCCGTATTTTTTAATCAGATGTATTAAGGAAATTCCGTGAAAGGTAAGTTTGTTGTTCCTTAAATCAAAGCCTTCCTGTGGAAAGTAGTAGCTTTGTTCAATCAAATCAAAATAGGAATTTTTCATTCTATGTAATCATAAAAAATTTAAGTTATTTAAAATTCAACGCAAATAAAATCATTTTTTTGATTTTTTGGGTAATAAAAATTTTTGAAACCGTTTTCACACAATAAATATAACACATAAGCCTTTCTGTTTAAGCAAGTAAATACTTTTTAAACTTAATTCCGTTTCAAAAAAAATACCCATGTTCTTCACGACATAAAATTTTCTGGTATAATGCAAATAAATATAATGTTTGTAAAATAAATTCAGCGCGTATTTATTCATTAAAAAAGTGCTTATTTTGTTTTTAGTTTGAAATGCAATGGTATTTTTCATATCTTAAAATGCATTGAAATGAATAATTGAATAGATAAATAAAATGAGTAAAGTTTTAATAATAGGAGCCGGGGGAGTTGGTCGTGTTGTTGCCAGCAAATGTGCCGGCAATCCTGAAGTTTTTTCGGAAATAATGCTGGCTAGTCGCACAAAATCGAAATGCGATGTAATAGCAGAAGAGGTAGGAAATGGCAGAATTCAAACGGCTCAGGTTAACGCCGATAATGTTCCTGAAGTTGTAGACTTAATCCGCAGATTCAAACCTGAGCTGGTTATTAACGTTGCTTTGCCTTATCAGGATCTTCCAATAATGGATGCCTGTTTGGAAACCGGTGTAAATTATCTCGACACAGCCAATTATGAACCTAAAGATGTGGCTAAATTTGAATACAGCTGGCAGTGGGCCTACCACGACCGTTTTAAAGAAAAAGGAATTATGGCCGTTTTGGGTTGTGGATTCGATCCCGGCGTAACAGGTATTTACACGGCTTATGCAGTTAAACATCATTTCGATGAAATCCATTACCTCGATATTGTTGACTGCAATGGAGGCGATCATGGAAAAGCATTTGCAACGAACTTTAATCCCGAAATTAATATTCGTGAAATAACGCAGAAAGGTCGTTACTGGAAAGATGGTAAATGGGTTGAAACGGAACCGTTTGAAATAAAAAAAGCACTCAATTATCCCAATATCGGGCCACGAAATTCGTATGTTTTATATCACGAAGAATTGGAATCGCTGGTAAAAAACTTTCCCGAATTAAAACAAGCCCGTTTCTGGATGACATTTGGCGATGAGTATTTAACTCATTTGCGTGTGATTCAAAACATTGGAATGGCGAGAATTGATCCGGTAAAATACAAAGGAGTCGACATTATTCCACTTGAATTTTTAAAAGCTGTACTTCCCAATCCGGGAGATTTAGGCGAAAATTACACCGGTGAAACTTCCATTGGTTGCCGGATTAAAGGAATTAAAGATGGCCAGGAACAAACCTATTATATCTGGAATAACTGCAGTCACCAGGTAGCTTACCGGGAAACAGGCACTCAAGGTGTTTCCTATACAACTGGTGTGCCGGCAATGTTAGGCGCCATGATGGTTTTAACTGGCAAATGGAGCGGGAAAGGCGTATTCAATGTGGAAGAATTTGATCCTGATCCGTTTATGGAAAAAATTGGAGAACACGGCTTGCCATGGAACGAAGATTTTAATATTGATTTGGAAGTATAATTGCATTGTGCCGGGAGCATAAAGCAAAATGCAGATTGAATCCTGCTCCTTGCCTTCTCTCGGGCCCGTTGCTAAAAAGTTGACCATTGGATTATTCAAAAATACCTTCACCTGCATTTGTACTTGATGAAAAATTGCTTCGGCAAAATCTGAAGTTAATCAGCCGTATTCAAAAAGAAGCCGGAATTGAAATAATTCTCGCCTTTAAAGGTTTTGCCATGTGGAGCGCATTTCCAATGGTACGTCAATATTTAAATGGTGCGACTGCAAGTTCTCTCAACGAAGCACGACTATGTGTTGAAGAAATGAAAACACTTGCACACGTGTATTCGCCTGTATATTTTGAAGAAGAGTTTGATGAATTAATGGGCTATAGCAGTCATATTGTTTTTAATTCGTTGAACCAGTTTCAAAAATTCTATCCAGCAACAAAAAAAGCCAGCCACCATATTTCATGCGGCATCCGCGTTAATCCGGAGTATTCCGATGTTACAACCGACTTGTATAATCCAAGTGCAGCAGGTTCACGATTGGGAGTTGTAAGCGATGAATTCCCCAAAGAACTTCCTGAAGGTGTTGAAGGAATTCATTTTCATGTGCTTTGTGAGTCCGATTCTTACAGCCTCGAAAAAGTACTGCAAAATCTGGAAGCCAAATTTGGAACCTACCTGCACCGGGTGAAATGGGTAAATATGGGCGGCGGCCACTTAATGACCCGTAAAGGATATAACCACGATCACCTGATTCAACTTTTACAAAACTTTAGAAAAAAATACGATGTAAAAGTCATTCTGGAACCTGGTAGTGCTATTGCATGGGAAACGGGAGTTTTGGTTTCGAAGGTTATGGATATCGTGGAAAATAAAGGAATAAAAACTGCTATTCTTGATGTTTCGTTTACAGCCCACATGCCCGATACGCTGGAAATGCCTTACAGGCCAGGAATTGTAGGCGCCAAAGATCCCGGTATGAAAAAGCAAATATTTGTATCGGCTTGGTGGGGTAAGCTGTCTCGCCGGCGATTTTATGGAGGCATACGATTTTGGTCACGAATTGCAAGTTGGCGAACAAATCGTATTTCTGGATATGATTCATTATACCATGGTAAAAACCACCATGTTTAATGGTGTAAATCATCCTGCAATTGCCATCTGGACTGAGGATGATCAACTTAAAATTATCAGGAAATTTTCATATAAAGATTTTAAAGAAAGACTTTCCTGATAACCAACAGCAAAATCAACTAAACCATAACTAATGAAGAAATTAACTAGCTGTAATTTTACTACTTGTATCCTGTATGTCAGCTTTTCCGCAAAGTAAAACCAACGAACGTGCAAAGTGGTTTACCGATGCGCGCTTCGGAATGTTTATCCACTGGGGCGTATACAGTGGCGCCGAAGGATATTGGAAAGGCGAAAAATTACGTAATAATAATGATTATGCGGAATGGATTTTCTACAGAAACCAGATCGAAAAAGAAGAATATGTAAAACTGCTTAAGCGGTTCGACTGGGATGAAATCGATCCGGAAGAATGGGTAATTCTGGCCAAAAAATCGGGAATGAAATATGTCACCATTACGGCTAAACACCACGATGGATTTGGATTGTGGGATAGCAAAGTCAGTAATTATGATTTGGGCGATTATACAAATCCCAGGCGCGATATAATAAAAGAACTTGCCGACGCATGTAAAAAACACGGATTAAAACTTGGTTTATATTATTCACACTGGTTAGACTGGGAGCATAAATTCGGATGGGATCATTCCAGGGAGTTGAACCCAATTTCGCCTGAAGAATACAATTACTACTGGCAGGAAAAAGTAATACCACAAATGCGTGAACTGCTCACAAATTACGGCGAAATAGGCATTATTTGGTTCGATATGTGGATTAATCATTCCAAATCAATAGTATCGAAAGAACAATTATTACAATTAAAAAATCTGATTCGCGAATTACAACCCAATTGCCTTGTTAATTCCCGACTCGGCCTTTCCCTGGAAGAAGATCCGGATATAGATTTCAAAACTTTGGGGGACAATCAGCTGGGAAATAAAAAAGAAGATTTTCCCTGGCAGTCACCAGCAACCGTTGCGCATTCCTGGGGATTTCATTCATCTGATACACAATGGAAATCAACTTCAACGCTTTTACAATCGCTAATAAATAATGTGAGTCTGAATGGGAATTTTATGCTGAATATCGGGCCTCGCGCAAATGGCGAAGTGCCTTACGAGATAAAGCAACGCATGCTCGAAATGGGAAATTGGCTCTCTGTAAACGGCGAGTCGATTTACGGGGCGGAAGCATTCGATTTAAATAAAGACTTGCATGATTGGGGAAAAATTACGTGCAAAAAAACAGAATCAGGAACTAATCTCTATTTGCACGTATTTAACTGGCCAATAAATAAAAAATTATATCTAACAGGCATTAGCACCATGCCTGAAAAAATTTACCTTTTAGCCGACAAAAACAAATCGCCCGTAAATTTTAGCCACTCAGGTGTATTTACAGAAATAGATTTACCTCCACTTCAGCCCGATCCATATGTATCGGTTATTGTGGCCGAATACAAAAATACTCCGGAAATCACCAATGAACTGGTTGCTAAAACAAATGACGGAGGCTATTCGCTCACGCCTCAAAACATTCTGAATACGGATGAATCTTTGGTTATCAATGCGAAGGGAAGATTTGGAACGATTCCTGAACATATTTCAATTGAAAAGGCAAAAACTTTACGTTGGAAAATTTATGTAGATAAGCCAGGTGAGAAGACATTCGATGTTTCCTATTCATTTCAGCATTCAACCAGCAAAAGTACAATCGAATTAAAATCGGCAGGAATAACTCTGACACATAAAGTTGAGGATACCGGAAAAACTGTTGGCGAAGCAAACTCGGATTGGGTTATAGACAAATACAAATCAAACCGGATAGGAAAAATTTACTTTCCTGAGAGTGGATTATATAACATTGAAATGACGATTGCTCCCGGAAAAAGTGAAGCAGTTAATTTTCAATGGATATGGATTCAATAAACTTATTGATTTTCAATTCGTTAAAACAATCAGAAATATTGCGGACAAAGATGTCTGTTTATCAACAATTGTTAATAACTCTGGTTGATACATGGTGAATTTTATCCCTTTGAAAAGTAATGCACGAATACTGCAAATTAGTTACTTTTGATATATCAGATGAGCGATAAAGGGTTACTTTGAAAGTATGGAATTCGGAAAGTATCTTAGCTGATACCGGAAAATTTCTTTCCAACCTTCGGGTTGGCATACTGTAAAAGTCGAAGTTTGAATGCGACGATCTGGAGTCAAAGTTCAATTTATCATCTGAAAGAACCCAGAAGTTCTTTTAAGGTGTTGTCAGTCATGCAGGAGTAAAAAGGTTTCGGCCCAAGTAACATACTGCTCAGAACAGAACGTGTAATACCGGGAAATTCTGACCGAAATACGGATTGTTCCGCAAGGAACAGAACGATGACGATGACAGACACTTCGTCCGCAAAGACGATCCGGAATGTTGAGTGGACAACTTTTTGGATTGCGCTGTAAAAAGCAAAATCTGAGAGTTATGGGCGGAAGACAATTCGAAAGAATCGAATTCGCCAGCCATAATAACCGTAATCTGGCGCGAGAAGCGACTTCGGTTGTTTCGAGTGAATGGGAGCTATTTGTAACAGAGTAGTTCCCATTTGTGTTTTTATACACGCTAATAAATTCAACGATTTCAATCTATTTTATTGTATTTCTGCAATTAAACATTTCAATGGATAAATAGAATTTCCTTACTTTTATTTAGTTTTATTATAAATGAGCTGTAAAATGCATTTTTTAAAAGCAAAGTGGGTTACTTTTTCACTTACATAAGAATTATAATGTAGGAAGGACGCTTTACCCTAAATTATTAAATCAATTGTTACTAGTAAAGATCTTAGGAGGCAAAACATTGTCTCCTTTTTTCTTTTATACCGATTCGTATTTTAAATTACCCCAATAAATTTTACTTCGTACTTTATTGGGTTTAAAATATCTATCGGCATAATACCGTAAAATCCTGACATATAAATTTACAAGTATAATGGTATTACATACGCTCGGGCATTTCAATACCCAATAAATTCATTCCTCTTTTTACAATGTTGCCCACAGTTGATGATAACAATAATCTAAAATTTCTATGGTTTACATCCGGTTCTGAAAGTATTGTATAGTCATGATAAAATTGATTGTATTCCTTTGCCAAATCGTAACAATAGTTTGCTATTAATGCAGGACTGTAATTATCACCGGCTTCCTTTATAACAGAAGGAAACAACGATATTTTTTTCAATAGTTCCTTTTCTTTTGAGGAAATATCATCGACTTCCAAATTCCGTTCTATTTCAATGTTCTTTTCAGCAGCCTTTCTGAGAATAGATTTAATTCGCGCATAAGTATATTGAATAAATGGCCCTGTATTTCCGTTAAAATCGATAGATTCCTGCGGATTAAACAGCATATTTTTCTTTGGATCAACTTTTAGTATAAAATATTTTAATGCTCCCAAAGCAATCATTCTGAATGTATCTTCAGCTTCCTCATCTGTTAATGTATCGAGCTTACCCAATTCAGCCGACATATCACGGGCAACCTGAATCATATCATCGATTAAATCATCGGCATCAACAACAGTTCCTTCTCTCGATTTCATTTTACCCGACGGAAGTTCTACCATCCCATAAGAAAAATGAAACAATTCCTTACCCCATTCAAATCCAAGCCTATCAAGAAGCACTGATAACACCTGAAAATGATAGTTTTGTTCGTTTCCGACAACATATACCATTTTGTTGATTCGGAAATCGTTGTAACGCATTTTGGCTGTACCAATATCCTGTGTAATGTAAACTGAAGTTCCGTCGCTGCGTAAAAGTATTTTTTGATCCAACCCTTCATCTGATAAATCTGCCCAAACCGAATTGTCTTCTTTTTGAATAAAAATACCTTCGGATACACCGCGAAGAACTTCCTCTTTTCCTACTATGTAGGTATCAGACTCATAATATATTTTATCAAAATCGACTCCAAGCATTTTATAGGTTGTATCGAATCCGTCATAAACCCATCCATTCATCGTTTTCCATAACCGAACTGTTTCCTGATCCTTGTTTTCCCATTTCAGCAACAACTTGCGGGCAGCTATTATTGATGGAGCCTTGCTTTCAGCTTCTTCTTTCGAATAACCCTTTTCCATTAATCCGGCTATTTCAGATTTATAATGTTTATCAAATTCAACATAAAACTCTCCTACCAAATGATCGCCTTTCATTCCTGAATTTTCCGGTGTTTTGCCATTACCCCACATTTGCCAGGCATACATCGATTTGCAGATATGTATTCCCCTATCGTTTACAATATTGGTTTTAATAACATGATTACCATTGGCTTTTGCTATTTCGGACAGTGAATAACCAAGGAGATTATTTCGTATATGACCAAGATGTAAGGGTTTATTTGTGTTTGGCGATGAATACTCTATCATTATAGTATCAGAATTTTTATCTGTTTTTGTGATACCAAAATTTTCGTCATTAGCTGCCTCCGATAGATTGTTTAACCAGTATATATTATTAATTACCAGGTTGAGAAAACCTTTAATTACATTGTATGAATCGACATATTTCACCTCATTTTTAATAAATGAGCCTAGTTCCTTTGCTGTATCCTCAGGGCTTCTTTTGGAGACTGAAAGAAATGGAAAAACAACAAGTGTTATGTCGCCCATTAATTCCTTTCGTGTATTTTGAATTTGAATCTGATTTCCTGCCGGAGTGAAATTGTATAATTGAAACAATGCTTTTTCTGTAGCCTGACTGATTAATTCTTCAATTTTCATATTAAATTAATTAAGGCGACAAAGATAATATTTTAAGGTTTGTGTACCTCCTAAATAAAAAAAGCCCTGTCGATCGACAGAGCTTTTATAATATAATTTATAGAACTACTATTTCCTTACTTTCGCAACTTCAAATTCTACTCTTCGGTTTTTCTGCCGGTTTTGAATTGAAGTGTTTGGCACTGCTGGTTTTGACTCGCCATAATAATGTTCAACAATATAAGCATTATTAACACCTTTCATAAGCAAGTATTTAACTACAGATTGTGCTCGTCTTTCCGAAAGTTTCATGTTATATGCTTCAGTACCGATATTATCAGTGTGTCCTCCAACTTCAATATCATATTCTTTAGCTGAATTTAATGTATTGGCTAAACCATCAAGCTCATCTTTACCAGCTGATTTTAAATCCGACTTATCAAAATCGAAAAGGATATTCTCAAGACTCAAATCCTGCCAGTCGGGACAACCATTGTTACTTGCAGGACCAGCTTCTGTTGGACATTTATCCTCACAGTCGATTACACCGTCTCCGTCTGAATCGAGCGGACAACCATTTGCATCAACAGGACAACCTTTCGGAGTGTTCGGACATTTATCTTGTGGATCCGGAACGCCATCTTCATCTGTATCGGGACAGCCTTTGAATTTTGCCAATCCAGGAACATCCGGACAATCATCGTCTTTATCAGCAATGCCGTCGCCATCTCTGTCGGGACATCCGTTAAATTTAGGATCACCTGGTTCATCAGGACAATCATCTTTATAATCAGGAACACCATCTCCATCTCTGTCAAGTGGGCAACCATCTTCATCAACGGCAACTCCCGGAGGTGTTCCGGGACATTTGTCTTTCCTGTCAGAAACACCGTCACCATCCGAATCTTTAGCTGCTCCAAAAGCAAATTCAATAATTCCTGTAATCTTTAACATATCGTCAACAACTGTAACCGGGCTATATGGAGGAACATGTTCCGGCTCTTGTTCCCTCAACTCCGCTTTTAAATCCTCCTTCAATAAACAGTGATGTATTGGCGCTAACCGGAAATTTAAATCCTAATCCGGCGTCCCAGCTAAAACCGTTCGTCTGATTATCCCACAATATACCGCCTGCGCCATATAAATAAGGCTGAATAGCAGCAGTTTCCGAGAAAATATACCCATTGAATAATTTGTATCTTAATTTTAACATGGGATTTACCCAATCCACATAACTTTGAAAACCTCCTTCTAAATTAATCATCAAATCGAAAGATGGGTTTAGGTATCTGCTTAAATATGCATCAGCAGCAAATCCTAATTCGGCTTTCTGATTATTATTATATACGCCTGGGCCTAATCCAATGGCCCACTTTTTTTCTGCATTTTGGGCGATAACACTACCAAATACAAAAAACAGGCTTAAAAATAAAAGAGTAGATTTTTTCATAATTTTTAAGTTTTATTTTCGTGTTTTATTTTCTGAGCAATTTATAAATTAATTACTATCTTTCAAAACGACAACGTCCTTGAAATGTTCTGACCTTCGATGTAATTTATTAACAAAATTAAACATTTCGACAATATATTACTTAAATATTAAAAAAATTGTTCACAATAATTGATATCGAAACAACCGGTCATAATTCAAAAAATGGGAAAATTACTGAAATCGCCATGTATCAGCATAATGGCCAACAAATTACCGATTCGTACTCTACATTAATAAATCCTGAAATGGACATTCCGTACTTTATTACGAAGCTAACCGGTATTGATAATGATATGGTGAAAAATGCTCCCAAATTTTATGAAATAGCGAAAAAGATTATTGAGTTTACCGAAGGGCGTACGTTTATTGCACATAATGTAAAATTCGACTATAATTTTGTTAAAGAGGAATTTAAGCGCCTTGGTTATGCTTATAATTGTAAGAAGTTATGTACAGTACAGCTTTCAAAAAAGTTTCTTCCTGGCCATGGATCCTATTCACTCGGAAAATTATGTTCAGATCTGGGTATTCATGTCAACAACAGACATCGTGCTGCCGGTGATGCGCTGGCAACTGTACAGCTCTTTGAATTGCTATTAGAGAAAAACGAAATCCTTGGTGATTCGAATACAATAAATAACTATAAATTATTTAAATCCGTCAGATAATTATTCTGGCTTATCCTGTTCATTTTCAGTTTTCTCCTCCTCTGTTTCAGTGAAATCCAAAAGTTCTTTTTCCTGAAGTGAGTTATACCAAAGCATTATCTTTTTTATATCTGAAATATAAACTCTGTCTTTATCATAATCGGGAACCACTTTTTTAAAATATTTTTTTAACTCCTCGACTGATGATTTTGGTGACATTGCCTGGCCACCATCTTCCATATCGAAAATTGTTTTAAATACATCTTTTAAAGGCAGGTCGCCGGTTTCAGTATAAATTGCTATATCTTCCAATGCTGAAACCTTTACGGTCGAATAAACCGGCATTCTCTTTTTTGTATCCAGCGATTCAACAATTATATTATTTTTTGATTCTGCTACTAATTTATAAAGACCCGTCTGGCCTGATATTGATAATATTCCTTTCAACATGATAATTTTTTTGGCGAAAATACAATTTTTTCATTATCCGGGAAATTTATTATTGAAGCTTACCTGGTATGAAATTCCAATTTTTATCCATCGTCCGGGCTGTGCAACATTACCCAAATCATAGTAATGCTTATCAAATAAATTATTTACAATAATGAAAGCTAAAAATCTTTTTTTTCTGTAATTTAATCTGGCATCAAATAACCAGAATGGCTTATAACTTACTTCCTGACCCCAATCGCCATTTGCAAAACGGGTATATGTTCCGGCTCTGTCCTGGAAACTGGCTTTTAAGTCAAAATTAACATTCCTGACGATATTCTGATTAATTGAAATAACCAGTTTATGTTTTAAATTATCCAATACATAATTCGATATAAAATTAGATTCTTCCTTTTTCAGATGATTAAAAAAATAGTTGAAGTATACCGTATTTGGAAAACTTTTGCCAAATCGTTTTTGTAGATTAAACCGACTTTGGATTTCAGCTCCCATACTTTTAAGCTGGGTTAAATTCTGAGGTTGCCACAGTTCATCATCATCCATTTTCACCCAATCGATAATATCTTTGCCATCTCTGCAGAAAATAACAGCCTGCCCCTGTATTAATATTGAATTCCATTTAAAACCTCCTTCCAACGTTTCAGACTTTTCCGGTTTTAAATCCGGGTTACCCCTATTTGTTGGCCCGGAATAGTAAAGATCGGTAAAAGTCGGCATTCTAAGCGACGTATTAAATGAAGAGAAGATTTTGAAACCTGTTGAGATATTATAGCTTAAATCGATACCCGGAAAAATTTTAAGCCCCAGATTACTTTCTGAAATAATATTGCCCATAATGCCGGCAGTTAATGTCCAGTTACCACTGTAAACGGCATGTTCAAAAAATGCTGAAGCAATATTTCTGGTATCGGACTTGGTAAATTCGGCATTTTCGCCCGGCACTTTTCGTGAATTTACCATATCTTTTCCAAGAACATTACTTAAAATATTTTCTGAACGAAATTCAATACCAAAAGCTGTTTTTCCGGCTTGCCACTGAATCCAAGAATTCAGATTCACACCATAAATATTGGTTAAATGATAGTTATGACTCTGGTACCACGAGGGCGGATTGCTGCGAAATAACTCAAAGCGATCGTGGTGATTTCTCCAATACAATACTGGAGTGAAATGAAACTTTGAATTCGACTCCCATTTAACAGAAGTTAAAAGTGTTTTTATTTCTTCGTACTGATTCGGATATTTGGGCGTGTAAAAGCTGTTGGCTCCAAATCCTTTTTCTGTGTATCCAATTTGAAAATTAAGGTTTCCTGCCTTTGTCTTAAGCCGGTTGGAATAATAAATAGTTGAAATTCCAAAATCGGTGTTTTCAATATATCCTTTTGAACTTTTGCGATTAACCGAAACTTGCTGATTTAATCTACCCGTCTTAAGCGAACTAAAAAAGCTTCCATCAAAATAATTAAAACTTCCTCCGGTAATTTCTCCTTGTAACATGTTAAAATCCGGCCGGCGTGTAACAATATTTATTGCTCCTGAAAATGCATTTGGCCCGTAAACTCTCGCCGCCGGGCCTTCAAGAATTTCAATGCGTTCGATTTGATTTAAGCTAACTGGTAGATTTAAATTGTGATGTCCTGTTTGAGGATCTGTAATATTTATGCCGTTTAAAAGAATTAATGTCTGGTCAAAAGTTCCGCCTCTTATGCTAATGTCTGCCTGAACATCTTCCGCACCGCGCTGCCGTATATCAACACCTGCAGAGTATTCCAACAAATCCTGTATGCTTTGAACGGGTAAAGCCTCAATTTCCTTTCTTTCGATTACCGCAATAATACGTGCAATTTGGGAATATAATGCAGGTGAGCGTTGCGCACTTACTTCAATTTCGTTTAAATCGTATTGCAGATTAACTTGAGTTGTATCATTGTCATTAGCCAGAACAATTAGCGGAACGGATAAAAAATAAATTACCGCTAATACCGATATTATTACTTCCCTTTTTAACGTCTGAAAAACGGAAAAACTCTTTCTTTTCCATTCGTTGAATACCAATTTCCGGCCAGTGTCATTTTGAACTTTTTTATCCTTCATTCTAATAATTTAATTGACAAAATTAGGCTAAATACGATTAATAAAAAATTCAAGTTTGTTTAATTTTCATTCAAAATATTAAAACAGAAGCTATTAGACTGTGCACTAACAAATCAAAGTTGCATTTGTTCAATCCACTATAAAGATTCTTTATATTGTATAGATAAAATCAACCAATAAAAACCTTAAAGTATTTTTTATTGAAGTGACCTTGGTTTATATTTGTTTAGACAAATTAAAAATAATACACCATGACTCAAATTCAATTTAACAACGCACTTCTTGGATTAAGCGACAAATTGCACTACTATGCACTTAGCTTAACATCTGATTCAGAGAGAGCTGACGATCTTTTACAGGAGACATTTTTAAAGGCGCTGACTTACCGTGATAAGTTCACGCAGAATACTAATTTTAAGGCATGGATTTACACAATAATGAAAAATACATTTATTAATGACTATCGCAGAAATGTAAAAACTAAGAATACATTCGATGGTTCCAATAATGATTTTCACCTGCTGTTTTCAAAAGATAAAGTATACCCGGCGCCTGATTCATTCTACAGCTCAAAGGAAATAACAAAATGTATTGATGCTCTTGAAGATGAATATAAGGTTCCTTTTACCATGTTTTTGGAAGGATTTAAATACAAAGAAATTGCAGAAAAACTTGAATTGCCCTTAGGCACGGTTAAAAGCCGCATTTTCTTTACACGCAAAAAACTCGAAAAAGCATTGCACGAGTATTCTACTAACTAATAAAGATACATTCACAAATTTTTGGAAAAGATTCTCGCTTTGAGAATCTTTTTTTATTTTACATAAAAGCAAAATCATGAAAAATATAGCAGTTCATTTGGCAGAAGGATTTGAGGAAATTGAAGCGGTAAGCATAATTGATGTTTTACGAAGGGCTGAATTTGATGTAACAACCGTATCGGTTACCGGTGATTTAAAAGTTACCGGCTCGCACAATATTCCGGTAACAGCGGATATACTTTTTGAAGATATCGATTTTGGAAACATAGATATGATAGTTCTTCCGGGAGGCATGCCGGGAGCAAAAAACCTGAATAATCATGCAGGATTGAAAAACCAGATTCTTCAGTTCAATAAAAGCGAAAAACCATTAGGCGCAATTTGTGCCGCACCTCTTGTATTTGGCCAGGCAGGAATATTAAAAGGGAAAAATGCAACATGCTATCCCGGATTTGAAGATTATCTTGAAGGAGCCAGAATTACAGGCTCATCAACCGAGGTTGCCGGAAATATAATAACTGGTCGTGGTGCAGGAGTAGCTATTGATTTTGCATTAAAAATTGTAGAACACTTAAAAGGAAAAGAAGCTGCGAAGAAGATCGCTGAAAAGATGGTATTTACAACTTAATTATCATTTATTTATTTTTTCAGCAATCCAGTCTCGCGCATTCACGAATGCCTGAATCCACGGAGCAACCTCATCATTTTTTCTGTCGGAAGGATAATAAGCCCAAAGCCATGGAGCAAATGCCCTCTCCAAATGAGGCATCATAACCAAATGCCGGCCGTCATCGGAACAAAGCCCGGCAGCAGCAAAATGCGATCCGTTTGGATTTGCCGGATACTCATCGGTGCTATATTTCATCGGAATGTTATATTGCTGCTCATTAAACGGCAGATAGAATTTTCCTTCACCGTGAGCGACCCAGATACCCAGTTTCATGCCCGTCATATTTCCCAGCATCACCGAATTGTTCTCCTGAATATCCACATTCAGGAATGCCGATTCAAATTTATGTGATTCATTGCGCAGCATTTTTGGCTGAATACTGTGTTCAGGATAAACAAGCTCTAGCTCAATCATTACCTGGCAACCATTGCAAACGCCCAGGCTAAGCGTGTCCTTCCGACGATAAAATTTCTCAAGCGCAACCCTGGCCTTTTCGTTGTATTTAAACGCACCGGCCCAACCTTTTGCCGAACCCAATACATCGGAATTGGAAAAACCACCAACAAATACAATCATGTGAATATCTTCCAGTGTTTCACGACCAGAAATCAAATCAGTCATATGAACGTCTTTCACGTCCATTCCTGCGAGATACATTGCGTATGCCATTTCCCGGTCGCCGTTAACTCCTTTTTCACGAATTATAGCCGCTTTTATTCCCGACGGTTTTCTTCGTTTTAAATCAATTCCAAAATCGGCAGCTTTCCCGGTAAAATTTCCGAAGTCAAAATTCAGGCTATTTGTTTTGTAGTTTTTAAACCGTTCAAGCGCCAAATCTTTTCTTGTCTGTTTTCTATCGAGTAAATACGAAGTTTTAAACCACAAATCACGCAAAGAATCGATATCGAAATCAACCTCTGTCTCAAAGTTTTTCACCCTGACTTTGCGGTAAGCAACCGGAAAACCAAGTGAAACAAATGCAACTCCATTTTCCGAAAGCTGTTTTTTTACTTTTTCTGTATCCGCACATTGCATCACAATTCCCGGGTTTTCGCTAAAAAGAACTTTAACCATATCCTGTTCGCCAATTCCGGAAAGATCAACTTTCATCCCGCCCTTTTTGTTGCTGAAACACATTTCGAGCAGAGTCGTTATTAATCCGCCAGATCCAATATCGTGGCCGGCCAATATTAATTCCTTTTCAATTAATTTCTGAATTGTATTGAATGCATTAACAAACTTTTCAGGATTAATTACTGACGGCGCTGTTTTTCCAAGTTTGTTAATCGACTGAGCAAAAGCGCTTCCTCCAAGCGCCCGTTCTGCAAATGAAAAGTCGATAAATAAAATTTCTTTTGAATCGTCGTTAACCAATACCGGTTCTACAACTTTTCGCACATCAGAAACTTCGCCAGATGCAGATATAATAACTGTTCCGGGAGCATAAACCACATCGTCTTTGTATTTCTGTGTCATCGACATGGAGTCTTTTCCGGTTGGAATATTAATCCCAAGTGCACATGCAAAATCGCTGGCTGCTTTAACGGCGTTGTAAATCCGCGCATTTTCTCCCGGGTTTTTAGCCGGCCACATCCAGTTTGCACTTAATGAAATGCTTCGGATATGGTCTGTCAGTGGCGCCCAGATAATGTTGGTCAACGCTTCTGCAATCGATAAAACTGAACCTTTCGGGGCATCAACAAGTCCTGCGACGGGAGCATGTCCTATTGAAGTAGCGCTTCCGGCTTTCCCCTGATAATCCAAAGTGATTACACCCAAATTATTTAATGGAAGCTGTAACTCGCCGGCACACTGTTGTTTTGCAATCCTTCCGCTTACCGAACGGTCAACTTTGTTGGTCAGCCAGTCTTTACAGGCAACCGATTCAAGTTGAAGAACACTTTCAACAAGATGATTAATTTCGTCAACATCGTATTCTAATTCTTCAAATTGAGGGATTATGGAATTGTCTTCCAGAACCGTTTTGGGCGGATTTCCAAACATGTATCCCAATTGCCAGTCGATGGGTTTTTCGCCGGTTTTTGAATTTTCAAAGGTAAATTGCATATCGCCGGTAGTCTCACCAATTTCATAAATTGGCGCCCGTTCACGTTCGGCAATTTTCCTGAGCAAATCCACATGTTTCTGTTTCATTACCAATCCCATGCGTTCCTGCGATTCATTCCCGATAATTTCTTTTTGTGAAAGCGTTGGATCTCCAACAGGAAGTTTTGCTGTATCTATTTTTCCGCCGGTTGCTTCAACCAGTTCGGAAAGACAATTCAAATGTCCCCCTGCGCCATGATCGTGAATGGAAATAATTGGATTATCATCCGCTTCACTTAGCGCACGGATTGCATTGTACACCCGTTTTTGCATTTCAGGATTGGCACGTTGCACTGCATTTAATTCAATGGCGTTGGCAAATTCGCCTGTTGCAACCGACGAAACTGCGCCTCCTCCCATTCCAATCCGATAATTATCACCGCCAAGCAATACTACTTTATCACCTTTTCCAGGATCATCCTTCAGACTGTCTTTTTTGTTTCCAAAACCGATTCCACCTGCCAGCATAATAACTTTATCGTAACCGTATTTTTTAAAATCTTCAAAATGTTCAAAAGTTAGCAGAGAGCCGTTAATGAGTGGCTGCCCGAATTTATTTCCAAAATCGCTGGCGCCATTTGATGCTTTTATCAGAATTTCTTCGGGTGTTTGATATAACCAATCGCGTTCTTCAGTTGCCTGTTCCCAATTTCGCTCAGCTTCCGTACGCGGATAGGAAGTCATATAAACTGCTGTTCCTGCAATCGGGAAGCTTCCTTTTCCCCCGCCAATCCGGTCACGGATTTCGCCACCTGTACCTGTTGAGGCACCATTAAATGGTTCAACTGTTGTGGGAAAATTATGCGTTTCAGCTTTTAATGAAAGCACAGTTTCAATATCTTTTATTTCAAAAAAATCGGGTTTGTCCTGTGTTGCAGGTGCAAATTGTTCAACAACCGGCCCCTGAACAAAAGAGCAATTGTCTTTATATGCCGAAACAATTTTATTTGGATTTTCTTTTGAAGTTTTTTTTATCATCTGAAAAAGTGATGATTCCATTTCTTTTCCATCGATGACAAAAGTTCCGTTAAAAATTTTGTGTCTGCAATGTTCGGAATTCACTTGCGCAAAACCATATACTTCGCTGTCGGTTAAAGGACGTCCCATTGATTCTGAAACCGAATTCAGATAATCGATTTCGTCTTCGCTTAGCGCTAATCCTTCCTTCTCATTGTAAGCTGCAATATCTTAATATTGATTATCGGTTCAGGCAGTTTATTAATGGTAAAAATATCCTGTGTCAGATTGTGATACATTCGCTGTAACATTGGGTCATAATCAGTAGCATCATTTTCAACGGGAATAAATTCTTCCATTCTGATTATGCCTTCAATTCCCATATTCTGTGTAATTTCAACAGCATTGGTACTCCACGGGGTAAGCATTTCTTTTCGTGGACCTACAAACCAACCTTCCAGAATTTGTTCGTTTAAATATTCAGATTCGGAAAAAAGCCAGTTTAATTTTTCAATATATTCCGGGTTGATGAATCCGGCAGTCTGAACTGCAATAATGTTGTTGTTTTGGGTTCTGAAAAATTGAATCATTTTGCAGCGAATTTATATAATGGAACATGTTTTATAACACGCAACAAAGATAAAAAATAATAATCCGCAGTGAATGTAAGTTTTCATCAATGGAGCGTTAGTTTTCAACATGAGAAATTTTAAACACCAAATATTGTGGCTCATAACCGAAATTTCTTTTTACTTTGAAACAAATTCTATCATTTATGAAAAGAATTCTTATTCTACTTCTTTTTGCAACAGCTATTTCATGTGGCGTTCAACACCAACTACAGCGGACTTATGTAGGCAAGCCTCAGGCTATACTGCTTCCAAAATTTGGTTATCCAAAAACGGTATATCGACCGTAAAGAAGGAAAAGTGATGGTTTATGAAATTGTTAAAGATTTAAACAGCACGGAAATTCAACAGGGAAAATTAACATTAGACCCGATGATTTCACCGATGGTTCAAAAGACCGAACGGTATTATTTTACTGTGAAAGACAGTGTTATAACTAATGTAAAAATAGAAGAAGAATATAAACGGTAGAAACCACATTTTTAATTTGAAATAGAATCGGGTTTAAAGAAATTTTTTAGTTTTGCAGTCTCGTTTTTTTGAAATATAAATTGCCCAGGTGGTGGCCCCGACGATTCGGGGGGCAAACACGCAAGCCACCCATTAAATATTGCCCAGGTGGTGGCCCCGACGATTCGGGGGGCAGGCACGCAAGCCACCCACTAAATATTGCCCAGGTGGTGGAATTGGTAGACACGCAAGGTTGAGGGCCTTGTGGGAGAATTTTCCCGTGCAAGTTCGAGTCTTGTTCTGGGCACCAACTTCAAAAAGCAACATTCTATTATTTAGTCTGTTGCTTTTTATATTCATATCGTTATTGTCGTTCAAACCTGAATATTTTTTAGCTTTAAACACAAACAGTTTTTATTGTAAAAAGTATCTGCTAAATTTAGCGGCTGATTTATTCTGAAAATTCAGATGCAAAAAAACCGAAAATATAGCCTTATCAAAATTACTTCGCTATCGATTATTCTATCTGTAGTTCTGTTTTCATGCCAAACCGATCCATATGGTTCACATTGGTCGGGCGAAGAGAGCTTAACTATTTATCAGTTTCTGGAACAAAACCATGATGAATATTCGAAATTTATAAGTTTGCTGGATAAAGGAAAACTGTTGGGGACATTAAGCGCCTACAATCCTTATGGCGAAGATTATACACTTTTCCTTCCCACAAATGAAGCGATAGATAATTTTATCGGGCAAAATCAGAATTACAATACTATGAATGACATGTTGCAGGACACAAGTTTCATTTATATGTTCACCCGTTATCATGTCGTTAAACGCAAAGTGCATACCGATGAGTTTCCGTACGGAGCGCTTGCCGACAGCACCCTTACAGGCGACAGGCTTGCCATTGGCTTTTATACGGATGGCGAAAATCAGCTTATTAAGGTAAACAATGAAGCATCGATTCTAAAGTCTAACCTGAATATGACCAATGGTTATATCAATGTAATTTCAGAAGTTCTCCAAAAATCGGATATTTCGGGATATGAATGGCTTCAGCAACACAACGATTATTCAATTCTGGCAAATGCTATGGATTTAACAGGCATCAATAAAAGACTTTGGTGGAATAAATATACCATTCTTGCCGAACACGACAGTGTCTTTCACAAAAAGGGAATTCAAACTGTCGATGACTTAATTAACAGGATTGCCACGCCCGGAATGCCATTTACCAATACATCGAATCCATTTTACCAGTTTGCTGCGTATCATATTCTGGCCGGAGAATATTATCTGAATGACTTGAGATGGGGTAGCAATAATTATTCGACACTTGGAAAATCGCCTTTGGTAATCAATGTGGGCGTCGAAATAAAAATCAATCCCGGTGTTGAAACCTTTGGTGTAAAAGTCTCTGAAACCGGCGATACCACTTTAATCAATTATATAAGTCCGGTTTGGGAAAATTGTAACATTGTGACCGGCACCGGCCCTGTTCACTCAATTACAGAAATATTGAACGCCGAACCACTGCCATAAGTAAATCTATGGTATCAGCACTTTATCGATAACATGAACTGTTAAAAATACTCTTGAATTCTCTGAAACCATAATGTTGGTTGTTTCTTCATCTTCAGGAATAATTACATACGGATTTCCGGTTTCGTCAAGAATTTCGATAACATCCGGGCCGGTTTGAATATCCAAACTATCACCGCTTGTGGTATTATATTTTCCCGACGATTGCTTATTGTCGGTAAAAATTATCGCT
Organism: uncultured Prolixibacteraceae bacterium; assembly: GCA_963821855.1. Taxonomy (GTDB): domain Bacteria; phylum Bacteroidota; class Bacteroidia; order Bacteroidales; family Prolixibacteraceae; genus Draconibacterium. The sequence goes on along the minus strand of CAWGFJ010000014.1, from coordinate 106,516 downwards.
CCACGCAGGAAATGATATTTTACAATCCTGGTGAGTTCAGCTCTACTTAACGTATCGGCCTGAAAGTTTTCAATCGCCTCATCAGATGGTAAAAAAAGCGTGTAATTTTCGTTGCTGTTGAGAAACGGAAAACCGTGTCCGTACAATCCCGTTTGTTGAACCAGACTAAAGAATCTCGGATGTTCCAAAAGCACTTCGAGCAAACCTCTGTTTCCAAAATTGAACCAGTATCTTACACTCCAGGCTTTACCATTGCTTGCAGGTTCATCCATCGAAGTATAAGGATTGGGCTCAACATCAACTCCGTTAAACCCAATTGTCGATGGCAAATCGCCCTGCACAGTTCCATCCGAATTATTCCAGATAATAAAATTACCACCCAACGTTCGAATGAATTCTTTATTGGCACTTCCGTTTGGTAAAGAAGTGGCCACGTGATTCATAATTCTGCTGCTTATTTCGTTTCGTCCCAGACCTTCAACAAGGTGTTTTTTTCGGTTTAATTCCTGAAAATTGAATATGTTCCTGTCTTTGTCAATCCAGTTTAACATTAACGATGAATCAGCTTTCAACCCGTAATCCGGCATTGGGAAAAAAGCCAGTTCACCGTTATAATTTGCCAGAAGATCCTGAATTCTCGAATAGATTATCGCCTGCCGGAATAAAGAATATGCAGGACGAAGAAATACAGGCCCTGTTATGCTGGTAAATAAACGGTCGGGTATATAACCATCGATACCGATAAAAGTACAATTGCTTCCAAATTCAGTTCTTATAATATCGCCTTCGTTCTGTTTATATCTGCCATTTCCCCTGAAAATTCCATTGTATTGATTAGAAGACGGATATATGGCACTGGATTTTAAATTATTTGTAATGATGATATCGACAATTTCAGGTGGAAGCGAACGGATATCACGCCAGTGTGGAAATCCTGAATTAAGGGTTAATGTACCGTTGATGAACTGGCCAAATGCATTATCTGTCGGCGCAATTAAGCCGTTGTGCCTCACCAATGTTTCATTGATGTTGGCTTCCTGGTATCCAATTTTTTCCTTCTGTAGCGAAAATGCAATACCGGCATAATTTAAATCCCAAAGTGTGTCCACAAATCCTCCCAATCTGAATTCAGGCTGATTTTGTGTTGCAGTCATATTCGCTTTAAAAGTAGGGTAATACCAGTCGATCATTTCCAGAAACAGCTTATACGATTCACCCGGAAGTTCCCGCTCCAGCATTTCTTTTGCATTAAGCATCGGGTTTACAACCCTGTCGATGGTATGCACAAAACCGTTTTCAGCAAAAATATCGGATTGAAGGATTTTAGCTCCTGCGAAATACACGTTTCCGTGTTCATAAGGCCTGTCGAAATAAAAACTGAAATCGGCAGAACTTAATCCATTTACATCCATAAACTTATCGTAGAAAATCGGTGCATATTTCCTCGATTCAACAAATACTTTTTTATATGCATTGGATGTTGTCGAGTCCGACACTATCATTTCATCGTTATTCTCTTTCTTAATCCAGTACTTTTCAACTGAATTTTTAAGAATAGTCTCGCGCTTATAAGCGTATGAATTTGTATTTGAGTTATCGCTTGTTCGCCATCCGAATATGCTGAGACTTTGCAATTGCTCAAGCGACCAGGGATTCTGAATGATATGAAACTTGGCAATCTTCGAAAGTTTGTTCATTGGAATATCAGAAATTTTGGAATAATTATTCACCACAAGATATTCTTTCATTGCTTCATTGGTCGGTGCAAAAACAGTCCAGCTTCCCGAAACATCGATTATCGAATCCAAACCTGAAAGCCGCAGACATTCGGCAAACATGGAAAGATCTTCCTGAGCCAAAACTGTAGTGTATAATTTTCCGGGAAGCCAGTCGGGCCGTTTAAATTTATCCTGTTCAGCAAACTTTTCGCAACCAATAAGCAGGCTAAAGAGGAGTAAAAGCAAATATGTGTTACAATTTCTCATTGCCTGTTTTCGGTTTATAAGGTATTAGCTTGTAAAAGTATAATTAATCTTATAAATCCCGAACTTTTTGTATTCTTAACACTAAGTATTTTTAGCTGCTACCGCCTGCATTAGTTTTGAAGGAAAGCAAATTGCCGATGATGTCACCCAAATATCTCCGTTTTTATCAATAATTGAGATATTACCCCCTGAAGTTGTAGTTAATCCGCTTCTGTAGATCTTATCGATTATGAGCGTAATCTGGTCGCGGGGATGCATCCATTTGGTATTTAGTTTTCTCATTTTTATACGATGATAAACTTTTGTCCTTTTTATTTTGAAAGTCGTGTGAATTCCTTTTGTGGTACAAGTGCTTTGCTCACGTTTTCAACTTCAAGGTCATTTTTCAGACTGAAATCTTTTTGAGCTTTAATATTTTTTGATGATGCACCGATTTTAACTGTGTATTTACCTGCTTCTGCAAGCCACGCAGAATTGGCTTCATTGTACGAAGCAATTTTATCGGCGTCTATTTCAAATGTCATAGTTTCCTTTTCTCCCGGATTCAGCAATTTGGTTTTTCCGAACGCTACCAATTCTTCTTCGGGTTTTTTAATCTTTCCGTCGGGTTTCGATAAATAAACCTGAACTACTTCGCGACCAGCTACTTTTCCTGTATTTTTCACATCAACAGAAACATTTATTTTATCATTGAAACTCTTTGAATCCAGCTTCATTTTGCTGTATTCAAAATTGGTGTACGATAATCCGTAACCGAATTCATAGGCAACCGGAACATCGAAAGTATTGTAGTATCGATATCCTACATAAATATCTTCTTCATAAACCACTTCCCATGGTGTACGACGCATAAACGAAAATCCGGATTGATCGGGTGTATTGTCTGTATCACCATCCTTTTTAATTTCGTGTCCGGGAAAATTCTTAGCAGTCGATGAATCTTCATATTTAAGCGGAAATGAGACCGCTAATTTTCCGGAGGGATTCACTTTTCCTGTTAAGACTTCGGTAACCGAATTACCACCTTCCTGCCCCGGTTGCCATGCACAAAGAATTGCGTCGGGAACATCGCGCCAGCTTGCAGTTTCAACAACTCCTGCAATATTTAAAATCACAACCGACTTTTTTCCTGATTTATGAAAAGCTTCCGTTACATTTTTTATCATTTCTTTTTCGGTTGACGAAAGATAGAAATCACCTTCTTCGGCTTTACGATCCTCTCCTTCTCCTGCATTTCTGCCAATTACAATCAATGCTATATCCGATTTCTCAGCCATTTGCGCCGCTAGTTCAGCAGAAACTTTCATTTCATTCACCGGTTGCATTCCACCCATCAATGCTGCCAGAAAGTTTTTTGGTTTCTCCTGTTTAGCGCGGGCTTTCTTAATATAATCGTCATATATATTATTTAGTTTTGCATCGGTTTGAAATCCGGCGCCGGAAAGTCCCTGAATCAGAGAAATGGTGTATGCTTCATTTACGTCGCCACTTCCGGTTCCGCCCGAAATAAATTCATATGAAGCGTTTCCGAAGGTAGCTACTTTTTTAACCGATTTTGAAATTGGCAGTGTTTGATTTTCATTCTTTAGCAAAACCATTCCCTCTGCTGCCGCTTCACGCGTAATTTCAGCATGTGCTTTCAAATCGGGCTTATTCGTGTTTGCGAATTTCCTGTATTTTGGGGAAACTGTCATCATGTTAAGAACCCGTTCGACATTGGTATTAATAATTTTCTCGTCGAGTTTTCCATCTTCGACCAGTGAAATCAACGTTTTAACCTGTTGCGGTGAACCGGGCATAATCAAATCATTTCCGGCAATCATCTGAGCAGACAAATTACTTCCACCACCCCAGTCGGTCATAACGTATCCCTCAAAACCCCAATCGTCACGTAATACATTTTAGTTAGTAAATCATGACTTTCGGACGCATAAGTTCCATTTATTTTATTGTATGAAGACATTACCGTTCGTGGCTTTCCTTCTTTAACAGCAATTTCAAATCCTTTCAGATAAAGTTCTCTCAAGGCTCTTTCACTTACTACAACATCAGCCGACATTCTAGCTGTTTCCTGGTTATTTACGGCAAAATGTTTTATTGAAGTTCCAACACCATTCGATTGAATTCCGCGAACCATAGCTGCAGCCATTTTACCCGAAACCAGTGGATCCTCAGAATAATATTCAAAATTTCGTCCGCAAAGCGGGTCTCGCTGAAGATTTAACGCCGGCCCAAGAATGACATCAGCACCATATTCAAGCACTTCGTTTCCAATCGCCCTGCCCACATTTTCAACCAATTTGGTGTCCCACGTTGAAGCCAATAATGTGGCTATCGGAAAAGCAGTGCAATAATATGTATCGTCGGAACCTTTTCTATTTGGCGAAATTCTTAAACCTGCTGGTCCGTCTGCGAGCACCTGGGAAGTAATTCCGAGCTCAGGAAATTCGGCCGTATTACCGGCAGCACCCGGAACATAAGTCCGTATTTTATCGACCATACGGGTATAGTCAGATTCTTCCTGCTGTTGATTACCCCAGTTCGGCATTTTTTCTTTGATTGAATCAGGCAACTCGAAGTGCATTCCTGTGCCGATTAAAAGCTGAGCCTTTTGCTCAAGCGTCATCAACTTCACAATATCCTTTATTTCCTTGTCTTCGGGATTTACGCTAAATGTTAGTACCGGTATAAGAATCAAGATTAAAAGGAAATACAAATTATTTTTTTTGAATGTAATTTTTTTCATGGTTAAAAAGTTAATTTGTTCTGTTTGAATTTTTTATCCTTAAAATACGAATCAAAATAAAGCTTTAAAAACTTTGTGTCAATTCGACACAATATAGTTTTTTTTCATAATGATTCAAATAAAAGCCTGAGATTTTGTTAATTTGTGTTTGTAACCAGAAATGAGCCAAAATGAGATTTAAACCGGAACATCTACTTCAACATATTTCACTCGATAGTGTGGTTTTCGGATTTCATTACAACCAGTTAAAGGTATTACTGTTACACATGAAATATTCCGGTGAGTGGGCTTTACCGGGTGGTTTTGTACAAACTGATGAATCTCTGGAAACAGCTGCTATCCGTGTGTTGCAACAACGAACCGGTCTTTCCGATATTTTTCTGAAACAATTCAGGGTTTTTAGCGATCCAAATCGTTCTTCGCAAAATCCGGCGGTTCAGGATTTGATGGATAACATCCGGAAATGAGAATCTGAACTGGTTTAACCAACGATTTATTTCTGTTGGTTTTTATGCGCTGGTTGATTTTTCAAAAGTAAATCCCAAACCCGATGCTTTTTCTGATAAATGTGAATGGAAAAGTCTGGATGAAATCGGTGATTTGATGATGGACCATAATTTGATTCTTGCAAAAGCGCTGTCAACCTTGCGCACACAATTGAGCTTTCAACCAATTGGCTTCAATCTAATGCCTAAAAGGTTTACTATGCCTGAGCTACAGAAATTATACGAAACAATACTTGGCAAGAAACTGGATCGCCGAAATTTCCAGCGTAAAATTCTTTCGTATAAAATTTTGAATAAATTGGGTGAACGAAAAGTAGGTCAGGCAAACAAGGCTCCGTTTCTGTATGAATTCAATCTTGAAAATTATCAAAAAGCGCTTGAAAACGGATTAAGCGGAGGATGGTAGCCCACTAATTAACTAAACGATAAATTATCAAATCAATCTTACGTTACTTATATTGATTTCATTCTCCTGTATTTCTCTGGCACAAAATATTATCAGGATATTCTTTTTATTTTCACTGCGTTTTAAAACCAAAGAAACCAAATTCTGCTTCATCATGAAATTTAATTTACAAGCTAAATATTAAATGAACCACATAGACACATAGAGCGCATAGGAAAGAAAACATTTCCAAATACGGTCAGAAAACAATGGTTAACGAATTTTATCCTAATCCTCCAAAAACCTATTATGTCCTATGTGCCTTTGTAGTTCACAAAAAAACTAATGTGTCCTATGTGCCTATGTGGTTCAAAAAAAACTAATGTGTCCTATGTGCCTATGTGGTTCAAAAATCTTTCAAATCATTTAAAAACTCTTCCAAAAAAATAGCTAAAGTGATATTTGTCAGTATATTATCAGGATATTCTTTTTACATTTCCTTCGTTTTAAAACCAAAGAAACCAAATTCAACTTCATTTTGAAATCTACAAAATCAAATATTAAATGGAACCACATAGACACATAAAACACACAGGCAGGAAAACGGAATTGAGCCAAAAATATCTCGATGATCTTACTTATGAAATTATTGGCTGTGCCATTGAGGTACATAAAATATTAGGCCCTGGTTTACTTGAAAGTGTATACGAGAAGTGTTTCATTCATGAACTTCGGTCAAGGGGACTAAAAATTCAATCACAACAACGGATTCCGATAAATTATAAGGGGCTTGAGCTGGATGCTGAATTAAGATTCGATGTGCTTGTGGAGGATTTGATTATTGCAGAACTTAAAGCGATGGACGGTATTTTACCTATCCACGAGGCTGTACTATTGACCTATATGAAGATGCTCGAAAAGCCAAAGGGGATTATTATTAATTTTAACTGTACCAACATTTTCAAATACGGTCAAAAAACAATGGTTAACGAATTTTATTCAAATCTTCCAAAAGCCTAATGTCTTTATGTGCCTATATGGTTCAATAAACGTAAAAGGTGATTTTTTAAAATGGAACCGCATAGACACATAGAGCGCATAGGAAATAAAGAAAAATTCAAATCTTCCAAAAACCTAATGTGCCCTATGTGCCCATGTGGTTCAAAAAAAACTTACAAATCATTTAAAAACGCATCCTGTTAAAGTGACATTTGTCAGGAATGTTAGGATATTCTTTTTATTTTCACTTCGTTTTAAAACCAAATAATAAACAAATTCATTAACCAAATTCAAAATCATCATGTCTAACAACCGAAATTACAGGTGCAAGAGTGTTGATATGTTAAGGACATCGAAAACTATCGCCACAAATTTTAATAACAACATTGCCGAACTTTCAACCGTGCGTACCAACTGGACTGCAGAGTATGCTACGGGTTTGCTTGCACGTATCGACGATGTAATCCAAGCCTATCTGGGTATCGATCCAAAAAAAGATTTACGCAGCGCAACAGCAACCCTTAAATCGATTATGGTTTCGGTAAAAAGAGATATTTCCCTTTTCAAATTACAAATCGATGAAGACTTTAAAAGCAATCCCTCACGACGCAATGAAATACTGAATACCCTCGGTAAGTGGACGACTCAATCCTGCATAATAAGGCAGCCCAACGTAATATCTCTCCCGTATTTTTGCGGTTGTGCCATCCTCCATCACAATCATTTTTGTGCGATATTCTCTTTCAGCGAGTAAATATCTATGCCATTGGGAACTCCTTGCGGAAAACGTGAAAATTTAGCCATTTGTTCCCATGTAACCGATTTTGGATATTCTACGATATAAGCGCCCCTTCTTTGTGCCTGCATAGTCGGCGCCACTATTAATATGTTAATTGGCAACGTAAATATTAAAAACCAACCGTGAGATAGTGCAAGCAACGGAATAAATGGCCCACCTCTTAATTTTTCAGGATTATTGGTGGTTAATGAAACATTTAATACAACACTTTTAATGTTTTGTCTTTCGACGGTTTGCACTTCTCCCGATAAAGGCATAATATATATTTGCATATCATTTAATGCCAGAAGTTCACCTTTTATTCGTGATCTGTCGCTCAATTGGCATTCCATCCACATACCTTTTGTAAAATTGTTTATTTCGTTTGGTTTGGGTAAATAGGTATTTGGAAAACATGCCACAATTACTATTGATACAACGCTTATAAATATTATTTTTTTCATCTTAAAACTATTGAACAGTTTCAACTTTTGAATTCCAAAACAACTCTTCCATCTGGCTTTCATAAATTTTATATTCTATCGCAAGCTCCCTCCAGGTATCCTTGTTATTTAGAAGCATCTGTTCGAGTTTGGCCGTATTCTTTCCTTCGAGCCAGCTTTCTCTAATCCATTCAAGATAATAGCCTTTCGACGACAAAAAGATTTCATAACCGTTGTCTTCTGCGTCTGTTAGCGGTAAGTCGAAATAGAGATCAAATTTATCGCCAGGAAAAGAAACCAGGTGTTTTTCATCATCGCACAACAACAAATCAAGCGATTCAAAATCCGGCAGGTTATTTTTCTTTAATTCTGAAAGCTGGATAACTTCCGGAACTACTTCTTTTTCTATTTCGGCCAGTGCAGCATAATCGATCCGCCACATTCCGCGGGTCATTTCAAGTTTCACTTTTATTTCTGATTTCTGGTCTGAAAAACCTTTCAGCCGCACAAACTGAAGGTTTTTTGCGATAGGGCCGGTTTCATAAATTTCTTCTGAAAAAATCCATTTTCCACTTTTTTCATTATAATAATACACATTTATTCCACCCATTTTTTTAAATGGATTTCCCAGTTTATTCCTTATTAATGTATTTGTTTCTATTTTCGAGAAATAGTCGCCCACCTCATCGCCCATATACGAAAGTCCGTTATAAAGTAAAAATGTGGTTAATAAAGTTTGCCTGAAGTTTAAAATTAATCCCGGATTGTTTATTTCGGCAGCTTTGAAGTCAAGAATAATTTCCTCTTTTTCCCATAAATCTGTGGAATCGGAAAGCGAAAAATATTCCGAATCATCGATATGCATTAGCTGCGAAGAAACCTCTGAACCATTTGTTGTTGCATTGTTACAGCCAACAATTTTTCCAACCTGAAAAAATCTGTCGTTTGTAGTGTGATACACATGCTTATCCTTCGGCGTTTCCACCGCAAGCAACTGAACCTCGTTAATGGCATGGGTTTCCAAAGCTTCGTTTTTCATCGTTAAATGCAATTGCTGGCTATTACTCCAAAAGTTAAGCGCATCTATATCCTTCATTTCCATTGATGGTGAAATTGAATTTGAAAAACCTTCAGCATTTACCGAATGAATATTTTCGTCGTCGTTTAAATAAAATGTGGGACACGAGCCAAAACAGGCTTTTGGCGTTGTAATACAAATTACCCCAATAATTACGTCAACTGCTGTAAGAATAGCCAAACCGGCCACGCGACTGTTTTTTCTATCCCGGATTTCTTCAAGCTGATTGGTTTCAATAATCGCAATCTGATCCAAGGAAACATGAATATCGCCTTCCTTTTCCAGAATTCGTCTGGCATTAAATAATTTGCCATTGCCTGAAAGCGTATCTTCCGACTGATTTAATTTCCAGTTGTTGAACACACTTACATCGCCATTTTTAAAATGCACTTTTAAATATCCGGTATCAGCATTTTCAGAATGAATAAATGAATTATAATCGTTGTACACACTCCGGTATGAAGGGTTTAATCGAATTTTACATGTAATTACAACCAGGATTATAACACAGACGATTAACAATTTGTACAATCCCGGATGATTTTTCATTTGACGTTTATTTCATTTTTACAAAACATAAGGTACATACAATTCCATTCACAAACAAGAGATTTATAAAGGATGCATATATCTGTTTTCGGAATTATTTGACTTAATTGATTTCAAAGTTGAAAAGTATATCAATATATATGGATTAGTGTTTAATTTTACACATCAATTCACTCTAGACACATAAATAAAATAATATAGTGAAATAATATTAGCTTTATTCCATACAACGAATTCACTGTCGTCACAAAAAGTGTATTTCCTTCTTTTCCTCCTAAAGTCATCGAAATGGGCCGTTCAGTAAGGTTGATTCGGTTGATCTCGTTCATATTTTTATCGTAAACAAAAATCTGTCCGTCGGCAACGTACAAATTACCGTCTTTATCAACAGCGGTACTGGTTTCGCCACGCGGAAGAATTTCCTGTAAATCTGATAATTTTCCCTTTTCATCCACTTCCATTTTTACGGTTCGTTTTGAAATCTCATCAGAAGCGTAAATCGCATTGCCGGGAATTGCTGCGCTCAAACCGGCACAACGACCAATGTCGTAAGTTTCCTGAATAAATGTAACTCCATCGGGGGCCATAAACGCGGAATCGGGATAATAAACCGCCGCATTATCAAAGGTATAATGCCAGCGACTTGCCGGATAATACGTTTTATTCAGTTTGGAAATATCTGAATTTGCAACACGTGGCATTATTTTGAAAGTTTCATCCGGATTTTCGGGATCGACTGAATAACAATACGATGCCCAGCCACTGTTTCCCCAACTGCTGTAACCCGCGTTATCGTCGGGCAATCTTTTTACTTTTTCCTGTTCCCCGTTGATACGATATCCGGGCTGTGGGTCGTAACGGCAAACCACCAGCAAATTGTCTTTTGAATCGGTAGCCAATACAAAAGGTTGAAACGGATAATCGGCAAAAATATTCACCTTTTGCGTTTCTGCCGACCATTTGTAAATCCGTTTTTTCCGGGTTTCACAGAAATACATATTGCCTTTGCTGTCGGAAGTAATTCCCTGTGCAAAATCGAAACCGGATGCCAATCCGTTTTGGTTTTCCAACTTGTCCGGTATTTTCAACATTGCTGGCTTTTCATTTCCTGCAATGGTAAGTTTTGCCAGTTCCCATGGATATAAAGGAATTTCTTTATTCACATCCCAAAACGGAAACTCGGTAACCCATAATTTTTGGGTGTAATTATGCAGATTCCGAACCTGGATATTTTCACAATTCCAAAGCCGGGCTCCAAAACGTTTTGGTGTTGTCACCCTAATTACACGGTACATCCACAAATTGGCAAATAACAAATCCCTGCAATTCGAAAGTTCCAGCATCTGGCACTCTTTACCTTCCCTACCCTCTTCCTCAAATTGAAAAGCATAAATTTTCCAGTTCGAAACATTTTCAAACCTTGCTTCATTACGTACATGATGTTCGAGCGACATGGCATAAATCCTTCCGGGAGTTGAGGTGTTACTCACTAATAATCCGCTGGTTGCATAGGTATTGGCAGTCCAGATATCCTTAAAAGTTCCACCTCCGTTGTTGGTAATCCACAAACTCCAAAACTGGTTATCCCATGCCAAATCCATTCCCTGTTCGTATTGCGGATTTTCAGGAGAACTGATTTCACGGGGCCCGCGACGATAATTAGACCTTTCGCCATCGGATGAAGGCTTTGCCATAAAGCCATGACCACCCACAAATTTCACATCATTCATCAGCGAATGTTCTCCGGCCATCCATTTGCAACCCACTGCCCTGTAATTGTAACCACCGGTTGAAATGCCGATTCCGTTCAAAATATTGTCGCTACTCTCAGCCGATTCCAGTACCGGAACCGGACCACCAAATCCACTAAAAGCAGGTTCGCTTTCCTTTAATAATAAACTGGGTTGCCCATGGATGCATGCCAATCAGTTTTGTTCCGGGTTTCATCTTCACCGTTTCAGTAAACCGGTACCAACCCTGCGGCACATAAATTACATCGTATTTTGAAATGGCATCCTGAAAAACTTTTGTATCATCGGTTTCGCCATCGCCTTTGGCGCCCAATTCCTTAATGTTTATCCAGTTTTCCATGGATGGTAATTCCTGAATATCATTCCGAATTGGTGGTGAATATTCATTTAATGGATCGATATCATGATTTGTTCTGAATTCCGAATCAGCATTTAAATCATCCACAACCAATCCATGCGTGAAATCATTCACCCGATATATTTTACCCGCACTTTCAACCTTTTTATTGCTTTGCCTGAAACGAACAAAAACAGGTACGTTTTTACAATTAATGTTTAATGCGTTAATCTGTGTCAAAGCGCTTTCATTGTCGTTGATAACAATTGCTGCATCTTTCACATTTTCAAACCAGCAGTTTTCCAAATACAATCTATCTATCGCATTCTCCTCAATTTCCACAACAACAGGAACATTTTTCACCTGCATATTTACGCTTGCAATTCCTGAATTATGTGTTATGAGCGCTGCTTTTCGCTGGCCTTCAAAATAGGTATCCACCATCATCATTGGCCAGCTTGGCGAGGTTGGGCCTGTATACAATTCCGTAATCACCGCCTATGAATTGCACATCTTCCAATTCGTTTCCCAATTGCGAAATTCCGGCTTTTCCATTTCCAATTTGAATTACGGAATGACTTACAAAACTGTGCTGCGCATAATGAGTACGAAGCGCCACAGCATCCGGGTTTCCGTCTTCAATCGTAAAATCGATGTTGGAAATGGCGCTGTAAAAAGTGCCGGGATTGGCATCCTGCGGCCGGTCACCCTCACTCACCATATTCCCCGTAAACCAAAACATATATTTTTCCTCGGCAGCCTGAAACCCGGGAGAATTTTTGCCTAGAATAAATTCCGGGCGATTTTTTCCGTAACCAATCAATCGGATTGCCTTGGGAATATAAATGGTTTTGCTGATTTTATATTTGCCTTCAGGAATAAACAAAATGCCAAAGTTCTTTTCAGTTTTTACCTGGTTAATGGCTTTCTGTAATTCATCGGATACATCAGTTTTTCCATCGGCCTTTATGTTATAAGTTTCCGGCGTAAAATAAAATGCTTCAGCATCGTTGAATTTTAGGGTGTATACCGATTTACTTTCTTTTGAACTGGCATTTCCGAAAATCAATGCAGTAAGGAAAAGAATTACAAAAATACATTTTAGCTGAATCATTTCAGGTTGAATTTGAATTTGAAAAGTAAAAATAAAAAATTTGTGCAACGAACATCTAAGCACGCCATTCTGAACTAGTTTCAGAATCACTACTGACGGGTTAAAAATAGACAGATTCCTCACTTCATTCGGAATGACAAGCTTTTGAGTGTGTTCGCTGTTGGGAGGGGTGGTTTTTATCGTTTTTAGTTTTAGTTGTAAAAATGTCTTGATTCAATTTACAGACTTCGACTCCGCTCAGTCTGACTGTCACAGTGAGCGGAGTCGAATCGTGAATAATATTTATTTCAGCACAATTTCTTTTTTCAGTTTTATATCCCCTGCCGAAGCACCAACCAGCACTTCAATGTTGCAAAGATCATCCGCCCATGCATGAGTAGTTTCGTTCCAATACTGAAGATTCGTTACCGGTATTTCCAATGTAACCGATTTGCTTTCGCCGGGATTTAATGCCACTCTTGAAAATGCTTTGAGTTCTTTCACCGGCCATTCCACCGATGGATTTATGCGGTGAACGTATGCCTGAACCACTTCATCGGCAGCAACTGAACCTGTATTTTTCAGTTCAACGGATACTTTTATCACATCATTTTTTCCGTATTTTTCCTTATTGGCTTTCAAATTGGAATATTCAAAAGTAGTATAAGTCAACCCGTAGCCAAACGGATACATTACCGGAAGATTTTTTGTATCGAACCAACGGTATCCAACCAGCGATTCTTCGGAATAATAGGCTGTATTCGGGTCGCTGTTTTTCGACTCCGTTTCACTTTCTCCCGTTTTTCCAACCGAATCGGTTTCAGCAACCAGGTTGGCAAAAACATCGGCTTTCTTTACTCCCTGTGGGTAATTTCCCATGGCATAAGCCGGGGAATCTTCCAATTTTACCGGAAATGTAAACGGCAATCGCCCACCTGGTGAAATATTTCCCAATCAAAACATCAGCCAGTGCATTTCCGCCTTCGGTTCCGTTAAACCACGAAATCAGCAATGCTTTTGAAAGCGGATTGACAACCCTTAAATCGTTTGGCGCTCCACTTGTCAAAACAGTAACAATATTCGGATTTGCCTCCGCTATTTTTTGAATCAGTTCATCTTGTCCTGATGGTAATGTGATGCTTTTTCTATCACTTCCTTCGGTTTCAACAGAACGGTTATCGCCACCAATGAAAAGAACAATATCAGCTTTTGCAGCGACATCAAGCGCTTCCTTTGTCAATTCCTTAATTTTAACTTCCTTTTCACTGGCTTCCTTTTCCAACTGTTCAGGTGATCTTCTTCCCCATCTGAAAATCTCGGGAATGTAACCCTGTGCAAAAATGATTTCGGCTTTATCGCCAATCCGGTTTTTTAATCCTTCGAGCGGAGTTACTTCATAAAGCGTTTTAACTCCGGCTCCCATTCCTCCGGTTGCCATAATTTGCGTAGCATTTGCTCCAATCACTGCAATTACTGGTTTCTTGCTCAAATCCAACGGAAGAGTTCCATCGTTTTTCAACAACACAATTGACTTGCAGGCAACTTCATAAGCAATTTTTTGTGTTTCGGGTTGTGAAGTAATTTCTTTGTTTGCTTCTTCTTCGGGAATGGGCTGAATTGCCATTCTAACACGTAAAATTTCACGAACCCGTTGATTAATGATTTCTTCTGAAACAGTTCCGGCTTTTACCGAATCCAGCAATGCCTGCCCCAGAATATCTTTTATCGGGCATTTCAACATTCAACCCATTGGTTACGGCATCTACGGTACTGTGCGTTCCGCCCCAGTCGGATATTATCATTCCTGCAAAACCCCATTCATCTCGAAGAATCTGATTTTGCAGAACGTCATTTTCTGAACACCATCTGCCGTTGACTTTGTTGTAGGCAGCCATTACCCCATAAGCATCGGCTTCAACAACAGCAGCTTTAAATGGCGGCAAGATAAATTTCGCGCATGGCACGTTCACCAATAATCACATTTACTGTTCCGCGGTTATTTTCCTGGTTGTTCAGCGCATAATGTTTCAGGCAAACTGCGCATTCCATTATCCTGAACACCTTTTGTATATCCAACCGATAATCGCGAACTTAAAAACGGATCTTCACTCAAATATTCATAGGTACGTCCACCAGTTGGAATCCGCTGAATATTGATTGCCGGCCCGAGTATCATATCTTTCCCGCGCATTCTTCGCTTCGCGGGCCATTCCGGTTCCGTATTCGTAGGCCAGTTCCGGGCTCCAGGTAGCAGCCAGTGCTGAGCCTGTCGGGAAAAAAGTAGCCTTATCGTTTTCCAAACCCAGTGGCGCCCAACTATGGGGCTGCAATTCTTCACGAATTCCAAACGGCCCGTCAGCATATTTCATATCTGCTATTCCAAGCCGTTCAACTCCGGCAGAAGTAAACATCGTTTTTCCGTGAAGCATTTCCACTTTTTCTTCCAGGGTCATCTGGCTCAATAATGCCATCGATCTGTTTATCGTATTGAAGTAATGCCGATTTATGAACATTTTCTTTGGCGCAAGCAGCCAGAAAGTGATTGCCAGAATGCTGCAATTACAATAAATTTTGTTATTCTCATTTGATTTTATTTTTAGTTTATTTTAAGACTTTTCTCCCACATTTCCCGCTCTGTTTTAAACCGATCGTTCATTACTTCACATTGAGTATCGATTCGCATAGTCGGTCGTGATTTTAAATCATATGCCGGCCAATTCGGGTTGATCTTTGGCCTCAGGTTTTCCGGTTCGGGCAAAACTGGTCCACAATTGCGTCATGTTTTTTGCAGCTTCAAAACGATCGGGTTTTGTTCCCGGCATCCCCGATTCAACATTGTAAAATTTAAATGGAATATCCAGTGCATGCATGGCACCGGTATTCAAAATCAGTTCCGGGAACTTTATTGTTCGATTTATACCCAAAATTATACAAATATGCCGGAGCCCCGCCCTGTATCGTTTTTCGTTCAGCAATTCGGATTGAACCCAATCCCATAAATAAAATGGAACGAATGGCAATATATATTTCAGAAGGAGTTTTATGCGGATTTGCAGTTTTATAGGTTTTGAAGATTGTATCCGCATTTTCAGGGAAACTCATTTTTCAAGCCTGGATTTTAACTGATCTTCCGATAAGGTAAAATGCTTCCTTGTCGTTACCCGACATGGCAAAGAATATGTATTCATCTTCGTTCCAGCCAACCATTAAAGGTTTGTTTTTTGAAATTTCAGGAGCCGCCGGTTCAAACGGATGATTGGGTAAAACAACTCCATCTTTAACTGCACCGAAACTTCCCACACCTGAATTGCCAATTCCATGAAATCCAACTGAATCAGGAATTGATTTTTTGGGAATATTTTCCTGTGCTTCCAGTAATTTATCTGCCGGAACTTCCAGCAATTTTCTTCCAGTTTTTTGGTGAAATATTGAGATACTTCAATACGGATTGTGTAGTTTCTGCTGCAATTTCGGGTGAAATAATTTCCACTGCCGGACCGCTTTCAATGGATGCTTTATTAAAATATGGTGCCGCTTCGGGCATGGCATACAAACATGAGGTTTTTGCATCCTCCACCCGATTCACCGAATATCATTACATTTTCAGGATCGCCGCCAAACAGTTCAATGTTTTTATTAATCCATTCCAGTGCAAATGCAATATCCTGAACGCCACGGTTTCCCGAACCTTTGAATTCTTCGCCGGCAAATTCATCCAGATAAAGATAACCCAGCAACCCCAGCCGGTGATTGGTAGCCACCACCACCACATCATACATTCGTGCCAGATTGGCGCCATCCTGAGCCACACTTCCACCTGAACCGTGTTCTGAATCCGCCGCCATGACTATATACCATCACCGGGCGTTTTTTACCATCGTTGGCAGGCGTCCAGATATTCAGAACCAGGCAATTTTCTGCCGGTCCGGGTTCATTTAACCCGTAGGTTTGATTGGGAGGCTGAATGGAAGGATGTCCCAGTTGCAATGCATCCCGAATACCTGTCCATGGTTCAACAGGGCCGGCTTTCTGAAACCTTTTTCACCCGAAATATCACCGGCATAAGGAACGCCTTTGAATATATTTACATCGTTTTCCCGGTAACCACGAAGTTTTCCGTATGGTGTGTCAATAATTTTATATTCGGGTTGGAAGTTTCTCCAGGCGTTGGATATACCGGGTATAAAAATGATTGGAGCGGTTGCCAGGGCTGTTTTACCTATAAATTGCCTTCTTGAAAACGTTGACATTTCGATCTAATTAAAAATTGATTTTACATTTATTACAGTCTTCGACTTCGCTCAGACTGACTGTCACAGTGAGTGGTGTCTCCAATATGGATTGCCATGCGCGAACTGTATTCTATTTTAGGTTATTTTTTGATATTACTTAAATAACTTTGGTGCAAGTTCTGCCAGGTAAATCCGCCAGTTGGTCCAGGTGTGGCCACCGGGAGTTTCCATATATTCATATTTGAATCCCAAATCATCGTAAAACTTGCGAAGATTGGTCACGCTTTCATACAGAAAATCATCTTTACCAACACCTATCCAATACAATTTTAATCCGCTATCCTGAAGCGCTTTGATTTGCTTTTTATGTTCCTCTTCATTGTAATTTCCCCAGCGGGAATTGTTCATCAGTCCCATACTCATAACTCCGATATATCCAAACATTCCGGGATTTGTATTCGTAATGGTTTGGGTATGCATTCCACCCATTGATAAGCCTGCAATAGCTCGATTGCCTTTATCGGTAAGAACGCGATAATGGTTTTCAATATACGGAACCACATCATTTACCAGGCTTTTTTCAAAACCGCCGCGGGCCATTTGCGAAAAATCGGGCGTGCTTTCCATTTTTGGTTCGTCACCCGGAGCAGCAGATGACCATGCATTTCCATTGGTCATTACCACGATCATCGGTTTGGCTTTTCCTTCGGCTATCAGGTTATCGAGAATATACGGAGCCCTGCCTAAAGTTGTCCATGCATCTTCGTCACCACCGGCGCCATGAAGAAGGTAGAATACCGGGTATTTATCGTTGCTTTCGGAATAACCGGGAGGCGTGTAAACATACATCCTTCGCGTTTTTTCAAGCGATGGCGACGGATACCAAACTTTTGAGAGCATTCCATGCGGAACATCCTTAACGGTGTAAACATCCGATTCTTCTCCGGGAACAATAAAATAGTTTTCAAATCGGGTTCCGTCCCGAACTACGAGCGGATTAACCAAATCCAACGTTTTTACTCCATCGACAAAAAATGCATATGTATAAAATTCCGGAGGCAGTACTTCAGTAGTTACCAGCCAAATTCCCGAATCGCCTTTTGCCATTTCCACTTGTGTTCCCCATCCCGGCATCCAGTTTCCTGTCATGGTAACTTTTGCCGCGTCGGGCGCCAGCAATCGAAAGGTAACTGAATTATCGCTTTTAATTTCGGGAGATACTACGCTTGGACCACGACGATTCTGCGCATTTACCTGTATCACAAATAACGAAAGTATTATTACAATACTCATCGTTTTTAAAGTTTGATTTTTCATTATGGATTTAGTTTTAAGTTAGTTAAATGTCCTGCATATTCTAAATTCGTTACGAATATAACGAATTAAATGGTTGCATTTTACTGAAATAAAAGTGGTACAAATTCCGATAAATAAACTCTCCAGTTTCTCCAGATATGTCCGCCTTCGCTTTCACGATAAATGTATTTAAATCCCATTTCGTCGAGTTTTTTCCTGAAATCCGCGTTTCCCTGATACAGGAAATCAGTATTTCCAATTCCGATCCAATATAATTTATACCCGTTATCCATTTGTTTTTTGAGTGTTCCGTCGATATCATTATACACCGCACTTGAAACATTCTGATTGGGTAAAATGGCTGCCGAGAACAATCCGACATAATCAAAAGTATTTGGGTAATATCTCGAAATATGTAAGGAATGAAAACCACCCATTGAAAGTCCGGCAATTGCCCTGTCAGCTTTATCAGCTTTTACACGGTAAGATGTTTCAACAAATTTGACGATATCCATAAAATTGGCTTCGTAGGTTCCATCCATGGTTTTGGGAACCATAAACTGTGGTTTGTAGAATCCATCATGTCCTTCGCCGGGAGCTGCATCCTGAATTACATTCCCGTTGGGCATAACCACAATCATGGGTTTTGCTTTGCCCTGTGAAATAAGGTTATCCAAAATCTGAGCTTCCCTTCCGAGAGTTGTCCATGCTTCCTCATCGCCACCGGCGCCATGTAACAAATACAAAACCGGGTATTTTTCGCTTCCTCCTTCATAACCGGGAGGTGTGTAAATGGTCAAACGACGATCCATTCCAAGTCCGGGAGAATCGTACCATCGTTTGGCAACCGTTCCGTGAGGAATATCATTTACTTTATATAAATCGGCCTGGCCTCCGCCAATGATGAAAATATTCATAACATTTGCCACATCGCGAACCAGAAACGGATTATTTGGGTCGATTGTAGTTATTCCATCAACAATAAAAGAGTAATTATACAACTCTGATGGCAACGCTTGTGAGGTAAAACTCCATACGCCTTTTTCGTCTTTAGTCAATAATGCGTTCCCGGGCGCATCGTATGATCCCCACTGCATTTTTATTTTTACTGTTGGCAGAAAATCACCCGTAATTTTTACAGTATCTGCATTGGGTGCAAAATACCTGAATGTTACTGTTTTGTCAGCATTTATTTCCGGTGAAATAATTTGTTGACCCCCAAACAGTGATTGCTGTGCCATGGTTTTTATCGAAGACATAATGATTAAAATCAGAAATAAATTTTTGAAAAGTGATTTCATCTTAGTTAATTTAGTGTTTATTTTTTATTTAGGGTAAATATAGAATTGATTTCTGAAACCTGAAAATCATTTTTATGTGTTATTCTGACACAATAGCAAATTATCCTTAATTTATGCCTATGGTAAATGTATTTCATACACTACTGTCCGCTTAAAAATGAACAGATTCCTCACTTCATTCGGAATGACAAACCTTTTGATAATGTTTATAGTTGTGAGGGATGGTTTGGCGCCAATGCCGCCAAACCATCCCTCACAACAACCTCGCAATATGTAACTTACTGTCATTCTGAACGAATCCGTCGGCTGACGGAAAAGTGAAAGAATCTCAACTTAATTAATTGTTTAACCTGACTGTAGTGATTTTTAATCAGGCAATCCATATTTCACTATTTGAAAATTAATTTAAAAAAGTATTTATTTGTATGATTTAGAATCGGAAACAGTATATAGGAAATTACATTAATGAAATACAAACCAATAAATATCAAACTGCTCCTGTCTTTTCTCCTGTTATTGATTTCTGTTCAGTCGAATTCAAAAACCGCCAATTCTTCCGATATAAATTTCGATTATTTTCTACAGGAAGACGGATTACCCAACAACCAGATTCAATGTATTTACCAGGATAAAAAAGGCTGGATGTGGATTGGCACGAGCCAGGGATTAAGCCGTTTCGACGGATATACTTTTGTGAATTTTTTACCTAATCTGAATGATTCGAACAGTTTGCGGGGAAACCTGGTACGAGTAATTACCGAAGATAAAAACGGAAATTTGCTGATAGGTACAGAAAATGGCGGGCTAAATATTTTTAACCGCGAAAAGGAGCGGTTTTCTCATCCTTACCTGAACCATAAAGAGTTCAGAATGAAAGAGGTTTCAGTAAATGCCATCGAAGAAGATAATAAGGGAAATATATGGCTTGGAACCGATTTCAATATTTTTGTTATCGATACTGCGGGAGAACTTTCTGCAATTCACCCCAAATCCACTTTTTCTGAAATTAAACTTGAAGGTAACTTTGTTCGAAATCTTAAGTTCGACCGTAACGGAAAACTGTGGATTGGTACCAATAACGGCGTATATATTTACACTCCTTCAACTAATGAACTGGAAACTTTCAATCTTCCGTTTGGTGAAAATACAAATCGCGAGATTTGGGAAATTTACCTCGATGAAACCGGAGACATCTGGATTGGAACATACTCTTCAGGAGCATTTCCTGGTGAATCCGGATAACCGGCAATATGAAAGTATTAAGCTCAATCCTGTAGCCGAACGCTCCGAAACAGTAAAAACAATTGCCAAAGGAGTTTTTGGCGAATATTGGCTTGGAACCCGCGGAGGTTTGTATGTCTATTCCAAAGAAAAGGGAGTCACCGGATTTTATCGTCACGATGAACGAAAACCACGAAGCTTGTCGAATAACTCGGTGCTTTCCATTTTTCACGATTCGAATGGCGAAACATGGATCGGCACGCGTGGAGGCTTAAATTTGCTGGCGAAAAGCAAACAGGTATTTCACAATTTCACCGCTTTAATTGGCGATAACCGCTATTTGAACAGCAGCATTGTTTATGCATTCTGGATTGATAAAGCAGGGAAAATATGGATTGGGACTGAAGATGGCGGTATCAATATTTATAATCCTGAAACCGGAACTTATACTTATTTAACCAGCGATGAACAAAACAGGAACTCTATATCGCAGGATTGCATAAAAGCATTTCAGGATGACGGAAAAGGAAATTTGTGGGTAGGAACTTTTTTGGGTGGAATTGATGTTATTAATTTATACAGCGGAAAAATTACGCACTTTAAGCACGATCCTGATGATCCCGGGCTCGCTGTCCGATAACCGCGTTTGGGACATTTACCGCGATAATAACGGAGATTTCTGGATTGCCAGTACGCGTGGGATTGACAAGTACATTAAAGAAACAAATTCGTTTAAACATTACCCGCAAATTTCGGGAGAAGAAGCGGTTGCGTGGATTGAACCTGACTCAAACGGAAATCTCTGGTTTGGAAGCACCAATGAAGTTATTATTTATAACCCAAGAGAAAATGCAATTCTGCATCGGTATTTCGAGCATACACGCGCCATGTTCGAGGATTCAAAAAACCGGAAATGGATTACTACCAATGACAAAGGTATTGCGCTGTACAGTTTAAATTCAGGCGCTGTTAAATATTATAACGAAAAAGACGGCCTGGCCAATAAACAGGCGCTATGCATTTTGGAAGACGAAGAACAAAACCTTTGGATTTCAACGACCAACGGGCTTTCGAAATTTAATCCGGAAAAAGGAATTTTTCAGAATTTTACCAGCAAAGACGGATTAAGTAACAACCAGTTTTGTTACAGGGCATCGTACAAAACAAAAAATGGTGAACTGCTTTTTGGTTCGGTTTCCGGTTTTAATATGTTTAATCCCAACGAAATTGAATCGGAAGAAACCAACATTCCTGTTGTGTTCACCGATTTCAGAATATTCAATAAATCGGTTCCTGTTGGCGATGACAAAAAATCGGTACTCCGGAAAAGTATCTCCGAAACGCAGCATCTTGTGTTGAATTTCGACCAAAATGTATTTACACTCGAATTTGCCGCGCTAAACTATGTGAACAGCGATAAAAATCTTTATACCTATAAACTGGAAGGTTTTAACCGCGACTGGAACGAACCAAGCAAAACACGTACGGCAACGTATACCAACCTGAATCCCGGAGATTATCTATTGCGAATAAAACGGATTGTTCCCGGTAATCAACAACATCAAAATGAATTGTTGCTTAATATTACCATACGGCCACCCATCTGGAAAACAAAATGGTTTCTTTCCTTATTTTTCATCCTCATTATTTTCCTGATTTATATATTGGTTCGTTTTGTGGTTAATCGCGAAAAAATAAAAAACCAGTTGGTTCTCGAACGTATAAATGCACGTAAGCTGCACGAAATCGACATGATGAAACTGAGGTTTTTTACCAATATATCGCACGAAATTCGAACACCGCTAACATTAATTCTTGGCCCGTTGGAAAAATTGCAGGAAAAAGAGCTGTCAAAGGCTGAAATGAAAGATAATCTGCAGTTAATGCACCGCAATGCAAAAAATCTGGATAAGCTCATCAGCCAGTTGCTCGATTTCAGAAAACTGCAAACCGGCAACCTGAAACTGAATCTGACAGAAGCCGACATTGTGGATTATATTCGAAACATCGTTTATTCGTTTAACGATTTTGCAATTGAAAAGGAAATCAATTTAAAATTCACCACGCTAAAAAAGAGCCTGAATGCAGCTTTCGATCCCGATAAAATTGAAAAAATACTAAATAACCTCATTTCGAATGCATTTAAATTTACCGGGCCGGGCGGAACAATTTCGGTAAATTTTTCATTGGTTTTCGATTCAAGCGACGATGATTTTGAAGAAAATGAAAAAGAAAAACAATTTATTGAAATTTCGGTAAAAGACACAGGTCGCGGCATTGCAATAAAAAATATCAATAGAATATTCCATCGGTTTTTTCAACCCGATAATGAAGAAGTAAATTCGGGTGTTGGAATTGGTTTGGCATTGGTGAAAGAATTGGTTGAAATTCATAACGGGAATATTTTTGTTACCAGCAAAACGGGCAAAGGCACCAAATTTACATTCCGGATTCCATACAGTTCAATGCTGCCGGTAAAAACTATTGCCGAAAAAACGCCCGGTGAAAACGGTGAAACAAAAAATGCCAGGGAAGTTGTGTTGCAACCCGAAGAATCAAAGGCTGACCTGCATTCCAAGATTATGTTGATTGTGGAAGATAACCTGGATGTACGACAGTTTATTGCAAGTCATTTTAATAATTCGTTTAAAATTTTTGAAGCTAAAAATGGCGAAGAAGGCTGGCAGATTGCCCTTGAAATTGTGCCCGACATAATTGTTAGCGACATAATTATGCCCGATGTAGATGGTTACGAACTTTGTAAGCGAATTAAGGAAGACGAAAGAACTTCGCATATCCCGTTTATCCTGCTTACTGCGCTTCATTCAAAAGAACACGAAATTAAAGGCTTAACAACCGGCGCCGACGATTATATCACCAAACCATTCGATCTTTCGGTGTTGCAGGCAAAAATCGAGAACCTGCTTTCCATTCGCGAATCGCTTATCGAAAAATTTACCGGCACTGTAGTACTTGAACCAAAAAATGTGGTTATTACCTCGCCTGACGAAAGGTTTTTACAAAAAGCCATAGAAGTGGTGGAAAACAATATTTCGAACAGCGACCTCGATATCGAAAATTTTTCAACCCTGGTTGGGGTCAGCCGTATGCAGCTTTACAGAAAACTACATGCACTAACTGATATGACTGTAAAAGAATTTATCAGGAATATAAGGCTAAAACGCGCGGCACAACTTTTAAACCAGCAAAAACTTAATGTTTCCGAAGTAGCTTACGAAGTTGGATTTAAAGACTTGTCGCATTTCCGCAAATGTTTTAAACGTGAATTCGGAATGAGCGCTTCGGAATATGTTTCAAAATCGAAGCAAAACGGCACTTAAATTTTTTTGTTGAACTGTCCGAAAGATGCCTGTTGTGTCGCCGTACAATTTTAATAATTATCAAATTCCTGATTTATAATAATTGTGTCTTGTTCAATTATAATTCTTGTTACTTTTTCAAGTGGATAACCATTTGTATAATAACCAAATTCCATCAAATCATTCTTTCCACTATCTCTTTTAAAATTATAATTGTTAACCTTTTCATTTTACTGGTTTATGAATACTCCGGAATTATTTTTTGTTTGTATTTTTAATCAGTAAATCTTTATTATTTGCAAAATCAGATTCATTTTTGTGTTGAATATTTGAATGATCATTAGAATCTTTTTCGCTCTTCATTAAATGATAATCTCCATTCAAATAGAAATCCAGGTCTGTTGCATTTTTCTCGTAAAATTCCTCTGCCGGAATACCATCAATTACATAAATTCTTCGGATTTTCATTTTTCCGTTGACAAAGTAGGACTCCTTTATAAATTCACGTCCGTTTTTATCTTTATGAATCTTTTTCCTCTTCTTATTTTTCACTTATCCTAAATCTTAATTTAATTGCATAGCGGTTTCCTGTATGCGGCACAACGTAATAGTATTTTATCCATCGTTCTGCCAAATTACAATAATGAGCATAAAATTGCTATTATTTGAATGGTAGATTATTTCTAAATAAAATGATGGATAAAATATAGTTTAAATAAAATCCAATCCAATTAAATTTCTACAGATTTTCACAAAATATTTAGTTCAGCTTAACCTCTAATATAAAGCTTTGCTCCGCTGAAGCCTGGCGAAAGAGAGCGTATGCAAGCAACGCGTTATTAGAGGCTAATTGTTATGCGCGTTATATTTTTCCTTTGTGTAAATCCCAAATTGGAAAACACATTTCATAATCATTCCAGATTAAATCGCCATAATCTATTGTGAATGATTTAAATAATTCCTTATCACGATATCTTTTTGTCATCGGATTTTTGGCGTTTAGTAGAAAATTGCTGAAATCGATATCTCTTTCTACACCATCCGAAAATCGCAGATTAATTACATAATCTCCTTTATAATTCGCTTTATCGATTGATATTACCATGACTTAAAGTTTTTTTATTATTCGTTCTGATTCTATTGATTTATTTTAAACAAAGAAATCCACCCATTTACAAACAATATCATCTTTTTATTACAAAATTACTGTAAATTAAGCTATACTCAAATCGCAATTAGACTCCATGCTATCAATGGTAGCTCCTAAACCTTTATAAAAATCAATTTCGGGTTGATTCCGCTCAGATACCTGCAATATTAATTTAGTGCATTTATCTGGCCTTTCTTTTTCAATCACCTTCGACGTAAAAATTCTTTAAGTGTATGTTCGAAACCCTTCACCTGATTGCAGATATTCAAAAAAAGCTCAAGATTTGCCATGAAAAATGAATAGACGAAAAAATATGAACTAAAGTTTTAACAAATTGACAAATGACCAATGACTAATGAATTTCAACTGCACAATTTTTCGTAATCGGGAATGCACAAATATTGGCAACAAGCGTGCACATTTTTCATATGTTTAAAACTAAGAAAATATTCATTTTTCAAAAATTGTTTTCCGGTTTTGCATCCGGTAGCTTGAGACTGTTATGATAACTTCTGTGCCACGTCCCTTTCCAGGTGCCTTCGGGAACGGTACTTTTAGGAATAGCTTTTAACTCCTGCTGAAAGTAATTGAAAATGATGATTGCCTATAACAGAGATGTACGGCCAAAAAAATGTGAGACTTTTGAGCATAAAAAAGAGGAACCAAACTGATCCCTCTTCTTTATTGCTAATAATATTTTTATGCCTGTGCTGTTGGCCCTCCAAAATTCATTGGAGGCATCATGGGCCCGGAACCCGGTTTCACATTTTTAATTGTGCCGTTAACAGCCTCAAATTTTTTAATGTTGTCCTGCAAAGCCAGCATAAGGCGTTTTGCATGTTCCGGCGTAAGAATAATCCTTGATTTTACATTCGCTTTTGGAACTCCGGGCATTATTCGTACAAAATCAATCACAAACTCCGAACTTGAATGCGTGATTACTGCCAGGTTGGAATAAACCCCTTGTGACACTTCTTCACTCAGTTCAATGTTCAGTTGTTGTTGTTTTTGATTTTTATCATCCATGATAATTTTATTCTTTAATTTTTCATATCAATTAACTGATCGTATTCCGATTTGGAACCTACAACCAGGTTTTTGTATTCTTTCAAACCTGTACCAGCCGGAATGAGGTGTCCGCAAATAACGTTTTCCTTTAATCCGTCGAGGTAATCGATTTTACCATTGATAGCCGCTTCGTTCAGTACTTTTGTAGTTTCCTGGAAAGAAGCTGCGGATAACCAGCTGCGTGTTTGCAGTGCAGCTTTGGTAATTCCCTGAAGCACCTGGCTCGATGTTGCAGGAATTGCATCCCTCGATTCCACCAGCTTTTTATCTTTTCTTCGTAGCTGCGAATTTTCATCGCGCAGTTTTCGTGCTGAAATAATCTGGCCTGGTTTTAAACCTTCAGCATCGCCCGGCTCTATTACCACTTTTTTACTGTAAATCCAGTCGTTTTCCGAGAAGAATTCGTTTTTATCCACTACCTGTTTTTCCAGAAAGCGGGTATCACCCGGGTCTACGATTTCAACTTTCCGCATCATCTGGCGAATAATGATTTCGTAATGTTTATCATTAATTTTTACTCCCTGCATACGGTATACGTCCTGAACTTCATTCAAAATATATTCCTGAACTGCAGTAGGGCCTTTAATTGCCAGTATATCGGAAGGTGTTGTGGCGCCATCGGAAAGCGGAGTGCCTGCCCTGATATAGTCGTTTTCCTGAACCAGAATCTGTTTCGAAAGTGGCACCATGTATTTTTTAACGTCACCATTTTTAGTGGTTACGATAATTTCGCGGTTACCACGTTTGATTTTACCCAGTGAAACTTCGCCGTCGATTTCGGAAACCACAGCCGGGTTCGATGGGTTACGTGCTTCGAACAACTCGGTAACACGTGGCAAACCACCTGTGATATCGCCTGCTTTACCGGCAGCACGTGGTATTTTTACCAATACCATACCGGCTTTTACTTTCTGTTTGTTATCGACGGATATATGACCGCCAACAGGTAAGTTGTATGAACGGATTGCGTTTCCATCTTTATCCACCACTTTCAGTGTCGGGTTTTTGGTTTTATCCCTCGTTTCGATAATTACCCTTTCGCTGTAACCGGTTTGTTCGTCCGATTCTTCGCGGAAAGTTACACCATCAATAAGGTTTTCAAACTCAACTGTACCGTCAAATTCAGTTATGATAACACCGTTAAACGGGTCCCATTCACAAATCATATTTCCTTTCCGAATCTCCTGGCCGTTTTTCACATACAGTTTTGAACCGTACGGAATAGGATGAGTAGATAGCGGAATATTGGTGTTTTTGTCGATAATTTTTAGTTCGGCCAAACGGCTAACTACCACATCAACTTCAACTTTTTCTTCATTTTCGAATTTTACCGCACGCAATTCTTCGATTTCAACATATCCGTCGTATCGCGATTCAACCTGCGACTGGGCAGAAATGTTACCGGCAATACCCCCCACATGGAAAGTACGCAATGTCAGCTGTGTTCCCGGTTCACCAATCGACTGTGCAGCGATAACACCCACTGCCTCGCCTTTTTGCACTTTATGGCCTGTTGCCAGGTTTCTTCCGTAACATTTGGCACAAACCCCTGCTTTTGATTCACAGGTTAACACCGAACGGATTTCAACAGTTTCAATAGGCGAATTTTCAATTACACCTGCAACATCTTCATTGATTTCATCACCTGAATTAACAATGAGTTCGCCATTTAACGGATGGTAAATATCGTGAACCGAAGTACGTCCAATGATTCTTTCATAGAGAGATGCAACCACTTCTTCGTTATTTTTAATTGCACTTGCAACCAAACCGCGAAGTGTGCCACAGTCGTCTTCCGAAATAATAACATCTTGCGCAACATCTACCAAACGACGGGTAAGATAACCGGCATCGGCAGTTTTCAGCGCTGTATCCGCCAATCCTTTTCTGGCACCGTGCGTTGAAATAAAGTACTCCAAAACCGAAAGCCCTTCTTTAAAGTTGGCCAGAATCGGGTTTTCAATAATCTGCGAACCTGTAGAGCCCGACTTTTGTGGTTTCGCCATCAATCCCCTCATTCCGCACAACTGCCTGATTTGTTCTTTCGAACCACGGGCGCCTGAGTCGAGCATCATATAAATTGAATTGAAACCCTGTTTGTCGCTGCTTAATGTCTGCATTACCGAATGAGTCAGCCGTGAGTTGGCATGTGTCCAGATATCGATTACCTGGTTATATCTTTCATTATTGGTAATGAAACCCATGTTATAGTTGCTGATAACTTCTTCCACTTCGGTATAACCGTCGTCCACAATTTTTTCCTTGTTTTCAGGAATAATTACGTCATCGAGGTTAAATGATAAACCACCGCGATATGCCATGATATATCCAAGGTCTTTAATATCGTCGAGGAATGCAACTGTTGTAGCATTACCGCTTCTTTTAAATACGTCGGAAATAATAGTCCTTAACGATTTCTTCGTCAGTAACTGGTTAATATAACCTGCCTGGCGAGGAACATTTTCATTGAAAAGAACACGCCCTACAGTTGTTTCAATAATGTGTTTGAAATACTTTCCGTTTTCGTCTACATCTTCCACTTTTACTTTTATGATAGCGTGAAGATCTATCACCTTTTCAGCGTAAGCAATAATTACTTCTTCAGGCGAATAAAATGTCATTCCTTCGCCACGTGCTCCTTTTCTTGGCTTGGTCATGTAATACAAACCTAAAACCATGTCCTGAGAAGGAACCTGGATTGGAGCTCCGTTTGCCGGGTTCAACAGGTTATGAGAAGCAAGCATTAAAAGCTGTGCTTCCAAAATAGCAGCATTTCCAAGCGGAAGATGCACGGCCATTTGGTCACCATCGAAGTCGGCGTTAAATCCTGTACATACCAACGGGTGTAACTGTATTGCCTTACCTTCGATTAAAACGGGTTGAAAAGCCTGAATTGACAAACGGTGCAATGTGGGCGCACGGTTTAATAATACCGGATGTCCTTTTAATACATTTTCAAGAATTTCCCAAACTACCGGATCCTTACGGTCCACAATTTTCTTGGCCGATTTTACTGTTTTTACAATGCCTCTTTCAATTAATTTACGAATTACAAAAGGTTTGTAAAGCTCGGCAGCCATATCTTTTGGAAGACCGCATTCGTGAATCTTCAGTTTCGGGCCTACAACAATTACGGAACGTGCAGAATAGTCGACACGCTTACCCAGAAGGTTTTGACGGAAACGTCCCTGCTTTCCTTTCAAACTATCGGAAAGTGATTTTAATGCACGGTTACTTTCAGTTTTAACCGCATTCGATTTTCGTGAATTATCGAATAATGAATCGACAGCTTCCTGAAGCATACGTTTTTCGTTACGCAGAATTACTTCAGGGGCTTTAATTTCTATCAATCGTTTTAAACGGTTATTTCTGATAATTACCCTGCGGTATAAATCATTTAAGTCGGAAGTGGCAAAACGCCCGCCATCCAGCGGTACCAACGGACGCAAATCCGGAGGAATTACCGGAACAACACGCACAATCATCCATTCCGGACGGTTAATATTTTTACTTGCCCTGAATGCCTCCACAACCTGAAGCCTTTTTAATGCTTCGTTTTTACGTTGTTGCGAAGTTTCAGTATTTGCTTTGTGCCTTAAATCAAACGATAGCTCATCGAGATTAATTCGACTTAAAATTTCGAACAAAGCCTCTGCTCCCATTTTAGCGATGAA
Organism: uncultured Prolixibacteraceae bacterium; assembly: GCA_963821855.1. Classification (GTDB taxonomy): domain Bacteria; phylum Bacteroidota; class Bacteroidia; order Bacteroidales; family Prolixibacteraceae; genus Draconibacterium. The sequence goes on along the minus strand of CAWGFJ010000014.1, from coordinate 76,604 downwards.
TTTATTGGGATCATCGTCATCGAGCTGATGATTTTCCTTTGGAAGTGTATCCAGTATATCCAGATATTCTTCTTCAGTCAGGAAGTCGAGTTCCTTAACGCCATCGATATGTTTTACCCCGGGATTAATTACCACATATCGTTCGTAGTAAATAATCGAATCGAGTTTTTTGGTTGGCAAACCAAGCAAGTAGCCAATTTTATTTGGTAACGACTTAAAATACCAGATATGTGCAACGGGAACAACAAGCGAAATATGCCCCATACGTTCACGACGAACTTTTTTCTCGGTAACTTCCACACCACAACGGTCGCAAACAATTCCTTTGTAACGGATACGTTTGTATTTTCCGCAGTGACATTCGTAGTCTTTGACCGGTCCGAAAATGCGTTCGCAAAACAAACCGTCGCGTTCGGGTTTATATGTTCTGTAGTTTATTGTTTCGGGCTTTAAAACTTCACCAAACGATCTTTCCAGAATCTCTTCGGGAGAAGCAAGGCTTACCGAAACTTTTGAAAAACTAACTTTCGCTTTATTATCTTTTCTGAATGCCATAATACTATTTAAAAATCATTAAAACAGAACCAAAACATTTAAAGTGGATCTTACTCCATCCTTACACTTAGTCCAAGGCCTCTAAGTTCGTGTAGTAACACGTTAAGAGATTCAGGAATACCGGGTTGCGGCATTGGCTCACCTTTCACAATCGATTCGTAAGCTTTTGCCCTGCCCATTACGTCATCAGACTTAACGGTAAGTATTTCCTGAAGAATATGAGAGGCCCCAAATGCTTCCAATGCCCAGACTTCCATTTCACCAAAACGCTGGCCACCAAATTGTGCTTTACCACCTAATGGCTGCTGCGTAATTAATGAATACGGACCAATTGAACGGGCATGCATCTTATCTTCCACCATGTGTCCCAGTTTCATCATATAGATTATTCCCACAGTTGCAGGTTGGTCGAATGGTTCACCAGTTTCACCGTCAATCAAACGGGTTTCTCCAAAACGCGGAACCCCTGCCTTGTCGGTATATTCGCAAATCTGATCCAAACTTGCACCGTCGAAAATCGGAGTGGCAAACTTTAACCCAAGTTCTTTTCCTGCCCAACCTAATACGGTTTCGTAAATCTGGCCGAGGTTCATTCGTGAAGGTACACCCAGAGGGTTCAATACAATATCCACCGGTGTTCCATCGGAAAGGAACGGCATATCTTCTGCACGTACAACACGCGAAACAATACCTTTGTTTCCATGACGGCCTGCCATTTTATCCCCAATCTGCAGTTTACGCTTTTTGGCAATATAAATTTTTGCCAACTGAATAATTCCTGCCGGAAGTTCGTCGCCAATTGTAACGTTATATCTTTCACGACGTGCTACAGCTTCTGCTTCCTTGTATTTCAGAATGTAGTTATTGATTACGTTGAACACCATCAGGTTTTTATCCTTGTCGGTAGTCCATTTTCCGGGATTAATATTCAGGAAATCAATTTCCTGTAACTGCTTTAAGGTGAATTTCACACCTTTTGGAATAATTTCAGTTCCGTAGTAATCTTTTACACCTTGCGAAGTTTTACCGGAAACAAGCGTGAATAATTTATCTTCGAGTTTTGCTCTTAGCGATGTAGCTTCTTTTTCAAATTTTTCATCAATCTGATCGAGCAGCGCTTTTGTGGCTTTACCTTTTTTATCTTTGGTAACTCTCGAGAATAATTTCTTATCGATTACAATACCGGATAATGAAGGAGATGCTTTTAAAGATGCATCTTTTACATCGCCGGCTTTATCACCGAATATTGCACGTAACAGTTTTTCTTCCGGTGAAGGATCCGATTCTCCTTTCGGTGTAATTTTACCAATTAAAATATCACCGGGCCGTACATCGGCACCCACGCGGATTAACCCGTTTTCATCGAGGTTGCGTGTAGCTTCTTCGCTAACGTTTGGAATATCGGAAGTAAATTCTTCCACACCACGTTTGGTATCACGCACTTCCAGACTGTATTCATCGACATGAACTGACGTAAAGATGTCTTCGCGAACAATTCTTTCTGAAATTACAATTGCGTCTTCGTAGTTATATCCCTGCCAGGGCATAAAAGCAACCATAAGGTTTCTTCCCAGCGCCAGTTCGCCTTTTTCGGTTGCATATCCTTCGGTAAGAATATCGTTTTCCTTAATACGCTGGCCTTTGCGAACAATCGGTTTCAAATCTACCGTTGTTCCCTGGTTTGTTTTTGTATATTTCTGTAAATCGTAAGTCACAACTTCAGGATCGAAGCTAACAAAGCGATCTTCTTCCGAAATATCGTAACGAATGATTATCTGTTTTGCATCGACATATTCGATAACACCGTCGAATTCGGCTCTGATCAGAATCTTGGAATCGGCGGCAGCTCTTGCCTCCAAACCTGTACCCACAATCGGGGCTTCAGGACGCAAAAGCGGCACTGCCTGGCGCATCATGTTCGATCCCATTAAAGCACGGTTCGCATCGTCGTGTTCCAGAAACGAAATCAGCGATGCTGCAACTGATGCAATCTGGTTTGGGCCAACGTCCATTAACTGAACCTGTTCCTGTTCAATAAACGGATAATCGCCATCGAGTCTCGATTTTACTTTTTCGTTCATGAATTTACCGTCGGCATCAATCGGCGCATTTGCCTGGGCAATAATCTGTCCTTCTTCCTCTTCGGCGGTTAGATAAACTACGCCTTCACTCGACAGATCGACTTTCCCATCGGCAACTTTACGGTAAGGTGTTGAAATAAAACCAAGATCGTTGATTTTTGCGAATACACACAACGACGAAATTAGACCGATGTTCGGGCCTTCCGGCGTTTCAATCGGACACAATCTTCCGTAGTGTGTATAGTGAACGTCGCGTACTTCAAACCCGGCTCTTTCTCTTGACAAGCCACCTGGCCCCAATGCCGACATACGACGTTTATGGGTCATCTCAGCGAGTGGATTGGTTTGATCCATAAACTGAGACAAAGCGTTTGTTCCAAAGAATGAATTAATTACCGATGATAAAGTTTTTGAGTTGATCAAATCAATCGGCGTAAAAACTTCGTTGTCACGAACGTTCATTCTCTCGCGAATAGTACGTGCCATACGTGCCAAACCAACACCAAACTGGTTGTACATTTGCTCGCCAACGGTACGCACACGCCGGTTACTTAAGTGGTCGATATCATCGACATCGGTTTTGGCATTTACCAACTGGATAAGGTGCTTGATAATTTCAATAATATCCTCTTTGGTAAGCACACGATTTTCGAAATCGACGTTTAAGTTTAATTTCTTATTAATTCTGTACCGGCCAACTTCCCCCAGGTCGTAACGTTTATCGGAGAAGAACAATTTGTCGATAACATCTCTTGCGGTAGCTTCATCCGGCGGTTCGGCGTTTCGCAACTGCCTGTAAATATGAAGAACTGCTTCTTTTTCAGAGTTACACGGGTCCTTTTGCAGTGTATTATAGATGATGGCAAAATCCTGTTGATTTTGATCTTCTTTATGCAAAAGAATGGTTTTAACTCCCGATTCAATGATTTCTTCAATGTGATTCTCTTCGATATCGGTTTCACGATCGATAATAACTTCGTTACGCTCGATTGAAACAACTTCGCCTGTATCTTCATCCACAAAATCTTCAACCCATGATTTCAAAACACGGGCTGCCAGTCTTCTTCCAACCAGCTTTTTAAGGGCTGTTTTCGAGACCTTAACTTCGTCGGCAAGATTAAATATTTCGAGTATATCTTTGTCACTTTCAAAACCGATGGCACGCAACAATGTAGTTACAGGTAATTTCTTTTTCCTGTCGATGTAAGCATACATCACACTGTTGATATCGGTTGCAAATTCAATCCAGGATCCTTTGAACGGGATAATACGCGCCGAATAAAGCTTGGTGCCATTGGCATGCAAACTTTGTCCGAAGAAAACCCCGGGAGAACGGTGTAATTGCGATACAATAACACGTTCGGCCCCGTTAATGATGAAAGTACCTCTTTCGGTCATATACGGAACTGTGCCCAGATATACATCCTGAACTACGGTGTCGAAATCTTCATGTTCGGCATCGGTACAGTAAAGTTTTAGTTTTGCCTTTAAAGGCACACTAAACGTTAAACCGCGTTCGATACACTCCTGAATGGCATACCTCGGGGGATCGACCTGGTAATCGAGAAACTCCAGAACGAAGTTATTCCTGGTATCTGTAATCGGAAAGTTTTCCTGAAATACCTTGTATAACCCTTCTGTAGACCTGTTATCAGGTGTGGTTTTTAACTGAAAAAAATCTTTAAATGATTTAACTTGTACTTCCAAGAAGTCAGGGTAATCAAACCTGGTTTGCGTTGAGGAAAAATTTATCCTCTCATTTTTTGTTTGTACGGACATGTATTTAATACAAGTTAATTATATAAATACCAATAGACAAAAAGGTTTAGAATCCCGTCCCGAAGTTTCGGGACAAGATTCTAAACCGTATAACCTTTATAAGGTCGAAATTCGTTATTTAATTTCAACTTCTGCTCCTGCTTCTTCCAACTGACCTTTTAATGCATCAGCTTCGTCTTTAGAAACTTTTTCTTTGATAGCTTTTGGAGCGCTGTCAACAACTTCTTTAGCTTCTTTCAAACCGAGACCAGTTAATTCTTTAACGAGTTTAACCACTGCCAGTTTTGATTGACCTGCAGCTTTTAAAATAACGTCAAATTCAGTTTGTTCAGCAGGAGCAGCTTCTTCACCACTGCCTGCGCCTGGTCCTGCCACTGCCACTGCAGCCGCTGCCGGTTCAATTCCATATTCGTCTTTCAGAATTCCAGCTAATTCATTAACCTCTTTAACAGTTAAGTTTACCAACTCTTCTGCAAGCTGTTTTAAATCTGCCATTTTTATAAATTTTATAAATTATTTCAATAAAAAATTATTCTTTTTCTCCCAGTGTTTTCAAAACACCATGAATGATATTGCCACCCGATTGTAACTGTCCAAGAACAGTTTGCATCGGTGACTGTAATAAAGCAACCACATCAGCAATAAGTTCGTTTTTCGATTTCACTGCTATTAATGCTTCCAACTGGTTTTCACCCATATAAACGACTTTCTTCAACATAAGCTGCTTTTAAAACAGGCTTTTTATTTTTCTTGCTGAAGTCTTTTATGAGTTTAGCCGGAACATTTGCATTTTCGGTAAACATTACTGAAGTATTGCCATTAAGCGCATCGTAAAGCTCGTTCACATTCTTGTTGGAAGTTTCAAGCGCTTTACGAAAGAGAGTATTCTTTACAACAACCAGTTTTACATCCTGGCTAAAACATAGTCTTCTTAAATCACTGGTACGTTCAGCATTTAAACCACTAATGTCAGTCAGGTAAAAATGGTTGTATGAATTAATCTGTTCTTGTAGATTATCGATAATAACTTTCTTCTCTGAACTTTTCATTTTAACACAATTTTATTCGCCGACCGATTTGGTTTCAACCTGAATACCAGGGCTCATAGTACTGGAAAGGTAGATACTTTTAATGTAAGTACCTTTGGCTGCAACTGGTTTAAGTTTTACAATGGTATTTATGAATTCAACTGCATTGTCCTTAATTTTTTCGGAAGTAAATGAAACTTTCCCGATAGATGTATGAACAATACCAAATTTATCGACTTTGAAGTCGATTTTACCTTGCTTAACTTCGCTGATTGCTTTACCCACATCCATTGTTACGGTACCGCTTTTGGGGTTTGGCATCAAGCCACGAGGGCCTAAAATACGTCCCAACTGCCCAACTTTTCCCATAACAGGAGGCATGGTAATAATTACATCAACATCAGTCCAACCACCTTTTATTTTTTCGATATACTCATCGAGTCCAACAAAGTCCGCGCCTGCATCTTTGGCTTCCTGTTCTTTGTCAGGAGTAACCATAGCCAATACACGAACTTCTTTACCAGTTCCATGGGGTAACGAAACTACGCCTCTAACCATCTGGTTAGCCTTTCTCGGATCCACTCCAAGCCTTACATCAATGTCAACAGAAGCGTCGAATTTGGTAAAAGTTATTTCCTTTAATAATTCTGATGCTTCATCAATGGTGTAAGTTTTTCCCTTTTCGAGTTTTTCCAAAGAAGCTTTTTTATTTTTCGTAATTCTGCCCATCGTATAAGATTTATTTAATTATTGAATGGTGAAGCACCTTTAACGGTAATTCCCATACTTCTGGCAGTTCCAGCAATCATGCGCATTGCCGATTCAACAGTAAAGCAGTTCATATCCACCATTTTGCTATCGGCTATTTGTTTTACCTGATCCCAGGTTACTGCGCCTACTTTTGCAACATGTGGTTCGGATGAACCTTTTTTCAGCTTTGCTATTTCGAGCAATTGCACGGCCACAGGAGGTTGTTTTATAATGAAATCAAACGATTTGTCGGCATAAACAGTAATAATTACCGGAAGCACCTTACCAGCCTGGTCTTGTGTTCTTCCGTTAAACTGTTTGCAGAACTGCATTATATTCACTCCTTTGGCACCTAATGCTGGCCCCACCGGTGGTGAAGGGTTAGCAGCACCACCTTTAATCTGTAATTTAATTAATCCAGCAATTTCTTTCGCCATAATAAATAATTAACGCGTTATTATTCCTTTTCAACCTGCATGAAGCTAAGTTCCAAAGGAGTTTTACGTCCAAAAATCTTCACCATTACCTGCAGCTTTTTCTTTTCCTCATTGATTTCTTCAATGGTTCCGTTAAAGCCGTTAAATGGTCCGTCGATTACTTTCACTGTTTCTCCTACCACAAACGGAATATTCAGACCTTCATCGGATTCGGCAAGTTCATCGACTCTTCCGAGAATTCTGTTCACTTCACTCTGCCGCATCGGTACGGGATCTCCACCTTTGGTGTCGCCTAAGAACCCGATTACGTTAGGAACATTCCTTAGCGTGTGTGCAACTTCACCCACTAACGCAGCTTCAATTAAAATGTATCCCGGGAAAAAGTTTCTCTCCTTACTGATTTTTTTACCATTCCGAATTTGATAAACCTTTTCCATAGGTATAAGAACCTGGTCCACAAAACCCTTTAAATCTCCTACAGCGATCTCATTATCGATATATTCTTTCACTTTTTTTTCTTTGCCACCAATAGCACGCAGAACATACCATTTTTTTATGTTTTCGCTCATACCGATTCAGGGTTTTCAATTAATAAAACAATCCATAAATAAATTTCATTATGTTCCAAACGTGATATCCATAAAGAAAATTAAGAGTGATATTATTAAGGAAGCAACCATTACAACTAATGCACTACTTTGTAGTTCTTTCCAGGTTGGCCACGTTACTTTATGTACAAGTTCATCGTAAGCCTCCTGAAGATAGATTCTAAATTTCATTGTTTGAAATATTTTTTGTACGGAAGGTAAGAATTGAACTTACTGCTTAAAAAAACCACTCCCGTTATTGAGTATCATCCGTAAATAGTCCCGGGCATAATGCCCGGGACTTAAATATATCATTATAATCTGAAGTAATTATTCAACTATTTCAGTTACCTGACCGGCACCAACTGTACGCCCACCTTCGCGGATAGCGAAACGAAGACCTACGTTCAGAGCCACAGGGTAAATCAATTCAACCTCGATTGAAACGTTATCGCCTGGCATAACCATTTCACGACCTTCCGGCAAGTGAATTTCACCGGTTACGTCAAGTGTACGCAGGTAAAATTGCGGACGGTATTTGTTATGGAACGGAGTGTGACGGCCACCTTCTTCTTTTTTCAATACATAAACCTCAGCTTTAAATTTAGTATGAGGAGTAATTGAACCAGGTTTTGCCAAAATCTGTCCACGTTTGATTTCTTTTTTGTCAACACCACGCAATAACAAACCGACGTTGTCACCAGCTTGACCGTCATCCAGAATCTTACGGAACATTTCAACTCCGGTACAAACTGTTTTACGGCCTTCTGCTCCTAAACCAATTAACTGCAATTCGTCGCCGGTATGAATAAGACCAGTTTCGATACGACCAGTAGCAACAGTACCACGACCTGTAATCGAGAATACATCTTCAACCGGCATAAGGAATGGTTTATCAATATCACGTGGAGGAAGTGGAATCCAGGAATCTACTGCATCCATTAATTCCATTATTTTATCTTCCCATTTTTCTTCGCCGTTCATTGCGCCTAAAGCTGAACCTTGAATAACAGGAGTATTGTCGCCGTCGAATTCATAGAAATCCAACAATTCGCGAATTTCCATTTCCACAAGTTCCAATAATTCTTCGTCATCGACCATATCCACTTTGTTCATAAACACAACCAATTTAGGAACGTTTACCTGACGTGCCAAAAGGATATGTTCGCGAGTTTGTGGCATAGGACCATCGGTTGCGGCAACTACGATAATCGCACCGTCCATCTGAGCAGCACCAGTAACCATGTTTTTAACATAGTCGGCGTGACCGGGACAGTCAACGTGAGCATAGTGACGTTTTTCAGTCTGGTACTCAACGTGAGCAGTGTTAATTGTAATACCCCTTTCTTTTTCTTCCGGAGCATTATCGATTGAATCGAAGGACTTAATTTCAGAAAGACCTTTCTTTGCCAGTACCATAGTAATGGCAGCAGTCAGGGTTGTTTTTCCATGGTCAACGTGGCCAATTGTACCAATATTGACATGTTCTTTGTCCCTTACAAATTGTTGTTTAGCCATAACTCAAATTTTAATTTTAATCGTATTTAATCATTTTATTTACGAGCCGAAGACGAGAATTGAACTCGTGACCTCATCCTTACCAAGGATGCGCTCTACCCCTGAGCTACTCCGGCATTAATACATGTTGAGACAGAAGTTAAAAGTGTTAATTCTTAAAACTTCAGTCTCAAAAAATGAGCGGGAGACGGGATTCAAACCCGCGACCCTTAGCTTGGAAGGCTAATGCTCTATCGACTGAGCTACTCCCGCTTACTTTATCTTAGCAAAAATGCCGTGCAAAATTACAATATTTCATAAAACAGCAGACAAAAAAAAATTTGTGAATTCATTTAAAGTGGCCGTTAATGTTTTTTTTGAAGGAATTGCAAATGTCAATAAACCTCTCCAAACACCTGATTTTTCCATTAAACTACTTTAAATTCAACTGTTTCCTGAACGCCCCCAAAATGGGTTTGCAAATGTAAAAATATTATTTTAAAAAACTAAAAATAAAAAGGGCTATTTTATATTTTTATTTACTTTTAAGTTTTTCCTTGTATTTCACTAATTGTTTACGGATTGCATCCACAACCATGTCGGTTGCTTCTTCGAAAGTGTCGGCTTGCTTTTTGGCAAATAAATAGCCGTTCATAGGTATAGAAACTCTTAACTCAGAGACCTTATTATTAGCTACTTCAGGCTTTAAAACCTTAAGTGTAACTTCAGCACCAATGATACCATCGAAAAAGGTATCAAGCTTTCCAACTTTTTTATTTATAAATCCAACCAGTTTTTGGTCAGTGTTGAAATGCACCGAATTAATTTTTATTTCCATAATAACACTTTTTTTATCCCCTTGGATGGGCTTGTTTATAAATTTCGTGCAGTCTTTCGAAAGTTGTATGAGTATAAATTTGAGTGGCTGCCAGGTTTGAATGTCCCAGTAATTCCTTTACAGCATTTAAATCGGCACCCCTGTTTAACAAATGAGTTGCAAACGTGTGCCGCAAAACATGCGGACTCTTTTTTTCGAGCAGTGTAACCTTAGCCAAATTATTTTTCACTACCCTGTAAATTAGCTTTTCATACACCGGTTTTCCACTTTCTATTACCAACAATCTTTCTGTTTTACTGCCTGTAGTTTCTCTTTTAACATTAACATATAATTCCAATAATTTGTTGATGCTAACCGGATATGGAATTATACGTTCCTTATTTCTTTTGCCAAGTACTTTTATTGAATTTTCCTTTTTATTAAAATCGCTTTCCTTTAATTTCAATAATTCTGATAATCGTATGCCGGTACCATACAGCAATGTGATAATTAATTTATCCCGAATTCCCGCGAAATCGTCAGAAAAAAAACCATCGTCGAGCAAATGAATCAGATTGCTTTCTTCTACAAAATTGGGAAGCTTTTTCCTGATTTTTGGTAGTGCCAAATTTGTAGCCGGATTGCTTTCAACACCATGTTCTTTCATCAGGAATTTAAAGAATGATTTTAATGTGGTTACTTTTCGGTTTACCGATCTGGGTGTTAAATTTTGTTCCATCAATGAAACAACCCAGGCCCGAATCTGCTTAGTGTCTGTTTCTTTTATATTAAAATCCTCAACCCTTTCAGTACAAAACTGTACAAACTGGTCGAGGTCTTTTTTATATGCGATTACAGTGTGAGAAGAATATCTTTTCTCAAACTTTAAATAATCAATAAATGATTCCTGATAGCTCATTAACTACATCAAAAACCAGGAATCCTAAAACTGCTTAGTCTTCCTGCTGTTGTAACCCCTGAATATAAACTGCTTTTTTCAACTCATCCCTTCTTTTAACCGAAGGTTTAGAATACTTTTGGCGTTCACGTAACTCCTTGATTACACCTGTTTTTTCGAACTTTCTTTTGAACCTTTTTAAGGCTCTTTCAATGTTTTCGCCTTCTTTTACCGGAATTATTATCATTATATAAAAAATTTATTTCCAAAAAATTGAGGCGCAAATTTAGAAATTATTCGATTCATTTCAAATTTATAGGAAAAAAATTATAATTCCTATCGCTTAAACACAGTTTAAAAAGAATTAACGACAGGTGATATAAGGACGAATTCGAACATAGGCAAGCGAATCTATTTCAGCGACCGATTTTAATTGTTCCGCAGCTTTAAAAGCTCCGTTTTTATCCCGGTGTTTTAACAATGCATTTGCAATTTTTTTATCCATATACGGATGTCCGGCTAAATCGGAAAATTCAGCATAATTTATTCTAATCTTTTGAATGGATGAAGTATCAATCCTTATATTTTTCCTCACCAGTTGAAATGTTTCCACCGGAAAATTAAATACTTCAGTTAATTGTGTTTTTGAATAATATCCACCAAGCAAATCCCGGTATTTTAAAATTCGCCTGGCGAAAACCGGCCCGATTCCGTCTAATTTCATCAAGTCGGCAGTATCGGCGCTGTTTAATTCGATTACCAATACAGATTCCGGCTCAACCGGATTATTTTCTATTACAGGTTCAATATGAATGTTATTTTCAATTCGAGCTAAAAACACAGAATCAATTCCATATATTTTTAGCAAATCGGTTTTGGTTTGAAAAAAACCGCCGCTATTCCTGTACTTTATAAGATTATCCGACTGATATTGGCTAAAACCAAATTGCATTAATGCTTGAGCATCGGCAGTATTCGGATCGAAATATCCTTCTATAACAGGGAATGGCTTTTCAAATACAATTTTCTTAGTATCGTTTTTTACTTTATTATGAATTTCAATATATGGTTTAATAATGGCAAATATGCTGTCATTCATCCCATAAATTTTCTGAAGATCTTCGGGTTGAGAAAACGCACCACCTGCCTTTCTATAGCTAATCAGGTTTTGTTTTATAAATTCAGGAATATCAAGCGAATCCATTTTCTGCTCAGTAATTGAATTGGGATTAAAACTAAATAGCACCTTAGGTATAGCTTCGTTAACGGCGTTATTATTTTCCAATTCTTCCGCGATTCGCATAAACTGAGAATAATCGTAATCTGATTTAAATGTTATTCGTTTAATTAAAAAATTTGCGGCGATAAGAATCAAAATCAAAACCGAAAGAATGATGATTGCATTTCGGTCTTTCTTTATAAAATAAAGGTACTGGCTTATACGTTTTTTAAAGGGATTAGCCATTCGCTGTCATAATTAGAATCCGGGTATTTTAGTTTTCAGCTTAAATTTAATTATTATCCTGAAAAGTACCTAAAATTCGGCTGAATACTTTTGTCAATCATAGCTCAGAATTTCAACAAGCCGGTTTTGTTAAGCAAAACAACTGCAATTGCCAACGGAGCAATAAATTTAACCAGGAACATAAATACACTTAACAATATTTCCGATACCTTCATTCCTTTCGACAGTTCTTCCTTTACTTTTTTGCGACCATAGAACCAGCCCACAAATATTGATATAAATAAACCGCCGATTGGTAAAAACAAATTTGCTGAAACCCAATCGATTATATCAAATATATTCAACCCAAATAATCGGTATGCTGAAAGATCTCCCATCGACAAAGAGCATAGTATCCCCAAAAATGATATTAAAATAGTGGCCAAAATGGTTGAAGTTTTTCGGCTCATTCTGAATTCTTCTTTAAAATACGCCACCACAACTTCCAGAATAGAGATTGCCGATGTAAGTGCCGCCACGGTTAAGAGAATAAAAAACAAAATTGAAAATATATATCCACCCGGCATTTGAGCAAATACGTTTGGCAATGTTACAAAGATTAACCCCGGCCCTTCAGCAGGAGCAATACCAAATGCAAATACGGCAGGAAAAATTGCAATTCCCGCCATTATTGCGATAACTGTATCGGCAACCGTAACATTTATAACTGTACTTATCAGGTTGTTTTTTTCATCGATGTACGAGCCATAAGTTATAAGTGTACCCATACCTAAACTTAATGTGAAGAATGCATGGCCCAAAGCGCTCAATATTCCATCGCCTGTAAGCTTCGAAAAATCGGGTTTGAATAGAAAATCCAACCCGGCTCTCGCTCCGTGAAGAGATAATGATTTAACACATAATATTAGCAATATAACCACTAAAAGCGGCATCAGGATTTTTGTATATTTTTCAATTCCTTTTTTAACGCCAACAATCACAATAGCCGCTGTAAATAACATAAATAAAAGTTGGTATAATACCGGCTTAACTTCGGCCTGATTAAATGAGGAAAAAAGTGTTGCGATTTCATCGGGACGTTTATTTACAAATCCGTTTTTCAGGGATATTACAACATATTCAATACTCCAGCCGGCAACAACCCCATAAAAAGACAAAATTAAAAATGCCGATGCAACACCAAGTATACCGATGTATTTCCATGGTGAACCCGGTGCCAGAACTTTAAAAGCGCCAAAGGCATTTCGTTTTGAACTTCGACCAATAATAAACTCCGACAACATTACCGGTAAACCAACAGAGAGTATAAATGCCAAATATACAAACAGGAATGCTGCTCCACCATAAACACCCGCTATATATGGAAATTTCCAGATATTTCCGAGACCGACTGCTGAACCGGCGGCGGCGGCTATAACACCAAATTTGGAACCAAATGAATCGCGAATTACTGGGATATTGGACATACCTGAATTTTAAATTTTAATTTTTAGCTGGATTTAATTTCGAATTTTAAATCATTTGAGGCGTAAAAATGCAAAAAAATAATTCATCACTCCAAATTTATAACAAAAATGTTTTTGTATTAAAATGGATATCCTATCGCAAAATTCAGGTTAAAATCCTGTCCGGAAAGTCGCCTTTCGCCAATTATCCAGCCTTTATTTTCGGAAACAGCAGGATCGCGAAGTTTCATACCAAGGTCGAGCCTGAAAATAAAATAACTTAAATCGAAACGTAATCCGGCCCCGGTACCCAATGCAATTTGTTTGTAAAATTCGTTCAACCTGAACTGTGCACCTTCCCTGTTATCTTTTTCATTAATTGCCCAAATGTTTCCTGCATCCAGAAAAAGCGCTCCTTCAATAAAATTAATCAGCGTAAAACGATATTCAATATTTGCCTCCAGTTTTATATCCGATGTTTGATTCGGATAATCTTCCGGCGATGCTTTGTAAGTTCCCGGCCCAAGCGACCGCACAGGCCATGCTCGTATTCCATTCGCACCACCGGTAAAATATTTCTTTTCGAATGGAAGGATATCAAAATTTCCATATGGAACGCCAACTCCTAAAAACGCTCTGCCAACAACGGAATTATATTTATCAATAATATGACTATGGCTAATTTCGATGTCGGATTTTATATATTGTGCATAACGCGTTTGAAATGCCTGGTAATATTCTGAAGTAATAATTCCAAGCGTATCGGTTACCTGAACTTTGTCGCGGTTGGCTAATTTCGAAAATGCCCATAATAAATTCCCCGATGATTCTATATTATATCTGATGTAAGTATAATTCCGAAGCGTGTTTAATCGCTGATTATTATAAATAACTGAATAGTTCATTGCAAAAATAAGGTGGTCGATAAAACTGCTTTTTATGTATAAATCCTGAATTCGTTCAATAAATTTAGCATCATATTCATACACTTTCACTTTGTTATAATCGAGTAAATTCCAAATATGCCTGAAGTTTTCCGATGATTTCCAGTCGTACCCAAATTTAATGTTCGAAATAGTTCGCGTATATTCCGGCCTTTTCTGAAAGTTATAACCAAGTGTAACCACCGTTTTTGGAAGAAATCGTTCAAAATTGCCGATGAAGCTTCCCGGGCCGAGAAGTTTAGGAAATGTAATGTTCGATTCAACACCCAATTCCCTTGTATTAAAATAGTCAGTTTCGCCATTACTATTTAAATGTTGCAACCTTTCTATTGCACCTTTAAACTTCAGCTCGAAAACTTCGGCTCCCCTGAACAGATTTCTGTGCATATAAGTTACATTAGTTGCCACACCAAAATTTCCGGATGTATTGGTTCCTTCAATTTCAAACGATGTGGATTGCTTGCTTAACGGAGCCAGGCGAATATAACAATCAAGAAGATTTGAATCTTGTATAGCAGGTGTTTCCCGAAATTGAATATCGACAAACCGAAACTGACGAAGCCGGTTAAAAGCTGTAAATGCGTTTTCTACGGCACTGTTATTATACAGCGAACCGCTTTTTAATTGCATCGTTCTTTTAAACAGCGACGGCGGATATCGGACCTGCCTGTTTTGATAAACGGTAAAGTTATTCCATGACAGCGTATCTGAGAATATTCCCGACGAATCGCGCGATGCAGTTACCGGAGTGTTTCCCGGTAAAACTGAAAAATAAAAATGGTTTAAATAATATGGCTGAAAAACCTTGGCCGAATCGACCTGGTTTTTTTCCACCGGCTGAATGGTTAATTCAAGCAATGCCTGCCTCGCATAAGATGTAGTATCGGCAATAAACTTAACATCGTCGTTAGAAAAGTAATAGTAACCGTTATTTCTGAATAAGGATACGATGTCCTTTTGATGTTTTGCCATTAATTCTGCGTCGAACGGATCACCGGATTTTATTTCATTCTTTACAGTATTGTTGAAATAAAGTCGCTGCAGAGCTGTATCCTTGATGTCGTAGCTCAATGTGCGGATTTTATATCGTTCGCCTGACTTAAGATCGTACTCAATATTCGCTTTTTGCTTTTTTTCGTTTAACGAAACCGAACTTTCTACCGAAGCCCGGTAAAAGCCTTTACTGTTTGCATATTGTTCCAATTGCTCTTTCGACCGTTTCGATAATGATTCATCATAAATTTGAGGAGGTTCGCCAATTCGTTTTAGCCAATCGTCGGTTTTCTTTTTCGAAGACAAATTGTATAGAAATAAATGAAACTTCAGAAAACCCAGAATTTTGTAATTCTCCTTTTGCCGAACGTACGATTTTGCTACTTCTTTGTTGAGATTCGGATTATCGATATTTACCTCAACTTTATTAATCAGATATTTATCTTTTGGCACAAATTTTACCTGTGAGCAGGAAAATAAAAAAACCGTGCACAATAGCACGATGTATAACCTTAATCCCGATTTGTATTTCTGAAGTCCGTTCGTCAACGCTTTTATTTTTATTGCACAAAAATAACGAAGTGTTTTGTTTAGAAACAGTAACTTTAGCCGATTATTATAATGGATTGATCATTTTTTGAATGCTAAGTAAAAATGCGATTAAACTTGTAAAATCCCTGGCATCAAAAAAAAGCCGGTTAAAGGAAAGTCTTTTTCTTGTTGAAGGTGACAAAAATGTATCAGAAGTTTTAATATCGAACTTCAAAGTGGAGAAACTTTTTGCAACCAATGGATTTTTAAATCGAAATAAAGGAATAATTAAAAATTCAGTAGCAGTAGAGGAAGTTTCGGAAAATGAGATAAAAAAAGCGAGTCTTTTAAAAAATCCGCAAAACAGTTTTGCCATCTGCCAGCTTCCACAAAGCGAGAAGTTGCCCGGGAAAATAAATGATAACCTGTCGTTGTATCTCGACGGAATTCAGGACCCGGGAAATTTAGGGACAATTATCCGGATTTGTGACTGGTTTGGAATCGGCAACATTTTTTGCTCGCCCGATACGACTGATGTTTTTAATCCGAAAGTAATCCAGGCAAGCATGGGTTCTTTTTGCCGCGTAAAGGTTTGGCAAGCTTCTTATAATGATTTGATGAATATTTCGAAAAGTTCCGTCTCAGTAATTCTCGGAACATTTTTAAATGGCGAGGATATCTACACGAAAGATTTTCCTGAAAAGATTATTATAGTAATGGGAAACGAAGGAAGCGGAATACGTGCCGAACTTGAAAAGAAAATCGAACAGAAAATTAAAATTCCGGAATTCCCGCAAAACAATAATAAAGCAGAATCGCTGAATGTATCGGTTGCGACCGCCATAATCTGCGCAGAGATTATGCGACGGAAAAATTATTCAAAATGAAACGAGAGGGTAAAAATGTTGGATCGTAAGCTTTTTATCGACTGCGCATAATATTGAAGTTGGTTATTGGCAGGTAAATCGCCTAACTGATTTTTTAAGCCTAGGCTAAATTTAGCTTCCACCGAAAATCGGAAAAACGGAAAATAATGATCCCAGCCACCTCCAAATTCGGCATAAAATCCGTTATTTTTCAGTTTTACCAAATCCTCCCTGGCAGTTCGCGAAATATCCTGCCTGAATGCACCGCCAAAAATTACATATGGCCTGCCGTTATTTATTCTTCTGGCTTTGTATTTTATTAATAACGGAAAATCAAGAAAAGTAGATTTTATTGAATAGTAATTCTCTGGCGTATAACTGTTTACATCGTGCACCGGAATATTGTACTGTAATCTTCTTTCACCAAACGACATACCCGGTAAAAAGCGAAGATTTAAATCTCTTGTCAAACGTAAACTCGATACAATGCCAACAGTAAATCCGGGAATCAGCGCTGCAACATCTGCACGAACAAAACTTGTATCGGCAATATGTTCCGGATCCGAATCAACTGGAATATAGCCCGATGTTCCGATCGGATTATAGTTAAGCACATTAAAATCGAGCGTATTTATACCTAATGTAAAACCGAAATGAATGGTTTTATCATCGAAAGTTGTTAAATATTTAACCTTTTGTTTTTGTCCAAAAGCGTTGATAACACTCAGTAATAACGATATGTAAATAACAAATTTTTTCAAATTGGTTTTTTGCTACCCTGTCATTCAAAAAACAAGAATTTATTCTATTTATTGTTCCGGCTAATTAATTTTCCGCTTTATAGGCTTCATATATCGATGCGATGCCAAAAGTAAGCGGGTAAAAACTGCTTTTTACAAATCCAACCTCCGCTAAAATAGCTAAAAATCTTTCTCCGTCGGGAAATTCATTTACCGATTCAGGCAAATATGTATATGCACTTTTATCATTTGAAACGATACGCCCGATAAGCGGAAGTATTTTGGTAAAATAAATGCTGTAAAGTTGTTTAAAAGGTGTTTTAGCAGGCTTCGAAAATTCGAGAATATAAAAAACGCCACCGGGTTTAATCACCCTCAAAATTTCGGTTAACCCTTTTTTCAGATTTTCAAAATTTCGGACTCCAAAACCTACAATTGACGCATCAAATGTATCGTCGCCAAAAGGCAAATATTCAGAGTCGGCTTTTTTTAACTCGATGATATTTGCAAGTCCACGATTTTTGATTTTTTTTCTGCCTACATTCAACATTCCTTCCGAAATATCGATACCCACAATTTTTACATTTCCGAGTTTTGCAGCTTCAATGGCAAAATCGCCCGTGCCGGTTGCAACATCCAGGATATGAGCGTGATTTTTCTCCTTTAATTTCCTGATAGTTTTTTTTCGCCAGGCTTTATCGATGTTTAATGAAAGTAAATGATTAAGCAAGTCGTATCGTGATGAAATATTGTCAAACATTTCCTCAACCTGGCTTTTCTTCGAATGTTCTGAGTGTTTATAAGGAAGAGCTGCCATTTAAACTCCGGCCGTCATTTTGTCGACATAGCCCAGTGATTTATCGTCGATACGGATTTCTCCTTTTGTAATATGCCCAAGAGTGAAAAACGGGACTTTCATTGCAGAAAGTGCATCAACAAAATCATCTTCACTTTGCAATTCAACTTCCACGATTACCCTTCCCATGGCTTCGCCAAACAGAAATGAATCGATACGGGTTTCTGCGGCGGTAGTAATATCGAATCCCAAATCGTTTGGAATGGCCGCACGTAATAAGGTAAAAAATAACCCACCCTTTCCTACCGGACCAGCACTTTTAATAAGCTTTAGCTCTATTAGTTTCTTTAATGCAGAATGTAAGTTCAGTTCCTCATTAATGTCAAATGCCGGAAGTGGTGAATCTGTAATTTCATGATAGAATTCAAGATATTCCGATGAGCCAATATCATCTTTTGTCCTTCCAAGCAGAAAAATATTATTGCCTTTATTTTTGAAGGAATGTGTTACAATGTTGTTCACATCGGTGATCTGGCCCATCATACTCACTATAATAGTCGGTGGAACAGGCCCGTGTTTTGAAAAATGATCAAACCGGATTTTACGATCAGAAATTTTTATCCCAAATTTTTTAGCTGCATTTTCGAGTCCTTTTTTTGCACCCGATGCAATAAACTGACCGTTTGGATCTGCAAAGTCGATATGATATAAAAACGCACTAATAGCAATCGGTTTTGCACCCGAACAGATCATTTTACGTGCAGCGCGTGATATAAGAATTTCTGTAGCCTTTTTTGGATCGTTTTGTAAATGATGATGAAATGCATGCGTGGTCATTGCAAGTTTACTTCCGTTGTCACCGAAATCGAACAAACCTGTTTCGTCGGTGTCAGTATTTCCAATCGATTCAGGGGAAACATTAAATTCACCAAAATCGTTGAAATAATTGATACTCGATAAATTTGGGTTTACCATTAATGAATAAATAATATCATCAATGTTTTGAGGTTCGGGAATCGAATCGATAGTAAATTCCTGTTCTGCTTGTAAAACGTCACTCATAATACAATCTGTTTCAAAATAATCCGAAACAAAGGTAATTAAGTACTTCATTTTTCCATAAAATTTGATGTTTTTTTTAATTTCGGGAATAAATCCAACGATAGAAAAAATGAATCAAATTGCTTTAATTACGGGTGCAACTTCAGGCATTGGCAAAGCAACAGCCAATTTACTCGCTCAGAACAAATTCGATATAATAATAACGGGTAGAAGAGCTGATAGACTTTCGGAACTTGCACAACAGTTAAAAGATGAAACTGCTTGCAGAGTAGTGTCACTTTGTTTCGATTTGAGAAGCTTACAGGAAACTAAAAATGCCATAAACAGTTTGCCTGATAATTGGAAAAAAATAGATGTGTTGATTAACAATGCAGGTCTTGCTGCGGGGTTTAGCAATATTCAGGATGGCAAAATCGATGACTGGGAACAAATGATAGACACTAATATTAAGGGACTTTTATACATTACGAGACTCGTTACGCCAGGTATGGTTGAAAGAAAGAGCGGGCATATAGTAAATCTGTCATCTGTAGCAGGAAAAGAAACTTACCCGCTTGGGAATGTCTATTGTGCGTCAAAACATGCAGTTCAGTCTCTTACCAAAGGAATGCGAATCGATTTACTAAAACATGGAATAAAAGTGAGTTCAGTTTGTCCGGGAGCAGTAAATACAGAATTTTCAACCGTTCGTTTTAAAGGCGATACTGAACGAGCCGACAAAGTTTACGAAGGCTTTACGCCGCTGCATGCTGAAGATATTGCCGAAACCATTTTGTTTATCGTAACCCGCCCAAAACATGTAAATATCGACGATATATTGGTTATGCCAACTGCACAGGCTTATTCCCGCGATTTTAACCGCGAAGGAATCGATTGAATTTTCCTAAATTTGTAGCTCAGAAAAATTAAGATGCCAGAAGCAATTATTGTTACACCGGTTAAAGATTCGCTGGAAACGACCAAACAAACCATTCAGGCAATTTCCAAAATAACTGGAAATTATGAATATTTTGTATTTAACGACTTTAGCCAAAAAGCGACAAAAGAATATCTGGAAGAGGCAAAAAAGAAATATGGCTTCAATTTAATTCATCTTGAAGATATTACTTCAACTCCTTCGCCAAACTACAAATTGGTATTACAGAAATCACAGGAAATGGCTTTGACAAAGAAATGTCCGTTATTTCTTATTGAGTCAGATGTTATCATCAAGGAAAATACACTGGACGAAATTTTAAAACTATATCGAAATGAATTGAAACCCGGAGTGATAGGCGCCATTACTACCGATGCCGCAGGTAATTATAATTTTCCGTATTCCTTCGAAAAAACAAAAGGCACCGAAGTGGTAAATACCTCACATAGCTTAAGCTTTTGCTGCACGTTAATTTCAACAGAATTTCTAAAACGATTTGATTTTAAAAATCTGTCGGAAAAGAAGGATTGGTTTGATGTATTTATCAGTCGGCAATCGAAAAAACTTGGTTTTAATAATTACCTGGCAAAAGGTGTAGAGGTAATTCACCTGCCCCACTCCAGCCGACCATGGAAAAACCTGAAATATAAAAATCCGTTTTTGTATTATCTGAGGAAGTTTTTTTATCAACGCGATCGTATCTAATGCCTCAACGTATATTATATAACCGATTTGCGATTGCCGGACATATTTTATTCTGGTTGGCAAGTATTGCCTTATTAACCGTTATTTTTCATTTTTACGAACACCAGTTAACCGTTAACCTGATTGAAAAAGCTGCGGTGACAAATCTTGGATTTGCTTTTGCTGTTTATATAAATCTTTATGTGTTAATACCCCGGTTTCTGAAACAAAAAAACTATATATTTTATATTTTCTGGTTAATTGTTGTATTAACATTATCCAGCCTTTTTATACAGATCCTTTTTATTTTCCCGCTTCGAAATGTCCTTCATTTTTCCGATAATCTGAAGACTTTTGATACTAACCTTCATTCCGCTTACTTCTTTGCAACACTCGCTTATGTTGGAATAACATCGTTTTTAAAGTTTATCAAGGAATGGCTCTCGATGCAGGATTTAAACCTTAAGCTGGCAAAAATTGAACGGCAAAAACTGGAAGCTGAATTAAAGACTTTAAAAGGACAATTAAATCCACACTTTCTGTTTAATTCATTAAATAATATTTATTCGCTGGCTTTAATGAAATCGGATAAAGTTCCGGAACTCATCCTTAAATTATCCGATTTAATGCGACATATTATTTACGAATCAAAAGGAAATTTTATATCGCTTGGGAAGGAAATCGAATTCGTCAATAATTTTATTTCACTTCAGAAAATACGAACGTCTGAAAATACGAAGATAAATTATCAAATATCGGGAAAAGTGCCTGATGCAAGAATTGCCCCTTTATTATTTGAACCTTTTATTGATAACGCATTTAAGCATGGCTTGCCTGGAAATGAAAACAACGATTTTATCACTATCAAATTTGATTTATTAAAATCAGGAGAATTATCATTCTTAATAGAAAATAATTTTGAAGAAAGTACAGAATGGAATAAAAAACATTCCGGAATTGGAATACAAAATGTAAAAAAACGCTTATCATTGTTATATCAGCCAAATGAGTATCAATTAAATATCGATAAAAAAAATAAGGTACATCGAGTTACATTGCGTTTAAAACTAAAATAATATGGAAATAAAAGCTTTAATAATCGACGATGAACCACTGGCCCGGAATGTTATTGAACAATATGCGCAACGATTACAAAATTTAGCCATTGCCGGCACTTGCAACGACGCTTTATGTGCACATAATTTTCTACGCGACAACGAAGTTGACCTGATGTTTTTGGATATTAACATGCCAAAGCTTTCAGGTATTTCATTTCTGAAAAATATGAAGAATCCGCCTTTGGTAATTTTTACCACCGCTTACTCGGAATATGCATTGGAAGGATTTGAATTAAATGCAGTGGATTATCTTAAAAAACCATTTTCATTTGAGCGCTTTTGCAAAGCTTTTTACCGTGCTGAAGAACTGTTCCTTCTTAAACAAAATTCGAAATCAACAACGCATGAAGATTCTCAAAACAGGTTTCTCTTTGTAAAATCGGATAAGAAAACGATAAAAGTAAAATTCACCGATATATACTACATTGAAGGATTAGGCGATTATATTAAATTACATTTGGCCGATAAAAAGATAGTAACAAACCTATCGATGAAAAAAATACTTAGCCTGCTACCCGATAATCTATTCTACCGGATTCACAAATCTTTCATAATTTCTTTGGATAAAATTGAGACCGTGGAAGGAAATATGATAAAAATGAAAAATGTGAAACTGCCTATTGGTAACAGTTACAGACAGGAAT
The DNA here is from genome assembly GCA_963821855.1 of uncultured Prolixibacteraceae bacterium. Taxonomy (GTDB): domain Bacteria; phylum Bacteroidota; class Bacteroidia; order Bacteroidales; family Prolixibacteraceae; genus Draconibacterium. The sequence goes on along the minus strand of CAWGFJ010000014.1, from coordinate 53,971 downwards.
TTACAGCATTTGTGAAAAATTTTCTTGCTGAATAAAAAATCAAAGTAAAAAGCCTTGTTCTTCAATTGTTTTCAACATCTTGTCCGAGAAAAATTCATTATCGCCTTTTTTGTACCGAATATCAGTAAAAACCTTTGCCAATGTATCTTTATCATTCTCTTTCATAAATTCCTTTGATGATTCCAGACTTTCTTTATAGCGATACAATTCCTGAATTTGAGCCACGGAATAATCCATATACTTTTCGTTATGAATAATCCCTTTTAAAGGAATCCTGTCGGTTAACTCAGGCGTTTCATCAGGATAACCTAATGCAATAGTTGTAACAGGAAATGTAAGTTTTGGCAACTCCAGAATTTTAATTATTTCTTTTGCGTTGTAAGTTGTCGTTCCGAGATAACAAATTCCCAAACCAGCATTTTCGGCTGCAATACATACGTTCTGAGCAACAATTAAAGCATCAATCGCTGCGGTAAAAAATGAGAGAAAGTTATTATAACCTGGCTTTGCATTACTTATTTCGCACCATTTTGAAAATCGGTTGAAATCAGCTACAAATGTTAAAAGAACATGTGTGTTTTTGGCAACTGCCTGATTAAAATGAAGAGGAGCAAGTAACTGAATCTGATTCTGATCTTGTGTAATTATTATACTATACAATTGCATATTTCCAGTAGTTGAAGCTCTTGTACCAGAAAAAATAATGTTGTGCAATAACATTTTATCAATTGGCTTATCCTTAAATTTTCGGACCGTAACATGCCTATTTAATAACTCCATAATTCTTTTATTCAGGCCTCAAATAAACAAAAAAAAGGGAAGCTGTTAAACTTCCCTTTTTAATCAATCAATTCGGTATTACCTCTTAACAATCCTCTCTGTTTTGGCGAGACCTTTATCGGTAAATAAATTCACCAGGTAAACGCCGCTAACCAGATTAGCAGTACGGATTTCTCTTTCTGGATATTCAACGTCAATAACTCTTTGTCCTGCAATGTTAATAACAACAATTCTGGACAGTTTATCGCTATTGTCGATGTAAATTCTATCGTTAAATGGATTCGGATATACTTTGAATGTATTAGCAACATCAGGATTAACCTTCGTTGGTAAACTTTCTACATCACTATCCATTCTTGGTTCTAATTTGAACGCTGTTAGTCTACCGTTTACAATACCTGTAACGTGATAGAACATACCATCTACCGGAGAATAGCTAAATAACCAGTCATTAACTATAATGTCATCTGTCAGTTCATAGTAAATTCTCCATTGGCCTGTGCCTGCATCAGCAGCTGTTGCCCGTGCTCCAGTTACTTTAACAAGTACACTTTCGTACATTTCAGCTTCAGCTTCTGACGGAGTAGCTACATCTACCGGTGTGATTACCATTGCACTATCTTCCATCATAACTTCAGTAGCAAGTATCGTAGTTACTTCGGCAACTTCTGCAACTTCACCAACAACTGATACAGCATCGCCAATTTCAATTCCGTCGTCATTAACAGCAGTGTATTCTACCCAAATTCCACTCCAGGCTTCTGAAGCATCTTGCACGAAGAATCCTTCACCTGCTGCAACTCCGGTAACTGTACCCATTACTTTCGCAATTTCACCTTCAATCGGTGAAGCTATGCTGTCGCCCTGAACATCTTTTATAGCATATTCATGAGGCACTTCCACAACTGTTACGTTTATTGTTCTTTCACAATCTATGGTATATACTAATTCGTGCATACCAACCGCTAACATTGTGTCGATACCAGATTCTGCATCTACAAATTCTGTTTCTTCTCCTATATACGTATTGATTGTAGTATCGCGTGATACGTACATACCCATTACGTCGATAGTTTCTTCGAATGTACATGTGTGTGCGTCCATTACAACCAACATATTCATACCTCTTGGCATTGTGAATGTATCGTTCACTGCAATTACGCTATCATTTACCATAATTACGTAAGGAGAAACACCACCGTATACCGAAGTTACCACAACATCCTCACTACATTCGGTTTCATTGCTTGTTGAATAAGTAACCGTAAGTGGAGTTTGTACCTGGTCAAATGTCAATGTGTCAACAGGCGACATACATCCGTGGTCATCTTCAACATAAATTGCATAGTGAAGGTCAGTGTAATTTTCATTATCGAAATCGAAATGCGTCACTAACGATTGTATCATCTGTAAACCATCCGATATTCAATAAAAGGATCACTTGCTGGTTGATCTTCAATTTGTTTATACCACAATTTAAATTGACGACCTTCCGTTCCGGTTGCTATAATTTTAACCGATGGCATATCAGCTCCGTTACAAGTCTGATCTTCATAAGTCCATTCAACTTTTTCAGGAGTCGGCATATTTAATGTGTCTTGCGTCATACATCCTTTTACATCTCTAACCTGAACAATAAATTCATGTCCGACCTGTACGAGGAATGCACTTGCGAGGCTTTGCCATGGAGTGTGAATAGCACCATCTTTCAATAACTGGTATTCGTATACTCCAAGGTCATCGTTACCACCTGTTGCAGTAGCTTCAATCCATCCTTCAACGGCACCAAAACAAGAGTAGTTATCAGGACTTTCCTCTAATGAAACCATCAATTCGTCTGGCTGACCAATGAAAATAGTATCTGTTTTTGATATACAGCCGTTTTCATCCATTACTGTAACATGGAATCCCATAGTATCACTTGCAGGAACTCCGCCGAGTTTATATAATCCACCATCCAATTGGATATCAGAGTAAGACATATCAACTGTATCACCGGCTGCACTATAGCCCCAAACGTGAGCATTGTAAACACCTGATCCTCCGGTTATATTTACAAGATGAACTTGTCCATCCCAGTTTCCATAACAAGAAGGACGTTGATAGTGCTTGTAAGCCGGTGAGCCTACCATATGGAATCCCCACTCAATACTGTCTGGCTGTAATACTTTAACACGCCATTCATTAACCGGTTGTCCCATATCATTAGTTTCGCCACCGATAATACATCCGTTGCTGTCCATAACCCAAACAACCCATGTACCGGCACTAACCATCATGGTATCATTATCCATCCACTTATCAGAATCTGCTGCAGGAGCCGGTACCAGGATATGACCACCTCCACTTGGAGGAATAGATAATCCGGCAAAATATTTATATGGTGCAGTACCGCCCATTGCGTGAACAGCAAAACTACCGTCCTCACCGTTGTAGCAGGTAACATCGCTTAACCATTCTGCTTCAAATTCCAGATATGTATCAGGTTCTGCAACCTCCCACGATTCGATAGTCACATACGGTGCTACATTATCATCTGCTGTTGGTGCTAAAGTACATCCGTTGGCATCCATAATGTAAACAGTATAATGAGAATGTGCAAGCGCTGCAAATGTATAACTGTTGTCTAAACCTGAACGCATCCAGCCGCTGTTAAATGCATCGCCTGTAATTCTTATATCATATCCGTCATTATCGTCGTTGCTATCGTCAGTATAAAAAGGTGTACCACCACTTAATACATTAACTGTTAAGGTTCCATCTGCCCCATCTTTACATTTTACGTCTTCAATTACGACATCATAAGTGATAGGATCTGGTTCATCAACCATGAATAATACTTCATATACACAATCGAGAGCCTGATAATTTCCACTGTACGCATTAACATCTCTTACAAACAGTGTATCAGATCCGACTGAAGCATTCAATCCGGTAATAGTAGTTGCACTACTCCATGTCCCGTTAACACCTACTTTAAATTCATAACTTGTCATTCCTGCCCAACCACCTGTTCCAACAACAGATATTTCACCGTCGCTTCCGCCGTTACATGAAACATCAGTAACAGTTATATCGGCACTCAACGCAGTTGGTTCTTCAATAGTAATTTCAACAGGATCGGCTACACAACCATTAGCATCCCTAACCCAGATTGTGAATGTTCCAGGCTCAGTCGCAATATATGTTTTAGAAACTTTTCCAGCTCCAAATGAAACCCAGGTACTTGTATTGTTGATTGCATACCAATAATCCGGTGTTCCACCATTTGCATTTATTGTAATCAGACCATCATTCATGTTTTCACAACTCATATGCAAAAAAGTAGTTGCAAAGGTTAATTCTGAAGGATCCACTAAATTAATAGAAGCAGTTGTATATGAAGGGCAATTTTCAGCATCTTCAACCAATACTGCATATGTTCCTTCGGGTAGACCTGTAAATTCACCAGTTGCCAGATCGCTATAATTGTCAGCGTCGTATTCAACCCAACTACCACTATCATCAACTAATAATGTGAACATATAAGCGCCAGCACCACCAGAAACAGAACCCATAGGTACTGTAATCGTACCTGAAGAATCCTGATAACATAATGGATCAGTTGCAACTAAATCTGCTTCATCAACAAGTAATTCAGAATAACCTTCAACTTCGATCGGACCATAGTTTAACTCGACACAATTGTCGCGAACTGCAATCCAATAAGTTCCACCATCAACATTGAACGTTACTGTGCTCAAAGGAGGATTTACTGTATTATCATAGGTGTCAAATGGCAACCATTTATCATCAGTGATATTTCCAAGAGCGCCTTCATTATTAACAACTGCGTATTCAAGAGGAACCATATTTCCACCTGTAGCATAAATTGTAATGCTACCTTCAAATGATTCGAAACAAGATGCTCCGTTTGAAGTAACATCTGCAATTTTTAATTCCTTGTTTTGAGTAATAAGGACTGTATCCATGTTCGATTCACATGTATACTGGTCTACTACCCATACAGTATAAGTTCCGGCATAAAACAAATCAGGAGTTGCACCGCTTGAAGGATTTAATCCAACTGGTCCCACAGCAGTCCCGTCATATGTTGTACCCTCTATATAATACGAAACAGCACGATTTGGTACACCAGCTGTTAATCCTTCTGCCCAATCATTGAAAACTACATTAATAGTTCCGGTTTTATCACCGAAGCAATCGATATGTGCATCTTTGGTTGCAACAATCTGATTTTGCTCGAGCGTAATATTAACTACAATATCAGTAGCATATGCACAATCGTTGGCATCTTTAACCATAATTGTATGAGTACCAACATTTAATCTTACATGTGTAAATTGATCCTCTGTCATTTTCCATGAACTACCATTTACTGAATAGTAATATGGTGCAACGCCCCCTTCAATTAACAATGTAACATTTCCATCATTGCCGTCAATACAAGTTGGTGCAAGTTCCTCATATGGAGTAACTACTAAAGGATCAGGATTATCAACATCATCTGAAATTAAACTTTTAGTTACTTCACAGGCATCGCCACTGTCGTTGCGAACCATTACAGACATTGCTGCGTAAGGTGAAGGCCAATTTACAGATGTTACTGTTCCCCATGTTCCACCACCGTCAAAGCTATATTCATAACTTCCGGTGCCGCCGCTAAGATTTGCTATTTCAACCATAGCGTCATCATTATTACAAGTCGGATCAGTTATAATAACATCGTACATAATATCATCGGGTGATTGAACTGCAATTGTATTATGAGTTCCGTTTGGATTATTGTATGCAACGGTACAACCATTAGCATCACGTACCCACAGGCTATAATAAGTAGGAGCCAATCCTGTAAAAGCAGGATCTGAAGTCCATGTTGTTCCATCAAGTGAATATTCATATGTACCTGCACCACCGCTAACATTAGTAACTGTAATACCACCATCATCAACACCACCGCCACATGAAGTATCATCAATCATTATATCGAAAGTAATAGGGTCAGCTGGCTGATCCACCATAACATCTTCCAAAACAACTGTACAACCGACGTCATTTTTAGCGTATACGTCGTAAGAACCGGCTGCAAGATCTATAAATGTATATGGTAAAGCATGCCATACAACTCCGTCTAACGATACCATTGTAAGATCTCCTGCAGACACACTTGTAGCAATTGAGCCGGTTGACTCACCGTAGCACAATACATCGGTTGGAACTGCATCCACCGTCAATGTTGGATTACTATCTGTAATAGTAATCATCTGCCAGGGTAAATTAGCGCAATCGTTAGCATCCTGTACGTTTACATAGTAAGTACCTGGATCCATTGCAAACTGGAAATTACTTTTTTGAACTGCGCCAGAACCATCGGCTGCTGTAGAAATCCAGTAACTGTAAGGTGCAGTACCGCCGGTTGCATTAATAACTACCGAACCTTTACCGCCAAAACAAGTTGGATCCTGGGTTGTAACTGTAAAAGCAACCGGGTCAACTGTTTCCGGTACATTTACAATATCAACCAGCGAAATACATCCGTTGGCATCTTTAACCCTAATTGTTACTACATCGCCTGCTGATACCAGATAACTGGAAGAATTTGTCCAATCCCAGTTAGCAACAACCGGGTCTTCATTAAACAAGTACATATCGGCAGCAGGAGCAGTAACGTTAACAGTAACATCACCTCCAGAGCAGGTTTCTGACGTAAATTCCACATCAATATCAGCCATATCTACTGATACTCCAAGTGAACCGTCAGTTGCCTTAACAGTGTTTACGGCATCTTCACCACCACCGGTTTCATACCAGAAATCTGAGGTAGTCCATTCCATATCACTTGTAAAAGAAGTCGCAGTATTGCCTGGGAATCCTAATACTGAAAAGTGAAGAACCAGAACAGGTGTTACAACATTGTCGCCAATAGTTGTTGCGCTTCCGCTCCAAGCTATATTAATGACCCCGCCTACTGCTGATTCTGTAGTACCCGCCAGCGAACTGTGCAATCCGGACATTCCGGTATATGCAAAAACAGCATTGTTGTACTGCAAATCCAGGTCAAATCGGCTTAACTGAATAAAATCCCGTACCGAGATTGTTACCGTGTAATCATTAGCCTCCATGTAACAACTAGAGGCATCTTCTGCGTAAAGTTCAACAGTCTCCTGTGCCTCTTGCGCAACCCCATTGGCTGCAAAGACTAACAGAAAGACCAGTAAACTTAAGAACCAAGTAAATGATTTTCTCATAGCATTTCTTTTTAAATTGAACTTAATTGATTGATTGATTTTAATTTATTTAATTCTTTAATCATTTAATCCAGCTTAGTTACTTTAATATACAAATAAACTATACAAACGTATATAATTTTGGCACAATGTACAAAATATATGTTGTATAAAATACTTTCTTTTTGATTAATGTTTTCAACAGTCTTATTCAAAAAACCAAACCTTAATTTTTAATAACTTTGGAAATTTATCAGCTTGATTTCTAAATTAAGTTCTGTACATCTTCAAAATTGTTGCAATTTTAATCTTATTTTTTCAATTATCTACAATAAATACCTTTTTTTTTCGCTTAATTATTTGGCTTAAGGTGCATTTAGAGCAACTTTTAGACAATGTGGATATATTTTAATTTTTATGATAAGAACAATGCAATCCGGAATATTTATAGTTAAAACAGGTTTATACCGAAAAGTCTTGCATTATACATTAATAATATGTGTAAGCTTTACCTTACTTTTTATGTTATCCTGTAAAACGTGTAAATGCCCTGCATATTCAAAAAATGCAGGTAAAAATCAGGCACAATATGCCATGCTGGCCCAAAAATGAATCGTTTTATTTTTTTTGACATAAAATCATTATAGCAAATATTTAATCTATATCATTTAATTTTAGGTTTTTATGTTAAATTTAAGTCGCTGAGAATACGATATTTTTATTTGCGTTTGCTTCCATCCGGAAATAACCCTGTTTTTTAGAATATTCCACCTTTAAATTAACATTAAGGTTGAGCTCTTTTTATTTGAAATTAAATTTATGGCTTGATTACACGGAATTTAAATATTTACTTTGTAGTCCAAAATTTTCAATTAAAACCTGTATACTAAATATTTAAGAAAAGTTCAGAATAATAATAATTAAATCTTTTACAACTATGTCGAAAATTAAAATAGGTATTAACGGATTTGGTCGTATTGGCCGTTTTGTCTTCCGTATTGCTGCTGCAAATGAAAACGTTGAGGTTGTTGGAATTAACGATCTTATTGATGTAGATTACATGGCTTACATGTTAAAATACGATTCTACCCACGGTAGATTTAAAGGTACTGTTGATGTTGTTGATGGTGCTTTGATTGTAAACGGCAAAAAAATCCGTGTTACTTCAGAAAAAAATCCTGCTGATTTAAAATGGAATGAAGTTGGTGCCGAATATGTTGTTGAATCAACGGGTTTATTCCTTACAAAAGAAAAAGCTCAGGGTCACATTGAAGCCGGTGCAAAAAAAGTGGTTATGTCTGCTCCTTCAAAAGACGATACTCCGATGTTTGTTATGGGTGTTAACAATACTTCATATAAAAACGACATGACTTTCGTTTCAAATGCATCATGTACAACCAACTGTCTGGCACCTATTGCAAAAGTATTAAACGACAAATTTGGTATTGTTGAAGGTTTGATGACAACTGTGCATGCAACAACAGCAACGCAAAAAACTGTTGACGGTCCATCAATGAAAGACTGGAGAGGTGGACGCGGAGCAGCTCAAAATATTATTCCTTCTTCAACAGGCGCTGCAAAAGCTGTTGGAAAAGTTATTCCTTCTTTAAACGGAAAACTTACCGGTATGGCATTTCGTGTTCCTACACCTGACGTTTCAGTGGTTGATTTAACTGCCCGTATAGAAAAAGGGGCATCTTACGAAGAAGTTTGTGCTGCAATGAAGGAAGCTTCGGAAGGTGAATTAAAAGGAATTCTTGGATATACTGAAGATTCAGTTGTTTCAAACGACTTTGTAGGTGATACCCGTACTTCAATTTTTGATGCAGGCGCAGGTATTTCTTTGAGTCCAAACTTTGTGAAAGTAGTTTCGTGGTACGATAACGAAATGGGTTACTCTGCAAAAGTTGTTGAACTTATCGAGTACATGGATTCAGTAAAATAATTTACAACCTATTATATAATGGTATAAAAAGGATGTCGGCAGGCATCCTTTTTTGATTTCAGCCAATTGAATTCAATGTTATTTTTCATGTGGCTTTAATGCAAACTTTAAAATTCCCTGTTGGAATTTGTTTTTACTCGTATCTCAACGATTCAATTGGATCCAATCTCGAAGCTTTTTGCGCGGGATAATATCCCGAAATAATACCTACTCCAAAGCAAAGCGCTACGCCAAGTAAAATCCATGACCACGGAATAATAAACGACGAGCCAATCATTACCGACACAAGATTTCCGATAATTATTCCCAGAATAATTCCTAAAATGCCACCAATTTGCCCAATAACAATTGCTTCGATTAGAAACTGCTGTTTAACAGTTCCACTTTTGGCGCCAATAGCCTTTCGGATTCCGATTTCGCGCGTTCTTTCCGTAACCGAAACCAGCATAATATTCATCAATCCAATAGCAGCACCTAAAAGAGTAATAAATCCAATAATGGTTGCAACAAAGGTTATATTCTTAATATTTTTAAGAAACATATTTACAATATTGTCGCTTTTCTCAATATTGAAATCGGTTTCATCCAATGGATCCAAGTCGCGCACAACCCTGAAAGCAGATTCTGCCTGGCCAATAGCTGCATCGAGTAATTCCGATTGATTTATTTTTATTTGAACATCAAAATTCATGTTAGGTCGTGAAAAATAACTTCTCGCATTTATATAAGGTATAAAACAGACTAAATCGCTGCTGTTACCGAAACCACTGCCTTTTTCTTTTAAAATCCCAACCACTTTATATTTTCCACTACCGATGCTTATAACTTTTTGAAGCGGATTTTCACCATTTTTAAAAATCCGGCTGGCGAGGCCGCTGCCAACCAAAACTACAAAGCGGCCCGATTCTATATCATCATCGCTGAAACTTCTTCCCTGGTTGATTTCGTAACCTGCTGTCGACAAATAATTTTCATCTATTCCTCGAACCGAAATATTCGGATTTGTTTTTTCCGAACCATACTTAACCGTTGCTGTTCCGGTTGCATTTACCGAAATAGCTGTAATGGCAGGAAAGTCGAAAATTTCTTTAAACTCCTTCGCCTCGTAATACGATATATATGAATAATTTCTGGTACGAATTCGCGAATTTCCAACCTGTATTCTCATTCCCCGGCTTGTTATGGTAAATGTATTGGCACCCATTACCGTAAATTCTTTTGTAATTGATGTCTTTATCGATTCTATGGCGGTTAAAATTCCCACAAGCGCAGTAATGCCAACTGTAATAATTAATACGGTAAGTATTGTACGCAGTAAATTACTTCGGATAGAATGCAATGCAATTCTGATGTTTTCGGCAAAAAGTGTTGTAACCCGCATAATTATTGAATTTCTACGCGATAAATTTAAAATATTAAAAGGAATCGATACCTATAAGTTTCAAAAAATAATTGGCAATTACATTTTTTGCATGAATTCTTCGAAAAAACAAAATTTTACCGAATAGCTGACGTATTTGTTCGATATTTTTCCTACCGTTTGTTTTTTTAACATTTTTTAATGAAGCCGATTTTTGAAGTTTTTTACTCAAATCTGATTTAAAAACAGAAGTCTAAATATGTTATAAATCAGTTTTTTGAATACTAAATCCTTAATTAAATTAAACAAAATTTAAGTTTTTTTGATAGTTTTTGTCGATTTGTTAACCAGGAAAATCTTTGGAATTTGAATAAAATCATGCAAAATTTGACCACAATTCAAAAGGTGAATGTTTATGATATTTCATTTTCAAATCATTTCACAAGAATCCAAGAACTTCCGTTTGGAAGTAGAACTGGCTGATAATCATTCTTTTTTCGATTTTCACACAATAATCCAAAAAAGTCTTGGCTATGAGTCGCATCAATTGGCATCATTTTTTATTTCCGACAAGAAATGGCTCAAACTGAAAGAAATATCGATGTTGGATTTGGGTATAAACGGAGCCGCATATTTTATTATGCAAAAAACAAAACTTCAGGATTTAATACATTCAACGGATCAAAAGCTTGTTTACACTTTTGATTTTTTAAACGACAGATCATTATTTATAGAACTAACAGAAATTATCATGGAAAAAAATCTTAAGGAACCGTTGGTCAATTCAAAAACCGGTGACATCCCCGTGCAAGTTTTGGGAGAAGAATTAGAGGAGCTAAATGCTGTTAATGTACTTGAGGAAGAAGAAGTTTACATGGATTTTGGCGAACTTGAAGATTACACCGAGATTTTTGGAGAGATGGACGATTTTTAAACACAGACAACAAATTAAGAAATTTTCAGACTGTTCATTTTTTTGAGCAGTCTTTTTTTTGTTCTTATTTTGCCGGAAAAACGGGTTTATGCAAAAACATCTTATAGTTCTAACCGGCCCAACCGGAGTAGGAAAAACAAAGGCAGGTATTGAAATTGCCCGTTACTTTCGTACCGAAATCGTTTCGGCAGATTCGCGACAGATATTTAAAGAAATGAGTATTGGAACTGCGGTTCCCGATAAAACGGAACTTCAGGCTGTGCCACATCATTTTATACAAACACATTCCATTCATGAAAACTACAATGCCAGCAAATACGAAACTGAAGCCATACTGCTTCTGGATAAGCTTTTTAAATCATTCAATATAGTGCTGTTGCTTGGTGGCTCAATGTTATACATCGATGCCATCTGCAAAGGAATAGACATGATGCCCGATGCTGATCCATTGATTAGGAAATCGTTAAAAGACAAATTTGAAAAAGGAGGGTTGGAAGGTTTGCGCCTACAGCTAAAACAACTCGATCCTGAGTATTACAAAACGGTGGATTTAAAAAATCCAAACCGAATCATTCACGCGCTTGAGATCTCTATTCTAACAGGCAAACCATATTCCTCATTTCGCTCAAATCCGGCTAAGACAAGGCCGTTCAATATTATTAAAATAGGTTTAAATTGCGAAAGAGAATTGCTTCACCAACGAATTAATAATCGCGTAGATGATATGTTAGCGCATGGATTGGAGGTTGAAGCCAGGCGATTATATCCATTAAAACACCTGAATGCACTCAACACAGTGGGATATCGCGAATGGTTCGAGTACTTCGATGGTAAAATCACAAAAGAAAAGGCAATTGAATTAATAAAGCGAAATTCTCGCCGTTATGCACGAAAACAAATTACGTGGTTCCGAAACGATCCTGATATGAGCTGGTTTGAACCGGGCAATACCCAACAAATCATTTCTTTTATCGAAAACCAGATTTCTTCACATTTATGAATAAAAATAACTTTATAGTACGCGTGTATGGCTTAATAATAAATTCTGTGGATGAGGTTCTTGTTTCCGATGAATTTCAGGTTGGAATGAAAATGACCAAATTCCCGGGTGGCGGGCTTGAATTCGGCGAAGGCCCTATAGATTGTTTAATCCGTGAAATTAAGGAAGAATGCAGCGATCAGGAAATCGACAACATCGAACATTTTTATACAACAGACTTTTATCAGAAGGCATTGTTTTACGAAAATCATCAGCTGATCAGCATTTATTTCAAGGCAAAATTGAAGGAACCGGTATTATTTGACATTTCTGATAAACCTTTTGATTTTGAAAAAATGGAGAATGGGAATCAAAGTTTTCGATGGGTTAAAATAAATAGCTTAAATAAGGACGAATTTACTTTTCCAATCGATAAATTTGTAGCGCAAAAATTAAAAGCACATTATTCGGCAGCTAATACATGAGTTTTACAGAATTTCAATCGATATAATATCAAATTTGTAACAACAACACGATAATACCGGCAAATGAATATTACAATTTTAGGACCTGCGCATCCATACCGGGGTGGAATTGCAGCATTAAACGAGCGCCTTGCGAGGCAATTGCAAAATGAGGGACATACGGTTAATATAGTTTCATTCCGAATCCAATATCCGAGGATTTTATTTCCGGGAAAAACCCAGTTCTCTGAACAAAAAACAGAATTTGATTTTCCCATTACACGGGAAATTAATTCGGTAAACCCTTTCAACTGGCTAAAAGTGGGAGCGAGAATTAAAAAATCACGTCCCGATATTTTGCTTGTGCGCTTTTGGATACCGTTTATGAGCATGAGCCTGGGAACAATTTGCAGGATGGTAAAACAAAACCGTTTTACAAAAATAATTTCAATAGCCGATAATATCATTCCGCACGAAAAAAGGCCGGGCGATAAATTTCTTTGCAGTTATTTTATTCATTCTGTCGATGGTTTTCTTACCATGTCGAAAAGCGTATTGAACGATTTGGAGCAATTCAATTTCAGAAAACCAAAGATTTTATCACCACACCCCATTTACGATCATTACGGTGAAATTGAAGATCGCGAAAAAGCGCTTTCAAATATCAGCCTTTCAAAAGAAGACAGGTATATTTTGTTTTTCGGTTTCATTCGCGATTATAAAGGACTCGATTTATTGCTGAAGGCATTTTCCAACCCATATTTCAAACCCAACAAAATTAAGTTAATCGTTGCGGGAGAATTCTATTCCAATGAAGAACCTTATCTTAACCTAATCAGGGAATTAAGTCTTGAAGACGATGTTATTCTGCGTACCGACTATATTTCAAACGCTGAAGTTCCGCATTATTTTAACAGCGCCGATATTGTTGCACAACCTTATAAATCGGCAACCCAGAGTGGTGTCACACAAATTGGTTATCATTTTAACAAACCCATGCTGGTGACCAATGTGGGCGGATTACCCGAAATAATTCCACACATGAAAGTAGGTTATGTGGTTCCACCCGAAGCGGATAAAATTGCAGAAGCGCTTATCGACTTCTTCGAAAATAACCGTAAAGAGCGCTTTATTGAAAATATCAAAATTGAAAAAGATCGGTTTAGCTGGGATAAAATGACGGTTTCAGTTTATAATCTTGCAAGTCAGATTAAAAAACGAAAAGCAAAATAATATTGTACTAACTGTTGGCAGAATTAAACAATTCAAGAAAACAGCATCTATATTTCAAAAGCCTGTTATGTATTCATTATTCCAGTAATTATCAATAATTGCTGTTTATAAATCACATATTCAGGATGATTTTAAAGGCTATAAATGAATTTAGTGTTAATCCGTTCATCGCAATATTAACTTGCGATAAAAAAAGTGATAATTTAGCATTAGAATAAGCAGAGATTAGAAAGAATTTATATATTCATCTGCTACTGGGAAAATAATGAGATAAGGAAATACTTTTTAACATACTATCGTGCAGCATTTTACACCCACAGAAATAAGGTATATCGAGGATTGTTATGAAGACTTTCTGAAAGAGGTTCGTAACAAATTCGACGAAGAACGCATTGCCCGAATTGAAAAGGCGTTCAGGTTTGCCAATGCTGCACACGATGGAATTCGACGTAAATCGGGCGAACCATTTATCATTCACCCGATTGCTGTGTCAAAAATTGTGGCCAAGGAACTGGGGTTGGGTGCAACATCAATTGTAGCAGCTATCCTGCACGACGTTGTTGAAGATACAGAATACCGGCTTTCCGATATCGAAAATATGTTTGGTGAGAAATCTGCCCGCATTGTGGATGGCTTGACCAAACTTATCCGGCGATTATGATTCGCGGCATGCATTAACCCTGAAAAAAATATTAATGACACTTACGGACGATGTAAGAGTTATATTGATAAAAATTGCCGACCGCTTGCATAACATGCAAACACTCGATTCGATGCCTGCCAATAAGAAAATGAAAATCGCCGGCGAAACGCTCTTTTTATATGTTCCATTGGCAAATCGTTTGGGTTTATACAATATTAAAACGGAATTAGAAGAACTCAGCTTTAAATACAAACATCCCGAAGAATACAATCAGATTTTATATCTTCTTCATAATCAGGAAGAAACACGGAACTATCTGGTGAATGAATTTATAAAACCGATCGTACAGAAACTAAAAGAGGAAAATTTTGAATGTGAAGTAACACACCGGCTCAAATCAAGCTATTCCATTTGGCAGAAAATGCAAAAGAAAGGTGTGGCTTTTAACGAAATTTACGATATTCTTGCTATCCGGATTGTAATAAAACCCGATCCGGAAATTTCGGAAAAAATGCAGTGTTTCGATGTACTGTCGATAGTTACCGACATTTACAGACCAAAACCCGACCGAATCCGGGACTGGATTAACCTGCCAAAAGTTAATGGATACGAATCGTTGCATGTTACCGTTATGGGGCCGCAGGGAAAATGGGTTGAAGTACAAATCCGCACCGAACGAATGGATGAAATTGCCAATCGCGGATTTGCCGCACATTATCGTTATAAAGATATCAGCACCTACGAAAATGAACTTGAAACCTGGATTGAAAGAATTCGCGAACACCTCAAGAATCCCGACTCTGATGCATTTGAATTCCTCGATGACTTTAAACTTAGTTTGTACGGAACCGATATTAATGTATTCACTCCGAAAGGCGATATGATTTCGATGCCACAAGGATCAACCATCATTGACTTTGCCTACGAAATACACACCGATTTAGGGAACAAATGCATTGGCGCCAAAATAAACCTAAAATTGGTTCCTATTAATCACGTACTCCAAAATGGCGACCAGATTGAAATTTTAACTTCCGAAAATCAAACGCCAAAACTGGAATGGCTGAAATTTTCGACAACAGCAAAAGCACGGTCAAAAATTAAAGATGCGTTCAAACTCGAAAAAAACAAGCACATTGAAAATGGCAAAACGATGGTTGAAGAGGCCATTCTAAAAGCCGGAGCTACATTAACTTCAAATAATCTTAAGAAAATAATAGGGCATTACAATCTAAATAATAAGGTTCAATTGTATTCTGAAGTTGGAATGGGTTTTCTTGAGTTAAAAGACATAAAAGAAATTCTTGGCCAAAAATCGGAAAACAAACTTGTAAAATACTGGAATATCACTTTTGGCGGTAAAAAGAAGG
Organism: uncultured Prolixibacteraceae bacterium; assembly: GCA_963821855.1. Lineage (GTDB taxonomy): Bacteria > Bacteroidota > Bacteroidia > Bacteroidales > Prolixibacteraceae > Draconibacterium. The sequence goes on along the minus strand of CAWGFJ010000014.1, from coordinate 38,036 downwards.
AGATAAATGAAAATGGCCTTGAAGATGACATCGAGGAAACCAAAGGAAACAGCAGATACAAAATCGATAAGAAAAAGCCATTTCTTTTGAAAGAAAATCAGGATAACGTTTCGTTTTCGCTTGCAAAATGCTGCAATCCAATTCCCGGCGATCAGGTTTTGGGATATTTGAGTTCCGATGACCATGTAATCATTCATAAGGTAGAATGCCCTGTTCTGGCAAAATATATCGCCAACCAGGGAGAAAAAATAGTTGAGGCAAAATGGACCAAATTTAAACGGCAATCGTATCTTACACGGCTTCGCCTGGAAGGTTTCGACCGGTTAGGAATTGTTAACCAGGTAACAAACATTATTTCAAAAGAACACGACATAAATATGCGTTCGGTACAGTTCGATACAAACGAAGGAATTTTTACAGGCGATCTGTTCCTTTATATCCACAACACCGATGACTTAAGCAATCTCATACTCGAACTAAAAAAAATAAAAGGGATTGAAAATGTATCACGGATAAAAAATCTCGACGATTAATTTTTATCTTTCAGAAGAATTTAAAAAAAATATTATATTTTTGCCCCTTATTTAAAATTGGTTTAATTATGAATAACCAGAAGACCAGAGAAACTGTAAAAAATATGTTTACCGACTATCTGGAACAAAATGGTCACAGAAAAACCCCGGAAAGGTTTGCAATACTTGAAGAAATTTACAACCGCGAAGGTCATTTCGATATTGAATCCCTGTATATTTCGATGAAAAACAATAATTACAGGGTGAGTCGTGCCACATTGTATAATACCATCGATTTACTGCTGGATTGCAAACTGGTTGTAAAACATCAGTTTGGAAAAAACATTGCACAGTTCGAACGTGCATTTGCTACAATGCAACACGACCACCTAATCGACATAACAAATGGAAAAGTAGTTGAATTCTACGATCCAAGAATACGCGAAATCATTGAAGATGCATGCAGGAAAAATAACTTTCGCTTATCGCATCACACGCTGTATATTTATGGCGAAAATATAAAATAGGAATAAGAGAAACTTCTTAATATTTTGATAAATCCTCTGGTAACGGAGGATTTTTTTATGCCTGTAAACGAAAATAATTTGTACTTTTAAACGCTTTAATCGGAAGCCGTGAAACCTGAATCCGACCCGATTCAATTTTCACGGTTTCCTGTGAATAATAAAAATCAAATTTCAATGAAAGTAGATGTTTTGCTTGGCCTGCAATGGGGCGATGAAGGGAAAGGAAAAATTGTTGATGTTTTAACGCCAAAATACGATGTTATTACTCGTTTTCAAGGCGGGCCAAATGCCGGCCACACACTGGAATTTAACAACATAAAACATGTGCTTCATACCATTCCGTCGGGTATTTTCAGGGAAAATAAAATTAATATTATCGGCAATGGCGTTGTTATCGACCCCATTGTATTTAAGAATGAAATCGATTCCTTGAAAAAAATCGGTGTCGATATTTCAAAAAACCTCTATATTTCGAAAAAGGCGCATATGATTTTACCCACGCACAGAATTCTCGATGCTGCCTCGGAACAAAAAAAAGGAAAAACAAAAATTGGTTCAACCCTAAAAGGAATCGGGCCAACCTATAAAGATAAAATTGGCCGCGACGGACTACGCGTTGGCGATGTTCTCCATAATTTCGATGAAAAATACACGTCAAGAATTGAGAATCATAAAATCATGTTGAAAGATTTCTTCAAATACGATTTTGAATCCGAATTAAATGAATGCGAAAAAGATTGGTTTGAAGGAATTGAGCTGATGAAAACTTACAATATTGTCGACAGTGAACACATGATAAATGATTTGCTGAAGGAGAATAAATCGGTACTTGCTGAAGGCGCACAGGGAACTTTACTCGATATAGATTTCGGATCGTATCCGTTTGTAACCAGTTCAAATACCATTTGTGCCGGCGCTTGTACTGGATTAGGAATTGCGCCAAACAAAATCGGTGAAGTTTACGGCATTTTTAAGGCTTACTGTACGCGTGTTGGAATGGGCCCGTTCCCCACCGAATTATTTGATAAAACAGGTGAAAAATTGCGGGAAGCTGGCCATGAGTATGGCGCTACAACCGGAAGGCCGCGTCGTTGCGGCTGGCTCGATTTAATTGCACTGAAATATTCTGTTATGCTTAATGGTGTTACACAACTGATAATGATGAAAGCCGATGTGCTAAGCAATTTTGATTCGATTAAAATTTGTGTTGGCTACGAAATTGACGGTGAAGTTGTTGAGCAATTCCCGTTTGAATTAGACGACACAGTAAAGCCAATCTACGTTGAACTGCCGGGTTGGCAAACCGATTTAACCAAAATTAAGGATCAGAATGAATTCCCGGAAGAACTCAATAATTATATCAATTTTATTGAAGAAGAAGTCGGAATATCCATATCAATCGCATCGGTTGGCCCAAACAGGGAACAAACCATATTTATGGATAAAATTGAAAATGAGTAATCAGCAATATATTCAGGCTTAAAACAAAAGAAGGCAGTTGATTAACCAACTGCCTTCTTTTGTTTTATTACCAGCTTCCACCGGCGCCGCCACCACCAAAGCTTCCGCCACCGAAACCTCCAAAACCTCCGCCTCCCGACGAGAAGTTTCCAAACGATCCATGATGTGAATTTCTGCCCGACATCATGCCCATTGCAATCCAGAAAGGAAGACTTTTGCCCGGTGAATAAAAGCGGTTTCTTCTTCCGCGTAAAACTGAAATGATAACAAATATGATAATAAAGAAGAAAACTCCCGGCACAACACCATCCTTTTGTTTTGCATAGTTTTGCTGATATTGTGTTGCTGTATATTCACCGCGGGTGATATCCATTATCACCTTTATTCCTGCCGATAATCCCTCGAAATAATTGCCATCTTTAAAATGCGGAATCATTTCATTATCGATTACAGTACCGTTAACCACCGCATCGGGTAAAACACCTTCAAGTCCATAACCTGTTGCAATAAACACCTGACCTTTGCTGTTTCCCTGTTTCGGTTTTAAAATAATTATAATTCCGTTGTCTTTCCCTTTTTGACCGACTCCCCATTTTTCGCCAAGCCTGAATGCATAATCACCAGGATCATTACCTTCAAGGTCATCCACGGTTACAACTACAATTTGAGTGGAAGTTTCGCGGGCAAATTGTTCAAGCGAATTTTCCAGTTGACTTCGTTCGCCTGCGCTTAAAACACCGGCAAAATCGTTAATCAGCCTGGCAGGTACAGGTTTATCCGGTATTTGCGCAAATAAAACCGAAGTTACACCCATTAAAAATGCAAGTATTGTGCTTATTCTTTTCATTTTTTTTCATTTTCATCGCCGAATGAAATTTCATCCGATAATTCATTTACATCATCATCCTGGTAAGGAAAATGTTTCTTTAACTGTTCTCCGGCTTTAATAATTCCTTCGGAAATTGCTTCTGCATGTTTTCCTTCTTGCATTTTTTGAATAACACCTGAAGTTATTTCTTCCCAGAAATTTTCGGGTACTACATTATTAATTCCTGCATCGCCCAGAATGGCAAACTTCTTATCTTCCATAGCCAGAAAAAACAATACTCCGTTTCTGAGTTTTGTTTTATGCATTTCCAGTTTCCCAAAAACATAGGCAGCGTTATCCAATACGCTTCCTTTGCAAAACCGTTCAACATGTACTCTTATTTCGCCTGAAGTATTTGTTTCTGCTACCCTGATAGCATTCTTTATCTTCAGTTTATCTTCTTCTGTAAAATATTTCTGAATAGCCATATTTTCTTCCTTTCAACTAAAACTGAACTTCCGGTGCTTTCTCGGCTCCCTGTTGCGCTTCGAAATAACTTTTCTTTTCAAATCCAAACCACCCTGAATAAATAACCTGTGGAAATTTGCGAATATAAGCGTTATAATTTTGGGTTACTTCATTAAATTTCCTGCGTTCAACAGCTATCCGGTTTTCCGTTCCTTCCAGTTGTGCCTGCAAATCCAGGAAATTCTGATTGGCCTTCAAATCAGGATAACGTTCCACAACCACCATTAAACGGCTTAATGCTGAACTTAATCCTTCCTGGGCCTGGTTAAATTGCTGAATAGATTCAGGCGTCATTTTTGACGGATCCACATTTACCGAAGTTGCCTTTGACCGAGCTTCAACAACTCCTTCAAGCGTTTGTTGCTCATGTGCAGCATAACCTTTTACAGTATTTACAAGGTTTGGAATTAAATCGGCCCTGCGCTGATAGACGTTTTCGACCTGCGACCATTGCGATGTGGTTTGCTCGTCTAACTGAACCATTTTATTATATCCGCAGCTTGAGAATAAAAACACGCTGAACACAGCAATTGCCACAACAATTATTTTTCTCATGATAATCATTTTAAATTTTAAGCTTCAAATGTTTTAAAAATAGCCGGGAAAATAGCATATAATTCGGGGAAAGGCAAGTTTTTACCGCCGGATTCCATGATATATGCGATTAACAGAAAATATAAATTTGAGGATTGCGCATTTCTTTGTGTTCACAAACCATTTACAGGAAACCTCAATCAAAACTGCCACCGGATGACGACTTCGGCGATTCTTAATTGAAACCAACCCCACCTGCCCCGCTTGCAAGGGGCAGGTGGATTACATAATTCTGCTGGCAGACAGACATTACAAGATGTAAAAACCTGTTTGATAAATTGGAAATCTAAAATACCACGAAGGGAACATTACTTCCGGCATAAAGAAATATTATATAGGTTTGGATTACATGCAACATATTTTCATGTTGGGTGAGAGCAAACAACTAAAGTCAACGCACATTAACACATTTACAAGCTCCTACACATTGGCTGATGCTTCAGCTTGCAAAAGTGCCAAATTTTTGCCGTAACACAGACATAATGAATAAGGTGAATATGTTTGTAAAAAATTTATTTAAGCAGATTTGATTTAGTATTTTTGTTTTATGATTGGATTAAAAAACGATATTGAAAGCTTAAGAAGTTTATCTCATATTTTTACTCCAACTAACTTTGATAGAATAGTTAGAAGAAAGGATTTTGCTAATACCCGAGCAAGGATTAAAAAACATATAAGCTCTCCAGATTCTATTAATATTCTTGAAATCTTACAATTCATATACAAAGAACTTTTAGAAAATTATAAAAGCGAATATCTTTATAAGAATGCACTGCTTAACAAATTGTTACTTGGGAAATATAGTATTAATACTACTACTGTAGTAAATGAATTTAAAGTTGGCAGGTCAATTGCTGATTTTGTTTTATTTAATGGAGAAGCAAAAATATTTGAGATAAAAACGGAATTTGATAGCTTAGAAAAGCTCGATAAACAATTGGCAGATTATAAACAATTTGCAAATAAAGTTTATGTTGTTTCAAATTCAAAATTCATACATAAATTATTGTCGAATTATAATGATACAACATTAGGCATTATTGAGTTTACAGAAAATAACACCCTTAAAGAATTACAACCAGCTAAGGAAAATAATTTATCATTTAATCATAATGCAATATTTAAGACATTGCGGAAACAAGAATATCTTGATATTATACAAGAATATTTTGGGAAAATACCTGATGTTCCAAACACAAGAATATTTCAAGAGTCATTGAAACTTGCTGAAACTATAAATATCATTGATTTTCAAAAGTTGGCATATAAAAAACTAAAAGAGCGTAAGTTAAAATGTTCAAAAGAGTTTTTATCAGACAAAATACCTTATGAATTAAAACATATTTGCTATTCCCTTAATATGTCAATTAAGGAATACAGTTACTTATACCAATTTCTAAATCAAAAAATTTAAAATGTATTATCCTTACCTTAGAGGCAAACAATTCGAACTTATAGCTTTACGAGAATTAAGTGGATTAATTGCTGATACACCACAGAAAATTTCACCGATAATAGAACCTGTAAAAAATTCATCAACATTAAAATCCACAATTAGTGTACTTAAGAGCAAGGATATTAACTTTAACATTATTCTAAATCCTTCAGTAGGTGATTTGACAAGTTCAACGGCTAAAATTATTGAAACTGTTTCAGGTGAAATTGATGGCTATACGAATTTTCAGTTAGCATTAATAATTGACAGTAAAATTGGCATTTCTCATATAAAAGAATTAATTCAAGATATTTCATTTGGTTTTTCAGGATTTTCATTAATACATTTCGGTATAAACAATAATGTTGGAGATATTATAAGCACCCTTGAAGATAGTGCTCCAGTAATTAATAACATTGTTTATTTCAATAAAACAAGTAGACGCTACTACAGGAATTTCCCACCTGATACAAGAATTAGTCTTGATGATTATTTCAATTGTTTACCAAAAAATTCCGATTATTTATCAGTACCTGACAGTCAATTCTCAGAAGAACATCTTTTTTATAAAGTCGATGGTTATAAAGGCTTTTCTGACTTTCTTACGATAGGAGATAATTATTCTGAAACCGGCTTTTTACCATATGCCGTAGCGATCCATCTATCTTATTTAGTAGATGACAATAAAATTAGAATAAAACACTTTGTATCAGATTCAAATGATGATACATCAGATATTGGAGGGAAGTTTGCAGAAGCTAATGACAAGCTTGTTAAGTGGTGTAATGAAAATAATATTGAGGAAACAATTGGAATAATTCAATTTAAAATATTGCACGAAAGTGGGCACTTCCCAGGCTTGGGAAGTATAAAAAAACTTTCTGTAATGCATCATATTGAACTCGTAAAAAAACTCATATAGTATGTTTTGTTGTATTGAATGTTTTTCGAGTTCTTATCTGCGTAATATAATACATTCTGATTCCAGAAAAGGAGAATGTGATTACTGTAAATCAAAAGATGTTTCTATTTATACTCCAAGGGAACTTATTTTATACTTTGGAAATATTTTAAACCTTTATAAAGTTGACAACGACTCTGATATTGATATACTTTCAGCATTGGAACGTGATTTTGCAGACACAATTTTCAGCAATAAAGTTAAAAACAAATTGGATTTACTTCATTCAATAATTGAAGATGATAATGAAGAGTTTGGTGAATTGCTAAATAATAATGTTAGCTCTGCGCTGTGGAAAGGAGAACATTCAAAAAAGTCTGATGCTATTCATAGTAAGTGGGAAGAATTTAAAAATGAGATTAAAAATATTAATCGATTTCATATTCAGGCTACCATTGATTTAGTAAAGCTACACAATATCTTTAGGAACGAATCTTTTCAAACAACTCTCAAAAAGGGACGTATTTTTTATCGTAGCAGGATTTCGGATATAAAAGGGATTGCCATTGAAGAAATGGGAAACCCTCCAAAAGATAAAGCTACAGGAGGTCGTGCAAATCCGAAAGGTATTTCATATTTATATTTAGCAGATAATGTCAAAACATCGCTTTACGAAGCAAGAGCGACATTATTTGATTTTGTTACAGTTGGAGATTTTAGATTGAAAGAAGATATTAAAATCTTAAATCTTAGAGAGCCGGAAAATGACCCAATAATATGGGCAGAGCAAGAAGCTATCAATGATTATTTAACTTACATTCCTTTTATTAAGACATTGCAAAAAGAATTATCCTTGCCAATAAGAAAGCTTGATAAGGAAATAGATTATCTGCCGACACAATATCTTTCTGAATTTATCAAGTCCATTGGATATGATGGAGTTGAATTCCAAAGTTCGCTCCATTCTGATGGATACAATTTAGCTATTTTTAATCCTGATAAATTTGAATGTGTTAGGGCTAATATTTACGAAATTGAAAGTATAGAATTAAATCATAGAAAAATGTGACAATCACTGTTTTGACAAAGGAAATTTAATAGTGTTGTTTAACGCATTCCAAAAGAAAACACAAAAAACACCAGGAAAAGAGATTGAAAAAGCAATGCGGATAAAGCAGGAATATTTTGATTATAAAAAGAAAGGAGATAAAAAATGAAAGATATTAAAACATTTGATGAGCATCTTGACAACAGGTACGGTAAAATTGGTTCTGAGAAAAGAACAGAATTTGAAATAAAAGCAAAAGCTTTTGCAATTGGAGAAATTTTAAGGGATGCAAGGAAAGAGGCTCATATGACACAAGAGGAACTTGCGAATAAGACAGGAACCCGTAAAAGTTTCATATCGCGAATTGAAAATGGACATAGCGATATTCAATTATCGACTTTATACAGATTAGTAGAAATTGGTTTTGGCAAAAGAGTAAACCTGACAATTAGTTGATTGATATCAAACAACTGAGGCTGTATTAAAGTTATTCCGAAAATATCAAAGAGTACCGACGTTCTATTTCCTTTTCCAGTTCACCAAGCCCAATATTCCTGCTTTTGCGAATGTATTCCTTTCCATCGAAAAAAATGAGAATGGTTGGAGCGACAAAAATCTGGTTTTGCGCAGCAACTTCAGGAAGTTTATCTGAGGGAATATATGCCAACTTAATTTTGGGAAATTTCTGATTTATCAATTCAGCAACTTTTGGCTTCAGCACTTTACAAACAGTACATGCATCGGTTGAAAAATAGGCAAGAAAGGCTTCTTCATTTTCTTTTAATTCCAGAAATTCATCGAAACTTTTAATTTCAGCAAACATATATGATCCGAAAAATTAATATTTTCCCGCGTTCAACATTATTAATGTGCAGGCTTGTACAGTGGCAATTCCGTTGTCATTGAGCAGTGTTTCGAATTCGTAATTTTCAGTGCCAGGATTGAAAATAACCCTTTGAGGTTTTAATTTTACAACCGGTTCAAAATATTCTTTCTGATGTTCCCTGCCAATATACAATGTAACCGTGTGTATTTTCTCTTTATCAGGAAATTCAGTTTGTATGTCAACATCCAGAACCTTTCCTTTTCGTTTCGCAAGCGCAACAACATCATGCCCGTAATTTCTCAACAATTGAATAGCTTTAAACGAAAACCTTTCCGGTTTTTCACTTGCTCCTATAACCATTGTTTTCTTATTTTCCATCGTCGGTTCTTTTTAATAAAACCACTGCACTTGCAGAAATTCCTTCTTCACGACCTTCAAATCCAAGCATTTCGGTAGTTGTTGCTTTAATCGATAACTGGCTTTCATCAATACCCAACACAGCAGCCAGTGTTTTTTCCATTTCAGGAATATAAGGCTTTAGTTTAGGTTGTTGTACATGTATTGTTGAATCGATATTTACAATCTCATAATCCCTGTCTTTTACAAGCGAATATGATTTTTTCAATAAAATTTTGCTGTCGATATTTTTGAATTTCGAATCTGTGTCAGGAAAATGTGTACCGATATCACGTAATTTCAAAGCTCCCAGTAATGCATCGCAAATAGCATGAATTAAAACATCGCCGTCGGAATGCGCCACAGTTCCCTTACGATGCAAAATTAAAATACCGCCAAGCCACAAGGTTTCTCCTTCAGCAAGGCGGTGCACATCATATCCTTGTCCAATGCGGAAGTTCATCAACGTTGGTTTCCAAATGCATCGACATCAAACGACAAGGTAAACCTCAAGGTATTTTCCAACGGGTGATTTCTTTGAGTAGGTAACAGGTACGAAAAATCGAGGCCAAAAACATTAAGCCTTAAACCTGCACCGGCAGTAAAATATTTACGGTTACCCTTATTTGCGTGCTCGTAAAAATATCCGCCGCGAATAGAGAACTGTTTATTATACCAGTATTCCACACCTACGCCCAGCGAAATTTCCTGAATTTCTTCCTTAAAACCGCCCGGAGCATCGCCAAACGATTTAAAAATACCGGCAATTGGCCCGATATCAGAATTTACACCCGATGGTAAAATCACACCATTCGGATCATAAACTGTTGAATCGATCGGTGGTGTTGGAACAAGTAATTTATTGGCTTCAAAAGAAAAAGTAAATGCATTATATTCATCCACTTCGGTTGTATAAGCTGCACCCAGCATTAAATTGGTTGGAAGAAAGTCTTTTACTTCGCCGTCGGTGTATGAAATTTTTGCACCTATATTCTGAATATTAATCCCTGCTGAGAAAATGTTATCTTTTCGGTTTGCACGGAATTCATTGTGATAATAAAAAGCAACATCGGTTGCAAATGAATTTCCTGCATGAGTTTCAACTCCGTTTACAAGTTGGCCTCCGGTTAAATCCGATCGGATATATCGTATCGCAACAGCGCCTGAGAAAGTTTCTGAAAGTAAACGCGAATAGGCAAAGTCAAGTGCAAATTCATTCGGGCTTTGCTGGCCTTGAATTTCTCCGAATTCACTGGTAAAAATAATATCGCCTAACGAAAAATAACGTAATGAAGCGCTTATAGACTGAACATCATCCAATTTTTTATAGCCTGAAAGATAAGCGAGGTTAATATCGTCGACAAGGTTACGCAACCATGGTGAATAGGATAAACCAACACCCATATCGCTTTCCATAAATACATATTTCGCCGGATTCCAGTGCTGTGAACTTACATCGGGTGTTAAAGCAACACCGGCATCACCCATACCTCCTGCTCTCGAATCGGGTGTAATCGACAAGAACGGAACTGCCGTGGTAATGGTATTCGCACCCGACGTGGTTGCCTGTGCCATAATGTTTTCAGAAACAATAACTAAGACTGTTAACAGGACAAATAATCGAAATAATTTAATCATAATTTTACCAAAATTGAGCGCTGCAAAGATATAATATTTGCATTTGCAGCAATAGTTTAAACTAAAAAAGAGAACGGAGCATTTTCCGAAAAATTTCACATGAAATAAAAAATTAATATGAAATCATCATTTTCCCGGTTCGGGATGCAAATAAACCATCATTATTTTGAGCAGTTATCCTGTATACATATATTCCATTCCGAAGCTTTGTTTGTGTTTCAGGAAAATCCCAGCGAACAGGATTGCTTGAATTTCCGTTCGATCCAACTTCCTGTGAAATATAATCGACCCTTCTTCCCGATTGATCGAATACTTCAATTACAATATCTAATATTTCGCCTGCCTGGTTATGCTCGAAAGTAAAGAAAGTGTAAGTTTCGGCCGGATTTGGATAGTTGCTTACCTGCGAAATAACAAAATCGCCGGTAACTTCAAATTCAATTTCCTTTTCAGATGAGTTATTGGCAACATCCCAGGCTTTTAAAACCAGCTTGTGTTTGCCAACCGAAAGGTTTTGCAACAGAAAATTAATTGAACCACTGGTATAATCATCCAGATTCGACTGATAATATTTATTTAAGACTATAACATTTGCATAATTGTCGTCAAGAATTGCAGTAATGTCGTGGCCAATACCGGTACCAACCGTATTTATTCCGTTTTCGTCGGATAGGTAAGCCATCAATGTTGGATTTTTCCCGGTTTGATCGCCCGATTTAAAATCCGTGTCGTCGAGAAATAAATCAATTTCAGGGCCAGTATTGTCGGTTAATACCATCATCGGATGAACCGCCAATAACAAAATTACTAAAAGCACCATGTGCATCCACATTTCCATCGGAAGCATAATAGACTATTTTGCCTTCGCCTAAGCGCATAGGAAATGTCTTTTGGAATAACAAAACCAAAAGAAAAAACCCCGTTGACAGCTTTTGCTGTGCCTTTATAAATAATATTTTCCTGTACCTTAAAGTTTAATGGCTTTTCTCCGCCATTTCCCAAGGTACTCATTGTCATTTCTTTGTCGTACACGGTTACAGAAATTTCTCCAGAAAAATCATTTAGTATATTTCCAAAGAAATCAGTTACATTTCCTTCAATATTAATTTTCTGCAATGCGCCTAAAGTATCGGTTTCGGCTACTGCATCTTTCCCGTTAATGCTTGTTGTAGCCACTTTGTACTTCGGATAGGTAAGTCTTAACGCCGGGTCAGCCAGCAAAGAAAAATTTCGTTTATTAATAGTCGTTTATCGTATTTATTTTTGCCAGCCGCATGATATCACCCATCCGGTAACGAATTCCGTTTTCATCGGTTTCGAAAACAAAATTGTAAAAGCTGTGGCTTAACAAATAATTAGAATATGCAAAAACCACTCGTGTTGTAGAAAAAAGTCCAATTCCACCACCATTCGGATTCAACAACACATATTCGCCAATCGATGTATCATCGGCATCGAAACGACTAAACTCACACGTTGCCGTAACGAAAATGGGTAAATTTTTGCTATTCGACCACGAATTTACATTACTAATATCCAGCACATGTTCATCGGACATGAAACGCTCGTTGGCATGGCCCACATAATTTAAAACAAGTACGCCATCCTTCACTTTTTTGTTTATAGCTTCGGTTACATCAGGATAGCGTTCGCCTGCCGGTGTTGCTTCCTGCGGATATGCATCGAGATAAATCTTATCGGTTACAAATTCTGCATGATTTTCATTTACCATGTTTGCCAGCTTTTCTGAATCCGACATATGAAGGCCGCCATCTTCATCATCGCCAATAAAACAAACTGAATTGCGCCACTCTCCAAACGATTCCGAAGAGTAATAATTTAATATTTTATCCACAACAATTTCAGCTTCATAATTCGTTGATGCCGGTATCCTGCCAATTCCCAAATCAACAGCACCGTTTGTCACACTTTCGCCGTCATCGAGTAAAACAAAGTAATCATCTGTAACAAACGATTTTGTGGGATTTATTGACTCCTGCGATTGATATGTCGGAATAAAGTTTTTCGTTTCAGGCCGAATATTTTTATTGTCGAAACTACCATCGCCAAATAATAAAACATATTTTAGTTTGTCATCCCTGTCGTAGAACATTTTAATGAAGTTCCTGATTCCAGTTGCATTTTTACTTCCCGAACTAAATTCATTATAAACCTGGTTTACAGGAACTACTTCTACATCCATTCCGTCGTAACTGCGATGAAAATCTGCCAATTGATTTGCGGAATTAAGAAAATTGGAATGCGTAATTATCAATAGTTCAGGAGCGTTCAATGCATGCAGGTTCTGGTTCGCGACATCACCTACCAGTTCCGGCTCCGGAAACGCTCCGTTATTATTTAAAACCACATATTCACGTAGTTCGTTTGATGGCCTTGTAAAAGTTAGATTGTTTCCGGCAAGAGCAACCGGCATTTCCTTACTGTCAGCCCAATCCGTAACATCAAAAACGCGCGTATCACCCGAGCTGTTTTTAATATTGAATTCTGCAACATTATTTGATCCGACAGAATTTAAATCCCTGAAAAAAAGCGGGTCATTTCCTGCTGATAATTTCTTCCGGTAATTTACTTCCACATAATCGAGCCAGGCAATGGCATTTTCGTTGTAATCACTTTTAATTAAATCGGCATAATATTTAAGCGTAACCGTAAGTTCTTCCCCCGAAATTTGATTATTATATAAACCACTTCTACTGCTTGCGTATAGTGCAGTAGCATCCTCTGTATTAACTGCCGAGAAACTTATATTTTCAACAGCTTCCTGATTCAGATAAACTTCCAATCTTGATGTTTGATACGAACGTGCTGCCGCATTTATTTTAACTGAAACGTTTTCAGTCGATTCGATATTTGTTACATCGAAAGTAATAGTTTTAACCGAAGCGTTTTTGAATTTATTTCCATACCAGTTTTTTCCTGATCCCAGCGGTAAAATGTTTTCCAGTTCATCTTCATAAAAATTATAAGCTGAAAAAGTACTGACTATATTTGTCGCGGGTTGGGTAATTGGATCTAACTTTTGAGCAGTTTTTGAAGAACCGGTATTTTCGGTCAGAAAAAAATATCCTTTTGTGTCATAGTCATTTAATTGGTGTTGAAATAGTCGTGTGATTTGACTGTAATTCCATTCCGTTGTGCCAGGCGCATAAAAGAAGAGACAATCCGTACCGTTATTTTTGCCATGCCAAATTGCCAACTGTGGCAAATCATCGTAGTTAATTTCGCCCGGATTTTCTGAAAGAATAGTTCCACCTGCGCCATAAACACTAACATTTGCAGGCGTCGAAAATCCCCACTCTGTTAATTTGGAGTATGGAATTTTATAAATCCCTTTTCCCGATGTTCTTATTTTCTTCCAGGTTCCCGATTTTAAAACCGACTCATTTTTCCAGCTATGCGTTTCTATTGCAGCACTTTTTTGTGTGAATGGAATTTGCTTCAGCTCAAAGCTTTTAAGTATAAATATTTTATTATTTTCTTTTTTTAAAGGAATAATCTGTAGTTGAATATTCGTTTTGTTTCCTGACTTTAATTTCTGGCTCGTTACCTCCACTTTTTCAGTAAGTCCATTGAATTCAGGTAATTCTGCCGATAATTCAGTCGCTTCAAAAACCTCATTTTCAATAGCGAATCGAATATCTTGTTCTCTGCTGTTTACCGGTATATTTTTAATGTAAACCGGAATTTTATTTTCATAACCGCGTATGTTCAGCATTTTCAAAATTTAACAACAATTTACCTGAACCGGGATTTTCCAAAAGTGCAGATTTGTCCCAGTTAAGCTTAATAAATTCATTATGAACATCGCTTGAAGTAAATCCGGCAATAACTATAAACAACAGAAACAGAGTTTTTTTCATAAGGGAAATACGGAAAATTTAAAATTAAACGAGATAAACTTCCAATTATTGCTAATGTAATAATACAATAAATTAATTCCGGCCTCGTTTAAAGGCAGGCGAACATATCAATTTCGAGTGAGGTAGCTCAAAAAAATATGGAAACCTGAAACAATAAGAATTGAAGTATTTAGTTATATTTGTGACGATCATAAAATTACTGATAAAATGAAGATGAAAAAGTTTAAGACTTTGTTCATAATTTTATTGGCTGCATTCGTATCCGGATGCGGCTTGTTTGGTAAAAAAGGTGGACAGGATACTTCCCGCACTACGGGTTGGGAATACAACTCGGATGAAAATGGGAATATCCCTTACCTTTCAGGTTATGAACAGGAAGCCGGCCCCGGGCTTGTTTTTATTCAAGGCGGTACTTTCACTATGGGACGCGTGGAAGAAGACGTGATGTACAGTTGGAATAATTTTCCCCGCAGAGTTACTGTAGCCTCGTTTTACATGGATGAAACAGAAGTGTCAAATCAGGCTTACAGAGAATATGTTCACTGGTTGGGACGCGTTTACGCAGGAAACAAAGTAAAAATAAATGAAGCCTTGCCCGATACCGAAAAATGGAGGCAGCAATTGGCATACAACGAGCCATATGTCGAAAATTATTTCAGGCATCCTGCATACAGCGATTATCCTGTTGTAGGAGTTAGCTGGGAACAGGCCAACGCTTATTGTTCATGGCGAACCGACCGTGTAAACGAGCAAATTCTGGTAAATCGCGGAATACTTCAACATGACAATGCACAAGGGGGGCAAAATGTATTTACCACCAAAACTTATCTGGCAGGTTTATACCAGGGAACTGAAGGAAATAAACCACTTGAAAATCCCGATGGCACCGCAACACGTGCAAAATGGGAAGATGGAATTATGTTGCCCAGTTACCGCTTACCCACCGAAGCCGAATGGGAATATGCTGCATACGGATTAATTGGAAATACTGATGGTGAACTGTTAACCGACCGTAAACTGTATCCCTGGAACGGCGCTTATCTTCGTGAAGATTCAAGAAAAGACAAAGGGCAAATGAAAGCCAACTTTGTAAGAGGCCGGGGAGATATGATGGGTATGGCAGGAGCGCTAAACGATAATGCCGATATTTCGTCACCCGTATTTTCTTATGATCCCAACGATTTCGGATTATATTGTATGTCGGGTAACGTCAACGAATGGGTTTCTGATGTTTATCGTCCGATGTCGTTTATCGATGTGAATGAATTCAATCCATACAGAGGAAACGTAATTACCGAATACCAGCGCGATCAGGATGGCAATCTTATTCGAAATGATTTTGGTGAATTGGTAAAAGATACGATTGCCGATTATCGTAATTATGAAGACGGCGATACCGATTCGCAGATTGTTGAAGGTGGAAACTGGAACGGAGTTGAAAAAAACAACACCGGTGGAATGTATGTTCAGGATGACCGGCCAAACAGCTTTTCTTCGTTAATTTCTGATGAAGTAAGAGTTTATAAAGGTGGTTCATGGAAAGATCGCCCATATTGGTTAGTGCCCGGAACCCGCAGATACCTGGAAGAATCGAAATCACAGGACGATTTGGGTTTCCGATGCGCTATGACAAGAGTTGGCAGCCCGGAAGGATTTTAATATAACCATAAAGAATAAAGGAAAGCCTCATTTTTTTTAAATGAGGTTTTTTTATTTTTGGACTATGATAACAGCCAGCGAAATATACCCGATTTTTGAAAATCATCCGAATATATCCACCGACAGCAGGAATATTGAAAAAGGTTGCATTTTTTTTGCACTGAAGGGCGATAACTTTAACGGAAACAAATTTGCCGAAGCAGCCTTAAGCAAAGGTGCGTCGTATGCCATAATTGATGAGAAAGAATTTCAGATTTCCGACAAAACCATTTTAGTTGACGATGTTCTTCAAACTTTAAAAGATTTGGCAAACCTTCATCGTAAAAAGCTGGCAATTCCAATATTAGGTATCACCGGAACCAATGGAAAAACAACAACTAAAGAACTAATATCTGCGGTTTTAGCTCAAAAATTCAATACCGGTTTCACCAAAGGAAATCTGAATAATCATATTGGTGTTCCGTTAACTTTGTTAAAAATGAATTCCAAAACCGAATTTGGCGTTGTTGAAATGGGTGCAAATCATCCGGGTGAAATTGCCGAATTGTGCTCCATTGCTGAACCTGACTATGGAATTATCACTAACATCGGAAAGGCTCACCTCGAAGGATTTGGATCGTTTGAAGGTGTAGTAAAAACTAAAAGCGAGCTTTATGATTTTCTGCGAAAAAATAACGGAACTGTCTTTTTCAATATGGATAATACCCTGTTAAAAGAATTAACAGGTAATATTAAAAATAAAGTGAGTTTTGGTTCGTCGGAAGCTGATTTTATGGGAGAAGCGTTAAAATCGCCACCTTTTGTTCACGTAAAGGCGAGATTCAAAAAAGGCGTTCTGTATTTGAATTCGAATTTAATCGGCGATTATAATTTCGAAAATGTGCTTGCGGCAGCTTGTATTGGAAATTATTTTAATGTAGAACCCCTAAAAATTCAAAAAGCAATCAAAGAATATTATCCTACAAATAACCGTTCACAGTTGATTCAAAGGGATGGCAAAAAAATAATTATGGATGCTTACAATGCTAATCCAACCAGCATGCAGGCATCCATAACGAGTTTTCTATCCAGTACCACAGGTAAAAATCTTCTTATTCTTGGCGATATGCTCGAACTTGGATCTTATTCACAGGCTGAACATACAAAAATTCTGGAGCACCTTAAAAATTATACCAACACCAGAACTATTTTTGTCGGGCAGGAATTTTTCAAAGTGGCTCCAAAATATAACCGCCAGGCATTTCAGAATGTGGAACAGCTATGCGAATTCCTGCAACAGAATAAAATCGAAGAAGATAATATCCTGATTAAAGGTTCACGAGGAATTCAACTGGAAAAGGTACTAATGTGTTTTTAGTTAACTGAAGGTTTTTCCACTTTCAGTACGTCGGCAATTGCTTTTTCAAACGTAGGTTTTGGCAAAGCACCCATTGCCATTTGTGGCTGGCCTTCCTTTGGAACAAACAATAATGATGGAATACTCTGAATACCAAACATTCCGGCCAGTTCCTGCTGTGCTTCAGTGTCGATTTTATAAATTACAATGCTTTCGCCATATTCCTTTTGCAATTCTTCCAAAACAGGCGCTACCATTTTACACGGACCGCACCAATCGGCGTAAAAATCGATTAAACAAGGTTTATCGCCCTCGTATTTCCATTCTTTGTTTGTTTCGAAATCGAAAACTTTTTCTTTAAAAGTTTCTTTTGTCAAATGTTCCAACATAATCTATAATTTAAAATAATTATTTACGTATGTATAAATATCGATATCTTCATATCAACAATTATACCGTATGGCATCAGCAATAAAATTAACCCAATTTGAATGAAATAATTGTAATTTTGTCACAATTTTTTCAAATGTGTCAGAATATTTAACCCGGCATGTTTTACTTTGAATGAAGATGACTACTAAATTACGACAAAAGATTTTTCGGATTATTTCAGAAGTTGCCGATGAAATGCAACTTGAAACATACGTTATTGGTGGTTTTGTGCGGGATTTCTATTTAAGCCGTCCATCAAAAGACATCGATATTGTAACCGTAGGCAGTGGAATTAAACTGGCAGAAAAAGTATCGAAACGATTGAAATATAAACCACGTGTGAATGTTTTCAAAAATTTTGGCACCGCAATGTTAAAATTTAAAGATCTTGAGATCGAGTTTGTAGGTGCGCGCAAAGAGTCTTACACCGAGCATTCAAGAAAACCCGTGGTTGAAAACGGCACACTGGAAGACGATCAAAACCGCAGGGATTTTACCATTAATACTTTGGCTTTCGGATTAAACAAAGAAAATTTTGGAAATCTTATCGATCCTTTTAATGGATTGGAGGATATAAAGAATAAAATAATCCGCACGCCACTCGATCCGGATATCACCTTTTCAGACGATCCGCTTCGAATAATGCGCGCTATTCGTTTTTCTGCACAATTGGGTTTTGAAATTCAAGCTGAAACATTACAATCCATTGCAAAAAACAGGGAACGCATAAAAATTGTCTCCGGTGAACGCATTATCGATGAGATCAATAAAATAATGTTGTCTGACAAACCTTCAATTGGATTCAAACTAATGGAAGAAACCGGCTTGCTGCAAATTATTTTTCCCGAATTACAGCTATTAAAAGGTGTTGAAATTGTTAATGGAGTTGGCCACAAAGATAATTTTTACCATACACTTGAAGTGCTCGACAGAATAACACCAAATACCAAAAATCTGTGGTTGCGTTGGTCGGCTTTGCTACATGATATTGCCAAGCCTGCCACTAAAAAATTCATCGACGGGCAAGGCTGGACCTTTTATGCACATAATTATGTAGGAGTAAAAATGATTCCACTGATTTTTAAACGAATGAAACTGCCGTTGAATGATAAAATGAAATATGTTCAGAAAATGGTTCATTTACACATGCGGCCGATTGTATTGTCTGAAGAAGTAGTTACCGACTCGGCAGTGCGCAGGTTATTATTTGAAGCCGGTGATGATATCGATGATTTAATGACACTTTGCGAAGCCGACATCACTTCCAAAAACCCGGAAAAGGTAAAGCGTTATTTAAAGAATTTTCAGATTGTACGCGACAAATTAAAAGAAATTGAAGAAAAAGATGCCGTCCGGAATTTTGAGCCACCGGTTAAAGGCGAAATTAATTATGGAAACATTTTCGCTTCAACCCGGAAGAGAAGTAGGAATTATTAAAGATGCCATAAAAGAAGCTATCCTTGATGGCGAGATTCATAACAATTTTGATGAGGCATTTAAATTCATGCTAAAAAAAGGTGAAGAACTGGGCCTGAAACAAAAAATCAATTAGCTGATGTTAAATGCAGCAATACAGGTAAATGGTCGCTAAATCCACCGTGGTAGGAATAACCAATATAAGTTCTGAATGGCTTTAAACCACCATATCGCTCATCGTTTTCCAATAAAAAAGGGAGTTGCACTTTATCTGCCAGTTGTTCTGTTGTTTTATAACCCGTAGTTGCTGTCAATAATGATCCTGAAACAATGATCTGGTCAAAAACATACCATTGCGCCTGGTATTTTAATGTGCCGGTTTCCTGTTTTTGCCAGTCGAAGGAAAGATCATACAAATCGCCGGTATTTATTTCATCATTAACTTCCTGTGCCATCAAGACATCGGAAATGCTTTCATCGGTCGGATTATCGTTAAAATCGCCTAAAATTACAACTTTTGGAGAATGGTATTTTTGCATCAAAGCATTGGTTTTAGATCGCAAAAGCGTAGCTGCCGATTTTCGCAATTCACGTGTTTCCAGTAATCCGGAATAACGCGAAGGCCAGTGATTCACAAATATATGCACCGTGTCTTTTTCATTCAGAATTCCGCTTAAATACAAAATCTCGCGTGTGCGAATAATTTCACTATTTTTCGATACCAACGGATAATATTGATATTCCAAAGGATAAAAATGATCTGAATTATAAAGAATAACCACATCAATACCACGATGATCCGGTGATTCCTTATGAATAATTTTATATGGAATAGCTTTTAAAGGAGTATCTTTTAGTAATTTTTCAAGTACATACCGGTTTTCAACTTCACACATGGCAACAATATCGGGCACGTGCCAACCTGAAGCATTTAATATCACTTTCGAAACATTCAGCAATTTATTGTTTAACCGCTTCAATGTCCAGTGCAATTCGCCTTTCGCCGTGTAATTATCATCTTCCGTATCGGGATCGTCCAGAACATCAAACATGTTTTCGACATTGTAAAAAAGAATTGAAGCTTCTTCGGGATTGCTTTGTGAAAATGAAGAGTTCTGAAAAAATAAAACAAGAAATATTACAATTGGCAGACTAATTTTCATCTTTCTTTTCTATGCGCTCATATCGCACCTAAATCCGGGCCGTTGTCAGATGTACGGTCGCTGTTAAAAATATCCTGGGGAAACATAGCGCCAAATTCAACTTTACCAATATCTTTTGCAGGCGAAAGTGTATCGAGCGCATAATTGTAATCCATATACGGATCGATAAACAACGGATCATATTCATCGCCTTTCCACACACTGATAAAATGATCTTTGTTTGAAGTTTTAAATGTATCGGGCACCTGAATAATACAATGATCGAAGAGAAAGTTGAACTCCTTTTCTCCGTTATCCACCAATGCAACTTCATTTGAATTGTTTCCGTATATAATGCTGTTTCCGAATGTAGCCTTTTTCAAATCACCGATAAACGTTGTTTTGGCGCCGTTATCATTCTCATAAATTAATACATTGGTTACTGTAAGCGAAGAGGTTGAACGTGCTTTCGTAGAATAATTACCCCAATAATTGGCAATTGTTGTATGATAAAACTCATACTCGCCACCAATTAATAGCGCCATGGCATAAAACCCACAATTGGCAACCACATCGTTGTAACCATAAATTCTTGATTTTAAGGCAAAAATTCCGGCATACGCCATGTTTTCAATTCGTGTATTGGTAATCCTTGCCGACGCATAACCATCGTGCTCGATGGTGCCAACCTGCAAACCGATATTTGCATTTTTAATATTGCAGAAATTGAATACATTGTCGTGGCTGCCTGAGAATACAATTACGCCATCCCATTGATCCGGAATATTTTTATATGCATCTTCCAACCTGTCGGGCAAAAAGCTGATTGGTTCCTGGAACGTTCCGTCAGCTACCACTTTTCCTTTCACATACAAACCGGCGCCTTTGTGAAAAAACACCTTTGTACCTGGTTCAATGGTAAGTTCTGATAAACTGTCGACATATGCATAATCGAACACCAGGTATGGCTTCTCTGCCGTCCATGTCTGTGTTTCAACAATCGCACTTTTTACCAGCTTAAAATCCTGGCCATACGCAACCAGTTTTACATCCTGAATATTCGCATTCGTTGTAAATTCAATTGAATCCTGGACAACCATTGGAAGATTTTGTCCGTTTGGATCGATGGTGACTTCAACAAAAATATAGATGCTATCTCTTGCGGGTACTTCAATCTCGAATACTTCGTTCTCAACTTCACCATTAATATTTAGCCTGAAATTTGATACATCGCCACCGGCCAATTTTATGCGCGAGATTAAAATATCTTCGTCGTAGGGATTGTGAACAGTAAAATGTTGTGTGGTTGATCCGATGCTTGTAAAAATGGTATCGAACATTACCGTATCGGTAGAGAATAACAACTGGGCATCGCGCGAACTCATGTATCCGTCATCCTCGCACGAGAATAGCGAAACTACAATTAAGGCTACTGCCAATGTCTGAAGTAGATACCTGCCCAATGTCTTTAATTTAAAAATTTATATCGGTTAATGCGAATCTCTTATTACATACAAATATAAAAAAACACTTTACAAATTTTAACATTTATTTGCATTTATTAGGTTTAGGTAACAATTTTCTTAGATACTAGGAATAATCCTGCAATTGTGACTAATCCATTCACAATAAGCAATTCAAAGCCAAACTTATATCCGTTAAATAAAACTTCGGAATAATTCGAAATAAAAAAACAAATTATCGGTGCGCTTAGTCCAACGTATGGTACCCATTTATCAGTTACTTTTCGTTTTGTATACAGACCAAAAACAAATAACCCCAATAACGGGCCGTAAGTATATCCGGCAACTTTAAAAACAGCAACTACAATGCTTTGGTTATTAATGGCTTTAAATATCAGAATTACAAAAATAAGTAATACCGAAAACAGTAAATGCGACCATTTTTTTATGCGTAATCTTTTTTCTTCATCATATTTTTCGATGTTTAAAAAATCGACGCTAAACGATGTTGTTAATGCTGTTAATGCAGAATCGGCGCTTGAATACGCGGCTGCTGTAATTCCAAGCAGAAACGCAATACCAACCGGCAATCCGAGGTGATTTAATGCAAGTAACGGATATAAATCATCTGAACTTTCAGGTATTGATATGCCTGATTTTCGAGCATATATATACAGCAGTACGCCTAAACCGAGAAAAAGGAACACAGTTACAAGAAATGAAAAACTGAACACTATCATGTTTTTCTGCGCTTCTTTTTGGTTTTTACAGGTCAGGTTTTTTTGCATCATATCCTGGTCCATTCCAACCATAACAATTGTAATAAACATACCTGCAACAAACTGCTTAAAGAAATTATTCCCGGTTCGCCAACCCCAGAAAAATATCTTTGAGTTTGAATCATTCATTACCCCGGAATAAATATCTTTTATGTTCCATCCCAACTCGTTGGAAATAGCAAGAATGGTAAAAATAACCGCGCTTACAAGAAACAGAGTTTGTAAGGTATCTGTCCACACTATGGTTTTAATGCCACCCCGAAAAGTGTAAACCCAGATTAGTGCTATGGTAACTACAACTGTTAACGAAAACGGAATATGAAAAGCATCGAAAAAGGCTATCTGCAATACGCCTGCAACAAGAAATAAGCGAAATGCAGCACCAACGAGTTTCGAAATTAAAAAGAAAAAAGAACCTGTTTTGTATGATCGTTCACCAAACCGTTGCTGCAAAAAAGTGTAAATTGAGACCAGGTTTAACCGGTAATACAACGGCAGCAAAATGGCTGCAACTATCCAGTAACCAACAATATTGCCAAATACAAATTGCAAATACGAAAATGCCGAATTTCCAACTTCTCCCGGCACCGAAATAAATGTAACGCCCGACAATGTAGCGCCAACCATTCCGAATGCCACCAAATACCACGGAGATTTCCGGTTTCCGGTAAAAAATGCAGTTGTATCGGCTTTGCGCGAGGTTAGCCACGATATCCCGATTAAAACTAAAAAATAACCTAATATAATTCCAAGAACTAAAATTGGATCCATTACTATTCAAAATCGGGATAAAGAATATATTTTTTTCTCATCTGTTTGTATTTTTCTAATTCAGGTTTAAAGTGCTTTCTTATTTCCTCATCAGTTTTACCGGCTTTAATCAGTTTTAGTAACTCATCAGTTCCGGCAAGTAAGTTAAACCATCTTTCGCGTGTTATAAATTCCGATTTATCATCAAACTTATTGTAGAAATCAAGGAAATATTTCAAAGTAAAAGGCGGAACATTTTGCAAATTCCGAAGATCGATTCCATAACAGACTTTGCCTTCATTTGTTGGATTCATTGAAACGCCGGGAATACTTTTTGGCGTAAACTGAAAATTGCCTAAATCCGGTTTTAAACCACCCAACACCTGGAAAGGGAAATCCGTTCCACGACCAACGCTCACACTTGTCGCTTCGAAAAAACAAAGCGACGGATATAACCGAACCGCCAAATAATTGGGCAGATTTGGCGAAGGTTTTATTGGTAATTCATATTTGCTTAAATGCGTGTAATTCTTTACCGGAATAACTTTTAAATCGCAGCTTTTATTTCCTTCAATCCAACGTTCTCCGTTTATCATTTGCGCCAGCTCACCAACAGTACAGCCATGCACTACCGGAATTGGATCCATTCCTACAAACGATTGGTATTCTTTTTCTAAAACCGGCCCGGCAACATAATCACCGTTCGGATTTGGCCTGTCCGGAATTATCAACGGTACATTATTTTCTGCGCAGGCTTCAATCACATAATGTAAAGTTGAAATGTAGGTGTAAAAACGGCAGCCCACATCCTGAATATCAAAAATTATAACATCGGTATTTTGCAATTGCTCTTTGGAAGGTTTTCTTGTTTCACCGTATAAGGAAACAACTTTTACGCCTGTTTTTTTATCGACTCCATCCGATATTTCCTCGCCATTTGCAGCTTCTCCACGAAATCCGTGTTCAGGAGCAAAAATCGTTTCTACGTTTATATTTTTATGTCAGAAGAAAATCAACCAGGTGAACATCGTTAACCATTGAAGTATGATTAACAACCAAACCTACTTTTTTATTCTGAATTAACGGGATATATTTTTCAGGTTGTTCGGCCCCGGTGATAATTTTTGTTTCCTGGCCAACAGAAGAAAAAACGGAAAAAAGTGTAAACAATACCAGTCCAATAAATTTTATCGTCATGTTTTTAACATTACATTTGCGATTACTAAAATACCATTTGCTATCCCTTTTAAAGAATAAAATGAATAAAATTTTGTTTTATTATATCAAAGCTGTTTAACGTATGAAATTCGACATAAAAACTTTTCTGATTCTTCTTGTTCTGACCGTGATACTTATTCCGAATACATTTGCGGCAGATCCACCTTTTTTGAAATACAAAGACGATCCATGGGTAATCGATCATTTAGGCAAACTATCACTCGACGAAAAAATTGCTCAATTAATGGTGGTTACGATCTATCCGCGACAAGGAGAAGCCGGTAAAGACGAAAGCGCTTGAACTTATTGAAAAATACAAACCCGGTGGTATTCTGGTTATGCAGGGATCGCCTGTCTATACAGCATCTCTGATAAATGATTTGCAGCTACAATCAAAAATTCCGATGCTTGCTGCTATCGACGGCGAATGGGGACTGGCTATGCGAATAGATAGCGTAATGAATTTTCCGTATGCACAGGCAATCGGAGCGGTTCAGGATTCCACTTTTATTTACCAAATGGGAAAAGACATTGGATACCAGTTAAAGCTAATGGGTATACATATGAATTTTGCTCCCGATGCCGATATAAATACAAATCCGTCGAATCCGGTTATAAATTTCCGTTCGTATGGCGAAAATAAATACAACGTGGCACAAAAAGCCTGGTGGGTTGCCAGCGGAATGCAGGATGCAGGCGTAATACCGGTAGCTAAACATTTTCCCGGCCATGGCGACACCGATACCGATTCGCATAAAACCCTACCCTATCTTAGCCATTCAAAAGAACGGATGGATTCACTTGAAACATATCCGTTCAGGTATTTATCGCAAAGGGGAATCAGCGGAATTATGTCGGCTCACCTCAATGTTCCTTCACTCGATAATTCGGAAACACCTTCTTCCCTGTCGGGGAAAATTATAACTGATTATTTAAAAGGCGAAATAGGATTTAAGGGCTTTGTGGTAACCGATGCAATTAATATGCAAGGTGTTCGTACCGAAAAAGGAAATACCGAAGTTGAAGCTTTAAAAGCCGGAAACGACCTCATTGAATTTGTTCCGGATTTGAACAAAGCTATTCAATCGGTTAAAGATGCAATTATTAACCATGAGATTTCGGAACTTGATATTTATGAAAAATGCCGTACAGTGCTTGCCTTAAAACGTTGGGCAAATCTGAATAATTATCATTCTGCCGATTTAAGCAATCTGACCGAAAAGCTCAATTCGCCTTATATTGAAGTAACCAACCGCAAACTGATAAAGGGCGCATTAACCGTATTAAAAAACGATGATATTCTGCCTGTCGAACATTTGGATTCTTTTAAAATTGCATCAGTAATGATTGGTACAGAACAGGTTTCGCCATTTCAAAAGATGCTTGAAAAATATACAGGCATTGATCATTATATGCTAAAAGAAAATGCCACCCTGAAGGATTGGGCTGAACTCCGTGTTAAGCTCGATGATTATAACCTTGTAATTGCAGGTATTGAAGGAATAAACATTTATCCGCCGGGCAAATACGGAACCACCGAAATTCAGAGAAAAGCGGTGACTGAAATCGTTCAGGAAAATCGTTCGATTCTGGTTTTCTTTGGAAATGCCTATGCCTTAAAATATTTTGAAAATGTTCAGCATGCCAATGGATTGATATTGGCTTATCAAAATACAAAACTTACCCAGGAACTGGCTGCACAATTGGTCTTTGGTGGTTTTGATGGATCGGGGAAACTGCCGGTTACCATTGATGAGCGGTTTAAAGTCAACAGTGGCATCAGAATATATAAAAACAACAGCTTCGCATACACCATTCCCGAAGAAGTGGGAATAAACAGTAAATTGCTAAAACACAAAATCGATTCAATTGCATTGCTGGGCGTAAATAACCAGGCATATCCCGGCTGCCAGGTATTACTGGCCTTAAATGGAAATGTTTTCTTTCACCAATGCTATGGCTTTCATACCTATAAAAAAGATGAAAAAGTAGAACCCGATGATATTTACGACTGGGCTTCGATTACAAAAGTTACCGGGCCGTTGCCATCGATTATGAAACTGGTTGATGAGAAAAAAATGAATATCGACATGCCGCTAAGTCATTACTGGCCCGATTTCAAAAAGACCGACAAGGAATTTATAAGTCTTCGGGAAATTCTGGCTCATCAGGCGCGGCTTCAGGCATGGATTGCTTTCTGGCAAATGGCATTGTTAAAGGATGGACAACTCGATCAGCATATTTTTCTCGATCATCCAACCGATGAGTTTAATGTCAGAGTCTCCGAAAAACTCTATATGAACCAGGATTTCAGAAAGATGATGTTTGATACCATTAAGTACTCAAAACTTCGTCCTGCACATAAATATTTGTATTCCGGATTAAGTTTCTATTTGTTTCCTGATATAATTACCAATCTCACGGGTGAGTCGTATGAAAGTTATGTAAAACAGAACTTTTACCGTCCATTGGGCGCATATACCATAACTTTTAATCCATACTTATATTTTCCGATTAGCCGGATGGTACCCACTGAAACCGATGATTTTTTCCGGCATGAATCGATGCGGGGTTTTGTGCATGACGAAGGCGCAGCAATGATGGGCGGAGTCTCCGGAAATGCCGGCCTTTTTGGAACTACCAACGACCTGGCAAAGGTTTTCCAGATGTATTTGCAAAAGGGATATTTTGGCGGAAGAAGATATATTTCGGAAAATACAATGAATGAATTTACAAAGATTCAATTTCGCGATAATAAAAACAGGCGCGGCCTGGGTTTCGACAAACCTTTAATCGATAATAATAAAAACTCGTTAAAAGATTCATATCCTGCAACAAGCACAAGTAAAAACAGTTTCGGACACTCGGGTTTTACAGGAACTTTTGCCTGGGCCGATCCGGATAACGGGTTACTTTATATTTTTATGTCGAACAGGGTTTATCCTACCCGCGAAAACGCTGAATTGTATGAATTAAATATTAGAACAGCAATGCATCAGGCAGTTTACGATTGTATTAAGATTGGATTACAGTGATTCTTAAAAAATGTTAACAAAATTTTGCAACATATTGTTAAACAGATCTATCGTTATCTGTTACAAACTATCAAACAATTACTTACAAGCGTGTATACAAAAAGTTATTTTTTGTGGCATTAAACAGCATTAACATCTACAAAAAATAGCTGTACTTAATCCTTTTGTTATTAAATTTTTAATTATATTTTTACGGGTGGAGATACATTCTAATAATAATCATACTAAATATTACGCAAGATGACGAGTAAAATGACATTTAACGAGTTGCGAAAAATCAAAGACAGTTTACCTGACGGTTCCATTAAAAGGTTGGCGCAGGAGTTTGCAGTTACCGAGGAAACCGTCAGAAATTATTTCGGAGGCGCCAACTATACCGATGGCTCTGCAGTAGGAATTCATATGGAACCCGGACCGAATGGTGGCATTGTTCTTCTCGACGACACTAAAATTCTTGACAGAGCAAAACAAATTCTTCAAGCTGATGCATACTAACAAAAACTAAAACTTTCTTTAAAATATTTTTAGAAACTGTCCTATCTTTATAGGGCAGTTTTTTTATTTATCAACTAAACTTTTATTCATGAAAAAAACATTTAAATTCCTTATTATCGCAATTATTTTTGTCAACGTATTTTCCTGCAAAACAGAAACACCTTATCAGCATTTATTTAACGGAAACAATCTTACCGGCTGGGATACATGGATTGGCCCCACCGAAGAAGGAGGCGAACCGGTTGGTTTAAATAACGACACGCTAAATCTGTTTTCCGTGACCGATGTCGATGGCGAAAAAGTAATTCGCATTTCAGGAGAAATAAATGCATCGCTGGCCACAAAAGAAGAATTTGAAAATTATCATCTGGTGATGGAATTCAAGTGGGGCGATAAAGTTTTCTCACGAAGAAATTCAGGATTGTTATACCATAGTTTTGGTGAATTCGGAGATGGACTTGGCGTTTGGATGAGCGCACACGAATTGCAATTGTTAACCGGAAGCATTGGAGATTCATACCGAATGGGAAAATCGTATTGCGAAATCCCGGCGACTAAAAACAGCGAAGACAAATTTGTATATACCAAAGGCGCCGAAAAAGTGCCGTCAATTCCCGATACCGAAACAAAAATCGTGGCTAAAGGCAACGATTATGAAAATGCTATTGGAGAATGGAATACCATTGAGCTATACTGTTTTGGCAGAACTTCGGTACATGTGGTCAACGGAAATGTGAATATGGTTAATTACAACTCCGGAAAATATCCTGGTGAAGGAAATATCGAACCAAACGGAAAAGGTAAAATTCAAATCCAGTCAGAAGGTGGCGAATTGTTTATAAGAACCTTAAAGATTCAGCCAATCAAAGAAATTCCAAAAGAACTTTTACAATAATAGTTGCAGCCTGTTTCAAAATGAAACGGGCTTTATTTTAATCGATGATTTTTGGTTACAAACATTTTAGCCCTTTTCGTTCATATCTTTTTTTGAATCAAAAAAAAGAAAAAACTATTCTTGCAAAAAAATTAAACCAAATCATATGAAACTTTCAGCATTAAGTGAGCAGTTAACTTTTAAGAATACAGTACTTGGTATCCAGTTTTTGTTTGTTGCATTCGGGGCAACAGTCTTAGTGCCCTTGCTGGTTGGCATCGATCCATCCGTTGCATTGTTTACCGCAGGAATTGGAACCATGATTTTTCATTTCATTACAAAAGGCCGCGTTCCGGTTTTTCTGGGTAGTAGTTTTGCTTTTATCGCTCCCATAATTGAAGCCACCAAGCTTTTTGGCTGGCCCGGAACACTTTCAGGAATTATTGCCGTTGGCCTTGTATATGGATTAGTTTCTGTTCTGGTTAAATTATATGGCATTAAATTTATTGAACGTCTTTTTCCATCGGTTGTAGTTGGCCCAGTGATTATAATTATTGGCTTATCGCTTGCTTCGGCTGCGGTTGACATGGCTAAAACCGATTGGTTATTAGCGGTTATTTCACTGTTTACAGCTGTTGTTATAGTCATATTTGGAAAAGGAATGATTAAACTAATCCCGATTTTTATTGGTATTGCAGCCGGATATATTGTGGCGATAATTATGGGAGTTGTCGATTATGCCGCCATAAAAGAAGCATCGTGGATTATGTTGCCTGAATTTATGCTTCCGCGTTTTAGCTGGCAGGCAATATTATATATGGTTCCTGTAGCCATTGCACCAATAATCGAACACGTTGGCGATATGTACGCCATTGGTGGTGTTTGCGATAAAAATTTCGTGGAAGACCCGGGATTAAACCGTACTTTACTTGGCGATGGAATAGCCACTTCGCTTGCTGGTTTCTTTGGTGGAGTTCCAAATACTACTTATTCCGAAGTTACAGGTGCGATTTCGTTAACCAAAATCACAAATCCGTTTATCCTTCGTATTGCCGCAATTACAGCTATAGTTTTTGCATTTGTCGGAAAAATAAGCGGTTTTCTGAAAACTATTCCGCAAGCCGTGTTAGGTGGAATTATGCTTTTATTATTCGGAATGATTGCATCTATTGGCATAAAAACGCTTATTGATTCAAAGACCAATCTTTCCGAAACGCGAAACCAGGTAATTGTCTCCATTGTATTAACTATAGGAATTGGAGGTGCTATTATTGAATACGGCAGCTTTTCGCTGGCAGGAATTGGATTGGCAGCCATGGTGGGAATTTTATTGAATTTGCTTTTGCCAAAAACAAAGGAAGAGTAGCTCATTCAAAACCTTTTTTCAGGCAAATATTTCCAAAACCTGCGAGGCATGTGCTGGCGTTGCAATTTCAGGTTTTTTCTTTCCTTAATGCTGATGTGTGTAAAATACGATTTCCAGAGCTTTTGGTAAAACTCCTCCCCTTCTTCCAGAATGTTTTGCTTTGCTTGTCCGTTAATTTGGCTAAACTGCCGGTTTGATATTTCTACCTCTTCCATCGAGTCCTTGTCATAAAGAACGCCATAGTTTCGTTTTAAATCGTAAAGCAGCCATTTCTGATCGGTAAAACGTTTCTGAAAATGATTAACAACCATTGGAATTACGTCGTAGCGCGGTTCTATAGCGCAAAAGTAAAGTCCGTCTTTGGTATGCTGAAACCGTATAAACTGCATCATTCTCATGGCTTCTTTTTTTACTTTCTGCGAAGTTTGTGTGAGATACAACACATCGGAATCGCCAAAGTCGGTTTCAATGTTCAATTGCTCGCTAAACAACCGGCGTAAAAACCGGTAAATCTTCATTTCAATTCCGGCTTCTTCTGAAAGAAATGCATAATATAACAGTTGGTTGTTTTTCCCTGAAAGCTTTTTCTGAACGCCTTTCCAAACCCTGTCGGCTTTTACCGAATTGGTTGGAATATCAAATCGTTCGGCAAACATCTGCTTTTGCTCACCGATTCTTGATTGAATATCCACCGGAAAATCATTTCGGCTGTAACATTCAAAAATACAGGTTAAAAATCCCTCAAAAGTACTGTCGTATGTGTAGACAATCATGATAACCTTTTGCCTTTTAGCTTTTTACTTTTAACTTTTGCCTTTGTACTTTTGCCTTTTGCCTTTTGCCTTTTGCCTTTGTACTTTTGCCTTCTCCTGAATGCTTAAATGTATAGCTTCAAGCCACAAGCCTCAAGCTGCGAGTTACGAGCCTCGAGCTGTGCACGAGTTTGAAGGATTGAATTATTGAATGTGTAAGTGCTAAAATGCTTAAATGCTTAAATGCTTAAATGCTTAAATGTAAAGCTTCAAGCCACAAGCGATAAGCCTCAAGCATTATTTCAATTGTGTGCACTTTTTCCCTAAACTTTGAACATGACACTTTTCACTTTAAACTTTTTCCTCTGAACCTTAAAATCTGAACTTTCTTCCTTTGAACTTTTCACTTTTCACTTTTAACTTCTTTCTCTGAACTCCATTCCATCGTCGCACAAGTTCAAAATATCATCAAAATTTTTTTCGGCCATAAAACCGGTCCGCATTAAAATGTTCCGAGTTATAAAACTCCTCATCCGTCAATTCCGGTTCATCCACCCTCGATTCACTGCCTTCGAGGTAGCGCCTTTGCCTAAGGTATTCTTCCTTTATCCGCCTTTCATATTCGGGATGCAGTTCAAGCTTTTCCTCGTAGTACCTGTACGATGGATAATTTCGCAAAGAACCCTGATCAATTCCATCGGCAATTACTTTTTTTTCAACGCTGTCGACATGTGCAACACCAACCGGCACAATCATATGTATTTCCCCTTCTTTATCCTGGTATTCGTGTATACCGTCGTAGTGTCGTGCATCAAACGGGTCATGGTCAGGTGCAAGTATATCTTCCCGTATTTCAACATCCAGGTAAACTACTTTCTCCAGTACCGGATCGACTAATAATCCTGAAATAACGCCTACATTATCGTTGTTGGAATCATGTATATTCCATCCTCTCACATCGGGATCTCCCGATGCCATTTTATAATCTTTTAAATCTTTCAGGTAAACTAACCTGCGATTCTGTGATCTGTTTGTCATTGTTTTAATTTTAAATTGTTATGGGTAATTCAAAAAATCTGTCCGGAGTCAACCAATTACTTTACGACACCGGAAGTAGCAGGGCTTTTGTTCTGCATTTGTTCCAGTGCGAGTGCAGCTTCATCAAAAAAAGTTTTGATTTCCGCTTTTTGGGCCTTTAACGGCGTTTGCTCCTTAATACTCGTTGCTGCAGCCATCAGGTTGTTTGAATTGTGGCGCAACTCCGGGTAATGCTGATCCTGAACATTCTGAATCCGTTTTGCAGCATCGATAAAGGTATTTTTGAGAATGGTCGAATGCTGTTTTTCCAGCCGGTTGTCGTTGAGTTGGCCTGTTGCTGATTTCAGTTTATCCAAATCCTGCTGTCCGGATGTACCCAGAGAGTCGGCCGGCGAAACTGCAGCGAGAGCCCCATAAAGTTTTGTTAATCCCTCGTTGGTGGTTTCAAGCGTAAGGCTGGCGCTATCGGTTTCTTCGGCAAACGAAACAAATTCATCGACACGTCTGTTCATTGGTGCTGCATTCACATCACCGGAATTTTCGCCATAATAATTATCACGAAGGGTATCCGTACCGGATAGTCCTCCCTGATCATCGTAAGATTCATATGGAGCTTGTGTGCTCTCGTTCCTTCCCCACATGCCGTAATTATCGATGAGTAACCATGCAATAACGCCGACAATAATAATTACCAGTATTATCCAAAATACCGGGAATTTTTTCTTCTTTTCAATCTTTAAATTTGCCATTATATATATTTAAGACCTAATGATAAATAATAAGAATAAAACAATCAGTCTCAGCGATTTGTTTTAAACGGCGTTAATCAATTATTAGCTGCAAACCACTTGTAATTTGACCATTTACGGGATACCAGCCATTGTAAAATGCGACTATACACTGCGACAGCTTAGCAAGGATTGAAGGATTGAGTTATTGAAGGATTGAATTTGAAAGTGCTTAAATACAGAAATGCTTAAATACAGAAATGCTTAAATGCGTAAATGTACAGCTGCAAGCTTCAAGCTAAGAGCTTCGAGCCACGAGTAGCGAACAACAAGATCGCCATATACAGGATAAAATAATTGTAAAATGCGACTATACACTGCGACTGCTTAGCAAGGATTGAAGGATTGAGTTATTGAAGGATTGAATTTGAAAGTGCTTAAATACAGAAATGCTTAAATACAGAAATGTTTAAATGCGTAAATGTACAGCTGCAAGCTTCAAGCTAAGAGCTTCGAGCCACGAGTAGCGAACAACAAGATCGCGATATACAGGATAAAATAATTGTAAAATGCGACTATACACTGCGACAGCTTAGCAAGGATTGAAGGATTGAATTATTGAATGCGGAAGTGTTTGAATGCGGAAGTGTTTGAATGCTGGAATGCTTTAATGCTTAAATGTAAAGCTGCAAGCCACAAGCTTCAAGCCTTAAGCCTTAAGCCCTCAAGCGTTATTTCAATTTTGAGTACTTTCCCCTAAACTTTGAACATGACACTTTTGACTTTAAACTTTTTGACTCTGAACCCTGAACCCTGAACTTTCATCCTTTGAACTTTTCACTTTGAACTTTGAACTTCTTCACTCGTGAACCCTGAATCCTGAACTTTCATCCTTTGAACTTTACACTTTAAACTTTTACCTTCTCCTGAATGCTTAAATGCTAAAATGATTTAATACTTAAATTTAAAGCTGCAAGCCTCAAGCCTTTAGCTTTAGCTCTATCTCAATCGTAAGCACTTTGTCAACTTTACACTTTACACTTTGAACATTCTGAACTCTAAACTCTGAACTCTGAACTCTTTCCATAACTTTAAACTTTACACTTTTCACTTTAAACTCTTCTTCCTCAGAACTCTTCTTACACTTTTTTCCTGACACCCTGATCTCTAAAACAATTACAGGTGAATTTTTAAAGGCAGAAATGAACAGCCGCCGGATTTATTCGTTTAAGTGATCCTGATACAGTTTTTGTTTCAGTTTTGATTGTTGAAAAAATATAGAAGAATTACAAAACGACTCAGGATTGAAATCATGAAAACAACACTGCGGACATTCTGGAAATTGCTGAAAATATCGTTTAAACAATGGAATAATAAAGATCCTTTCAGGGAAAGTGCAATAATCGCATATTATGCCATTTTCTCGCTGCCGGGATTGCTATTGGTTATCATCACGCTGGCCGGTTATTTTTTCGGACAGGAACGCATAAGTGGTTATTTATACGGACAGATTGCCAACGCAATTGGGGAGGATACCGCCAACCAGGTTCAGAATGTTGTGGATACCGCATACAAAGCCGATAAATCGTTCGTTGCCACGGTAATTGGAATTGCCACCATTCTGCTTGGGGCAACCGGCGTGTTTTTTCAGCTTCAAAAGTCGTTGAATTTTATATGGGATGTAAAACCTGATCCCAAAAAATCGGGGATTTTACAAGTGGTAATAGCCCGTTTGTTTTCCCTTGGAATGATAATTACAATTGCTTTCCTGTTGCTCATTTCGCTGGTAATTACCACACTCCTATCCGCGCTGTCGGAAAACATCATGAGCAACTGGCCCAATTATATAATGGTGGTGTTTCAGGGAATTAATTTTTTGATATCCTTTGGCATTGTTACATTTCTGTTTGCCCTGATGTTTAAATATATGCCCGATGCTAAAATCAAATGGAAAACTGTATGGATTGGCTCCATTCTCACTTCGCTGTTGTTTGTTCTTGGCAAAACGGGTCTTGGAATGTATTTTGGCCGTGTACATCCCGACTCGGGTTATGGAGCAGCAGGGTTTGTAATACTTATTCTTTTATGGACATCCTATTCATCGATGATAGTGTTTTTTGGCGCTGAATTTACACGTGCCTATTCCGATTTTATAAACCATGGAAAGGTGAAACCCGAAGATTATGCCACTACAGATAAAAAGGCCAAACTAATAAAAAAGATGGATGAAGTCGAGGAATCCGGCGGATCTATAAAAGATGATGAATAAATTAAGGATTGAAGGATTGAAGGATTGAGGATGGATTGATTGATGGATTGAAGGATTGAAGGATTGATGGATTGAATGTGAAAGTGCTTAAATGCGGAAATGCTTTAAATGCTTAAATGTAAAGCTGCAAGCCTCAAGCCTACAAGCCTCAAGCTACGAGCCTCGAGCCACGAGTGGCGAGCTAAAAGAACGCTTTGAACTTTAAACTTCTCCCTAACTCTTAACCCATGACGCTCTCTTCGTTCGGTCAGGGCAGGCTCTGAACCCATGACGCTCTCCGTCAACTCACGGATTGGTCAGGGCAGGCTCTGAACTTTCTTCCGCTGAAACTCTGAACTCTTAATACTGGACACTGAACACTGAACACTAACCACTGCGACTGCTCACTGCGACTGCTTAGCAATGAGTAAGGATTGATGGATTGATGGATTGATGGATTGAATGTGAAAGTGCTTAAATAGCTGAAATGCTTTAATGCTTAAATGTAAAGCTGCAAGCCTCAAGCCTCAAGCCTCAAGCTACGAGCCACGAGCCACGAGTAGCGAATCACGAGCATTCAAACTTTTTCACAATCTGAACTTTCTTAAAACTTTGAACTCTGAACTTCTCTGAACTCTGAATCGCTGAACACTGAACACTAACCACTGCGACTGCTCACCGCGACTGCTTAGCAATGATTGAAGGATTGATGGATTGATAATTGAATGTGAAAGTGCTTAAATGCGGAAATGCTTTAATGCTTAAATGTAAAGCTGCAAGCCTCAAGCCTCAAGCCTCAAGCTACGAGCCTCGAGCCACGAGTGGCGAGCTAAAAGAACGCTTTGAACTTTGAACTTCTGAACTCTGAACCCATGACGCTCTCTTCGTTCGGTCAGGGCAGGCTCTGAACCCATGACGCTCTCCGTCAACTGACGGATCGGTCAGGGCAGGCTCTGAACTTTCTTCCGCTGAAACTCTGAACTCTGAATACTGGACACTGAACACTGAACACTAACCACTGCGACTGCTCACTGCGACTGCTTAGCAATGATTGATGGATTGATGGATTGATGGATTGAATGTGAAAGTGCTTAAATGCGGAAATGCTTTAATGCTTAAATGTAAAGCTGCAAGCCTCAAGCCTCAAGCTCGAGCTATGAGCCTCGAGCCACGAGTGGCGAGCTAAAAGAACGCTTTGAACTTTGAACTTCTGAACTCTGAACCCATGACGCTCTCTTCGTTCGGTCAGGGCAGGCTCTGAACCCATGACGCTCTCCGTCAACTGACGGATCGGTCAGGGCAGGCTCTGAACTTTCTTCCGCTGAACTCTGAACATTCTACACTTTAAAGCTACAAGCCACAAGTCTTAAGCTACGAGTTACGAGCATCGAGCCATGAATAGCGAGCTAAAAGAGCCTTTCAACTTTGAATTCTTCCTCTGAACACTTTAAAGCCATAAGCCCCAAGCCTCAAGCATTATTTCCATTATGAACACTGTTTCTTTCAACCCTATAACTGTGTCATCCGCGGGCTTAACTTCTCACTTCGACTTCATCCGAACTCTGAACCCTGAACCCATGACGCTCTCCTCGATCGTCAGCAGCTTTAAACTTTCTTCATCTTTGAACTTTTCTGAAACTCCTCTTGACACTTTCACTTCAAACGAACATCTGTGATTTTTTAAAGCCATAAATGAACAGCCGCCGGATTTATTCGTTTAAGTTTATTTGGAAACAGCTTGTTTCTGTATTGATTAATGTAAACATTCAAGAGAATTACAAAACCTCTCAGGATTGAAATCATGAAAACAACACTTCAGACTTTCTGGAAATTACTGAAAAGATCGTTCAAACAATGGAATGCAAAAGACCCGTTCAGGGAAAGTGCGATAATCGCCTATTATGCCATTTTCTCGCTGCCCGGATTGCTGTTGGTTATCATTACACTTGCAGGCTATTTCTTTGGACAGGAACGCATCAGCGGTTATTTATACGGGCAGATTGCTGACGCAATAGGGGAGAATACCGCAGCCCAGGTACAAAATGTGGTAGATGCCGCCTATGATGCAGATCAGTCGTTTATTGCCACAGTAATTGGAATTGCTACCATCCTGTTTGGGGCAACCGGTGTGTTTTTCCAGCTTCAAAAATCGCTGAACTTTATATGGGATGTTAAACCTGATCCCAGGAAATCGGGTATTTTACAAATTGTGATGGCCCGCCTGTTTTCTCTTGGGATGATAATTACAATTGCTTTCCTGTTGCTGATTTCGCTTGTAATTACCACGTTACTTTCTGCGCTGTCAGGATACATCGAGAGCAACTGGCCCGATTACATCATGGTCCTGTTTCAGGTGGTTAACTTTCTTATATCCTTTGCCATTATTACCCTTCTGTTTGCACTGATGTTCAAATTTGTACCCGATGCCAAAATCAAATGGAGAACAGTGTGGAGTGGTTCCATTCTCACTTCCCTGCTGTTTGCCATTGGCAAATCGGGGCTTGGGTTTTATTTTGGAAAAGCCAGTCCAGGCTCCGGATACGGGGCTGCCGGGTTTATTATACTTATCCTGTTGTGGACATCCTATTCATCTATGATTGTATTTTTTGGCGCCGAATTTACACGTGCATATTCCGATCATAAATACCGCGGAAAGGTGAAACCCGAAAAGTATGCAACAAAAGATAAGAAAGTTGAATTAATAAAAAAGCTTGACGAAGACGAGGAATCCGGCGGATCGGCAAAAACTG
>CAWGFJ010000013.1:0-453703 GCA_963821855.1 uncultured Prolixibacteraceae bacterium | reverse complement strand
TAACCAGCAACCAGTACCCAGTAACCAGCAACCAGTACCCAGTAACCAGCAACCAGTACACTCTGAACTCTGAACCCATGACCCTCTCTTCGTTCGGTCAGGGCAGCCCTGAACACTGAACTAACCCTCCTTCTCCTCAACTTTCAACCTTTTCCGCTTACTGTCTTTACCATTTTCACCGTAACCATAGCCATAGCCATATCCATATCCGTAACCATATCCATATCCATAACCATAAGTTCCGCTAAAACCGTAATTTTTCTTTCCGCGTGAGATATTATTGACAATGATGCCAACACCTTTTAATTGATGTTTTTCCACTTCCTCCAGTGCTGTTTTTAGTCCCTGTTTATGGGTGTATTTATGGCGGACAATAAACAGGTTTGTATCGATAATTTCACTCAACTGAAACATATCGGCAACAAAACCAACAGGTGGTGTGTCAATAACAATAACATCATATAGCTCTTTTAATTTGTTTATTAATTGAACCATCTTGGGATCAGTCAGCATTTCTGCCGGATTGGGTGGAATTGGACCTGCGGGAATAAATTTCAAATACGGATGTTTTGTAGGAAAAGTAATTTCCTCTAATCCGGCTTGTCCGATAATATAATTGACTACACCTAAATCCGATTTCAATTTAAATTCCTCGGCCATTTTTGAATTACGCAAATCCAGGTCGAGAACAACTGCTTTTTTATGCATCAGTGCAAATGACGATGCAATATTTATAGCATTGTACGATTTGCCTTCTTTTGGAAAAGCCGATGACACTGCAATAACCGGATGGTTTTTTCCCTTGGTCATTAAATTCAGTTTGTTTCTTATTGCCCTGTATGGTTCTGCCGCCGGAGAATTGGGTTTATCCAGTACCAGTGTACGGCTGTCAAATTCCCTGTCGTTATGAAATATGTGCCCAATAATCGGATAATTGGTAACTGCTTTAATTTCATCTTCCGACATAATTTTATTGTTGAAAAAATCGCAATAGAAAAATAATAACTGCAGGAATTGCCAGATCCCAACAATAAACGCGATGGAATAGATTCTTTTTGTCTGAGGTTTTATTATTAGCTCCTCCCCTTGCTACTTCAATTACCTGGCTGTCAGGAATATTTGAAGCTTTTGCTATTTGCGCTTCCGAAAGTTTCTGGAGCAGGAATGTATATGTTTCGTTATTCAGTTTATATGTCCTTTCAATATTTACATAATTTCTTTCAGTTGCCGGCAACCGCCGTACTTGTGCTTCAAATTGTGCGATTCGGTTGTTTATATCTTTCAGCGCAATATCCGATTGCGAAATTATATTGGTTGTATTTTCAAGTAAGGCATTTTTTACGCTTTCAATCTGTGCATTTAACCGAATAATAGTAGGATGTTCTGAATTCTTGTCGAATTGAAGTCTGACTCGATTTTTGGGTTAATCAGCTCATTTAATTGTATAATCAAGCTATTCAGCAATGGGTCTTCAATTCCCATAGCTGAAGGAGCAATAACCGTCTCCAATTCCTGGTTGTTTTCAATATAATCTTTCAGATAATGATAATATTTATTTTTGGTTTCAAGTGCCAGCTTCTCTTTGTCAAGCTCATTCATTTGCTGCAGTAATTGTTGCGATTGCATCGAAATATCAAGCACCTGGTTTGCACTTTGGAAATCCTCCATTCGGTTTTCTGAAATGTTTAATGAATCGGAAATAGTTTGTAACTGGGAATTGATAAACTGAATCGTGCGGTTGGCATTTTCATTTTTCTTTCCCAGGTTATCCAGTTGGTATACTTCGGTCAGTTTATTTAAAAAATCAATTCCTTTTTGTACATTGTAATCTCTTACACTTAATTCAAGAATTGAAGTTTCTTCTACTGGAAGCGTAACATTTAGCCGTGCTCGGTACTATTTACCAATGTGGACGGCGTGTGAAACCGGAATTTATAATTGTTGCAGACTTTAGGATTAAACTGTTCATTTAATACTATTGTAAATGAAAATTCGTCTGCTATTAACCTTGTTCCCGGTTCGATTTCACGTGTAAAGATAATATTGGGCATCTGTTTTGATATATCTATCGTTGACATAATCATATACCTGGGCTTCATCTTCTTCGACCTTTATTATTAGAGTTTTCCATCTGGTTGAATGGTGAGGTTAAAATCAGTTTCAACCAGTTGCGGATGATTTTTTCCCAAATAACCTGGAACGGGACCTGTTTGTATCTTTCAGTAACCACCACCCTGCCAACTGAATAATAGCTTACCTCAAAATCCAGTTCTTCAATGTTTTGGAAACTATAGGAGTTGAATTTAAAATAACTATCTGGTTAAAAATATTCCGCATGCTGTTCATCACCCCTAATCCGTTAAAAACGTTTCCCGAGGGGCCGCTCCTCCAATAATGGAGAACTTACCTTCTCCTCTTCTACCAAGCATTGTAGATTTGATAACATATACTGGTATGGTATAACGGTTGTATAGAAATGCCATGTCATAGGCATGATAACACACAAATAAACCAGTACCAGTTGCGCAACAATTTAAAGATAATCTTTTCTATTTCTTTTGAATCTTCTTTTGTTATGCGATTCGCAACTAGTATTATTTTGGTTTGATTGTTTCATATTTAAACAGTTATAAATTAAGCAATCCAAAGGATAATAGGATTGCAGCGATACCTAACGGTGCTGCATAAGGCATATTTTTTGCCCCGTAAACTTTTGTACTGTGCTCAACATATATGATATCATGAGGTAAAATATAATAATAAGGAGAATAAATATTTCGGGATCAGTAAGATTGAGTTCTACAATTTGTTTTCCGATGGCAATTCCCGAATCAGTTTTACATTTTGCCGGTTTCCGTAATCCGTAATATCACCGGCAGCACCCAGAGCCTCAAATATTGTAAGCTGGTTTTTAACCATCAATATTTGACCCGGTGATCCGTACCTCACCCAAAACTGTTATGTTTCGGTTTACCAGTTTCACAAATACCGAAGCGCTTTCAAATATTTATCTACCTGTTCCTGTATTTTGTACTTACTTCGGAAGCGTTAATCCACCCACTTCAATTTTCCCCAGATATGGATATTCAATATTTCCTTTTTCATCAACCAGATAAGTGATAATTTCAATTCCATTTGATGAATTTGCACCTGATGCAATATTTTGAGTGCCGGTAAGGTTTAGAAAGGCTGCATTTACTGGATCGTCGCTTATTACCTGGATAAAAGCTGATCGTTGGGACGTATTTTATAAACATCAGGGAAATGGCACATTGGGATATGTTTTTCTGGTTTTATTCCATTTAAATAGGTTACTTCCCGTATTGGTGTGCTGCATGAATAAACCAATAGAAATAATAAAATAAATAGTAGGATGCGATGAATGTTCCGAAATGTTTTGGCGATCATAGGCTTGATTCTTTTTTGAAGCTAAAAGTATAAAAAAAATTGAATCATGATGCTTGTTTTGATAGATAGATTCAATCGAAATAAGTGAAACGGTGTAATTTTCCCGGAATTAGAAAAATACTCCATATTTCATTAATTAACAAATGCCTGAAAACAGATTATATTCATTTAACTATATTTGTAGTCAATAAATAAAAACCGGAAGGGACCTGGATAAAACAGGTAGTGATTTAATTATTTAATCCAATGTGTACTTCACCCGTTATCCTGAAATACTGCATCCCGAAACGTATGTCAAAAAAAAGCCTGATGAAATTAAAATGGGTTTTTTTCTTTCTTTATCTGCTAAGTTGGATAAATGGATATACACAGTCGCAGAACGAGCTTTCATTAGGTCTACAAAAAAAGGGTTTTGAGAATATCAGAATTGTAAAATCGGATCACGTATTATATTTATCATTAGAGAATAATGTTTATCGATGGAATGCATATGCAATTGTTGAAGCTGTTGATTTAATTTCCACTGCTACTGCAGATTCCATAGAAATACAACTTGTACTTGTCCGTAAGGGAATTCCTTACTGCCTTGTTAAAGTTAATTCGGCGGAATGGAATAATTTCAGCAAAATAAAATCAGATAATAGTCGGATTTCTGACAACCTGGAAGTTACATGGAAGACAGATAAAGCATGGAATGAACTTAAGAACATTCGACCTTTGGATAAAAATACCGGGAAATTGGATTTGGTTGTATATCCCCAGTTTTCATTTGAAAATACCCGGTTATCAAAGATTTATGAAACACAATTAAATATTGCACCTGCTTTGGAGTTTTCATTGTGGAAAGGTAACGAATTGAGAAGCCAGGTAATTTTCCCGGTTCATAATGAATTAGGTTATGAAGGAGATTTTATCAGGCCCGGATATATAACACTTTCACAAGAATACAGATTGCCAAAACAGTGGTGGGCGGTTTTTTCTGCCGGAAATTTTAGCAGCAGTCGCTACGGATTTGAAGCGTATTTCTGGCACCCGCTTCGGAATGAGAACTGGAATTTGGAAGCAAGAGCAGGATTAACAGGGTTTTCTCATTTTTACGACAAACAATGGACGCATGGCAGCCTTTCCACGTTAACATGGTCGGCATCTGTCTCCTGGTATTATTCAGGTTTTAACCTTGTGTTCAAAGGCGGCATGGCACAATACATCTATAATGATCTCGGGTTATTTGCAAACTGTACACGTTATTTTGGAGAAACGGCAGTAGGCTTTTTTGCACAATTAAACCGGCATAATTTAAATGGAGGATTTAATGTTATCATCCCATTTCCATTCAAACGAAGGTTCAACCGAAAACGATTGCGTATAACGATTCCAAATCATTTCAGCTTAAATTATAATGCTGGTACAGAATTACATTATGGACAAAATTTTAGTTCCAGCCCTGTTGGAAATCAAATTAATTTTGTTATTTTTACAAATAAGATAAAAAATGATATTATTCAACTAAAAACATCTGCTCCATGAAAAAACATACAATTCTTAAACGTATGCCGACTGTAGTTTTCACGTCGTTGTTATTCATCTTCGTTTTCTCATGTAAAAAAACAGAGTACATCCAAACATTTGATGATGTTTTTGATACTTCAGGTGTCAGCGAGCTTAACATGAAAATCGCAAATACAACTTCATTGGATGAGCTAATGGAAACATTCTCAAATGTAAAGCTGGTTATTCCGGAAAACCTGGAGAAATTAAGTTTGGATGATATGATTCAGCACTATACAAGCAGTATTGAGCTATCTTCAGAAGAGATCGATTTGTTGTTAAAAAATGATTCTAAAACATATCTGGATGTAGTAAACAGGTTTGGAAGTCTGCCGGGAGACATAAATGAAATTAATTTTACAGAATTAAAAGCCAGTTTGTTAAATCGTTACCTGGTAAGGCAAAAAGCTGAGACCGTAAATTTTTATAGCAACGATTATTATTCAGCTATTCTGGCATACAGAAACTTTATTGAAAGCGAAGTAATTCAGCCAATGGAGAATTTGAAAAAAGCCGCAAAAACGATTCCGCCCGGGAATCCGAATAAGGGACCAGCTGAGGATGCGACACTACTTTATCTTAAACTGATTACTTCCAATAATAACTGGGATATGTGGTGGGCATACTGGAGTGACGGAACAAGAACAAAACATAA
The DNA here is from genome assembly GCA_963821855.1 of uncultured Prolixibacteraceae bacterium. Taxonomy (GTDB): domain Bacteria; phylum Bacteroidota; class Bacteroidia; order Bacteroidales; family Prolixibacteraceae; genus Draconibacterium. Next base: position 448,092 of record CAWGFJ010000013.1, on the reverse strand, counting down.
AGGGGCAGCCGGTTCATATCCGGGAAATTAGAGCAACCTGTCTAAAAAGATATACACCTGAATGAATCTCATTCAGGTTTTTTTTTGCGATTAAATTTGATGATATTGTGAATGGTTTTTTCAGTTTAAGTGCAGAATATCTTATTTGGAATAAGCAATATTCCCTTCACGCTATAGTTCTTTGGCAACGACAGCATCTTTTTTATTGGTTCGGTGCTTGCGACCGCTTTTTGCCGGCAATGGCCATGCAGCAGGATTTGTTTTTCTGCGTTGTAAATAGTTCAGACATTAATATTTCCTTTTTCGATTTCTGCCGAAATAAACTCTTCGAAGAGCAAGGAATTGTTTGCAAGTTTTTGCGCTGCCGGTTATAAAGTCACCAGCTCAACTGAGGAAGGAGTCACCCGATCAACGGAGAGAAGTTCACCTGCTGACTCGGGCTCAGCTGGTGAATAAATGAAATGCGGAAGTGATTTTATTGAGTAGGTGCGTTTAAGATTTTATTGAGCAGGTGACGGGAAGTCACCAGCTCAACTGAAGAAGGAGTCACCAGCTCAACAGAGGAAGGAGTCACCCGATCAACGGAGAGAAGTTCACCTGCTGACTCGGGCTCAGCTGGTGAATAAATGAAATGCGGAAGTGATTTTATTGAGCGGGTGCGTTTAAGATTTTATTGAGCAGGTGACGGGAAGTCACCAGCTCAACTGAAGAAGGAGTCACCAGCTCAACAGAGGAAGGAGTCACCCGATCAACGGAGAGAAGTTCACCTGCTGACTCGGGCTCAGCTGGTGAATAAATGAAATGAGGAAGTGGCTTTATTAAGTGGGTAAGTTTAAGATTTTATTGAGCAGGTGACGGGAAGTCACCAGCTCAACGAGGAAGGAGTCACCAGCTCAACAGAGGAAAGAGTCACCAGCTCAACTGCATAACATTTACCGGCGAAGAAATGTGTACACTATATATTATATGGTATAAAAATCAGAAGCCAAAGCCTATTTTCAGGCTAAAGCCTCATACAATACTTCCACCGGATGCATTGCCTTTTTTCCGGTTCCGTCTTTTATCTGGTGGCGGCAGGAGGTTCCGGGAGCTGAAATAATCATTTTTTCCTCAGCTTCGCGGACAGCAGGGAACAGCACCATTTCACCAATTTTCATCGACAAATCATAATGTTCTTTTTCGTAACCAAACGAACCTGCCATCCCGCAACAACCCGAAGGAATTTCTTTTACCGAATAATTTACTGGCAACGAAAGCATCTTTTTTGTCGGTTCGGTGCTTGCAACTGCTTTTTGCTGGCAATGGCCATGCAGCAGGATTTGTTTTTCATCTGTTGGTAAATAGTTCTGACAGTAATATTTCCTTTTTCAATTTCTGCAGAAATAAATTCTTCAAAGAACAAGGCATTGTTTGCCAGTTTTTGAGCAGCCGGTTGTAATTCCTTATCCACCAATTCGGGGTATTCATCGCGGAAAGCCAGTATTGCCGAAGGTTCGATGCCAATCAGCGGAGTTTTTTCAGTAATAATATCTTTTAAAAGGTTTACATTTTCGGTGGCAATTTTTTTCGAAGTTCTCACCAATCCTTTCGAAAGAAATGTTCGTCCACTTTCTTTGTGAACCGGGATTTTTACTTCGTATCCCAGTTTGGTCAGCAGTAAAATTGCTTTTATTCCAATGTCGCTTTCGTTGTAATTGGTAAACTCGTCGTTAAACAGATAAACCTTTCCTTTCGACTCTTGTTCCGGAGTTGGGTATTCCATTTTCAATCCAACGTTCTAAAGTAATTTTTGACAATTTTGGAACATTGCGTTTTGTTGAAAAACCAATGGCTTTTTTCAGCAACGCGGTATTCATCATAAAATTGGAAAGCGGACGGAATATCACTGCCAGTTTATTTAACCGGGGCAGATAAGCAATCAGTTTTGAACGAAGCGGAATTCCGTGAATATCGTAATAATGTTGCAGAAATTCGGCTTTTAGTTTTGCCATGTCCACATTCGACGGGCATTCGCTTTTACAGGCTTTACAGGAAATACATAAATCGAGAATATCGTAAATTTCTTTTTGGTCGAAAGGATTTTCCTTTTCGTTGGTATACAAAAATTCGCGTAAAATATTGGCCCGGCCGCGGGTTGATTTATCTTCGTCGCGGGTAGCCATAAAAGTGGGGCACATGGTTCCGCCAATTATTTCACTTTTTCGGCAATCGCCGGTTCCGTTGCATTTTTCAATGCTGCGCATATAACCGTTGTTGTTGGAAAAATCGAAATGTGTTTTAAATTCAGGTGTTGGATTTCCGGGAATTACGCGCAGGTTTTCGGTTATTGGCGGAGTATCCACAATTTTTCCGGGATTAAAAATATTGTCCGGGTCCCAGGCTTTTTTTAATTCTTTTAAGAGTTGATAATTTTGTTCGCCCAGCATAAACGGAATAAATTTTCCACGTGCACGGCCATCGCCATGTTCGCCACTCATGGAACCACGGTATTTTTTTACCAGTTTTGCCACTTCATTCATCAACGTGTCAAAACGTTCCACATCTTCCGGGTCTTTAAAATTGATCAACGGCCGGAAATGAATTTCGCCTGTGGCAATGTGGGCATAATATACACTGTCGAGCCCAAGCTTTGCCAGTACTTTTTTGATGTCGGCAACATAATCGGGCAAGATATTCCGGATGAACTGCAGTGTCTTCAATTCCGGGAACACCTTTTCGGTCGCCGGGAATATTTGCCAGCAAGCCAAGCCCGGCAGTTCGCAAGCGCCCAAACCCGTTTAATTTTATCGGCACCTGTAACCAATGGAAAATGATAACCAAGATCTGGCTTTTCTGAAATCTTTTTCCAGTGTCTGCGGCTTTCTTATTCAGTTCTTCTTCAGTTTCAAATGAAAATTCAATCATCAGCATTGCACCTGGTTCGCCTTTTACAAAAAAGCGGTTTTTGTTTTGTTCGATGTTTTGTTTGGCAGCATCCATTACCTTGTCGTCCATCAATTCAATGGCTGTTGGTTTGTGTTTTAATGCAACAAGATTTCCAAGCAACGATTCTTCCAGTGTTTCGAAATGTGCACAAACCAATCCTTTATATTTTGGTGGAAGAGGAATTACATTCAGTTTAATGCGGTGCGAAAAAGCCAAGTGTTCCTTCTGAACCTGCCAGCAGTTTGCAAAAATTAAATGGTTCGCCTCCTTCGGTGAACATTTCCGAATTCAACAACGACATCGATGGCATATCCCATATTTCGGCGGGTGAGTTTTGGATCTGGAAATTTTTCCCTGATTTCTTTTTGATTTTCAGGATTGGAAAGCATTTCATTTATATTCTGATAAATTGCTTTTTCCAGTTGATTTGGATTTCCATTTAGTTTTTGCTGAAATTCTTCTTTTGATAAGTCGTTTTAAATGTGGTTTCCGAACCATCGGAAAGAATGGCATCCACTTCCAGAATATGTTCGCGCACACTGCCATAAACCAGCGAATGCAGTCCACAGGAATTATTTCCAAGCATGCCGCCAATTACACAACGGTTGGCTGTTGAAGTTTCGGGGCCAAATTGCAATCCGTGTTGTGCCAGAGAAAGATTTAATTCAGCCAGAACCACACCTGGTTCAACAATCACATAATTTTCTTCTTTATTGAATTCAAGGATTTTATTCATGTATTTTGAAACATCAACTACAATTCCCGGTCCACAACCTGTCCTGCAAGCGAAGTTCCTGCGCCACGCGGAATAATCGAAGTTCTGTTTTCGCGGGCAAATGCAATCATTTTTTTAATGTCTTCCTTCGTTTTTGGACGGGTAACAGCCAGCGGCATTTCTTTGTATTGCGATGCATCGGTGGAATATAACACACGCTGAACATTGTCGGTAAAAAGGTCGCCTTCGAGTTGGGATTTAAGAAGGTTGAAATCGGGTTGCATAATTTGTTTGTTTAATATTGTAAAAATAGAAGATAAAACCATGTAAGGCAAAAGAATGTAAATTATGAGGGATACAATTAAGACTAATATTACGGTGCGCTGCACCAACCGATAGACGATATGTTTTTATTGGTTATAAATCTTGCGGTGCGCTGCACCATGAGCCATTTAGATGGATTGTAAAAGCGGCAGCGCCGCGAGATATTTGTAAATAAATGGGTTTCAATAAAAATTGAGGTGCAGCGCACCGAAATATATTTATTCCCAATCCCGAACATCATCAAAAAAATCGAAAAGGTAATCATCATTATATTGGATATCGTTTTTTTTCAATATTTCGAGATATTCTTTCCTGAAATTATTTTTCCGGTGGTGATTTTCCTGATTTAAGATATATTTCACTACGCGGTCAATTTGTGAGCGGGAATGTGAAAATGCTCCGTATCCTCTTTGCCATTCAAAATGTATCCTGGATAATTTGTTATTTTTTATCCATTCATTGGAAGATGTTTTTATTTCCTCCACTAATTTTGGAATTAGCTGGTTGACATCGTATCCGATAAAAATGTGGATATGATCAGGCATGGTATTTATTGCCAGCATTTTATGGGCATGATTTTGAACGATTCCTGTAATGTACATTTCCAATTCATTCTTCCAGATTTTTTTGATCAGAGCATTGCGGTTTTTGACTGCAAAAACCAAATGAATATATAATTGGGTATACGTATTTGCCATAGCCGGATCAGATTGGTTAATAATTCCAATAAAATTAAAGATTTTGAATTAAATGAGCATGAATGGGGAACAAATGTTTAAGGGGTGATGTGAATATGTAGATGTTCTGCGATTACAATTATTACTGTGTGTCCTTTGGAATAAGATATAATGTTATAAATCTTACGGTGCGCTGCACCTACAAATATTTCGGTGCGCTGCACCTACCGTTGTTGGGCAATGTTGCAAGCTACAAATATTTCGGTGCGCTGCACCTACCGTTGTTTGGCAATATTGCAAGCTATAAATATTTCGGTGCGCTGCACCTACAAATACTTGCGGTGCGCTGCACCTACGTAAATCGATATTGTTTATTTGTTACGAATCTTACGGTGCGCTGCACCATGAGCCATTTAGATGGATTGTAAAAGCGGCAGCGCCGCGAGATATTTGTAAATAAATGGGTTTCAATACAAATTGAGGTGCAGCGCACCGAAACATATTTATTCCCAATCCCGAACATCATCAAAAAAATCGAAAAGGTAATCATCATTATATTGGATATCGTTTTTTTTCAATATTTCGAGATATTCTTTCCTGAAATTATTTTTCCGGTGGTGATTTTCCTGATTTAAGATATATTTCACTACGCGGTCAATTTGTGAGCGGGAATGTGAAAATGCTCCGTATCCTCTTTGCCATTCAAAATGTATCCTGGATAATTTGTTATTTTTTATCCATTCATTGGAAGATGTTTTTATTTCCTCCACTAATTTTGGAATTAGCTGGTTGACATCGTATCCGATAAAAATGTGGATATGATCAGGCATGGTATTTATTGCCAGCATTTTATGGGCATGATTTTGAACGATTCCTGTAATGTACATTTCCAATTCATTCTTCCAGATTTTTTTGATCAGAGCATTGCGGTTTTTGACTGCAAAAACCAAATGAATATATAATTGGGTATACGTATTTGCCATAGCCGGATTAGATTGGTTAATAATTCCAATAAAATTAAAGATTTTGAATTAAAATGAGCATGAATAGGGAACAAATGTTTAAGGGGTGATGTGAATATGTAGATGTTCTGCGATTACAATTATTACTGTGTGTCCTTTGGAATAAGATATAATGTTATAAATCTTACGGTGCGCTGCACCTACAAATATTTCGGTGCGCTGCACCTACCGTTGTTGGGCAATGTTGCAAGCTATAAATATTTCGGTGCGCTGCACCTACCGTTGTTGGGCAATGTTGCAAACTACAAATATTTCGGTGCGCTGCACCTACAAACACACAATAACAAATTATCTGCAAATCTTGCGGTGCGCTGCACCTACAAACACACAATAACAAATTATCTGCAAATCTTACGGTGCGCTGCACCTACAAACACACGATAATAAATTATCTGCAAATCTTGCGGTGCGCTGCACCATGAACCTTTTAGCTGGATTGTAATAGCGGCAGCGCCGCGATATATTTGTAAATAGGTGGGTTTCAATACAAATTGAGGTGCAGCGCACCGGAATATAAAACGTATGACAATCAAAGGCTCCGCCACGCTAAAGAACTGCTGATTCCGGAGTTGGAGTCGTTTCCTGAAATACTGTTAATAAAATAATCTGTGGCTGAAGAATGCAGCACAATGGTTATAAGTAAAATTGCTGTTGATAAAACTACCTGGAATTTCTTCACTTGTTTAATGGAATTAGCCGAACAAAATGGTTTCATAATTTTAAGTTGGTTGAATCAGGTTTTTAAAAGATTGCAATTTAATCAAAGATATAGCTGCTCACCAATTTGCTGCATAATTTTACTGGCTTCACCCTGCAAAAATATATCGGTTATTTCGCCGGTAAAATGTGTTTTCTTTATATTGATTTCTATGATTTTTGCTCCGTGGTTTTTTGCATCAACCGGAATCTCGGCAGCGGGAAGTACTTCGGCATTTGTCCCGATAATAATAAAAACATCGGCTTTTTCTGCTTCTTCAAACGAATGTTTTTTTGCAAACTGGCGGAATAGGCTCGTTAAAAAAAACCATGTCGGGTTTTAAAATTCCCTTGCAGATGAAACATGTTGGTGGAAGGAAATTCAAATCGGCAAAACTAATATCGTATTCCGAACCGCATTCAGTGCAAACCAGTTGTTTGTAAGTGCCATGAAGTTCATAAACATAACAGCTTCCCGCTTTTTGATGCAGATGGTCGATATTCTGGGTGATTACCGATTCGAGGAAACTTCGTTTTTCCATTTTTGCCAGAACCTGGTGGGCGATATTTGGTTGCGCATTGCCAAGGCTGTCGTAAAATATTTCCTTAATTTTTATCCACGACTGCAGTGGTTTTTTAGTGAAATAATCGATTTCGAGAAAAATGGGATCGACTTTGTTCCATAATCCATTTTTGCCGCGAAAGGGCGGAATTCCGCTTGCTACAGATATACCGGCCCCGGTAAAAGCAACAGCATATTTTGCATTTCGAATAAGGTCGGCGGCTTTATGTATTTGTGCGGAATTCATACTTTCCATTCAAAAATTTCCCGGCAGGGAATTTAAATCCTGCCGGGAAATTAACCTGTTTATATACGATTTTGTTATTCTTCTTCTTCAATATCTTTACTAACCGAAACCGTTGTGTCTTCGTTAAACCTGATTTTGAAATTCAATTTGCGGAAAACCGAAATCATTGGTTTATTGTCTTTTGTAGTTTCGGCAGCCAACTTTTTAATACCTCTTGATTTTGCAATTTCCAGGCAATAATTGGTTATTGTGAAGCCAAGTTCTTTTTGCTGCCATGCATCGGTAATTAAAATTGCATATTCCATCATTTCCACATCGGGATCAGCAATTAAGCGGCCCACACCAATCAGTTTTTTCTTGCCTTCTTCTTCAAGTTCGGCAACAATTGCAATTTCGCGGTCGTAATCGATAAAACAAAAATGCGATGCAATATCATGTGAATCAAAATAGAAATCGTACCTGAACCGGTGATAAATCGATTCTTTCGAACAACTTGAAAGTAATTCAAACCAGAGTGGTTCGTCTTCAGGTTTTATCGGGCGAAGAAGAATTTCAGTACCATCTTTTAAAGCAGTTGTTTTTATTAAGCTCTCAGGATACGGACGCAAAATCAAATGTGAGTACTCTTTAACAGGGTTTTGCATTATTTCTTCATCAACCACAATTCGGGCATCCAAAGCAATTACATCGGTGGGTGTTACAATCAGCGGATTAATGTCCAGTTCTGCAATTTCAGGATAATCTGCTGCAAGGTATGACATGCGGATTAACACTTCGATTAATTTGTTGATATTTTTAGGTGAATCGCCCCGATATCCTTCCAACAGTGGATAAATTTGTAAGGATTTCAGCATTTGGTGCGCCAGTTGTTCGTTGAGGGGAGGAAATTCCAACCGTTTGTCTTTAAACAATTCAGCCGTTGTACCGCCCATTCCCACTAACATTACGGTTCCAAAAATTGGGTCTTTTTTTGTTCCGACAATCAATTCAATACCATCTTTTGTATCCACCATTTTTTGAATGGTTACACCGTCAATTTTTGCATCAGGACGTTTTTCGGAAGCTGTTTTTATCATGTTTCGAAAAGTTGCCCGAACCATTTCTTCATCTTTAATATTTAGTGCAACTCCACCAACATCCGATTTATGGGTAATATCGGGCGAATATATTTTCATAACAACAGGATATCCTTTATTTTCTGCAATTGCAACTGCTTCATCTTCGGTTGCAGCGGGGTAGGGGTGTGTAGTGTCGATACCATAATCGTTAACAAGCATTTTTGAATCATCTTCATTCAAAATTTTAGCTTTTGGAAATACTTCTTTCAGGTATTTTTTCCGAAATTCATTTCGGTCGTATTTGAAATGAAACCGGAACTTCTTTTGGAGTTTCATAAAGTGTTTCCTGATTTTGCGAGTAGTTCGAAAGCGTCATAAATGCCCGGATTGCCTGCTCAGGAGTGGTGTAACTCGAGATTCCTGCCTGGTTAAAAACCTGGATTCCTTCGCGCATACTGGCGCCACCCAGCCAGGCGGCCATTATTGATTTTGTAGTTTTGGTAGCCAGTTCCGAAATTGCATCTGCAGTTTCGGTTGGAGCAGTCATTGCCTGCGGAGTTAAAAGTACCAGTACTGCATCAACATTTTCATCTTCAAGAACTATTTCAGTTGCTTTTGCAAATCGCTCGGGAGTGGCATCACCAAGTACGTCAATAGGGTTTCCGTGCGACCAGAATGGCGGCAGATAATCGTTCAGTTTCTGCATTGTTGTTTCTGAAAGCTGAACCAGTTTTCCCCCCATTGAAATCAATGAGTCGGTAGCCATAACTCCGGGACCACCTGCATTGGTAACAATCGCTAAGCGATTTCCTTTCGGAACTCGGCGGCGGCCAACCAAATCGGTAAAATCAAAAATATTCCCAAAATCAAAAACCCTTGCCAGGCCTGCCCTGCGAAAGACAGCATCGTAAATTGAATCTTCGGAAGCCATAGCCCCTGTATGGGAAGCTGCTGCTGCTGCAGATTCAGGAAACCTCCCTGATTTGTACACAATAATTGGTTTTTCGCGTGAAAATGCACGTGCTGCCGACATAAACGTACGTGCATCGGATAACGATTCAACATAAAGAACAATGGATTTTGTATTTGGATCCTGGCCGAAATAATCGATTAAATCTCCAAAATTAACATCCATGGAATTCCCGATGGAAACGAAATAGGAAAATCCAATATTTGATTCGTAGGCCCAATCGAGAACAGAAGTACATAAAGCACCCGATTGTGAAATAAATGCAACATGGCCTTTTTGTGGCATTCCATCGGCAAAACTGACATTCATATTCAGCCCGGGAACAAGAATTCCCAGACAGTTCGGACCGATAACCCGCATATCCGGAAATTTGGCTTTTTCGGCTTTTACCTGCTCTTCAAGTGCCTTACCTTCATGGCCTGATTCCTTAAAACCGGCCGACATAATTATCATTCCGTGAATTCCGGCTTCTCCGCATTCGCGAACCAATTGCGGAACAAATTTAGCTGCCGTCATAATTACCGCTAAATCGGGTGTTTTTGGTAAGCTTTTTACATCAGGATAACATGGAATACCAAACACAGCTTCGCGTTTTGGGTTTACCGGATACACAACTCCGTTATATCCTCCTCCAACCAGATTTCGTAAAGTTATTCCCCCTACACTGTCAGGATTGCTCGAAACTCCAATTAACGCAATTCGTTTTGGTCTAAAAATGCTGTTCAATTTCTTAATGGCCATTGGGAAATATTTTTGGTTTTATAACAAGTTTAAGTGTCTAAAATTTTTCAGCTGTAAAGTTGAATTATTTGGCTCATAAAAATCATGAAAAAAAGTCAGTTTAGAAAATTTTAACCACAGGTTTCCAAAATATGGTGAAAAGATTAAAGTTCACTTAAAATCAGAAATTTACAGCGGGAATTTTACTTCACTTTCAGGCATTTTATGTTTAATAACAATTTTTAAATGGTGTGTTATTGAGCATAAATGCATTTTATACCGTTTTATCTTCTATTCTATATATTCAATTTTGCCGGTAAAATTTCAAATTAGGATCGGTATTAGCCTTTGGTTTGGTTGGTTTGCAGAATTTCGGTCAATCCGGGGTTTCTAGTGTTTAAGGCAAAAAAAAGCACCCTTGTTTCCAGGAGTGCTATATTTGGATATCTGTTATCTTTCACCAATTGGGAGCACTGTTTTCCCCTGCGATTCGTTTATTACCTCCGCCATGGCAAGATAAATTGCGGATGAACCGCACACAATACCTTCGAAACCTGCAATTGTACCGATGGTAGTCGAACCGGTCCAGTCGCGGATTGCCAGCAACAGGAATAAAATCCACAAAGTAAAAAATATAAACTGAAGCGCGCGGTTTTTGCCAAACGTGCCAATCCACATTAAAAATGTAAATAATCCCCACATAAACAGATACCAGCCCATAAAAGCTGCCGGCGGAGCTTCAAGCCAACCCAGTTTGGGGAATACAATCAGAAAAACAAGTGTAAGCCAGAATAAACCATAGGAGGTAAAAGCAGTTGTTCCAAATGTATTTCCTTTTTTGAATTCAAGGATTCCAGCTATTATCTGGCCAATTCCACCATAAAAAACGCCCATGGCAAGAATCATCGAACCAAGCGGGAAAAAGCCTGCATTGTGAATGTTTAACAACACGGTTGTCATCCCGAACCCCATCAATCCGAGAGGTGCGGGATTTGAAAGTTTATTTTCCATCGTTTATAATTTTAGGTTACAAAATGCTGATTTTAAATTTTTTATCTTTTTACTGCAACTTTTGCTCCGCCAATAATATCATCAACAACTCCGGGATCGAGCAGTGTGGATGTATCACCAAGGTTGGTAGCATCGCCTTCGCCGATTTTGCGAAGTATTCTGCGCATAATTTTTCCTGAACGCGTTTTCGGGAGACCGCTAACAATCTGAATTTTATCGGGTTTGGCAATCGGGCCTATAAATTTTGTTACTGTTGCCCGGATTTCATCTTCAATGGTTGCCATTTCAGCATCGGTTAAATCTTCGCAAATTACATAAGCATAAATTCCTGAACCTTTAATTTCGTGAGGATAACCTACTACTGCAGATTCATTCACTTTTGGATGCTGGTTAATTGCATCTTCAACCTCAGCAGTACCAATGCGGTGGCCCGATACATTAATTACATCGTCGATGCGGCCGATAATTCGATAGTAACCTTCTTCATCGCGTTTTGCGCCGTCTCCGGTTAAATAAAGCCCCGGAAAAGCTGAGAAATAGGTTTGATAACATCTCTGATGGTCGCCGTAAGTTGTGCGGATCATTCCCGGCCATGGGAATTTTATACAAAGAATGCCTTCCACGCTGTTTCCTTTTAACTCTTTTCCTTCCGGATCAACAAGGATAGGTTGAACGCCGGGAAGTGGCAGCGTGGCCAGCGAAGGTTTTGTTGGTGTAATTCCGGCAAGAGGCGTTATCATAATTCCACCGGTTTCGGTTTGCCACCAGGTATCAACAATCGGGCATCGGCTTTTTCCAACCAGGTCGTGATACCAGCGCCATGCTTCTTCATTAATGGGTTCGCCAACCGTTCCGAGTACTTTTATCGAACTAAGATCATGTTTTGTAACCCATTCATCGCCTTGTGCAACAAGAGCGCGAATGGCAGTAGGAGCCGTATAAAACTGATTTACTTTATATTTATCTACAACATCCCAGAATCTTCCGGCATCGGGCCATGTAGGAACACCTTCAAACATTATGGAAGTAGCTCCGGCCAGCAACGGGCCATAAACGATATATGAATGCCCTGTTACCCAGCCAATATCGGCAGTACACCAGTAAATGTCGCCATCGCTGTACTGGAACACATTTTTAAAAGTGTATTCGGTATAAACCATATAACCTCCGGTAGTGTGTACAACTCCTTTTGGTTTTCCCGTAGAACCCGATGTATAAAGAATAAACAGCATATCTTCGGCATCCATGGTTTCTGCCACATTTTCGGTTGATGCATTTTTTACCAGGTGGTGCCACCATACATCGCGTCCGTCTTGAAATTCAATATTTTCGCCGGTACGTTTCAAAACGACTACATTTTGAACCGATGGGCATTTTTCCATGGCTTCATCCACAATACTTTTTAAGGGAATTGTTTTTGTTCCGCGATAACCACCATCGGACGTAATAACCACTTTAGCTTCGGCATCGACAACACGATCGGCTAAGGCAGTTGCTGAAAAGCCGGCAAATACGATGGAATGAATTGCACCGATTCGTGCACAGGCAAGCATTGCAATGGCAAGTTCAGGAACCATGGGAAGATAAATGGCAACACGATCGCCTTTTTCAACTCCAAGCGATTTTAAACGCATTGGCAAACTGTTTCACTTTTTCAAAGAGTTCGCCATAGGTCAGCTTAATTTCCGGCTCTTTTGGATCATTGGGTTCCCAGATAATAGCTACCTGGTCTTTTCGCAAATACATATTACGTTCGAAAATATTCTCGGTAATATTCAACTTGCCGTTTACAAACCAATTAACATCCGGAGCGCCTTTTCCTTCAAATTTATAATCAAGAACTTTATCCCATTTTTTCCTCCAGAAATGCGTTTCGGCAATATTACCCCAGAATCCATCGGGATCGGCCACGCTTTCGCTGTACTTCTGAAAATATTCGGCTAAACTTGTGATTTTATTTACCATAACATAAGCTTTTAAGTTAAAGAATCAATTTAAGAAAAGTAAAAAAGTTGTTTCAAAGAAAATATGCAAAACATTGCTTAACAAATAATTCCGTTCGAGCGTTTTTGTCCGGTGGAAAAATTGTTAAAATGATTGATGTATATTTTTGCTTCGTAATTTTTGTCGAAGAAAGGATTGAATTTGTATGACAGATTCAGGTTTAGCAAGACAATGAAATATTTCAATTTTAAATAAAATATTTTTCAGGCTTTGAAAATAACATAAAAAAAATGATTCTGAAATCTTTACTATATATTGTATAACACTCTTTTTTTATTCCATATTCAGGGTGGAACATGACACTTTTTTCTACTTTTTTATGTAAATTTTACTGCTTCCCCTTTTTTCTTATTTGAAAGGTCTTCATAAATATCTCAGCGCGCGGGTGGAAGTCGTTGTTTTTCGCCGTTTTTATCCAGGTTAACAAAAGTAATATGTGTTGAAAATATAAGTTCAAGATTTTTATTGCAATTATTCTGGCAATATACATTCACAAGGTATTGCACCGACGTATTTCCTACTTTCGATTTTTCGATATTAAATTTCAGAATTGCACCTTCGTTGACGCCTTTTTTAAAGGTAACTTTATCCAATGCCACGGTGACAAGGCTGCTTCCCGGAAAATCAAGCGTTGCTGCAATCCATGCATATTCATCGATCCATTTTAATAAATTGCCGCCATACAAATGTCCGTTTTGATTAAGATCGCCGCGCAAAACCAATTTGTAATTCTCCATAAAACATCTTTTGCAACTAAGTTATGCTTTATTTTTCAATTGTTTCATAAGGTGTAAATCCTTTGGGTGCTTTATCACTTAAAGCTTCTCTGGGTTTATAAAATTCAGGGCTTTCGTAAATTTTTCGCAGCAACAGTTCTTTGGTTTTTTGTTCTGCCAGGTGTGCAATTCCAATAGCATGTTCTGCCAGGTTTAATCCCAAGGGATTAAAAGCGCCTTGTTCGGTAACAATTATAACGGGATCGGCTGCAATCGCCGTTGTGGTAATTCCTTCAGGGCACATATCTATTATTTTTGAAATGCCGTTATTGGTTGTTGATTCCATGGCAATAATTCCGTACCCATTTTTCGACAGGATTGAACCGCGAAGAAAATCGGCCTGACCGCCAATTCCGCTGTAAATTTGTCTTCCTTTAAGTGAATCGGCCCAGATATTTCCGTGAAGATCGACACCTATCGCACTGTTAATGGCAATCATTTTATGTTGCCTTGCAATTCGCAATATATTATTGGTGTAATTACAAGGCCGGTTTTGTATTGAACTGTTATAATCGAGCCAATCATAACCTTCTTTATCTTTTGCCAGGAAAATGGATGATATCGAGAAGTTAACATCCGAATACTTGTTGGTCACAATTTTTTTTTCGATTAGTTTTTGCATTGAATCGGTGAAAAGCTCGGTGTAAATACCAATGTCTTTTACTCCTTTATCGATAACCGCATCGGTAACTGCTTCCGGAACTTTACCAATTCCGTACTGAAGGGTACATCCATCGGTTATGTATAATTCGGTAATCAATCGGCCGATTTTATGTGCAGTTTCATCGGGACGTAAATACGGAATTACCGGAAGTGGATAATCGGTATCAATCAAATAATCTATATTGGATTCGTCCAACGTTGTTCCCAAAATAAATGGCATTTGCTTATTTCTTTCGGCAATAACAATTCCACCATTTGCCTTTGCAGTATTTACGGCAGCCTGTACTCCTTCAACTGTGGTTCCGTAGCTGTAATTGCCGCCTTTATCGGGTCCGCTAACCTGAAGGAATACCACATTTGGTTTAAGATAATTTTTTACCTGGAACGGAACATTTGAAAGATGCATCACCTGATAGGTGGCCAACCCTTCGTTTAATGCTTTTCTGGAATACGGGCCCGAAAAAATTACGCGGTGTTTAATTCGCTGACATGATTCTTTGCTGAATAAATGCTGTATATCGCCTAAAAGTAAAATGCTTATTAATTCAACATCTCTGATAGATTTATCATTCACCAGTTGATTTAACAAAATCTGGGGAGTAGCCGCATTTCCGCCTGAATAAATTATTGAACCTGGTTTAATATTTATTTCATTAACGGCTTCTGAGGCATCTTTTATGATTTGCATAATCGTTTTTTTGAAAAGCGTTGTAGTTTTTTTGCGACGCCAAATTAAAATTAATGATTGGAACAAGACACGAAAAATATCATACAATTGAAACGATTTAGATTTTATACGGCATGTTTTTATAATGGGTACATAAATTTTGCCTTCAATTTATTTATCAGGAAGATGAAGAGTTAATATGCCCACAAAGGATGCTTTGTGATTGGTAAAAGGTAAAGATCAGCCAAAGTCTGCAAAAGGGAAAATAAGCAATTAATAAAATTTTGGTAAAGAATTGTGATTATCTCTCTTCAACAAATTATTGCAGTTAACGAATAAATTCAAAAGCAGCTAAAATCATTTTTATGTTTTTTCTCAAACAATATTGACTTTAAATTGTTTTTTTTCGTACATTAATGCAATCGATTGCAGTTTGATTGATTTTTTTTGATTGTCTTCGCAATCGATTGTAACAGTTCAACAACATAAACTAAAGGACCTAATTATGATTACTTCGAATTTCCCGGATAAGACATTTTTTCCCATAGTTTAGTTAATAATTTACATGGAGTCTTTTCTTTATTTGGTGAAGATTCCTTTTGATTTAAAATCAACATGTAAACTAAGAGAACTAACTTCACTATGACTAAACTACAATTCATCCTGATTATATTAATTGTTGCAGGTTGTTCCGAAAAGAAAACCACAAACTCTGATTTGCCTGGTAAGCTTTCAGCTCAGCTAAATTATGCTCTTGAGTTATCTGAACCATTGCGCGACAGTATGCATGTTTCACCCCGTACAATCGAAGACGGAAAATTGAAACTGGTTGCTGCCCGCGACTGGACAAGTGGCTTTTTCCCCGGGAATCTTTGGATGATGTATGAATTAACTGCAGATGAACATTGGAAATCGGCAGCTTTGAAATATACTTTGCCGCTTGAACAACAGAAATGGAATGGTGGCACGCACGACATGGGGTTTAAAATGTTTTGCAGCTTTGGTAAGGCTTATCAAATAACCGGAAATGAAGAATATAAAAATATCCTGATTCAGTCGGCAAAAACCCTTGCAACCCGTTTTAACCCAAAAGTAGGATGCATTCGATCGTGGGATCACAATGCCGATAAATGGGATTTTCCGGTAATTATCGATAATATGATGAACCTGGAACTTTTGATGTGGGCATCAAAGGAAACCGGCGACAGCGTGCTATCAAATATTGCAATTACTCATGCCAGAACCACAATGAAAAATCATTTTCGTGATGATTTTCTTCATATCACGTTATCGACTATAATCCCGAAACAGGTGAAGTCGAGCACAGGCAAACTCACCAGGGATTTTCCGATGAAAGTGCATGGGCACGTGGCCAGGCCTGGGGATTATATGGTTTTACCATGATGTATCGTGAAACAGGCTTGGAAGAATTTTTAACCCAGGCAGAAAATATTGCCGGTTTCATATTAAGTCAGCCCGGAATAAAGGATGGCAAAGTTCCGTACTGGGATTTTAATGCGCCAAATAATACAAATGAACCTCATGATGCATCTGCAGCATCGATAATTACTGCAGCATTATACGAATTATCAGCATATTCAGATAAAAAAAATGAATACAAGCAGGTTGCAGACAAGCTGCTTTCAACGCTCTCGTCTCCCGATTTTTTAGCGCCGGTTGGCGAAAACATGGGATTTTTACTTAAACACTCTACCGGTCACTTTCCAAACGATTCGGAAATTGATATGCCGATAGTGTATGCCGATTATTATTTTCTCGAATCAATTTTAAAAAAGAAACATATGGATAAATCCTAAGAAAGAAATATTTACAATTACATTACTACATTTCAAATTACATTTTACTTTATTTATTTATTAACCTAAAAGCTATTTTTATGAAAAGGAAAAATGGATTTAAAAAGGCCATTGGCTTTTTTATGTTTTGCTTATTTTTTGTTACGGTTAGTTTGGGTTCTTATGCCCAGAAAACCGTAACGGGAATAGTTCAGGACGAAGGAGGCCTTCCGCTTCCGGGTGTTTCAGTAATCATTAAAGGTACGTCTACCGGTACTGTTACCGGAATTGATGGTGACTACTCACTTTCCGGTGTTATGAATACGAGTACGCTTGTATTTTCTTTTGTTGGCATGGAATCACAGGAAGTTGTTGTAGGCAATCAGACTACTATTAATGTAACAATGAATACATCTGCCATTGGTTTGGAAGAAGTTGTTGCTATTGGTTATGGTACGCAGAAAAAAGCAAACCTAACCGGTTCGGTAGGTGTTGCTACTGCTGAACGACTCGAAAACAGACCAATTACTTCAGCAGGGCAAGGTTTACAGGGGGTAATTCCTAACCTTAACATCACTATTCGAAATGGTGATCCAACACGTACTGCCGATTTCAATATTCGTGGTATGGAATCCATCAACGGCGGTAGCCCGCTTATTCTGGTTGACGGAGTTCCCGGTAACATGGATAAGTTAAATCCTAACGACATTGAAAGTATTACCGTATTAAAGATGCTGCTGCTGCAGCAGTTTATGGGGCAAGGGCAGCATTTGGTGTTATTCTGGTTGAAACAAAAAAAGGCAAACAGGGTAAAATGAGTTTAACTCTTGCTACAGAACAATCTTTACAACACCTATATTTTTAATCAATCCGGTACAGATCCCTATAGATGCAGCCGAAGCCTGGAATACGGCCACCATAAAGTACCAACGGGAATCCCAGGTACGATGATGATTACATGGCAGGGTTTCTTCAATGGAGATGAAAATCCAACTTTTGAAAATGAATGGGGAGTGTTTAATGGGAGACTTCGGCATTATGGTTATACCGATTATAACAGACATGACCATTGCTGACTGGTCGCTTCAACAGAAATACGATATGAATATTTCAGGTGCAACAGAAAGATGCATCATATTACGCTTCGTTTGGATATATCGATAAGGAAGGTTGGGCAAATCTACCGAGAGATAAGAACTACATGTACAAAAGGTACAATGTATTAATGAAAGCTGATTTTAAAATCAACGATTGGTTAACTATGGATGAACAAATAAACTGGAGTTCTGAACACAACGATCAACCGCATTTTTATAACTGGGATGTAAATATCAACAGTGTGGCAAGGGTGCAACCCAACCATATGGTTACTTTTCCCGATCTGCCTTATTATCTCGAACAGGGCGACCACGATAATTATTTACCTTATATTGGGAAATATTTTCTTAGCCTGAATCCTTTGCCTTACTGGGAAGATGGAGGGCGTGATGTGGACGACCAGCAAAGATTGCTGTTGAAGCAGGGTGTTACTATAACGCCGGTAAAAGGATTAAGAATAAGGGGTGATTTCTCCTACAGCACCTATCACCGTGAACGGCAGGATGTAGCCAGCAAAATAGAAGGAATTGAAAATACCGATTTGGCAACTCTGTACATTTGGAAATGGTTTTAGTGGAGACGACTATGTTCGAAACCATGACAATTATAACCAGTATTATGTGATGAATGCGTATGCAGAATATACCTATGATCAATTGGCCGATCATTATATAAGGGCTATGGTTGGTTTTAACCAGGAATGGGGACGAAATACCTGGGTAAGTGCTCAGGCAAATACACTGATAACTCCTTTAATTACCGATATCAGCGCCACAACCGGTTTGCAGGCAACTGATGGAAGTAAATCACATTTAGCTTTACGAGGTATGTTTTATCGTTTAAATTACAGCTATAAAGAAAGGTATTTACTGGAAGCCAATGGTCGTTACGATGGAACCTCACGCTTCCCAAAAGATGACCGTTTTGGTTTCTTTCCTTCAGTATCCGTTGGTTGGAGGATTTCCAACGAAGGTTTTATGGATGGAGCAAGCGCCTGGCTTGATAACCTGAAAATTCGTGTTCTTACGGTACTTTGGGTAATCAGTTACTTAAGTAACTATTATCCATATATTCGCATCAATGGGATCAGGCCAGTCACATTATATGATGACTGCCTCAGGACGTATTCCTTATGTCTCCGCAGCAGGCCTTGGTAAGCCCAACGCTGACCTGGGAAACTGTTGCAACACAGAATATAGGTTTTGATTTCACCATGCTGAAACAGAGGCTGGATTTTTCATTCGATTATTTTATTCGTGACACAAAGGATATGTTAATGGATGTGGAATACCCGTCTATCCTGGGAACTTCTGCTCCACAGTCGAATGCGGCTGATTTGAGAACCAAGGGTTGGGAACTTGCAGCCACCTGGCGCGATAGAATTGGCCAGGACTGGATGTACAGTGTCACACGTGGGATTTGCCGACTCGCAGGCAGAAATTACCAAATATGAAAATCCGACAGGTGCACTTTCTGAATACCGTGTTGGACAAAAAATCGGAGAAATCTGGGGTTACGAAACCGAAGGTATTTTCCAAACTGATGAAGAAGTAGCTCAACATGCCGATCAGTCAACTTTGGGTGCCAACTGGCACGCGGGCGATATCATGTATAAAGACCTCGACGGCGATGGGAAACTCACCTCGGGAAGTAATACCATAGATGATCCGGGTGACCGTAAGATTATTGGCAACAACACCGAGACGGTATACTTTTGGAATTAATCCCGATGTTCAATATAAGAACTGGACCTTGAATATATTCTTCCAGGGAAGATTAAAAAGAGATTATCTTCCACCAAACGGGAACTGGAATGCATTCTATCCATTCAACGCAGGACATATCGAGAAATTCTATTTAACTGAGTCATGGAGTGAAGATAACAGGGATGCTTACTTTGCCGCACCTACCATATGGAACAAACACAAAGAAGAATATTCAGCCACAATCAAGGTATGTGCAAAATGCAGCTTATATCCGATTGAAAAACATAACATTAAGTTATTGGCTGCCGGAAGCGTGGGCTCAGAAAGCGGGGATGAGTAGGGCCCAGATTTATGTTTCGGGTATGAATCTTTGGGAAGCAACAGGAATGCATGCTCCACTCGATCCTGAACAAACTGCAACAGTAACTCAGGAATACTATTTCGACCGTGTTCTCACGATTGGAGTGAAGGTTACATTTTAATAACTATTAAAAGAAGAAAAAATGAAAAAACAGATTATAAAACTTAGTTTAGTAGTTTTTGCAACGATGTTAGTTTTTAGTTGCAACGATGAATTTCTGGAAAGAAAACCGTTGGATCAAATCAGTAACGAAACTTTCTGGAATACCGAAAATGACCTGATGGTGTACAATAACAGTATATACGACCGTGCTAAGGAATGACAACGATGTGCCTATTTTAATGGCATTTGATGATGGTTTTGACAGCCATTTATACGGTATTTGGCTATTGGATGAATTTGCCGATAACATTGCTCCTACAAGTTCCGCGTTCTATTACCTACCAAGAGGTTCGTGGTGGAAAAATGACTGTTAGCTCGGGTGCACATCCATACGGATGGCACGATGGTGGCTGGGCATTTGTAAGAGCTATTAATGTTGGAATGGATAACTATGATAAAGCTCTGGAAAAAGGAGTTTCGGTGGCAACCGTAAATAAATACAAAGCTGAAGCTCGTTTGTTCCGGGGTTGGTTTTATGCCGATAAAATCTCGAAATTTGGCCGTGCGCCATGGGTAGATCATGAATTAAATATTGATTCGGAAGAATTATATGCTCCGTTAGATGATCGTGAAACTGTTATGGCAAATGTTCTGGAAGATCTGAATTTTGCATGTCAGTGGTTGCCTGATGATTGGGGCGATGGAAATAGCCCTGGACGAATTAACCGCTGGGTGGCACTTGCCGTAAAATCAAGGGTTTGTTTGTTTGAAGGAACCTGGCGTAAATATCACGGCGTAGGTTCCGATGCCAGTATGTGGCTGCAGGAAGCCGCAGATGCTGCAAAAGAAGTAATGGATAATGGTCCTTACGAATTATACAATACCGGTGATCCTGAAAATGATTACCAGGCTATTCATAAAATCAGATCCGACCTGACCGGTGTTCCGGAAGTAATGTACTGGAGAAGATACCAGTTGGGTATTTTTACCAATCACGCGCAAAACTACCACAAAGGTTATAATGGTGGAGCTACAAAAAGTTTTGTTGAAGATTACCTGTGTAAAGACGGCCTTCCAATTACTCTTTCAGATGAATATCAGGGCGATGCTACGTACCAGGATATATTTGCAAACCGGGATCCAAGATTGCGTCAGACGATACTTCATCCTGATGATGTCGAACGGTGGCAATGGAACTAAAACGATCAAAGCCGCACTTATCCGCGTGTAACCAATACGGGAGGTTTAACATCAGAAACCGGATATTCCATTTGTAAAGTTTACGAACCTATTGCGGCACATGCAAGTTACAATGTATCAGATACACCAGCCATAATTGTACGGTTTGGCGAAGTATTGTTAAACTATGCAGAAGCAATGGCTGAATTGGGAACTATTGGATCAGGCCGGTCTGGATGCAAGTATAAACAAGTTGCGCGACCGAGCCGGAATGCCACATATGGATCTTAATCCTCCAATGGACCCACGTTATGCCAATGATGGAGTTTCTTCATTGATTGTGGAAATTCGTCAGGAACGCCGGGTTGAGTTATTTATGGAAGGATTCCGTTACGATGACATCCGTCGCTGGAAGCAAGGCAAAAAAATGGTGATTCCGGATATGGGTGTTCGCTGGGAAGGTGAAATGAAAGCCTATCTCGATCCGGATGGAAAAGCAACAATACAAAGTTCAGATGTTGATGGAGTTCAATATATCGATGTTTACAAAGGAACCGATTTTGCGGTACCTGAATTCGACGAAAATAAGCATTATTTTTGGCCAATTCCGCTGAGTGCAATTGCACAAAATCCGGAGATAACGCAAACACCAGGTTGGAATTAGTTTAAATTTTCATAGAGAATTTTTGCATAGATTTAAAAGCCGTAGTCCACTAGCCGGTGGATTATGGCTTTTTTCTCAAAATTAGTTTGCAATAACAGCATTTTGTAAACAGAATAAAAATCATAAAAGGTTGGAATATGCATTCATAATAATTTCTTTTTGTTATCTTGTTTCAAGATTTTTATAAACTTAATGCAACCAATTATTCCTAAATATCAATGGATTACAACATTGATCCTGTTTGTTTTATTTCAGGCTGGAATCACCAAATCCGCAATCTGTGAAAGTAACCCGATAACCCTTTTATCGCGACTTGATCTTTCTCCGTCCGAATTGCTTCTGGTAAAACAAAACGAAGAAAATCCTGAACTGGCAATCCGTTATCTTCTGGAATATTATAAGGCCCGATCTTCGGTGAAAAATCCCATCGATAAAAATGCAAAAGAAAAAAATTTGGGAAACTATGCCGATAGCATCGATTTGGTTATTGCCAATAATGCATTGAAACATATCTTCATTGGTCAGCGCGCTTATCCGCCTTATTTCTGCGGCGACGATATCAATTGGAATTCAAGGCCTGTACCCGACAACGAATGGGTTTGGCAACTCAACCGGATGTATTTTTGGGATTCAATGGAGAAGGCTTACTGGCACACCGGCAATGAAAAATTTGCCAAAGAATGGTGTGCTCAATTGATCGACTGGACACAAAAAAATCCGAATGACGAACGAACATGAATATGCCTGGCGGTCAATTGAAGCAGGAATTCGCGGGCATAGCTGGATCAATTTATATCAGCATTTTATTATGTCGCCAAACTTCACGCCCGATGTGCTGGTCGCGTTCCTGAATAGTTGTTACGACCACGCCGAATATCTGATGACAAAATACCGTACGGGAAGCAACTGGGGCTTGATGGAAGCTGAAGGAATGGCCTTTATTGCCATCACCTTTCCTGAATTTAAAAATGCTGAAAAATGGGAAAACGAAGCTATTCGAAGATTGAATATCGAAATTACAAAACAGGTTTATCCCGATGGTCATCAACGGGAGCTGGCAATGGGTTACCATATAGGATGCATTAACTGGTTTTTGAGAACATACGAACTGGCAAAATTGAATGGACTGGAACAAGCTTTTTCGGATATTTATCTTGAACGAATTGAGAAAATGTGTGAAGTCCCGATGAAACTTTGTTTACCTGACGGTACAAATGTTCAGTTTGGCGATGCCTGGCAGGGAAAACCCGGTCAACATGAAGAACGATTCTTGGAATGGTCAAAACTGTTTAACAGAAAGGATTTTTTGTATATGGCAACCGGTGGAAAAGAAGGAACTAAGCCCGATTCAACTGCATATGCACTTCCATACAGTGGTTTGTATTCCATGCGAAGTGGATGGGATAAAGATGCAATCTGCCTGGTTTTAAAATGTGGCCCCGATGGCGGAGGACATTGCCAGCCCGATAATGGAACTTTCGATGTGTATGCAGGTGGTAGAAACCTGATGCCCGATGCAGGAAGCTACATTTACAGTAGTGATCCGGAAGGACGGCAATGGTTTCGGCAAACAAAAGTACATCAAACTCTGACGTTGAATGATGAAAATTCGGTTTATGCACCAAAACTTTTGTTGTGGAAACCCGGATTTCAGACCGATATTCTTGTGGTTGAAAATCAGAGTTACGAAAATTTGAAACACCGCCGTTCTGTATTTTTTGTCGATAAAAAATATTTTGTAATTGTTGATGAAGCAATTGGAGATGCAACCGGAGATATCGGCATTCATTTCCAGCTTGCGCCGGGTGACGCGATTTCCAATCGCGTTAATAACTCAGTAAAATCCAATTTTAAAGATGGCTGGAACATCTTCGTTCAAACGCAACAGCAACCAGGTTTAAGCATGAAACAGGAGGAAGGCTGGGTTTCATTTGAATACACAAAGAAGGAACCACGTCCAGCATTTTGTTATCGGATCAGGAAAGAACAAAGTAAGGATAAAATTCAGTTGGTTACGTTGGTGATACCTTTTGAAAAAGAGGTTCCCAATATTCAAATTAACCGGTTATTGGCTCAATCCGGTAGAATGGAAGTTGAAGTTGTGGAAAACGGGGTAAAAAAGAAGATTAGTTATCAAATGAACTGAAAGGAGTAGTTTTTGCACCGTGGCTTGAGCCCGGTGAACGAGAAAAGTCACATAAAAAATAGAGAATTTACACCGTGGCTTTAGCCCGATGAACCAAGACAGCAATGTAAAGGCAGGCTTCAGCCATTAAAAAATTAAATGCTAAAGCCAACAAAAAAAAAGGTGGTAAAAAAACCACCGGGCTGAAGCGCCGGTGAAAAAGAAAAGTTCATATGTGCAGCAGTTTGAATATTGACAAAAAAATTGAGAATTTACAACGTGGCTTTAGCCCGGTGAACAAAGTCAACAACAAATAACTCGGCTTTAGCCGTTAAAAATAAAATGATATGTCATATGTAAAAATCTGGATTCACGCGGTTTGGACGGTAAAAAACCGAAAACCAATTCTCGCTAAAGGAATCAGACAAGAAGTATTTGATCATATTCATCAGAATGCGCTTTCAAAAAAAATTATGATGGAGACAACAGGCGGACATCATAATCACGTGCATTGTCTTTTTCGATTGAGAAACAATCAAACGATTGAGAACGTGATGCAGTTGATCAAAGGTGAATCGTCTTACTGGTTTAATAAGAGTGGATTAAGTCGTCTGAAATTAAACTGGCAGAAGGAATATTTTGCAGTAAGTGTAAGCGAATCACAGGTTGCCAAAGTGAAGAAATATATTTTAACTCAGGAAGAACATCATAAAAAGAGAACCTGGGAGGATGAATACAGTGAGTTTATTGAGAAGTACGGGTTTGTAGTTTTTAAAGATTAAACGCTAAAGCCAAAAAAATTAGTGCAAGTGCCAAACCACCGGGCTGAAGCGCCGGTGTAAAAGAAAAGTTATCATAAGTGGCGATTTTAATGCTAGTATAAAATATGAGAAAATCTTGCACCGCGGCTTTAGCCCGGTGTTCAAGGTCCATTACAAATAAACAGGCTTTAGCCTTTAAAATTAAATGAATAAATATATAAATATCTAATACCAACTAAAATGAAAAATAAAATTAATTTGTTTACCATCATTTTTTGCATGGTATTCGTGTTTCAGACCGTATGCAGAAATCAGGAAAAAGAACTTCCACAACTACAAAATCCGTTCACTGTTCAGTACTTAAAAAAGAACCTTCGGAAATCACAACCTCGACTGGTTTTAAATTCTTCTATTGAAAAGAATCTGAAAAAGAAACTGAAAACCGACCCGGTGGTGCAAAATATGTACAAAGCCATTAAGGCCGAGGCGATGGAGGATATGAATAAGCCTTTTCTGGAAAGGAAACTGGAAGGACGTCGTTTACTGGGTGTTTCGCGCGAAATGCTTTCAAGGGTAAATATGCTTGGAATGGTTTATCGCATGGAAAAAGATTCAAAAGTGCTGAATCGTATTAACGACGAGGTTATTGCAGTGTGTAATTTCACCGACTGGAATCCATCGCATTTTCTCGATGTGGCTGAAATGTCGATGGCGGTTGCTCTTGCTTTGGACTGGACAGCCGGAGCTTTACCAAAATCAACTATTGAAATGGCAAAAACCGCACTAATCGAAAAAGGAATAAAACCAAGTTATGTTGGAAATATGGGCTGGATTAACGGCACTAATAACTGGAACCAGGTATGTAACGGAGGTATGATTGCCGCATCGATTGCCATTGCAGAAAAAGATCCGGAACTCGCTGCAAAAACCATTTCCCGCTCGCTTGAAGGAATGCCACATGCATTGATTGAATACAGTCCGGATGGAGTTTATCCTGAAGGTTCAACCTACTGGGGATACGGAACCAGCTTTTCTGTAATGACATCGGCAATGCTTGAAAGTGCATTCGGAACCGATTTCGGTATTGCAGACTATCCGGCATTTAAAAAGAGCGCAGTTTTCAGAGTGCTGTCAAATGCCCCATCGGGCTGGTATTTTAATTATTCCGATTGTGGTGATCAACGTCCGGACGGCGGCGATGTTATTCTGGCCTGGTTTGCTGCAAAAACAGGAAACAGTGCCTTTTTCGAAAAAGATCGCTTTCTGATGCCCGTTGATGAAATGGGATCACTTTCCCGGTTAACAGGCGCCAGTTTGGTTTGGATTTCGCAATACGAAGAAAAATCCTCCGAAACACTGCCGCTTGCCTGGAAAGGGGAAGGTGATAATCCAATTGTGATTTTAAAAGGCGGCGAAAATGATCCCCACCAGTTTTATTTTGGAGGAAAAGGTGGAAAAGCTACCAATAGCCACGGAAATATGGACGCAGGTACGTTTGTTTTTGAATTAAACGGAGTGCGTTGGGTAATCGATCCCGGGAACCAGAGCTACAATGCGCTTGAACAAACCGGATTCGATTTGTGGGGTAGTTGCCAGGACTGCCAGCGCTGGACATTACTTACAAAAAACAACTTCGGACACAGCACCATTTCTGTAAACGATCAGTTATTTATCAATAATGCCTATGCTCCCATGCTCAATTTCGAAGATGGATCACAGCCTGGGGCGACTTTCAATTTAACACCGGTTTATGGTGAAAATATGGAAAATGCGGTACGAAAATTTACCAAAGACAGTCCGACTTCGATGGTTATTGAAGACAAAGTTGAAACATCGGATAAATCGAAACTGATTACCTGGCAACTCATGACTACTGCCGATGTGGAAATTGTTCCCGATGGCGCCGTTTTAACCCAGGATGGAAAGAAATTAAAGGTGGAAAACCTGTCTCAGCCCAATCTTGAATTTTCTGTTATTTCGCTCGATCCGGCTCCAATGGAACTCGATCGTCAGATTGAAAATCTGAAACGACTGGAATTGCGTGTTCCGGCCTGGACACTCGAGAATGGAAAGGGAACAATTAAAGTACGGCTATCTGGTGAATAGTCTATGAATTCTGATAAAATCAAATAGACGAAGACACTGATTTTGATAATGAAGTCACACCTGTCCATTAAAACTAAGATTATGAAAAAGATTCTTTCGCTCCTCCGCCAGCTGGCGGATACGCTGCCGATGACAGATTTTTTTTCTTGTCATCTCGACGATAGGAGAGATCTGTCTGTTCGAAGAGATTTCTCCTTCCGTCAGCCGACGGATCGAAATGACAGCATAGTTAGAGCTTTCTGTCATTACCTCACTATCCCCACCAACCTCCGATCCCCTGATACTCTTGTCATTCCGAGTGAATTCAGAGATGTCCGAATGGCAGCCTGCCAACGTTTAGTTAATATGCCCTTTTGGGTGTAGGTCATTAACCAATTAAATTGTTTAATATGGAAAAGATTAGGACTAATGTTGGAGGCATCGATATTGGTGCCAAAAAAGTATTTACTTCAATTGAAGGGCAACCTGTAGTAAGCCATTTTACTTTCACCGAGGATTTTTACAAGTTGCGTGATTATCTGCTTGAACACAAAGTTGAATCTGTTGCCATGGAAGCCACGGGTGTTTACTGGGTAATTTTGTATCAGATACTTGAAGAAGCGGGAATCGATGTTTGGCTTGTAGATGGACGTCAGACCAAACAAGTACCGGGAAGGAAAACAGATGTAAAGGATTGTCAGTGGATACACGAACTCCACAGCTATGGCCTGCTAAACAGGTGCCTTGTTGTTGATTCTGATATTAAAGAGTTGAGAAGCTATTTGCGTTTAAGGGAAGGCCACATCAATTCTTCTTCGATGCATATCAATCAAATGCAAAAGGCTTTAACTTTAATGAATATCAGGCTAAAAGAAGTTTTAAGCCAGATACATGGCGCAAGCGGTATTGCCATTATTGAAGCGATATTAAATGGGGAAAGGGACAGGCAGGTACTTGTCAGCCTGTGCCACCGGAGCGTTCTTAAAACTAAAAAAGAGTTGGTATTAAAATCTTTGGAAGGAAGGTACACAGAAGCCGGGCTATTTGAGTTAGAACAAGCTTACCAGGGATATAAGTTTTACCTGCAACAAATCGCTGAATGTGATAAAAAAATCGATATTGTAATGAACAGGATTGGAAAATCAGGGAGAGGACAACAATTAAATAAAAAACGAAAAGCTGTCCGGCACCATAAACCGAATGTTGAAAAACTTGGGCCAAACCTGTTAAATATATTTGATGGAAAAGATGCAACATTAATATCAGGGATTACTGATTACACCTGGATGCAATTGTTGGCAGAAACAGGCCCTGACCTAACAAGATAATTAGCGAGCATCTGTTTTAGTGAAGACTATTTATGTCAACACTATTGTAATGAAGTCGAAAATGCAAAAATATTCATACGGTTTAATCCTGGTTTTGTTGAGTTTTGCAATTGCACTGCATGGACAGGAGAAGTCAACCGATTACCGGTTGGCTAATCCTGTTTCAGTGCAATATCTTAAAAAGAATTTGCGAAAATCGCAGCCTCGTTTAGTTTTAAATCCTTCAACCGAAAAAAATCTAAGAGAGAAAATAAAAACAGATCCGGTGATTCAGAATATTTACCGGGCCATAAAATACAATGCCGAACAGGTTTTGAAAAAGGATTTGATTACCGTTGACATTCCCGATAATCCGAATTCGCAGCAAAATCAATTAGGAATTTCCCGCGATTTTCTTTTCCGAATGAATATGCTTTCAATGGTGTACCGGATTGAAAAAGACAAGAAGTTCCTTCAGCGAATTAATGATGAAATTGTATCGGCATGTAATTTTCCAACCTGGAATCCAAAACATTTTCTCGATGTGGGTGAAATGTCGCTGGCAGTTGCACTGGCGTTGGATTGGACCGCCGGAGATTTGCCAAAATCCACTATCGAACTGGCTAAAAAGTCATTGATTGAAAAAGGCATAAAGCAAAGCTGGCCTGAAAATGGAGAAACACCAGGCTGGGTGTTCGGAAACAATAACTGGAACCAGGTATGCAATGCCGGAATGGTTGCTGCTTCGATTGCAGTTTTTGAGCAGGCACCGGAGTTGGCCGCAAAAACAATTCATCGCTCCATCGAAGGAATGAATAATGCACTTGCCGAATATTTTCCCGATGGAAATTATCCTGAAGGTGCTATTTACTGGGGGTATGGAACCGAGTTTTCCGTAACAACTGCGGCCATTTTAGAAAGTGCCCTTGGCACCGATTTTGGTCTGGCCGATTTTCCCGGATTTAAAGAAAGTGCCGTTTTCCGTCTGATGTCAGAGTCACCTACCGGACGATTATTTAATTATGCGGATTGTGGTGAAGAACCGGAAGGATATGGTGATTTTACACTCAGTTGGTTCGCCACAAAAACAGGGAATAAGGCATTTTTAAGGGATGAGGAATTTTCAAAATCGCCGGAAGATATAGAAAGATTTTCACGTTTGGCAGGGGCTGGGCTGGTGTGGACAGCACAATTTCATGAAAAAGCATCTGAACCGTTACCAACGGCCTGGATGGGCAGAGGAGCAAATCCAATTGTAGTTTTTAAAGGAAGATGAAAATGATAATCACGGTTATTATTTCGGAGGAAAAGGCGGACGTGGTTCTGTAAATCATGGAAACATGGACGGCGGCTCGTTTATCTTTGAATTGAACGGAGTGCGTTGGGTTATCGATCCAGGAAACCAAAGTTATGGTTTGCTCGAAAGAGCCGGTTTCAATTTGTGGGGCCGTTGCCAGAATTGCGACAGATGGAAATTACTCACAAAAAATAATTTTGGGCACAGCACCATTTCTGTAAACAACAAATTGCATAACGTTGATGGATTGGCAACAATAATCGATTTTAAAAATGGTGAAAATCCGGAGGCAACTATCGATTTATCTCCCGCTTATGGAGAAAACATAAAAAACATTCAAAGGAGGTTTGTCAAGGATAGCCCGGTTTCACTATTGATTGAAGATGACTTCGTTGTATCTGATAAAACAGAATTAATCACCTGGCAACTGATGACAACCGCTGATGTTGAAATTACTAAAGAAGGTGCAACTTTACGAAAAGACGGGAAAGAACTCAAAATTGAAAATCTTTCACATCCTGATTTGAAAATTTCGGTAACATCACTTTATCCGGCGCCATTGAAGCTCGATAAACAAATTGAAGGATTAAAAAGACTGGAAATTCGGATACCGGCGTGGACCATTCACGATGGTAAAACAAAAATCAGGGTCAGACTTTCAGAAAATTAATAGAATGAAAATAAAATCGTTTGAAATACTGTTGCTTTTTTTCTTTGCGTTCTTTACAGCTTGTGCGCAGCCAGCCATTGAAAACCAACATATAGAAGAATTGGTTTTCCAGTCAGGTTTTGAAGCGGATTCAAAAGTAGTTCCAAGCGGAAATGATGCAGATATCGAAGGAATCGACAAATCTTTTTCATCTAAAAATGATTGGGTAAACGATTTCGATAATCACCCGGATGTTGGCAATTTCAGCCTGCAATACCAGGGTGGGATTGAATCACAACGATTTGCGCGGATTATTGAAGAACCGGGAAATCCATCCAATCATGTTTTGCAGTTTTGGCTGAACGAACCCAACGTGGAAGGTAAAAAGGGACGAATTCAGGCCAACATTTATGGTAATTCGGTGGGTTGGAAAGAATTTTACCAATCGGTGCGGATTTACCTGCCCGAAGATTTTCATACCGTTCAAAAGTATCCTGAAAAAATAAACTGGCTGACGATTGCTGAATACTGGAACAATATTACCTGGAGTCAATCAGTCCCTAATCGTTTTCGAATAACACTGGGAATTGGAAAGCCAGTTAAAGGTGAAGGCGATTTGTATTTTATTCTCGATGGACAGGATTGCGAACTTTTTGAAAATGGCAGCCAGAAATACACTACACTTTGGGACGAAATTAATACAGAATGTAAAAGTTCCAATCGGAAAATGGTTTACTGCTGAATATTATTATAAGGAAGGCGACGAAAATCACGGGAAGATACTACATGACCATTCAGCCTGAAGGAGACGAAAAAGTTGTTGTTTTCGATGTGCATAAAGTAACGCATAACTCACAAGACAAAAATCCGGATGGTGTAACTGATTTCAATCCATTGAAGTTGTACACATCTAAAGAATTAATTGATTTTATGAGAAACGAAGGCAAAACGCTGCAGGTTTACTGGGATGATTTTAAGTTGTGGAAAAATAAAAGGCCGGAATAGGGAAGCCTTATCCTGATGTAGGTGGAAGCTGCTCCTCGGTTATTGTATTAGAATAATAATATGAAGCAAAAACAAAATATATTTGGCCTCACCCTATCCCGCTGGAAGCGGGAAATTATCCCGCTTCGCGGGATTACAGGGGGTCAGAGTTTAACAGAAATGAAATACGAATGTATAAAAATAAATGACCTCTCCCGGCCTCTCCAAAGGAGAGGAGCTATCCCCCTTTGGGGGATTATAGGGGGTCTGTATTTGTAAAAACCAATAGAGTATTCAATTATGAATGCAGTAATATTAAAATAATGTCCCTCTCCTAACCTCTCCAAAGGAGAGGAGTTATCTCACTTCGTGGCGATTATAGGGGGTCTGAAGTAATTATGATATGACAAACAATTCTGAGAATAGCCATTCAAAACCTCACTGGAACACAGAATAGGTACGATTTAAAGAAGAAATGATTCACCATTTGAATCACAGTTCGACAGCGGTCACTGTGACATCAGGCTGAGCGTAGTGAAGTCTGAAAATTAGCTGGTGAGAATTAATGCTGTTAACAAACGAAAAATAAATTATTAATATGATCAAAAATGAAGTTATTTAAACCAAAAGATTATCATTTTGATACTATTGGTTTACACAAACTGGAATTAGTCTTGCAACTGATATCGATATCATAAAAAAGCGTGTAGTTAAAGCAGAAATGCAGCGGCAGGATTGACGACGATCGAGTTGAGCAATTGCTAAGCACAATTCGTGAAGACGGAACCTGGCCGGGAATCAATTACGAAGATGTTTCGACGCGAAGGTTTTGAGCACACGAGACATCTGAGCAACATGGTTGAATTGGCCAGAGCATTTAAGACCAAATCTTCAAAGTTTTACAAAAGTAAAAAGTAAAAAGTGCCATTGAACTGGCTTTAAAAAACTGGGTGGAACACGATTATATCTGTGATAACTGGTGGAACAATCAAATTGGAACACCGGATAATCTGGTTACCTTGATGTTAATTATTGGTGATGATTTGCCGGATGAACTGGTTGAAAAAGCACAACCCATTATTGGCAGGGCAAATATTAATGCGCCGGGAGCAAGGCCCGGTGGCGACCGCATTAAAATTGCCGGAATTCAGGCAAAAAATTGCCTTTTCATCGGCGACATTGAAACATTTGATGAGGTAGTAAGAGTGATTGAAAGCGAAATCAAATTCTCCGAATGGGTTGGAGCGATATATGGTTATGGTTTCCGCACCATTCCACAGGTTTTTCAAACCGTAAAATGGGAGGCCGCGGAATCCAATACGATTACAGTTTTCATCACCGGATTGACGGTGTAAACAATACGCTTTCGTACGGAACGGGTTATGCCGAAGCTTTTATTGAATGGGCAGTTTATACGGCCGGAACAAAATATTCATTTTCGGAAGAAAAACTGGATAGACTGATTGACTATTATCTCGATGGTATTTGTAAAATGTTGGTATTTGGAAAATATCCCGATATGGGCGCAAAAAACCGAAGTATCAGCCGGAAAGGAGCTCTTCGTCCTTACAGTGCTAAAATCTGTCGAAAATTTGATGCTTACCACAAATTACCGAAAAGACGAACTTCAGGAAATTGCAGATATTCGGGCAAAAGATATAAAACCAACGCTTTCACATGCTACTTTTTTCTGGGACACGGAACATTTTTCGTTTCAGCGCCCCGACTGGTTTGCATCGGTTCGGATGTATTCAACTCGAAATTATAACATGGAAGTGGGTTACAACAGCGAAGGTTTAATGAACCATCACCGTGGCGATGGCGCCAACCATATTTATACTTCAGGGAATGAATATGACGACATTGCGCCGGTTTTCGATTATCAGAAAGTTCCGGGAGCAACCATTATGCAAAAACCTGAAATGCCCGATCCCGATGAAATTCAGAAGCTGGGAGAAACTGATTTTGTTGGCGCCGTTACGGATGGAAAGTATGGAGCCGCAGCTTTCGATTTTAAAAGTCCGCACGACCCTCTAATTGGCCGAAAATCCTGGTTCTTTTTCGATGATGAATATGTTTGCCTGGGCGCAGGTATTTCATGTAAAAGAGATATTGCCGGTAGTAACTACCGTTAATCAATGTCTTTTGCGCGACGATGTTTCGGTTTCAGTAAATCATTCTGAAAAAGTGCTGGAAAAAGGTGAACGGGAAATGGAAAATGTAGATTGGGTTTTTCAGGATGGAATCGGTTATGTTTTTCCTGAACCAATGAAAGTGAGCATTAAAAACAACGCAGCTTCCGGTTCCTGGTGGGATATTAATAAACAGTCGGATTCTCCAAAAGAAACCGTTCAGAAAGAGGTGTTTAAACTGTGGATAAATCATGGAGAACACCCGTCAGACGCAACATATGAATACATGGTTGTTCCGGCTACCACAAAAGAAAAACTGGCTCAGAATGAATCAAAAAACAACATTGTTATTTTGAAAAATACACCCGAACTTCAGGCAGTTCAGAATAAAAAACTAAACATAACTGAAGCTGTATTTTACAAAGCCGGCGAAATTCAGATTAATCAAAATCTGAAACTGATTTCGAATAATCCCGGAATTGTTCTGGTAAAAACTGAAGGAAATAAAATCATTGAAATTTCAGTAATGGATCCAAACCGGGAATTATTAAAATACGATTTGTCTGTTTCTGCACGAATAGAAAATAGTGGTGAAGATTTTACTACGGTTTGGAATAATAAAGATAACTTGTCTGACATTTCCATACCTCTGCCACAGGGGAATTACGCAGGAAAAAGTAAAACAATCAAATTATAAATAAACCAACTATGAACAATAAAAATGGACTTAGAACTTTACGAATCGCTGCAATTTTGGTGACAATCGGCATAATTCAGTCATGCACTCAACCTGCTCCGGTATCAAACAGCAACGGACAAATTTTTGATTTGGGGACCGGTGTTAAATCGCGTTCCATTTCATTTGAAAATCCCACCGGAGAACCTGGGCAAGGTGGTAAGGCAGAAAGTAATCTGGGAGTCGGAAGAAAAGGCTTTCCGGCAAAAGGAATAGCTGCAGGCGAAACTGTTGTGTTATGCGATATTACCGGAATCGGCAGCATTAATCATATTTGGATGACCGGCGGATTTAAAGACAATACCGAAGCTTTACGAAGCATGGTTGTTCGTGCTTACTGGGAAAATCAGGAATACCCAAGCATCGAATGTCCGCTGGGCGATTTTATGGGAGCAGCTCATGCAAAAATCAATTCGTACCAGTCAGCAGTGCATTCAACAGGAATAAATGCAGCGTTAAATATCTGGTTGCCGATGCCATTTGCAGAAAATGCAAAACTTACGTTAACCAACGAAGGAGAGAAAAATGTTACACTTTTTTACCAGGTAGATTACACCATTAACGAAAAACATCCGGATAATTTTGGAAGGCTGCATGTTTGTTTCCGTCGCGAAAACCTAACGACATTAAAACAGGATTTTGAAATTCTGCCAAAAAGAACAGGACAGGGAAGATTTATCGGAACAGTTTTGGGAATTCGTTCTGTAGATCCGCACTGGTGGGGCGAAGGCGAAATAAAAATTTACATGGATGGCGACACCGAATTTCCAACCATTTGCGGGACTGGTAGCGAGGATTATGTGTGTCTTTCCTACGGAATGCAACAAACGCCATTTATGTATCATGGATGCAGCTTAGATAAAAACGGTTTTATATCGATGTATCGCTGGCATTTACCCGACCCGATATACTGGGAAAAAGAATGCAGAATTACCATTCAGCAAATTGGCTACAATCATGAAGACAGAGAAAAAAATGGCGGTCCGCTATATGAAAGACAGGATGACTGGAGCAGTGCAACTTTCTGGTACGAACCCATTCCAAGTGAAAAACTTCCTGAATTTCCTGATTTGAAAGCCAGAACCGCAAACCTCTATAAAGGAAATCAGGAATAATTTTATAAGGCTGAAATGAAAGCCCGGGATAAATAAAGATAAATTTTAAAGGTTCATCCATAGCATCGGATTGAAAACCCGGCCAACAATGAATCGCAATTAATGAACATTAAAATTGGGATAGAATACTCTGAAAGAGTTTAACAACAATAGCCCCGGGTTTTAACCCGGGGTAGGAGGATTGAAATAATAAAAGGTTCATCCGTAATTTTGGATTGAAAAACCAACGATCCATGAACCGCAATTACTAACATTGATTAAATGACATATAATGAAAAAATCAATTTTATTTTTGGGATTAATCCTACTTTCTATCGCTGGATTTGCTCAAAACAACCCTGTTGTCATCGATGAAACCAACAAAACAGAATCCATCGTTCAAACCATAAAAATCGATAGCGTTTGGGCCGGCCACCCGGTTGGATTTTGTTTGCTTACTCATGGAAACCGCCAGTACATTGCTTATTACAATGCAGAACGAAGGACAGTTCTTGGGCAACGAAAACTGAATGATGATAAATTCGAATTACATGTTTTGCCCGCAACCGACCGCGAAACTGCCAGCGGAACCAGTACAGTGGTTGGTTGGGACAGCCATAATTTTCTGACACTTGGAATTGACAAGGATGGGTTTATTCACCTTTCAGGAAATGTACATGTAAATCCGCTCACCTATTTTCGAAGTACCAAACCCAATGATATTTCAGAAATGAAGCAGATTTTTGAGATGGTGGGAACCGAGGAAAAACGAACGACTTATCCGCATTTTATGTTGACAAAAGAGGGTGAATTATTGTATCACTATCGTGATGGTGGCAGTGGAAACGGCAACGAAATCTATAACTATTTACAACACAGAAACCAAAACCTGGAAGCGTCTGCTCGACACTCCGCTTACCGACGGGCAGGGTTTGATGAATGCCTACCAGACACAGCCAACATTAATGAAAGATGGTTGGTATCATATGTACTGGGTTTGGCGAGACACTCCCGATTGTTCTACAAATCATGATTTATCATACATGAAAAGCCCCGATTTGATACACTGGTACGATGCATTTGGCGGACAAATACAGATGCCGGCAACCTTGGAACAAAAATCATTGATTGTCGATCCGATTCCTGTGGAAGGAGGCATAATCAATCTGGCAGCTAAACTCGTTTTGGATGAAAATAATAAACCGGTTTTTGTGTATCACAAATTCGATGAAAATGGAAATACACAATTTTATGTGGCTCAAATTGAAGGTTCGAAATGGAATTATCATACCATTACAGATTGGGATTATCGCTGGTTCTTTTCAGGGAATGGAAGTATAAACAGCGAAATCTTTTTGAAAGGTTTTACGAAGCGGGACGACGGAAATTATGAGGTGGATTACTGGCATATTAAATATGGCAACGGGACAATTTTGCTGAACGATAAATTTGAAAGTATTGGCAAAGTTCTTAAAGCCGAACCGTTAAATGCAAGTTTGGAGGTAGAAGGTGAATTTCCGGGATTGCAAATTCAGACATCTGACGATATCGGTGAATCCAACGACGGATTTCATTATATATTAAAATGGGAAACCATTAACCGAAACCGCGATCGCCCCCGTGATAAACCATGGCCCGAACCAAGTCAACTGTATTTATATAAATTGAAAAGAAATTAACGGATATTCAATAAAAACTCTGAAAGAGTTTAACAACAATAGCACCGGGTTTCAACCCGCGGTGCAAAAAATGAGAGGAATTAAAGGTTCATCCACCAGGTTTGAAACCCGGCTTGCATGAACCGCATAAACAAACGCACTCAGATGTATTTTGGTAACCCCGACTTTCAAGTCGGGGGTAAATGATAGAAGAGAAATAAAGGTTCATCCAGCCACCTGTTTGAAAAACCGGCTTAGCATGAACCGCATAAACAAACGCCGATTAAATAAACAAACTCCAAAGGAGTGTAATTTTGGTAGCCTCGGGATATATTCCTGGGGACGATAATTGAAAATAGGAAAAAGGTTCATCCACAGGCCTAAATTGAAAAACCAGCCAATTATGAACCATAAAATTGAAAGGGTTTGAAACGAAACTCTGAAGGAGTTTAACAACAATAGCCCCGACTTTTAAGTCGGGGATTAATGAAGTAAGAGAAATAAAGGTTCATCCAGCCACCTGGTTTGAAAAACCGGCTTAGCATGAACCGCATAAACAAACGACTACTGAGTAAACAAACTCCATAGGAGTGTAATTTTGGTAACCCCGACTTTTAAGTCGGGGATAAATGATAGAAGAGAAATAAAGGTTCATCCAGCTACCCTGATTGGAAAACCGGCTTAGCATGAACCGCATATATAAACGCTAATTAAATGCTCAACAATGAAAAAATATTTTTTACTTCTTGTGATAACATCGTTTTTAATTAAACCCAATTTCGCCCAACCCAACTGGCAAAACATCGTCACAGTAAAAGACATCTGCGCCGCTTATCCCGACCAGATGAAAAAAATGCTTGACCAGTTCAACCTTGATTATCCGGGTTTGGAAAAGGTCAAAAAAGCCTATGAAAAGGGCGATTTGGAAAAAGCCTGTTCAGCCCTTCTTGACTATTACAAAAGCGGAAACACTGCAGAATATTTGCGAAAGGAACAACCTGCAAAAACAAATCAAACAACTGCCGACGCCGATACAATTCTTGAAAAATGTATTTACCATTCAGAATGTAAAAGGTACAGTTCCGTACTTGCCAAATGGCCATCGCGACTGGTATTACAAAGGCCCGAACACCGATGAAGAATGGGCCTGGCTATCAAACCGCCACAGCCAGATTCTGGAAGTTTACAATGCCTATATGGAAACCGGAAATCCCAAATATGCCAGAATACATCGACTTGTTTTTGCGCGATTTCATTATTGCAAGCTGGCCCTACCCCGGAGTTAAAAGTAGTACGTCCGTTTGGCGAGGGTTGGAGGTGGCAGCACGTGTAAAAGTGTGGTCCAAAATCTTTTACGGATTAATAAATACCGATTTTCTTTCTCCTTCCACACAACTTCTGGTTTTAAGCAGCATGCCCGACCATGCGCATTACAACCGTAATTTTCATTCGCAGAATAATTGGCTGACGATGGAGATTTCGGCTCTGGCAACGGCAGCAACCAATTTCCCGGAATATAAAAATGCACCCGAATGGCTCGATTATTCCATACAAACCATGACGGAAAGTATGAAAGGACAGGTTTATCCCGACGGTGTTCAAACTGAACTGACATCGCATTATCATGGTG
The DNA here is from genome assembly GCA_963821855.1 of uncultured Prolixibacteraceae bacterium. Lineage (GTDB taxonomy): Bacteria > Bacteroidota > Bacteroidia > Bacteroidales > Prolixibacteraceae > Draconibacterium. The sequence goes on along the minus strand of CAWGFJ010000013.1, from coordinate 409,691 downwards.
TGGCGCTTCGGAATTTCGATTTGTTTAAAGACATTTGCGACAGGGCAAATAAGCCTTTACCCGAATTTTTTGTGAATACCATCGAAAATATGTTTGGATATCTTGCCCATTCGGTTCGGCCTGATGGTTGCCGGGTTTTAAATAACGACGGCGACCGGGGCAGCGACAGGGAATATATTCTGGAAGGAGCAAAAAAATTCAACAAACCGGAATGGGAATATATTGCCACTAATGGAAATTCAGGAACTAAACCAGAGGATGGACCTTCCTATTTTTATCCGTGGGCAGGGCATTTGATTTCACGCAGTGGTTTTGATGCCGATGCACAATGGTCGTTTTTTGATATTGGTCCATATGGAAGCGGCCATCAGCACAGGGATAAACTGCATATTTCAATAGCAGCATACGGACGCGATTTACTAGTGGATGGGGGGCGGTTTGCCTATCGGGGTGCTGTTGCTGATAAATTCAGGAGATATGCCACAGGCAGCCAAAGCCATAATGTAATTTTAATTGATGGTAAAGGCCAGGCACCAGGCCCGCTTTTGGCAGAAGAACCACTTTCGGATAAATATTGTAAAATCACCGAAGATTACGATTACGCATGGAATTCGTTCGACAAATTTATCGATGTTGAAGGGGAATGCAAACACACCCGGCGACTATTTTATGTACGCGGCGATATGTGGGTGGTTATCGACAAAATAGCCACAGACCGGCCTCGGAAGATTGAAGCATTATGGCATTTCCATCCCGATTGTAAAGTTGTGCAGGATGGAAATATTGTGAAAACCGAAAATGACAAAGGAAATCTTCAGGTCATTCCGGTGGGGAAACAGGATTGGAAAATCGATTTTGTAAAAGGGCAGGAGGAACCTGAAATTCAGGGTTGGTACAGTCCTGAATACAATAAATATGAACCCAATACTGCTGCCATCTATTCGTCAAATATTGAAGGAGATTCTGAGTTTATCTGGGTTTTGTTTCCTTCTGAAAAAATTGCAACAGGTTTAAAAGCCGAACTTATTTCAGAAAGCGAGTCAGAAATGAAATTAAAAGTATCCAATTCACAAAATGATGAATGGGTAGTAACAATTCCTCAGTAAATGATTAAAAAATGAAAAGCAGATTTTTAACAACATTTTCAGTTTTAATTGCATTAATTGGATTGAATCAGTGTTCTAAAGTAGACGTCCAATATCCTGAAAATTTAAAAAAGCTTCATGAAAACGTTTGGACAAACATTATGGATGAACCAGCTGATTTATCTGAAGTTGAGACTTTATTGGCAGATTTGAAGAATGATGGTTCCTGGGCAGATATCGATTATACCAGCAAAGAACGCGGAGCGCTGGCAACCAAGAAATCATATTTCAAGATTGCTGGAAATTGCAAAAGCCTACCAAACAAAAGGAACCAAATTTTATCATAAAAAAGAAGTTTCGGAGAAAATCCATTCGGGATTGAATTTCTGGTTGAAAATGATTTTATCTGTCCTAACTGGTGGTATCCCGAAATTGGTGTCCCGCATGGTTTTGGCGCCAATAATGATTTTAATGGAAGCCGAACTTTCGCCCGAACAAATGCAAAAAGGAATTAAAATTCTAAATCGTTCAGCCATTGGAATGACCGGGCAAAATAAAGTCTGGCAATCGGGAAATGTGTTACTTCGAAACCTGCTGCTAAAAAATGCCGACACCATTCGCTTGGCAAGTGAATCGATAAAAGAAGAGTTAGTGGTAAGCACAGGCGAAGGAGTTCAACCCGATTGGTCGTATCATCAGCACGGTCCGCAGCTGCAATTTGGAAATTACGGATTGTCGTATGTCGGCGACATGATAAAATGGATTTCCATTCTCCGGCAAACACCTTTTCAATTTGATGAAAGCAAAATGTCGATTCTGCGGAATTATTTGCTGGAAGGACAGCAATGGGTAACCTGGAAAAATGAATACGATATCAGTGCATGCGGACGGCAATTGTTCCCGGATTCTCCGGAACAAAAAGCGGCAAGTCTTTCCCGCTTCTTTACCAAAATGGAAAAGCTCGATCCTGAAAATTCCGAAGAATATGAAAAAGCAAACGATTATCGGAATCTTTCAGGGAACAAGCATTTCTGGCGTTCCGATTTTCAGGTGTACAGAACTCCGGATTATTATTTCTCGGTAAAAATGTGTTCTGAAAGAGTTATTGGTGCTGAATCCTGTAATTCCGAAAATGTCCAGGGATATTACATGGGCGATGGTGCAACTTTTCTGTATCAAACAGCGGAAGAATATCGGAATATTTTTCCGTTCTGGGACTGGAAAAAAATTCCCGGGAACCACCGTTCAACAGGATAATGATACGCTTGCCAGTTTTAACAGCCCGCGGCTACCGGATTGAAAGTAATTTTGTGGGTGGAGTTTCCGATGGTAAAAACGGAGTTGCAGTAATGGATTACAACCGCAACGGATTAAAGGCACGCAAATCGTGGTTTATGTTCGATGATATGATTGTTTGTCTTGGCTCAGGAATCAATTCTTCTGAGAATTTGCCGGTAACAACAAGTATTAATCAATCGTTTTTCACAATCAAAACCTGAATATCAGAAAACCAAAAATAATAGATGATTTTTATCGATGGATTCTTCATGATAATATCGGCTACTTTTTCCCCGAAGGGAGTAAGGCAAAAATGACAACAAGCGAAGAACAAGGTTCATGGAACTGGGTAGCCAACCGATATCCCAAAGAAATTCTACAAGCAAAAATTTTTAAACTTTGGCTTGAGCACGGCACCAATCCAAAAAATCAATCGTATCAGTATGTTATAGTTCCGAATGCATCGAGAAACAATTGGAAGAAATGGTTTTGAATAATCCTTTCAAAATAAATAATGAGATTTCGTTACAACAGGTGGTTTCCGAAAAAAGCGATATGGCTGGAATCGTTTTTTACAAGGCAGGCAAGTCCAACGCTTTTGGCGGAATTGAAGTGGATCAACCTTGCTTAGTTATGCTCAAAAAATCAGGCGATGATTTACAGGTTTCCATATCAGATCCAACTCAGTTGCTTGATGAATTAAATCTGACCATTGCCGGAACTTATTCAGCAGAAAATTCAAAAATTATAAATGGGAAAACAAAGCTTAAAATAGTTCTTCCCCAAAATGGGGAAGCCGGTAAGACCGTAATTATCAAATTGAAAAACCGCTAACGCCAATGGAGTTTAATATCCTGCCAACTGGCGGGTGAGATCGGCTTTTACAATCCGTTTGCGGATTGAACAAAAAAGCCGTAGGTGGAAACCTACGGTTGCTGTAATGTGTCAAATAACAATCCTTAAGGGATTGAACGGGAAAACCAGTTGTCTATTACTAAAACGCCTAATTCAAAAATTTTTTTTTTCAGTTCACAACTTTGGAAAAGTTAAAACAAAAGAAATGGTTTCTTTTTAATGCAGTGAATGCCCGCTGCTTCTTAAACCTTCAAGGTTTAGTATTATCAACAGGTTTTATTTTTTCACCACTAATTTACCGGTTAAAATTTCATCCATGTATTTTACGCGTACAACGTAAACGCCTTCTTTCCATCCGGAAGTTTGAATTTTGGTGTTGTTGCCCTTTAGGTTTGTCTTTTTCTCTTTCAGGTTTTGGGCGTTATCAAATACTTCAAGTTCCCATTCGGCATTTAAATCCATGGCTCCATCGTTATCCGATTCAATAGATAAAAGAGTTTCATCTGTAGACGGGTTGGGCGAAAGAACTATTTTCAATTGGCCTCCGCCACCTGAAACAACATTTACCGTTCCTCCTCCGGTAGGTGAAACACCAGGACAAGTATTGGCAACCGTTACATAAAAATTACCCGTTCCCAGTTCAACGGCCTCAAACGTACAGGTAGTGTTGCTCGTGGAACCGGCTGGTTCAATACTTCCCGTACTCCACCAGTGAATAGTCCCTCCTGTAAATCCGGGAGTCCTGAAAAGACTGACAGGTTGAAAAGCACCCAGGCTCACCTCTAATGTCGGGTATCCGGATGGTGATGTTATTGGCATACCCGGAACACCTGCCCAAACGGTTTTTTGAGGCAAGGTAATACTGCCACAATCATTAACCAGCCTGGCTCTTACCCAACTATTACCACTACCTGTTGCTTTGATTACAGGGTGGTTTGTGTTTTGACTCGAATAAACTGTAAGATATGGCCCGGAGCTCCAGATAATGGAATCGACGTCAGGAAGGTAGGTGACTGAAAATGTGGAACCGTAGGAGCAGACTAACGAAGAAGAGGGACCTGATATAGGATTATACCCCATAAAATCAAACCGAATATTGTTTCCTGATTCAGCAATGTTTGCTATAGGTTTATTAGTATTTTACAATTGGGGAATATGTCCTCGAATTTGGTGTGGTATTATCGTCAAAAGAAATATTACATGATGTTCCAGGAAATAAATCACCGTTATCACCACGATTCGAATTATTATCCAAATCAAGGTTACCGTCCGCTTCTTCCAAATCGACCCCTTTTAAATTTTCATCTGCGTTAACATCATCAGCATCAATATGGGATGTTGTAGTTTTAGATGTATTGATATGCCAAATAGCCAATCCGGCACCCGGCAATCCAATGTCAAAGCCAACTAATTGCCTATTTTCCAATAGAAAATATTCATTCGCATGTGGTGTATTGACCCGATAAAAAGTATTATTTTGTGCAGCATTAGGTAAAGAAATACTTACAGGGGAAGATAATACAACAGGAGTGGAATAATTTAAAAAGACTTTACTCCAAACACATAAATTTGCTGGATAGAATCCAAGGTAGTTCCATACCCCGGAACCCATTAGTCCCCACCTTCCAATGCCCTCGGAATCTCCATTACTCGTATTCGTATCATATAAATCAGGCAACCCCAATAGATGCCCAAATTCGTGACAAATAGGTCCAATGGTCGTAATGTAACTTCCATAGTTACCTCTTAACTCCGGAGCAATAGCATAATCCTTAATTATTACACCATCGTAAGTTCTTTGATCACCGCTTCCCAGAGTCCCTTGCTTAGACCATATTGTATTTGCCACACCACCTGCATCTTCTCCATATCCTGCATGAATAATCATAACTCCATCAACATAACCGTCATTGTCATTATCATATAGCGAAAAATCAACTCCGTTGTTTTCTGCTTCATCTATTGCTTCTTTAACCAGTTCTTTATGATTAACATCACGACCTTGGCCTTGATTTTGTCCATAATAAGCCATATTATTATTTGCATGATACCATCCACTAATAGAACTATTCACTGTCAAATTATTGTATGAATTTTCTTTCCAATAGTCTTTGAAACTCCCCGAACCACCATAATTAGTTTGATTCATAAGATTATCAAAGCTATTTACTGAAATTTGAAATGATAAATCCGCAAAATCAATCAGTAATACAAGTAGCTTCCTTGTTCCTGTGGTGGGAAAGTTTTCAGTAGAATAGCTTAAACTGTTATTAACTCCTATTTGTGACGATTTCAGTTTTATTATCTCTGTGTACTTTTTGCATTTTGTTTTTAATAGGTTCTCTTCGTAGAGATTCCTATCAACTTTGTTCTTGGCCATAATACCTGTTGAAATAACCTCTCCGGTGTCGTCAATCATTGCATATTCCAGTTTCTCATTTTTATTTTCAATTAAAGGATAACCATCAACAGTTATAGTTAAAGATGAATTTTCATCACCTTTGATAAAGCATTTCAGAAAGTAATTTTCTTGTTGTTCCCTTATTATTGTATCTGGGAAAGCAGGGCAATTTTGTGTTATCTGTCCCCAAGATAATACAGACAATAACATGAGGTAAATTATGACAGCATACTTTTTGGTTAATTCTTGATTTGTAATTATTTTTCCCATAATGTTTTTATTTTTTGCGCGTTGGAAAGAAAAGTTGAACAATTATCTACTTGTTGATTTCCCCCACACACATATTTTTCATTCCCTTTACAATCATAGATTATTGAATCAGGGTAATCATGTACAGAATGATATGTTCCGTGTATTAAAATATAATCGACGTTATTTAAACGATATAGAATGATAGCAGCAGAAGTTACGTCAGAATCAGTTTTCAGTTGACTTTTTATATTTTTCAACCAATCAAGATTGGATAAAGGGTTCTCGATGCCGCAAACTGTAACCGAATCTTCTTCCTTTTTTTCACATCCTGTTCCCATTAAATTAAAAAACAGGATAATAGAACTTATTTTTAAAATCAACGATTTCATAACTTTAAATAATTATAAATGAGTATTTAGTACATTGGTGCTTTTTGTATTCAGGATAGCCGAAGCTATCGGGAGTGAGAACGGTTAAAAACTGGTTCGGGCGGGGAAACGGGCTGTGCAACCTTGTTGCTGCCCGGGAATGTTTTGGGGTTTTGTTTAAGTGTAGGGTTTCATGATTTTTGTTTTTTATGGTTCGTTTATCTATGATCCAGATGCAGTTAAATGCAAAAAGGTTGCGTTGAGAAACCGGAAGGGGTATTCACGCTTTCCGGCGTGTAAACAAAGGTTTTTTGAGCTGAGGGTTCTTGATTCTTTTGGTTTTATTTTTTCACCACTAATTTACCGGTTAAAATTTCATCCATGTATTTTACGCGTACAACGTAAACGCCTTCTTTCCATCCGGCGGTTTGCAGTGTGGCGCTGTTGCCTTTTAGGTTTGTTTTCTTTTCTTTTAAGGTTTGGGCATTGTCGTAAACTTCGAGTTTCCATTCAGCATTTAAATCTATAGGTTCATCGTTATTAGATTCAATAGATAATAGAGTCTCATCGGTGGATGGGTTGGGTGAAAGAATTATTTTCATTTGGCCTCCACCACCTGAAACAACATTTACCGTTCCTCCGCCGGTGGGTGAAACACCAGGACAAGTATTGGCAACCGTCACATAAAAATTACCCGTTCCCAGTTCAACGGCCTCAAACGTACAGGTAGTGCTGCTTGTGGACCCAGATGGTTCAATACTTCCCGTACTCCACCAGTGAATAGTCCCTCCTGTAAATCCGGGAGTCCTGAAAAGACTGACAGGCTGAAAAGCGCCCAGGCTCACCTCTAATGTCGGATACCCGGATGGTGATGTTATCGGCATACCCGGTACACCTGCCCAAACGGTTTTTTGCGGTAAAGTTATACTACCACAATCGTTAACCAGCCTTACCCTTACCCAACTACTACCACTACCAGTGGCTTTGATTACAGGATGGTTTGTATTTTGACCCGAATAAACTGTAAGGTAAGGTCCGGGAGTCCAGATAATGGAATCGACAGGAGGAGAGTTACTAACCGAAAGATTCGCCCCGGAAGGACATATAGAAGAAGGACCAGAAATAGGAATATTATTATTTTGCTGAACTCCGTATAAATTTTGAATTCCCTCGATATCATCGGAACCTAAAAAGCGATGAGAACCGCTATAATCTTCCAACATCAATGAACCTGAGACCGTTGTATGGTCTAGTCCAAGAGCGTGTCCAATTTCATGCGCAGCAACTGTAACCAAATCGATAGGCTGGGCATTATTGTCTCGGGTATTTAATGTCCAGGTTTCACTATCATCGAAATGTACATCACCTGCTTGATCTCCAAATGCATTTGGAGGGGGGCCACCTAATGTATGAGCCAAAACTCCTCCTGTTCCATCGAATGGACCGGTGTCTCCGTGGTTAAAAGTGCCCCATAAAAAAGCAATATCTGCATCAACCTCAAAGCAAACTTCTAAAAAATATAGATTTGTCTGGGCTGCCCATAAAGCAAAACCATCTCGTATTGCTTGCCGTTCGTTATTCCCTGCGATATCATTTGTTCCATTTTCGAAAAAATATGTAATAATCCTATGATCCCATATTGTTCCAATAGGAACAAATCTTGTGATACTATCTTTAAGACTTTGTGTTGCTTCGGCATTTGACTCCACTGTAACAGGCCAGTCATCATAAACTACTCTTTTTTTATTTTGGTTGTTATAATGTGATTGACTAAACCCGGTTATAACAGTAAAGCAAACAAAGAATATTGTATAAATCTTTTTCATAATGTTTTTCTTAAATATGTTGATTATTTACTCTTCAGAAAGGGGTTTGATTTTAGTTATTTCCAGATAATAATATGTTTGTCCTGGAATAAGTGGAGAAAATTCTTCACAACTATAATAATTCCCGTTAAACAAAATCTTTAATCCTTCTGTCTGGTAATCATCAGGCAGATTACAGGTAATACCTATATCTTGAGAGTCATAGGTGCCTTCAACACCCGTAAAAACGGAATAGCTTTGGGATAGTGTATCATACCAAATAGTTCCCTTCGAATTGTTTGCAGACTTAATTATATTTTCAAGATTACAATCATTCAATTCGACAATATCATTTTTTTGACAACTGCCATATAGGAGAAATAAACCTCCAACGACGATGCCCAAAAATTTTGTTTTTCTCATTATTTCTTATATTAAATTTTAATTTCAAGCCACAAGCCATAAGCTTTAAGGACTTTTAAAATTTGTTTTTTTATATTCGAGGTAGGCGTAGCTACCAGGCGTGAGCACAAATTTGTTCGGTTTCTGTGCCTTTTCGGCTGTTTCCCGGGCTGCGCAACCTTGTTGCTGCCGGGAAAGTTTTGGGTTTAGTTTATGGGCCGTGTTTCATTTTTTTGGTATTAAAGATTTGCGAGTATATGATTCAGATGAAGTTACACTTAAAAAGGTTGCGTTAAAACCGGGCAAGAGGTATTCACGCCTTCCGGCGTGTAAATAATGGTTTTTTGAGCTGAGGGTTCTTGATTCTTTTGGTTTTATTTCTTCACAACTAATTTACCGGTTAAAATTTCATCCATGTATTTTACGCGTACAACGTAAACGCCTTCGTTCCATCCGGCAGTTTGCAGTTTGGCGCTGTTGCCTTTTAGGTTTGTCTTTTTCTCTTTCAGGTTTTGGGCGTTGTCGAATACTTCAAGTTCCCATTCAATGTCTTCGTCAAAATGTGTTTCCGCTGAACTTGATTTTAAACCTGAATCCCCGACTTCTTCCTCAATTGATATTGTTACTTCACCATTTGCAGGATTAGGGGTGATTGTGAGCATCATATAAAAACACAAAATATTGATTTCATAATTTAGTTATTTTATTTCAAAAAGTATTTCAAAATGGTTTAATTCGGTTATATAAAATTCTTTATCAAAGACTCCCGCTTCTAATTCTTTTCCACATCGTATAAATTCCAATGATTCATCGAAATAAGTTACATATTTCCCTTTTGGTAAATTATTAGTATTATAGAACATGCAAAATGGAGGATAAATATCCTGGTCAGGTATTTCATTTTCACCAATTCCTGTCATCCAGGGAATTTCAAAAATATAAGGAGTATTGTGGCCACATTCATATTGTATGGCTTGACACCAGTAACTTTTAAATGGTACGCCGACATTTATCCGTTTGTCCTCTTCAATTCGATAGACACGTAAGAAATTAGAATCATTGTACATGAATCTGCTAAATTTCCATTCTGTGTCATTACTTTTTATTGAAAAATGAAAGTAAAAAATTTCATTCTCTATAAAAATCGTATCAGATTCTTTGCTTTCATTTAATAATTTGAAATCATAGGTAATTTTAGGATCTTCGTAATCATTATCTTTATTACAACTTGCACTAACACACAAAAGGAGCGAGAAAACTGTGCTTAATTTTAAAATTTTTGTTTTCATATTTTTTATTTAGATATGAGCTACAAGCATATGGCCTTTCGAATTTTTTTATATTCGAGGTAACCGTGGTTACCAGGTTTGAGCACAAATTTGTTCAGGTTCTGTTGCCTTTTGGCGGTTTTCCGAGGGAGCAACCTTATTGCTGCCCTGGAATGTTTTTGGGTTTTGTTTACGTGTTGGGTTTCATTATTTTAGTTTTTTATGGTTCGTTTTTTCTTTGATTCAGATGAAGTTAAACTCAAAAAGGTTGTGTTAAAATAAAAGAAAGGGAAGGGATGTTTATGCCTTCCGGCGTGTAAATAAAGGTTTTTTGAGCGGTAGTTTTATGATTTTTGTTTTTTTCGTTGGTTATTATCTGTAAATACATTCTTTAAAACAGGGAAAAGGAACCCATTCAATAAGATGTTTCGCAACATAGAACGGGAATTTGATTGCGGTTTGTTGTTTTAGAAGTGAGACGCTTTGAGGTCGTGCAGACACTTAAAGGTACCGGAAACCTCAAAGTGTCTCCAAAACCTTTGAGTGATTAAAAACGATTCAGGATATATTCACTAAATCAAAAGAAATGAGGTCAAAAAAACTTTCTCAATCAGTATTAAATAGTATAGATTTATGGGGAAAATAATTTCGGATTAATACAATCAAAGAAAAGATGAAATATCGAATCATTCCTTTTATCCTGATGCTGTTTACATTTCATGGAAATGCCCAATCCCTCACCAACACCAAATTCCCCGGCTACCGGCCCATCTGGTTCGAACTCAATCAGAAATATGAATACGGCGACAAATATTCCGGCGCCTTGGGAACTTATACCGCAAAGCATATTCCTTTGGCTATTTATTCCGAAAAGGCAGATAAAACTTTTTTTGTCTTTGGCGGAACAACCAACGAAAATGAACGGCACCTGCTTTGTATGATTGGCGAGTATGATCATAAAACAGGAATGGTTTCAAAACCAACCGTTGTGTATGATAAAGAGGAGGTGAACGATCCGCACGATAATCCCTCGATAATGATTGACGATGAAGATTACATCTGGGTGTTTGTAAGCGGTCGCGGACAAGTTCGTCCCGGATTTAAATACAAAAGCAAAAAGCCACTTGACATCAGCGATTTCGAACAGATAACCGAAGAGGAAATGACTTATCCGCAACCATGGAATACCGATTACGGATATTTTCATTTTTTTACCAAGTATACCGGAGTTCGGCAATTGTATTTTGAAACAAGCACCGATGGTGTTCACTGGACGGACGATAAGTTACTGGCGGCCATTCCGGTTAATCCCGGCGAAAAATCGGGGCACTACCAGGTAAGTAATTGTTTTAACGGAAAAAAAGTAGCAACTTTCTTCAATCGCCACCCACAGGGAAATGTCGATAAACGAACGGATTTGTATTATGTGGAATCATCGGATTTTGGTAAAACATGGACGAGTGTTGATGGTGAAAAACTTGAACTTCCGATAGTTAATATGGATTCACCGGCTTTGGCAGTCAATTATCGGTCGCAAAACAAAAATGTGTATTTAAAAGATATTGGTTTTGATGAAAAAGGAAATCCGGTTTGCCTGTACATTCGAAGTAACGGACATGAACCGGGGCCAAAAAGTGCTCCCTACGAATGGTGCATCACGAAATGGGATAAAAGGGACTGGCAAACTTTTAAAATAACAGAATCGGATCATAATTACGATATGGGAAGTTTGTTTATTTCCAATAACGAATGGAAAGTTGTCGGGCCAACTGAGAAGGGGCCTCAACCCTGGGGAGTTGGTGGAGAACTGGCGATCTGGCAATCGAAGAATAATGGCGAAAACTGGAAAAAAGTAAAGCAATTGACAAAAAACAGTGAATTCAGTCACTCCTATGTTCGACGTCCGGTAAACTATAAAGCTCCGTTTTGTTTCTTTTGGGCCGATGGCGATTCGCACACCTTTAGCAAATCGGAATTGTATTTTGGCGATTTCGATGGAAACATCTGGAAATTGCCGTATGAAATGAAAAATGATTTTGAAAAACCTATACAAATTAAACTAGCTAAATAAAACGGGTTACTGCGGGATACCGAAATTGAATGAAAAGTCTTATTTTAACAGATAATTTCTATAAATAGTAAAATGAAGCCTAAACTTTCTTGCCTGATGTCGAATCAAATCAAATATGCTGATCGAAAGCAATTATCTCTAAGTCCTAACGAAGAACATCCTTGTTTGGTGTGCGAAATTCTCCCCTTCAGGGGAGTTAGAGGGGTGAGCGTCGGGAAGAATTATTCTTCTTTAATTGCATCATTGATTATTACTATTGTTCTGTCGTTTGGATCAATCTCTTCGGCTTTTGCCCAAAAAAGTAAATCGCTCGACAAAAGACCCAATATCATCTTCATTCTCACTGATGACCAGCGTTGGGATGAACTGGGTTATGCCGGAAATAAAATTATTCAAACGCCTGAAATGGATAAACTGGCTGAAGAAGGAGTATATTTCAGTCACGCCATTGTAACCACACCCATTTGTGCTGCAAGCCGGGCCAGTATTTTTACCGGAATTCACGAGCGTACACATCGATATACATTTCAAACCGGCGATATACGCAAGGAATTCATGGCCGAATCGTATCCAAAACTGTTAAAAGATGGAGGTTATTACACCGGATTTTTTGGAAAATTTGGGGTGAATTTCGCTGGGAAAGAGGAGCTTTTTGATGTAATCGATGATTACGACCGGAATGTCGCTTATCCGGATAGAAGAGGATACTTCTATAAAACGTTAAACGGAGATACCGTTCATTTGACTCGATACACCGGCCAGCAAGCACTTGATTTTATTGATGATGTGCCCGGAAATAAACCATTTTGTCTTTCACTGAGTTTTAGCGCACCACATGCACATGACCCGGCTCCCGATCAGTACTTCTGGACACCGGAAACCGATAGTTTGTTTCAGAATATGGAAATGCCTGGGCCTGAACTGGCCGATGACAAATATTTTAATGCTTTGCCATCTGCCGGTTCGTGAAGGTTTTAACCGTTTGCGCTGGACATGGCGTTTCGATACCCCGGAAAAATACCAGCACAGTGTAAAAGGATATTACCGGATGATTTATGGAATTGATCTTGAAATTGCCAAAATCAGGACAAAACTAAAGAAAAAGGTCTGGATGAAAATACCGTAATTATTTTAATGGGCGACAATGGTTATTTTTTGGGTGAACGCCAACTGGCCGGAAAATGGCTGATGTACGATAATTCCATTCGTGTGCCGCTGATTATTTATGATCCGCGGGTAAAAAAGCACCGGGATATTAATGACGTGGCCCTGAATATTGATGTTCCGGCAACCATTCTTGATTTGGCCGGTATTAAGCAACCCAAATCACTGGCAGGGAAAAAGTCTTGATGCCTGTTGTTGACCGGAATCCAAAAAATCAACTCGACCATGATACCATTTTGATTGAGCATCTCTGGGAATTTAAAAATATTCCGCCCAGTGAAGGAGTTCGAACTGCTGAATGGAAATATTTCCGGTATGTAAATGATAAATCGGCCGAAGAATTATACAATCTGAAAGTTGATCCAAAGGAAATAAATAACCTGGCTGCAAAATCCGCAATATATAAATGTACTGCAAAATTTAGAGAAAAAACAGATCAGTTGGCTGAAAAATATGCGGATCCGTTATTTGGGAAGACCAACCGGGTTAACCGTGGAAACTATTCGCGATCCAAGGTTCACGAAAATTATTGACAGTAAACCTGAATTTAGCTGGATAGTTCCCAAAGGTGCTGTGGTTCAAAAAGCTTATCAGGTTTTGGTTTCGTCATCGGATGAAAACAGCTACAATAATATTGGCGATGTGTGGAATAGTGGAGTTGTTAATAATAATCAGTCAGTTAATGTTGAATTAGCTTCGGAGCCTTTAAAACCAAATACAACCTATTTCTGGAAAGTAAGGATTTTTGATCAGGATAACCGCCTTTCGGAATATTCGGAAACGCAACAATTTACCACCGGAACTTTTGGCGAAAAACAAACTTCGCAGGATTGGTTTGAAATTGAAAAAATTAAACCTGCAAGATTTCAAAAAGAAGCTGACGGAACTTATTTCGCCGACTTTGGGAAAGATGCGTTCGGAACACTCAATATTCATTATTCTCCTTCACAAAAAGAAACGTTAACCATACGTTTGGGTGAGAAATTACTTGACGGAAAAATCGATCGCGACCCGGGAGGAACAATCCGTTACACCGAATTGAAAATGGATATTTCACCTGAAAAATCAGATTATCAGATTGAACTAATTCCCGACAAACGAAATACAGGCCCGGCGGCAGTTGCCTTGCCCGATTCATTTCCGGTGGTTACTCCTTTCCGTTATGTTGAAATTACAAGGGACTCCGACTTTTCCAGGTCGGAGATAAAAGCCGAAAATCTCACCCAGGTAGCATATTTCACCTATTTCAATGAAAATGCAAGTTCCTTTACAAGTTCCGATACCATTTGAATCAGGTTTGGGATTTATGTAAATATTCGCAAAAGGCAACTTCTTTTACCGGCGTTTATATCGATGGCGACCGGGAACGCATTCCTTATGAAGCGGATGCTTATTTGAATCAGTTGAGTCATTATTCAGTAGATAATGAATATGCAATGGCACGAAAAACGATTGAATATTTCATGGATTATCCGACCTGGCCCACCGAATGGCAGTTGCATGTGGCGCTGTTGTTCTATCAGGATTATATGTACACCGGAAACACCGAATTGATTGAAAAATATTATGAGCCACTGAAGCATAAAACGTTAATGGAGCTGAATTACGACGATGGTTTAATCAGCACAAAATCGCCAAAACTAAATGGCGAATTTATGGCAAAGCTTGGTTTTGCTGATACCACCCAGAGGGTCCGCGATATTGTGGATTGGCCGCCTGCACAGAAAGATACAGGCTGGAAACTGCCAAAAGACTGGCCGCAGGGTGAACGCGATGGTTTTGTATTTACACCTGTCAGCACGGTTATCAACAGTTTCTTTTACCGGAATATGATTATTATGGCCGAATTTGCCCGCTTACTAAATAAACCCGATGAGGAGTTGACTTTTCAATTACGTGCAGCAAAGGTAAAAAAGGCGATGAACGAAAAGCTCTATAACAAAGCCGGTGGATATTATACCGATGGAATTGGAACTGAGCACGGAGCGGTTCATTCCAACATGTTACCTCTGGCTTTTGGACGCTGTTCCCGATGAATACAAACAAAGAGTGGCCGATTATATAAAAACCCGTGGAATGGGATGCAGTGTTTATGGTGCACAATTTCTGATGGAAGCTTTGTACAATGCAGGTGCAGATGATTATGCGCTGGAACTGATGACCGCTACCAACGACCGAAGTTGGTACAACATGATAAAAGTGGGTTCCACTATTTCGATGGAAGCCTGGGATATGCGGTATAAACCCAACTCCGACTGGAACCATGCCTGGGGGGCAGCGCCTGCCAATATTATTCCGCGTTATTTGTGGGGAATTCAACCTGGAAAACCTGCATTTGAAGTGGTCAGGATTCATCCTCAAATGAGCACGTTAAAGTTCAGTTCGATAAAAATTCCAACCATTAGGGGTGAAATTAAAGGCGATTACAGGCGGGTAAATAATCGCTTAACAAAATATGAAATTGAATTGCCAGGCAATATGATTGGGGAATTTGTGTCTGATTTTTCTCCGGAAGATGAAGTTACGCTAAATGGTGAAAAGGTAAACACGTCATTTGGATCAATTCGATTACAACCGGGCAAAAATTCCGTTGAAATTCGCGTAAATTCTTTTTAACTTTAAATCAAAATCAAAATCTAATTAATTATAAAATGAAACAACTAAATCTATTCTCACTGGTATTGTTTTTCGTGGCAATATCACTTTTCTCCAATGCAAAAAATCAGGTAATAAAATTGGTTTGCGAATACCACGAAAATCCAATCGGAATTGATGTGGAAAAGCCGCGGTTAAGTTGGCAAATTTTAGCTGATGGACAGGAAATGATGCAAACTGCATACGAAATACGGGTGGCTGATTCGCCTAAGAATTTATCGAAAAAAAGCAAGCAAATCTGGGCAACCGGAAAAGTTTCGGGTAGCGAATCAGTGAACGTCGTTTATGGCAGGTCCAATGCTGGAATCAATGCAAAGGGTTTACTGGCAGGTGCGTGTTTGGGATAAAAACGATAAAGCTTCTGACTGGAGTGAACCTGCTTATTGGGAAACCGGAATTTTAAAACCGGAATTGTGGACAGCATCATGGATTACACTGCCAAATGAAACAGAAGAACCGGGCTCAAAACCGGCACACTATTACCGTAATGAATTCAATTCGGGAAAAAAAGTCGCTTCAGCCAGAGTTTATGTAACTTCTCTGGGATTGTATCAGTTGTTTCTGAACGGACAAAAAGTGGGCGACCAGCTATTTACTCCCGGCTGGACCAGTTATAATAAACGACTTCAGTACCAGACGTATGACGTTACTGGAATGATTCAGCAAAACAATGCAATTGGCGCTATCCTGGGTGATGGCTGGTATCGTGGGAATATTGGATGGAGCAGTCAGGACGGATATTACGGAAGTAAACTGGCGCTTTTGGTTCAGTTAAAAATTGATTATTCCGACGGAACAAGCGAAACGATTGTATCGGATAAAAACTGGAAAGTAACCAACGGGCCAATTCTGGCATCCGATATTTACAACGGGGAAACCTACGATGCACGTTTGGAAATGGAAGGCTGGAAATCGCCGGATTTAATGATGGTTCCTGGAAACCGGTTGCAATAATGGATCATTCAAAAGATATTTTAATTGCACCGCAGGGAGATCCTGTAAAAGCAATTCAGGAAATATCTCCTATAAAATTGATTACCACGCCAAAAGGTGAAACTGTGCTCGATATGGGACAAAACATGGTTGGCTGGGTTCGTTTGAAAGTGAACGGAAATAAAGGCGATAAAGTGATTCTTCAGTTTGCGGAAGTGTTGGATAAGGAAGGTAATTTTTATACTGCAAACCTGCGTTCGGCAAAATGTACTGATACCTTATATTTTAAAAGGGGGGGAGAGAAATTTATGAACCTCATTTTACATTTCACGGCTTTCGTTTTGTAAAAGTGGAAGGATTAAAACAACAACCTTCACTGGACCAGATTACAGGAGTTGTGATTCATTCCGAGATGACACCGACAGGAAATTTTACCTGTTCGGAGCCGTTGATCAATCAATTGCAACACAATATACAATGGGGACAAAAAGGAAACTTTCTGGATGTTCCAACCGATTGTCCACAACGTGACGAACGTTTGGGATGGACTGGGGATGCACAGGTTTTCAGTCCAACGGCAGCGTTTAATTTCGATGTGGCTGCGTTTTATACAAAATGGACAAAGGATATTTCTGCCGACCAGTTAGACAACGGAATTGTCCCACATGTAATTCCTGACGTTTTACGAGGTGGCGGTGGTTCAACTGCCTGGGCGGATGCAGCTTTGGTTGTGCCATGGAATACGTATCTGGCCTATGGCGACAAACGAATTCTTGAAGTTCAGTACCCGAGTATGAAAAAATGGGTGGACTATATGACATCAAGAGCAGGCGATGATTTTTTATGGACTGGTGATACCCATTATGGCGACTGGTTGGCATTTGCAACAACACGTTCTGACTATCCGGGTGCTACAACCGAAAAAGATTTAATTGCCACAGCGTATTATAAATATTCAAGTGGATTGTTAGCAGAAGTTGCGAAAATCATTGGCAAAGATGCTGATGCCCAAAAATATTCGGCTTTGTCGGAAAATATCAAAAAGGCATTTCAGAAGGAATTTGTGACTCCGGCAGGAAGATTGGTTTCAAATACGCAAACTGCTTTCTGTTTGGCCATAGCTTTTGAACTGCTCCCGGAAAATTTGGTTCCCAAAGCAGCACAATACCTGGCGGATGATGTTAAAAAAATGGGGCATCTTACTACAGGTTTTGTAGGAACACCACTTTTATGCAAAACGTTGTCGGCTAACGGATATGAAGATTTGGCTTTTATGCTGCTGAACCGCAAAGAATATCCGTCGTGGCTTTATCCTGTAACTCAGGGTGCAACAACTATCTGGGAACGTTGGGACGGCCAAAAACCCGACGGAACTTTTCAATCGGTAGGCATGAACAGTTTTAATCATTATGCTTACGGTGCAATTGGTGAATGGCTCTACAGTTACGTTTCAGGGATAAAAATCGACGAAAATCATCCCGGTTATAAACACTTTTTCCTTGAGCCGCATCCAGGTGGTGGACTGAAAAATGCATCGGCAGAGCATCTTTCGATGTATGGTAAAATAAGTTCGTCATGGAAAGTGTTAGGAGGAAATGTAGTTTATGATTTTGAGATTCCGGCGAATACAACAGCAACATTATTTTGCCAGGTTCAAATGAAAAGAAAGAGTTGGGTTCAGGGAAATATAGTTTTACAGAACCTGTTCAAAATTGAATAAAATGTCAGACAAATTCCGTTAGGTCGTCATGCTATCCGCCGCTGGCGGATTCAGCATCTCTCAATTACCTGGAGATTCCGAAACAAGTACCAATGACAGATGTTTTTAACGTGCTCAACATGAATAAAATAAAAAGTACAAACGGCGGGGACTTCGACTTTCCCATGTCGAAAACAAATTGTTGGACTTGGGAAAGTCTGACTCCTAATCCTGTCATCATCTCATTATGCTCAATTAAATTGAGTGAACACTCGGAATGGCGATTTAACAACATAAATTAATGCGATGTTTCAGACATCCAAAAGAAATTTAAAATGAAGATTATCAAATATTCGAAATACCTTATCCTATTTTTATCATTAATTGTTGGTTATTCATCCGGGTTTGCGCAGGTTCAGGTAGCAAATCCGGTTTGCGAATACAAGCATAACCCAATCGGAATTGATGTAAAAGCACCCCGGATAAGTTGGCAACTGGTTTCGGATGCTCAAAATGTGATGCAAGCGGCCTACGAAATCCGGGTAGCCGATTCACCCAAAAATCTTGCGAATAAAAGCAAACAACTTTGGGCAACCGGAAGAGTTTCAGGCAGCGAGTCGGTAAATGTGGAATACGGCGGCCCGGAACCAAAGTCGATGCAACGGTTCTACTGGCAGGTTCGGGTTTGGGACAATAGCGGAAAGGTGAGCAAATGGAGTGAACCGTCATTCTGGGAAATGGGAATTATGAATAAAGACGAATGGTCTGCCTCCTGGATTTCGATGCCCGATGAACCCGAAACGGAGGAATCAAAGCCGGCTCAGTATTTCCGAAAAGAATTTACTTCAGCTAAAAAAATAGAAAAAGCACGCATTTATCTTACTACCAAAGGAACCTATCAGCTTTTTATCAATGGTGAAAAGATGAGTCCCGATTTATTCGCTCCCGGCTGGACTACCTACAACAAGCGAATTCAATATCAAACCTACGATGTTACATCAATGATTCAGGAAAAAAATGCCATTGGGGTAATTGTTGGAGACGGCTGGTTTAGAGGAAAGATAGCTAAAAATCTGCTTTATGGCGATAAACTGGCTTTAATTGCCAAACTTAAAATTGATTATACTGATGGAACATCAGAAATGGTTACTACCGATAATACATGGAAAGTGACAACCGGCCCCATACTTGCATCCGATATTTATAACGGCGAAACCTATGATGCCCGTTTGGAAATGCCTGGCTGGAACAAATCAGGTTTTAATGACAGGATTTGGAAAACTGTCACCGAAGACAATGATTCAAAAGATGTACTGGTTGCTGAAAGCGGCGATCCGGTTCGCGCAATACAGGAGATAAAACCAATCGATGTTTTTAAAACGCCAAAGGGAGAAGTTGTTTTTGACATGGGGCAAAACATGGTTGGTTGGGTTCGGTTGAAGGTGAACGGCAACAAAGGCGAACAAATAGTATTGAAATTTGCTGAAGTTCTGGACAAGGCTGGCAATTTTTACACGGAAAATCTGCGGGCTGCGGAATGCACCGATACATACATTTTAAAGGGAGGTAGCGAAGAGGTTTTTGAACCTCATTTTACGTTTCACGGATTCAGGTTTGTACAAATTATTGGACTGGATAAAATACCCGAATTAAATCAGATTACCGGAGTTGTAATTCATTCAAAAATGACACCCACCGGAACTTTCGTTTGTTCCGATTCATTAATCAATCAGTTACAGCATAACATTATCTGGGGGCAAAAAGGAAATTTTGTGGATGTGCCAACCGACTGTCCGCAACGAAACGAGCGATTGGGCTGGACCGGCGATGCGCAGGTTTTTTGTCCTACGGCAGCTTTTAATTTCGATGTAGCTGCATTTTATACCAAATGGCTCAAAGATTTGGCTGCCGACCAACTTCCCGATGGTAAGGTTCCCGATGTAATTCCCGATGTGCGTTTTGGCAGAGGCGGCTCCACTGCCTGGGGCGATGCTTCCATTGTGGTTCCGTGGAATACCTACCTGGCGTATAACGACGAACGAATTCTGGAAGAACAGTATTCAAGCATGAAAGGCTGGGTGGATTACATGACCTCCAGAGCAGGCGATGATTTTCTGTGGACCGATGATAATCATTATGGCGATTGGCTGGCTTTTGCCACAACAAGTTCAAGCTATCCCGGTGCAACTACCGAAAAAGATTTGATTGCTACCGCATATTATAAATATTCAAGTGGCTTGCTGGCCAAAATTGCCAAAATTCTTGGAAAAGAAGCCGACGCAGAAAAGTATGCAAAACTTTCGGAAAATATAAAAAAAGGCTTTCAGCATGAATTTATAACTCCAAACGGAAGATTGATTTCACATACGCAAACAGCATATTCACTTGCCTTAAGTTTCGATTTACTTCCTGAAGATCTGATTTCAAAGGCTGCGGAATATCTTGCAGAAGATGTAAAGAAAATGGGTCATCTGACCACAGGTTTTGTGGGTACTCCTTTGCTTTGCGAGTCGCTTTCGTCGCATGGGTATGAAGATTTGGCCTATTTGCTTCTTAACCGGAAAGAATATCCTTCATGGCTATATCCGGTAACCATGGGCGCAACAACCATTTGGGAACGCTGGGATGGCATCAAACCTGACAGTACGTTCCAAAATGCCGGAATGAATAGCTTTAACCACTATGCCTACGGAGCAATCGGGGAGTGGATGTATACGAACATTGCCGGAATAAAACTCGATCCCCAAAATCCGGGATATAAACATTTTTATCTGGAACCGCATCCCGGGGGAGGATTAACAAATGCAAAAGCAGAGCATCTTTCCATGTATGGAAAAATCAGTTCTTCCTGGAAGATTGAAGGACAAGCTACTGTTTACGAGTTTGAAATTCCGCCCAATACTACTGCGACAGTAGTTCTTCCAGGCGAAAATATACCAAAGAATTTAGGGTCAGGGAAATATACTTTTACAGATAACCAGATTAAAAATTAGAAATTAAAAATGAAAAAATCCAATATTCTTTTTGTGCCACTGAATATCCTGAAATGGAAATCTTGCGAGATTCCCTTTCCGCGAGTCGCTGAAGCTTAAGCGGAGGCGCAAGGGAATTTAAGGGTACACGATGGCAATAAAGCTTTGACTAAACCAATACATTAATAATTCCAATTATGAAAAAAATAATTGTTCTTTTCATCATTTACAGCATTGCGTTAACGGCTTACTCAAGAGTGGAACGCGATCTTCTGCAAAACGAAGCCGAAGAAATCAATCTGGCTCAAACATTTAATCAAAAATTTTTCTGAACTCAATTTTCCCGATTACTATAACCGGAATTTCTGGAACGGACCTTCCGGCAAATATTACAAAGGAATATATTCAGGATGCTGAAAAGTATCTGGATTACGACTGGCCGGCAGTAAAAGCCACAGATTATCTTGAAATTATCCGTTCGGGCGACCGCCGGCAGGAAGTGTATGCTGCACCACGGGCAGCTCTTATGGCTCTGGTTATGGGTGAACTGGCCGAAGGAAAAGGCCGTTTTATCGACCAGATTGTAAACGGTGTTTGGTATTACAGCGAACAAACCTGGTGGGGCTGGTCGGCGCACCTTACCTTGCAAAAAGCACCGCATGGTTTGCCCGATGTTGATGAACCGGTAATTGATTTGGGCGTTGGTGAAATTGCGAATATCCTTTCGTGGACATGGTTTTTGTTTAAAGATGAATTCGATAAAATTCATCCGCTGATTGCCAAACGACTGAAAGATGAAATCATGAAAAAAGCTATCATTCCGTATTACGAACGGGATGATTTCTGGTGGCAGGGTCTGGATGGCAGTCGTTCGATGTAAATAACTGGAATCCATGGACCAACCATAATATGCTCACTTCGATTCTGATTATTGGAAGACGACCAGCAAAAGAAAATAAAAGGCGTGGAAAAAGTAGTTCGATCACTGGATCAGTTTATTAAATGATTTATCCTGACGATGGTGGTTGCGATGAAGGCCCCTCATACTGGGGAAGGGCAGGAGCATCGCTTTACCAGAACCTCGATTTGCTGAAAAGGGCAACCAATGGAAAATTTGATGTATTCGACAATCAACTGATAAAAAATATGGGAAGTTATATTTACAAAGCATACATTGAGTATCCGTATTTCATCAATTTTGCCGATGCCGATGCAACTACCGGAAGCCGTCCTGCAAATTATTTACAGTTACGGAAAAGATATTGGCGATCCAATTATGCAGAAGTTTGGGGCTTTTCTGGCTGAAAAACAGGATTGGGGAAAGGAAGCTCCGGTGGAAAAATTGATGAACAAATCATGCAACTGATGCATTTGGATGAAATTGCAAATGCTCCTGCCGAAGATGCATTAATCAGCGATTTCTGGTTGCCCGAAACACAAGTTGCCGGTGCCCGCGACCAGGCCGGTTCTTCACGAGGGATTTTTTTTTGCCGCCAAAGGAGGTCACAATGCCGAAAGCCACAACCATAACGATTTGGGAACGTGTGTATTGTATTTCAATGGCAAACCTTGTCTGGTCGATATTGGCCGCGAAACCTACACTGCAAAAACATTTAGCAGCCGCCGTTACGAAATCTGGACCATGCAGTCGCAATACCACAACTTCCCAAAATTAACGGTGTTGACCAACATGAAGGGCAGAGAATTTCAGGCAAAGAATTCAACATTCAGTGCCGATGCAAAAAAGGCAACTTTCTCAACCGATATTTCGGGAGCGTATCCTGAAGAAGCAGCAGTGGATAAATGGGTGAGAAGTTATACGCTCGATCGCGGAAAAAAATTTACCATTAATGACAATTATCAGCTTGAAAGAAGTGAAGGATGCACAACCATCGTTAAATTTTGTAACCAATTGCAAAGTTTCTGAAAACGGCGATGGAACAATTAATCTTGAAGGAGACGGATTTACATTGAAATGAAATACAACTCAAAAATGTTAACGCCAAATATTGAGGTAAATGAAATTACCGACAGGGTTTAAAACGATACTGGCGATACGAATTACAAGGATTGTATTGAAGGTAAACAATCCAAAAACTACAGGAAAAACGAAATCGTAATTACTGAAGCTTAAATAGTTATTTATTAATAAGCATGAATAATCCCGGGATTCATCCCGGGGATATATGTACTAATAATATAGAAAATGGGTTTTAATCCAAATAATTAATACGATAATGATGCAATAAAATTGAGTGATATTTAATTTCAGATAAAAGCAATTTATCTCTCTGATTTTACATTTTTTATTTTGTATTCAGTTTCCTGTTCCGAAAAAGAAACCAGATGTTCCTTATATCTCCGAAGAAGAACAAAGCTATATCATTGAAACTGCCACCGCTTATCTCGACAGTTTACCGGTAACAGTTACTGCAACTATCTGCGAACGAAGTGCAGGCGGCCCTCACGATTTTTATTCCGAAGGCGATTACTGGTGGCCCGATCCTGAAAATCCGGATGGACCATATATTCGAAAAGACGGGCAAACCAATCCTGAAAATTTCGTGGCGCACCGTCATGCTATGATTCGCTTGAGCCAGATTGTTGGAATGGAAACTTCAGCATGGTTGCTAACCGGCGATGAAAAATTTGCCAAAGCATTCAAAACCATTTAAATGCCTGGTTTGTAAATCCTGAAACCCGGATGAATCCAAGCCTGTTTATGCTCAGGCCATAAAGGGAAGAGTAACCGGCCGTGGAATCGGGATTATCGATGCCATTCATTTAATTGAAGTTGCCCGCTCTGTGGAAATTCTTGAAAAAAATAATGCTTTGCCTGAAGAAATACAGTCGGAGGTAAAAACATGGTTCTCGGAATTTGTAAATTGGCTGACCACGCAGCGACTACGGAATTGATGAAATGAATACAAAAAATAATCATGCCACCTGTTGGGTGATGCAGGTGGGATGTTTGCGCGTTTGACAGGAAATGATGAGGTGCTGGATTTATGCCGCAACCGGTTTAAAAATATTCTCCTACCAAACCAAATGGCCGAAAACGGTTCTTTTCCGCTCGAATTGGAACGCACAAAACCATACGGATATTCGCTTTTTAACCTCGATGCTTTTATGACTTGCGCCGAAATTCTTTCCGATGAAAACCATGATTTATATGCATATACCACACCTGATGGAAAAAATCTTGAAAATGGGAGCAGAATTTATGTTTCCGTATGTAAAAGATAAATCGAAATGGCCATATCAGCACGATGTGATGTACTGGGATGAATGGCCTGTTCGTCAGCCCTTTTTGCTTTTTGCCGGCAAAGCATATAATCATCCGGAATATATTGAGTTGTGGAAAACGCTGGAAGGATATCCGGAAACGAGAAGTAATCCGGAATCTGCCCATTCGAAACCCGGTGATCTGGTTGTTGGAAAAACCGGCAGTCGGACTTTCCAAATCCGATTAGTTTTCTTCGACTTGGAAAGTCGAAGTCCCGACCAACGCAATCTCTACAACAAATTCAATCATGTTTCTTTTAAACATATCCTACTTTCAAGGCTAAGGAATCCAAAATTGGCGAAATGGATTCCTGTCATATGATTTAAAATAAAAACAGCTTGCGGAAAAACATCGGAGTAATCTTTTAAAAAATCAGCGGCGCTATCACCGGCGAAACAGTCTGCAGGATCAATGCCGCAGACGCCCGAAGGCTTCTTGAACGGCCTAAACCTAATTTCTGACCAAAATCCACATCTCTGCAATGGGTTGAACTTGCCTTTTCCCAAGTTCCGATCTTTGGAAAAGTTCAAAAAAAATAATCCGGGAGATATTTGAAAATATAACGCTGAAATTGATTAAACTTGCACAAAAAATAACCTTTAATTCGCATCTTTTATGTTAAGAATAACTTCAGCAGCCTTTATTTGCATGCTGGTTTTATGTGCAGTAAACTTGTATGCTCAATCTAATTTTAAACAAGGATTTATTGTTACAAATTCGAACGACACAATCATTGGTTATATTGACTACCGTGGCGATGTAAGAAATGCCAGACAATGTGTTTTTAAAACAGAATTGAAAAGTAACAGCATTATTTACAAGCCCTTTGACATTCAGGCATACAGATTTGAAAACGACAAATTTTATGTATCGAAATCTATAAACAAGAATGACTCAACTCAAAATCGATTTATGGAATTTTTAGTTGATGGTATTTCTGATCTTTATTACTACGATGATTTGGATGTTGAACATTACATTATTGAAAATAAGGAAGGTGAGCAATATGAGCTTACCAACGACAAAAAACTGGTTAAAATCAATGGACAGGATTATTTGCAAAGGTCGCATCAGTATATTGGAATCTTGAAAGCTGTTTTTTCAGATTGTATGGAAATAATGGACGAAATCGATAAATCATCGCTAAGCCAGAAATCCCTTATAGATATTACCGAAAAATACCACAATTATGTGTGCGATGACTATGAATGTGTAGTATACCGTAAAGAATTATATAAAGCATTTATCTTTAAATTTAAGCCGACTGTTGCATTTAATATTACCGGTGCGAAGTTTAATGAAAATCATGCATTTGCAAGTTTTGATTTTGACAAATCATTACAGCCGGCAATTGGGTTTGGTATGGAGTTTATGCTTCCGCGTTTTAGCCAAAAAGTTTCTTTGGAGACATCTACTTTAATCGGAAAAGACGTGATTAAATATAACGGCACCAAGTCATACGCAGAAAGTACAGTTCGAAATGAAATTGAAATTCAAAATACTTTTCTCGACAATTCATTAGGTGTAAAATATTCCTTTCCAAGCGGAAAATTTAGGCCAAATATATTCCTTGGTGGTAATTTGTATTCCATATTCCACAAAGATTTTCAACGTACAATTACTGAAACAACGGAATCAGGCACTCAAATTTTACATTCCGACTTTTTACCGATGCCGGACAACTATTTGGGTATTTCATCCGAAATAGGTTTGAGTTATTTTAAAGATGCAAAGGAGAAGCTTAGTTTTAGCGTAGGTTATAAATACAGAATCGGAAGTGTACAAGATTCTTATAAAAAGAAAATAGGCTCTACGTTGTCAACAATTGGTTTTAACCTTGAGTATTATTTATAGTGTCACCTGCAGTGCAACCACGATTCCGAAATTATTTTTTACATCTTCGTTATAGTTAAAACGCCAAACGCCATCGACGCGGATGATTTTAAAAATATTTTCGATTCCGACAGATGCTTCGGTATAAGGTTTATTACCTAAGTCCTTTCATTTCTCCGGGCAAAACCAAACTGTTGTGTTTTTCTGCGTCATATTTTCCCCAAAGCGCTCTCATCCCAACCACTTCGCGCCATTTTAGTTTTCTGAACAGCGGTACTTTATTCAGAAAAAACCCAACAAAATGATGTTCCCAGAAAACACTTGCATAAGTATCGCTGATAAATTCCTGATAATTCATCAAATTAAATGCATTCGAATCCCAGGCATAAGTCTCGTTACCCTCATGAATTTTCAGGAACGGAAAAGGAACAGTCCCCCAAATTTTTCCGGCCTGAATATAATATATACTGTAGCCAATGGGGTTCAGAGTCCATCGATCCGATAATCCTGCATGTAATTTCAAATAGTCGAATTCACCGCCAAGAAATCCTTTAAAACCTTTGTTAACCTGAAAAGTAAAAACCGGATCGAAGTTATAAAATGTGGTTCGCTTAAAATCATCCTGAACAATATCTTCACCGGGAGCATATCTTAGTTTGAAACTAATTTCACCACTGCTAACCGACGGGATTTCATCTCCCTGCAGACTGATAAATGGCACAAATGGTGCAGAATATATTTTTGTGGAAGTTATTCCGATTTCATTTAAAAATCCTGATTTCCATTCTTTTTTCGCCAGAAACTGAATTCGGTCCACCATATTTAGTTTTGCGTTTGGCCTTTTACTCAATATAGTGGTCATTATGTTTTGTTCCAGAAAAGCATTGTCGCTTTTCCCAAGCATTTCCATGTCGTGCTGGCCCTGTATGGATAATTTATTAAGTGGTTTCACCGAGAAAAAATATTCAGCTCCGCCGCCATATTTCATTTTTTTGTCTAAAGTTCCATAAGCTGCGAAGCCGTTTAACCGAAGATGTTGGCTGAACTTGTAGGTTGTTCTGGCGCCAAGCCTGAAACGCGAACCTTCCACTTTGTTGTAACTGTACATATAATAATACGGCCCCAATTCAACTGTTCCAAGGTCGCGGTAGCCATAATAAAACATATAAATATATTCCGAAGCTGTATGAAAAAGCTTTACATCCTTAATGGAATCAACCATCATATAGATATTCTTTTCTCTTTGCTGAAGTTCAATAGGACGATTTTTTATCCAGTATTGTTCGTCTTTGTCAATGGCATCGGGAGCAACAATAATTGGTTCCCTGAATCTGTTGATTTCTTCGGTTACAGGTTCAAAACTGAAATCTTCGTAAATGTTTGATTTACGCGCAATAATTCCTAATTTCTCCGAATCTTTATTTTTGCGTACGTCAACATCAGCAACCAGCCATTCATTTCGGGGCGCCCATTTATTATCAATTTTTTGAAATTCGATTCTGTACTGAAGGTTATTTACAAAATTTACATTTGCTTTATCCGATAATTGAATCTCTGCGCGCGTTATTGCAAAACTTCCGTCTTCCACCCAAAATTTCCCAATAAAAACAGGTTCCTGTGGAAGCCTTGGCCTGAAAGAGATTTCATAAATCTTTTGATCTCCATTTATAATACTGTCAACCAGATAATATTTATAAAACTGAAGGCCGAGATTATTGATTGGAGAAATAAAACCTATTTCTGATACGGTAAGATAGCTATCGTAAAAATTAATATTTTCGTACAATTTCCCGGTGAACTGCGAGAAAATATCCCTTTTCATTCCTGAAGCTTTGTTGGCAATAATTTCTTCTCTGTCCTTATTGCTTTCGCTGTCGTGGTAATAATTGGAAACCGTTTCGTTAAAAAATACGGGCAAAAAGGTTTTTCCCTGAGTTCCCATCGAATCCAGATAATTAAATACAAAATCGAAATCGGAAAGCAGCTTTCTGTTTCTTAATTTACTGTTTACGTTTTTTAAATCGAATTCGGTTTTTGCATAAATCCTGCTTTTCCATGACGGTAATTTTACCGGATCATTTTTTTCCTTGTTGGCAACTATATTCCTGAAAATTTTTATCGCAGGATTTTCACCGGGAAGAATTTTTATTTCACCAAGAGCAAAAACTTCTTCCTCCATTGCAAAATCGATATTGTTAACCGCATTAATTTGAATTGGCACCATTTGTTTTATAAAACCAATAGCAGAAACTTCAAGTGTTTTACCTGGTTTAGCAGTACTTAAGCGGTAATTTCCATTGATATCCGAAATGGTTCCAACATATGTTCCGGTGAAAATAATATTGGCATAAGGAATTGGATTTCCGGTTTTCTTCTCGGTTACTTTCCCGGTAATCACAGTATTTTGACCCGATGCATTTAATAATACAAAAACAGGGATGATCAGCAGTAGAAGCTTTTTTAGCACGTTTTCTGTTTTAATTCTGATATAAAAACGGGAGTTTTCATTCACAATTGGTTTCATTGTAAATATAATCCAAATTATTTCATGTATTTGTCATGCTTATACATTTTCATGCAAAGAATTAACGCTTAAAATTCAATACAGATTATGCGTTTAATTCAGATAAGATTATATTTGAAAAAATAAGATTTCAAACAGCATTGGTATAATAAAACAGTATGGAGAATTTATACACCCTGATAATGGCAGGTGGTTCAGGAACCCGATTCTGGCCTAGAAGTAAAGTAGCCAAGCCAAAGCAATACCTGAATATTTTTGGCGAGGATTCACTGTTACAATCAACCATAAAAAGATTTTCAAACTTTACAAAAACCGATAACATTTATATTGTTTCGGGGAAAAGCCAGGCCGGGGTTTTGGAAGAGCAAACTCCTCTGCTTCCAAAGGAAAACCTGATTTATGAGCCGGTCGGAAAAAATACGCTTCCGTGCATAGGTTTGGCAGCGATGTTTGCCGAAAGGGAAAATCCAGATGGAATTATGGTGGTTTCGCCTTCCGATCATTTAATTGAAAATGATGAACTTTTCCGTGACACAGTTTTGGCTGCTGCTAAAATTGCTGATGAAAAGAACGGAATAGTTACCATAGGAATAACGCCAACTTATCCGGCAACCGGCTATGGTTATGTAAAAACTGATGAGGATATAACCGGTTCCGAAAAAATAAATCAGTTTAAAGTGGAACGTTTTGTTGAAAAACCAAATGAAGAAACAGCCACAGGATATTTAAAACAAGGCGGATTTTACTGGAACAGCGGATTATTTATTTTTAAAATTTCAGTGTTCTTAAAAGCGGTTCGGGATTTTGCGCCTGAATTATATACCGATTTACGAAAAATTCAGAACGATATAGGAAATCCGTCGTTCGAAAATACTTTGGATACCATTTACCGTGCAATAAAAGGAATTTCGGTGGATTACGGAATTATGGAACATGCCAAAAATATTTACCTGGTGGAAGGAAATTTTGTGTGGAACGATTTAGGTGGATGGGAATCGGTATATCTTACTTCTGAAAAAGATGAAAACGGCAATGCCGGAAAAGGTGAAGCTATTATTCTCGATTCAAAAAATTCTTATGTTTACACGGATAAAGGCATGATTGCGCTTATAGGTTTGGATGATGTCATTGTAGTGCAGGACGGAAACACCACGCTGGTATGCAAACGCGGAAATGCCGAGGATGTGAAGAAAATAGTAGAACAGCTAAAAGCAGAAAAAAAAGATCAATATTTATAACATCGAATTAAACTAAACTTATCTAAACCTGATATGAAAGATCCAAAACGGATTGTGGTTGAAAAGAAATATCTTTTCCCGTTTATTATAATTACCTGCCTGTTTGCCTTGTGGGGATTTGCCAACGACATAACTAACCCTATGGTTGCTGCATTTGGCACTGTAATGGAAATTTCCAATGCAAAAGCGGCGCTAATTCAGTTTGCATTTTACGGCGGTTACGGAACAATGGCTATTCCGGCAGCACTTTTTGTAAAACGATACAGTTACAAATTGGGAATTATTTTAGGCCTGGCGCTTTATGCGTTTGGCGCACTTTTGTTTTTTCCTGCGGCACAGTTCGAGGTTTTTGGCTTTTTCCTTTTCTCACTTTACATATTAACCTTTGGACTGGCTTTTCTTGAAACAACAGCAAATCCATACATTCTTTCCATGGGCTCCGAAGAAACTGCGACACGAAGGTTAAACCTGGCACAGTCTTTTAATCCGCTAGGCTCAATTTTAGGGATGTTTGTGGCTTCCAATGTTATTCTTTCCGCATTGCAATCGGACAGACGAGATGCGGCAGGAAACCTGGTATTCAGCACTTTGGATGCTGCCGAAAAAGCAGCTATCCGCACGCACGATTTGGCTGTTATCCGGAATCCGTATGTGATTTTGGGTTTCGTGGTAATTTTAATGCTTATCATTATTGCGGTTTCAAAAATGCCGGTACGTGCTAAAGCCGATCATAACATTCATTTTAAAGATTCTTTTAAACGCTTAACAAAGAATATTAAATACCGTGAAGGTGTTATTGCCCAGGTTTTTTATGTTGGTGCGCAAATTATGTGCTGGACATTTATTATTCAGTATGCCGATAATCTTGGAATTCCAAAAGCGGAAGCTCAGCAGTATAACATCGTTGCCATGGCCATATTTATTTCGAGCCGTTTTATCAGCACATTTTTAATGAAATACCTGAATGCAAGGTTAATGTTAACTATGTTTGCCATTGGCGGAATGATTACAACCACAGGCGTTGTTCTTATCCAGGGAATGCCGGGCTTGTATTTGCTGATTGCAACTTCAGCATTTATGTCGCTGATGTTTCCTACTATTTATGGTATTGCGCTCGAGGGTTTAGGCGACGACTCAACTTTGGGTGCTGCCGGTTTGGTAATGGCTATTGTGGGCGGAGCGCTTATGCCGCCATTACAGGGATTAATTATCGATTTGGGCCAGATTGGATTTCTGCCTGCCGTAAATTTCTCCTTTATCCTTCCGTTCATCTGTTTTGTGGTCATTGCAATATATGGCTACCGAACGTTAAAAGTACATCCGAAATTCATGTTTAAATAATTCAAAATGAACGACTATAAAAGATTTTGCAAAGCTTTAAAGCTGGAAGATGATCCGGTTTTAATTGAAGAATACAAAAAAGTGCATGCGCCCGGCGCTGTGTGGCCGGAAATTACAAAGGGAATGAAAGATGTCGGAATTATCGATATGGAAATTTATCTTCTCGGAACACAGCTTTTTATGATTATGGACACAGTTGCTGATTTCGACCACGATAAAGCGATGAAAGAACTGGCTTCAAAACCGCGGCAAGGGGAATGGGAAGCCTATGTTTCAAGGTTTCAAAAAACATCAACGGAAGCAACCGCCGATGAAAAATGGCAATTGATGGAACGGATTTTTAAACTGGATTAATGATTTCAGACTATAAAATAAACCTAACGACTAAATAAAATAACTATGAAAAAGAGATTATTCAACTTGATGCTGGCGGTTTTATTTATTGCCGGTTGCAGTTCATCCGGAAATAAAAGTCAGCAGGAAAAAACTGCTTCAGTAAAATACGAAGAAAACTGGGATTCGCTCGCTAAACACAACGAGCAGCCTGAGTGGTTTCAGGATGCGAAATTCGGAATTTACTTTCATTGGGGTGTATATTCTGTACCCGCGTTTGGCAATGAGTGGTATCCGCGAAGTATGCATATTCCTGGTAGCAGGGAAAATCTGCATCATATTGCAACATATGGTAAGCCTTCGGAATTTGGTTATCATGATTTTGTTCCGATGTTTAAAGCCGAAAATTTTGATGCCGGTGAATGGGCCGATTTGTTTCAAAAAGCAGGCGCAAAGTTTGCTGGCCCTGTAGCTGAACATCACGATGGTTTTTCGATGTGGGACAGCGATAAAACTCCATGGAATTCGATGGATAAAGGACCGCATCGTGATATTCTCGGGGAACTCGCAAAAGCAGTGAAAAGCAGGGATATGAAACTGATTGCCACGTTTCACCATGCCAAAAACCTGCAACGTTACAAGGGAAAGGAAAAAGAGGAAATTGAAAATCACAAGGACAATCCCGGTCAGGCATTTTGAATATAGCCACTATCCATTGTTCCCAAATACTCCGCCTACGCTGGATGATCCTGAACTAAACTATTTGTACGGAAATATTCCAAGGGAAAAATGGCTCAAAGAAGTCTGGCTTGGAAAACTGGAAGAAGTGATTGACAAATACCAGCCCGATATTATGTGGTTCGATTATATGCTTGATTCCATTCCCGAAGTATACAGACTGAAGTATTGTGCCTATTATTTAAATGCCGCTGAAAAGTGGGGGAAAGATGTTGTTATTGTTCGAAAACAGGACGATCTTCCACTGGATGTAAGTGTTGATGATTTGGAAAAATCGAGAAAAAACGGTTTGGGTGAGAAATCGTGGATGACCGATGAAACCTTAAGTACAGGAAGCTGGTGTTATACCGAAGATTTACAAATTAAACCTGCTGTGGATGTGCTTCATGTTTTAATTGATATTGTAAGTAAAAACGGCGTATTACTTTTAAATATTTCGCCTATGGCAAATGGTACAATTCCCGAAAACCAGAAAGACGTTTTGCTGAAAATTGGCGATTGGCTTAAGAAATACGGCGAATCGATTTACGAAACACGACCATGGTACACTTATGGCGAAGGCCCGACAAAGGAACCGGAAGGAAATTTCAGTAATCATCAAAAGTTTCTGAAAATAAAATATTCAGCCAAAGATGTAAGGTTCACAACCAAAGGAAATGCGATTTATGCTACCATTCTTGGTTGGCCTGGTAATAGCCAAGATGTGGTTTTGGAATCATTCTCAACAAATAACTGGAAAAACTCAAAATCCATTAAGAATGTATCATTGCTGGGTAGCAATGAAAAAGATTAATTATCAACTCGCTGCAAACGGATTAAAAATTACTACTCCGGGAAAACCAGTCGATGATATGGCCGTTGTATTTAAAATTGAGCTGGAAGATTGATTTTTCGGCGCTTTTGTTTTCAAATCGGTATATTCGGCATAATGCTGCTTTTCTTGTATCTTTAGCGCCGGTGATTTTGATGATTGTGATGGAGTTTCAAAAAACTCAAAAGAAAAATTTATGGATGCATATCTTTTTATCAGCGGCTTATGTGTCGTAATTATAATTTCGTTTTTTAATAATATTCTGGCGAGAAAAACCAATATTCCAAGTGTTTTAATGTTAATATTAATGGGCGTTGGTATTCACCAGTTACTAATTTATTTCGATCTTGAACCCGATTTCAGCAGTACACTCGAAGTTCTCGGTATTATCGGTTTGATTATGATTGTGCTGGAAGCTGCGCTCGATCTTGAGCTTAAAAAGGAAAAATGGCCAATAATCTGGAAATCGTTTACCGTTGCTTCGTTTTCGCTGGCGCTTACTTCTCTTGCTCTTGCAACAATTATTTTACTTATTGTTCCGGACATTGAATTTCTTTCGGCGCTTGTTTATGCTTTGCCGCTTTCTGTGTTGAGCAGTGCAATTATAATTCCGAGCGTTGCAAATCTGAATAATTATAAAAAGGAATTCCTGATTTACGAAAGTACTTTTTCCGACATTCTTGGTATCATGGTTTTTTATATGATTGTGGAAAACCTCGATGTGGAAGGCGTTCGCCAGCTTAGTTTTGCTATTGGAAGCAACCTGGTTTTAACCCTTGTGTTTTCCGTCGTGCTTAGCTATGTTTTGCTGTATATTATTCAGAACATAAAAGGACAGGCAAAATTTTTCCTCTTTCTTGCCGTGCTGGTTTTGTTATATTCGGTTGGAAAAATGTTCCATCTTTCATCGTTGATTATCATCCTCTTATTTGGCTTGTTGCTTCGGAATCATAAAGTATTGCTTTTTGGAAAGCTGGAAGCATGGTTAAAAGATGAACGGATAGAAGCTGTTTTTAATCAGTTTCAGTTGATTACTACCGAAACTTCTTTCCTGGTACGTACATTCTTTTTTGTGGTTTTTGGAATGATATTGCCCTTAACAACCCTTTTGAACTGGAGAGTTTGGCTGATAAGCATATTATTTTTGATTGCAACCTATGTGGTTCGGTTTGGTCTGTTTTATGTAATTGAAAAGAAAGATACCATGCCTCAAACTTTCATTGCACCCAAAGGGTTGATTTCCATACTTTTATTTTTTGCCATTCCTGAGTCGTTAAAGACCGCAGGTTTCGAGAGCGGTGTATTTTTTGTGGTAATAATTGCAACCAGTATAATAATGGCCTGGTCGTTAATTGCAACCGGAAAAGAAGAAGAGGAATCTGATTGAAACTGAAGATGATATTAGATTTCGGATTTACAGTAATTAACGAGGGTTCGGTTGATGGAAGAGATTCAGAGGACAACAAGAATTAAGCTTTATATGAATCGGCAATGATCCATAATTCTGAACAGACTACGAAATTATTACTCAATTGTAATTTTGCTATGGCTTTTGTAATCGGGCATGGTATTTTGAATTTGTGATTTTGCCCATTACAAAAACATGAAAGAGCATGCAACCCAACCGCGACAAACAAACCTGATGTTTTGTTTCGCGGTTTCAGAAGACCGCTGCTAATACTGCTGCTGCTAAAAACGGCTGTTAACGGAATGTATAGATAAACTCAGCTCATATCCTAAATATCCGTCATATTTTTTTTAGTCCCCATATGCAAAAGCCGGAGACGACAATGTAATATCCTTTAACAAAGGAAATTGAAAATTATGATTGACAATTTTATTAACTTTCACAACAGAGATTTCGGCGGTGATGAATTAAAAAGAATATTATTTCAATAGTTTTCATATATTGGTAAATTCACTTCATCCTAATTTTTATATGCATTATAAATTGAATCATTAAAAAAAAAGTTGATGAATGATTTTATAAATATAGAGCTTCCTTTAACTGATCCGGTTTATAAATTCTTTTTGCTCCTGGTTATAATGCTTTTTGCCCCTATAGTTCTGGATAAGGTTAAAATCCCACATTTACTTGGATTAATAATAGCAGGCGCAATAATAGGCCCCCATGGACTTAACCTGGTTAGCCGCGATGGTGGCATTGTTTTATCAGGAACAGTTGGGTTATTGTACATTATGTTTTTAGCCGGAATTGAAATCGATATTGTGGATTTTAAAAGAAATGCCTTTAAAAGTACATTTTTAGGTTTAACAGGTTTTGTAATTCCAATGACTTTAGGAACTTTTGCCGGATATTACATTCTACAATACTCCTTAATCACTTCGGTATTATTGGCCAGTATGTTTGCATCACATACACTCATTACCTATCCCATAGTCAGTAAATTGGGAATAACAAAGAACAGAGCGGTAAATATAACCGTTGGAAGCACACTCATTACAAATATTTTGGCATTACTCGTTTTGGCAATTGTTGTAGGCATGTCAAGTGGTGATATCGACCATAATTTTTGGATTCGTTTATCGCTTTTGTTCACTGTTTTTACTTTGATTACCCTATTTATTTTCCCGTTAATTGCACGTTGGTTTTTTAAAAGGTTTGCTGATAATATTTCGCAGTATATTTTTGTTTTAGTGATGGTATTTTTAGGCGCTGTGCTTTTTCAGTTAGCCGGTATCGAAGCCATTATCGGCGCTTTTTTGTCGGGACTTGCTTTAAACCGACTGATTCCACGTACGTCACCTTTGATGAACCGAATTGATTTTGTAGGCAATTCAATATTTATTCCATTTTTCCTCATTAGTGTGGGAATGTTAATCAATTTCAAAGCTTTCTTTACAGATATTGAAACTATTTTTGTGGCGATAACCATGTCAGTGTTGGCTACAGTAGGGAAATACATTCCAGCGTGGTTGACTCAAAAAAGTTTTAAGTATTCAATAAATGAACGAAGAGTTATTTTTGGGCTAAGTAGTGCCCAAGCTGCTGCAACGCTGGCTGCCGTTTTAATTGGATATAATATTGTTCTTGGAGTTGATGAAAACGGTGACGCCATCCGTTTATTAAACGACAGCATTCTGAATGGGACTATTATTATGATACTTGTTACCTGTACCATTGCATCGTTTGCAACCCAAAAAGGAGCACAGAATATTGCCGCTGCCGAAGATGTTAATACGGAAGATGACGGCGATGATAGGCTGGATAGGGTTTTAATACCGATTAGCAATCCCGAGACTATGGAAGAATTGGTTGGTTTAAGTGTTATTATTCAGAATAAAGGACAAAAATATAACCTGTTTGGATTAAATGTCGTCCGAAATGAGAACAAGGACCTGGCAGCTGAACAAAATGCCGGAAAATTACTCGAAAAAGCTGCCGTTTTGGCTTCGGCAACCGATAACCATTTAACCAAAATAATACGTTATGATTTGAATATTGTTAACGCAATTACAAGCGTAATCAAAGAACATAATATTTCAAATCTGGTTATGGGGCTACATATAAAAAAAGGAATTACGGAATCGTTTCTTGGCAGCCTGACTGAAGGCTTACTTGAAAAAAATAATATTACAACTTTTATCTATAAAGCTGCTCAGCCTATTTCAACATTAAAAAGGCAAATTATTATTATGCCTGCTCATGTTGAACGGGAGGTTGGTTTTCCGTTTTTACTGTTTAAAATCTGGAATATTGCAGCTAATACAGGTTCAAAACTTCTTTTTTACGGCCATGAAAATACGATAAGTTTTATTAAAGAAATACATTTAAAAAGTCCTATTGATGCTGACTTTGGAATTTTTGAAGATTGGGATGAATTTCTTATTCTTTCAAGGGATATAAATCCCAACGACGGGTTAATCATTGTTATGAGCCGTGAAAGAAAAATTTCATTTCAAAATAATATGAGAAACATACCGAAATACTTAAATAAATATTTCAGCGGAAATAGCTTTATTTTAATATATCCGGTGCAATCAGGTGTTGTAATGAATAAAAAAAACTTAAACAATCCATCAATACTTGAGCCATTGGAAAAAATTGATGAATTGGGTAAAAGCATTGTAGCCTTATTCCGGAAAAAGGGATTTAAATAAAAAACCCGGTATTATTTTATTAAATCTTTAATCGTTTTGCAGATAAACAGTAAAAATAGTGCGGCGAAAATCCCGGAGACCAATTTTCGAAAAATAATTCATATCGACATGGATGCATTTTATGCATCGGTCGAACAGTACGATAATCCTGAGCTAAAAGGAAAACCTGTTGCAGTAGGCGGTTCGCGCGAAAGGGGAGTGGTTGCTGCAGCCAGTTACGAAGCGCGGAAATTCGGTGTTCGTTCGGCTATGCCTTCAAAACTGGCAAAGCGAAAATGCCCTGATTTGATTTTTGTAAAACCGCGATTTTCGCGTTATAAGGAGATTTCAAATACAATTCGCGAGATTTTTTTTGAATATACCGAATTGGTTGAACCACTTTCACTGGATGAAGCTTATCTCGATGTTACTTATGCAAAAAAAGGCTTACCATCAGCAACATTAATCGCCAAAGAAATTAAAAAGCGCATTTTTGAAGAAACCCATCTGACTGCTTCCGCCGGAGTTTCATATAATAAATTTCTGGCCAAAGTAGCGTCTGATGTGAATAAGCCAAATGGCATATTTGTAGTAACGCCTGAGCATGCTCAGGCATTTATAGATAACCTTGAAATCCGAAAGTTTTACGGAATTGGCAAAGTTACTGCAGAAAAATTGAATAAAATGGGCATTTGGTTTGGCCGCGAGCTGAAACAAATCGATCGCCTTGAACTTGTCCGCTTGTTTGGAAAATCGGGAAATTATTATTACGAAATTTGCAGGGGTGAAGATCACCGGCAGGTGGAACCCGACCGGGAACGAAAATCCGTTGGAGCCGAACAGACTTTTTCAGCCGATTTATATCTTGAAACGGATATTGAACACGAAATGCTACTTATTGCCGATATTCTCTGGGAACGGATTGAACGTTCGAACGTAAAAGCTAAAACTATTACGCTGAAGTTTAAATATGCCGATTTTGAACAACATACACGCAGCAAAACAATTACGGGTTTTTTTGAAAGCAAAGACCAGGTAATTTCTGAAAGTAAAAATCTGCTGAAATCGGAAGGCGGTTTTATAAAAGGAATTCGTTTGCTTGGTCTTACAGTTTCAAACTTTTTGCAGGAAGAAGTTAAAAGGCCGGTACAGTTGGTAATTGAGTTTTAGGGTGTGGCGATTATTAATTGACCGTTTAAAATTGCGATTGGTAACCGCAACACCTGTCAACATTATTTTCGTTTTAACAATTTGGCAATAATTTTTCCCAGTTCGTCGAGTTTTTCAAAAGGTTCTGCGAGCGAAGGGTTATTTAGATTAGTAATATCATTGTCTTTTACTCCAACCTGAACAGGGTAAACCAGAATGCAACTATTTGATGGAAAATATTTGTTTAAATAATCGGGTATTTTCGTCATGTTTTCATGATACGAAGGTTTATTGGCCCTGCTTAATACAATAATCAAATTATCATCTGTTCTTACGTCGCGCGAAATTATTAGGAAATCATTCCAGTTATCCAATATTTTAAAATCCGCTTCTACAGGATGCTTTACCAGAATATCTTTCAATATTTTGATGGTTACCGGTGTTGCATAAAATACCAATTTTGAACCTGTGTTTTTTGAAATGTTCCAAATCTTTGACAGCCAAAATGGAAACCCGATTACTTTTTCAGCGTTTGAAGGTACAATAACCAGGTGCCTTTTAATTGTGGCTACAGGTTGAACCGGTTTATACACGAAGGCAGTTGCATTGCATCGCGAAACGATATTACCGACTACTTTTCCAAGAAATGGTTCATTGATAGCCTTTTTTTCGTGAAGCCCCATTACAAGGTCTGTTATGCTTTGTTCATGGACAACTCCGGTAATCCCGTTGGCGATATTTCCGTCGTATCGTAATAATTTATTCAGAACAATATCAGTGGCCGATGCTGTGTGTGCGGCTGTTTCAAGCATTTTTTTTGCCTTTGATTCAACTTCCGGATTAATTCTGTCGCTGTTAACAATGTTTAATGCAAATAGCCCGTTTTTGTTTTCGCCCGACTTTAAAATAGTGCTTAAATTAATCAGTTCTTCAATGGTATCGGGGTTACTGAGGGGGATTAGAATCCTTTCCGGGAAATCGATATTTTTGTTTTCGCTTGCCAATGTTTCCTTAAAAGAAATGTTTTTTGCGCCTTTTTGGGCTGAAAGGGTTGCTATTGTACAGGTAATAAGTATCATAACAATGGTTCCGTTTAAAACGCTTTCATTCAGCAAACGAATAGGTTCGCCACCGGCTGTTTCGCCTAAAATTATGTTGTAGCCAACCATTACTGCTGCAAGTGTGGCAGCTGCCTGTGCGTTACTTAACCCGAATATTAACCGGCGTTCATCAATGGAAAGTTTAAATGATTTTTGAGTCAGCCATGCTGCAATAAATTTTGAAAGCGTGGCAATTATCGTCATTGCTGCTGCAACTATAATCGTTTCAAAACCGGTTGTAAAAACTTTGTAATCAACAAGCATTCCAACGCCAATCAGGAAAAACGGAATAAAAACAGCATTTCCAACAAACTCTATCCTGTTCATTAATGGCGAAGTTGAAGGTATTAGCCGGTTTAAAGCCAGGCCTGCCAAAAATGCGCCGATTATGGCTTCAATGCCTGCTGCTTCTGCGAGAAAAGCGCCAAAGAATACCATAACCAATACAAAAATGTATTGAGATATATTATCAGTGTATCGTTTTAAAAACCACCGGCCAACAATTGGAAAGAGCAGGATAACAACCAGTCCAAATATTAATATTGAAGAGGAAAGCCGAATCCAGAATGTTTGGTTGACCTCACCGCTTGACATACCTACAACTACCGCAAGTACTAAAAGCGCTAGTGTATCGGTAATCATTGTGCCGCCAACTGCAATGTTTACAGCGCGGTT
This sequence comes from uncultured Prolixibacteraceae bacterium, assembly GCA_963821855.1. GTDB lineage: Bacteria > Bacteroidota > Bacteroidia > Bacteroidales > Prolixibacteraceae > Draconibacterium. The sequence continues at coordinate 369,354 of CAWGFJ010000013.1, read as the reverse complement.
TTTGGCAACGCCTATTTTGCTTATCATACGGATAAGCGATTAAGGTATGCGAGGCAAACATACTGGCAAGTAATACCGAAGTTAGTGTTGAAAATTTCAGTATATATATTCCTGTAAAAGTTCCAAGAGCCATCGGGATTAAAAAGGTGTACATTCCAAACAACAAACTTTTCGAACTGTTTTTTTTGAAATCCGCCAGATCCATCTCCAATCCGGCAAGGAACATGATATACAGCAGCCCGGCAGTGCCCGACAGAATAATGCCACTGTCGCGCAAAAGGATGTTAAAGCCGTTTGGCCCGATTACCGCCCCGGCAATTATCAGCCCGAGGATATGAGGTATCTTGATTTTATTTAAAAGAATTGGCGCGAATAAGATGACGATGAGGATAACAAGAAACTTTAATACGGGATTTGTTAAAGGCAAAGTTGTTTCCAGAATATTCAGAAATATCATACGCCAACAACTAAAAGTTTATGAGCCAAAGATATGAAACGGAATGACATTTATATCGTTCCTGGCATAACGGCAAATACTTTTAATTGGAGCGCATTTTATTGACGAGCGGTACAGGCATATTATGTAACGCACGATTTAGAACAACAGGAAAAATAATGAAATTACATTTGCCTTTTCTGAACAGTAAAATTAAAGCAAAGCCGGTTCAAGATATAATATTACAAAAGACGAAATGATAGCAGAACATAAAAATTTTACCATAAGCGGAAGGCGGTTTTATTAAGTGAATTAGATTGCCTGTTATTACAGTTTCAAACTTTTTGCAGGAAGAAGAAAAAGGCCGGTGCAGTTGGTTATTGAGTTTTAGGGTGCGGAGATTTTTAACCACCGTAAATTATTGCAATAAAAAATGCGATTGGAAACCGCATCACCTATATTGCGGTTGGAAACCGCAACACCCAAAAAAAAGGCCGCCACCGGCAGCCTTTATATTTTTTTACCCAAGATATGATTTAAGTAATTTACTTCTTGAAGTATGTCGCAATCTTCGGATTGCTTTTTCTTTTATCTGACGAACCCTTTCGCGCGTCAGTCCAAAACGTTCTCCGATTTCTTCGAGTGTCATTTCCTGGCAACCGATGCCAAAAAACAATCGGATAATGTCACTTTCTCTTTCTGTCAATGTAGCTAAAGCCCTGTGTATCTCTCTCGACAATGATTCCATGATAAGGCTGCGGTCGGCATTGGGTGAGTCGTTGTTGACTAACACATCCAGCAAACTATTGTCTTCGCCGTCGACAAATGGCGCGTCAACCGAAACATGACGTCCGGAAACCCGCAATGTGTCTGCAACTTTATCGGCAGGAAGTTCGAGTGATTCTGCTAATTCTTCGGGTGATGGCTTGCGTTCGTGCTCCTGTTCGAATTTCGAAAATGCTTTGTTTATCTTGTTTAACGAACCTACCTGGTTCAATGGCAAACGAACAATTCGTGACTGCTCTGCAAGCGCCTGAAGAATTGATTGGCGAATCCACCAAACGGCATAGGAAATAAACTTGAAACCACGGGTTTCATCAAATTTCTCAGCGGCTTTAATAAGACCGAGGTTCCCTTCGTTTATTAAGTCGGGTAAGCTTAATCCCTGGTTTTGGTATTGCTTTGCAACCGACACTACAAACCTAAGGTTTGCTCTGGTTAATTTTTCCAGCGCTGCCTGGTCTCCTTTTTTAATCCGCTGTGCTAATTCGACTTCTTCCTCGACAGTAATCAGTTCTTCCTTTCCAATCTCCTGCAAGTATTTGTCTAAAGAGGCACTTTCACGGTTAGTGATTGACTTTGTGATCTTTAGCTGTCTCATATATTTTTTTTAAAAAACGTGCAAATATAGAACTTTAATAGTTAACGATCAAGGAGAAATCTTGTTTTGAGAAGTTATAAATAAATAGTTAATAATCATACACGGAATCAGATTAATCTACTCCGAATACAAAATATGCCTGTTCACCATTTGAATAAATTCCTTCGATTAAAATTCCACCCCGAGCATTTCCAATCTCTCTCTTGAAATCTGCAACCTCATATATGGGCTTTTTGTTCACATTCGTGATAATAAAGCCCGCTCTTAGGCCTGATTCCTTTAATTTTCCTTTGTCAAGCGATTTTATCTTAATTCCGTAATCAATATCTAAATCTTGTTTTTCTCTGTCCGAAACTGATTCAAATTCAGCTCCCAATACTGTTATGTTGTCTCTCACAACTTGAGTGTCACCGTGTCTGTTACGTAAGGTAACATCAAATTGTTTCCTATCATGATCTCTAATTACAACAATTTTTACATTATCGCCTGGTCTGTACTGACTTATTTTTTCCTGTAATTCGGCTGATGTTTTAACATTATCGCCACCAACACTGATAATTACGTCGCCTTGTTTAATACCGGCTTCACGGGCTGCGCCATTATCGGTAACACCGCCAACAAAAACGCCTTCAACTTTATCGAGATCCAGCTCTTTAGCTTTTCCGGCATCAATGTCGCCAATAGTTACGCCAAGCAATGCCCGTTGAACTTCTCCGAATTCCTTTAAGTCGTCGACCACTTTTTTTGCAATACTGATCGGAACAGCAAATGAATATCCTGAATATGAACCTGTCCTGGATGCGATAGCTGAGTTTATCCCTACAAGTTCGCCCCGCTGATTAACGAGCGCTCCACCACTGTTTCCCGGATTAACAGCAGCATCAGTCTGAATATACGATTCGATGGAAAGCTGATCGTCGTTAATTCCCAGGTTTCGCGATCTTGCACTTATAATACCCGCAGTTACTGTTGATGTTAAATTAAACGGATTTCCTACTGCCAGTACCCATTCTCCGAGTTTCAAGGCATTTGAATCTCCGTATGTAAGATACGGTAAGTTGTCGGAATCAATTTTTAATAAGGCAATATCAGTCGATGGGTCGCTGCCCACCAGGCGCGCTTCAAATTCACGCTTATCGTTTAAAATAACTTTTATATTTTGTGCACCTTCAATTACATGGTTATTTGTAACAATATATCCGTCAGACGATAATATAACTCCCGAACCAAATCCCTGTCGCATTTGTGGTTGCTGATTTCTGCGCAAACCAAAAAAATCATCGAAAAACGGATTGCCTGTCGACCAGCCACCTCCGTATTCAGCCTGTGTAGCAATGTGCACAACCGTGTGTATCGATTTTTCCGCAGCAAAGGTTAAGTCGGGCAATGTAACCTCTCCATCGGAAGGTAATTTCGCATATTTTATGGGATGCTCTTCCGTTACAGTTACAATCTCTGTTTTGTCGAAATAATTACTGTAAATCCAAACTGCAACAAAAGCTCCTGCAATAACCAATAGGAGCGTTAATCCTATCTTTCCTACTTTTTTCATGATGTACAAAAATTATTTTTTCTCATTTATTAATTGTGCCATATAAACGCAAATATGTTGCCACTGTTTTATAGTAGTGATTGAGATCTATTGCTTTTTGTATATTTTAACAACACAGTCTTCTTTTTGTTAAAAAGATAGAAATGAATCCATATCTGAACAGCATTTCTGTCAGCTATCTTTTCATCCTTTATTTTTCAAGTACTTTGAACCATTTACTATCCAACTCAACAGGAACATAATTTACTGCAAAATCCATCGCTTCGTGTGCATCGTGAGCAATAAAATATAAATCGCGGTAAATTTCTTTTGCAAACATCTCCTGGTAAGAAAGTTCAAACTGTTTAAAAAGGTGATCGAAAAAATGATTTGTATTGATGAATATTATAGCTTTTGTGTGATACGAGAGCTGCCGTAATGTTATTACTTCCAGAATTTCTTCCAAGGTTCCGAAACCACCCGGAAGAGCAATAAACACATCGGATATTGCATGCATCTTTGCTTTTCGCTCTTTCATATCAGCGGTAACAAAAACTTCATGCAAATTTGTCGAAGCAAGCGATCTGCCTTGTAATCTTTCCGGAATTACGCCAATGGTTTTTGCACCTGCTTTGCCTGCTGTAACGGTAAGCACTTCCATTAATCCAACGTTGGCTCCACCATTTATGAGTGTATGTTTTCCTTTTCCGATTAGTTCACCGAGTTTAACGGCTTCATGGATATATTTTTCGGAAATGGCGTTGCTTGACGAACAAAAAACACAAATATTCATATTGCAGATAAAGGTATTTAGTAGAGAGCATTGAGATTAAACCGGGGATGAGTCCCGAATTAATCTCTATTGATTATGCATCGATGTTTGCATAAGTCGCGTGATCCTCGATAAATTTTCTCCTAGGTGGAACATCGTCGCCCATTAACATCGAGAAAATGTGATCGGCCTCGGCGGCATTTTCCACCGTAACCTGCTGTAATGTTCTTTGTTCAGGATTCATGGTTGTTTGCCATAGTTGTTCTGCGTTCATTTCACCCAAACCTTTGTAACGTTGTGTATGAATATTGCTCTCAATTCCATCGGCCCATTCCTTAATATAGTCGAGCCTTTGTTTTTCATTCCATGCATAAGCTTCCTTTTTACCTTTTTTTACAAGATATAGCGGAGGTGTGGCAATATAGAGGTGGCCACGCTTAATCAGGTCATTCATATAGCGGAAGAAAAAAGTCATAATCAGCGTTGCAATATGGCTGCCATCCACGTCGGCATCGGTCATAATCACAACCTTGTGATATCGAAGTTTGTCCATATTCAGTGCTTTCGAATCTTCTTCGGTTCCTATTGTTACGCCCAATGCAGTAAATATATTTTTGATTTCTTCATTTTCGAATATTTTATGCTGCATTGCTTTTTCCACGTTCAGAATTTTACCACGCAAAGGAAGAATTGCCTGTGTTCTTCTGTCGCGGCCTTGCTTCGCGGTTCCTCCTGCCGAGTCACCCTCAACAAGGAAAATTTCGCATTGCACCGGATCCTTTTCGGAACAGTCGGTTAATTTTCCAGGAAGCCCGCCACCGCTTAATGCATTTTTACGCTGAACCATTTCGCGCGCTTTTCGGGCTGCATGCCTGGCCTGTGCGGCCAATATCACCTTGTTTACTATCGACCTTGCGTCTTTTGGATTTTCCTCTAAATAATTTTTAAGCATTTCGCTCACTGCCTGATCAACCACTGCGCTCACGTCGGAGTTGCCCAATTTTGTTTTGGTCTGACCTTCAAACTGTGGTTCCTGAACTTTAACAGAAACAACGGCGGTAAGTCCTTCCCTGAAATCGTCACCATTAATGTCAATTTTCAGTTTTTGCAACATTCCCGACTGGTCGGCATAATTCTTTAGCGTTCTTGTTAAACCTCTTCTGAAACCGGTTAAATGTGTGCCACCTTCAATTGTGTTAATGTTATTCACATACGAGTGAATATTTTCGGCGAATGAAGTGTTATATTGTAATGCAATTTCAACCGGCATTCCATTTTTTTCCGAAGAAATATGAATGACGTCATCGATGAGCTTAACGCGTGTTTCGTCGAGGAATTCCACAAATTCTTTCAATCCGTTTTCCGAGAAATAAGTATCGGTTTTAAAACTCCCGTCTTCTTCTGTTTCGCGTTCATCGGTTATTGTAAGCTTTATTCCTGCATTTAAAAATGCAAGCTCGCGCAAACGTGCAGCAAGGACTTCGTATTTATATTTTGTAACGAGGAATATGCTGTCATCGGGCTTAAAGTTTACAATTGTTCCTGTTTTATCCGATTCACCAATAATTTTTACATCTTCAACCGGCTTTCCTTTGTGGTATTCCTGAACCCAGATTTTTCCATCGACGTGAACTTCGGCTCTCAAATATTTCGAAAGTGCATTTACGCAGGAAACGCCAACACCATGCAAACCACCCGAAACTTTATACGAATCTTTATCGAATTTTCCACCGGCATGTAAAACTGTCATTACAACTTCAAGCGCCGATTTATTTTCTTTTTTATTAATTCCTGTCGGAATTCCGCGCCCGTTATCTTCTACCGTAATGGAATCGTCTTCGTGAATAATTACATCGATAGTATCGCAATAGCCTGCCAAAGCTTCATCAATCGAGTTGTCAATTACTTCGTAAACCAAATGGTGTAATCCCTTTTCATTTACATCGCCAATATACATGGCCGGACGTTTTCGAACAGCTTCCAAACCTTCGAGTACCTGGATACTGTCGGCTGAATAGTTCCCGTTCCCTCCGTTTGCACGGCCATTTTTTTCCAATTCACTCATTCGTTATAATTTAAATTTTATGTTTCTGTTTTTCTATTAAAATAAAATAGTTTCCTGGCAAAAAAGTTGTTGTTACTTTTAGTGTGGAAACTACTTGAATTTCAATATATTACACTTTCTAAAAAATGATTTGAAAATCATGTTGCAAATATAACAAAATATGGCGAATTAAGAGCGGTTTTCTGTGGTATGTTAAGTTAACTTTTCAACAAGTTATTAACCTGAAAATGAGTGAAAAAACTACACTTTTTTACATAATTGGACAAGTGATTTTTGAATTGATTTTTCAAATGAAACTAAGTTTAAAAAGCGTAGCTTATTCCGGCCAGGAAATTAAAGCTTTGAACCGGATATCCGAACCATCTTTCGTACTTCTGAAAACCAAAATTGTTTAGCTGTGCAAATATCGAAAACTTTTGGGTTATGCTGTAATTTCCGCGTACGTTAAAATCGAAAGCTGTATCCAGGTTATATGAATTGTACACCGGTTCCTGATCCGAAAAAGACAAAAGCGGGTCTGTATATTCAAGTATCAACGCTTTTCTTGTTCCAATTAAAAACACATCGGCAGAAACAGTTAACTGTTCGGTAATTTTGTAATCGACCGATAAATTAGCATCCCAGTCGGGTAAATTCCAGGCTTCTTCCTGTTGGTCCAGATTGTAGCCATAATAATTACCTGAAACCGATAAATCGAGTTTGTCCGATGAGCGGTGAAGGATTTCAACGGTTAGTTTAAACCGCTTCAAATTATCGTAAAACACTTTGAAATCATTGTCGACAATTACGGGGTTTGGATTGATCAACGGATCAGCCAGCGTATATTGCTGCAAATAATAAAATGGTTGCTCTTTTATAAAAGAGTAATCGGCCGAAAATCGGAAATTTGTTTTTTTGGCAAATTTACCATCAATGCCGCCATTAAACCGAAGCATTTCAAAACTGTTTTTCACGTCGTGCATCGGATTTACAAACGGATTTTCGTAAGCTATCTTCGAATAATGATTATTAATATAATCGCCTGTTATCCCGGCATACAGTTTTATAATATTTTTCACCGGTACAAGATTCACGTGAATATTCGGGCTTATTTTCGCTTTTGCGTCAAAATCTGTGTCAAGCACAAACCACGTTTTTACACCAAATAAAAGGTTTGCATTTTTTTTGCCGATATAATACGACGGGTTTGCCATCAGCCAGAATTGCTGCCGGGATCCGATACTGTCGGTAGCACGGTTATAAATGTTTTCGCTCCTGCTGAAAGTTGCTCCTGCTTCAAATATTCCGGTTCCTTTATCCAGTGGTTTGTGTATATTCAGCATAAAATTTCCGAAGTGTTCCTTTTGTTCTGTTTTTGTGGCAAAGTAGTCGTATAGAAGTTTAAAAGCGAAATTTGGATCGTCCATTTCGGCTGATGGATTTGAAAGCGAAATACTGACACCACCTTTGGAAAATGCCTGTTTTTTCCCCTGGTAATTTACATCCTGATCTTCATTGTTTATGGGATCGGGAATCGGATTTTTCGGATAACCGTAATAGTTAAATCCATCGTGGTTAAAATCGGCATTAAACGAAAGTATCGATTTACTAAAGAACTGGTTCAGGTATATTTCAGCCTCGTTTTTCGAAAATGGTGCATCTACCCGATCGCCGCCTTCGAGGTTTATTTTACTGTGTGAAGAAAGATGCATGGCGTGAATGCCGAATATCGACTTTTTTGAAATCAGGCTGTTGAGGAAGAATTCGCCGTATGGTTTGTTATAGTTGCCAACTCCTGCCTTTACCAAACCATATCCGGTATTTTTTTTTGGCGCATCGGCAATGGTGGCAGCTTTTAATGTATTAACCGAAAAAGTGCTTAAAATCGGCTGACTGTAGATGTTGTAATCAAACGTTGGTTTTTGTTGTTCCGACTCTTCGATTTTTGGCATTTCGTTTATTTTGTTCGCATCGGAAATGGTTGGTTTAAACGATTTTACCACTTCCACTTCCTGGGTGAGACTTGTGTCGCGTTGTTGAGCAAACAATGAAAAACTCAACACCATGAATACGAGCGGAAATATATATTTTAATTTTCTGAGCATAATTTCGGTATTTTAGTTCTTTTTGATTTGTATTTGATATGAACTGTCGATGGCTTTTTGCTGTTCCTGTTTTTCGAGCGTTTCCATTGTGAGTAATTTTTTTGCGGCTTCGGCTTTAATTCCGTCATCTTCATTTCCATAATTTTCAACTACACTTCTCAAGGTATGTTTTGCCTGAAATTCATCGCCTTTATCGACATAAATATCGGATAACAGTAAAAACGCTTTTCCAAGCCAATATTGATATGGCGAGTTTTTGGAAATAAAATCCATGATTTCTTTTTCAGCCTGATCCTTTTTATTTTGCTGATAATAAATTTCAGATACAAGGTATTTGGCTTCTGCGCCTTGCTCAAAAGAAACATCGGATGACACCGCTTTCAACCCATCCAGTGCCTCGTTCAGATTACCGGTTTCGTAATACGATCGGCCTTCGATATAATTGGCCTCTCTTTTCAAAGCTTCGTTGGCTATGTCCGATTTTTTAATTTTACCTGCAGCCTTAATTGCTTCATTGAAATTTCTGTTCATCAGGTAACATCTCATCTGTCCGGTATTTGCCTTTAAAACGTTCCATTTTCCGCTGGCCACATTTTCAAGCCGGTTAAACATATCGAGCGCTGCAGTGTAATTTTCGGCATTGAAAGTTAGTTCCGAAGCTTTCGAAAGCGCCTGTTCGGTAAAAATATTATCGGGTTGATTTACTACATAAGTGTAATTTTGATTGGCGTCGGAATAGCGGCCTTCTTTATACTGAATTTCAGCAAGATAAAAATGCGCATTTGTCGCAAAACTTCCATTCGGAAATTGCTGCAAATATTGCTGCAATTGTGAAGCTGCGTTGTTTTCACCCGACATGTAAATCCTTTCAGCAGCAAGAAATGTTAATGAATCCTGCTCGGTTGTGGTAACTGTCGTACCGTTTCCAAGGCGTCTGGCATAGGAAAAATATGCATTCACATTGTTCAGTTCGATGTAGCAATTTTTTATGCCAAGCAATGCAGCCTGAGCTTCCGGCGTACCGGGAAAGTTCTCTGTAACTTTTTTATAATAATCGAGTGAATTGTTAAAATCGCCTGCGTTGTAGTTGATTAATCCCAATTGTAAAAGGCCTTTTCTGTAATAATTGCTTTCGCTGTATTTTTGAACAAGCGTCTCGTATTGTTGCGAAGCTTTTTGATTTTCGCCTAATCGTTCGTAGGCACGTCCCAATTCGTATAGCGCATCGTCTTCATAATCGGATTCAGGAAATTCAGTGAGCAGTTTTTCGAGATTTTCAATTTTATTTTGTTGTTTTCGTGCCAGTCCCTGACAGAATGCGATTTGATAAAGTGCATAATCAGCATCATAAATTTTCATGCTGTACGATTGCTGATAGCTTTGCACTGCCCGTTCGTAATCGGTATTCAGGAAATAATAATCACCGATGCGGTTCAATGCATCGGCAATTTTTTCGGTTCTGAGGTTTTGCATCGCATTTACATATTTTCTGAAATGTGAGCTTGCATTCTGAAAATCATCGAGTTTAAAATAGGAATATGCAAGGTTGTATTCGGCATTTTTGTATTCATCGAGCGTTGAAGCCCCGGGAGTCATCAGGAATTTTGAATAGGTATTTATTGCATTATTGTAATCGCCAACTCTGTATAAGGCTTCAGCTTTCCAGAAAACCGCGCGTGCATTTAGTGTTCTGTCGTAGCTGCCGTTTTCCATCGAAATATCGAAATATTTTATGGCTTCGTTATAGGCAAGATTGTTGAACAGTTCCAGGCCACGGTAAAATGTTACCCGTTGATAAGCCCGTAAAATAGTTGGTGTTTTCGACTTTATTTTTTCGATGGAAGCAATAGCATCACGGTAGTTTTTGGTAACCATATACACTTCAGTTAAAATGCGGTAGGCTTCGGCATTTCGCTCCGAATTCGGATACAAACTAATGTAATTGTCGAAAGCTTTTATGGTTTCGTTAAAAGGCGAATACGAAAGCTCGTAAGTTAATTTGGCATAACTGAAAAGTGCATCTTCTTTAATTTTTTCATTGAAATCCATTTTTGATGCAGCGTCGTATGCCAGTTTCGCTTTTTCTTTTTCACCGGTTTTAATATAACAATCGGCTAAATGATAATAGGCATTTTGCGCCATTTCGTCTTCACCGCGGCTTGCGCCTTCAAACAGCGGTGCTGCTTTTTCATACTGGCCGGTATAATAATAACAGTATCCAAGAATGTAATTGTCTTCACGGGTTTTCAACTCCGTGGCATTGAAATAGGTTTCCAGATAAGGAATTGCTTTTTCGTATTCAGCCAGGTGAAAATAAGAATCGCCAACAATTTTTGAAAGTTCGGTTTTATCTTCTTCAGTAACATCGTCGATTATGGAAGTGGTATAATTTACAACTTCGCTGTATTTTTCTTGTTTGTAATAAATATGGCTGATATACAACGGAATAACTCTGGAATATGCCGGATCGTTTTCCAGTTTCGTAAAGGCTTCGAGCGCCGACTGGTAATTTTCTTCGAGATACATGATGTGCGCCCAATAGTAAGTTGCCGGCTTGCTGTAAATATTATTTGCGTCTTTAATATCGTAAAATTCGCGTTTTGCAACTTCGAGGTTGTCGTTCATTAAATTGGCGTATCCGTTTTGGTACTGAAGTTTTATTTTGTCGCTTTCACTTAAATCGTTCCTGTCCACATTGGAATAGGTGCGTATGGCAAGGGTATACTGTTTTCTTTCGAACTGGTAATCGCCAAGATTAAACCATGCGCGGTTGATGTACGGGCTTTCAGGATAATCTTTTGTAAAACTTGTCAGCATTTTGCTTCCGGCTGAATAACCAGCTTTTAGTGCTGAAACCGATTTAAAATATTCAGCTTCGGAATAAAACTCCGATTTTTTGTCGACCTGTTTCTGAATTTTTTCAAATTCGCGGAAAGTAGATATATATTTTCCTTTCGTAAAAAGCTCCTTTGCAGCATCAATGTTTTGCTGAATATTATCGTAATATTCTGTTTCCTGGCTTTTTACCTGAAGTTGAATCAATAATAAAAGCGGTACAAAAAAGATAATTCTTATTGTTCTCATGCCTGTCGTTTCATTTTTTTGAAGAAGTCGCTGTTTAACAAAAGTCCTGTTTCAATTCAGGATCATTTTAATCTCCTAAAATAGATGATTACTTATTTAGAACGATTGTAAACCGTTTTAATTTCTTAACAAGAAACTGTTTATTTCTTTCGTTTATTATATTATCGGTAAACTATTTTAAGTTATTTTCGAAGATATTTCAACGAAATGGAAAACGAAAAAATAATAGAACTAATTGATGCTGATATTTATCAGCGCGAAAATCGAATTCTTTCCAACATAAATCTGGAGATTTTGGAAGGGGAATTTCTATATGTAATCGGCAAAGTTGGAACCGGAAAATCGAGCCTGATAAAAACTTTAAATGCTGAAATTCCATTAATTGTAGGAGATGGAACAGTTGCAGGATTTCAATTACACAATATAAAACAAAAGGAAATTCCTGAACTGCGAAAAAAACTTGGCGTTGTTTTCCAGGATTTTCGCTTGCTGAACGACAGGAATGTTTATGAAAACCTTCGTTTTGTATTAAAGGCAACCGGCTGGAAAAACAAAAATGAAATAGAAAACCGGATTGTAGAAGTTCTGGATAATACCGGCGTTATCGGAAAAATGACAAAAATGCCACATCAATTAAGTGGTGGCGAACAGCAGCGCGTGGTTATTGCTCGTGCAATGTTAAATAATCCTGCAATTTTGTTGGCCGATGAACCGACCGGAAACCTTGATCCGGAAACTTCGGAAGAGATTCTGGATTTGTTTATCCGGTTAAATGGAGAAGGCAAAACGGTAATAATTGTTACACACGATTATGCTGCCATTGCTAAAAAGCCCGCAAGAACTTTGGTTTGCGCCAAAGGTAAAATCTCCGATTCGGAAGCAAACAATACAATGGTTGATTTTGTGAGTTTGCTGGAGAAGAATCTGTAAACGGGCCTGTTTTATTAATGTTTCCAAAAGGTAACCCTGTTTTTGAAAGTATTTTACGTTGTCTCAATATGTTTTTAAATATTAATCTATTTGTGGTAAGTAATAATTTGATTATGAGTTGTTTTTGCGTTTTAGTGCGATGGGGGGGGGGTAAAAATATCATTGTTATTATTCAATCTTTTTCTTAAGTTTAAATTCTAAATTAAAAACGTAAACCCCTGTCTTCGTACCCCGGAGCAGGAAAAACCAAAAATGCTAAAACTGTTAAAATACCTGAAACTTCTTATTGACCTTTTCTGTTTTCAATCCCGTCCGGGATTTTTCAGAGTGGAAAGGGTGCCAGGGATCATCATCGATACTTTCTTAATTCCCTTCGAAATAGTATTCCTTCAAAAAAACGATAAACAACCCAAAGTTTCAAAAACCCTGCAATTAACCGGAAAGAATAAATTCATTGGGTAAGCCTCCCCGGGAGCAGCCACACTCATTACTTTGTTCCCGGCCCGGGGAGGCAGGCAGTTTTGTCAACTACCCATTGCAAATCTACAATCCGGGAGCGACTTTTACAAGGTGGCAGTTGTAAAAGACGGGCGATTGGCCAATTGTATTATCCTAAAATTCAAATATTATGAAAAAAATAATGCTAATAGCATTGATAATAATATCAATAAGTTGTCAAAAAAATGAAATGTCCCCAAAGGAAATAGAATTTAAAAATCCAATGGAACATATCGGTATTCGCCATAATGAAGATTTAAAATACATTCTTGAAAATTTGGACGAGATTCCAACAAGCAAATCAATAAAACCAACTATTGAAAGAGTTCTTTCAATGAAGTATTCATCGGAAAATAAATTAAAAAGTGTTTCATCCAGCCTGGATGAAATTCCTGATTTTCCAGAAACAATTGAAGAACTTGATTTATACTCCTGGGTTGACAGTTATGACATATCAGAAGAATTAAAAGAAAAAATAAAAGAATCTCTTGATATTCTTTCTAATGGTTATGAACTTAATGAATTGCTATCGATACTTTCTCAAAAGGAATTTGAAGCTGAAAACCTCTTTTCAGGTGCCGAATTAAACACCTATTATTCCCATCTTTCAGTTGCGAAAAATTCTGCGATTTTTTGGGCGCCTGAATCAGAAGGAGGTTTAAATGGAATTCAATATCTAAATACTGATAGTTTGAAATCTGCCCAGGCTGTAAATTGGTGGAAAGTCTTGGGTTGCGATTGTGTTGCCGGTGTAGTTGGGTCTATGACTGCAACTCCGTTTGGTGGAGCAATGGCATATGCCGGAGCTTCAGCAATTTCAGTAATAATGCAATTATAATATGATAGGAGCTGCTCTGAATGTAAAATAAAAACTTCGTATATATATATTTATTTTCTTTCGAGGCAGCCCTTATCAAAAATATCAAAATGAAAAGGATAATATTTTTTACCGTAAGTTTAGTACTTCTTGTTACTTTCTTGTTCGTTATGAAAAAATGGATTGGGTTGCCGCAAGACTTGTATCCGTTATCTGATTCCATATATTTAGAAAAAGTCGATTATTTTTCAAACTATACACTTTTAAAAAAGACAAATAATGATTATGAAAAAATAAATACCTCAATCTCAGAGATTAATAGAATTTCTAATGTCATTATTTGTTTTTCAAATTCAACAAAAGAGTATTTTGTAATAACCGACAATGCAGAAATCCTAAAGTTTGACAATATTGAATCAATAAAAAACCAATACTATCTTGGTGAAATATCATTATTATCACCATGGCAATTTATTGAAAAATATAAAAGGGATGACCTTTTAAAAACGATTAGAGAGATTACAATCATTCTAATAGTTCTTTTTATAATATTACTATTCAGAGAATTAATAGTAAAGCTCAAGTCAAATAATATATCTGTCAAAATTGGATAACAGTTTCAATTTAGAAACTAATCCGTTGGGTTGTTGCACCTTTAAAATTATTAAAATGAAAATTTTACTCCTTTATTTAGCTATTTATATTGCTACATCAATTTCTGCCCAAACCGAATTATCCTCTAATTTTAATTCAACTGCTTCAGGCAGAAACCTGTCGCTAATTCTATCGAAAACAAATAATGAGAATGAATTTGGACTTGGAGTGCGGTACAACATTGGAAAGCTTGCCATGCCCGATGACCAGGGGAACTTGTATTATAAACGTTTGTATCCATCCACTTTTGGACAGCATTTTGGTTTGCAAACGTTTTACAATTATTACATTTTGAGAAACTGGGAGCACCTTAATCCATTTTTGTTTTTTGATTTGCAGGGAACATATTCAACTACACGAAACACCTATTCCGGGCAGTCGGAAGCAAGACGCTATGGCCCGTTTACATGGTTAGAACAGTACATCGGGATTGGTTATAAAGTTGATTGGCCCAAAAACTTTTTTATTACACAAAAAATTGGAGCGGGAGGCATGTTAATTTTTGGTTCTGAGGAAATATTGTTAAAAGAGAGAGTTGCCTGGGAATTTGGAGGCATATTAAATGTTGGAGTCGGCTACCGATTTAAATAAAAAATCTGAAATGTTGTTTTTATTAATGGTACTAAAGGGAGCAACGACATGGCGCCGGGCTGGATGCAGAGTATTTTACTACATCGATATTATCGGGAAAAAACAACAACATTGATGTCTTTGTACATGATTGCAATCAAAAGTTTGCTGGAAAGGAATTTATAAGCGGGTAATTTTATAATTCACCGAGGAAATCTTTTGCCTTTTGAAGGTATTTTCTCCCTGATGATGTTCCTCAACTTCCTGAAGAGCACTGTTCAATCCGTCAATATATTCGACTTGCTGAATCGAAAATTGTCAGGTTCTTTAACGAATAGATGTGCATAAAAAGGATGAGGATAAAAAGCAAAAATGAAAAGTATGAACCTTCCGTATTAAAACGAATGGAACACAGATAACGCAGATTCGACTGATTTCCACCGATATAATCTGTGAATATCTGCAAAATCGGTGTCATCAGTGTTCAATTTGTAAGCAAAGAATATTTTCAAATAGCTTTTCGACACCCACATCCTTTTCTAACTCGTTGGCTCCAGCTTAACTGATAACCACATCGAAGCCCCACTCGCTGAGCTTTTCTTCGTTGCCCTGGTAGGTAACCAAAAGCACGTCGCGCACCTTCAGCATCAGGTTGTACACGGTATCGGGCGTATCTTTCGACTGACCCTGGGCGATACCCATGAGCATTTTAGCTTCTTCCATTTTGCTTTCACTCTGGGCACGCAGCGCTATCGACTCATTCCGGAGCAAATTGGCCTGGGCAAGCTTTGGCATGAAAACATCCATTTTGTTTACAGGCAGCAAAGGACTGGTTTCTCCCAGTGCTTCGTGCTTGTTTTTGATATTTTCACCAAGTGCCATAAAAACATCAGGCTTGTAGGCGGGTATTTTTACCCTGACAGTTCTTTTTGCCATAATTTTTTAAATTTTAATTCATATTTACTGATTAATCAAAGAATCTTCGAATTTAGATACCACACATAAAGGTTTAGATGCCATGACTAGTGTAATAGATGCCACATCTAAAGTTGTAGATGCCATAGCTAAAGGTTTAGATGTCACATCTAAAGATGTAGATGCCATAGCTAAAGGTTTAGATGCCACAGCTAAAGGTTTAGATGCCATACCTAAAGATGTAGATGCCATAGCTAAAGGTTTAGATGCCACATTTAAAGATGTAGATGCCATAGCTAAAGGTTTCGGCGCTAAATCGCAGCACGCAGAGTTGGCGCCAAACGATAAAAAAGAAAATGGAAAAAGGTTTTCTGTTACAGCATCAGACAAGGATTGGGAACTTAATACTTTCATGCTTTACCGGTTTACTTTTGGCTTCCAGGCGTTTTATCCATCCCTTCGTTCTCTCCTGCTTGTTTGGCCCGGCTTTTTTTAATTTTGGGTATTTATTTTACTATTATGCATGGCAATTTAGAAAATATAAGTGAATCCTTTCTATACTCAACATAATAAATTTTGCACAAACGGTTCAATATATATTTAATATAAATAAGGGGGGGGGGTAAAAATATCTTTCAATTCCAAATTTTTATTTATAAATTTAATATCGGAATTTTAAATGTAATACCCTGTCTTCGTACCCCGGAGCAGGAAAAACCAAAAATGCTGAGACCTTTAAAATATTTGAAATCTATTATTGTCCATTTCTGTTTTCTTATAAAGATGAAAGTCATCGCACACAAGCAAAACATAGATATATTTGAACCTTCACCGGATATAACAGTTTATCCAAACCCTGTTCAAAATAACGCAACAATCAGTTATTACATAAATGGGAAATGTGAAGTTTCATTAGATATTTTTAATACCAACGGGAAAAAAGTGGAGACTGTTATAAACAGCATTCAGGACAAAGGCAAATATTTAACTCAATTGAATACTTCAAAATATAAAAGCGGGGTTTATTTTTGTAGATTGTCATTAAACAGTCAATCCTTTTCTAAGAAAATTATTGTTGAATAATAATAAAAAGCCGTCCTGAAAAGGACGGAAAAGGACGGCTTTTATAATGATGATAATCATGAAAACATATTATACTTTTTTCCTAATTGCTTTAATTATTCAATTGGGTTGCAATAAAGAAGATGTGGAGAGCCAGATTCCGGTGTGGTCGAAAGTTACAGCTTTAAAGAATCTGCAAAACTGGGAAACACAAACCGTTGCGTTAAAAGATTCTATTAGAACGAATTCAAGAATTTCAATACTTGCCAACATACATAATGAATACGGATATTTGAGAGAAAGTTTAGGTTTTGAAATTATAAACATTAAGTTAGGTAGACAAGAGTTGTTTCCATTTGCATACAATACAATAAATGACTCTATTTATTCAAATTATACCACGTTTTCAGATGATGGCGATGTGGTTGAAGACCGGTTTGTTATACTGGAAGATGAGGATAATTTTATTGACATTCAACATTTGGATATGGATAAAATGGAAATGGATGGAATTTTTCAGGTAACTTTTATCAGGGATATAAATGACCCTATTGACAATACTAGTTTACCTGATACAATCCGTTTTACGAATGGTGGATTTTGCTTAAAAATGGTTGACTGGCATTAAAAGGGATGGTTTTCATAAGAGATATAATCATGAAATCATATTACACATTTTTCCTTGTTGTTTTAATGTTTCAATTGGGTTGTGATAAAGATAATGTTGAAAGACAAGTTCCTGAATGGTCAAAAGTAACAGCACAAAAGAATGGCCAATCCTGGGTAAGCGGAAGCAATTGCCATATAACGTGAATTATGGAAGTACCTACTAAAATAGGTGAGATACAAGCGAATATATTTAATGAATATGGATTCCTTGAGAGAAAATTTATCTCTTGGAAATATTAACCCTTTGATTGGAAAACAAAATATACCTGGTTCCCGGACTGACACATTATATGCTAGATATACAACATTGATCAGCATGATGGCGATGTGGTTGAAGACAGGTTTGTTGTACTTGAAGATGAAGATAATTTTATTGATATTTAACATGTTGGATATTGATAAAATGGAAATGACCGGAATTTTTCAGGTAACTTTTGTGAGGGACATAATGACTATATAACTAACCCAAGCCTTTCGGATACATTCCGTTTTACGGAAGGCGAATTTCACTTAAAAATAATTGACTGGAACTAAATAACGTAAATAATCATGAGTCGTACAGTATTTATTAAAATGACCTGGAAGGAATTTCTTATTTCTTTTATTCCGTTTTACGGGATTATGAAACAGATTAAAATTTTTACAAAAAAGTAACTTGTCAACGTAGCTGCCCTCCATATAATAAAAAAAGAGGAGTTTGAACTCCTCTTTTAAATTCTTTTAATTATGCGAACAATTATCTTTTTATTTATCACTCTATTAAGCCTGACTTCGTTTGCACAAACAGAGCTTACAACTAATATTAATTCGACTGCCTCAGGCAGAAATGTATCACTGTTATTTTCCAAACACTTTTGAAGCTGGTAGTTCAATAAATATTCCTTGCTACGCAACGTCAGCACAAATTAGCGTCAATAATTACGTTAATAGTGATGATGAAAGGTTGGATTATGGTTTGACCATAACTGATGAATTTGAATGGACCCTTCCTTCTGGTTGGCGGACTAACGACTATAAAACAGGAACTTTTGTTGCAGGCCCTACAATTACAGTTGTTCCGCCATCATCAACGTCTTCGGAAAATATAACTGTAAGGGCAAAAGCATACGATCAATATAGTAATAGCGCTACTTTGCAGGTGACCCGACATATTGGGGAGTTTACTATTACAGGATACCCTGTTGTTGACTGTAAAAGAGCTTATTCATTTTCAACACAATATTACCCCGGTGTATCTTATAGCTGGACACTGCCAGACGGATGGGAAGGGGCTACAACATCAAGGTATATACATCCCTCCGCTGGCAAAGCGGGAACGATAAGTATGACAGCTACAGCATGTGGAGAACAATATGCTGCTTATTTTGACGTCACAAGATCCCGGATTGTTCCGGATGGCAGCTACATTACAGGTAGTGACCTCTTATGTAGCACAGGTTCGCAGTATGGACTAAGTAGTGTATATAACAACGATCCTACTATTACCTGGACAGTAAGTAATAATATTGGGACTCCACCTTCTACCGGAAGATATGTAACACTTCATGCAACGAGTAATGGACCCGGGACTATTACGGCAACAATTACAAACCCATCTTGTGATACAGATGTGCGCACAAAGAACAATATTTGGGTTGGTGGCCCGGATTTAAGCAATATAACTGTCTATTATTCTGAAGATATTACCGGGACTTACCCTGATGAATTTTGTCCCGGAGATATAAATGAACTTCTTGCGAGAGCTAATCCACTAATTGATATGCACCTGACAAGTATCTATTGGGACATGATTAGTTGGGACGTGTTGTATTATGATGATGAAGGATATGTACTGTTCGAGATTCCAACTTCCTTTTACGAATATCAGGATGTATACTATGAAGTTACAAATCCGTGCGATGTTCTTATTACTTCCGAAACACTTTATGAAGGTTCATGTGGAGGATATTTTATGATTATTTCTCCAAATCCTTCGTCTGGCGAAACTACACTAACAATAGAGTCTGCGAACAAAGAAGAACCCATTGATTTCACTGAAGAATGGAACTTGGAGATATACGATCAACA
Organism: uncultured Prolixibacteraceae bacterium; assembly: GCA_963821855.1. GTDB lineage: Bacteria > Bacteroidota > Bacteroidia > Bacteroidales > Prolixibacteraceae > Draconibacterium. The sequence goes on along the minus strand of CAWGFJ010000013.1, from coordinate 349,819 downwards.
ACAAAACTTAAAAGAAAAGATTCAAAAAATAAAAGGGGACAAAAAAATATTCAATACCTCTAACTGGAAAGAAGGTAATTATTTTTTGCGTGCTTTTTATAAAGACAAATATATTTTGGGCAGATTAATTGTTTCAAAATAATTAATGTTTTAACGATAAACAGAGGAGGTTAATTTCTCTTCTGTTTTTTGTTAAAGATTTCATTGGCAGGATAATTGTTATTATAAACTACAAAAAATCATTATGAAAACTATTACTTTGTTTTTAATCGTATTTTCATTTACTATCACCAATGCTTTTGCACAAAAAATTGAAGTACAGGCAGGCTTTAGCTCCACAAGTGCCAGGTATAAATTCAAGGATAAAAATCGTTTTGATGACCCGGTTTTTAATCCTGGATTTCAAATAGGTGCTACAGGTGAATTTTATTTACAATCAAATATTTCATTAATTCCAGGTGTTTTAATACAAACCAAGGGTTTTAGTAATAGCGAATTTTATAGTGCTGAACTTTTTTCAGATTATGAGCAAAACCTATGGTATCTTGATATTCCAGTACTAATTAGAACAAATATTCCTGTGAATAGTATAAAATTGTTTATTGATATCGGCACTTATGCAGGTATTGGCTTACGTGGCAATTATAAATATTCTGATTATTTTAATCACGAAAATGGAAAGGTTAATTGGGGCTCAAATGAATGGGAGAGCCTTAAAAGAATAGAATATGGTCTAATGGCCAGAACAGGAGCGGAAATTAAAAAATTTGACGTTGGGTTGTCATATGAATTAAGCTTGAGAAATATCGCAGTATATGATAATCTTGATTATAAAAACAGGGTTTTAACGCTTTTTGTTTCATATCCGGTTTTTGGAAAATGAAAAATCCTTTATGGATCAATTTGATTTACTTTTACCAAATATTAAGCATGAATTTGGATTTGGAGTGCGTTACAATATTGGGAATGTTTACCATGCCCGATGACGAGGGGAATTTGTATCATAAACGATTGTATCCTTCCACTTTTGGACAGCATTTTGGTTTACAGACGTTTTACAATTATTATATTCTGAGAAACTGGGAGCACCTTAACCCATTTTTGTTTTTTGATTTGCAGGGAACATTTTCGACTACACGAAACACCTATTCCGGACAGTCGGAAGTAAGACGCTATGGCCCATTTACATGGTTAGAACAATATATCGGGATTGGCTATAAAGTTGATTGGCCCAAAAACTTCTTTATTACACAAAAAATTGGAGCGGGGAGCATGTTAATTCTTGGTTCGGATGAAATATTGTTAAAAGAGAAACCTGCCTGGGAATTTGGAGGCATATTAAATGTTGGAGTTGGCTACCGGTTGAGATAAAAAAGTTATGATTAAGACTAATTGTATCTGTTCAACCCAAAAATTTATACCATTTATTATTTTGGTGTCTGGATTTTTAAATAATAATGATTCTTCTTATTCCCAGTTGCTGAATTGATTGTTTAAGGCACTTTAAAAAAGTTCCTCCTAATGAAATCTGAAAAAAATCTCCTGAATAATTTTCTCCTCATTTTCCCATGTTAATTCCCGGGCTGCCGCCTCCAGATTTTTTAACCAGATTTGGCGGTATTCATTTTCTGAAAGCGCAGATTTTATGTGATTTGCCAAATTCCCTGGTTCAAGCGATTCGGTGATTTGCCCAATGTTATAGCGATTTACAATAGCAGCCATTTCAGGTAAAGTTGGTCACCAGAACCGGAACCTGCGCCTGAATATAATCGAATAATTTATTGGGTAAAGCATACCTGTAATTCAATCCCAAATCTTCTTCGATTGACAGCCCTAAGTCGGCTTGCGGTGTAAGCTTTGCAAGTTCTTCCAATGGTAACTGGCCTTTGAATTCAACTTTGTTTTGAAGATTTTCATTGATTACCAATTGTTCAAGTTCGTCTTTAATATCACCGTCGCCGGCAATTATTAGTTTGGCATTTTCAATAAAATGCATGGCTAAAATTGCCTGCTTCAACCCTCTTCCAATATTTACCGCGCCCTGGTAAAGAATAATTTTTTCTTCGCGGTTTTCTTTTGTTTCGATATCCGGAACAGGCTGTGCAAATGGTAGGTTACGGACAACTTTAAAAGGAACGCCGTATTTTTCGCTATAAATTTTTGCAATTGAATCGCAAACGGTATATGCTGTTTTAATTTTCGGAAGCATCATTTGTTCCAGTCTTTGCCATATTTTTTGAATCCGGGGCCGGTGGATCAACTCTGGTACTTCTGTGAAATATTTGTGGCTGTCGTAAACCAATGGCTTTTGTTTCACTTTTGAGGCTGCAAAATTGGCCATTAAAGTATCTAAATCGTTGGAGAGTAAAACGTCAAACTGTGAAAAAAGCTTGGCGTAGTTTTCCAGGATTTTCGATTGTTGAACGACAGGAATGTTTACGAAAACCTTCGATTTGTATTAAAGGCAACCGACTGGAAAAACAAAAATGAAATAGAAAACCGGATTGTAGAAGTTCTGGATAATACCGGCGTTATCGGAAAAATGACAAAAATGCCACATCAGTTAAGTGGTGGCGAACAGCAGCGCGTGGTTATTGCTCGTGCAATGTTAAATAATCCAGCCATTTTGCTGGCCGATGAACCCACAGGAAACCTCGATCCGGAAACTTCGGAAGAGATCCTCGATCTATTTATCCGTTTAAATGAAAAAGGAAAAACAGTAATAATTGTTACACACGATTATGCAGCTATTGCAAAAAAACCTGCAAGGACTTTGGTTTGTGCAAAAGGAAAAATCGCTGATTCGGCAGCAAACAATAAAATGGTTGATTTTGTGAGTTTGCTGGAGAGGAATTTTTAAACGGATTTACTGTTTGAAAATCTTTATTACGCCCGGCAAATCATTCTTTTTAATTTGCGGATAATAAAATTCAACGGCGCCAAATCCTTTGTAAAAGCGCGCGAGGCTTTTAATGTTCGAACCTTCGAAATCTAAAATAGTTTTGTTACCGGAATGTTTTCTAATGAAATGATCGATGATCAGGAACATTGCTCCGTTTTCCTTGCTCTCGTCGTTGCTTGCCGAAAATAAAAAAATGAAACTTTCATACGATTGGAGAAAAAAAGCGCCGGCACAAAGTTTTCCATTCCCGGAATTTATGCCATAAATCTCCGCATGCTGTTCCTTTAGGCTTTTGTCCATTATTTGACTTAATGAATTGTAGTGTGCAGTTTTTATATTTTTAATGTTTTTTCCCTTATTATTTCTGAAAAGAGAAATCAATTCACCGGGTTTTATATCGTTAATTACAGATAAATTATGCTGCATCGCTTTCTTTAAATTTCGCCTGGTGTTGGATGAATATCCGGAATATAAATCGGAATAAGTATTATCGAGGCTGAGTTCAATATTTACATTTTGTGTGGTCTGGAACCCACCAACCGGAAAGTTGTACCCTTTGTTTAAGTTAATTTCAATATATCTGAATTTTGCGGGAATGGCGTTTAAAAAATCTTCAACAATTACCTTATCCGGTTCTTTTTTTGAAAACACTCCCAATTGCTGGGTAAAAAATGGCGTGTACAAATAATTTATTCCGTATTTTTTTCCCCGGGTGAGCGGCATCACTACTTCATAATCGCCTGCAACCAATGCATCCCAGCCATTGTTAACTATGTCGAGATACCACGATTCTGCATATACAATTCTGTTTTTTGCATTAGCGATGCATGCATCCCACTTCGTTTTATTTATTTCAATATGTTTTAGATAGTTAATTTTCAATTTGCTCCGATTTGCAGATTTTTAGCATTCCTTCGTAAACACCCGACCATCCTTCCCATTCACGTTGTTCTCCAACCGACTCGTTATGCCACAGTGAAATAAACGTTCCGTTAACGCGCTTAACCGCTTTTACCAACGTTTGGATTTTCTGCAGCGCCTCTTCCCGGTTTAACTTCATATAATGATTCAGTGTTCCGTCCATCACCTGGAAAGGAAACACTTTTAACGAAGTTTGTTCTTCTTTTTCGAGGTCATAAAAATAGAATGGCGTACAGGTTCCTGCCCTGAAACCAGGTTTCGAGGCAAATCCCATAGTGTAATCATCCGTTATGCCGAGCTTAATTAAATTTCTGTAAGTTTCCGGTATCGTCAGCTTTAAAAAATGCTGGCGGCTTTTCTCCACTTTTCTGCCATAAACCCGGGACAATGCAGAAATTTCTTTTTCCAAAGCTTCAAAATTTGAGTTTGATTTGTAGGATGGATGTACGCCAACTTCCGCGATGTGCGAGATTTTTTTTATTAATTCACGAAACTCTTTTTTCTTCAGCGAATGATTTTTGTCGAACTGGCCGTATTGACCAACCAAAAAGAAAAAGACCGGTTTCAGGTTATAACTTTTATGAAGGTTTTCGAAAAACCCATAAGTATCATACGGATCTTTTTCTAAACCTGTTAAAACTTTCAGTCTCTTAAGATTGTCGGCAAAATTGAAATTAAGCAGCGCTTTTGCAAAAGCTCCTGACGTTCGGCCAAAACCTTTGTATTTATACGCATAAGCAATATCGATATCCACAGTTGGAATGTATTGGAATTTTCTTTCCGGAATCTCAAAATTCGGGTATTGTTTTTTTATTGTACCCGCTAAAAGAAGAGCCCATTGATCGACGACAGGTTCTTCCGAAAAACCGTTTTTGAAAGCCAGGGAATCTTCTGCCCGAAAACGTCCGTGTTTATCTTTTTCATGAGGGAAATATTCCTCGTATCTTGAAATAAGATAAAAGCTTGCAGCAAAAATATCGAAAGGCATTTTCTGTGATGAACCGGTTTGGAAAAATACTTTGGTGGTTTTCCATTCGGTTACATGAATATCCTGTTCCTTTATTCCTGTTTCAGATAGAAGAGAATGGGGGACAATGTGAATCGTCGCTTTTATTTCTTTTTCGGAATAGTTGATACGAGGTAATTCAGAAGCTTCAAATTTAGGTACATCGGAAGTAAGCTCGTAAGCCATATTCAGTATATCGTTAAAAATAAATTGAACGATGTATCGAATACGAGGCGTTATATGTGGCGTATAAATTAAAATCACAATTCCCGGTAAATCTCTTTAAGTTTCATTGATTCGTTTTCCCAGCAAAGTTCTTCAGCAGCTGTTTTCAAATTCTCTTTCCAGATTGCTCTTTTGGCGCTGTCGTTTAGCATTTCCGCCATTTTTTTTGCGATTACGTCCGGTTCGTGGCTTTCAACAATATCTCCGATATTATACGATTTTACAACATTTGCAACTTCAACTAAGTTGGACGCCAGCACCGGAATTCCGGCCTGGATGTAGTCGAACACCTTATTTGGCAGGCTGAAACGGTAATTAATATTTGTGTCTTTGTCTAATGTTATACCCAAATCGGCATTCCGGGTATATTGCATCATCTCATCGTAAGGGAGTTTCCCGGAAAAACTGACTTTCTCTTTTATGTCAAGTTCGCTGGCCATTTCTTTCAGCGTTTCAATTACATCGCCACTTCCGATTATCAAAAATAAAGTATCATCGAGATATTGCATGGCTTGCACGGCTTCTTCCGCACCGCGGTCAACATTGATTCCCGATCCTTGTAAAATAACTATTTTTCGATCTGTCGGCAAATTTAAATCTTCTCTGCTTTTTGTTGCTTTTTGCAGCGGTTTGTTCGATACGTTTCGTATAACTTTTAATTCTTTTCCATATTGGTTTTTGTAAAGTTCTGCAATAGAGTTGTTAACGGTGTATATTACTTTCAGTTTTGGAAAAATCCATTTTTCAATGCTTTCCCATGTTTTTTTCACGAATGGTCTGTTGGCGATTTCAGGAACTCCTGTAAAATATTCATGGCTGTCGTAAACCAGTTTTCTCCGTTTTAACGATGCAGCAAGGTAACTTGCCAGTAAAGTATCGAGGTCGTTCGCGAGGATAACATCCGCTCTTCGGAATAAAAGAAGCAAAAAAAGCCGGATATTAAATTCGGCATAAAAAAAAGCGCCTTTTGTGAATATAAGTTTCAAGCGAATCGTCGGATAAGTCCGTTCAAGAGGCATGCTGTGTTTCAGTTTTCTTCCTACGAGCGTTACTTTAAAACCCATTTCCGACAGTGTTGTGCAGATTTTATGAACCCGGTTGTCGGTAACAAGATCGTTTGTAACAGATGCAATAAGCCGTTTATTTTTCTTTTTATTCAATGTGGTCGTTCAATCGGTTGTAAAGATAAAAACTTAGCGGGTTTAAAAATAGTATGAATGCAGGTCAAAAACAGATATCGGATATTTTTGGCGCAATTGCCGGTGGCTTCCGTTATATTTGCCCGAAAATTAGATACGCATGATTCGTTTTTCTGAAAACTATTCACTAAAACCACACAATACGTTTGGCGTTGATGCCAGAGCAAAATACTTTTTCGAATTTACCGAAGCCGAAGATTTGGCTGTTTTTCTCGATTCAAATAAAACATGGAAAGAGGAAAAAATAATTATTTTGGGGGAAGGCAGCAATATACTTTTTCGGACTGATTTTGATGGTTTGGTAATTCATCCGAATGTGCCGGGAATAAAAACGGTTTATGAAGATCGGCAAAATGTTTGGGTTGAAGTTGGCGCCGGTGAAAACTGGGACGAATTTGTACAATATGCTGTGGCTTATCAGCTTGGGGGCATTGAAAATTTATCGTTAATTCCGGGGAAAGTGGGCGCTGCACCTGTACAAAATATTGGAGCTTACGGACAGGAAGTGTGCAATTCGGTGCAAAAAGTTAAAGGGCTACGATTTGGAAAACGAAAAAGCCTTGGAGTTTTCGGTTGAAGAATGCCGGTTTGCCTATCGTGACAGTATTTTTAAAAGCTATCTGAAAAACAAATTTATCATTACTTCAGTGCTATTTAAGCTGGATAAATTTCCTGAATTTAACCTTAGCTACGGTCAGTTGGAAGAGACTGTAAAACGGAAAGGTGAAATCAATCTTTTTACAATCAGGGAATCGGTTATTGAAATCCGGCGTTCCAAACTTCCGGATGTAAAAGTAATTGGAAATGCGGGAAGTTTTTTTAAAAATCCGGTTGTGTATTCAGAGATAGCTAAAAATATGCACTCGGATTTTGGGCCAGTTCCGGTTTATCCCATGCCGGATGGAAACGTAAAACTGGCTGCAGGATGGCTTATCGAAAAAGCAGGCTGGAAAGGTATTCGCGAAGGAGATGTCGGTGTTCACGATAAACAGGCGCTGGTTCTTGTAAATTACGGAAATGCCACCGGAAAGCAAATTTTCAGTTTTTCAGAAAAAATAAAGCAATCGGTTTTTGAGAAATTTGGGGTTGAACTGGAACGGGAAGTAAACTGCATCTGAAATGTCATTCACACGAATGCGGGAATCTGATTAACCTGAACGAGATTCCCGATTTCAGGGAAATGTCAACACTCTAATGCTAAGTCAAGCTTTTTCTTCTGGTCGTCATTCCGAATTTATTTCGGAATCCCTTTGCTGAAAGGGATGCTGAAACAAGTTCAGCACGACGTGGGTGATTGGTAAATTTTGACTTGACACTAATTATAAATCTTATTTGCATTCAGTGCTGCCCTGTATTTTTCGGCATTCCGGTTATGCTCAGCCAAAGTTCGCGAGAAGTTATGGTAACCCGAAAAATCTTCTTTGGCACACATGTACAAATAATTATGTTTTTCGTAATTCAGAACTGCATCGATAGTGGCCGTTTCAGGAAAATTAATCGGGCCGGGTGGAAGTCCTGAAAATTTATACGTGTTGTATGGTGAATTAATTTCCAGATGTACATTTAATATCCGTTTGAGTGAAAAATCACCGACAGCATATTTCACTGTTGGGTCGGCTTGCAAAGGTATTCCACGTTTTAACCGGTTAATGTACAATCCTGCTATCGTTCCGAGTTCTTCTTTCATGGTTGATTCACTCTGGACAATGGAAGCCAGCGTGGTTACCTCCACAGGAGAAAGATTTATCGCTTCGGCTTTTTTCCGGCGTTCGTCGTTCCAAAACCGATCAAATTCCTTTTTCATCCTGTCTGCAAATTCTTTGGCAGTGGTAGTCCAGTAAAACTCGTAAGTATTCGGAATAAACATTGCCCGGTAGTTTTCGGCGGTAAAACCATATTCCTTAATCTGCTCTTCGTCGTAAAAAAGATGGAGGATCGATAGTGAATCGGCTTGAATATATTTACTTACTTTTCCGGCTAAATCTTCCTTAAAACGGCAATTATTAAAGGTAACATTCACCGGATCCTGTAATCCGCTTCGTAATTTATTTACAATTTGATTGGTATTCATTCCTTTTTTTAATTCATATCTGCCGGGTTTTATTGAATTTCGATAATTTTTTTTCTTTGAAACCCAATTAAAGGCTTTAATGCTGTACAAAACATCGTTGCCGGTTAGCGTATCAACCAACTGCCGGTAGGTAAAATTATCGGGTATAATAAGTACATAACTGATTTTTACATTATCGCTGAAAGCGTACTGGTAAAGCCTGTAAGCGCGAATTGCCACTACAACTAAAGCGATGGCAAAAAATACGATAACATATTTCCCAATGCGGGGAAAGGTCATTGGCTTATTATTTCTTTCGAATGGCATATTTTAAATTTACGGTAAAAATAAGGCTATTTCATTAAAATGAAGATAACCATAATTTAAATCTTCGGTTTGAAAAAGTTTTCATGTTTGCTTAGGAGTAAAATTCACTAATTTTGCAGCCTGAATTTTTAGGAAATTAAAATACCAAAGTAATGCAAAAAGTAAATCTAACCGAAAATATTTATTACCTCGGATTTAACGACCGCCGTACCCACCTTTTTGAAAATATCTGGCCTATTCCGCACGGAATTTCATATAACTCTTATTTACTGGTTGACGAAAAAATTGCACTTGTCGATACTGTTGAACGCGCATTTATCGATGAATATCTCGATAACATAGAGGAAGTTATTGGAGATCGGCCAGTCGATTATTTGATTATTAACCACATGGAACCTGATCATTCCGGCGCTTTAAAGGCGTTGGTTCAGAAATACCCAAATATTATTCTTGTAGGAAATAAAAAAACCTTTGGCTTTGTTGAAAGTTTTTACATGCAGCCTGAAAATATTCTGCTTGTTCACGACAACCATGTGCTTGAACTTGGTAAATTCCGAATTCAATTTCAAACCATACCTATGGTTCACTGGCCTGAAACCATGGTGGCCTATGAAGAAACCAACAAAATTTTGTTTTCGGGCGATGCATTCGGCAGTTACGGAACACTCGACGGCGGTATTTTCGATGACGAAATTAATCTCGATTTTTACGAAGTTGAAGTGATGCGTTATTTCACCAATATTGTTGGTAAATATTGTCCGCATACGCAACGTGCCATTAAGAAGCTGAAACCGCTTGATATTAAGGTTATCGCCGCAACCCACGGACCAGTATGGAGAAATGACCTCAGTTGGATTTTAGATCGTTACAACAAATGGAGTTCGTACGATTTGGAATGCGGCGTTGTAATTGTTTATGGTTCGATGTATGGAAACACTCAAAAAATGGCTGAAGTAATTGCACGCCGGATTGCCGAACGCGGAATTAAAAACATTCGTGTTTACGATGCATCCAAAACACATTCTTCCTACATTATTAACGACATATTTAAATACAAAGGTTTTATTGTTGGGAGCGCAGCTTATAACAATGCCATGTTTCCAAATGTCGAAATTTTGCTATCGACGATTGAACACATGGGACCTAAAAACCACTATCTCGGAATTTTCGGAAACTTTTTGTGGAATGGTGGCGGAGTGAAAAACCTGAAAACTTTTGCTGAAAATATTAAATGGGAAATGGTGCATGAACCGGTAGAAGAACAGGGAGCTTTAAAACCGAACAATCGTGAAGAGTTGCTTAAGCTGGCGGATGCAATGGCAGACAAGTTGCTGGAAATTTAATTCTCAGGTAGGTTTGAAAAATTATTAACGGAGGTAGTTCTTAGTATTCCCCAGGTTTTATTCAAAATTTTATCCTGGCAGATTTATTCATTAGCAAGATTCACAATATGGCAGGCTACAATTCCGGCAGTTTCGGTACGTAATCGGGATTCGCCCAACGATATTTCCTTAAATCCGTTTTGAACTGCAAATTCAACTTCTTCAGGACTGAAATCACCTTCAGGGCCAATTAATACGAGCACATCTTTGCTTTTTAAAGATTCGCTTTTCAGATGGTTTTTTTCTCCATCGTAACAATGAGCGATATAGCGGTTTTTTACATCGGATTTCAAAACCAACTCTTTAAAAGAAACTAAATTATTGAGTTTTGGAAGATAAGCCTTTAACGACTGTTTTATAGCTGAAACAAGAATTTTTTCCAGCCGCTCGGGTTTTATATTTTTTCGTTCTGAATGTTCACATAGCAGGGGAGTAATTTCATCGATGCCGATTTCAGTACATTTTTCCAGAAACCATTCAAAGCGATCGATGCTTTTGGTTGGTGCAATGGCAATATGAATATAATAATCACGCTTACCAAATTCATGAGTGGTATTTAAAATTATAAGGCGGCATCTTTTGGGATTGGCTTCCAAAATCTCAGCTTCATAAAAATTTCCTTTCCCATCGATAAGCTGCACTTCATCACCTGGCAATAGCCGCAAAACCTTTACCGCATGTTTCGATTCAGTTTCATCCAAAACAACTTCGGTATCCGAAATATCTGGCACATAAAATAATTGCATGTTTCTCAGTTTAAAGTGTCAAGTCTAAAGTGTCAAGTTCTGCCGAAGGCATCTGGCATTGCCATTCCTTTGGAGCCTTCGGGAAAAGTGTCAAGTTCAAAGGCTCAGAGCCCGCCTGAACGAATTCATTCGGGCAGGTTCAGAGTTCAGGCAAGTTTATTTTAACATTTTCGGAATAAAATGAAATGCCAGATTTCCGGTTCGTGCCGAAATATCTTTCCACGAATCAACATTAAAATCGATACCAACTGTGCTGCAGGTTGGCATATCGCCGTAAAAATCTTTCAGCAGATTGGCAACAAAATATTGAAACCCGGGATTATGCCCGAAAAAAAATGCAGTATCAGCTTCTTCGGGCGTTTCGTGAATCAGAGTTATAAATTCCGTCGTAGTCAATCCATCATAAATATCTTCTACTTCCTTAATTTTGGAACGTTCATAATTTAGATTTTCAGCAAAAATCCGTGCTGTTTTCAAGGCGCGTTTTGCCGGGCTCGATATCATTATCTCAGGAAAAATTTCCCGCTCTCTGAGTTCTGAACTCACCAGTTTTGCATCTTTTTTGCCACGGTCGGCAAGGTCGCGGCTAAAATCGTCATCGTAACCGTAATGAACCGATTTTGCATGCCGAACAATTACTACACGTTTCATAACTTTCGAATTTTAAATTTATACCGGCTGATAAACACTGATATTTATTTAATGTGAACAAATTTACCCTATTTTACGGTTTTTGTTATTACAGAAGCTCAAATTTATGAAGAGAATCGGATTGCTATCTGATACACATGGTTATTTGCACCCAAGGATTTTTCCGTTTTTTGAAAAGGTGGATGAGATTTGGCATGCAGGCGATTTCGGTAGTCTTGAAACTGCCGATGAACTTGCAGCTTTTAAACCGTTAAAAGGCGTTTGCGGAAATATCGACGACCAGAAAGTACGCGCAGTTTATCCGCTTCATCAACGTTTTAAATGTGAGGAAGTGGATGTTTGGATGACGCATATTGGCGGTTATCCGGGTCGGTACGAGCGTTATGTAAAACCTGAAATCTACCGGAATCCGCCAAATTTATTTATCAGCGGACATTCACATATTCTGAAAGTGATTTTCGATAAAAAACTGAATTTTTTACATATTAATCCTGGAGCAGCCGGAAATATAGGTTTTCATAAAGTATTAACAGCAATGCGTTTTGTCATCGATGGAAAAGATATCCGCGATATGGAAATCTGGGAGATGAAACGCAGCGAGATTCTGTTATAATTCTATTTTGAAATTTCCCCGACGAACGACTGAACAGCTTTTCGTTGCGTTCTGCTGTTACTGAATTCAACGGTAAGGTTGTCGCCCTCAGCTTTGCACAAAAAGAAATCCGTATGCGGACTTTCAATATATCTCAATACCAACTCAATCGAATTTTCTTCAGGCGAACCGTAAGCCCCAGCAATTTTATAGGGTGCAAATTTCAAAAACAGTTCATCGGACTCAACAGCCAACGCATTATACGGCTTATTTGTTTCATCCTGAATCCATTGGTTGGCTCCAAATTTAAATGTAGCTTCATTTCCGTTTGAAAAACTCATTTTTGCGTTACACTGATTATTTTCAAACTGAAAAGAAATGGATTTTATCTGGCTGTCATCAGGAAATTCATACGTTTTATCAGCAAAAGCTGATTTTATTTTTTCCGGTTCTGAAACTTTTGGTAGCCGAAGTTTTAACGAAGCAAGTTTGCTTTTCAATTGATTATACACATCGTGATTGGCGGGCAAAGCTTCAGGTTTGAATCCGGGTAGCAAATAATCCCACACCAGGTTTAATTCGCCCGGCATATCGCTGGTTTCCGAAGTAATGGCAATAACAGCATCTTTTTCGGGAAGAACCAGAATATATTGTCCGTACGCTCCATCGCCACGATAGGAATTATGCCTTGAACGCCAGAATTTATAGCCATAACCTTGCAACCAGTCACTTTTGGCCCGGTCTTCATCCGATACTTCCGGCGACTGAATAATATGAGCAGTTGTTGCCTCAACCACCCAATCTTCAGGAATGATTTGTTTTCCATGCCATTGTCCCATTTGCAGGTAGAGGAGGCCAAATTTTGCCATGTCTTCGGTTTTAATGCGTAATCCCCAGCCACCGAGATTTATCCCCATCGGATCAACTTCCCAATCTTCACCCGTTATTCCAAGGGGTTCAAATAACCGGGGTTTTAAATAATCAATAACCTTATCTCCGGTAACTTTTTGCACAATGGCCGACAACAGGTAAGTAGCATAGGAATTGTATAAAAATACTGAACCGGGTTTGTTAACAACAGGTACTGCAAGCAAGGCTTTTATCCAGTTGTCTGAACTTCTGATTAGCGATCCGGGCGGCTCGGGTTGCTGCCCGAAACTCATAGTTAGTAAGTCCTGAATTTCAACATCAGCTAAATTTTCACTAACCGTGTCGGGCAAATATTCAGGGAAGAAACTTACTAGCTTATCATGAACCGTTATCAATCCCTCATTTACTGCAAACCCTACCGCTGTTGATGTAAAACTTTTGCTTGTTGAATACATCGTATGTTTCAATTCAGGCGAGTACGGATTCCACCAGCCTTCAGCCAACACTTTCCCGTGACGAACAATCATAAAACTGTGCATTTCGTGGTGGCTGTTTTCCACTGCATTTACAAAATCAATTATTGCCTGAGATGAGAATCCCTCTGCTTCAGGAGTACTTCGAGGTAGATTACTATTGTTTTCAACTTTATTTGAACAGGAATTAAATAGTATAATGCTGATGACGAGAATGGAATAAAAACGTACAAGTTTCATAATAGCTTGATTTAGTTACAACTTATAAACCTCTGAATTTAAGATTTAAATTTGAGAATAAGATGACAAAATCTTCCATATCCTGAAACTATGAGATAATTATTCCACGTTTCTCAAAACTGTGTGCCACCCAATTATTTTTTATTTTAAATCCGGCATCTTTAAGTCCCTCGTTTTCTGCAGCTATTTTTATATCGTTCATATCATTTTCGTAATAACCACTTAGAAATATTTTCCCATTTTTGTTCAGGCAATTTGAATAAGCCGGGAGATCTGTCAGCAATACATTTCGCTGAATATTGGCAAAAATGAAATCATATTTTTCACTTCCAAGCAGAGAAGCGTCACCCTGTTTTACCTCAATATTTTGAATGTTATTTAAGGCTGAATTTTCTTTTGTTCCGTTAAACGACCACTCATCAATATCAATAGCAGTTACTTTCTTCGCGCCTTTCATCGATGCCAGAATTCCAAGAATGCCTGTTCCGCAGCCTATGTCCAGAATTTTTTTACCTGTCATATCATTTTCAAGGATATGTTCAATCATCATCGATGTGGTTTCATGGTTTCCGGTTCCAAAAGCCATGTTGGGTTCTATAATTATTTCGTATTTCGCTTTTGGAAAATCGGTATGAAAAGGCGCACGAATCAAACATTCATCTTTTATAAGAAGCGGTTTGAAATAATTTTTTTCCCACTCTTCATTCCAGTTTCTGCCTTTAATAATTTCCCTTTCAACCGAAAATTGAAAATCTTCTTCAAACGGTTTTAGCACTTCCCAAATATTTTGTTCATCAAATAATTTTTCAGGAATATAGGCTTCCAGCCCGGTTTCGGATTCTACAAAACTCTCGAAGCCAACATCAGCCAGTTGAGAAACAATAACATCGCGCAACCAATCGGCAAACGGTTTAATTTGTATCGAAACTTTAATGTAGTCCATCATGATTTTCGGCATTTGTTGCCTTAATTCCCATCAAGGAGAGCATTTCTTTGGCGTATCTTCGGCCAAGTATTCGGTACCCTTCAGAAGTAAAATGTGCTTTATCGTCCTGTACTTCGCACCCATCCGATGAAATCACATGCGCAGTTGGAATTGTTTCCGGTAATTCGTCGATTATCGGATTCATCGCAGAACAACAACCTCCCTGTTCTTCACTTACTACTTCACCGGCAAGTAAGGGCACCGAACCGGCATCAAGAGAAAGGTCGCTTAGCATATTATGGTATATGGTTTTTACATACGAAGGCCATTGCGTATCTCCTGTATTTGTTTCGCCCTGATGCAATAGAATTCCTTTTATAACTCCGTCTTTTTGAGCTAATTTTGCCAGGTTGATAAGGTATTGATAAGGATTTCCATTATATGCCTTCACTTTATCCTGAAACCATTTTTGCACGTAAGTCGAATCATAATCCTGATAAATATTTTTGTCGAATATTCGTATATCGCATCCGCCAATTGCAACATTAATAACTCCAACAGTAATGCTGTCCGGAAGATTTGCAACCATAGTTCTTCCAAAATAATCAGCGGGTGTGAGTTTCGAATTACATTGGCACAAAGGCGGAACAGCAGTGTACCAGGTAGCCTTTTTTCTATTGAGGTTAGAACAATCCAATGCCTGAAAAACCTTAAACCGATTATCGACTTTTAAATCCTGTTCTTCAATAGGCCCGACACCTTCCATGTTCGACTGGCCAAAACATACATAAATATAAAAATTCGGATTTTGGGAGAAAACCTTATTGCCTGACAAGAGCATTCCGACGAGTACTATCAATATTAAATTCTTCATAGAATCTGTTTTTAAATTAATGTGAATGTAGATTACTGAGTGGGTGCTTGCTGATTAAATCTACTCAATAATTTTCCACCCTTTTAATGTGCTAATATAAGCAGATAATTCTTCTGCATTTTTTTTGTGTTGAGCAACTGTTGGATGAGAATCAACGCCAATTCCCAAATCTCCGGTTTGCCGGGACATTTCGAAAAAATGAACTTTACCATTTCCTTTACTGTCAGCTGAATCGGCAATAAACTGAAGGTAATTTCTAACCTTCGAAAGCGTATTGCCTGACATCATTGGGCCAAGCAGACAAATAATTTCTGGATTATCGTATTTAGCCTGAATGGTATCGATTAAGCGAAAATAATTATCGGTATACAATGCAGAATCACCACCGGTTGTACTAAAATCATTTGTTCCAAGGTTAATAAAAACCAAATCGGGTTGTACTTCGAATGTATATTTTGGATTCTCGTCGTACAGAAACGTGCGTGTGTACAGATTGGTCATGCAATCGCTATTCCCGGTTTTCGGGCCATTATAATTCCGGTAGATTCCTATTCCGGAACGCGAAACCGCCATGTGTTGTGCATTGAAATTTCGCGATGTAATTGCTGCATATGTCAGGTAATGATTTTCGGTTTCGGCCGAGAAATGGCCACCATTTTCTCCTTCGTTTCCGTATCCGCAGGTAATCGAGTTTCCAATGAATTCAAAAAACAAATTACGCTGATTCGTTATTGGTACAAGCGATTTACCACCTTCAACAATAAAACCATAGAATTGTGTTTTGCCAAATGTCAGCTCCGTTCGTTTAAACAATTCAATTTCATGAATCGTATCCGTAAGCCCTTCTGCCAAAACATAAGATTTATTTCCTTTTGATACGCGAAAGGTTGAAGTTACTTGGCCGTCGAGAATGACATTATAGTAGTTTTCGCCCTGATCATCATTCATAATTGCTGAAATGCCTGTGCCACTAAAACATGCACGTATAGAAACTCCCGAATACGAAAATTTTGGAGCAAGCGGATCAGAAAAGTCAATACGCCCTGTATATTCGATTAGCTCGTTATCAGCATTTATGGATGTGCTTTCGCTTGTCTGGGATTTGGAAATTTGAATTCCAATAACAAAAATATAAACTAACAAACAGTAAATTTTTTGCATAACAAAAAGTGCTTTTAAAATTTCAGGACAATATTATCAGTTAACTTTTAAAACGATTAAATAAAATGAAAAATCTTTTTAAAAAAGAATCAGAGTCTGTTCTGAAAAGCTTTTTATCACAAAATCCACTATCAATGTCAGGTGACGGATTGGATTCTGTTTAAAATAAATGAATACGGAAATAAGTTCAGCATTACGTTTCATAATTTCAGATTTGGCGTCACAACAGGAATAAATTTTAAAGGAAAACCAGCGGCAGCAAACCGGAAATTTTTTTATTTCGGATTATTTGAAATTGACTGACTAAAATTTAACTTTACAGGAATTACATAATAAAAACTAAACCTAAAACTATGAAAAACGAAACATCTGAAAATTCGATTGATCGCAGAACCTTTATTGGTGGTGTTGCCACTGCAGCAGTGGGATTAACTGTTGTTCCACGCCATGTGTTAGGCGGTAATGGATTTGTTCCTCCAAGCGATAAAATAAATGTAGCGTATATAGGGCTCGGAACTCAGGGATTACGCCAGCTCCCTGATATTCTTCAGCTTCCTGAAGTACAGATGATAGCTGTTTGTGACCCTCAGCGAAAAGCAATTAACTATTACGATTGGAGCCCGACAGGTTTGCGTGATGAATTGCGTAAGGTTATTGGAAAACCAAACTGGAACACGGGCGGAAGCAATTCAGTACCGGGTGGCTTAGATAACGGAAAAGAAATAGTTG
Source organism: uncultured Prolixibacteraceae bacterium (assembly GCA_963821855.1). Classification (GTDB taxonomy): domain Bacteria; phylum Bacteroidota; class Bacteroidia; order Bacteroidales; family Prolixibacteraceae; genus Draconibacterium. The sequence continues at coordinate 332,546 of CAWGFJ010000013.1, read as the reverse complement.
AAGCGTATTATGAAAAGGAAACCGGGAAAAAATACTATTGCAAGGCGTATACCGATTTCCGTGAAATGTTTGAAAAAGAAAAGGATTTAAATGCTGTTCAGGTTATGACTCCTGACCATTTGCATGGATTAATTTCAACCGCAGCTTTAAAACGCAATATCGCAGTTTCTGTACACAAACCTTTGTCGAACCGTTTGCATGAAGGCAAAAAGGTTTTTGATTTGGCAATGAAATCGGATACAACCACACATTTGTTGCCATGGGATTCAAACGGAGAAGATATGCCAAAAGTAATGGAATGGATCAACAGTGGCGCAATTGGCGAATTAAAGGAAATTCATAACTGGTCGTACAGGCCGGTTTGGCCGCAATATGCAAAAAAACCTGCCGACACTCCAAAAGTGCCCGATGGTTTTGAATGGGATTTATGGTTAGGGCCCGAGACCGTTCGTCCTTATCACCCACATTATACCAACATGGTTTTCCGCGGGTGGTACGACTTTGGCGGCGGTTCTATGGCCGATATGGGCCATTACAGTTTATGGACTGTCTTTGAAGCTTTAAAACTTGGTAAACCAACTATTATTGAACCAAACTTCAGCAGTGTTTGCGATATCAGCGACCGGGGCTCTGCGTTTAAAATCAATAATGATTTTAGTTTTCCGTTTGCATCTACGGTTCGGTTTAAATATCCCGCGGCAGGTAACCGGCCGGCAATAGATTTAGTTTGGTACGATGGCGGAATGCGTCCTCCGGTTTTAAAGGAATTTTATGATCAGGGGGTTGAATTTCCATCTGAAGGGATGATGTTTGTCGGCGATAAGGATATCATTCTAACCCGCGGATTTCTGGTGGAAAATCCATATTTATTATCCGAAGGTGTAAAAACTACCGATGAAGTTTCGGCTGCAGCAGGGGCCGTAAAAGTACCGGGCATTAAGCGTTTTATCGATGGAGTTAAAGCAGGAAAACAAATCGATGGCGGTTTCCGTCAGGCATGGCCGATAACCGAGGCGGTAAACCTTTATGCAGCGGCGCTCCGTTCTCACAGCATGCTTACATACGATGCGGATGCGATGAAAATTACGAATAATGAAAAGGCAAATGAATTTTTAGATCGAACTTATCGCAAAGGCTGGAGCATTGAGGAGATATAGGCCCCATCCCCGCCTTCCCCGAAAGGGAAAGGAGTTTGGAAAGCAACAACAAAGCGTTCTTTTTAGTAAGGAGGAAAACTACAATTTTAATTCCAACGGTGTTTGATAAATAACCCCGGCTTTCAACCTGGGGATTAAAAAATGGCGAAGCTAAACCGGCGCAATCAACGGGTCGATTGAAAGACTGTCGGTCCATGCGCCGGAATTTTGAGATCAGCATTAAATGAACCTATTAAATTTTTAAAACAAAATTCTATGAATACGAACAGACGAAACTTTATAAAAAACACAGGAGCGCTGCTCGGAGGAGCTGCTGTCTTAAGCCAGATCCCTCTGACTACTTTTGGCGCTGAGAGAACCGGACCCAAAAAATTTGGATTTCAGGTTTGGACGGTTCGTGAAGAGTTGGTGAAGGATTTCCCCGGAACCTTACATATGATGGAAAAACTGGGTTACAAACAGGTGGAAATGTGCTCGCCACTTGGATATACAAGCTCCGGTTTTGGCCCGTTAAATAAAATGAGCGGCGCCGAAATGAAAAAGATTATCGACGATACCGGATTAAAATGTGTAAGCTCGCATTACGGTATGGGCGAATTGCGCGACAGCCTTGATAACCGTATTGAATGGGCCACGCAGATGGGAATGAAACAGATGATTTGCTCCAGTTTCTGGTTGCCGGAAGGAACAATGGATGAATATTTAAAAGCGTGTGATGAGCTCAATGAGATTGCAGAAAAAACAAAAGCTGCCGGAATTCAGATGGGGTTTCATAATCACAACATGGAATTTGAAAAGAGGGACGGCAAGTTGATTTATGATGCAATCATGGAACGGCTTGATCCGGATTTGGTGAAAATGCAGTTCCAGGTAGCTGTAATTGACATTGGATATAAAGCAGCTGATTATTTCAGAAAATATCCCGGAAGATTTATTTCATCTCACCTTGCCGACTGGTCCTCACAAAAGAAAGAACAGGTTCCTATCGGTCAGGGTGATGTGGATTGGGAAGATTTTTTCAAAGCAGCAAAAGTTGGTGGAGTGAAAAATTTCTTTGTTGAAATGGATCCTGCAACGTTTGAGCCAAGTGCAAAATTTTTGAAGAAAGTGTAATAATTTGTCAAAAAGGATATTATTTCAATTAATTAAAATAATAAGTGATCAACTATTGCATTAAATTATAGTTGTTTATACACTATTTTGCAAACTGCCATTAATATTATCTCTTTTATTCTTTTGCCTCTTTCAATGCCTGGATTTCAATTTCAAGAGATATTCTAAAGTCAGTGGTTCTAATCTTATCAAGCATTGGTTTTATGGATGGAATAATTCCCATTAATTTTGCTCTTACGATTACACCTATTGTTCCTGTGTAGGTTAATTGAAGATGTTCTGCAATTTTTCTGGCTTTATAATCATCCAATATTAAAATACAATCCAGAGTTTCGAGAGCTAAAGTAATGGCGCTTGATTCTCCTTTATCGATTTGCATCTCTAAAAGTCTTTGACGATACTTGTCTTTAACTTCTTTTATTTCAACCCAGTCTGGCAGCTTTTCGCCAAATTCATCTGCAATTTCGGTCGTTGTAATAATTTGTCCATATACTTCTTTTAATAATTCAAACTCATCTATCTTTGAAAGAAGTATGAAGCAACTTGTATCAGAAATGATAGTTTTAGGCATTGGCTACATCCCTGGATATTTCTGAAGCCGGGTAATTGAAAATGGATACATTATACTTTCCCAGTAACTCAGCAAATGATCTCTTAGACAAATTCGCTAATTCCGCAGCCTGTCCAAGCGATAACCGTCCTTGTTCATATAATCTGGAAGCAAGTAACATCATGAGATCTTTGTTGTCTATATCAAGTGTATCCGGTATATTGATTGTCAGTGTTTTCATATTTCAAAAATACAAAATTTTGTGTGATCTTTAAAGTGCTTTTTTGTTTTGCGCATTTGTCGAGAGCTGGCTTGTCTATTCAACAATAATAATCGTATATTCAAGCGTTTAATATATAAGAATTTAAAATCAGATTATTGGGAAGATCATGAGAAATAAACAATCGAAATCCCCTTTCCTAATTTTTATTTTGATAGCGTACTTGACATTTTTCACCTTTAGTTGTAAAGATACGGAAACACTAAATTGGGAAGCTGCTTCCGACTGGCCGGTTTACCAGGGAGGAAAAAGCAGTAATCAATATTCACCGCTTTCGCAAATTACACCTGAAAATATTCATTCCCTTCAGCCGGTTTGGGAATATCATTCCGAAGAAGGAAAACCGGGAGATAATACGCAGATTCAATGTAATCCGATAATAATTGATGGAACTCTGTATGCAACTTCACCCAAACTAAAGGTATTCGCATTAAATGCAACTACTGGCGAACGAATCTGGGAATTCAATCCAAATCAGGATGTCAATTATGCGATGAATGTGAATCGTGGTGTAACATTCTGGACCGATGGTTCCGATGAAAGAATATTGTTTTCTGCAGGACCGAAATTGTTTGCGTTGAATGCCAAAACCGGTGAATTGATTCCGGCTTTTGGCAACGCAGGAATCGTCAATCTAAAAGAAGGATTAGGTGAAAATTCAGAAGACAAATATGTGGTTGCAACCACTCCCGGAGTTATTTATAACGATTTAGTAATTATTGGTTCCAGGGTTTCCGAAAACACCGGCGCCGCTCCCGGCTCGATTCGCGCTTTCAATGTAATAACAGGAAAGCTGGAATGGGTATTTAATACCGTTCCGCTGCCGGGTGAATTTGGTTACGATACCTGGCCCGAAGATGCCTGGAAAACAGTTGGTGGTGCAAATTCATGGTCGGGAATGAGTTTGGATGAAAAGCGGGGAATCGTTTATATTCCAACCGGTTCGGCAGCCTTCGATTTCTGGGGAGGCGACCGAAAAGGACAAAACCTGTTTGCCAATTGTGTGCTGGCATTGGATGCAGCAACAGGAAAACGAATCTGGCATTATCAAACCGTGCATCACGATGTTTGGGATCGCGATTTACCGGCGCCACCTAATTTGGTGACGGTTACTCACGATGGAAAAATGAAAGATGCTGTTGCGCAAATCACAAAGTCAGGATTTGTATTTCTGCTTGACAGGGAAACCGGAGAACCGCTTTTTCCAGTGGAAGAAGTTCCTGTTGAAAGTTCGGATTTAAAAGGTGAAGAAACATGGCCGACACAACCCATTCCGGTTAAACCACCACCATTTTCGCCTCAGTCGCTAACCATGGATAATGTCACCAATATTTCACAGGAATCACATGATTTTGTATCAAGTATTCTGAAAAATGTAAAAACCGGAAAACAATTTATCCCGCCGGGTAATGAAGGAACTGTCATCTTTCCCGGATTTGATGGCGGTGGTGAGTGGGGCGGGGCTGCATTCGATCCCGAAACGTCAACACTTTATATAAACGGAAGTATTATGCCGTGGATATTAACCATGATTGAAGTCGATAATGAGAATATGGCGAATTCCAACCCGGGCTCACGAATTTACCAGGTAAACTGTGCCATGTGTCACGGGCAAAACCGCGAAGGAAAAGCTGCGGCAAGTTATCCGCCGCTTATCAATTTAAAACAAAAATTTTCGGAAGCTGAAATAAAAAATCTGCTGAATACAGGAAAAGGATTTATGCCTTCGTTTCGTCATTTGGGTGACGGTGAAAAAGAAGCGCTGGTTGCATTTTTACTTCAGGAGACTATAGGAAGAGATGTACATTTGGAGGGAATTGAAAATAATGCAGAAAAAATTCCGTACACAACCACAGGATACAACCGGTTTTTCGACCAGAACGGTTATCCTGCTGTTCAGCCTCCATGGGGAAATCTTTCAGCCATCGATTTAAATGAAGGAAAAATTTTATGGCAGGTTCCGTTGGGCGAATTTGAGGAACTTACCAAACAGGGAATTCCAAAAACGGGAACTGAAAATTATGGCGGGCCGGTTGTTACAGCCGGAGGAGTAATTTTTATTGCAGCCTCGAAAGATGAATATTTCAGGGCATTTAATAAAGAAACCGGAGAAGAAATCTGGAAATACAAATTGCCGGCAGGTGGATATGCCACGCCAAGTGTTTATGAAACTGATGGAACTGAATATGTGGTTATTGCCTGCGGTGGTGGCAAAATGGGAACTAAATCGGGTGACAGCTATATTGCTTTTGCATTAAAAAAATAAACATAATGAGAAACCTGAGATTCTTTCTTTTTTTCAGTTTGACCACGGTAATCGTATCCTGTTCCAGCAAAAAAAATAACGATTTTGTCTACAAACCGGTTATCGCTTCTGAATGGTGGGAAATTACCGGAAATCCGGATTTGGGTGAATATACAAGCGAAACCCAGGAACCTGTCGATTTTGGCGTTTGGCAGGCAGCTGACGGAACATGGCAACTTTGGTCGTGCATCAGGAAAACCAATTGCGGTGGAAATACGCGGCTTTTTCATGGTTGGGAAGGCACAAAGTTTAACGGATACCAACTGGAAACCTTTGGGAATTATGATGGAAGCTGACACAACTCTGGGTGAAGTCAAAGGCGGATTACAGGCGCCGCATGTTATTCAAAAAGATGGAATGTATTACATGCTTTACGGTGGCTGGGCACAAATTTGCCTGGCAAAAAGTTCCGATGGAAAACATTTCGAACGGGTAATTAATGATAAGGGAACCACCGAAATATTTTCAGGCCCGTTTTATAATACGCGTGATGCAATGACCATAAAAGTTGGGGATAAATATTATTGTTATAATACGGGTCATTTAGCAGAAAGTAAACCAGGAGAAATCGAAGCAGCGATTTTCTGCCGGACTTCAAATGATCTCTTATCCTGGAGCGAACCTGAAATGGTTTCTGCCGGTGGAAGCCCTGCAAACATGGATAACTGGTATGGTGGCGATGCAGAATGTCCGTTTGTTGTCCCAATAGAAAATAAATATGTTCTGTTCCGCAATGTTCGCTATGGAACCAATAACATCAACTTTCAATATTGTTCTGATAACCCGCTAAATTTTGGAGTGAATACCGACAGTTTAATGGTTGGAAATCTTGCGATCGCAGCGCCAGAAATTATTAAATATGAAGGGGAATATTACATCTTTGCGCTGAAGGAAAGTCTGGATGGAATCAGGGCCGCAAATATTAACTTTGTAAAGATAAAACAATCACAAAACACCGATTAATAGCTGAAGATAATCCCTTGCCCATTCGGGTAACTTATAATATTGGCGATTCATTTATCTCGGTACATTATCAAAATGAAAATCTAAAACTTGCAGTTCATCAGGTGATTGCTCATTTGAAATCAGATGTCAGGAACGATACAACAGAAATCATGAGAATCACTGAATCTGAAAATACCTTTAATTACTGTTATAATGATTTTATCGCTGCCTATGTTGATGGAAATGTTTATCCGTTTCCTGCTGCTGTTTCTGTAAAGAGTGGCGCTGTAAAAGCTTTATCAGAATATTATCCTGAACTAAAGCAAAAGATTTCTCAAAAAGCACATACAGGTAAAAGTGTTAAATATCTTCCGATTGATAACGCTAATGAAATTAAATCGGCGCCATTCAATGTGAAAGCAGTGGTTTTTGTAAATTACAATTTATCGGGGCCATTTATTTTTAAAGAAGCCGGGAAAAGGGAAGCATAAATATCCTTATATAGTCTTGAAGAATTTCTAAATTATATCGATTTACGATTATATTGCAAAGAATTTAGAGCACTTATAGTAACGCCTGAAATATACGGGCCGTAATCTTCAAAAGTGATTAAGTTGTATGCACATTACATGCAAATAAAAAGAGGCTACAAATTCTTTCATCGTAACCTCTTTATTTTCAGTAGCGAGAGGCGGGCTTGAACCGCCGACCTCATGATTATGAATCATGCGCTCTAACCAGCTGAGCTACCTCGCCATTTATCTTTTGTTTTTTAAGGCTGCCCCGCCGACCTTCCCGATAATAATCGGGACGTTCTAACCAGCTGAGCTACCTCGCCATTTATCTTTTGTTTTTTTAAGGCTGCCCCGCCGACCTTCCCGATATAAACCGGGACGTTCTAACCAGCTGAGCTACCTCGCCATTTATCTTTTGTTTTTTTAAGACTGCCCCGCCGATCTTCCCTGTATAAACCGGGACGTTCTAAGCAGCTGAGCTACCTCGCCAAAATTCATCTTTCTGCCTGCTTACTACCTGATTTTTCACATAATAAAACGACTGAAAGGCCTTATTTTTTGCGGTGCAAATATAGTATTTATTTTTATTCCCTTTTATTATTTTTCTAAAAATTGGGCGATAACAAAATATGAATAAATTTATGAGTTGCGAGTTACAAACAGAATAATTATATTGGCACAAAATCAAATGTATGACTGACAAGATAAGGATTCAACTTGAATATGTAATTAATTGTTCCCCTAAGGTTTTGTATAACCGTTTAAGTTCTGCATCGGGCTTAACAGAGTGGTTTGCCGAAGATGTTCGGGTAAAAGGCAAAAAGTACACTTTTATTTGGGAAGGCACGGAACAGGCTGCTGAAATGACACTGCACAAGGAAAACAGGCTGGTTCGGTTTTCATGGCTTGAAGAAGATGAAACCTATTTCGAATTTAGAATTACACAAGACGAACTTACCGGCGATGTTTCGCTTATTGTAATCGATTTTATTGAACCCGGTGAAGAAGACGAAGCTAAGGGTTTATGGGATACACAAATAGCCGATTTGAAACATGTTATAGGGTCTTTGTAATTTTTTTTTCAATTATTAATGATTTTTATTTTCTTAATTTTAAATCCTCCGCTTTCTTAACCTTTTTTTACTTTCCTAATGCCTAAAATAACTTAGTTTTGTAATCGTTTCTTAATCAAAAACTATCGAATGAAACGGCTGCACTGGTACGTAATAAAATCTTTTTTGGGGCCATTTTTTATGACCTTCTTTATTGTTTTGTTCGTACTGCTCATGCAATTTCTCTGGAAATATGTCGACGATTTGGTCGGCAAAGGCCTTGATGTAAAGGTAATGGGCGAGATGCTCTTTTATGCATCATTCGGACTTCTGCCGTATGCTTTCCCACTGGCAATGTTGCTTGCTTCAATCATGACTTTTGGTTCTTTGGGCGAAAATTACGAGTTGGTGGCTATGAAATCATCGGGAATATCACTTTTCAGAATAATGAGACCACTGATAATAATCGCTGCTATTGTTACAGGCACCGCATTTTATTTTGCAAATAACGTATTGCCTCATACCAATTTAAAGTTTATTACCTTGCTTGCAAGCGTTAAACAGCAACGGCCGGAGCTTGTTTTAAAACCCGGAGTTTTTACCAGTGAAATTGATGGTTACAGCATAAAAGTCGGTCATAAGAACAACAAAACCAATATGTTGTATAATTTGCTTATTTATGATCATACAAAAAATAAAACCAACCAGGGGGTAACTGTCGCCGATTCAGGATATCTTAAAATTACCGAGGATAAAAAATACATGGTTTTAACCTTATACGATGGTGTAAATTATGCAGAAGAAAGCCCGGGAAGAGACAGAAAAGACCTCAATAAACGGCCTTTCCGACGCGATAAATTCGGGGAACAGACTATTCGGATACAAGTGCATAATTTCGATTTTAACCGTCGCGACGAAAATATATACAAGAACATGGACCGTATGCTGAATATAAAGCAATTATCCTTGCAGAAAGATACACTTAATCGAAAATATATTATTCAGTTGCGGAATTATTTAATGCAAACCAACATTAATCCAACAATTAGCCGTAGAATGTTCGATTTAACTGAAAGAAATGACTCGTTAAAACGAAACATTGTTATTCAACCCGATTCGATTTTTGATTTTGATAAATACTTTAGCAGCATCGATAAATGGGTAAAAGCTGAAATTACAGAACAGGCGCTTCAAAAAGCCCGCAGCAATGTGCAAAATTTAAATTTATACCAGGGACAACTTTACGAAAGGAAAAAGCAGATTAATAAATATGAAATGGAAAGGCACAGGAAATTTACGCTTTCAATGGCTGTGATCATATTCTTTTTTATTGGCGCGCCATTGGGAGCAATAATACGAAAAGGTGGACTGGGAATGCCTGTTGTAGTTTCCATTCTTTTATTTGTGGCTTATTACATCGTTTCCATGACCGGTGAGAAATCTGCGCGCGAAGATGTTTGGCAAATGTTTACCGGAATGTGGTTTTCATCGCTGGTTTTTTTGCCTGTGGGTATCTGGTTTTCGTATAAGGCAGGCTCCGATTCTGCAATTATGTCATCCGAAACATATACACGGTTTTTTGAAAGAATAGGATTGGGAAGATGGATAAAAAAAAGGAAAAAAATCAAACATGAAAATTCTTCAGGTCACAAATAAAGTTCCATATCCGGCAAAAGATGGTGGGGCTATTGCCTGTATGAATTTTACAAGGGGTTTTTCACTTTTGGGCCATCAGGTTACCGTTTTGTCGATGAATACCCGCAAGCATCATGTATTAATGGAAGAAATTCCTGAAACCGTGCGAGATTTGGCTGATTTCAAATTGGTAGAAGTACCTGCCGGAATTACGCGTTTGTCAGCGATGTTAAACCTTATTTTTTCACAAAAACCATACAGTGCAGTTCGCTTTATTTCCAAATCCTTTGAAATGGAGTTGGCAAGGTTGCTAAAGGAGAATTCATTTGATATTATTCAGCTGGAAGGATTATATGTTTGCCCGTATATTCCTGTTATCAGAAAATATTCTTCGGCAAAAATTGTATACAGGGCACATAATATTGAACACGAAATATGGAATCGTACAGCGGCTTTGGCTGAAGGATTTGAAAGATGGTATCTCAAAAATCTTTCGAAAAGAATTAAAAGATTCGAGAAAAGTATGATTAACAGTTATGATTTGCTCGTGCCTATTACCGAACGCGACGGCATGATTCTCGATAAATTGGGAAATACAAAACCACGTCATGTTTCGCAAACCGGAATCGACTCTTCCATGTTAATTCCAAATTCAAAAAATCTTGAACATCCTTCGCTTTTTCATATCGGTTCGCTCGACTGGGCTCCTAACCAGGAAGGATTAATCTGGTTTCTCGATAATTGCTGGAATGACATTCATCAGAAATATCCTGAATTGAATTTTTATATTGCCGGAAGAAATGCGCCGGTCTGGTTTCAGCGGAAACTAAGCTTGCCAAACATTATTTATAAAGGAGAAGTTGCCGATGCTTATGAATTTATTAATTCAAAATCGATTATGGTTGTTCCACTGAATTCGGGCAGTGGAATGCGAATTAAAATAATTGAAGGAATGGCACTTGGGAAACCAATTATAACCACGACTATTGGAACGGAAGGAATTTCAACAACATCGGGAAAAAATATTATTGTTGCTGAAGACAAAGCCGGATTTTATTGACGCCATTTCACAACTAATTGAAAACCGCGAATTTTTCGATACTATTAGCAAAAATGCCATTGAATATATTCATGAAAATTTTGATAATTTAGCATCTGCAGGAGCGCTTATCGAATTTTATAAACAACATATCTAATGGGGTTGATTCTGCTTTTCTGGATACTATTATTTATTTTGTTTTATACATTTGCCGGATACGCTTTGTTGCTGTCTTTAATTCTGAAATTCAAAAAGCTGTTTTTTCCAAACCGTTTTTCGCCGCCCGATTTATCGTACGAACCTGAAGTTTGTTTATTTGTAACTGCTTTTAATGAAAAAGACTATGTGCGGCAAAAAGTTGAAAATTCTCTTTCGCTTGATTATCCAAAAGAAAAAATTCAATACCTCTGGATTACTGATGGTTCTGATGATGGAACCCCTGAATTACTGAAAAAATACAAAAATATGGAATTGCATCATTTACCTGAAAGACGGGGAAAAATGCATGCCATGAACCGCGGAGTAAAGTTTGTTAAAGCTCCGATAATTATTTTTTCCGATACAAATACAATTCTGGGAAAGCAGTGATTCGCGAAATTGTAGCAAAATTCAGTCATCCTGATGTGGGGTGCGTCGCAGGTGAAAAACGAATAGTTGAAAAACAGGCTGATGCTGCAGCAGGCACAGGCGAAGGTCTGTACTGGAAAATTGAGTCGTGGGTAAAAAATATGGACGCCGAACTTAATTCGGCAGTTGGGGCGGTTGGTGAATTATTTGCCGTTCGCACCGAACTTTTCGAAGAAGTGGAAACCGATACGCTTCTCGACGATTTTATTATTTCGCTTCGCATTGCGCAAAAAGGATATCGTATTGCCTATGCACCAAATGCTTATGCCGAAGAAACTGCTTCACTTAATGTAAAAGAAGAATTAAAACGTAAAATACGAATTGCCGCAGGTGGAATTCAGGCTTTATTCAGGCTGAAATCTTTATTAAATCCGTTTCGGTATGGCACACTTTCCTGGCAATATTTTTCGCATAAAGTATTGCGTTGGACGTTGGCGCCATTTTCGCTATTCCTGATTTTTCCTGTGAATTTATTCATTGTCTGGCATCAAAATTTATGGAGTAATTTTGGGATTTACACTGTACTGCTTTACTTTCAGATTATCTGTTATTTGCTGGCATTAATTGGCTGGTATTTCGAAAACCGGAAATTACGCATGAAATTACTTTTTGTACCTTATTATTTTGTTTCTATCAATTATGCTTCAATTGTTGGCATTATCAGGTACTTTAAAAAAAGTCAGTCGGTAAATTGGGAAAGGGCAAAACGAGCGGCTAATTAGCTCAATCTGTAACTGGTGTTTTAAAATATTCATAATAAGAGTGTAAATCTCTTCTTATCGTTAATTCAGAATATCCGCAGTGGGCATTTGTCAGACTATTTTCGATTATTTGTTGTAATTTTGCGCCTGAATTAATACCGAGGTATGAGTGAAATTAAGTTAGATACTATAAACGAAGCAATTACAGCCATTAAAAACGGAGAACTTGTGATTGTGGTTGATGATGAAGATAGAGAAAATGAAGGGGATTTTATCGTTGCTTCAGAGAAAGTTACGCCCGAAATTATCAATTTTATGACCATTCACGGCCGTGGTTTAATTTGTGTCGCACTTCCCGAAAAACGATGTCAGGAATTGGATTTGAATTTAATGGTTGGCAGAAATACATCGCATCATGAAACCCAGTTTACAGTATCTGTCGATGCTATTCATCCTGACGTATCAACAGGAATTTCAGCAAAAGACAGGGCAATTACCATTCAAATGCTGGTAGATGAAAAAACAGAACCGGCGGATTTAGGTAGGCCCGGACACGTATTTCCGCTAAAAGCAAAGGAACGGGGAGTTTTGCGCAGAAGTGGACATACCGAAGCTGCAGTTGATTTGGCACGACTGGCAGGTTTATATCCTTCCGGAGTTCTTGTTGAAATAATGAATGACGATGGCTCAATGGCCAGGTTACCCGAACTAATAAATTTAGCTGAAAAGTTTAATCTGAAACTGGTTTCAATAAAGGATTTAATTTCCTATTTATTTCAAACCGAAAGCCTAATCGAAAGGGGAGAAGAAGTTTCGCTTCCAACTCAATTCGGAAATTTCAAAATAATTCCTTTCAGGCAAAAATCAAACGGACTTGAGCATGTAGCCCTGATTAAGGGAGAATGGGAAGCTGATGAACCGATTCTTGCACGTGTGCATTCATCGTGTATGACAGGCGATATATTTGGTTCTTTACGTTGCGAATGTGGCGAACAATTGCACAAAGCAATGGAATTAATTGAAAAAGAAGGTAAAGGCGTAATTGTTTATATTCAGCAGGAAGGCAGGGGAATTGGCTTGTTAAACAAAATTGCCGCCTACAAATTACAGGATCAGGGACTCGATACCATAGAAGCAAATATACATCTTGGTTTTAATGCCGACGAACGCGACTATGGTGTAGGTGCACAAATTCTCCGTGATTTAGGTGTGACAAAAATGAAATTACTCACCAATAATCCTGTGAAAAGGGTTGGTCTTGAGGGTTTTGGTTTGGAAGTTGTAAAAATATTACCTGTGGAAATAAAGCCAAACAAACACAATCAGCGCTATCTGAAAACAAAACGCGATAAAATGGGACACGATTTAAAAGGATATAATTACGACCACTTTTAAAATTTTGCTTCTCACTTTTTTGTAAAATTTCCTACATATTAATTTTTTGCAAATTATACTGAGGATTATGTGCTGATAACGAAGTATTTATTATTACAAGAAATTTGAAGATGGATTTGACACTTAAACCATAATTTCAGTACATTTAGGTTCTAAATTAAATCGAACAATTATGGATGGAAAAACAAAAGCAATTATTGCGCATATTACCTACATTGGATGGATTATTGCATTAGTTGTTAATATGAATGAACGGGACGAAATTGCCAGTTTTTATATTCGCCAGCTTTTGGGAATTTATTTGTTTAGTATTGTAATTACATTTATTCCGGTTATAAATATTATCGGGTGGATTCTGACTTTGATTTTCTGGATTTTAAGTTTGATTGGAGCACTTAATGGCGAAATGAAAGAAACGCCGGTTATAGGAGAATATTTTCAGGATTGGTTTAAAGGTATATGATTTTTTAAATAGATTTTACAAAAAAAAGACAGGCAACTCGCCTGTCTTTTTAGTTGTATTACTTTGTTCCTTCCTGGTTCCTCCGCGAGTCTCTGTATTTTTTTATCATGTACATCCTGAATTCGTTTTCAGCCTTATAAAGCTTGAGAACTTTTTGTGGCGAAAGAATTTTAAGAAACTCTTCATTGTATTTCACCATTAATGTACCTTCTTTTTGCATGTTTCCGGCATAATCGCGCGTTAATTCTATTACATCTTTGTCCGATAGCGATTCTTCGGCTTCCTTGACTTTTACTTCCAAATCACGGCGGCATTTTTGTGCCTCCCAGCGCTTGTCTTCCAGTTCGTTGTAAACAGGCCAGAATTTTTGTGCTTCGGTGGGAGTAAGTTCCAGTTTATCGGTAATAAAGGAAACTTTTTCCGAACGGATTTTTTCCCAGCGTTCTTTATGATCATCGTCCTGAGCAAGCAGTACCTGACCACTAAACAATAAAATAATGCTAAACAGAAATATGATTCTTTTCATAACAAAATTAATATTCAGTTCCCATATAAATATCGAAATCGGAAATGCTGGCGCTTAAATAGTTCAGCAATTCATCGTCGCTTATTTCCACCTTCTGAGCAGGTTCATTCAGCAAGGTATAAAAGGAGTTTTCGTCCATTCCTTCAACCATACTCCGGTATTCATAGTCAATAATTTCATTTTCTGAGTTATTATTTTCAGCGACTTTAGCAGGGCTAAACGATTTTATAGGCCAGTATACAAGCATAAAAATTAAAGCAAAGCTTGCAGCAAGTCCTAAAGCCGGTTTCAATATCTGTATTATTTGGCTTTTTGGTTTCGGAACAGTTAATTTTTCTGCTTCAAGCCTTGTATTCAGCCTGGCAGAAAAATCATCGAAATAATTTTTGGGAACCCCGAAAGGAACCTCATTTTTTATTTTCGACAATTCAGTAAACTGATCTTTTAATTCATCCATTTTATCTATTTTTTTGTTTGACTTAACCATTGTAAAAAGGTTTAAATTCAAACGTTTAATCTTTATTCTTTAAATACTCTTCCACCTTTTTGGCTGCATGATGAAACGACGCTTTTAGCGCACCAACCGAGGTATTCAGTATTTCGCTCATCTCATCATATTTCATTTCATCAAAGTATTTCATGTTAAAAACTATCCTTTGTTTATCAGGAAGCAATAATATCGCTTCCTGTAGTTTCTTCTGTATTTCATCGCCATCAAAATAAGGATCCGAAGTCAAATTATTCATTAAAAATTCGCTCGAATCGTTCATGGGAATAAAATTGCGTTTTTTATTTGAATTTATCAACGTAAGCGATTCATTTGTAGCAATTCTATATAACCATGTATATAATGTCGATTCTTCACGAAAGCCTTCGATACTGCGCCAAACTTTAACAAACGTATTTTGCAGTACATCATCTGCATCTTCATGGTTCATCACTATTTTTCGAATGTGCCAGTACAACCGTTCCTTATATTTATTTACGAGCATCTGAAAGGCCAAATCTCTGGTTGACTTGTCTTTCAAGTTGTCGAGTAAATCACGGTCGTTGCTTTCCATTAAAAAAATTTACACTAAGACATTGAATTTCAGCAAAGGTTTAACTTTTTGAAATAGGGCAAAAATTAATTTTGAAAAATTAACATTAAATCCTGAAGTTCAATCCTTCTTCTTTTAGCTGATGATAAATATCGACATCGAAAGAATAAAGTTTTGCAGCCCTGTGTGCTACATTCAATTGTTTTTCATTGGTATCAGCCAATAATTTCATATTTAATATTTTCTTTCTGAAATTTCGTGTATCGAGTTTTTTATCGAGAATTGCTTCGTAAAGCGACTGAAGTTCGGTAAGTGTGAATTTATCGGGCAAAAGGTGAAATCCCACCGGATGATATTGTACCTCTTCCCGCAGATTTCGTAGAGCTTTTTCAATAATTTCCCTGGTGTCGAATATTACTTTGGGTAAGTTTTCGATATCGAACCATTTCACTGATTTCGCAACGGGCGAAAGTTTTAAATCGTGATAATCGGGATTTATTAAAGCATAATACGCAACTGTTAAAACCCTTGTATGCGGAACACGCACAACAGATCCGAAAGTACGGAATTGTTTCAGGTAAATATCATCGAGGCCAGTTGTAATTTGCAGAATCTTTTTCGCATATCCGTCTAAATCTTCTTCTTTTGGTAAATGAGTGCCAATTAATCCCCAAAACTTGTCGGTTGAAAGCGCCGGATTTTTATTAAATAAGTCTTCAATCTGGTCACATTCTTCTTTCGACGTTAAAAATTTTTTTAATAAGTCTGGTTCAGCCTGCCATAAAAGTACGTTGAGTTTACTATCCTGAAATCCAAAAATGACACAATCAACAGATAAGCTTCTTAAAATCATAAGTCGTATAGTTTTAACAAATGTACACATTGGAAAAATAAAATCCATAGAAATTTTCAATTTTGTATAAATTACAATTAGAATATAAATAGGAAACCAGAGTGCATTTGTTTTTCTATAAAATATGAATTTAAAAAAAGTACCTTTGCGGGAAATTTTAAAACAAGAAAATGGCATTGAAGTGTGGTATTGTTGGTCTTCCAAATGTAGGTAAATCAACACTTTTTAACTGTTTATCGAGTGCAAAAGCACAATCGGCAAATTTTCCGTTTTGTACCATTGAACCGAATATTGGGGTTATTACTGTTCCCGATGAGCGTTTGATAAAACTGGCCGAAATCGATAAACCGAAAAAGGTGGTACCAACTACGGTCGAAATTGTTGATATTGCTGGTTTGGTAAAAGGTGCAAGCAAAGGCGAAGGTTTAGGAAATCAGTTTTTGGGAAATATAAGGGAAACCGATGCAATTTTACATGTGTTGCGTTGTTTCGAAAACGACAATATTACGCATGTCGATGGTTCTGTAAATCCGGTACGCGACAAGGAAATTATTGATGCAGAACTTCAACTAAAAGATTTGGAAACCATCGAAAACAGAATAGATAAACTGGAAAAACAAGCCAAACACTCCAACGATGCAAAAGCAAAAAAGATGTACGATCTGGCCATGAAGTATAAAAAGGTTTTGGAAGAAGGTAAATCGGCACGGACTTTAAAATTATACGATGAAGAGGCAAAAGTGGCCAAAGAGTTTTACCTGCTCACCAATAAGCCTGTAATGTATATCTGCAATGTGGATGAAGCTTCGGCAAAAAAAGGAAATAATTTTGTTGAAGCGGTAAAAGAAGCAGTGAAAGACGAAGATGCTGAATTGCTTGTTATTGCAGCAGCTACCGAAGCTGATATTGCCGAATTGGATGATTACGAAGAAAAACAGCTTTTCCTGGAAGAACTCGGTTTAGATGAACCGGGAGTAAATAAATTGATTCATAAAGCGTATCATTTGCTCAACCTGAAAACCTATTTCACCACCGGCCCCGATGAAAGCCGCGCATGGACGTTTACAGCAGGGACAAAAGCTCCGCAGGCAGCCGGAATTATCCATACCGATTTTGAACGTGGATTTATTCGTGCCGAAGTGATAAAATACGACGATTATGTGCGTTTAGGTTCGGACGCCGCTTGCCGTAATGCAGGTAAAATTGCCATCGAAGGAAAGGAATATGTAGTGAAAGATGGCGACATTATGCATTTCAGGTTTAATGTGTAGTTTAGCACAGATATATACACAAAAAAGGGTTGGAATTTCTCAGATTCCAGCCCTTTTTTACGGATAACCAACAGCGGCTAACGCTGCGGCTGCACATCGCTCATGTCTTTAACAACGCCGTTTTTGTCGACTTTAATTAAAACATCTTTCGCAATTTCAAGAATTATGGTTGTATCTTTTACTTCCGAAATTTTTCCGTAAATACCACCTGTAGTTACCACGTGATCGCCTTTTTTTAACGATTCCCTGAATTTACGCGTTTCTTTCTGACGTTTCATTTGCGGACGAATCATAAAAAAGTAAAATACAACTACAATTAACAATAAAGGTAAAAAGCTCATTAAAGGATTTGATTCACCTTCATTTGGTTGCATCATTAAAATAATATTCAACATGATTTATAAATTTTAAGAATTAATTTCAATTTGTTCATTTTTAACTTCGGCAAAAATAACCAATTGTTTTGGTTCTTTACAATTTGCACGAATTTCTATAGTTTTTAATTGTCGTCCGATTAATCCCGATGAATCGAATTCAACCTCAATTCTTCCTTTTTCGCCTGGTTTAACAGCATGTTCAGGAAAGTTTACATGAACACATCCGCAGTCGGTTTCAGCATCTTCAATAATTAAATTGTGCTCTCCCGAGTTAGTAAAAGCAAATGTGTATACTACAATTTCGCCCGCCTGAAGCTGACCAAAATTGTGCATCGCTTCATCAAAACTGATGCTGGTAATTCCTGCTGCTTTTTCACTTCCCTGTTTTTCTTTTTTGGGGGAACAGGCAACGAATAACAGGAGACTGATTATGATTGTGTAAATTTTCATTGTTCGCCGATAAGTCCTCTTCCCAGCTTCTTAATTTTGTCATCCCTTTTCAAATCCTTTAAGGTTTTATCCAGAATGCCATTAATAAAATTCCTGCTTTTTTCGGTGCTGTAAAACTTCGAAAGTTCGATATATTCATTCATCGACACTTTTGTGGGAATCGAAGGAAAATATAAAAACTCGGTAATAGCCAGTTGCATTATAAGAACATCCATAAATGCAATCCGGTCTACATCCCAGTTTTGCGAATGTTCTTTTATTAGTTCCCTTAATTCATCATGATTGATGACTGCTTTTCGAAGTAAGTCTTTAGTAAATTCTCTGTCTTCCATATCCTTAAACATGGGCATCAGGCTTTGGTCAGAATCACTGTTTTCGTTAAAGCGCTTAATGGTTTTAATAAGCATCGAAATTACAAATTCAACATCATCGTTCCAGTAAATGCTTTGCTCTTCCAAAACCATATAAAGGTCTTCGGTAACCAAAATTATTTTATTGAAAAGCTTTTCGATAAACTTTCGATCCTCGAGATACGAGCGGGTGGGGCTTTCCATGTATTCGGCGTATATCTCCGACTCGGCAAGAAAAAGGTACAGGTCCTTAATCAGTTCAGGATGATTGACCCAGCTAAGTTTTTTTTGCCCGATATACGCTTTAAGCTGACGATTGTTCCGCAATTGCTCAATAAACTGGTTAGTGATAAATTTTGTATTCGGATGCAAATCCTCATCGGTAGGTTGAAATTTATTTCGTTTTATCTCAATCCGGCTTTTGGCATAATCGCTAATTTCAATTATAAGCGAAAGGAGATAATGATAAAGGTCGTATGATTTTTGAATGCAGAAAAAGAGTTCTTTTTCAGTTGTATTAAGGGATTTTTCTTCCGAAGAGTAGTAGGCGTAAAGCACTTGTAATACTTTGGTTCTGATAATTCTTCTGCTAATCATGTTTTAATGAACTTCCATTTTGTGGCGTCAAAATTAATTTTTTTTTGTTACTGTAGCCATAAATAATTTGAATTAGATAAAATGAATGAATATTATGGTTCAGATTTAATGTTTACGGATGTACAGGTATAAATTTTTTTTCATAATAAAATACATTTTCGTATTTTGAGTTGAATTTATCCGGATTTTGTATTATCAGATACAATTAACCCAGTGATAAAAGAATGAAAACGGTTTTCCAGATCCCGATAAATTTTTCCCGAATTTTTGATGATGATCTTGATATTAATCGATGTAATATATAAGATTAAAGTAAATTAAAATCAAGTGCTGATGTCGTGATGAAACAAATTCCAGGGAAAATCAAACAATACGATAATCTGCTTTGCAAGGGATTTTGCTGATAAGTTTTAGCATAAAATCTTTCAGCATTATAGCTGTAAAACACAAATTGGGGTCAAATAAAAATTTTTGAAAATGGTATTTAAAAAAGGTTTCTTTCTCGTATGTCTTTGTTTAATAAGTGTACTATCCAAAGGGCAGGAAATGATGTTTACTGCTCAAAGAATTACAATTGGTTCAGATATTATTTCAATCTCATCAATAAATGATTCTGCTCATGTAGCAGGTGTATCGAGATCCGGAGGTAGTGACAGGTTTTTTATATACAACAATATTAATGTTAAAACAGTGCCTTTTTTGTCTGGTTACGACAGACTGGGCGGAATATCGATAAATAATAAAGGACAGGCTGCTGGTTCATTTTCATCAAGTGATCAGGAAACGAAGCCATGGGTAAAAGGCTTTTTTTACAGCGATGGCAATTTAACTGGCATTGGAACCTTAGGTGGAAACCATACACAGATTACCGGTATAAATAATTCAGGCAATCTGAGTGGCTACTCCGGAGTTGCCGACCCTTTCCCGTACCATGCAGCACTTTATGAAAACGGTGTATTGAAAGATCTGGGTACTATCGCTCATGATTTTAGTCGCGGCTTTGATATCAACAATTTAGATCATGTGGTTGGCTGGTCAAACGTTGTACCGGGGGAAAATAACATTTACCACGCTTTCATTTACAGAAACAATAAAATGGAAGATATTGGCACATTGCCGGGAGATAATATAAGTATTGCCTGGGCTGTGAATGATTCAGATTATGTGGTGGGCCAAAGCACGGGAACTGCAACTAATGCCTTTATTTGGTATGGTTCAGGTTCGCCTGTGGCCTTGCCCACTCTTCCGGGAACATCGTCTTCAAATGCCAGAGATATAAACAATAATAATATCATTATAGGAACTTGCACAAGTAATTCAGGGACGAAACCTGCGATTTGGATAAATGGTAATGTATTTGACATTAATGATTTAATAGATCCCGATGCAGGTATAACAATAAATGAAATCACCGGCATCAATAACAACAATCAGATTGTTGGAAGGAATTTTAATAGTTCGGATGGAAGTAGTAATTTTTATATTTTAAGCCCCAAGAATGCCGATTTTATAGTGAATACAACCGGCGATGAAAGCGATTTTGATTTAAACGATGAAGTGGCAGATGTCGATCCGGACACTCCCGGAGATCAAACCACACTTAGGGCTGCCATTCAGCAGGCAAATCACAATCCTGGTAAAAACAAAATAGGATTTAATATTTCAGGAGATCCAAATCCTGTAATTCAGGTTAATTCAGCATTGCCGGCAATTACCGAATCAGTAAACATTAATGGTTATTCACCTACCTATGAAAAGACTGAACTTTCAGGTTCAAATGCAGGAGTAAACGCCAACGGTTTGGTAATACAGGTAAGCGATTGCGAAATAAAAGGACTCGTTATTCACAGCTTTAACGGTTCGGGAATCGCTATTCAAAATGGAAACAACAATAAAATATATGGCAATGTTATAGGTACCGATAAAAATAGCTCAGCAGGGAAAGGAAACGGGAAAAACGGAATTTCGATCACAAATGGTTCAAACAATATTATTGGTGAATCTACACCGGAAGAATTAAATGTTATTGCCGGAAATGCAGGTAACGGAGTTTATATCACAGGAATTTCAGCAACAGGCAACTGGGTAAAATCGAATTATATAGGAACCGATACTTTGGGTATTGAAGAGCTGGGAAATGGAAATGCAGGTATAGAGATTGTGGATGCCGGAGAAGGCAACCGGATTGGAATTGGATTGGAAAAAAGCGCACGGTTAAAAAGTGCGACAGGTGTTTCCATTGCCATTAACTTTGGAAATATAATTACAAAGGGACTCAATGGTATCCTCATAAAAAATACCATCCAGACAGAGATTGCCGGGAACATTGTAGGGCTTTTTAAATCACCGTATTCTGAGATTTATAAACCACTGGGATGTTTAATGGAAGGGATTAAAATTCAAAACTCAAAAAAAACAACCATCTCCGATTTGGTTGCCGGCGCCATGGGAAGCCACGGAATCAGAATTACCGGGCCTGAATCGAAATTCAACAAAATCTTTGACGTTTTAATTGGTTCCGATCCTAACGGATCAGAAGGCTTAGGCTGCGAAGGAAGCGGAATTTGTATTGATAGCCTGGCTTCCGAAAACACATTGGGAGGATGTGATTCTTTGGTTCGGTTAGTCGCAAATCAGCAATATGCGCTTCAGGTTATAAATTCAACATTGAATGAAATTCGGGGCGTTAGCGCCGGAATAATTCGAAATTTAAATTCTTCAAATCTTACAAAATCAGCAACAATAAACATTAGCCTGGGAAATGTTCTTGGAGGGATGCATTTTCTCGATGCAGCAAGCAATATAGTCGGGGATTCATGTGCCCAGAATGTGATTGCTTCTAATAAGGGTCCGGGAATGATTTTCGAAGGAGAATCCACACTTCTGAATATTATTCGTGCAAATATTATTGGTACCGATAAAGCAGGCACTGAAAATCTGGGCAACAAAGGAGATGGAATGATTTTTAAGAACGGGGCTAATAAGAATACGATTGGCGGCTTAAAGAAGGCATTTGCGAATATAAGTGTTTCA
Organism: uncultured Prolixibacteraceae bacterium; assembly: GCA_963821855.1. Classification (GTDB taxonomy): domain Bacteria; phylum Bacteroidota; class Bacteroidia; order Bacteroidales; family Prolixibacteraceae; genus Draconibacterium. The sequence continues at coordinate 310,272 of CAWGFJ010000013.1, read as the reverse complement.
AACCAGGGTAACGGTTTTGCTTTTTTTAATACGGTTGCAAATTCGATGAACAACAATATGAGTGGACTTTTTGGAATACCAAATGGAATTCTGAAAAACCTCGGTAACCAGAATTCCGGCGTCCTGGTGAAGAATTCAAGGGAAATGACCATACATTTCGGATTTTTTGGTGGAAATAAATACGGACTGCGAATAAGCGGAGAAAATTCAGTTTTTAACCGTGTAAGTGGTATTATTGCCGGAACCGATTCACTTGCAACGCCAAATCTGGGGAATAAAATGTACGGCATTTTGATGGATAGCCTTGCCAATAATAATATTTTGGGTGGTATGGGCAATGATTCTACCGTAATTATTGGAGGAAATGAAAAAGCAGGGCTGTACCTGTTACAGGCGAAACAGAATCAAATGTTTAACACGCTTTCCGGAATTATGCAAAAACTGCATGAGACAAGCATGACCGTAGTGAAAAATCTTGGTCCGGGCGTTGTCATGGACAATTCCGAAGAAAATCAGTTTGGCGATCCTGCTATGCCAAATACTGTGGCAGGGAACAGTGGTGTTGGTGTTCTGATTAAGGGTACAGGCTCATCGTTGAATAAAATTCTGTCAACCTTTATCGGAACTACAATTTCGGGTATACCGGATATTGGAAACCAGTTGGATGGATTAAAGATTTCAGACGGCGCGTTAAAAAATATTATTGGCGGATTTAATCCCGGCGAAGGTGTAACCAGCTCAGGAAACGGGGGTAGTGGCTTTGCGGTTACAGGTCGCTCAACAATTGAAAACAAAATTATAGCCTGTATGTCGGGCATTTACAAACAGCCGGGTAATCCATCGGTGGCTATGGCAAATAAAATAGGATTCCTAATAGAAAATGCACAAAGAACACAAATATTAAAGTCGATGTTTGCAGGAAATTTATTTGAAGGCGGTTTAATTACCGGCGCAGGTGCCGAAAAAAATACAGTTGATGAATGTTGGTTTGGAACCGATTCAATATTTACGTCCAACCTGGGCAACCGTAATGGAATGCAAATATTAAACGGAGCTCAGCTAAATGCCTTGGGTAGTTTAAGTAGAAACTACTTTGTTGGCAACAGAGAATGGGGATTGATTATTAAAAATTCAGACTTAAACCAAATAATTAACAATATTATTGGCAAGATGCCGGGTCAGAATAATCCATTCGAAAATCCGTTTGGCGGAATCAAAGTAGAGAATTCATCGAATAACATTCTGGGAAGAAGAACTGGAGGACCCTTTGGGCCAATATTAAGTTCAATTGGAAATCTGATACAAGGACATGATTCAGCAGGAGTAGCCATTATAAATTCTCCCGGCACCCAAATGGTAGGTAACGAAATTTTACAAAATAAAGTGGGAGTGATGGTAAAAATGGATTCGACATTGACCAATATACTTCAGAATTTACATATTGTAAGCAATAAAATAATTCAGAATCTCCGTGCATTTGAAGGAACAAATAGCGATATCTACCTGGCGGGAAACAGCATTGTTGATAATACAGGCCTTGCAACCGGAATCCATTTGTATAATTCAACCGGAACGATTAAGGGAAATTTAATTTCGGGAGATGCTGGTGATGGAATAGCGCTGGAAGATGGTTCGAATCCTGTAATCATGAAAAATAACATTATGGGAAATGCCGGATTTGGTGTCCGAAATTTCGATTCGTCGACTATGGCGAATGCAACTCAAAACTGGTGGGGTAGTGGCAGTGGCCCGTCAGATAGCGGACCGGGTTCAGGTGATAAAGTAAGTGAAGGAGTTGATTATTCCAACTGGAAAACCTCAATGATGTCTTTTGCTGCATTTGCTGAAAACGATACAGTTTTTCTTGCACGCGGAAACGTTGATACGGTCGAAGTCTTTTTAGCCGATTTTCAGCAGCAACCAGGAAGCATTGATATCAACTTTTCCGATGAAATGAACTGGCTAACAGGTACGACTGAATCGAACATTGAATTTTCGGAAGAATATACCGGTGCAGTCATTCCGTTACAAATATCTGTTCCGGCAGGAACTCAACCCAATAAGGTGAACCGGGTTGTAGTTCATTCAACATCAAAAACCGGAACCGAATTTAATAGCGCAGATACAATTTACCTGGCTACGTATGCGCCGGTACTTGCGTCATTGTCATTGTATCCCGACACTGCGATTGTTGCCGTAAGTCATGCATATCAGTTTTCAGCGTTAGGTTTAGATCAGGAAGGAAAAACGATGGCTGTTTCCGGCAACTGGGAAGCAGGCGGTGGCACAATTGATGAAACCGGATACTTTATTGCAGGAGAAAATCCGGGAACTTTCTTCGTGAAGGTAACCGACAATGAAACACAATTAACCGACAGCGCAATAATTGTAATTACCGAATCTACTTACGCATATAAACCAACACTTAGTGATTATAAACTCTGGCAGAATTATCCAAATCCGTTTTCCGGGAATACGACTATAAAGTATAATATACCTTTTGAAAGTCGGATATCGCTAAGAATATTTACAATGAATGGAGTGATTATTAAAGAAGTTTTGAGTACACAACCATCAGGCGAACATCTATTAGACTGGAGTGCTTCGGAAATACCTGCGGGAATGTATTTCTATTCCATCGAAGCGAAGGAAATTAATGGTAACCATTCGTTCCGCGATGTAAAGAAAATGTCGGTGATGAAACGATAGTTTTATACGAATATCAAAGGAATAGCATCCTTCACGGAGGTGCTATCCCCTGTCGAATCCGGGTTTTCAAACTAATTTGAAACGATAAAAACACTCCTGTTTGCACTTTCAAACTAATTTGAAACCGCGAAAACACTCCTGTTTACATCTTCAAACTAATTTGAAACCATGAAAACACTCCTGTTTACGCCTTCAAATTGATTTGAAACCATGAAAACACTCCTGTTTGCACTTTCAAACTAATTTGAAACCATGAAAACACTTCTGTTTGCACTTTCAAACTGATTTGAAACCACGAAAGCAAATGTATTGCGATTTTCCACTACTGATGAAAATGCCAAAGTTATTCCTATACATAAAGTATATCACACCTCAATTGACATTAAATGAATGAGACTCGCAAATAGTGAAAAATGAATGTATCTTGGATTGAGAGTTATGAACCGGTTCTTGCATTTTTAATATTGCCCGGTATGGTTCATATTATCCGGTGAAATGTTTTTCGTGGATTCATTTTCCTGGCTTTCTCCATCTCCTTCTCCTTTGCCTTTGCCTTTGCCTTCACCTTCGCCTTTTTCTTCCTCTGAAAACTGCGACTGCTCACTGCGACTTCCTTCTACTGTCAACTGCGACTGCCCACTGCGACTTTCTTCCCCTGCCAACTGCGACTGCTCCACTGCGACTTTCTTCCTCCTCTGCCAACTGCGACTGACTCCACTGCGACTTTCTTCCTCTTCTGCCAACTGCGACTGCTCACTGAGACTTTCCTCCTCCTCCTCTTCCCATTCAAATTTATCCCTTCGAATAATATATTTTCGGTAATACAGAGCAAGTATAACACCCGAAATTGAACCCCATAAATGTCCTTCCCACGAAACCTCGGGATTGATTGGGAAAAGCCCCCAAATTAGCCCGCCATACAAAAACACAACCAATACCGATAGTGTCAATAGCCGGATATCATTTCGGATTATTCCACTCACGAGGTGAAAAGCAGCCATCGCGTAAACCACTCCGCTTGCTCCAATATGCCATGCTTCACGCCCGGCAAGCCAAACGCTTATTCCGGAAAAAATATATAACAGGAAAAATATCCGGTACGAAATGCGGCGGTAAAAATAAACAAGAACAAAAAGCAAGATAAAAAACGGAATGGAATTGGAAATCAGATGATCGAAATTCGCATGAATAAACGGGGAAAAGATAATTCCCGGCAAACCTTTTAAATGATGCGGGTAAACGCCGAAACGTACAAAACTGATACCGGTAGCATGTTTAATAATCTCCACAATCCAAAAAGCAATTACAAATACTCCTGAAAACAGAAGGCTGTGGAAAAATATCCGCTTTTCCATTTCCTCGTCCAGTTTCTTCGGATTACTTGGATAATATCGGAATAGTGGCATAAACTTACTAAATCGCAAATTTCAATGGACAAAATACAAATAAAATCCAATTAAAAGGAAGCACCAAATAAACAGACCGTGCGACACAGAGATTTGAGACATTGAGATTCTGATTTTTGACTATTGAGAATGATTTGAAATTTGTATTTTGATGTTTTGTTATTTCATTTCAAGGAGCTTTTTTATCAAAGCCACAAACTCATAAATCTCGTTTTCGGTAGTATCGAAGGAAGTCATCCATCTCACTTCGCTTTTGGTTGCATCCCAAATGTAAAAGAAGAATTCCTTTTGCAGCGGTTCAATTATTTCAGGTGGAATTATCGCAAAAACACCATTTGCATCAACTGGTTGAGTAATTTTAATCCGGGGAATTTTACCGATCTCTTTTTCAAGCAATTTTGCCATTTTATTCGAATGTGTTGCAGTTTTCTTCCACAAATCATTTTCAAAATAAGCGATAAACTGTGCACCGGTAAAACGCATTTTCGAATACAGCTGCATACTTTGCTTTCGGATGTATTTAGTGTTTTTGATCAGTTCGGGATGAAAAAACAAAACTGCTTCGCCCATCATCATGCCGTTTTTTGTGCCTCCAAACGATAAAATATCGACACCGCAATCTTTGGTAAATTCCCTGAAATTCATATTTAGCGAAACAGCAGCATTTGCAATTCTTGCGCCATCCATGTGTAGCAACATATTGTTTTTATGTGCCAAATCGGCCAATGCAATAATTTCATTGGGTTGGTAAACTGTTCCCATTTCAGTAACCTGCGAAATAGAAATTACCCGTGGTTGCGAATGATGTTCAAAATCGAAGCCTTTCAGGTGATGCAGAATGCTTTCCGGAGTTAATTTTCCGTTTACCGGTTCCACAGGCAACAGCTTGCAACCGGTAAATTTTTCGGGAGCGCCACATTCGTCCTCCTGAATATGCGCTGTTTCGGCACAAATAATCGAATTAAAACTTTCAGTAACAGTCGACAGTCCCAAAACATTTGCACCGGTTCCGTTGAAAACAAAAAATACTTCGGTTTCTTCGCCAAAAATGCTTTTAAAAAGCTGAATCGCTTTTTGTGTGTATTCATCATCGCCGTAACCGACAACATGGCCGGCGTTTGCATTTTCCATTGCTTTGAAAATAGACGGATGGACTCCTGAATTATTATCGCTGGCGAAACCTTTTTTCATATCGTTAAGTTTAAATAGTAAAATTGGCGAAAATCACCGTAAATTCACGGCAAATATAAAAAGAGATTGTGCATTATTCAATATTAATCACGAAGTTGGAATACTGTTTGTTTGGATTCGAAACAACAGTTTATACGGCTTGAAATTCCGGAGACGATTTAATATCCGGTGAAAGCGAAATGTAATTGGATGGAATTCACAAATACTGATAATTAAAATCAAATTCAGCAACAATGCAGGAACAGATTTCTTTGTCACAGAAAATATACCTGTTGGGAATTCACCCCAGGAAAGGTGGAATAATTTCCACAGCATATAAAGCGATAGATTACTGTTTGCTGGGAACTTTATTTCTTGAACTGCACGAGCTAAAAAAAATAAATTTCGAAGATAGAAGAATCGTTGTTTTGGATAAAAATTCAGATAATGAGTTGCATCGTTTTATACTCGAAAAAATGGTTAAATCGAACAAACCGCTTCGAATATCGCACTGGATAAACAAATTCTATTTTTCGTTAAAATACATACGAAAGGAAATTCAGCAGGATCTGGTGGGTAAAAGACTTATAAGAATGGATACTAAACGCTTTTTGTTTTTTAAATGGAGCAGGCCTTACATTGCTGATAAACATTATGTTTCAAGGCTGGTTTCTGAGGTTGAAAAATTAATTTTCAATAAGCCTGAAAGCGTAGATGATGTTTATTTGTTAACCTTTATTAAACCCGCTGGTTTATTGCGAAGGATTTTTTCGGATCGTGAAAAACGAAAACTGGCAATTAAGCGAATTAATCATATTATAAACGAAAATCAAAGTTCCAATGCAGTGGCCGATGCAATTTCGGCTGCACAAGTTGTTACACAGTCTGTTGCTTCGGTATCTGCTGAACATAAGTTCATCGGATGAAAAACAAAGTAAATATATTTTGGTTTCGCCGCGATTTGCGATTCCATGACAATGCTGGTCTGTATTATGCATTAAAGTCAGGTAAACCAGTTTTACCGGTTTTTATATTCGACAAAAATATTCTTGATAAACTAAATGCAAAAGACGATGCAAGGGTTACATTTATTTATTCTATAATAAAAAAGCTCAAAAAGAAATTAGAGCAAACGGGAAGTTCGATAAAGGTTTTACATGAAACTCCGCTTGACGGTTTTAAAATGCTTTTGAATGAATTTGATATTAAAGCAGTTTATACCAATAAGGATTATGAACCTGAAGCTATAAAGCGCGATGAAGCAATTGCGGGATTATTAAAATCGGAAGAAATTGAATTTCATGCTTTTAAAGACCATGTTATTTTTGAAGAAAATGAAGTTTTAAAAGGCAATGGCGAACCTTATACCGTTTTTACACCATATAGCAGGAAGTGGATAAACGACTTTGGGAAATGCGGAAATTCCCCATTATCCATCAGAAAAGCTAACCGGAAATTTTATAAAAACGCCTGCTTTTAATTTTCCTGAATTAAAGGATATCGGATTTGAAGAAAGTCAGCAAAAAGTTCCTGATCCCGATATTTCAGAAAAATTGATTAAAAGAATACGAATATACCCGCGATATTCCTGCGTTAAACGGAACTTCGCGACTTGGAGTTCATTTGCGTTTTGGAACCGTAAGCATCAGGGAAATTACACGAAAAGCACGGGAGTTATCAGAAATATTCCTTAACGAATTAATTTGGCGGAATTTTTTTATCGATATTCTCTGGCATTTTCCACATGTGGTTAATAAATCGTTTAAGCCAAAATACGATTTAATTGAATGGAGAAATAACGAGAATGAATTTGAAAAATGGTGCAATGGAGAAACAGGTTTTCCGATGGTGGATGCAGGAATGCGCGAGTTAAATGAAACCGGATTTATGCACAACCGTGTTCGAATGGTTACCGCAAGTTTTCTTGTAAAAGATTTACTGATTGACTGGCGTTGGGGAGAAGCTTATTTTGCAGAAAAACTGCTCGATTTCGAATTGGCATCGAATAACGGAAACTGGCAATGGGCGGCAGGTTGCGGTTGCGATGCCGCACCGTATTTCAGAATTTTTAACCCTGAGTCGCAGCAACAGAAATTTGATCCGAAAGGAAAATACATTTTAAAATGGGTTCCGGAATACGGCACTGTTAAAATATGCACAGCCCATTGTCGATCATTCGTTTGCACGTGAAAGGGCGTTGAATGCCTATAAGCGTGCAGTAAAATAAAAAGCCAATGTATAAATTGAAAAAAACCGTTTTATTAATTTCCGGCCCCGGTATTTTACTGGTAGAAATTGTTGCCATTTTTATTCAAATTTTTACAACAATAAATGCAAAACCCTGGATAGTTGGCGGATTTTTAATTATGTTGATTGTTTTTGTTCCGCTTTATTCCGTTGAATATTTCAGGCAAAATTTTAACGGGAAAAATAGAAAAATCGATTCAGTTTAAAAAGGATAATTCCCGAACTGAATGGGAGGGAGGCAACATTCACGGAAAAACGCCAACCAAAGCTGAGCGGCCTGGCCGATATTTCAAAAAATAATTATTCTTCCATCAGCCATTCCATAATTCGCCTGTTTTTCGGACCAACAATTGGCGAAACATAATCTACCACTTCACCGTTTTTATCGATCATGAATTTCTGAAAATTCCAGGTAACTTTTGCATCCAGTACGCCGTTTTCTTCGCTGCTTGTTAACCACCTGTAAATCGGGTGTGCATCATCGCCCTTTATCGATATTTTTGACATTAACGGAAAAGTAATTCCATAACGAATGGAACAGAAGGCGTTTATCGTTGAATCGTTGGCAGGTTCCTGTCCACCAAAATCGTTACATGGAAAACCAATGATTTCAAAATCGTCGCCACCGTATTCTTCATACAAATCCTGAAGTTTCCTAAATTGTGGAGTAAGCGTGCATTCCGTTGCGGTGTTTACAATCAAAACTTTTTTCCCTTTTAATGTTGAAAAATCAAATGGTTTTCCATCAATAGTTGTGGCCGTAAAATCATACAACGTTTTTGTTTGCGATAAAGATAGATTTGAAGCGATAAGCAATGAAATAAACAACAAAATTCTCATGTGGCGGATGTGTTGATTTTCAAACTAAATTTTAAAATTACGTATTTGTTGTTAATAAAAAAATAAAGCAAAAAAAGCATATTTAACTATCTTTGGTCACTTACACCGGATAAGCAGGAATATGGAAAATTTTATTGTTTCAGCACGAAAATACAGGCCTGATACTTTTCGATCAGTTGTGGCCCAGTCATCAATTACGAACACCTTAAAAAATGCCATTAAAAGCAAACAGCTTGCTCATGCTTACCTGTTTTGCGGTCCGCGTGGCGTTGGAAAAACTACCTGTGCACGTATTTTCGCAAAAACAATAAATTGTACAAATCTATCTGCCGAAACTGAAGCTTGTAACGAATGCGATTCTTGTAAAGCATTTAATACCAGTCGCTCGTTTAATATTCACGAACTCGATGCCGCTTCCAATAATTCGGTCGATGATATCCGAAATCTCACTGACCAGGTTACGAGTTCCTCCGCAAATGGGTAAATACAGTGTGTATATTATCGATGAGGTTCATATGTTGTCATCGCAAGCCTTTAATGCTTTTTTGAAAACACTGGAAGAACCGCCAAAACATGCTATTTTTATTTTAGCCACAACCGAAAAACATAAGATAATTCCTACGATTTTATCGCGTTGCCAGATTTTCGATTTCAACCGGATTGGCGTTCAGGATATTGCAGGACATTTGGATTATGTAGCCAAAAGCGAAGGTGTGGAGATTGAAACTGAAGGATTAAATGTTATCGCACAAAAAGCCGATGGCGCCATGCGCGATGCGCTTTCCATTTTTGATCAGATTGTAAGTTTTTCGGGAAAATCGATAAGCTATCAGGATATTATTACCAACCTGAATGTGCTGGATTACGACTACTATTTTAAAATGGTCGATCAGTTTTTGAAAAACGATGTGCCCGAAGTGCTGCTAACTTTCAACGAGATTTTGAATCATGGTTTCGATGGACATCACTTTATCACCGGTTTAAGCAGTCATTTCCGGAATCTGTTGGTTTGCAAAGATCCCGAAACTGTTCGTTTGCTGGAAGTTGGCGGCGAAATAAAGGAACGTTACAAATCGCAGGCAAAAGAAGCACAAAGCGAGTTTCTGCTCAACGCGCTTCAAATTAGCAACGAATGCGATTTTCAATATAAACTAAGTTACAATAAGCGTCTGCTGGTTGAACTTTCACTTATCCGGATAGCACAGCTAACCTTAAAAAAAAAATAGCTGATTCTACTGATTTCGATGATATTCTGGAACCCATATTTTCAGCATTAAATATTGTTCGCGAGGAAGAAAAGCAAATTCAAAAGCCCGAAAAACCGGCCCAAATATCCAAACCTGAACCAGTTCAAACATGCGATGTAAAACGAATTGCCAAACGCACAACGCGAAATTTAAATACGCCGTCAATAAAAGAAGCGCTTCAGGGAAAGTATAATCAAAAGCAGGAAATTTCAGCAAAAGAACAGCATTTGATTTATACGGTCAGCGAGGAAGAAGAAGCATTTACAACTGAGCAATTAACGTTAAAATGGAAAGACTTTATTAGCCGGCTCGGCGATCGTCCGAATTTACAGTCAACTTTGTCGGCAGTGCCTGAAATTAAGGAGAATTTTCAGTTATATCTTCCTATTGAGAACACCATTCAGGAGAATCTCATAAACGGTATAAAACCTGAACTTGTTTCATTTCTGCGCCGGGAATTAAAAAATTCTAAAATTCAGCTAATTACCGAAATTGCAGAGAAAACCACAGGCAGAATTATTTATACCGATGAAGAACGCTACGAAGAATTGCTAAAGAAAAATCCAAGCCTGGCAACGTTAAAGCAGAAATTCAATCTCGATTTTACTTAGCATCAAAAATTGTAAAAGTGAAAACATGACGTTTATTGCATAACTCAATCCTTCAATCCTTCAATCCTTCAATCCTTCAATCCTTCAACTCACTTCAATCCTTCAATCCCTCAATCCTTCAATCAAGGTGCTAATCTCGAAATCATCCATTGATTGTTTGTCTTTTCATAAAGAATCCGGTCGTGAAGCCGGTTTTCCCGCCCTTGCCAGAATTCAAATTTAACAGGTATTACAGCATAGCCACCCCAGTTTTCCGGTCGTTTTGGATTATCGTTTTTCAATTCAGCTTTCAGTTTATCAAGTTTCTCTTCCAAAAATTGTCGGGAAGGAATTGTTTCACTTTGGCTTGAAACTATGGCAGAAAGCTGGCTTAATACCGGACGCGAAGCAAAATATCCGATCTGAAATTTCAGGTGATATTTTTTGCGCAGTACCTGAAATTCTGATTTGTCGTTCCAGTTCTGGCCAGTAAAAGTGAAGACTTACTTTTTTATGTTCTGAAATCGATTTGCCTTTTTCGCTGTTATAATTAGTGAAAAAAATAAATCCATCTTCACCGTAATCCTTTAATAAAACTATTCGGTTTTGAGGATATCCATCATTTCCTATTGTAGAAAGCGACATCGCGGTTGTTTCATTTACTTCTGCCTTAAATGCATCCTTCATCCAAAAATCAAATTGGTTAAGTGGATTTTTATCGATATTGTTTTCAGTTAGTTGGGCTATTTTATATTCTCTTCGTATAGAATCAAGTTTCATTTAAAATCTTTTCAGAATAACTCCGAATTAAAAATATTGTTTAAAGCTGACCATAATGAACCTTTTTTTCAATCCCTGCGTTTTAATAAATACCTTAAAGTATTTAATTATTAATTTTGAATGTTATGAAAAAACTGATTTTAATTTTGATGATGATTGTTTCCGTTTCTGCATTTGCTGTGAAAGGTAATGGTAAGCTTGAAATTGGAGATAAAGCGGTTTTAACCGATGTGAAGCTAACTGATATTTCGGGAAAGGAAATTTCCTTAAATGATGTGAAGAAAGAAAATGGCGTATTGGTTGTATTTTCATGCAATACATGTCCGTTTGTTGGCAAATGGGAAGGAAGATATCCTGATATTAAAGCATATGCCGATAAAAATAATGTGGGAATGATTGTGGTGAATTCAAATTACCAGAAACGTGATGCTGAAGAATCAATGGAAGCGATGAAAAAACATGCCGAAGCAAAAGATTACGATTTTTATTATGCAGTGGATCATGAAAGTCGTTTAGCCAATGCGTTTGGCGGACAAACAACTCCGCATGCATTTTTATTTAACGGCAATATGGCATTGGTTTATAAGGGTGCAATTGACGATAATTATGACAGTGCCGATCAGGTGAAAGATGCATATGTAAAAGATGCTATTGCAAGTGTCGCTCATGGCGAAAAGGTTGCAATAACTGAAACTAAGCCGGTTGGATGCAGTATAAAACGAAAAATCAGCACCGAATTATAACAACGAGATATATAGATAATTTTGAGAGCTTTTACCTTGGTTGGTAAAGGCTTTTTTAATGTTCAAAAAAACTGAAATTTACTTTGCCATAGTTTCTGATTTCCCTGAAATTAGTGTGTTTTGTGAAATCATGTTCTTTTGGATGTTCTAGGATAAATAATCCGTTTTCTTTTAATATGTCCGATTCAAATATTTTATCGGGAATTTCGCTTAACGATTTTAAGTTGTAAGGTGGATCGGCAAAAATAATATCAAATTTATCTTTCGTTTTTTTTATGAATTTAAAAGCATCGGCTTTGTAAATGCCTGGCGTTATCAATTTTCAGTGCTTTGGTCACACTCAGCGTATAAATTTGTAATGAATGAAGTCGGATTCAACCAAAGTTGCAAACTGGCATCCACGGCTAATAAACTCATATCCAATGCTGCCGGTGCCTGAAAATATATCCAGAATTTGTTTATTGGAGAAATCGTAACGGTTTTCCAAAATATTGAATAGTCCTTCTTTGGCAATATCGGTAGTTGGCCTCGACCTGAAATTTTTGCTTGGCCTGAAAATTCTTCCCTCGAATTTACCTCCGACAATTCTCATTTTCGAATTTTATTTACATCGATGTATATACTGAATGGTTTGCTTTGATCCCGCGAAATCTGTTTCGGTATCAAGATATGTGATTTCCGGAAAAGCAGTTTTCATGGTTTCTTCAAAATTATTTATGAGGCTATTTATGTTTGTAATGAACAAGTGGGTATTCTGAACAGATAAGCCGGTTTGCTTTAAAATGTTTAACGAATAATATAAGATGTCGTTTGCAGTTGCCATCTGGAAATTATTGGTTAACAACACCGTTTCGTGATTAAACAATACAACATAAAAATTCTCTACATCTAAAAAAATAACCAAACCATTTTCACTTTGAATTTCCGGCAGATTGTTTATCAGAAGCTTAACCGGATGCACAATTTCACATTCTCCGATTTCTTTTTGAATGGTTTTGTTGATTTCCGGCGGTAAGGTAAAAACCAGTTTTGAATTTAAAGAGTGAATTATGTTTTCAGCCAATTCAAAGCCGGAATTATTTCCAAATAAAATTTCAGGAATATGGTTTTTCAGCTGTTCGTTAAAATAGATTTCCGGAATTAATGTAAAGAATTCACTTAAAACAATAACCCGCAATTTTTTATAAGGCCGGTGCAATAATTCTTCTGATTTTACCCATTCGCTGAAATGACGGTGTATAACTGCATTGCTGCTAATTTTTAAAGGAACAAATTTGCAGGCCATAATTTTATTGTCATCCTGCAATTTTGCAGAAAAAGAAAATCCACCCAGGCTAAGCTGAATGGATAATATATATTCGTAAGTTTTTTCTAAATCAAACGATTCTGCTGAAACTAACTCATGCATTTTGGATTATTCCCAGTTTCCGGCATTATTTACAGCTTCCGTAAGTGAACCAACACGAAGGCCCGGATATTTTTCATTTGCTCTTCTTTGGTCGTTCAAATTTATTACCAGTTGTGGATCGAGTCCACGCAAAATAACATTATTATGTGCTTTTGCTTCGAAAACCGGAACTCCGATACCTGAACCTGTTATAATAATAGTTGCACCTAAATGAAACTCTGAAGGTTCGCCTTGTACAGGCACATATTTTAAATTATTTGCATTAAATCCATTTGGGAAAATAGAACCAACAACACTCTCACGTACCGTATCGCGAATTAAAAGTCCTAACCGTATTGCTTTTCTTTCCGAAAGACCTGCTTCTATCATACTGTCGGTTAATTCACCTACTTTACGAACGTTAATCACTGAATCGTTCTGAACAAAATTTATCAAAGTATCCCAGCTACCTGTAAATCTTCCGTGTACATCTTTGTAGGCAATTTCAGCTTTTCTTATATCTTTCAACCTTTTCAATAGTTGCTTCGTATCTTGCATCTTTTGCTTCATCAAAATCAAGAGGCCGCCTGATACTTTGATAAATAAAGTAAACAAGCACCACAGCAACGATGAAAAGTAAAATTTGAATTACGGTCTTCATTTTTATAATTTTAAAGAGTTCATTTTCGTTTGCATGCAAATTTAAAAAAAAATATAAATTACTTTCCTTTACTGAAAGTTATTTTAACCCATATGATTAAAAATCATTTAAAAGCGATTTTGACTAAAAATCTTCAGTTTTCACCGACTGCCGGACAAGCTCATTTAATCGAAGTTTTGGCAGACTACATTTTTTCAGATGAACCCGATGAAATTATGTTGATTAAAGGGTATGCCGGAACAGGTAAAACTACTATGCTCTATTCGCTTACACAGGCTTTGCTTTCACTCAAAATACGTTCTGTTTTGATGGCTCCAACCGGCAGAGCAGCAAAGGTTTTGGCGGGCTATACAAAAATGCCGGCGTTTACTGTTCATAAAAATATTTACCGTCAAAAAACTTCTGCCGATGGTTTCGGGCGATTCGACCTCGACCGAAATCTTTATAAAAATACCTTTTTTATTGTTGATGAAGCTTCTATGATTTCCAACCAAACAAACGAAGGTTCGGTATTCGGAAGCGGTAAATTATTGGATGATTTATTAGAATATGTGTATTCGGGTGAAAACTGCAAACTTGTTTTGGTTGGCGATACAGCGCAATTACCGCCGGTTGGTTTAAATATTAGCCCTGCGCTGGAAAAAGCTTCGTTGGAAGAACACGGTTTTGGTGTGAAAGAAATCGAACTTAAAGAAGTGGTTCGTCAGGCTGAAGGTTCAGGAATTCTTGTAAATGCTACAAAAATCAGAAACAGGATTGGAAATGAGCCACAGGAAACCGGATTTTTCCAGGTGAATGTAAGAGACTTTATTGATGTTGAGCGCATTGCCGGTGCGGAATTAATTGAAAGTATTTCAACATCATACGACAAATACGGATTGTTTGATACCACTGTTGTTACCCGATCGAATAAACGGGCAAACCTTTACAATAAAGGAATCAGGGGTTCTATTTTATACAAGGAAAACGAAATAGAAAGAGGTGATTTGCTGATGGTGGTAAAAAATAATTATTTCTGGGCGAACCAGGACGAAAATATCGATTTTATTGCCAATGGCGATATTGCTGAAGTAGTTTCCATTTACAGTTACGAAGAATTATATGATTTCCGGTATGCCAATGTCAGTCTCAGGTTTATCGATTACGAGAATGTAGAAATCGATTGCAAAATTTTTCTCGAAACTTTATCCATCGAATCGGCATCGTTCACCTACGAGCAAAACAGAAAACTTTTTGATACGGTTTCCGAAGATTATATGGAAATTAGAAACAAGCGTAACCGTTGGAAAAAGGTACGTGAGAATCCATATTTTAACGCACTCCAGGTAAAATATGCCTATGCATTAACCTGCCACAAAGCACAGGGTGGACAATGGAAAGCGGTTTATGTGGATATGGGATACATCAACGAAGATATGCTCGATGTGGAATATTATCGCTGGTTATACACGGCTTTTACGCGGCCCACAGAAAAACTTTTCCTTGTAAATTTCAATAAGCAGTTTTTTGAAGATGAAGATGAAAGTTAAAGGAACACAACCGCATTATTCAAATGAGCTTGTGCCGAAAGAAAAGTTATTAACATTGAAAGAAGCAAAAACCTGGCCGGAGGAGCGGTAGAATTGAGATATGTCAGGTAAATGATGAATAAATAATAAGATAATATTCTAAAATCTGTTATAAATCTTTGCAATGGTTCAAATGAAAAGATTTCCAGAGATCTAACCAACGGTGTAGGTTTTTCCTTCAATAGCAGCTTCAGTATTCTCAAATACAGATTTGGCTTCTTTTTCAAATAATGCCGCATCTTTATGACGTGAAGAAAAATGACCGATCAGAAGTTTCTTTGCGTTAGCCAGTTTTGCTATGTTTGCCGCATCGATAGTCGTAGAATGAAGCGTTTTTGTGGCAAAATCTCTCAATTCTTCCAAAAACGTAGCCTCGTGATATAGCAGATCGACGCCGTTAATTAATTCAGCAACAGATTGTAAATAAGCCGTATCGGTACAAAACGCGTATGAATGTGGTTTTGGAGCCGGAATTGTTAGCTGTTCAAACGGAATAAATTCTCCTGCCGTAGTGGTAAAACCAGATCCGGCTTTAATTTCCTTGATTTTTGCAATGGGAATATTATATTTTTTAACGTATTCCTTTATAATATTGGGTTGTTTTTGCGTTTCTCTGAAAAGAAACCCACAGCAAGGTACGCTATGCTTTACAGGAAAAGATACTACTTCGATTCGTTTATCGGAATAGATTTTTTGTGGCTTTTTAAAATTCAGCGGATGAAAAACCAGGTTAACTCTCATATCACCTCTAATGTAATCGAGCTGAGGTTGTATAAGGTTTTTGAGTTCGGAATGGGCAAAAATGTGGATATCGGTTTTCAGTCCAAGCAAATTAAACGTAGAAATTAAACCGATTAATCCATAATAGTGGTCGCCGTGAAGGTGTGAAATGAATATGTGTTTTATTTTCCCAAAACCGATTTTTTGTCGCCGGATTTGCATTTGTGTGCCTTCGCCACAATCAATCAAAAAAAAATGCCCAGATACATTAAGTACCTGGGCTGTTGGATATCTTTCTGTTGTTGGTAATGCTGAGCTACTTCCCAGTATGGTCAACTCAAAAGGCATAATCTTTTAAAGAGTTTCCTTTCGTTCCAGCAAATCTTCTGCTTCTCCCACCGAATTGGCTATAAGCAAAACGGTATGAAGCATCGATATTCTTACCAGATTTTCCACATCGGGTTGAAGACCAGTTAAAATAAAAGTGCCAATTGCGTCTTCACACAAACGGTTTGCTACCAAAACAGCTCTTAATCCCGATGAATCGCAATAAGTACAACGACTAAGATCAAGAACAATGTTCTTTTCACCTTCGTTATTTACAACTACCAGTTTTGATTTTAAATCGGGAGCATTATTTGTGTCTAATCTATCGGAATTTACCTTAACCAAGGTATAATTTCCTCTTTTTTGAACTTCGAATGCCATGCTTCAATTTACGAATTTCTGATTAATTAGCAACCCGAATTATTTTTGTTTTTTCTCCTTCTCTTCCATCTTCGTCTTCAAAGCTGCCAATTCGCTGATATCGCCTAAAGTCGTTTTTTCGATATTATCGGAAACAGCTTTCATTGATTTTTTTGTTGAACGAGTCGAAGATTTGCGTTTTGCTGAATCTTCAGCGCGCTTTGCATCTTCGAAAATTCTGGAATGAGAAACTATAATTCGTTTCGCCGATTTGTTAAATTCTATGACTTTGAAATCCAGTTTTTCATCTTGTTTAACCGAAGTACCGTCTTCTTTTACTAAATGGCGGGGAGTTGCAAAACCTTCAACTCCATAAGGAAGAGCAATAACGGCGCCTTTGTCCATTAATTCAACCACAGTTCCTTCGTGGATTGAATCGGCGGTGAAAATGGTTTCAAAAACATCCCATGGATTTTCTTCCAGTTGTTTGTGGCCTAAGCTCAAACGACGGTTTTCCTTGTCGATGTCGAGAACAACTACTTCTATTTCGTCACCAATACCGGTAAATTCTGAAGGATGTTTAATTTTCTTTGTCCAGCTTAAATCTGAAATATGAATTAAACCATCAACTCCTTCTGCAATTTCAACAAATACACCAAAGTTGGTAAAGTTGCGAACTGTAGCTTTGTGTTTTGAGCCAACACCATATTCAGTATCAATGTTTTCCCATGGATCGGCTTTCAGTTGTTTTATGCCCAGCGACATTTTACGTTCATCACGATCGAGGGTAAGAATGGAAGCTTCCACTTCATCACCAACTTTCAGAAAGTCCTGTGCACTTCGCAGGTGCTGGCTCCATGACATTTCCGAAACGTGAATCAATCCTTCCACACCGGGAGCGATTTCAACAAATGCGCCATAATCGGCAATAACAACCACTTTGCCTTTAACTGTATCACCAACTTTCAGTTTTTCATCCAGTTTATCCCATGGATGCGGAGTAAGCTGTTTTAAACCAAGAGCAATACGTTTTTTATCATCATCAAAATCAAGAATAACTACATTCAGTTTCTGATCCAGTTCAACGATTTCACTCGGATGTGAAATACGGCCCCATGAAAGGTCGGTAATATGGATAAGGCCGTCAACACCGCCAAGGTCCATAAATACTCCGTATGAAGTAATATTCTTAACCGTTCCTTCCAATACCTGTCCTTTTTCGAGTTTGCTGATGATTTCTTTCTTCTGTTGTTCCAGTTCAGCTTCGATAAGCGCTTTATGTGAAACTACCACGTTACGGTATTCGTGATTGATTTTTACCACTTTGAATTCCATGCTTTTTCCTACAAATACGTCGTAATCGCGAATGGGCTTAACATCGATTTGCGAACCCGGAAGGAATGCTTCGATACCGAATACATCTACAATCATACCACCTTTGGTACGGCATTTAATGTATCCTTTAATAATTTCATCGTTTTCAAGCGATTCGTTTACACGGTCCCATGAACGGGTTGCGCGTGCCTGCTTATGAGAAAGGATCATCTGACCCTTTTTATCTTCAAGACTTTCGATGTAAACATCTACTTTGTCACCCACTTTCAAATCGGGGTTGTAACGGAATTCGTTTAAACTTACAATTCCATCAGATTTATAACCGATATCGACAACTACTTCCCTTTTGTTCAACGAAATAACTGTTCCTTCGAGCACTTCTTTTTCGGAAACTGTGTTCAAAGTGTCGTTGTACATTTCGGCAAGTTTGTCCCGCTCTTTTACCGAATAGGCATCTCTTCCAACTTCAAGACTTGCCCAATCAAATTCTTCAGATTCCGCCGATGTTTCTTTTTTAGGTTCAGCTTCTTCTTTTACTTCTTCAGCTGTGGTTTCTTCAACTTCGGTTTCTTCAACTTTGGTTTCTTCGGTTGCGGCTTCTTCGGCCTTTGTTTCTTCTACAGTTTCTGCAGTTTCTTCAACAGTTTCTTCTGCCTTCGTTTCTTCAACTGTTTCTTTTTCTTTTTCTGTTTTGTCTACTGCTTCTTTCGAAACAGTTTCTTCATTTGCAGTTTCTTCATTTTCTTCTGCAACTACTTCATCAGCTTCTTCATCGGTTTTGGAAGTAACTTCCTCTTTTACCTTTTCTGTTTCTTTAGTTGCTTCAGGTTCTTCATCAGAAGGTTTTTCTTTTTCTTCGGCTTTCTTTGTTGCCTTTTTTTCATCCTGAACCGGAGCATCATTTACTTCGTTTTCAAGATCTTTGTTTTTTTTTTCTGTCATGTAATTCGAATTAAATTAATAAGTTAGACATTATATATATTTTTCAAACGCGCGCAAAAGTATAACTTAATTACTTTATTTCAAAGGTTTTGGGTATTTATTTCGGCATTTATTTCAGAATTATTTAATTTGAAAATGAAGTATTGAACTATAAATTGTATGCTGTGTTTCTTTTGTTAATTTTGAACCGTAATCCCTGTCAAACACAAATTTTAGATATTAACATAAATAAAGACTATGAAAGGAATTATTCTTGCAGGCGGCGCCGGAACACGATTGTATCCGATAACCCGTTCCATTTCTAAACAAATTATACCGGTTTACGATAAGCCAATGATTTATTATCCGTTATCGGTGTTAATGTTAGCCGGAATTCGGGAAATTTTAATTATTTCTACCCCCACGGATATTGGGTTATATGAAAATCTTTTTGGTGATGGCTCGCAGCTTGGCCTTTCTATTTCGTATAAAATTCAACCTTCGCCCGACGGATTGGCGCAGGCATTTATTTTAGGCGATGAATTTATTGGAGATGATAATGTTTGTTTGATTCTTGGTGACAATATTTTTTACGGCTATAATTTCAGCAGCGTTCTTGTAGAAGCTGCCAATCTCAAGGATGGAGCTATAGTATTTGGTTATTATGTAAATGATCCTGAACGCTATGGAGTGGTTGAATTTAACGGGAAAGGTAAGGTAATCAGCATTGAAGAAAAACCTGAAAAGCCAAAATCGAATTATGCAGTTACCGGTTTATATTTTTATTCGAACGATGTGGTTCAAAAAGCAAAAAGCCTAAAACCATCAAAACGCGGCGAATTAGAGATTACTGATTTAAATCGCTTATATTTGAATGAAAATCGATTAAATGTAAAATTACTCGGACGTGGTTTTGCCTGGTTGGACACAGGAACGCATGACAGTCTTCTTCAGGCGTCGAATTTTATTGCAACCATTGAACAAAGGCAGGGGTTAAAGGTTTCGTGTATCGAAGAAATTGCATTTAAAAAAGGTTTTATTGATAAAGAGCAATTACTTGCATTGGCAGAACCTTTAATCAAAAATCAATATGGACAGTATTTAATCGATTTGGCTGAAAAACAAATATTTTCTTTTTAAGAAATGAAGATTATTGAAACAAAAATATCTGGGTTGCTGATTATTGAACCTGGTCTTTATCAGGATGAACGTGGTTATTTCTTTGAAACTTATCAGCAACAACGTTATGTCGAAAAAGGAATTCGTGCACAGTTTATTCAGGATAATGAATCAAAATCTGCAAGAGGCGTGGTTCGTGGTTTGCACTACCAGTTAAATCCGTTTGCCCAGGCAAAACTTGTGCGGGTAGTTTTAGGTGCAGTTTACGATGTAGCGCTTGATCTCAGAAAAAATTCACCAACTTTCGGACAATATTTTGGCATCGAATTATCCGAAAAGAATAAAACGCAATTGTTTATTCCGAGAGGTTTTGCACATGGTTTTTCTGTTTTAAGTGAAACAGCAGTTTTCAGTTATAAATGCGATAATGTGTATAATCGTGAAACTGAAAGGGCGATTAATGCACTCGATCCTAATCTTAATATCGATTGGAAACTGAAAGCTTCAGAATGCATTGTTTCCGAAAAAGATCAAAAAGCGCCTGATTTTAATAAAGCAGAAATGAACTTTACATTTTAATTGATGAAAATTCTCGTTACAGGCTCACATGGTCAGTTAGGTAACGACATTACCGGGATAAGCAAAACCTGGCCAAGCAGTGAGTTTCTTTTTACCGATTCAGATTTATTGGATATTACAAACGAAAAGGATATTCAAAATTATTTACAGAAAAACAAACCCCATTTTATAATAAATTGTGCTGCATATACAGCTGTCGATAAAGCTGAAAGCGAAATTGAAATCGCAGAACAAATAAATGCATTCGCACCTGGAATTCTGGCAAGAAATGCATGTAAAATAGGAGCAAAACTAATTCACATTTCAACTGATTATGTATTTGATGGAAAAGGTCATCTGCCTTATTCTGAAGAAAATAAAGTCAATCCGCAAAATGCATATGGGAGAACAAAACTTAAGGGCGAAATAAATGCGCTTCGGGAAAATCCTGAAACTATTGTTATTCGTACTTCGTGGCTATATTCAGCTTTTGGAAACAATTTTGTAAAAACAATGATGCGTTTGGGAAAGGAACGTGAAAGTCTGAAAGTGGTTTTCGATCAGGTTGGAACACCAACCTATGCAGGCGATTTGGCAAACGCAATTATTAGAATTGTACAACGTTCAGCTGAAGACTCAAAGCAATTTGTTTCAGGAATTTACCATTATTCCAATGAAGGCGTGGCCAGTTGGTACGACTTTGCAAAAGCAATTTTTGAGATTTCAGGTATTGAATGTGAAGTTTATCCGGTTCTTTCTGAAGAATTTCCTACGCCCGCTCAAAGACCAAATTTCAGTGTATTGAATAAATCGAAAATTAAAAATACTTTTGATATCGAAATCCCGTATTGGAAAGACAGTTTAAAAATCTGCATTGAAAAATTAAAAAATAAATAAAATGGATAATCAGGAATTACTTAATGAAGTAAAGGCAAAAGCACAGGAATGGCTTTCTGAAACCTATGACGAGAAAACAAAAGCTGAAGTACAAAAACTTTTGGACAATCCTGATCCTACTGAATTAATAGATTCATTTTATAAAAGCCTCGAATTTGGAACCGGTGGTTTACGAGGAATTATGGGTGTAGGAACCAACCGCATGAATATTTACACAGTTGGCGCTGCAACCCAGGGATTGAGCAATTATCTGAAAATGAACTTTGCCGATCTTCCCGAAATAAAAGTTGCCATCGGACATGATTGCCGAAATAACAGCCGGTTATTTGCCGAAAGCAAGCGCCGAAATATTTGCTGCCAACGGAATAAAAGCCTACTTGTTTGAAGATTTGCGTCCGACACCGGAACTGTCATTTGCAATTCGCGAATTGGGTTGCCAAAGCGGAATAATTCTAACAGCTTCTCATAACCCCAAAGAGTACAATGGCTACAAAGCATACTGGGACGATGGTTCGCAAATTGTTGCTCCACATGATGAAAACATTGTAAATGAAGTTGCAAAAATAAAACCCGAAGACATTAAATTTAACGGGCCCGATGAGTTGATTGAAATTATGGGTGAAGAGATGGATAGAAAATTTCTGGCTAAAGTGAAAACTGTTTCTATTTCACCCGATGTTGTTCAAAGACACAAGGATATAAAAATTATTTACACGCCAATTCATGGAACCGGTGTTAAATTAATTCCCGCAGCTTTGCGTGAGTTTGGTTTTACAAATATTATTAATATACCTGAGCAGGATGTGGTTAGCGGCGATTTTCCGACAGTAGTTTCACCAAATCCGGAAGAAGAAGCTGCCATGGATATGGCCATCAAAAAAGCGTACGAAGTCAATGCCGATGTTGTTATGGCTTCCGACCCCGATTCCGATCGGATTGGTGTGGTGGTTAAAAACGACAAGGGAAAATATATTATCGTAAACGGTAATCAAACAGCACTGCTTTTCATTTATTATATCATTACCAAAATGAAGGAAGCCGGTGCGATGAAAGGCAATGAATATGTTGTAAAAACCATTGTTACCACCGAATTGATTGCCGAAATTGCAAAACGCAATAACATTGAATATTTCGATGTTTACACCGGATTTAAATTTATTGCCGAAATCATTCGCGAACTGGAAGGAAAGAAAAAATATATTGGTGGCGGAGAAGAGAGTTTTGGTTTTATGCCGGCTGATTTTGTGCGCGATAAAGATGCTGTTTCGTCATGTGCTTTAATGGGCGAAATTACTGCATGGGCTATCGATCAGGGAAAATCCTTGTACGAACTTCTCCAGGATATTTATCTTGAATATGGTTTCTCGAAAGAGAAAATGAAATATGTGGTTCGCAAAGGAAGAACAGGTGCTGAGGAAATTCAAAAAATCATGGATAATTTCCGCTCTAATCCTCCAAAAGAATTGGGTGGCTCACCGATGGAATGGGTAAAAGATTATGAAACATTAATTGCAAAAAATTTAATCACTGGTGAACATAAAAAAATCAACCAGAAAATTACATCCAATGTTTTGCAGTTTTTTACCAAAGACGGAACAAAAATTTCGGTTCGGCCTTCAGGAACCGAACCAAAAATAAAGTTCTATTTTGAAGTTGCAGGAAAATTAAATTCGAGAAGGATTTTGATGAAGCTGAAGCAAAAGCTGAGGCTAAAATTGAAGCTATTATGGAAGAATTGGGACTATAATGGTTCTTTTTATTATTTTTGAGTTCAACCAACCAAAAAAGTATGGAAACAGTTGAAATAAAAATTAAAAGGTCAAATTTCCCACGGCTAAAGAAATCCTGGAAAAACTTGATTTTCTTGAATCATTTCAAGTTAAGCAAACTCATATTGACGAGGTTTCTATAGTATTAGAGAAAAGTTTAGCGGAAGAATGGAACAGCGATGAAGATGACCGCTGGGACAAACTACTTTAAATTCTGAACGTCATTAATCATCCAAAGAGTGTCTGGAGTAACTGATTCTTTTAGAAAAGAGCTGACAAAAAAATTTATTGATTTAATTAACTAAATAAAAAAAATAAAAATGAGAAAGATTGGAATAATTTCTTTTTTAATGATGGCTGTGGCGTTTGAACTTTCGGCACAGGAAGAGCCAATGCCAATGAAACCGGAAATGACCGAAATCTGGGATCCGGAAGTGCGGGTAATTACACCAGGTGAAACGCCTGCCAGTGCACCATCGGACGCTATTGTTTTATTCGATGGAAAAGATTTGGAAAGCGAATGGACGAATGGTGATGGTGGAAAACCCGGATGGCTTGTTGAAGATGGTTGTGTTACGGTTAAAAAAGGAACCGGTACTATTAAAACAAAACGTGTATTTCAGGATTACCAGTTGCATATTGAATGGCGCACACCTGCAGAAGTTGTTGGCGAAAGCCAGGGACGGGGAAATAGTGGTATTTTTATGCAGGGTTTATACGAAGTTCAGGTTTTGGATAACTACAACAACCGTACCTACAGAAATGGCCAGGCCGGAAGTATTTACAAACAATATGCGCCTTTGGTAAATGCCTGTAAACCTCCGGGAGTTTGGCAAACTTACGATATTATTTATACGGCACCACGCTATAATGAAGACGGAACCTATTTTACGCCGCCAATGGTAACCGTACTTCAAAACGGAGTATTGGTTCAAAATCATGTAAAACTTCGCGGACCAACAGAATATATTGGGCTTCCGGAATATTCAGTGAAAAAGCACGGACCGGGAAGTTTAGTATTACAGGATCATGGAAATCCGGTGAGTTATCGAAATATCTGGATTCGCGAATTGTAAACCAAATTTATATTAGATAAATTTATGCCCGGGAAATTTCTCCGGGTATTTTTTTATAACTAATAAGGCCAAAATACCTGTATTCTTTTGCTAAGGGTAATTGGTACAACTTGCCGCCCGGCATTTATATTTACCACATTTTCGATAAATATAAAATTATTGCAAGCGGAAAAGTTGTTAAGTTGTAACCTCATTTATAAGTTTTAATCCTGTCTAATCAGTTTTCGCGTTGAACTCTTATTTTGTGAAACTACCTTGACGATATAAATTCCACTTCTTATCGATAAGCCATTATTTTCTTTTCCGTCCCAGGTTAACAATTTACTTCCGGGCGTTGCGTATTTTAATTGCCTTGCGTAAACAACCCTTCCGGTAATTTCATAAATAAATACATCAACATTTCCCGGCTTTTGAATTTCGAATCCAATGGAAACCGGCGCTCGGTTTGAACTTGGATTTTTGTAAACCATCAGGTTCAAATTATCATTATTTTGAATGAAATTGGAATGTGTTTGTACAAATGTTATTGTGGAATCATAACTTTCAGAAACAACACTTTCAACCCAGCAACGGTTGTTTGCTCCTTTAAAGCCTAACAGTCTTGGTCTTCCATGCTCATTTGTTTCCCAGTTTACATAAGTTTGACGCGTTCCGCCTTCATTGCCTTGTTCCTCATCGTCTTTCACATAAATTCCCCTGGCAATATTAACATCGCTGACACCCGAAACTACCACCCAATGACCGCCATGCCGGTTATTCAACGTATCGTACCATCCAAATTTTACTTCAACATCTTCACCTTTTTCTATCTCCGAAGCCAACCAGTCAAAAGTACACCATGCGCCCACCGAATCGTTCTTGTTTTCTGCAACATGATTATATTTTGCGTTAGGCGACGCAATTGTTGTATCGTATGGCACACCTTGCCATTTCACATGAACCGGAATTTTTAGTGAATCGATTGTTGCCAGTTTACCCTGAATTACGCCTTTTGTATTTAATCCATTTTCATTTGCACGACCGGAAACCTTATTGAAAATCTTCATTTTATCACGCAGGCTGGTTCCGGTATCACTAATATTATCATTATTATTTTCCAACCATTGCAGGCTGTTAACTGCACTTGCAGGCCCGCATGAGTTCCAGTCACCTACTTCGCCAGCCATATCTCCGGGATTATATTTGGACGAATCAAGATCAATATTTGGCACATTGCAACCGCGGTAATTCCACGTTTTTACCATAAAATCCCTGTTCCAGTCAATGGGCAAAACATCAAGATATGTTCCGGGTGCAACATCTACAGGATTGTCACCGCCAACATCATAATTTCCTTCAAACACATCGGTATAATACATTTTTGTGGCAAACGACGGTTCTTTTAATGGAATTTCGCTTAAAGAATAATCGTATTTTATGTATGGAATTTTTTCACCGTCCGTAACATCAATACCACCTAAATCAATCCAATACGAAATATTTTGTGTATCGGGAAAAGCAGGCAGCGGCATATTCTGAACAGCCCATTTTCGTGGAGCCGATTCTTCATCATCCTTGCCAATTATAACGTTTAGGTAATAATCAACAAACTGGGGCGAGATGCTAACATCGAGCCTTCCTGTATTCGAATATTCCTGTTGAAACGGATTTTTAAAATGTAACTGGTTAAAATTTAATCCTATACCAAGATTTGGTTTCACATCAAATTCATAGGTTAAAGTATCATTCGACTGTTTAATATCATTCAGCGAGGTAAGCTCATAATGTATTAAATATGTTCCAACTTTTGGTATCCAAAGCTCAGGAGCTCGCAAAGTAACCGAACTCTGTGGTTCGACTGTACCAATATCTGTTGACCATTGATAAGAAATATCGAGTGTAAGCTTGTCTCTAATCGTTAGACTTAAAGCGGCGCCCAAAACCTCAAAATCTTCTGAATTGGTCACTTCTGTAACAATAGGTTGTTCCGAGTCTTCCATGACAACTTCTAGCCGATATCTGAACGAAACCGAAATATCTCCTGCATTTGCATCGAAAAGAAAAAGCAAAAAAATCGTAAACAGTAATATTGATCTCTGAATAGAAAGTTGATTTAAACATAAAAATTGCCTCATAATAATTTATTTTAGTTAGTAGTTTACTCAATTTACGAAAAAAAATAATTAATTCGAAAATAAATGAATTTGTAAGTAGTTGCAATACAGTTTATTGTATTGAAAAATGAAAAGGAATTGAATAGGAGTTCGAAATATAATAACCTAATAAAGAGTGTTTTGTATTTTATTTGAGATATATAACTAAAATGGAAAAAAGTTACTAATGTTCATTTACTTTATTACAGTACCTTTTGCTCCCCACCAGTAAAATGCATTCATTCGCAGGCGATCGGTTTTAATCATCGGATCTTCACCTTCAAGTTTTAGCGCTTCTTCAACAGTTTCAACATCGAAAATCAATAATCCGCGATGCTTTCCACCATCTTCAAACGGACCTGCAACAATTAGTTTACCCGCATCAGCCATTTCTTTGAAATGTTCAAGGTGCATTTTCTGATAATACGCGGCTTCAATTGAATCCTTACTTTTTGTTTCTCCACTTTCAAGAAGCATAAAAACATAACGTTTCATTACATATGTAGTATCGCCTTCGGTGTATTCAAATTCACGTTGTGCACTTACAGTTAAGGCAAAAATTGAAATAAAAAGTGCAAAAAAATATTTATACATCAGCAATGCTTATTCTTTTAATTTATTCTTAAATATTTTTCTGAATTTTTCCATTTTGGGTACAATAACGAACTGGCAATAAGGTTGATTAGGGTTGTTTTCAAAATAATCAACATGATAATCTTCGGCAGGATAAAATGCTGAAAACTTTGTTATTTCGGTTACAACTGGTTTATCATACACTTCTTCTTCTTTAAAGAGTTGAATGACTTTTTCCGCTGTTTCTTTTTGATTTTCGGAATGATAAAATATGGCTGACCGGTATTGGGTTCCTACATCATTTCCCTGGCGGTTTAAAGTTGTAGGATCGTGAGTCATAAAAAATACTTCCAATATGTCTGAAAAGCTCACTATGTCAGGATCGAAAGTAATTTGCACCACTTCGGCGTGCCCGGTCCTGCCAGTGCAAACTTCGCGATAACCCGGGTTTTTTACTGTTCCGCCGCTATAACCCGGTTTAACGTCAACAACTCCCTTTAATTCCTTGTACACTGCTTCGGTGCACCAAAAACATCCTCCGCCTAATGTGGCAGTTTCCAATTCTTTAGCCATAATATGAGTTGAAAAAAATAATAGTACCAGTATCAATGAACGTTCGCTTTCATCATTAAGAATTAATCTTATCTGCAGAAATTTGCTTTTTCCATGGAAAAATTCTGGAGAAAAATTTCTTCTCGAATTCCCAGAAAAACCGGAATTGCCCGAAAACCGAACCGATGATAAGAAGAAGCACATTGTATACCAAAAGGATAACCGGAATATAAATCAATATCTTAATAAATGATATGCGTATCCATATCAACACCTATAAGATCAAAAATGAGTTTTTTAACATAAACGGTTGTACTTCCGGTAATTGCAAACACCACAAGTATTATTACTACCTGAAAATTGCTTTGTATATTCCAGCGCTTTTTAAGTTTTTCGAACATCTTTTATCTGATTTTTAACTATAACAAAAGAGTTCGTTGTATGTTTTAACGGCAAATCAAATCTGATGTGTCTGGAAAATAATGAAACCATAAACCACAAATCGTAATATTCTGAATAAGGCATATTTTAGAAATTTTCCTGAAGGATAACCTGCTGAGCCAACCAGCAAGCAAACTGCCGACCATGGCAAAGGCGTAAGAGCGGCAATAATAATTAGAAACAAACCGTATTTTCTTAACAATGTCGATTGTTCAATAAAAAACTTTCTTCGCAGAAGCCGGAATGTTTTGCGTTTCAACAAGAGTTGTCCAATCAGGAAAGTTGCATATCCCAGGGCATAGGATACAACGGCAAATAAAGCCACAATAAAAATGTATTGCATGGAGCCTCCTTTGTTGTAGGCCCAAATCATAAATAACTCGGGTGGAATAATTCCAAAAAAGAATTCAGAAGCAATATAAATGATATAAATGATAAATGGTTGTGCATAAAACCGTTCGAACCACGCATCCTGATTTCTGGAAATAACTGCTTCCTCGAACAGATAATATGCGATAAGAAGAATTGCAAGCCAGGCAAGTCCTTTTAGGCCGTTTCGTATTAAAAATTTTACCCGAGGACTAATTTTCATAGTGATTTTTGATTGCTTCTTAAGATTTGAATTTACAACAATTATTGCAGGCTAAAGTTCTGCATTTTTTGCATCCGGCAGATCGCCTTAGTAAGCTTTTTTTACCCATTTGTCAGATGTTTGTCAAGGTCAGCCCGATGGGTGATTAATTCATTTTTATGTATTAATCAGGCTAAATATGCTGAATTACTTTTTCTGATTCAGGATTTTTAATTGTGTTGGTTATATTTGTCCCAATATCTAATCTCAACTAAATCTAAAATGAAACGCATCATCTTTTTTCTTTCCGTTTTTTATTTCTGCCAAAATTTATTTGCCATCGATATTCCGCCCGGAGGAACCGATATGATTGCCGATGCAATCAGCAACTATTCAAGAGTTGGAAGTCAGGGAACGGTTAGTGTTGTTAATGTTGATAATGAAAATTTTAACAAAGCCATAAAGGTAAATGTAACTTCGCTGCCCGATAATTACTGGGATTTCCAGGTTCAGTTTAAAACTGTAACTGCGCTCGAAAAAGGCGATGTTTGCCTTCTTTCATTGTGGGCGCGCTGTACCTATTCCACATCGGAATCGGGCGAAGGATTATTTACACCCATTATCGAACATAACGAAACGTACGAAAAACCTTTGAGTAAAACTTTTGTAGCCGGCGGCGATTGGGTACATTTTGTTTATCCTTTTATTTCTGAAATGGATTTGTCGCTCGATAAAATAAGGGCAGCCATTTTTTTTGGACATGCTGTTCAAACCATTGAGATTGCCGATATTCATTACTGGAACTACAAAAATACGATCAGTGTCGACAGCCTTCCACAAATGGAGGTAAGATACGACGGAATGGAAGAAGATGCTCCATGGCGTGCTGAAGCTGCTGAAAGAATTGAAAAATTCAGAAAAGGAAATGTAGATGTAAAACTGGTTGATGGTTCTGAAAATCCGGTTTCAGGTGCAGCAGTTACTTTAACAATGAAACAGCATCAATTTGGTTTTGGGTCGGCAATCGATGGCAGAGCATATAACAGCAATACAACTTACAAAAATCATATTCATGAACTTTTTAACGAAGTGGTTTTTGAAAACGATTTGAAATGGAAACCGTGGGTAGCAAACAGCAGCCATTCCTATATTACATCGGCTATAAATTCACTGGCGGACCATAATATCAGAATCCGCGGACATAACCTTATTTGGCCGGGCTGGAGTTATCTGCCATCGTTTATGGAATTGTACAAAACGGACGGTGAACGGATGAAAAACGAATGTATCAGTCATATTGAAGAAATTGCGGCATTCACCAAAGGAAAACTGGTCGATTGGGATGTGATTAATGAACCTTACACCAATCATGTAATTCAGGATGTGGTTGGTGATGGCGTAATGGCTGACTGGTTTAAAAAAGCAAAAGAGATTGATCCCGATGCAAAACGTTACATCAACGATTACAGTATTTTGTCCAATGGCGGACTTGATATTAATCATCAAAACGGTTATTTCGATATTATAAAATATATCGATGACCACGGTGGCGAAATCCAGGGAATTGGTCTGCAGGGACATTTCTCGGAATTTGTAACCGGAATCCCAAAAGTGATAGAAGTGCTTGACAGATTCGCATCGCTCAACAAGGAAATAAAAATAACCGAATTTGATATTAACACCGCCAACGACACGCTGAAGGTGAATTATACCCGCGATTTTATGACCGTGCTTTTTAGTTATCCTTATGTAAAAGGAATTTTATCGTGGGGATTTTGGGCTGGCAAACACTGGAGGCCGTCTTCGGCATATTACAATGAGGACTGGACAATCCGTCCGCAAGGTGAAATGTATAAAAAGCTGGTTTTCGAAGATTGGTGGACCACAGTGCAGAATTCAGTTTCCGATGCCCAAGGATCAACAGGTTTCGGTTCGTGTTTCCTCGGTAAATATGAAATTCAGGTCGATTACAATGGAAAAATCGTAACCCAATCAGTTGATATCAATTTTAACCAGGAAAACAATATTATTATCAATTTGGATGATGAATCAGTTTCAAATACAGGATCGCAGCATACGGATACACCGGTTTTTACTTCTGCGAAGAAAATGCAAAAAAGCGGGCAGGCTGAACTTCACGTTTATCCAAATCCCGCATCTTATGCGTTGAATATTGACATAGCCGGATTAAATTCGGTGAATGGAATCCTGGAAATTATTGACGCAACCGGAAACACTTTTTATTCCGAACCGGTTTTTGCCAAAGCATTACATATTTCTCTGCCCGGCGCCATTAGTCCCGGATTGTATTTTCTATCTTTCCAAAACGACAAAAGCCATTTGGTGAAGCGTTTTATCGTACAATAGTGGATAGCTAATTACAAGCCGGGGTGAAGGTATATTGCTAAGAATGCTAAAAAGTATCTATAAATTCAGCTAAAAAATATCTGTTTTGTATTAAACTAAAATTCAGTAGATTAGTCAAAGCAATTAGTGAATACTTTAAACCGTTTAATTCGTATAAAAGTCGTGATATGAAACAGATAAAACATAAAATTATTCTGATTTTAATCCTTACTTTTTTTTCCGTTCATTCTTTCAGTCAGATTAAAACAATAATGGGAAAAGTTACCACTTTGGGAAATGTTCCATTGATTGGCGCTGAAGTTACAGTTAAAAGTACCGACGCTACAGTGTATACCGACTCAACAGGGGTTTTTAAAACGCAGTGCGAATGGAATGATAAATTGAAAATTAAAGCCGAAGGATTTTTATCCGAAAATGTAAAGATTACAGATAAAATTCGGATTGTTGCTGTAAATCTCAAACCCAAAGCAAATAATTCGCAAAAGGAGTATGATATCGGCTACGGCAAGGTTTCCGAAGAAAACCGGTCAACTGCTATTTCGACGTTGGAAGATAGCGATACCGATTTTACACGTTACAAGGATATGTACGATCTCATCAGGGGAAATTTTGCCGGTGTCCAGGTGCAAAACGGTGAAGTGCTGATAAGGGGTGTTGGTTCGATTAACAGCAGCAGTGCGGCGCTTATTGTTGTCGATGGGGTAATTAACGAGAGTGATGTGCTGCGGGAAATCAGGCCGATAAATGTGAAAAGCATAAATATTATTAAAGATGGCAGCACCGCCGTTTATGGTGCGCGTGGTGCAAATGGTGTTGTATTAATCGAAACTAAAAAAGGATCATAATGAGAAAATATTTTGCAAAATTGGCAATTCCTGTTTTGTTCTGTATGGTTTTTTCAGGGGCATCGAACGGACAGGACAGGGCATTGACCGGGAAAGTTACCACTTTCGACAGTATTCCGCTTTTCGGAGCCGAAGTAAACGTTAAAAGTACCGGTATTACTGTGAAAACCGACACTGCCGGATTATTTAGCGTGTTATGTAACAATGAAGATAAAATTACAGTGGAAGCCGATGGCTTTTTCCCGCGAAAAGTAAAGGTGGGTAAAGATATCCGCTTATTGCTGGTTAAATCTGGAGTTGAAAAAAGGAGATAAAAACCTGGAAGCTGCCAACCGCTATGTTGACTGGGGTTACGGGCACGAAAACAAAGAACGCTTACTCAATGCAGTTTCATCGCTAAACAGCAAGGAAATGGATTTCACACGATATTCCAATATGTTTCAGTTGATTCAGGGACAATTTCCGGGAGTGTCTGTGCAGGGAACAAATATTATCGTAAGAGGCACAAATACTTTCTACGGTGCAGAAGGAAATGCAGCACTTATTGTAATTGACGGTGCAATAGTGACTTCAAGTGATTTGGCCAATCTCTCACCTGCCGATGTTGCGTCTGTCGATGTTCTAAAAGATGGTTCATCATCGGTTTACGGTTCACGCGGTGCAAACGGTGTTGTAATAATAGAAACGAAAAAAGGAAATTAAACCCTACTACTTTTCACTTGTTTTTTAGCTGTCGCTAGAAAACATAAATCTGGTAATTAAAATTGACCGTGAGCAAATTTTAAGCTATTTTGTTGTAGTATTCACAATCGAAAAACTAAAACAAAACTTGACATGGCATTCCTTAAAATTCATCGGCTTTTTGCGGTTTTATTGTCTAATAATTATTTTTTCCCGGCCTGTTTTTGCATTGGATGATCCATCAAAACCAGGCAAAAAAGGACTTTCATATTCAACTTACAATAGTTTTGAAGAGATGCTTTATGCGTCTGATGCACATCACTTTGATCTGGTGCGTATTTCACCCGTTGGAACAAAAGATAAGCCCGAATATCACGGATTTTTCTTTTATAACTGCACGCAAAAAGAGTTGCTCGAGTTTGATCCTACCGGACGGTATTTGCTTGGAATGAAAATTTTTATTGAAGGCCGGATTGTTCAACCATTCGATAAAGGCGAAATTGGATATTTCGATCTGCAGAATAATAACAAATGGACAAAAATAGGGGAGACAAGCGCGTGGAACTGGCAACAGGGATGCCGGCTGCAATGGATTCCGGGGTCGTCGGAAGAAATTATCTGGAACGACCGTTCCGATGATGGCAAAAAGTTGGTCAGCCGTATTTACAATTTCAAAACCAAAAATACACGAACGCTGCCCATTACAGTTTATACCATTTCGCCGGATGGAAAAACACTGCTTTCGGTAAATTTTGAACGGATTAAACACGCCGGGTGTAATTACGTGGGAATAGATGATCCTTATCAAAACCAATGGGCGCCTTCCGAAATCGGCATCTGGAAAATGGATATGCAAACCGAAAAGACGGAAATGTTGTTTTCGGTGCGTGATATGGCAAAAATAATGTATCCGAATGGCTTGCCTTCCGATACCGTTGACGGAACATTATATTTTTTCAGGGAAGGTTTTAATCCATCGGGAAACCGGTTTATCGCTTTTGTGAAAGACACGCGTGAAATTGAACCTGGCCGCACGGAAACAAGAACAGAAGGCTACTCCATGAACCTCGATGGCTCGGATGTAAAATATCTTTATCGTGAGCCCAGCCATCATTTCTGGATAAACGATAATGAAATTATGGATAATGGTTTTCATCCCGACCCGGAAACGGGACAACGAGTTCGCGGATATTTCAGGTTTGTGGATGACGGCTCCGGCAAGCCAAAAGAAAAGTATTTCGATGCACCAAACGGACATATTACTCTTCACCAAAACGGCGACTGGATTTTAACCGATACCTACAATATCGACGGTTATATTTACCTGTACATGTATCATATTCCAACAAAAAAAATTGTTCCGCTAAACAAACTGGCTTATAAACTCGGAGGATATTTATTTCCGTATAATCCGGGTTTGCTGCGCGTCGATTTACATCCGAGGTTTTCACCCGACGGCAAGTCGATTGCAATCGATTCGTCGCACGAAGGGTATGGCCGGCAGATTTATCTGATCGATATCAGCGCGATAATCGACAATCCGCCGGATTAATGTTTTCAACTTTTCCAATGTTTCAGATTTTGGGAAAGGTTTCCCTTTTTAACATCTGCCCGAAACGTATGGCAGCAAATTGAAAATTATTTCTAATTTTAATGCACAAAAAACCGAAAACCGGTAATGCAGGAAAAGAATGCGCAACACAGGAAAGCCACGCGGGGATTTCAGGGAAATATAATTTTATTTAATGAATGGGAAGAATATTTTAATTCCTATAAATCCGAAATAAATCAACTTCAAATCAAAATTGAACTTACCGATAAGGAAATAGACCAAATGGTTTATCAACTTTACGGATTAACCGATGATGAAATTGCCATTGTAGAAAATTCAATAAAATAAGATGGACAACAATAGCCAGCAAAATATAATTATTTATAAAACTTCCGATGGAAAAGCATCGGTAGCTTTATACGCCAAAGACGGCAATATTTGGATGAACCAAAATCAGCTTGCCGAACTTTTTGCCACCTCAAAACAAAATATTGGACAACACATATCTAACATACTGGAAGAGGGAGAATTAGAAGGTGATTCAGTTGTAAAGAATTACTTTACAACTGCCGATGATGGCAAACAATACAATGTAACTTTTTACTCGCTCGATATGATTTTGGCAATCGGTTTTCGGGTTCGTAGTAAACGAGGTACACAATTCAGAATTTGGGCAAATAAAAACCTGAAAGAATATATGGTGAAAGGGTTTGTGATGGATAACGAACGGCTGAAAAACCCAGACGGCAGACCCGACTATTTCGATGAATTACTGGAACAAATTCGAGATATTCGTGCATCGGAAAAACGTTTTTACCAAAAAATTAAAGACTTGTTTGCACTTAGCAGTGATTACGATTCAGATGATAAATCAACACAAATGTTTTTTGCAGAAACTCAAAACAAACTTCATTTTGCAGTAACAGGAAAAACCGCTGCTGAATTGATTGTTGCACGGGCAAATGCCGAGAAACCAAATATGAACTTAACATCCTGGAAAGGTTCAATTGTAAGGAAACAGGACATTTATATTGCCAAAAATTACCTGACTCACGATGAAATTGATATACATTAGTTTTATTCCTTGAAAGTGCAGAATTGAGAGCTAAAAACCGAATGGATATAACAATGGATTTTTGGCGAGAGAATGCGGATAGAATCCTTGATTTTCAGGACAAAAAAATATTAACAAACGCAGGTTCGATTAGTAAAGTTGAAATGGAAAAACAAGTAAGTGAAACTTACTCACAATTTGACCAGAGGCGAAAAGAGTATGAAGCACTTAAAGCGGACAATGAAGATTTGGAAGAATTAAAAAAATTAGAGCAAGACATTAAAAACAAAAAGAAAGAATAATTGCCAACGCTTCGTAGTCAAGCACATTGGCTGGTCGCATAAAAAGCCAACACACGACCAAAACCAGCCAAAGAGCTTGCCTACCCCAACGCACGGCAGACAGAGAAAGTGTAGCAAATTGAAAGAGAAAATGACTGAAAACAATCAACACCAGGCGGTAACAAAGTGTATAAATCATTGGGCGGATAGTGCTGGTTTCAAGGGCGTTACATTTAATAAAATTTGTAGCGGTTTGACAGGAAAGTGCTTCGAAATGCCCAACGCTTCATACACCAACCGTTACAATAAAGCAGTTTACACAGGGAAGTTGTAATCTCAAAAATTTTCATAGTTTAAACCGATGTGTCTTTTTCGGTGTTCTGTGATGAATTGGGATTCAGCTATAAAGATGATTGATTTCATTAAGCAGATATGAAAGAAAACGCAAAAAACTTCGACGAATATATTCTGGCTTTTCCGGAAGATGTTCAGGAAAGATTAACGAAAGTCAGGGAAACGATAAAGCAGAAAGCGCCGGAGGCTGTTGAAAGCATCAGCTACGGAATGCCGGCTTTTAAAATGAATGGAAAACCGCTGGTTTATTTTGCAGGATATAAAAACCATATCGGATTTTACGCCACACCCACCGGACACGAGGAGTTTAAAAAAGAACTGGCAAAATACAAACAGGGAAAAGGGTCGGTACAGTTTCCCCTCAATGAGCCTGTTCCATACGATTTAATTGGAAGAATTACCCAATTCCGGGTAGAAGAAAACAAAGAAAAGGCAAATCAAAAAAAGTGAGTTGCCGGAGATTCAGGACCAAAAACAAAAAAATCTTCTGTATTGATTAAAAATACCCTCGAATATTATGCGGTTAACGGTTGAATGTCATAAATTTAACCGATCGTTTTGATAAATTAACCGGGTATGATGAAAGCAGCACTTAACAATCAGTATGGACCGCCACATATTATTACCGTTGACAGAGTAAATAAACCGATACCCAAAAAAGATGAGATTCTTGTTCGCGTGATTAGCTCCACAGTTAATCGCACCGATTGCGCAATACTTCGCGCAAAGCCACCTGTAATGCGGTTGTTTACAGGATTATTCAAACCGGGAAATATAATTCCGGGAACGGATTTCGCCGGAATTATTGAAGCCGCTGGGAAAAATGTGAAATATCTGGATGTTGGCCAGCGGGTTTTTGGATTCGACGACAGTGGTTTACGCTCAAAAGCGGGCTATTTAACTATTTCACATAAAAAAGCTGTAGCAATAATCCCCGATAATATCAGTTACTGGCAGGCAGCAGCAAGCATCGAAGGCGCTCATTACGCCTATAATTTTATAAACAAAACCAACCTGAAAAAATATGATCGCGTATTGGTGAACGGAGCGACAGGAGCTATTGGTTCGGCGCTGGTACAATTGCTTAGCTATTACGAAGCCGATGTTACTGCCGTGGGGAATTCAAAAAATATTCCGTTGCTAAAATCGCTGGGCGCCAAACGTATAATCGATTATCAGCGGGAAGATTTTACGAAAGGAAGCACAAAAGTATTCCTTTATATTTGACGCGGTGGGAAAAAGTTCGTTTGCGAAATGCAGAAATGTGCTCGAAAAAGGTGGCGTTTATATGTCATCGGAGTTAGGACGTATGGGGCAAAATATTTTTTATTCTGCTTTCAGATTCTTAACAGGAAATAAAAAGGTAAAGTTTCCGCTTCCTACAAAACCAAAACGAAGTCTGGAACTTGTGCGCAAATTAATGAAAGAAGGGAAATACGATCCGGTTATCGAGCGTGTGTACAGTTTGGAAGACATTGTAAAAGCTTACGAATATGTGGAAACCGGAGAAAAAACCGGAAATGTACTGATTAAGATCTTCTGAAATAACAGGATTACCAAAGGTGCGCTAATGGTATCTGCAACCAATGTAATTATCGAAATTAAGATTGATGAGGAAAAAGCAGATGAAGCGCAGGAAATCCTTCAATCAATTAAATAATTTTCAACACTATTTTTTCAGCTCATCTTCCAGCGCTTCATCTACAATAATTGTATTTGAGTAAGAAACATCGCTTGCTAAAAACATTCCCAAAACCGGTCTGTCGTTATTTGCCTTTAAATTACTTTCCACATTCGCAGGCGGCACACTAAAAAATCCACCGGTTTGTCCCTGGTTAAACATCTGGTAATAAAAATAATAGGCAAACTTCGAAATCGATGATTGTTTCACAAAAATAGTATCGCCGGTATTTATTATCCGGTCTTCCGGATTGTTGGGATCATGAAAATCGGTAAAAATCTCAAATCCCGAAATGTAATTTCCATCTACCAGTTCATCGCTTGCAATTACAATGTAGTTGGTGCCATACAGTAATTTCTTATTAACATAAATATCCCATTTATAGTAATTCCCTAAACCCGGAGTTTCGATGCCATAGGTAAATATTCCCAGAAAACGTTTCTCGCCACGCAACGAAGGTCGTACCTGGATAGAGTCAATAGGTTCAACCGGTGTAAGTGTATCGTAGGCATTGATTTCCACATCGCCGTCGTTTATTTTTAAATGGTATTCCCTTCCTGGCCGGCCAAAATACCAGTCATTTTTTTCGGGAATATATAAACCCGGATATTTATCGCTTTCTGTAAGTGTAATGGATTGCTGCGGTATCGAATTATCTGATATAACCACAGAAGCCCCGCTGACTCCGGAATACGAGTCGGATGCATTGACCTTTAAGGCTTTTATACAGGTAAACATATGGACTGTTATCGGAAGTGATTTTGGCTTCAACTGCATATAAATCAAGGTTTTCATCACTGAGTTCAATATCCACAATATCTTCGCAGGATGTAAAAACTACAGCGAGCATAATAAATGGTATAATTGTCTTTAATTTCATGATGCTATTTTAAAAACTAATGTTATAGGTTACTGAAGGAATAATAGTTCCGATAACCGACAATCGGACTGCATCGGTTACATATGCGTTATCTTCGTTTTGCCTGAAATAAATCGAGTAAGCATTTCGTCGTGAATAAACATTATACAACGAAATATTCAGCGACTGTTTCACTTTTCTTCGATCATTCTTTTTGAAATCGTAGGTTGCCGAAATATCAAGCCGGTGATATGCCGGAATCCGGTAACTGTTTCTGTCGGAATAATAGAACAGCGTATTGCCCTGAATTTCGTATTTCGCTACCGGGTAAGTTACCGGATTTCCGGTTGAAAATACCCAGTTCGCGGAAAATGAAAACCGCTTATTTAATTCATAATTCAATACCAGTGAAACATCGTGTGTACGATCGTACGAAGATGGATACGGATCGCCATTGTTGATTTCCGGAATTTTCCGCATCGATCGCGATAGTGTATAACTGGCCCAGCCGTTAAAGTTTCCTTCCTGTTTTTTTACCAGAACTTCCATACCATAAGCGTAGCCTGAACCATGCAATAATTCGGTTTCCAAATCTTCGTTCAGGAATAATTCTGCTCCATCTTTGTAGTCCAGCACATTTTGCATGTCTTTGTAATAAAACTCAACCGAAGTTTCAATGGCATTTTGCATAAAGTTTCTGAAATAACCTCCTGCTACCTGGTTGACGATTAGTGGTTTTATATATTTGTTGGTTGGCAGCCAAATGTCGAGCGGCGTTGGCGAATTGGTGTTCGAAATTAAATGAAGATTTTGCACCATTCGATTGTATGATGCCTTTACCGAACTGGTTTCACCAACTGTTAATTTCATCGATACACGTGGTTCGGCATTAATAAACGGAGAACCAATTCTTTCACCTTTAGCGTAACTTGTTTGACTCACAACTTCATCCGATTTTGGTGATTCGGGATTTTCATATTCCCTGACTTTGCCTTCGCCTATTTGCTGAAAAACCGACATTCGTAAACCGTATTTCAGCATAATTAATTGTCCCAGTTTCTGTTCATTCGAAGCATATACAGCGCCATCGATTGCATTATAATTGGTTAGTTTTATTGGCTCGAAAAAGGAACTTTCATTCGTGTCTATATTTCCCGGTTCAAAATGATGTTTTATAATATTCAGTCCGAAATTGATTTTATTTTCCGCATTCAGAAACCACGAAAAATCTTCTTTAAAGTTATAATCCTGAATTTGCGAATTCCAGTCGAACTGGTCGGCTGAATTTCCCGGAACGCCAAGATTATAGTCGTATTTCGAGTAAATTAATGAAGTATTTGAAAATAGTTTTGCATTAAATACATGGTTCCAACGCGCAGTTCCAGTAATATTTCCCCAGCGCATATAAATCGATTCGCCCAATTTAAAATAATCATCCCCGGAATAAGCCGAAATATAAACCCGGTCGTCGTGCGAAAACTGAATGTTGGTTTTCAGGTTTAAGTCATAAAAATAAAGTTTGTTTTCCTTTATCGCATCGATGCCGATTGCCCGCGCAACAACATCGGCGTAGGTTCTTCTTCCGGAAACTATAAAACTCCACTTGTCTTTAATAATTGGCCCCTCGAGGGTAAGCCTGCTCGAAATATTCCCGATTCCAGCCTGAGCGGCAAATTTCCTGGAATTACCATCTTTCATTCTAATATCGATTACCGACGATGCTTTTCCACCATATTCTGCAGGAATTCCACCTTTGTAAACTTCAATATCTTTTATTGCGTCGGAATTAAATACCGAAAAGAATCCCATTAAATGTGATGCGTTGTACACTGGCGCTTCATCGAGTATAAGCAAATTTTCATCGGGGCCACCACCACGAACATACAATCCTGAACTCCCTTCGCCACCGCTTTGTATTCCGGGTAAAAGCGTGATGGTTTTTAATACATCGACTTCACCCATAAACGAAGGCAATTTTTTTACCAGTTTTACCGGAAGTTTTTCCATGCTCATTTCGGTACTTTCCACATTCCGGTCGCGGCGTTCAGCATAAACAATTACATCATCGAGTTGCTTATTTTCCTCTTCCAGCAAAATATCCAGAACCTGGCTTTTTTGAAGGTCTGAGCTTATAACCTGTGTTTCGTAACCGATAAATGAAAAGTTGATTTTGTAGTTTCCGGCCGGCAGGGTTAGCGAATAATATCCGTATTCGTTGGAAGTAACTCCTTTTTTAATTTCAGGAATAAAGCAGGTCGCACCAATTAGTGCTTCGCCATTCGCCTTGTCTTTTATATATCCGCTTATGGTTGCGTTTTGGCTGTACAAGGTTAACACTGAAATTGTAAAAAGTGCTAAAAGGCAAAATTGTTTCATGTAAAACTGTTTAATCGTTTTCTGTTTTTAGTGACCGATTTTTTATCAACCAGTTGCAAGCCGGTTCAAAATTTAACAAAATTGTAAAGCTATCGTTTTAATCGAAAGTAAATAACAACGAACAATCGGAATTTATCGGTAAACAGGGGTAATTTCATTTGAAAGACATTATACATAAGCTAAACTCATTTCCTAAAAATCACCAATCGACTTTTAAGAGTTACAGTGCTTGCTTTTTGTTGGTAATAGTTGTATTTTAAATGGAGTCAGTAACCTGACCCCAATTTCCAAAGTGATTCCGGAGTAATGATAATATGATACTTGTTTCTTCAGGTAAATATTTACGACGCCTAAGAACGATTATTTTGAATTGCAGAGAACACGATTTTCATCCTGCAAGTTAATTGGACTACAGGATTTTAACCATTAATTTTTTTATTTGAAATCATAAGCTTAAATAATATTTTAACGACGCTACGGATGTAGATATATTTAATTTGTTCACAAGAGAAAAGTAATCAGAATTCACTGGTTCGGATTAAGAATTTTTCACGAAAAATTGAATATTCCATTTTATTAAACGATTTATTCACCTTTAAAATTCTAAAAAATGAGATTCAGAAAAAACATTGAATGCCTCTCGGAAAATGAACTTCACGATTTACGTGAAGCGTTCGCAGGATTGTTTCAGCTACCGGAAACAAATCCGAAAAGTTTTACCCGTATAGCGGGACTTCACGGCCTACCATCGCCATCATACTGTAATCATATGGGAACCAGTGGTTTTTTAAGCTGGCATCGTGCATATTTGCTTGAACTTGAAAATGCGCTACGCGAAATCAGATGCAATGTCACCATTCCGTTTTGGGATTGGAAATCGACATCGGCTCAAGGTATTCCCGAAGCATGTAAATCGCCAACTTATGTAAACCGCCTGGGTGCAACTGTTGACAATCCGCTGTATCACGGTCCAATCGCGCCTTCCGCCGGAGGTGGATTTACTACACGGCGGTCCGATATCAATACGGTCAGTTTTGCCGATTTAGCTGATGCAGCAGCCACAAATCAATCGGAATCAAATTTTAACAATTTTGCAAATACTTTAAATGGTTTACATGGATCTGTTCACGTTCGTTTCTCCGGTTCCATGACGAGTGTAGACTATGCAGGTTTCGACCCGGTTTTTTGGCTTCATCATGCAAATGTCGACCGGCTATGGGCTAACTGGCAAATAATTAGCGCAGGAACTATGTCGGCTTCAGAGCTAAATTCTGTTCTCGAACCGTTTCCCAAACCTTATTCAAATATCTGGCATACCGGTGTCGATTTTGAAAATACGGTGGATTGGGATTATAAATATCGAAATTGGTGTTTCTATATTCCGGCAATTGACTGGCCGCTAATTACAGTTATTGAAATTCCGGTAGATCCGTGGATTTTTGAAGCACACAGAATAAACCTTGTGGTGAAATCGGAAAGCATGGCGATGCAAAGTGTGGAAATTCGTGTATTTGTAAACGATGAAGAAGCAAATGACGAAACTGAACTGCTAAAAAATCCAAAATTTGCCGGTTCGCTGGGTATCTTCGGAATGGGTAGAGCCCATGGCCTCAGCATTAGGGGCGACATGCCGCAAACACATAAAATGAACATCACCGATGGGCTGAGAAAAAATATTAAAAAGAAAGACAAAAAAGTAGTGCTGAAAGTGGTTCCCGTTGTACCTGACCGAAAAAGATTCGATTCTGAAAAATCGGAAACGTGGAAGGTTGAAATAGAAGCTATATAATAAAACATGGATGGCCATGGTTGATGGGATAACTGTGGTCTTCCTGGTTTTTTTGATATGCACTCAAGCGAAAGATTTTAAAGTAATTGATGGAGATTGTATATCTCTAATCCGGTTGCGTATCGGTTCCATTTTTTATTTCAGGCTTATTCATTAATATATTGTAATTATGTGTAAATTTATAAAGCTCCGATGAGTAAAAATTGAATTTGATTACGGAACTGTAAATCGCTGAAAATGAATAATCCTGTGACCATCGCAATCTTTACAAGCAATTTCGATATGAAATACATCCTGTTCAGGGAAATGCTGGAAGAAGCCGGCATTGAATATATGGTTGTAAATGAAATTACAAGTACAGTTGACGGCATATTTCCCGGCAGCCCTTCAAATATCGGAATTGAAATTCGTGTTCTGGAAGAGAATACTGAAGAAGCTGTTGGGATTTTTAATTCAATAAAGTAATACTGTTTTACTTGTTTATTTCCGTGTTTCAAGAAAAATTACCAGTTCATTTAACTCTTCTTTGGAAAGTGTTCCGCCAAAGGCAGGCATATCTTTTCCGCCATTTACAATTTTTAATGTCATCTGGTCCTTATTAAGCCGGTTACCCACATCGGTAAGATCGGGTCCGTGAATACCGTCATCGCCTGAGATTTTATGACAATATATACATGCCTTATCATGAAATAAGCTTGCTCCCCTTTGCGCTTCAAGGCTTACATTTCCCACCACTTCGGGTGAAATTGGTTTTGCCTCAAACCGTGGCGACCACGGCGCTTTTTCGCCTCCAGAACGGAACGCCGTCTTTTTTGAGCATATCTTCATACCACTGACGATAGGTGCTGCGCTTTACCAGCCGGCCACCTTTAGGCGGTTCTGAGATGCCGTTTCTGAAAACCAGATAAATATGAAGTACCAAAAGCGCAAATATAAATGCCGGAATTAAAAATACATGATAAGCAAAAAAACGGCTCAATGTAGCTCCACCAAGTGTATCGCCTCCCAGTATTAATTTTCCGGCGAGATTTCCGATAAACGGCAATCGTCCTGCCTGTTCGGCAGCTACTACAACCGACCAAATCCCTTTACTGTCGAATCGAAGTAATTGTCCTGTGAAACCCATGGCAATGGTAATATTATCGTTCGCAAAACGATATTTTACCCGAGTAATTTTCAAACTCGTTGTTAAATGTTTTCGGGTAAAATATGGGGAAACTGCACCACGTTGTGAGGAAGAAAACCGCATTTCATCTTTCGTAACAAGCAGATACATACACATTCATTTCAGGCTGAATGATACGGTATGCTGCTATTTGTCTTGGTGAATACAAAAAATGCTGCAATCTGGCTTTCAGTTTGAACATAAGTGTGCAGTTAACCACAGCCTTTGTGTTTACCGTTTAGTAATTGTAATTGATATGGGTAAAAAAACATATTCACCAATAGATGACTACGGATTAATTGGTAATTTAAATACTACAGCGCTTGTTTCGAAACAAGGTTCAATCGATTTTTTACCGTTTACGCGATTTGATTCACCCACTGTATTTGGCGCTTTACTCGATAAGCAAAAAGGTGGTTTTTTCTCCATCGATGTAAAAGACAGAGAAGTAAATTACAAACAACTATACCTGCCCGATACAGCGATTTTGCTTACCCGCTATCTATCCGGCGAAGGTATTGCTGAACTCACCGATTTTATGCCTGTATGCGAAGATGGAAATCAATTGATACTGGTTAGAAAGCTCAAAATTATCAAAGGCGATCACACATTTCGCATTGAATTAAATCCCCGGTTTAACTATGGTAGAAGTGGATTCTCGTTGGAGAAAAAAAACGATTTGTACCTAATTCGAAGTAAAGGAAAGAAAAATGAGGCATTTGCCTTGTTGTGCGATTTCAGCATCGAAGCGAAATCAAAAAGCTTGTTTGCTGAAATTAACCTGAAAAATAAAGATGAACTTACAATGATATTGATTTCTGCTGACGATTCAGGTGATTTTGCGCACATCAAAAGCCGGAAATATTATGCTGAAAAATGCTTTGAAAAAACGGTTCAATTCTGGCGAAACTGGATAGATAAATCAAATTACAGCGGAAGATGGCAGGATGTAGTCAACCGCTCAGCAATTACATTAAAGTTGCTTACC
The DNA here is from genome assembly GCA_963821855.1 of uncultured Prolixibacteraceae bacterium. Taxonomy (GTDB): domain Bacteria; phylum Bacteroidota; class Bacteroidia; order Bacteroidales; family Prolixibacteraceae; genus Draconibacterium. The sequence continues at coordinate 265,581 of CAWGFJ010000013.1, read as the reverse complement.
TCGAGTCGATATGGTTCAACGATTGCTGCCGCCACTTTCGGACTGCCCGAAAAAATAGGTGGAGAACGCAACTGGGATTACCGGTTTACCTGGATTCGCGATGCAGCATTTACCATGTATAGTTTTCTTCAATTGGGTTATACCGACGAGGCATGGCAATTTATTAAGTGGATTCAGGAACGAAGCCGGGAAATTGATTCGGCAAACGAGCTAAAACTAATGTACCGTGTTGATGGATCCTCAAAACTACATGAAAGACAACTTGAAAATCTGGAAGGTTATAAAGGTTCTTCTCCGGTTCGAATTGGCAATGCCGCATTCAGTCAGTTTCAGCTTGATATTTATGGCGAATTGGTCGATACCATTTATATATACAACAAAAATGCAGAACCAATCAGTTACGAATTCTGGTTGAGTTTGACAAAGTTTATCGATTTCGTTTGTGATAACTGGAAAGAAAAAGATCGTGGAATTTGGGAAGTCCGCGATGATAAAAGAGAATTCCTTATATCAAAAGTAATGTCGTGGGTTGCTCTCGATCGTGGAATTCTGATTGCGGAAGATCGTTCTTTTCCCGCGCCCATACAACATTGGATAAAAACACGCGATGAAATTTATAATGATGTTTACAACAATTACTGGAATGAGAAACGAAACGCATTCGTTCAATATCGCGGAGCAAATACGTTGGATGCATCAGCGTTGCTAATTCCATTGGTGCGTATGCTAAGCCCGAAAGAACCTCGCTGGATTTCCACTTTGGAAGCGCTTGAAAATGAACTGGTGACCGATTCGCTGGTATATCGATACAAACTGGAGTATGGCGCAAGCGATGGATTTTTAGGAGAAGAAGGAACCTTTTCCGTGTGTTCGTTTTGGTATATCGAATGTCTGGCGAAATCGGGCGAACTGGATAAGGCGATACTTTGTTTCGAGAAAATGCTGGGTTATGCAAATCATTTGGGTTTGTTTTCAGAACAAATAAGTTTAAAAGGAGAACAGCTTGGAAATTTCCCGCAGGCTTTTACCCATCTTGGACTTATCAGCGCGGCTCATCAGCTTCAATCGCAAATAGCACAAATCACAGATATCAAATCGCAAAAAAATAGATTATGAAAATTACTGACAAAAAAACAGCGCTTGTAACCGGTGCTGCATCGGGTATCGGACAAGCCATTGCATATCGTTTTGGCGCCGAAGGAATTCATGTAATTATTAATGACAGAACGAATGAAAAAGCGGTGGATGCGGTGGTTCAGAAAATCAGGGCCAATGGTGGTAACGCCGGATAAATTTATGGCGGATATCAGCCGTGAAGATGAAGTTCAAAATATGTTTTCATATATTAAAACTCAGTTCGGAAGGCTCGATATTCTGGTAAATAATGCCGGTCGCCAGAAGGATCGTAATTTTACCGAAATGACTTTAGATGATTGGAATGCAGTAATCGGAGTCGATTTAACCGGTCACTTTCTTTGTGCACGTGAAGCTTCCCGGATGTTCTTAAATCAATATCACAACAATAATGAAGCTGCATCGGGTGTAATCATATTTATTACGTCGGTCCATCAGAATATTCCGTGGGCAAAACGGGCGAATTATTGCGCTGCCAAAGCCGGGGCAGCCATGTTAATGAAAACTATTGCACAGGAATTGGCCCCATATAAAATAAGGGCTAATGCTATTGCTCCCGGCGCAGTTAAAACAGCCATTAATATTGAAAACTTTCAAAATCCTACGGAGAAAGAAAAAATTATGCGTAAAATCCCGTATGGCCGTGCCGGAAAAGTGGAAGATATTGCTTCGGCCGTGTTTTGGCTTGCTTCCGATGAGGCCGATTACGTAACAGGTGAAACGCTTTTTGTAGACGGCGGCATGGAACTTTTTGCCGATTTTGCCCATGGCGGATAGTAAATCAGAAACGCCTTATTCAAAATAAGATGACCGGGAAGATTTTTGATTTAAATCGGGATAAATTTATATGTTAATTTTAATACCGCTTTAACACATCGGGTAGAAATTGTATAATACCGTTCATTCTTTGTATTATTTCTTAGAGTAAGTATCTGTCAGAATATAATTAATTTGCAGCCGAAAATTGAAATGCTATGTCAGAATTTACAAATCACAAAAGCAAACGGATTTCAAAATTAGTTGTGCTGTTTCAGGGAATTTTAAAAGGCGATAATTTAAATGAACTGGTTCAGCAAAATAAAAAGTTAATCGAAAATATCATTCCTTCCGATGTTATTTATTTGGTCGACAGGCTCGTTTTAATGGAAATTCCAATGGATCAGCTAAAACGTGGAGTCAACAAAATACTAAACCTTTTATATAAAACCATTGCAGAATATCCGTATTATCCGCCTGAAAAGGAAAGTTACCTTGGTTGCCTGAGTTGAAAATAACCGGTTTTTAGACGAAAAGCTGCAGAATATAAAACCGTTGATAAAAGAGTTGAATAAAAATAAACAGGAACCGGAAGTAAAAGAATGGCTAAAAGAGAAATTTCTTGATCTGGAGAAATACACAAATTACTATGTGATAAAGGAAAACATTCTATTTCCGGTGATTGAAAAATATATTCCTGAATTTCGCTGTCTTTCAGTAATGTGGTCGTTTCACGACGATATAAAAAGAAACCTGCAAAAGTCAATTAAAGAACTGGAAAGCAACACGATTAATTTGAAACTTTTTAACCGCACTGCCGGAGATTTATTTTTTAATATGTATGCGATTAAGTTCAGGGAAGAACGGATTTTATATCCTTTGGTTGAAGAAGTTGTGCCGGAGAAAGTTTTAAACAGTTTATATACTGAATCGCTGCAAATCGGCTTTCCATTTTATCAGCCGGAACAAAAGGCGATTTTTGAGCAAGATGGCTATGAATCATTCGATAAACTAAACCTGGAAACCGGAAACCTGACCTTGGAGCAAATAAAACTGCTTTTTAATCATCTTCCGGTTGATATTACTTTTGTTGATGAAAACGATAAAGTAGCTTATTTTTCTGCACCCAAAAAGCGAATATTTCCACGAACAAAGTCGATAATCGGCCGCGATGTGCACAATTGCCATCCGCCGGAAAGTGTTCATGTAGTTCATAAAATTGTAGATGAATTCAGGAAAGGAAATAAAGACTCAGCCAGTTTTTGGATAAACCTGAAGGGACAAAAATTACTGATTCAGTATTTTGCCATTCGCGACGAAAAAGGAAATTACAAAGGCGTGGTTGAAGTATCGCAGGAGATAAGTGAAATTCAAAAGCTTAAAGGCGAAAAAAGGTTGCTGGACTGGGAAAAATAAGGACCCTCACCCGAGATAATTAAATATAATTCTTCGATGATAAATATTAGTTATTCCCGGATTTTGTAAGATTTAACCGGCTCAGAATCATCCGATCGTCTTCCATGTATTTTTTTGCCAGGCTTTGTATGGTTTGCTCTGCTACCAAACGGTTTATTCCGTCACGTATCGGTGCATAATCATAATGCAGCGGACACGGATTATCTTCATCGCAATGTTTTAATCCAAAACCACAACCGTTAAATAACGAATCACCTTCAATAGAAATAATCACTTTTTTTAGCGGCAAATCATTCTTTGCATTGTCGAAAAAGAAACCGCCGTTAATTCCTTTTAACGATTGAACAAAACCTTGTTTTACGAGTCGTTGTAAAATTTTTGCCGTAAAAGATTGCGGTGTCTCTATCTCACTGGCGATTTCAGCAATTCCGGGCCTGCGATCCATGTTGTTTTGCAATTGGATGTAAACCAGCGCTCTTAAGGCATATTCAGTTTCTTTTTTAAACACTTCCCGTTATCATTTTAAATAATGAAACAAATGTAATAAAAATAGTAATCACTAAGGGACCTTTTAGTCCTTTAGTTAAAAAAATTTATATATTTGTACCGAATTTTTCAAAAACAAGATTAAAAACATGAAACAAAACCAACTTCAAAATTTATCGGTTGGCGAAATAGTAGCTAACGATTTCAGGACTTCCTCAATATTTAAAAATGCAGGAATTGATTTTTGCTGCGGTGGTAAGCAACTTTTTCAGGAAGCTTGCGATGAGAAGCAAATCGATGCAATTCAACTTGAAAATGAAATTCTGAAAATGGGTGAGGAGCCGCAAAATGAGTTTATGAATTTCAATCACTGGGATCCGGTATTTTTGAGTAACTACATTATAAATACACACCACAAGTTTGTATTAAAAAAATTACCGGAACTTTTGTTTTATACCGACAAAATTGCCAGTGTACATGGCGAACATCATCCTGAATTGAAAAAAGTTTCACAATTATTTAATGCGATAAATATTGAATTAACTCAACATCTGAAAAATGAAGAAGAAGTTCTTTTTCCTGCCATTAATGAAGTTGTCGTAACCGGATCGGAAAAAGCAAAGGAAACGATTGTAAGTGAAATTACCCGGATGTTTGAGGAACATGATTTTGCCGGTGGCGCTATGGATGAAATTAACAAGCTGACCAATAATTATCAGATTCCTGAAGATGCCTGCAATACTTATCAGGTTGCTTTAAAAATGCTCGGACAATTTGAAGATGACCTGCACACACATGTTCATCTCGAAAACAATATACTCTTCCCCAAAGCGCTGGAGCTGGCTAAATAATTTATTCACTATAAATAACTACATAATGAAAACTAAAAAATTATGGTTTGGCTTTATAGCCGTTATAATAATATCCTTTGGAATACTGCTGTATTATGGTAAAGAAATCTACCGGAAAGCGCCGCCGGTTCCTGAAAAAGTGGCTACCGAAGACGGAAATGTACTTTTTACCGGACAGGATATTAAGGACGGGCAGAACGTCTGGCAGTCGATGGGTGGCCAGGAACTGGGAACTGTTTGGGGGCATGGCGCATATCAGGCTCCCGACTGGAGTGCTGACTGGCTGCATAAAGAAGCGGTTTTTATATTGAATGAGCTGGCGAAGCAAACCGAAAATAAGCCGTACGACCAGTTAAGCGAAGAAAAACAAGCTGCTTTAAAAGTTTTATTGCAGAAAGATGTTAGAAAAAACACCTACGACCCGCAAAGCAAAACATTAACTGTTTCGAAGTTGCGGGCTGCGGCAATTGCAAGCAACAGCAAGTATTACGATGGATTATTTACCGACGATCCGAATTTGGCGGATTTAAGGGATGCGTACAGTATACCTGAAAATTCGCTTAAAAGCGAGGAAAGGGTTGAAAAGCTGAATGCGTTTTTTTTCTGGATTTCGTGGGCTTGTGTTACCGAACGGCCAAATGCTGACATTACCTATACCAATAACTGGCCAGCCGATAAACTGGTTGGAAATGAGCCAACCGCTTCTATGAATTTGTGGACAGGTTTTAGTGTAATTATTTTACTCGCAGGAATTGGCTTAATGGTACTTTACTATGCGAGAAGAAGAGAAGAAACAGAAGCCGCCCCGCAGGTTTTCCCATTAAAAAATGAAAAACAGACACCGTCGCAAAAAGCTACAGTAAAATATTTCTGGATTGTATCGGCGCTGTTACTTGTTCAGGTTATTATGGGAGTAATTACAGCGCATTACGGAGTTGAAGGCCAGGCGTTCTATGGAATTCCATTGTCGAAATGGCTTCCATATTCAGTTTCGAGAACGTGGCATATTCAAATTGCGATTTTTTGGATCGCAACATCGTGGCTGGCAACCGGTTTGTATTATGCTCCTGCAATTTCGGGTGTTGAACCCAAATTTCAGAAACTTGGTGTTAACTTTCTATTTCTTGCATTGCTGGTAATAGTTGTTGGTTCCCTTATAGGTCAATGGATGGGTGTAATGCAAAAACTTGGTTTTGTTAATAATTTCTGGTTTGGTCACCAGGGTTATGAATATGTTGATTTGGGACGGTTTTGGCAACTGTTTCTTTTTGTTGGCCTTGTTATCTGGCTTTTGTTAATGGGACGTGCCATTTATCCGGCCTTAAAGCAAAAATCGGAAAGCCGTAATTTGTTAATTCTGTTTTTGATATCAACCGTTGCCATTGCTGCATTTTATGGTGCAGGTTTAATGTGGGGTCGCCAAACCAATCTTGCTATTGCAGAATACTGGCGCTGGTGGGTTGTTCACCTTTGGGTGGAAGGATTTTTCGAAGTATTTGCGGCGGTTGTTGTAGCGTTTCTTTTTGTCCGGCTCGAAATTATTAAAGCTGCAACTGCAACAACAGCAGTGCTGTTTTCAACCATAATTTTTCTTTCAGGAGGTATTTTAGGGACATTCCATCACCTCTATTTTACCGGAACTCCGACGGCCATTATGGCGCTGGGAGCAAGCTTCAGTGCTCTTGAAGTTGTTCCGTTGGTATTGATGGGTTTTGAAGCATTTGATAATTTGCGGGTTAGCCGAAGCAGTGATTGGATAAAAGCTTATAAATGGCCTATTTACAGCTTTGTTGCTGTTGCTTTCTGGAACCTGGTTGGTGCCGGTATTTTCGGATTCCTGATTAATCCGCCAATTGCATTGTATTATATGCAGGGACTGAACACCACGCCGGTTCACGGACATACGGCATTATTTGGTGTTTACGGAATGCTCGGAATCGGATTAATGCTTTTTGTGCTGCGCGATATGGACAAAGATGTAGTTTGGAAGGATAAACCTATGAAATTTGCATTCTGGAGCATTAATATTGGTTTGGCAGCAATGGTTATTTTGAGCGTATTGCCTGTTGGTCTCGCACAAACAGTTGCCAGCGTTAAAGAAGGCTTGTGGTATGCCCGATCAGCGGAATTCCTGCAACAACCTTACATGAATACATTTAAATGGATGCGTGTTTTCGGCGATACCATTTTTGCTGCAGGAACCGTTGCATTGGCCTGGTTTGTTTTCGGGCTGAAATTTGGATGGAGTATTGAGAAAAAATGATAGTATAGTGATGTTGGTTTGAGGGGAGTGGTAGTATGCACTGCCTCGTTTTCGGGGCGGTGCTTTTTTTTAGACTTTCAATCAAATTAATTGTATAAATAAAACCCATGAGTGAACATATAGATAATTCGAAGTTCAGAAAATCAAAGTTGAAAGAGCTGATATTAAAGCTTCATCAGGGAGATTCGCAGGAAACAGTGCGACAGGAATTACTACATAGCCTGAGTAATATTCCTTATGGTGAAGTCGTGGAAGTGGAACAGGAATTAATTTCCGAAGGTTTGCCTGAAGAAGAGGTGTTAAGCCTTTGCGATGCACATTCCGCTGTATTGCACGGAACTGTTGATTTGTCGGCATCAAAATCAATTCCGGATGGCCATCCTGTAGATGTTTTACTGGAAGAAAATAAAATTCTGAAACGGCTTTCCGATTTAACAACAGAACAAATACTATCGCTGAATTACGTTCCCGACAGCAATTTTGATGATGTGGTTTTATCGCTTCGCAGCGCATTTAACCAGTTAATGGATGTGGATAAACATTATCAGCGAAAGGAATACCTGATATTTCCTTATCTCGAAAAAGCGGGAATTACCGGGCCGCCAAAAGTAATGTGGGGCAAACACGATGAAATCAGGGATTTGATAAAAGGCAGCCTCGAAATTCTTGAAACACCCGATTTAACCAAAGAAGATTTGAGCGCTTCTGCAGAAATTATTTTGCTTCCCGCATTAAAAGGGGTATTCGAAATGACGATTAAGGAAGAGGAAATCCTGTTTCCGATGTTAATGGATACGCTGGCCGATGGCGACTGGTACGAAATTCAGAAACAATCGCTTGAGATAGGTTACTGCCTGTACGATCCGGAAACCGAATGGAAACCTGCCGGAATTGAAACCGAAAATATCAACGATTTGCAAAAGGATGGCAGCAATATTCAACTTCCCACAGGTAGTTTTTCTGCCGAAGAACTAATGGCGATTTTTAATACCATGCCTTTCGATGTCACCTTTGTAGACAGAAATGATAAGGTTAAGTATTTCTCGCAGAGCGCCGACAGGATTTTTCAACGAAACCGGGCGATTTTGAATCGTGATGTTCGCCATTGCCACCCGCCGGCAAGTGCGCATATCGTGGATAAAATTCTCGATGATTTTAAAAGTGGGCGTCAATCACGAGCACCGTTCTGGATTAACATGAAAGGCAGAATGATTCATATTGAATACTTTGCCTTACGAAACGATTCAGGTGAATATTTGGGTACACTCGAAGTTTCTCAGGATTTAACCGGATACCGCGCGTTGGAAGGTGAACAACGGATTTTATCGTATAAATGAAAAATTGAAAATAAAATTCCAAAGCAGATGAACAGCTTAATAATAACACCCAAAACCAAAGTACTTTGAACTCATAGAAACTTATCCGCAACTGGAGGACATATTAATCGAAATTGCACCTGCATTTAAAAAGTTAAAAAACCCGGTTTTACGGCGAACTGTGGCAAAAATCGCAACACTTCAACAGGCAGCGTCCATTGGAAATGTGAAAACGGAGGAGTTAATCAACCGCCTGAGAAAAGAAGTGGGACAGGAAACTTTGAAAGCAGAAACCGGCTCTCAGTATAATTTTAAAAAGCCTGTATGGTTTTCTGAAACCAAAATCTCCGGCAGTTTAAATGCTTCCGAAATGCTGGCAGTTGGCGAGCATCCGGTTAACCAGGTGATGGCGGATTTAAAAAATCTGAAATCCGGTAACATTTATTTGCTGAAAGCGCCGTTCCTGACAGCGCCTATTATCGATAAGGCGACCAGTATAGGAATTTTACACTGGATTGATCAAAAAAGCGACGATGAATTTCTGATTTATTTTACCCGTTCGTGAATTCTTTTGGAACAAATTGAATTTAGTCTGAAATAGGTAAGAATTTCAGCTACTTTTTTTCAGCCAGTTCACCTAATTGCGCTTCCATTTTGTCCAGTCGTGCTTTTAACGCATCATTTTCCGCTTTTAATTCCTTAACAGCATTTACCAGTGCCACATTAATGGAGTGTATATTGAAAGTCAAGGTAACCGTCTTCCCCTTGATTTACAGCTTCCGGAAAAACTTTTTGAACATCCTGTGCAATAAAGCCAACCAGTTCAGTATTGGTCGGCAAATTTCTTGGATTGTCTTCTTTGTATTTAAACTTAATAGGTTGAAGAGCAGTAATTTCATCCAACCCTTTTTCATAATTGCCGAGAATGTTTTTCAGCCGGCGGTCGGAAGAAATGACCCACGCCGTTGTACCCGATGTTTTAGCTGCGTCACCATTAACATGAAGTGGATATGTAGGATTTGTAGTTCCAATTCCAACGTACGAATTGGATTGTTTGGCAAAAATAGCTGGGGTTGCTTCTGAGTTATAAATCATTAATCCACCTTGAGTTGAGCTATTAAAAATATGCCATTTTGCAGTTGCACCTTCATATAAACGTAATCCTGCATCCTGCCCTGCATCTGATTCAATATAAACAAAACTATCAGGAAACCCGCTACCTTTAAGTTCAAGTCCGGCAGCCGGAACTCCATATGAACCTATAAGCAGTCTTTTGAAAACGTTGACATTTCCATCAGAAAGAATAGTCATTCGGTAAGTACTGTTTGTTCCAAAAGAAATTTCCCCATTCTCATGATTGAAAATTTCTGCATTTTTAGTTCCATCGTAAATGCAAATGCTCAATCCATCATTTTCAGTTTTTCCTGTTGACGCAGTAAAAAATCTTTCCCGACAAACACTGCCGTCATACAAATCTAATTTGGAAACCGGCGACAGCACCCCAATTCCAACCTTTTTATCAAAATATACATTGCCATTAGCCAAAATAGTCATGCGGTTTGTACTGTTTGTTCCAAACAATATATCTCCATTTTCATAATTAAATATTTCAGCATTAAGTGATTTATACAAACTGATTCCAAACCCGTCATTAACTGTTGTTCCAGAGGTTGAGGTGAAAAATTTTTGCGCACAGACGTCACCATCGTTTTTCAATTCCAGTGTATAATAAGGGTTTGAATACCCGATTCCAACATTTTCGCCGGAGTAGAATATTTTATTACCATTACTTGCCCACAGTCCCGCATCATCAAACGAAGGTTCCCAGGTACTTCCGTTCCATTTCAGCACCTGTCCGTTAATTGCCGATTGCTGTGCAATCTTTAATGGTGTTGAAGTTGTACCATTTCCTGAAAGCGTGGCATTCGAATGTACAAAATCAGTTCCCCAGTTATCGCCTCCACCCGACGAGGGCAAATTAACTGTGCCTCCATTCTTTGAAAGGGTAAGTTGTGTACCGCTCAATTGGAGTGCCTGGATTTCGTTGTTTGGGTCTGCATCCGCGTCATCATTTTCTTCAACTGTTTTTGCATGAAGTGCATACGGTACACTCAACAACTGGCTGGTTCCCATATTTTGGTAGGCTGAACCGCCATTAGGATCAAGTTCAACTTTCACAAAATAGCTTCCTGATGCCCAGTTTATGTTAGCAAAATTCCCGCTGACCGGGGTTCCCTTGCCGATTTCAAGGTTAGCCAGACCATATGCATTGGTAGTAGTTTTATGAGTTTCGCTATAAGAAACTGCTCCTGAAGTGCTTCCCTTTAAAATGCTGATTTTGAAAGAAACATTGCGACTTGTGAGAACATTCCCGGAACCATCGCGGGCGACGGCCTGGTATTTGAACGACTGCGGAGCCTGTGCCCCAACGGATGTTCCTAACAGGAACAATGCAAAAGCCAATATCCAGTTTTTCATATCGTTTATTTTTTAAGTTTTAGTTTATTTTTTTATAATCTTAAATATCTGAATTGGTTGTCCTTCCTTATTTGATATTTTTAGCAAATAACTACCAGAAGAATAACTTTCCATATTTATTTGCCCCGGCAAAATATTGAACGCAGTAATTGACATCAGCTTTCCTTCAGAATTGCATAATTCACAGGCAAGATTTTCAATTTCTCCCTTCCTTAATTCAATATTTAGCTTTTCTGAAACCGGATTGGGATATACTACGAGTTGAATTCCAGGGATAGAAATTTCGTTAATAGCCGTAACTTTTAAATTGCTCTGGTGAAATCCCTGGGTGAGAACGGTGCTGCCGTCGGAAATTGTTTCGATAACCGGTTCGCCAATTGTCCACGACAATTCAACGGTAGTTCCTTTTGCCTGTGCTCCTGCTGATGATACAATTTGTTGACCCAACAAGTTGTAAAGAGGAATGATTAAAAAAATCAGAATGTAAATCAGTTTGCTTTTCATTTGTCAGGATTTAAGATAATAAAGTTAAACATTTAATGTCTGTAACTGTGTTTAAACATTAGGTTCCTGAATATTTGGATGAAAGGTAAGAAAAATCCTGATTCGTTGTTCTTTAGTTAATATGCATGTTTACACTGAAAAATGTTTAATGTTAAGATTCATAAATATACTTTCAGAACATGCATTGTACTTAACTTGAAAAGAGAAGGGAGCCGAAAAAATCAAAAGTTATAGTCTCATTCATCAAAATGTATATTCGGTGTAGAACAAATCGGCTGTAAGTACTTTTAGAGGTATTATTGATGATTGACAATCCGTTGAAATAACTGCATATCATTTTTCAGTTTGGAAATTGTAGTTTCAGTTAATCGCTTGATTTAAAATTTACAATACAGGTTTAGCCGGTGGCTCGTGCCCTCGAAATAGTTTTCGTTTCCCAATCAAACCGGTAAAGCAGCTATTGGCGGATCATCCTCCTCTATGCATAGCGAGGCCCGCCTGAATGACAACGTTGGGAAGGGAGTAAGGGAGAGTTGTCGCAATTCAGTACAAAATTTGTGACACCATTGCGGACAAGTAAAAAAAATGCTGCAAATCGAAATTCGCAGCACCTTATTTAAACGTTTAAGTTACGAAAGACAAAATTCTATATCGATGTCCCTTCGTAAACCACAGATTCGTCATTCGGGACCAAATCACCTTCAAAGGTCAGACGGCCACCATACGAACCGGTTAACTGCGCCATTGTATTTCCACCGGGCGAAATCTGAAAGTTAACATCATACATGCCGACTGGTGTCGATACAGTCATCATAATGTTGAACGACTTACTTTTCTCACGTGGCGTTACTTCCCAACGAACAATTTTACCTTTTGCTGTTACGCCGCCAACACCGTTGGAACCCATCGCATAGTTATTCCCAATTTGAATAACAGCTACATTGTCGGGTTCCACTTTTACAAAGTTAATGACTGAACTTACCATAAAACGATCGCCATAACGGTTTCGCAGATAATCGCTTTCGAGCACAAAATCTTTGTTTTCAATCATGTCTTTTGTTAGCTGGTATTGTTGTTCCAATTCTGCTTTTCGTCTTTCTTTTTTTGTCATCACAGTATCCTGTTGCGGTCCCTGTGCAAAAATTAACGAAGCTGACAATGTGAATATGAATATAAAAATCAATTTTTTCATGATTTTACTCCTTTCCTTTTTTTATATACTTAAGACTTACATCAATAGAAATACAAGATATATTCCAGACTACTACCTGTTAAAATCTTATAACATATTAGGGCCTTTTTTAACAGAAATAAACATAATTACAAGCATTTCAAATCCGACGATTTTCGATAGCTTCTCGTCAATTTTTTAAACATGGAATAACTGCGAAATGATCGAGGGGAAAGAGCATACTTTATTTAATTTCTGATATGGAATAATGTACTTTTCGCTCTTCGAGGTATTTCAAAATATAAGCGAGGTTTCCGGGCTGATTACCCACGGTTTCCGGAGCATTTACACCTTGTTTCGCAAAACCTCCGTCTAAAAGCAGGTTTGCGGCTGCCGTGCAGGTGTAGCCTGTTGTTCGTGCCATCGAAATAGTTTTGGTTTCCTTGTCGAATCGGTCAAGAAGGTTGTATGTATATTTTTTGGGATTGCCTTTTTCCATTCCTTCAATAACAATTCGCATAATGGTGAAATCTTCTTCGCCTTCCTTTAATTTCCATTTCGGAAAGAGCAGTTTTGCTGTTACATCAATGGGCCGGATTTTTGTTCCGTTTACTTCAATTTCTTCGTAAGAGAAAAAGCCCGATTCTCGCAAAACCCGCAGGTATTCAATGCATCCCGGATATCGCAATGTCTTTTCTATCATATCCGGAATATTTTTCATGGTTTGCATCAGCGAACGAAGTCCGTCAGAATTCCATGATTCCAGCGTACCTATGCCTTCAAAATGAATTAGTTCCGGATCGGAAAGCGCTTGTTTGGTCACCAACTCATAATTCTGAATATAACGTGCCGGGCGTGTATATTCTTCAATCACATCGATAGGTGAGAATACGGCTTTGTATTCGTAAGGCCATTCGCGGATAACCGGAAGCCCACCAACCAGACATTCATATTTTTTTACATGCATCTGTTTGTTGTGATGGCCAAGTATTATATTCCCCATTCCCGGCGCCACGCCACAATCGGCAATCACGCAAACTTTATGTTTTTTAGCCAGACCATCGAGTTGAAAAAAGTCTTCAGGCATAAACGAAATATCCACCATGTTTTTTCCGGCTTCAATCACGGCTTTCATAGTTGGGTAGCCCATAAATCCGGGAACGGCGCCAATCACCAAATCAAAATCAGCAACCAGGTATTTAATATTTTCCGGTTTACTTATATCTGAAATTACCGTTTTGATATTCGGATACGATTTAAACTTTGAAAACGATTCAGGATTGAAATCGACGCTGGTAACATCGTGATTTTTTGATAAATCGAAGGCGATTACACTGCCCACCAGCCCGGCTCCGAGAACGATTATTTTGCTCATTGATTTTTGTTTTTGCCGAAACTAACAAAAATGAAGCGGAAAGGAAAGGCCGAACACTGACTTTCTGATTCCCACATGTATATTTTCAATTACACGCCAGGCTTCGACTCCGCTCAGCCTGACAGTCATCCTGAGTGGAGTCGCTGTCATCCTGAGTGTTCACTTAATTTTATTAGGCACAATTAGTAAATGACAGAACGGGGAGTCGGACTTTCCAAAGTCCGACATAAATATTCTTCGACTTGGGAAAGTCGAAGTCCCAAAAACAAGATGTGTCATAGACAGCGGAGTCGAAGGATGCTGCTTTTACACAGGGTTTCTGACTAAAAAAATGCTTAAAAAACCGGCTATCGAAGAAATTACTGAAATTAAGGCGTAGCGCGGATTTTGAAAGGGTTGCAAGATGACCGAAAAATCATAGTTATCTTTTTGGTAAAAGATAGTTATTGCTTTTCAAAATATAAACGGCTGACAGATTGAAATAACACAGGAGTCACCCGCTGAATTCTGACTGTTTTTCACCGGTTGACTTTATGGGGTGGCTAAGATGTCACCCGGTGAATTTTTGTGATTCAATTTGTTTGTAATTATAACGGTAAGCGTTTACGTTTATTCAACGGGTGACAGATTGAAATAACACAGGAGTCACCCGGTGAATTCTCACGGTCTTTCACCGGTTGACTTTATGGGGTGGCTAAGGTGTCACCCGGTGAATTTTGTTGATTCGATTTGTTTGTAATTGTAGCGGTATGCGTTTGCGTTTATTCATCGGGTGACAGTTTGAAATAACACAGGAGTCACCCGGTGAATTCTGACTGTTTTTCACCGGTTGACTTTATGGGGTGGCTAAGATGTCACCCGGTGAATTTTTTTGATTTAATTTGTCTGTAATTGTAGCAGGTAAGTCGTTTACGTTTATTCAACGGGTGACAGATTGAAATAACACAGGAGTCACCCGCTGAATTCTCACGGTCTTTCACCGGTTGACTTTATGGGGTGGCAAAGATGTCACCCGGTGAATTTTGTTGATTCTATTTGTTTGTAATTGTAGCGGTATGCGTTTGCGTTTATTCAACGGGTGACTGATTGAAATAACACAGGAGTCACCCGGTGAATTCTTACTGTTTTTCACCGGTTGACTTTATGGGGTGGCTAAGATGTCACCCGGTGAATTTTTGTGATTCAATTTGTTTGTAATTGTAGCGGTATACGTTTGCGTTTATTCATTGGGTGACAGTTTGAAATAACACAGGAGTCACCCGGTGAATTCTCACGGTCTTTCACCGGTTGACTTTATGGGGTGGCAAGATGTCACCCGGTGAATTTTGTTTGATTCGATTTGTTTGTAGTTATACCGGCAAGCGTTTGCTTTTATTCAACGGGTGACAGATTGAAATAACACAGGAGTCACCCGGTGAATTCTCACGGTCTTTCACCGGTTGACTTTATGGGGTGGCAAAGATGTCACCCGGTGAATTTTGTAATTCGATTTGTTTGTAATTGTAGCGGTATGCGTTTGCGTTTATTCATCGGGTGACAGTTTGAAATAACAGAGGAGTCACCCGGTGAATTCTGACTGTTTTTCACCGGTTGACTTTATGAAGTGGCTAAGAGGTCACCCGGTGAATTTTGTTGATTTTATTGGTTTGTAGTTGACCGGTATGCGTTTGCGTTTATTCAACGGGTGACAGATTGAAATAACACAGGAGTCAACCGCTGAATTCTCACGTTTTTCACCGGTTGACTTTATGAAGTAGCTAAGAGGTCACCCGGTGAATTTTGTTGATTTTATCGGTTTGTAGTTACACCGGCAAGCGTTTGCTTTTATTCAACGGGTGACAGATTGAAATAGCACAGGAGTCACCCGGTGAATTCCAATTGTTCAGGTGACAGATTGAAATAACACAGGAGTCACCCGGTGAACTCCAATTGCTCGGGTGACAGTTTGAAATATTTCAGGAGTCACCCGGTGAATAATCCCGATTACCGTTCAATTTTAAACACATACCCGCTGGCAGTCTGGTATTTTCCGCCCTGGGAGGTTGTAAACAAATAATCCGGCTTTCCGTTTTTCATGAGAATCTGTGGCCGTTCGAGCCTTCCATAGCGGCTTAAGTGCTTCGGTTTTGGCGGCTGCTGAAAATACTGGTCGGTTTCGTAATACGCAATTTCAGGCTGGCTCCATGTAATTCCGTCATCCGAATGAAAAATTAATCCGTAATTATGATTAAAAAATCCCATGTCGCGGGCAATCAGCCAGAACTTTCCGTTTTCCTGCCATACATAGGCATCTTCCAGTTGTTCATTATGTCCCAGGTAAGAGAAATCGATCACCGGATTCTTTTCAAATTTAATGTACGGCCCGGTAACCGATTTGGCAATCGCCAGTCCGTATTTACGATTTCCACGGATTCGCTGGCCGGCTGCATCTTCGTATTCTTGGGTATTCCACGATTTATAGTACAGCCAGTATTCCCCGTTGGGATGTTTTATAAATGCAGGATTGGTGGTGCAATGGTCATCCCATGCACCCGGTTCTCCGGCTTCAAGCAAAGGTTTATCCGGTCGTTTCCATGGCCCGTTTAACGATTTGGAAGTGGCCAGCCCGATTCGCTTGGTGTTGGTTTTTCCATTTGAATTTCCCATATAAAACAGGCAATATAATCCATCCACTTTCTTTAATGTGCGGATTATGACAGGTAGTTGCATCGAAATAACCTTCCCGAGGTACAAGCACTGTTTCGATATGTTTGAAATCTGATTCAGGCGATTCGGCAATGGCATGCGCAATTTCGCTGGCGTGAATCCAGCCACCCATGCCGTATTTTTCCAACCAGCGCGAATAAAACACATGAACATTTCCGTCATCGGCATAAATTGGAGAGTTGCACCAAACATAATAACCTTCTTCCTCTAAAATTCTTCCAACAGGTTTTAAATGTTTTGCAAATTCCGAATCTACCGGTTCGGTTTGAACATTTAATCCGGCATATTTTGCCAGCGGGTAAATTGCAGGAATCAAAACTGTGTTTTTTATAAAACTTCTGCGGTTGAGCATTTTAACTTATTTTAGTCTCGTAATTCTCAAAATCCGGCTAAAATTTATAACATTTTACAGGAATTGACAAAAATACCCGCTAACTGGGATAACTTGCCCTATGAAATAAGTCGCTACTTATTAATTTTACATTTCGATCAAAATTTTGAAATTTATGAGAATAACCGGAATTTTTGTTTTAGTTACAATACTGTTTGGATGTACTTCTCCACAGAAATCAAAAGAAGAAGCTGAAAAATCGTGGGCGATAAAAATGGCCGATGCAGTTATGCAACGTTCTGACAGCTTAATTTACTATTTACGCGAAGAACCTAAATATGAATATGATTATGCATTTTTGGGTGCAGCCATCGATAAACTGGGCGATGTTGATCAAAAATATTCCGATTATATGAAAGCGTATATCGATTATTTTGTGCAGGAGGATGGCACAATAAAAGGCTATAAACTTTCGGATTACAACATGGACCGTGTTCGGCCCGGAAACAATATGATTACTTTGTACAAACGAACCGGCGATGAAAAATATAAGATTGCTATTGAAACGTTGATTACTCAAATGAAAGAACAACCACGAACCAATTCCGGTGGTTTTTGGCATAAAAAAGCTTATCCTTACCAAATGTGGCTCGACGGCATTTATATGTCGTCTCCGTTTATGGCGTATTACGCAAAGGAATTTAATCAGACTCAATGGTTTGATGAGGTAACATTTCAGATTCAGGAAATTTATAAGGAAACAAAAGATCCGAAAACAGGACTGGTATATCATGCATGGGACGAAAGTAAAGAACAACGCTGGTGCAACCCTGAAACAGGACAATCGAAACATTTCTGGAGCCGCGCTACAGGCTGGTATATGATGGCTTTGGTGGATGTGCTGGATTATCTTCCGGAAGATCATCCCGACCGGGAGGCCGTAATTACAATCTTGAATAATCTTTCGGAAGCGCTTTTAAACGTTCGCGATCCTGAAACCGGACTTTGGTACCAGGTTTTGGATATGGGAGGCAAAGAAGGAAATTATCTGGAAGCTTCAGGAACAGCGATGTTTATTTATGCTTTTGCCAAAGGTGCAAAAAACGGTTATCTGGATAGTAAATATGAAAAAATCGCCGGTGAGGCTTTTGATAGTATGGTTGCAACTACGATAAAAACTGATGATGACGGATTGCCGGTTTTAACCAATACCTGCGGCGCCTGTGGTTTGGGAGGAAATCCGTATCGTGAAGGTGATTATGCATATTATGTGAACGAAAAACAGGTAGATAACGACCAGAAAGGTGTTGCGCCGTTTATATTTGCAGCAATTGAATTGAACAAATAAAACATATAAAATGAAACGATTAACACTAATTGTATTTGCCCTTTTCCTTATCATTCAAACGCATGCACAAAATAAAACCGATGTAAGTTTATTTATGCGTTCCGACAGTATACAAAAGTCGGAAATAAGCGCCAAATCCGGCGATTTGTACTCAACGATTGGGCATCACGGCCCTGCTGTGGAAAATGAGTGGATGGCATTACGTATTTATTTTAGCGAGAAAGCGGCAATCGATGTGTATTCAAAAGCAAAACCGCAGCTTGAATTAAATGAAAATGAATGGTATCCAACGGCTGAAGAGCAAAAAGCAGGTTGGGGCGCCGACTATTACAAAGTGGGCGAAACAGTCGGTTTGGGCGGTGTCTGGCTTTGGGATGGAGAAAAACCTGTTAAACTAAATCCGGTGTCAAACCGTACGGCACGTGTAGTAAAGGAACCAACCTGTTCCTATATGGAAATGCTATCGGAAGACGTGCCGTACAAAGGAAGAAAGGTTGATGTACTGGTACGGGTCACCGTTTATTCCGGCGAAAGAAATGCCAAAGTTGAGGCTTTTGCTTTAACTGATGAACCTGTTCAGTTTGTAACGGGAGTAAATTATCACAAAGGCGAGGAAATTTACAAGAAAGAGGGGCTAATTGCCGCCTGGGGAGTTCATCCTGAAGACGTAGCTGCCGAAGTTGTTGAACTAGGGGCTGCCATAATGTACAACCCCGATGATTTTGTAAAAACAGAAGATGACGGTACACAATTTCTGTTAATCAGTAAACCCGGCAAACAGTTAAAAACATGGATATCGTCGGCTTGTGCCCGCGAACCTGAAATTAATACAATGAAAAAGTTCATCAGCTTTTTGGAAAAGTGAATAAATCGATTTTGATTATTAACGCGTTTGGAATTAATTGATGATTTGCTGAATCACAATTCCCGCAAAGCGATACCTTTGGGAGGCTCCGCTAATTGTAACCGTCATCCTGAGCGGGAACCTATTTTTTAATAGGCAGAATGATGCGATGACAGAAAACTTAAATGAAGCTGTCATTTCGACGAGTATACGAGGAGAAATCTCTTTGTTTGAAAGATCTCTCACCGCCAGTCGGCGGTTCGAGATGACAAAAAATAAAATCTGTCATTGGCAGCGGAGTATGTCAGGCTGAGCGGAGTCGAAGCCTGATAGTAACAAAATTCTAACTGACAAAAGATTAGGTATTGGAAAATGAAACAGATCTTTATCTCCTTTCTCTTCCTGGCTTTTCCCTTCTTAGGTCGTTCGCAAGAAGGGAAAATGGTTTTTCCGCGCGATACCACGTTTTCAGTATGGAGCGCCGGACAAAAAATAAAAAAGGATTTTCCTGATGCTGTTGAAGTAAAACAATTCAAAGGTTTAAAAATTAAGGATGAAAGGAACGTGGTTTACTATTCTTTGGGAAACCGCGACTTACATGCCGATCTGTTTTATCCGGATAATAAATCGGGTAATAAAATTCCGGCGATTATTCTGATTCATGGCGGTGGCTGGGCTTCAGGAACAAAATCGCATTTGGTGCCATTAGCGCAAATACTTGCTGTTAATGGTTATTTTACGGCAACGGTCGAGCATCGTTTATCGCCTGAAGCTGTATATCCGGCAGCAATTACCGATTTGAAAACTTTCGTGAAATGGCTTAAAATCAATGCCGGCAAATATAATATCGATACAACAAAAATTGCAGTTTTAGGCTGTTCCTCTGGAGCTACACTGGCGTCTTTTGTTGGCGTTACCGGTGGAAATCCAAAATTTCAATCGCATAAAATCAACGGAAAAGTCAGCGATAAGGTACAGGCAATTATCAATATCGATGGAATTGTTGATTTTACGGATCCAAATGAAAGTGCAAAGGATGATGATCCTGCCAAACCCTCAGCGGGTGCACGTTGGTTTGGGTACACGTTTAAGCAAAATCCTGAAATCTGGAAAGAGGCGTCGCCATTAACTTATGTGAGCAAAAATACACCACCTACACTTTATATCAACAGCGCACTTCCAAGGTTTCATGCGGGCCGTGACCAGTTTCTGAAAGTGCTGACAGATAATCATATTTACTCCGAAGTTCATACAATCGATAATACTCCGCATCCGTTCTGGCTGTTTCATCCATGGTTTGATGAAACATGGCCTAAAATCATCGGTTTCCTGCATACGGTCTTTTAATCAACGGTTGATATTATTTATTTTAATCTTTTGTTGGGAAATATTTCCCGCAAATTGGTACATATAACCTTCTGTGGTATACAATCCCTTTAAGATTGGGAATTCTGCTTAATTCAATAACAAGATATAGTGATAACTTTAATAGCATAATTCCGGGTATTTTACCGGGATTGGTAAACAATAAATAATTTATTCAAATTTTAAATTTATAGCGTATGAAAAATTTTACTTTAAAAGTTTTAGGTCTTGCTCTTTTCGCATTCATGTTTGGAAATTCGAACGGACAGGATATGGTCGATTTAACGGGAATCGATAACGCCAATATTTTAAACGATACCTTACCCGATCTTATGGATGGTTCAATAGTCGTACTCGATGCGAATATGACTTATAACGCCGGATATGCTTTCGACAAATCTGTTACTTTGAAAAGTAACGATCCTACAGGAATGATGATGCCTGTGGTTGACTGTGCAGACAATTTCAATTTTGCCGATGGTGCTACTATAGATTCAATCGTTTTTATGAACTTGAATATAAAAGGCGATTTCGATGGAAATTATGTTCTTAATTCAAATGTTTCCGCGACAATTGGGAAATTGAAGTTCGACGGTTGTCATATTCATAGTTTACGTGGAGTTTTACGCATGAAAGATGCCGGACCAGGCTCACTGGGAACATATGCCATCATGAATTCTGTTGTTGACAGTATTCGTGATTACGGAGTTCTGACAGTAGATGTGACTGATTGGATGGTCAATAATATCACCTTTATGAATTCCACCTTCTACAAAACCAGGACATTTATAACAAGTAAGAACAATACCGATATGGTGGTTATTGATGGTTGTACAATAAATGAAGTTACCACTGCCGGACAAAGGATGTTCCGCTGGAGAGAAGCCGGACAGGACAATGTTACCGGTGGAATAATGATTAAAAATACCATTTGGGGAGCAGGTTGGGATGAAGATAATACCGGTAGTTCAGCAATTGATGGCTTTGACGGACTGGGTGAAACGACGTGGACAGTTGAAAACACCTATGCAACCAACGAGTTGAGTTTCGCAGATGGAAAAGATACCATTTTTGCTTTGCTGGATATGGTTTATGATGGCTCTGCGTCTGATTTGTGGGTGGAACCTTACGCTGGTAATTTCAATTACTACGATATGACATTCGAAGGTATCGGAATGGCCGGTGATCCGCGCTGGGCCAAAACTACAGAAGACGCTACGGGGCTGGAATGGAACATAAGCGATACTGCCTTCAGCGCTTTGGGAGAAGTTGATATGACCAAAACCGTAGCAGGATTAACAATCTATGCTCATAGTGGTAAAACAGTAACTGTCGATGAAAACGGAAAAACGCTGGATGATATGACATTTACCCATCGCCTGAAATTAGGTGGTAGCGGCGATTTTGATGATATGGGACAACCGCTGGGCAGAGTTCTTTCCATCGATGTAATGGGAAATACAAATATTATGGTTGCTGCAATGTCTTCTTCAAGTGACGAAAACAGGGTATTGAATATTGGAGCCGGCAGTATGGACAATGTAATTGCTGAATTTCCTGCAATGGGAGAATCATTAACCGGGGCAACCTATTATTATTCCGGTGGACCAACAAAACTGTATTTCTGGTCGCCAAGCAGCGGAGTGAATGTTTATTATCTAAAAGCTACTTCGGTTCCCACTTCAGTTAAGGAATTTGATGTGGCAAAATCGGTGGTAAATATTTATCCGAATCCTGCCAGCGACAGGGTTTATGTCGATTACAACAAACCAATTCGGGTTGGAGTATACAATATCGCAGGTAGTTTGCTCAAATCGAAATTAATTCGCTCAAATTACGATTACATCAGTGTTGGCGATTTGCAACCGGGCGTTTACCTGATTCGTTCGCTTAACGATGATGCATTTGCCAGAAAGTTAATAAAGAGATAAATAAAAGTAGTTTAGTTAGATCTAAATTGGGTCGTTGGTTTTCAGCGGCCCTTTTTTGAAGCCTTCCTTTGTCGGCCGCATTTTTACCCATCCTCCTGTCCTTCCCTTCACAAAGGGAAGGATGATCAGCCAGTGGTAATAAGAAGACATTTTTTCAAAATCATTATTTTTTGTTGCATCTGCCAATCGTCTCTCCTTTTATTAAGGAAGAAACAGGAGAGAGGGTAAACTTCGATGTCAAAAAAATGTTGATTTCATTCCTGCTGATAATTCAATGAATTACGATTGCTTTATTTAAAAAATTATCTTTCTGGTAATTCGTTCGGCTTCTGTTTCAATTTTTAAGAGATAAACTCCTTTGCTGAATTTTGAAACCGGAAAACTGATTTTGTTCGTTCCTGCTTCGATTTTTTCAGGCTGAAAATTCAATATTTTTCCTCCAACAGATAAAACTGAGATGTTCAGTGTTTCATCTGTTTTTGAAGAAACGGAAAGAACTATTTTCCCTTCGGTTTGGTTGAAATACATATTTTCCAGTTTCAGATTAGCGGAATTCTTTATTTCAGGAGATGCTGTGACTGTACTTATAATTCCGGCGCCCGCATACATTTGTGTTGATATTTTCACTGTATTGGCATTTTCCAGTTCATAGGAATACGGAATTTCGGAATTCCAGAATTCACAGTCAAATGGCTCCGAAATCTGGTTGTCGTTTTCCGAGCTGTTGCCTGAATAAATACAGCCGGAAATACATGCAAAACCATGTCCTTCAAATTTATCAGTAGCAACAGGAATATTTACACTTTCAAAATGACAGTTCTCGATTTTGGCATGAGCCCCGTTTCTGACAGCAAATCCATAGTCTGAAATGTTTTCAAGGTAATTGTTGAAATAATGAACTTTTCCAAAACGCAGGCTTGGATTTCTGCCGTCGGTATTAGAAAACCAGTTGTGGTGAAAAGTAACTTCAAGACTGGCATCCTGCTCCCCATTATTATCACTGTGGCCGATAAGAACCGTTTTCATGTGGTCGTGAAAATGGCACCACGAAACCGTAACATTATGCGAGCCTTTTTTGATATCCAGTAAGCCATCATAAGTATCTACGGTTATTCCCGGGCCGATTTTGCTGTAAAATTCACAATGGTCAATCCATACATGGTGGCATTCATCAATGGTCAAATCGTCATCGGGATAAAACACTTCATGCATTTTCAGGTTACGGATAATAACATTGGAATATTGCCGGATATTAAAGGAAATGTTTTTCAGTTCAGCAAAACCGCCATTTGATTCCGAATCACCCAGAATGGAAATATCCTTTCCGCGTTTTACTGAAATCACCGTGGTTTCATCTGCTTCAATAGTTCCGCGAATAATCACTGTTTCAGCGGTATAATTATCCTCACGGCTGGCACCCCAGGCTTCTAGCTGAGTCAGGTTTTCGATTACAGTTACCTTACCGCCTTCACCACCGGTTGTGGTTTCAACGCCTTCTCCTGCAACAGTGGCATAACCAATCATCGAAAAGTCAGGGTCGGGCGGATAGATTTCGATTTCAACAAAATAGGCAGTTATGGTTTTATCACCGTCAAGTGTAAATTTCAATGTATCTGATTGCGATTCAAAATCTCCGGTCCATTTAAAAAAGACAGTGTTGTAATCGGGCTTGGCAACCAAAATAATTTGTTCACCTTCAAAAAGAAGCGCATCATTCGGCAATTGCTGAATTTGTCCTGAGCCTTCAACCATAAAATTCAGCGAATATGTTTGTGCCTGTTCTCCTGAAACATCAAAAAGATCGATATTCGGGCCTCCATCGCTGCTAACCGAAACGCATTTGATATTGTTGACGACTTTGTTAAGATGAGCAGTTACTGAAATTGTATCCCAGTTTGTCCAGTCGCCGGTTGGTTGAAATGAAAGCGATTCAGCAATCAGAGAATCATTAATGAAAATATTCATCAAACGCTCAACTGTTGACCCGTTGGCAAACCTTATTTTTATTGTTTGTTCCCCGGCCTTGTGCCATTCCGATTTTCAATTCAAGAAAACTCCCTGGCTCATTGTCGAAATTAATGTACGCATCGCCGGAAAAACCACTGTTTTTATCTTCCACAATTGCTTTGTACAACTCTGAAGTTTCAGCTTCATAAATGGTTGCATAAGAATTTTGTGGTGATTCTATAACTAGAAAAGCCAGGAGAATCAAGTAAAAACAATATTTCATTTTTATCTTCATAATTGATAGATAGTCTGAGCGTAGTCTCCCAGAGTGATTGCTTCGCGGGAAATCTGTGTTTTCTAATTAAAAATTCATTATTTTTTGTGAATACACCTGATTGTTTTCATCCACTATTCTTACCACATAAATTCCGGGCTGAATATCATTTACTTTCATTCTTGCCGATGAAGTATAAAAGTATCTTCTCAGCAATCAAGGTTCCGGAAACCGGGAAATACACTTATACTTTTTACGATGTTTGAATGATTCACAATAATTTCCTTTGATGAGTTATTCCAATACGCTTTTACCGGATTCTTTTCAACAGAAATAATTTTTACGCTGGTTAAAATTCCATCTTCATTTTGAGCTTCGGTAATGTCACTAACCAGACTGTTGAGATACACTTCCACATTTGGATAAGCTCCGTCCACCGATTTCAACTGTGCGTCGCCATCATCTTCCGGGTTAAGGTTATTTGCCGTTTCCCAATCGTCAGGCATCCCATCGCCATCTGTATCGATTGGCGCATCGCCGGTTTGTAAAACAGGCCAGCCGCCGACGGCGCTTTGTGTGTCGATAAGGCCGTTTTTGCTTCCGTTCCCTCCGTCGGAATAAGTAACGGTTCCGGTTTCGGTATCATGAATTATTCGTAAATCCACGGAATCGCGGCTCAGACTAGCCCCGCAGTAATCAAGAATTTTTTCATACGCTTTTTCAGCAGTATGAGTGGTAACCGGGGCATGTGGAAACTCATTTTCCGATTTTATATCGTTTTTTGTAACACCCGGAGCATAGGTTGAAAATGTGGAATGCATATCAACTCCAAGCCAGTTATCATTGGTAACCGTTGAACTTGCGGTCATATAATTACCGGAGATATAGAATTTTCCATAAGTACCTGCCGGCTGGCTATTCCCGCCATTGTCGGCATAGGGTTCAATAATTCTGCTTTTTTTCGATGTTGCCGGGCCTGCTTTATAATAATTATTAATCATATTGTAACGTCCGCCTTCTCCGGCATAAGCGCTGTTTGCTCCCCAGTTAAAGATTACGTTATTTCGGTAATCAACCAGTTCTTCATCGGGTTTATTGGAATAGCGACTGCCACAAAAACGCGGATTCCGGCTATCGTGATCAGCCAGTAAATTATGATGAAACGAAACACCACGGCCGCCCCAGATTCCACCATATCCGTGTTTGCCCTTGTCATGGACTGAATTTCGCAGGCTCTCGGAAAGAATGCTCCATTGCAGGGTGAAAAATTCATTGTCGTAAAAAGAAACGCATTCATCAGTCGACCAGCTCATGGAACAGTGGTCTACAATGATATTTTTATATCTGCGTCCACCCAATGCATCATCTTCCTGTTTCGTAACATCACCCATTCTGAAACGCATAAAACGGATAATTACGTTGTTCGCTTTAACCTCCACAGTATAATCGCGGATGGTAATTCCGTCGCCGGGCGCCGTTTGTCCGGCAATCGTTACATCTGATTTCGATATGCTTAGTTTACTTTTTAATTTAATCGTTCCGGCAACTTTGAACATGATTATCCGTGGTCCCGACTGATTAACGGCATATCTTAAACTTCCGACGCTGTTATTATCGTCCAGTGTCGTAACATATATCACTTGTCCTCCCCGTCCGCCGGTTACGTATTTCCCGTTCCCTTCGGCGCCTGGAAAAGCCGGCAGATCTTCCTGTGCAATTCCTGATAATACTGTAAAAACAGCTAATATCAGGCTGTATAAAATTTTTCTCTTCACTTTCTCTTTTTTTAAGATTTAAAATATGGGTTTTAACCCTTCCCATTTTACCTTCCAATCTTCAGGAAAGCCGGGATTTGTTTTTGTATTTCCTTCGTAACCGGCGCACATCATTGCCACTGCTGTAAGTAATCCGCCGTTTCCGGGCAGATAAAGCCGCAAACGGTTGCTCTGAAAATTATGTCCGTTTTTCAGATAGGTATTTTTCGTTACATCTTTCATTAATAAATCCACAGCCTCTTCGGGTTTTCCCAGGCGGGTTGCACACATTGCTGCCATCGGGTAGTCCCATCCCCAGGTACTTTCCCAGTTCCAGTTCTTTTCAATATAGTCGAAGGTATTTGTCATGACCGTAGTGTCGATTCCAACTGTTTCAGGCATTATTCCAAAGGCGCCCAAAACCATGGGATGGTCGGAATAATATCTGCTGTTTTCATACGAATCGGGAGCGCTTTCTGCAGCGAGGTACAAACCATCTTTCTGCGCAAAGCCAGCTAAGCCATCAATAACTTTTTGCCATTCCGGATTCACTGGTTTCCCTTGCCGTTCCAGCCATTGTTGTGCAATTGAAAGTCCCCACTGCCAGTAAGCCAATTCAAAAGGCGGATTGAATGTTTTTTCTTTTTCAAGACTTTCCTGTGCAGGAATTAGCGGAGGGCCTAAAATATACCGGTTTGTCTTTTCATCCCATCGGGCAAAATCGGCCATAAAATCAGCCGTTGCGGAAACCAGTTTCTCATATTTTTCAAGTGTAGCCTTGTCAGGGTGTTGCTGATAACACAATTCGGCATAATAGATGATATGTGGTTGTTGCCAGATTAAAAATTCACCTACACCCGAAGGACTGTCATCGCCAAAGTTGTCGGTCATTTTGGGCCAGCGAACACCGGCGTATCCCTGTTTTTCCGCTTTGGCTTTTGCTTTCTCATAAATTGCTGAATAGTACTGAAGACTTTTTTCGAGCAAGTTCGGTGCGGTTCCAGTACGCAAAATGAACGCCATGCCACCAGTGCATTTCGAGATGCGGCTTTCCGTACCAACTGTTATACGTCAATCCGGTTTCCTGAGGCGGAAAATTGCCAGCACAATTCACCCGTGTAAGATATTGCGAAAGAACAACTCTTCGTTCCAGTTCTTTCGCTTTGGAATCTTCAGTTCCCGAGAAATCGACTGCGCCACCGCTTTTCCAAAATGTTTCCCAACCACTGACGGAAGAATTTTTCACGTCTTCAAATTCCGATTTCTCAGCGAAAGTATTTTCACTATTGAATTCAACTGAAGCCGAAAAAGCAGGTGATTCTTTTCCAGGATTCAAAACATAAACATGAGGTTCCTTTTCAGTCAATGAAGCATTTCCTGACCAATTGAGTTGAATAAAATAAGTAGTTGTATCTATTGAATGTTTAATAATTGCGCTGTTTTCATTTTGCCTGATAATTTCGGAATGATGCAAATCCGTTTTCTCCCAATTACAGGCATCGCCACCCCAATCCCCAGTAGGATAGGGAAGCCTTAATTTGAATCCAAGCGTGCCGTTCTTAATCATTTCGGAATTTACCTGAACTGCAATCCTGTCTTTTTCATGATCTGCACAGGTTTCAACTTCTGTTTTTTCTCCATCAATTTCAAAAGATGAAGAAATAATACCCGTCCATAAATCCAGTTTTTGTTTGATGTTTGCGATATCCTCAGGTTTTACTTCAGATTTATCGGAATGATGCAATTCGAAGCCAAAAACACCCAAATGCAACCGATGCGGATTTTCCCTGAAATAATTTGCAGCATCCTGTTTTCTTCCGGGCTCTCTCCATTGAATTGCATACGGGACTTTTCTGCCTTCCACATCGTAATACTGATAAGTTTCTTCGAGCTTAAAATTTTCGGTATTCGGAAAACTGTGCCAGCCCCATTCCGACATGGTTCCCAAGCGGAATTCCTTCTTCGTATTTTTCAGGGAAAGTTTGAAGTCCTGTGGCATCAACAGTAAATGCAAATTTTCCGTTTCCAACGGTTAACGACGACAAGGTGTCGAATGATGTATTTTCGACATTGTGCCGGGTAACAACTGCGTGCCGGTCAATTTTTGATGTTTTCTCCTGTTTCACTGAACAGGAAAAAAATAAAGTGATCATAGCAACAAAAGCTACTTTACTCAAATGATTGATGCTTCGAGACTTTAACCCAGATTTTTCAGACATGATGAGGCTGTAGCCTAATCGGGAATCGGACTTTCCTAAGTCCGATATAAATTTCTTCGACTTAGGAAAGTCGAAGTCCCATAAACAAAATCTGGTTTTGGGATCGAAGTGGTGATTGTGTCTATGGTTAATAGAAAAGTTATTATGATTCATTCTAATTTTTAATATAACTTAATGCCCAGCTTCCAAGAATGTTTTCAATGGTATATTTTTTTGCTTCGTTATCCGTCATCTGGTGAGACCAGTTTACCCGGTTTTTTGTATCAGCACCTTCACCTGTGTTTTTGTATTCTGCATAAAAAGTAGTGGTTTCGTTTCCCTTATTGCTCCATTCTTTCCAGCCATCAGGATGAATTTGTTTTCCGAGCTTACACTCCATGAAAACGGTCTTGGCAAATGGCCTCCAGGGCCTGCCCAGATACACATTTTCAACCCCTTCGTCTGCCAGAATATTGCAGTTCATAAAAACGAAACCAAACGATTTGCCCTCGGTTGTGCTTGCTGCTGTTATATACGAATCGCGACGGCTAATGATATCGCAGTTTTTAAAAACCACAGTTGCCGAACCAAAAATAAAATCGGTAGTTCCTTCAATTTTGCAATTCACGAATAACTGGTTGCTGAATTCTCCGTCGAGGTAAGCCGTATCCTGATTTCCGAGTATCCGGCAGTTTTTGAAAACACAGCGGTTTCCTTCCACATGCAAAGCAACGGCCTGCCCAACTGAACCTGCAGAGTTTTCGATGGTTAGGTTTTCAGCATAAAAATCGTCGGCTTCAATTGCAAGTGTGTAGGTAAAAAAAGTGCTGTTTCGTCCCCGGTTTATTTTATTGAAATAGTCATCCCAAACTATGATGGTGTTATCCCGGTCTTCACCGACAATGGATAAAAGTGTATTCCACGACGGAACCCTCACTTTTTCGCGGTAAACCCCGTTTTTTACTGAAATTGTAATTCGTTTGTCGGGAAAGGATTTTGTTGCATCGATGGCATCCTGGATTGTTGTAAAATCGCCGGAACCATCCTTGGCGACTGTCATTTTATATTGAATGTCATTCTGCGCAAATACGGAAAGCGAGATAATGGTAATTAAAAATATGATGCTTGTCTTTTTCATTGTATTGCTTTTCTGTTGGCTTTAGCTTTTATTTTTTTAACGGCTAAAGCCGTGCTATTTATTGTTGCCTTTGTTCACCGGGCTAAAGCCGCGGTGTTAATTATCATGTTAGCTATTTATTGCCGTCTGCTTTAGCTGACGGAATTTATAAGTGGCTGTTAAATATGGCTTTAGCCGCATTTTGGTTTATATAAGTTAAACACCTAATTCATTAAAATAATACCTCACTAAAATTTAACCAGTTTTTTCGAAAATACCTGGTTTTTAATATCCTTTACTGAAACTATATAAATTCCCCGTTGTAGAGATGATGTGTCGATATTTAATTCATTTTGGTCAAATTTACGACTCATCAGCATTTGACCTGTAATGTTGTAAATCCGAACATTTCTAACTCTTTCAGAATGCGAAACAACCAGTTTGTGTTCTGCATTATTGAAATACATTTTTATGTTTTCTTCTGCAGGTTTGTTTACGGGAATTTCATTAATTCCTGTTGAAATTCCTCCTTCATTCTGAGCTGCCACGATTTCGGTAACGAGACTGTTGATGTACACTTCGATGTTGGGATAAACTCCGTCAACTGATTTTAGCTGAGCATCGCTATTATCGAATGGGCTCAAATTGTTGGCGGTTTCCCAGTCATCGGGCATACCGTCATCGTCGCTGTCAGCCGGGGCATCCAACGATTCCAAAACCGGCCAGCCACCAACTGCATCCTGCGTATCGATAATTCCGTTTTTACTGCCGTTTCCGCCATCCATATAGGTTGCGGTTCCTGTGCTAACGTCATGAACAATACGTAAGTCAACCGAATCGCGATCCAAACTTGCACCGCCGTATTCCAGGATTTGTTCGTAGGCTTTTTCGGCAGTATGTGTGGTCACCTCTCCCGGATCGTGAGGTTCGGTAATACGCATGGCTTCACGTTCTTCCTGAGTTACGGTTCCATTACTGCTGTGGAACTGATTGTAAACACCGTATGTCCAGTTATCTTCCGTCGCTCTTTCAGATGCAGTCATCACATTTCCATCGATGTAAAATTTACCCCAGATATCGTAAATGGGTGTTCCTTCAACCTTGTTTTTATCGATGGCGACAATCCGTTCAACTTTCGTAGTTGCCGGCCCCGGTTTGTAGTAACAATTTACGATGTTTACGTTCATTGCCTCACCTCCGTAACAACTGTTGCCCTGCCAGTTGTATATCACGTTATTTCGCAAATCAACCAAATCGGTTAAGGCATATGTAGTTCCGGCACTTTCTCCCAAACGAGGATTCCGGCTGTCGTGGTGTGCCAGCAAATTATGGTGAAAAGATGCAAATTTGCCACCCCAGATTCCACCATAACCATGTGATCCTTTTTCGTGTACCGAATTCCGCAGGCTTTCTGTAATAAACGACCACTGAAGCGTGAAATTTTCATTTACGTAAAACGAAACACATTCATCGGTTGACCAGCTTGCAGAACAATGGTCTATCATAATATTTTTATGAAAACGGCCACCCAATGCATCGTCTTCCTGTGCCTGCTTATCGCCCATTCTGAATCGCAGAAATCTAATAATTACATTGTCAGCCTCCACATAAACCGGGTAATCGCGCACGGTGATTCCATCGCCCGGCGCAGTTTGTCCGGCAATGGTGACATCGTTTTTGGTGATTTTCAAATCCGATTTTAATTGTATTGTACCTGAAATTTTAAAAAGTATAATTCTTGGTCCTGTTTGATTCAATGCATATCGCAATGAACCCGGATTGTTATCGTCTTCCAGATTGGTAACATAAATCACCTGGCCACCACGACCTCCGGTAACATATTTCCCGTAACCTTCCGCTCCCGGGAAAGCAGGCAATTCTTTTGGTTCAGGAATTGTATCGGTATTACCAACGATAATTTTTCCGTCTCCCTCATACAATTCGGGGTTGGTTGAAGCTGAATATTCTCCGTCATCAACAGGATTTCCGTTTAGCATATAACTTTTCAACAAAACATCCACATTTAAAACTGCTTTTGCCGATTCGCTTAGCGTCATATCCAAAGTATCGCCGGCAGCTTTTGAATGACTGAATACAACACGGTTTTCCTGTCCGGCAATAATCTCACCTTTTCCAAAAGCATTTTCACTTTTCCCTTCCAACAATGTGATATAACCTGGAGTATCAGGATATTTACTGCTGTATTGGGTTAAATCCCACGTTCCGGAAAATCCCTGGTTATCTCCCATTAATAATAGAGTGCCGTTGTTTAAAGTTCCCTTACCATTATTCAAAGCTGTAATTTTTGCAAAGCCTGAAATCGGTCCGTTCAAAGTCATTGTACTTCCAGGAGTGTTTCCGCTTTCCATAATCATGGAAACATCGCCTTCAACAGAAATGGGTGCATCGAGCGACATCCCCGCACCACCTGTATTATAGCGGAATGAAGTTCCTTCTTTCATGTGAATGGTACCGGTAGCTGAATGTTCACCTCGTAATCTTAAATTTCCTCCGTTTTGAATTACAATATCTGCAGCAAAAATGGTTGAAGTGGTTTCCATTTCTTCTTCGACAATCACTGTTTCTCCGGCTTCGGGAAGCAGGGCAGGAGTGTAGTTCTCAGGTACATCCCAATTTCCGTTTGAACCACGATGAAAAACAAAAGTATCGGGCCGGCCAATAATAATTTTGCCGTCGCCACTAATAAGTTCAGGATTTGTTTCGGCGGTATATTCACCCACATTTTGCATTTCGCCATCGATAAAAAACTCGCTGGTAGTAACATCGGCGTTAAGAACAAGCGTAGCTCCTGTTTCAACTTCGAGTTTCGATTTGGCATAGAACGCATTATTATTTCCAATAATAAGTGTTGCTCCATTACTAACCTGAACCGAACTTTTTCCGAATGAATTTGAAACCGATGCTTCAAGCATTCCGGATTCGAGTTTTATTAAACCTGAATAATTACTGTTGTCGTTATTTAAAATAATTTCACCTGAACCGGTTTTAACCAAACTATGCACTCCTGAAAGCGTAGCATTTAATTCAAGATTTTGATCTCCCGAAAATATAAGTGAATCTTTTGTGGAAATTTTTCCGGAAAGAGAGGCGTCTGAAGTTGCCTGTATTTCACCTGCAGCAACGGATAAATAATTTACCGTACTATTTGAAGCAATTTGCAGGATAGCTCCATTTTTAATGCTCAAATCGGCGGAAAAGGTATCTCCCACAGCAATGATGGTAAATGAACCATCAACTTCGGCGGATTCACCTTTCGCCGGAATGCCCACGGGGTCCCAGTTTTCGGCGACTTTCCAACCGTCGTTATCACCGTTTCCAGTCCATGAATAAGTTTGAACCAAGGGCGCATCTGCAGTTGGATCCCAGCCATCATTTCCACCAAGAACTTTTTGTACGGTATAATCCTGAGCTTCTTCGTTGGTCAATTCCTTTATTCCTGCCCATTCGGCTCGCTGGCTCATATCTGCGCCGGGGCCGGTATTCTGATATTCATATAAATGCAAATCGGGGCTTGAATCGGCATAATCCATATTCCATTTATCGCCCCAACCTTGCGGATGTATCATCTCTGTCATTTCGCAATGCAACCAGGCTACTTTTGGATATTCGTGCCATGGACGGCCAAAACGCACCAGTTCACCATCATCGCCTCCGCGCGGGCTGTTTAGCGCATATGTTATGTCACACTCGTTAAACACAAAACCATAGGGCTGATTCTGAGCTGTTGACGGAGCAGTAATCCAGCCGCCACCCCAGCTTCGAATTTCGCAAGACTGAAAAAATACTGTTCCCGAGCCATAAATATAATCGGTACGGCCAACTACCAGGCAACCTTCGAAATAACTCCGTAAGCCATCGCTCCAGAAATACATGGTGTCCTGATAACCATAAAAATCGACATTAATAAAGACACATTTGTCAGCACGAACTGTTATAGCCTGTGCCTGCCCAACCGGTCCTGCGGTATTTTGAATCGTCATGTTTTCTGCACGGAAACCATCACCCTGAATAGTTAATGTTGCCGAGGTTCGAATATTGTCACCGGTCCATAAGGCTGCATCTTCCACCGGGCATTTTCCCTTTGTGCAATCGTAAATATGATAACTTAATACCGTTTCTTCGCGGCTTTCACCAATTAAGGTAATATTGATTTTATCGCCCGTAACGATTAGTTTTTCAGTATCGTACAAACCACGTTTGATATAAATAACTGTTCGTCTGTCGCTATTGGACGGCGCTGCATCTATTGCTGCCTGAACAGTTGTAAAGTCACCAGAGCCATCGGCTGCTACAATAATATCTGCATTTACCGGATTATCTTCGGCAAGTGAATATTGAAAGCATGATATTAAAATGAAGAAGAGAAAATATGTAAACTTGCTTTTCATTGTTTTTGAATTTTAGGATTTTACTTTATTTCAAGTGTTTTGTAAACGGCAGATTTTGCTTTTTGCATTCTTCAAGCGCAATTTGAGCCACTTTTTTTGCTCCTTCAACCTGAAGATGTGTATCGTCTTTTCTTCCCTCCGGGAATTTATCGTTTGGTTCAGTCCATAAATACATTTTTTTTGAAGGTTCGTCGCCCAAAGAATTTACCCAATCTTCGGTTAATTTCTGAAGATCGATTAAGGGAACATTCAGTTCTTTTGCCACATTACGGGTTGCCACAGGATAATCACCATGCGTATCGATTAACTTTCCATCTTCGCCAAAATGTCTTCTGACGATAGAAGTAAACAAAACCGGATTGGCGCCTTTCCCGCGCGATTCTTTAACAAACCGTTCCAGATTTTTGGTGTAAGTTCCAAAAGGAGTAGTATATCTTGTTGAGTCGTAATCTTTTTCGTCGTTATGTCCAAATTGAATAAAAACATAATCACCAGGCTTCAGGCTGTCGAGAACCACTTGCCAGCGTCCTTCGTCGATAAAACTTTTAGAACTTCTTCCGTTTACCGCATGATTTTCAACTGTTACAAATTCGTCGAAGTTTTCGCCTAATTCCTGGCACCAGCCGGTTTCGGGATAGACTTCCGGTTTCTTGTCTGGCCATGGTTGAATCGCCAATCGTATAAATAGTAAACGGTTTTTCAGGCGACTGACAGCCACAAATCAGAATAAACGTCCAGGTGAAAATGACTAAAATTCTTTTCATTTCAGTTTAAAATTTAACTGCAGATTCCGGCACTTCTTTCCCGATTTCTGTGAGATTCTCAAAATTGATTTGTGCAGAAGATACCAATGATATATTTCCGCTTTCGTTGCCATTTATTTTTACCGCATCTTTTGTGTTTGCATTGCTGTCGATTTTCTTAACATCAACATCTTTACAATTCAGAAATTCAAAAGCAGTTTTATTTTTTGTGGTCAATTTTACATTGCTGATTTTAACACCTGTTGCGTCGATAACTGTAAAGCCGTTTTCAGCTTCCATTGTCATATCGCTTAGTTCAACATTTTCGAGGTTCATTTCCGGTAAGCCCTGAAGGAACACAGCCTGATCGGCGCCTTTAACTGTAATGTCCGAGATTTTTATGTTCTTAAACTGTGGTGTTTCTTCGGTAACGGGAAGTATATCTGCTGAAGTTTGCATGCTGCCACCTTCGGCCATCATTTCAGAAATTGAACGGCCCCCATAGTACAGATTAAAAGAAATGGCGTTTGCAGGAATATTGGTCATATATATATTCGATATGTAGATGTTTTCAACCACGCCACCACGTCCGCGGTTACTCTTGAAACGCAGACCCACATCGGTTCCCATAAATATACAGTTTGATACGTGCATGTTTCTTACGCCGCCTGACATTTCGCTGCCAACGGTAACGCCACCATGTCCGTGATAGACAATATTGTCTTTTATAACCAGGTTTTCACAAGGGATTCCGTAGCGGCGTCCATCTTCATTTTTACCCGATTTTATGCAAATGGCATCATCGCCTACATCGAAATTGCAATTTTGAACCAGAACATTTTTACATGATTCAATGTCAATTCCATCGCCGTTTTGCGAATACCAGGGATTGCGAACAGTCAGATTTCTCACTATCAAATCTTCCACCCAAAGCGGATGAATGTTCCATGCTGGTGAATTTTGAAAAACAGGGCCATCGAATAGCACCCGTTTGCTGCTTTGAATGCTCACAAAAACAGGTCGCAAAAAATCATGAATGGCTTCAAAATCTTCTTTGGTTTTCAGGTCGTCACGAACATTCTGATCGCCACTGCCTTCATATCCTTTTTTGAACTGCTCCGAAGGATACCATCCATCACCTTTTTCGTTTACAATTCCTCCCGAAGCTACGAGTTCTTTCCACTGGCTTTCGGTGAGTTTGCTTTTCTTTACATATCGCCAGGCATCGCCGTTTCCATCCCAAACACCTTTGCCGGTAAATGCTATGTTTTCAAGATTTTTTCCATTAATAGGAGAGAGGCAACGATACGTGTCCAATCCTTCAAAATTGGTTTTAACAACCGGATATAAATCTTTATTGGTTGAAAAAAGAACCAAAGCACCCTGTTCGGCGTGTAATTCCAGGTTGCTTTTTAAGGTGATTGGCCCTGTAAGCCAGATTCCCGGAGGAATAATAACTTTC
This sequence comes from uncultured Prolixibacteraceae bacterium, assembly GCA_963821855.1. Taxonomy (GTDB): domain Bacteria; phylum Bacteroidota; class Bacteroidia; order Bacteroidales; family Prolixibacteraceae; genus Draconibacterium. The sequence continues at coordinate 229,402 of CAWGFJ010000013.1, read as the reverse complement.
CCGCCACCTTTTTTTGCAACTGCGTCGATTGCATCCGCAAAGGCCTTGCTGTTCAACACTTCTCCGCCTTCAACTGCTCCGAAATCTGTAATGCTCACCACGTTGTCAGGAATTACAGGTTCCTGGATATCCGGCATATTAAATTCTATATTTTCAAAACTCAGTGATTTAGGTTGGCCGGGTTTTGAATTTTGTGCACAGCCTGCCAGAACCAGGAGAAAACATGCTAAAAATGTGGTAATAGGTTTTGTTGTCATTTTATGTCGTATTTATTTTCTATCGTAGAATAAATCAGGGTTTTCAGCCCACTCTCCCAAAATATTTGTAATCGTATATTTTGTTGCTTGTTCGTCGGTAAGTTGATGCGACCAGTTTACGCGATCATTTGTGCCGGCACCTCTGCCTGTATTTTTATATTCAGCAAAAAATGCGGTTTTTTCATTTTCAGGATTTCTCCAGTTATCCCAGCCTTCCGGTTTAATCATATTCCCCATTTCACATTTGATAAACACCGATTTGCCATACGGACGCCATGGCCTGCCGAGGTAATAGGAATCTTCCGGTGCGTTTCCGGTAATTTTGCAATTCAGAAAAACAAAGCCAAATGGCGATTCCTCTAAAGTTGATGGAGCAGTAATATATCCGTGATCTTTACAGAAAATAGTGCATTCTTCGAAAACTGCAGTCGACCAGCCAAAAATAAAGTCGACGGTTCCTTCAATGTAACAATCCTTGTAGTATTGCCGGCTGTTTTCGCCGTGTGGATACAATGTATCCTGAAATCCCAGAAAACGACAATTTTTAAATGCAACCTTATCACCGTCAATGCGAACCGCAACGGCCTGACCTACCGGGCCGGAACTATTTTCAAAGGTGATGTTTTCGGCTGTAAATCCTTCTCCAAAAATGTAAAATGAAGTGGAGCCTGTAGTTCCCACTTCTTCACCAAATCGGTTTTTTTTCGATGCATAATCGTCGTAAGTAAGAATTGTTTCTTCAACGTTTTCACCAATAATTGAAACATTGGTTTTGCTGGCCGGCAGAATGAGTTTTTCTTTATAGGTTCCGCTTTTAATAAAGATTGTAGTTCGGTTTTTTCTGAAATCGGGAACTGCATTAATGGCTTCCTGAACGGTTTTAAAATCACCTGAACCATTTACTTCAACTACAAAATCGAAATCCCCAACTTTTAAAGGTTGTAAGTATCATTAGTGAGAATATTTGCAGCACTTTTATCATACTTGACCTATAAATTTATCTTTAAATTAAAATCGAAACAAAATATTAAAACACCCTTCGACTTCGCTCAGGGTGACTGTCAGACTGAGCGAAGTCGAAGTCTGCTTTTGATTACAAATTATTTTATTCCTCAATTTTTATTTATTTTCCATCCTGAACCAGTCAATATCCACAGTTCCCGAGTCGTTTGTAACACCATCACGCAAAGCGAAATAACCCACTTTTGCACCAATCCAGCGCCCTGGTTTTGCTTCAAATTTTGGCCCTGCTGACTTATAATTTTTCCCGTCAGAACTATAGCTGAAATTGCAAAGCGCCCCTTTATCAACTTTTATTCTGAAATAAATTTCGTTGCCGGAAAAATCGTCTGAAAACAGCACTTCTTCTTTTCCTCCTGTCCTTGCATTTTTACACCTGACCACCTGAATTTTTAATTTTTCATTTTTCATTTTCAATGAAATGTATTGGTAGTCTTCGCCCATTATCACAAAACCAATTTCATCGCCATTATGACGGGCGGTGAAATCCAATTTAGTTGTTGCGGTAAATTCTTCGGCAGGGAATTTTTGAAGAAGAAGGTTTGGAACGTTCCATAATCCTCCACTTTCATCCGGTCTGTCCACACAATTCAACCTGAGATATCCAAGATTTCCGGAAGGAAAGCCCCAGTATAATTTTGGGTTGGCATGCCATTGCCATTGCACTCCCAACTTGCTTCCATTAAATTCATCACTTTCCGGAGGTGTCATTACGGGATATGTTTTTCCAACATTCGGTTTCTTGTATGTGCTTACCGGTTCTCCAACTCCATCACCATCGGGATCGGAACCAATAACCGGCCAGTCGTTTTTCCAAATCATGGGTTGCAGATGAACGATTCGTCCGTATGCTTCTTTATCCTGAAAATGGATAAACCAGTCTTCACCCGTTTGTGTTGTTACCCACGCTCCCTGGTGTGGCCCGTTTATTTTTGTATTTCCCTCTGCCAAAACGATTTTTTCTTCGTAAGGGCCGTAAATATTTTTGGAACGCAACACCAGTTGCCAACCTGTTGAAACTCCGCCTGCAGGAGCAAAAATGTAGTAGTATCCGTTTCGCTTATAAAATTTTGGCCCTTCAACTGTCGGGTGACTTTCGTGGCCATCGAAAACCATTACTTCATTACCGGCGACTTCTGTGCCTTCGCTGTTGAGTTCATTTACAACGAGGATACTTTTAATTCCGGCGCGGCTGCCGGCAAAAGCATGTATCAGGTAAACTTTCCCGTCATCATCCCAAAGCGGCGAGGGGTCAATCAATCCTTTACCGCCTTTTACCAAAACCGGTTCCGACCACGGGCCTTCAGCTTTTTCAGCTTTTACAAGGTAAATTCCGAAATCGGGATCGGGATAGTAAATATAAAATTCGTTGTCGTGATAACGGATACACGGCGCCCAAACACCGTTTCCATGTTGCGGTTTGTCGAAAACTTCAAAAGGCGGTTGTTTTTGCAGTGCATATCCTATTAATTCCCAGTTCACCAAATCTTTTGAATGTAAAACGGGTAATCCCGGAACACAGTTAAACGATGAGGCGGTCATATAAAAATCGTCGCCAACACGTATCGCATCCGGATCGGAATAATCGGCATGGAGGATTGGATTTTTATACGTTCCATCGCCGTTATCGGCTACCCAAACCTTTGAGATATTATTTTGTGCGAGAGAAGTAAATCCTGAAATAGAAAATATAAAAAGTACGACAAAAAGTTTCGAAGCAATTTTGTTGTTTTTCAATCGATTATATCTGTTTTTCAAAAGATAACTCATTAAATATGCATGAAAAATGTTAAGAATTTAAACTCCGGAAACCATAACGGTTATCCGGAGTTTATTAACCTAAAAACTATTTGTCCTGTAAAGAAGAACTATCAGATTATTTACTTATAGTCCAACTCTCCAACGCGGATCGCCGGCATCGCTTTTACCAGCGAAACCGGTATCTTTAAATTCAAACACAGAATTATCAGGATTCGTCCAAAGATCGTTAACAGTTCCCGCGTAGTTTCCTACCGGTAAACCAGGAATTTCGTCTTTGCCATCACCATAACTAAAATCTCCGGTGGTGTAACAGTTAACAACATTCCAGTTTGTATTAGCCATTCCATCATATCCGTCAATTTCAAATACCTCTAATTCTTCTTGATCGTAATCCCAACCATGTCCCCAAATTGTATTGGTAATGTTCACACTGATAACCTCATCCTGTCCTGACTCTCTCCAACGGAATATTTGTCTACCAACATCAGGAACTTCATTCAAGGTACAATCGCTGATAGTAATTGAATTTGAATTGTTTCGGCTTATCAGGAAGTACTGAATTTTCGAGAACGTTGAATTAGTAAACAGAAAGTCGTTGCACGCCCAGCTATCTTTATCTACACTTAGCACACCATACCCATTAATACTATCAATCTGACAATCGTTAATGGTATACTTGTTCAATACACCTTCTCCATCTTTCATACGGCCAATACCCCGAAGTGTACGTATTACGCAACCGTCAAATTTAATTTCCTCTATCGTTCCTGATTTGTCGATATTGAATACATATCGACCTCCAAAACCGTTATCGGAAGCAGTAAGTTTGATATCTTTAAATGAAATGGTTCCTACATTGGCACCATCTAAGAGGTTAAAGTTTGAATTACAGTCGATAACCGGTAATGCTGAGACAAAACTATATCCCGAAACGAATGCTAATGATACGTTGAACTCATATCCACCGGCTTCGTAAGTTTTACCACCTTCGAGAACAACAACTGCTCCTTCGGTAGCATCGGTTAAAGCCGTTGCAAAGTTTACAATAGTATCGATACCAGTAAGGTTGATAACGTTATCGCCGAGTTCGAGTGCTTCACGGGTTAAGTAAGTTTCCCAGCCACGTATGGTTTCACCACTAAAAATTGCAATCTGATATTGGGTAGCAGGTTCCAGACCTCCAACAACTACCTCGTGAGCTGCCATTTCTTCTTCGGTCAACTCTTTAACCGATAAAGGATTTTGGAGACGGGCATCGCTGGCGGCGTACGTTTTTATTGTAGTAATTGGTGCCCCTGCAGGTGTCCAGAATACTTTAGCACGGTTATCCAGAATATCGAAGTTGGTTGGTGTGCCCATATTCGACGGAAATTTCTGGGTTCTTACACTTCCGAGCAACGATGGTAAACTGTTGTAATCCGGATCATCTGCATAAGCCGTAACTCTTACCTGATAAATTGTAAACCACAAAAGTTCTTCGCCGACAGTCTGCTGGTCGATAACCACATAGTTGGTATCGGTTTCGAAAGCATAGTCGGTTGTAAGAAATGAATCGCGACTTACTTCAACGTAATACTTTTGTGCCTCTTTCATGTTACCGAGATCTACAATAATCGTATTGTCAACCGAATAGAGGTCTTCGTTTAATACCGGCTGAAACAACCGGGTTCGCGGGTACACCGTCTCTTCTTTTTTACAGGAATATACAACGATAACTGCTGTAAAAAGAAGGATTATCCCGGCCTTTAAATTGAATTTATTTATTTTCATCTTATAATATTTTTGCATTGGTTATAAATTAAAATCCGAAGGCGTATCCATCGTTTTTCAACAATCCCTTACTGTTATCGATCCCGATAGTTGGAATTGGGAAAATGTACCTGACAATTCCGTCGGGAACTCCAATGTTTTCGGGATGGATGTAATTATCCCAGTCGCGGGTAATCCATTCAGCATAATGGTCGGAACGGGTTTCATCGTACATATCTATTAACCATGCTTCACGAGTCCAGGTTTCATCGGGAGCAACCAGAACTTTTTCATGTGTATTTAAAATTTGTAAATCGCCGTTTTCATCCAGTTTTGTGTATACATAATCGGGTAATGTTCCGGTGCCGGCAAATGCTTCATCAGCCATTTGTTTACAACCTTCGACTGTTTCCTTCACTTTTTCGTAATACAAATTCCAGCGTATTAACTCATATTTGCGAATCATTTCACCGCCAAATTCCCAGGCTCTTTCATCTACAATTGCATTAAAGAAAGCATCTTTACTGCCTGAAACGTTTGCTATATACTGGTCGACTTTTTCGCTCCAGTCGGCTTCATTAAAAGCGCGGCGGCGAACACGTTTAAATGCTTCAACTGCAGTTGCATCCGGTCCGTTTAATTCGTTTTCAGCTTCGGCATACATTAACAATACATCGGCATATCGCATCATTGGCCAGTTAATACCGGTTCCTTTGTTTGTTGAAGGCCCGGGAGGATTATCCAGATATTCACGGCTCCATTTTGCCTGCGAAATGTTCATATTTCCGGTACTTACCAGTTCCTGAACAAAATCGGTATTAATCATGTACAAACCGCAGGTAACGGGAAGACGGACATCGAGTGTATCGAACGAATAGTAGTAGGTTGGTGGCATTGCCATATAATTGGAACCACTACCGTAAGGGTGTGTTCCTGCATCGACTCTGATTCCGATATTCCAACCCACATCTCCTTCACCAACAGCAAACGGAACTTCAAATAATATTTCGTCATTCACAGGTGCAATAAACTTACATTCATTCAAAAATATTTGCCTGAAATTGCGTGGCAAAGCACGATCCTTCAATGTCATCAGTTTTTTTGTATAATCCCTGGCAATGGTGTAGTAATCGAGATAATCGGATTCACGGGCCATTGTTAAATCAGGTTTCAGATACCAGCCACCTCGCTGAAGCGCAAGCCTGGCAATCATTCCCAGCGTATATTCACGATTGATTTGTTCAATACCAAACGGTGTTTCGTCGGCCCACATCATCTTGCCTTCAATATCAATCAGATTCTGAATTTCCTGAGTTAAGATTACATTTCTGTCTTCTTTGGGAAGATTGAATTCCACATCGACAGCAGGAGCCTGTGTTGAATAAGGTACGTCGCCAAAGTAGAAAATCAGCATGCTGTACCAGTATGCGCGCATGGTATAGGCTTCGCCCAGTAAATGATACATGTCGCGCGATAAGGTAGCATCTGCCGAATTTAATGCATCGCTTGCCTGAATTCCTTCGATGGCAATATTTGCATCGCGTATTGCCTGGTAGCCAATATCCCAGACATAGCCAAGGTCGCCGTTGTTTTCCTGTGCGTTGAGCCGCCAAATCTGGTAGCGTGCCCCGTCGCTTGAGCCACCGGCGTGTTCCAGATCGGTATTCCCTGTCATGTTATTTGATAAACGTGAACGGAAACCGTCGTGACTAAAATGAACATACATCGCATTTACTGCTTTTCGTGCATCGTCGGCATTCGAGAAAATATATTTCGTATCGAATGTGGATAACGATTCCGGATCCAGAAAGTCCTGACAGGCAGTAAATGACAATAATACAATTATCGTATATATGATATTTTTTACTTTCATATCTATAAAATTTTTAATCATTAAAAAGTAATATTTACTCCTACCAAAAATGAACGGCTTCTTGGATAGGAAGAATAATCTAATCCCGGGGTCAGGGCTGCATAACCGTCACTTCTCGTAGTACTTACCTCCGGATCGTATCCCGAGTACTTAGTCCATAACCATAAATTGTATCCCGTAACATAAACCCTGAATACAGACATTCCAATATTTGAACTTAGCGATTCCGGCAGTGTATAACCTAAAGTAATTGTGCTAAGCCGAAGGAATGAACCATCTTCAACTGCCCAGTCGCTTATAACCGTGGTTGCCTGTCCAAACGAGTTACTGCCACTCCATGTGGTTTTATTCTGGTTTAGCTGACCAAGTTGAGCAAGATCGGTTACTACTTCACCCGCAGTTCCGGTAATGCTTCCGTCAACATCGATATAGGTAAAACGTTTATCGGAACTTTGCGAAGAAAGCATGTTTCCAAAGGTTGTTCGGTATAGCTGGTTATAATCGATTTTTCCCGTGTTGTAAACATCGTTTCCAACCGACCAGCTAAAAAGTACAGATGCGTCAAAATCCTTGTATTGCGCATCCAGTCCAAAACCTCCGGTTGCATCCGGTAATGCGCTGCCAATAACCCTGCGATCCTGGCTGTTAATCAAACCGTCTCCGTTTAAATCTTTTAATTTCATAAAGCCCGGCTTTACATCGGCAACTCCCAGTGTATTTTTATCATCCGGTACATTATCTTTTAGAGTATATGTATTTGAAACTGCATCGTAAGCCGTAAAATCATCAACAGTATACATTCCATCGTTAATATAGCCATAAATCAAACCAATTGTTTCGCCCACAGCAAGATAATAATCATCACGGTCTTTCAGGTCGGTACTCGACCAGTTCGACTGGAAGAAACGTTCGTCGGTTCCATCGAGCGCATCGATATTGGCCTTATTAATACCAAAGTTAAAATTAGCGCTTATCCTGAAATTTTCGTTACTGATAATATCGGCATTAAATAGCATTTCAATCCCTTTATTTGATGTGCTGCCAATGTTGTTCCATTGTGTGCTGAATCCGGAAATTGGCGAAATAGCGGAAGCAAGCAGCAAATCTTTTGTTGTGTTCTGATATAAATCGACACTTCCCCTTATTCTTCCATTATAGAAACCAAAGTCAAGTCCAAGGTTTCGGTTAATAGTGGTTTCCCATACGATATTGGGATTATACAAGGTTGAACCTTCGGGAGAATAATAGGCATTGTAATTGTTTGTTCCCATTCCCGGCCCGTTATTGGTATCGGCGCTAAACAGAAATTTTGTAGCATTGGCCGGAATCCTGTCGTTACCTGTGGCGCCATAACTTAAGCGCAGTTTTAATTCATCTACATTTGTTGCAGATGCCATAAAACCTTCCTGGTTAATTTTCCATCCCAAAGCTACTGCAGGGAAAACGCCAACGCGGTTTTCCTTTGAAAATTTACTTGATGCATCGGAACGAATTGTTGCAGTTACCAGGTATCTTTCTCTGAACTGGTAGTTTGCACGGCCAAAGAATGACAAGCGATTTTGATTGGTCGATTCATAGCTCGAATAACTTTCGACCGTTCCAAGGGCCATATTTGCAAACATTTCATCGGGTTGCATCGATTCCCTGAAGTTTTCAACACGAACCGTGTTCCCTTTTCCACCATTGGAATAAACTTCATGGCCAACAAGTAAATCAAGTTTGTGAGCGCCTAAATCTTTGAAATAATAACTTGCTGTATTTAACCAGCGGAAAGAGTAATTGGTCCTGTTATTTACCGTACCCAATGGAAGACTGTTTCCTTCCTGTTGCGACTGGCTTGTTTTCGGGCCATAATACCTTAACCTTTCATCGAAGGTTTTACTACTCGAAATTGTGGTTTTAAACGTTAGATTATCCAATGGATTCCATGATACTGCTCCCTGTAAAAGATAATTGGTATCATTGCGTCGTCTCCAGTCTTGTTTTGCAAGGTCAACCGGATTAATCAAACTTAACAGGAATGACTGGTAATCGTCGGAAGAATCAATAGTAGTTAAATCAATATCCAATTCATCGGCAATACCGTTGACAGGCCTTGCGGTTATCACATTCTTAATTCGTAACTGCGAACTTCCTGAAGTACCTGCGCCGTCGGTTTTTGTATCGATAACTCCAAACTGGCCTTCAAAATTCAGGCTTTCTGAAATTTCCTGGCTTAACTTAAAATTAAGCACATTACGACGGTAAGCGTTTCCAATCATAATACCTTCGTCGGTATTGTTGGTCAAACTTAAACTTATTTTTGTTTTTTCTGAACCGCCACTTAAACTCAGGTTATGCGATTGCGAAATCTTTGGATCACCGAATAATTCATCCTGCCAATCCGATGGCTTTTTGTCGTTATAGAGTGCCAAATCATCGTATTTCCCGTAGTATCTTTCAAAGTTTCGAAGGTCGGCATCTGAACGAAGTTTTGCACGTTCGTATTGAACCATTACAAATTCGTAAGGATCCAAAACATCATATTTACGTTCCAACGGTAAGGTTTTGAACTGTGCATAACCATTGTAACTTACCGATACTTTTCCTGCAACCGGATTTTTTGTAGTAATAATAATTACACCGTTTGCAGCCTGAGCACCATAGATGGCCGTTGCAGCCGCATCCTTCAAAACCGAAATGCTTGCAATATCATTTGGCGGAACTCCTTTAATGCTGTTGGTAATAAATCCATCGACAACATAAAGCGGAGAGTTATCCTGTGTTACCGAACCGCCACCACGAACGCGAATTACGATTTCGGCATCCGGCGAGCCATCGGTTGTAAACACATTAACACCCGGCATACGTCCTTTCATTGCTTCAGCGACATTTGCCACCGGAATTTTTCGTAATTGCTCACTCGACATAGAAGCAACCGAACCGGTTAAATCGGAACGACGTGTTGTTCCGTATCCAACGGCGACAATTTCACCTAACTGTGTTGCCTCGGTTTCAAGTATAACGTTAATTTCCGTTTGTTCTCCCACAGTTACTTCCTGCGGCTTATAACCGATAAACGAATATATTAAAACAACATCCGGCCCTGAGACCTGAATCTGATAAGTTCCGTCAATTTGGGTAGTGGTTCCTTTAACCGTACCTTTTACGACGACGTTCACACCCGGAAGTGATTCGCCTGTGACAGCATCAGTAACCGTTCCAGTAACCGTTTTCGTTTGCGAAAAGGCAGTAACGGAAAAAATTATCTGTGCTGCAAACAGGACTACCACAAATCGGATGTATCCTTTCCAATGTGGTTTAAACGTTTCTCTCATAGAATTTGCCATACTAATTTTTGTTAGTTTTAATAATTAAAAGATTCATTGTATTATTTTATATTGAATTGTATTTGAGCAGAATGAAAACTACTTCGGAAATTAATTATCTAAAAAATGATGTTGAGTAGAATTAGAATTGCTACAAAAAGAATAATAGCAGAAAAGATAATTATCCGGTTCATTTTTCTCAGATTCTGCCGTGTTTCACTCATTATTTTCGAATTAAGTTTTAGTTATTTTATCAGTTGTTAATAATAGTGCAAGTTAGCCATTTGCCAGCGCGCAAAAGATTCTGGCTTCCCAGATAGTAGAGTTTAAATTCCCCTATGAGGGAAATTCTTCCCAAAATGCGGGATATATTTCCAGTTATTGAAATTCAATGTGGAAAAAGATATGGGGATGTTATTTATTCGGTAGTTTTTGATAACAAACGTCAGGGATGCATAGAAATTCTCTATTCTGTATTATTCATAAAAAACTCTCGCAAAGCCGCTAAGTCGCCAAGATTGGCTGATTCAGTAAAATTTGTACAAAAAAATACATTTCAGTTTACAAAATGCATTTCTGTCATTAAACTTCTTCATTTCAGACCTTTGCGTCTCTGCGTCTCTGCGTCTTTGCGTGATGAATTATTTATACTATATTTAAATAAACCGAAGATTATTTTGAATTTTAAAAGTCAATCCCTTGTAACCTGAATGTTGGCAATTTTTTCGTAGAATTTTACAATACTTGAATGGTCCTCTACACCCGAACCATCCTGTTTAATAGCCGTCATAATTTCCATGAGTTGCGAAGCCAGCGGAAGTGGCACACCAACGCTACGCGATGTTTCCAGCACGTTATTCAAATCCTTAATATGAAGATCGATTCGGAATCCGGGATTAAAATTGCGATCCATCATCATTGGAGCCTTTGCGTCCATGACTGTGCTTCCTGCCAAACCGCCGCGAATTGCCTGGATATACTTTGTCAGGGCTTACGCCTGCTTTTTTCGCCAGAACCATTGCTTCCGAAACTGCTGCAATATTAATGGCTACAACTACCTGGTTACAAAGTTTCGCCGTGTTTCCTGCACCAATATCTCCAACCAAAACAACTGAACCGGCCATTGCTTTCATGATTTCGTAATTGGCATCGAAAACTTCCTGTTTACCGCCAACCATTACCGCGATCGTTCCTTCTATCGCTTTTGGTTCGCCACCACTAACCGGCGCATCGAGCATTTCAATTCCTTTTTCTGCAAGGGCTTTTGCAATTTCCTTGCTTGCCAAAGGCGCAATCGAACTCATATCGATTAGTACCGAACCCGAAGTTCCACCTTCAATAATTCCGTTTTTGCCCAAAGCCACTTGTTTTACGTGGGGTGAATTGGGCAACATGGTAATTATTACCTTTACCTGTTTGGCAACTTCAGCAGGTGTTGCAGCCGATTTGGCTCCCATATCCGTCAGTTCTTTTACAGGGCCTTCGTTGATATCGTTAACTATTAAGCTGTATCCTGCTTTCAATAAATTTTTTGCCATGGGTTTACCCATGATTCCAAGTCCAATAAATCCTATTTCCATAATTCTTATTTTTAATTTTTCAATTTGATGATTTTCTTTAAAAATATTGACGTAATTAATTTATAAATTATTGGTTCACAGTTCGACTCCGCTCACTGTGACTTTCAGACAGAGCGAAGTCGAAGTCTGAATATTATCTATTTATATATTAGTTCCACCAAAATGTTTTTCATTTTCAATTTTCAATTTTTCATTTTTAATTATTTGCAAAGAAGCACCAGAATGTCATTCACATTCGTTCCTGTTGCTCCGGTTTTGATTAAATCTCCACTTGCTTTTAAAGCTTCATACGAATTATTTTCATTTAGGTATTTTTCAGGATTAACTGCATTTTCAGTCATTCGTTTTACCGACTCACCGTCAACCATGCCACCGGCAGCATCGGTCGGGCCATCAGTGCCATCCGAACCAACGGAAAAGATCACCGTATTTTCCAATCCTTCAATGCCAATTGCTGCTGCAAGCGCTGCTTCCTGGTTTCTGCCACCTTTGCCTTTTCCTTTTAGGGTAACTACCGTTTCGCCTCCGGCAATAATTGCGCACGGAGGTTCCGGAACAAACTTTAATCTATCGACTTTTCTTATTTCACGGGCAATTGACGCGAAAAAAATCCCGGCTTCCTTTGCTTCGCCGTCAAGCGACGTGGTTAAAATCAGCGGTTTGTAACCCAGGTTTTCTGCGGTTTTTGCTGCTGCCTTGCAGAATGCTGTTACACTTCCTGTTATTACGGTTTCGCAATTGCTGACTTTTTTTGGTGTTTCAACAGAAAGCGCTTTTCGAACCGAATCGTTGATTTCAAACCCGTATTTACGAACAATACCAAAAGCATCTTTCGAAGTTGAACTGTCGGGATAAGCCGGACCTGAGGCAATGGTATCCAAATCGTCGCCGACAACATCGGATAGAACTATGGCATGTATTTTATTTCTCCCGCATTTCTGTGCAAAACGACCGCCTTTTACATCCGATAAATGTTTACGAATGCAATTGATTTCATGAATACCGGCACCACAACTTAGCAACTGGTTTGTAATATCTTTTATATCATTTAATGAAATTCCATCCAGCGGCTTTTCAAAAAGCGAAGAACCGCCGCCGGAAATCAGAAACAGAATTTCAGTATCAGGTTCTAATTCAGAAACAATTTTTATCGCTTTTTCAGCTCCCAGTAACGAATTTTCATCAGGAACAGGATGTCCGGCTTCAATGATTTCGCAATCCTCGATTTCTCCCTTCGAATGTTTATATTTTGTTACGACGACGCCTTTCACTATTTTCTTCCCCAACGCCTCTTTTGCTGCTTTTGCCATATTCCACGCGGCTTTGCCAATGGCAACCATAACCAGCTTTCCGCTAAATTCCTTTTGTGATAACACACGATTTACGGCAATGTCGGGCAATACCGCTGCAATCGATTCATGAATTATTTTATGTGCGTCGTCGCGTATCGACATTATATTAAAAGCTTTTCAATCAAAGTAAATTTAAATCGGAAAGTACTGTTTTTAATGCGGTAAGCCGTTCTTCCGAGCAGTGGCCGATAGGTTTGACAGGGTGACCAATATTTAATCCCATCAAATTCAGGCAATCTTTCATTACCACCGGAAAACTCCCGTAGTTATATGCATTTCTGAGCGGAACTAATTTGTATTGAGCCTCGAGCGCGCCTTCCAAATCGCCGGCTATAAATTTCTCATAAATGTCGACCACCATTTTAGGTGCAACATTTGCAGTTCCTGCCACACAACCAACACCGCCATGCATTAAGGTTGCGTATATGTAATAATCGGTTCCGGCAAGTATCCTGAAATTTGGATTATCTTTTGTCTCGTTTAAGTACAGAAAAGTTTGAGAAAAGTCGAGGCTTGTGTTTTTTATCCCGACGATATTGTCGATTCCGGCCAGCTTTTTTAATAAACCGACTGAAATATTGTTTGTTGTTTTTCCCGGGTTATTATAAAGCAACACCGGAAGTTTTGTATTTGCCGCAATGGTTTTAAAATGGTCGTACATTTCGGTTTCCGACGGATTGATAAACATCGGGGTTAAAATGGTTAATGCATCCGCTCCGGCACTTTCCGCCATTTTCGCCACTTTTACACATTCGCGTGTTGTAATTGCACCGGCGCCTGCATAAACCGGAACTTTTCCGTTTACATGTTCAACCGTGATTTCGCATGCAAGTTGCTGGTTTTCAAAATCGAGGCCGTAAAATTCTCCGTTACTGCCAAGTACAAAAACACCATGCACCCCGCCGTTCAGAACGTGGTCGATAACTCGTTGCAATCCGGCTTTGTCCACATTTTCGTTTTCATCAACCGGCGTTATGATGGGTGGGATTACTCCTTTTATGTCACTAATGTTTAACATCTTGTTGATTCATTATCTTTATTAATATTTATGTTTTTTTATCTGAACTCTCCCTCTTAATGGGGCTGTATCAAAAGTATATATTATGAATTTAACACTTTCAAATTGTAACGTCAGACCCCCTCCGAATCCCGCTGAAGGCGGGAAATTATCCCCCTTCGGGGGATTTAGGGGTCTAAATGACTGAGTTACTTTCATTTTGTATTTAATAAAAATAATCAATGTATTTTGATACAGCCCCACGATTGTGACGTAGTCTCAATCAGGGTGAGTTTTTAAAAATGAGAATATTTTTCTTTAATAAACACTGTTTTGCTTTTATAATGAAGAATAATATTCAATAGCCTGATATTTTTACTTTTTTATTTATTTGTCAGGTTACAGGTCCCGGATTAAACAGAACCAAATCGTTATGTAATCCAAGTTTATCGCAGCAAACCTGTTTTTTACCACTGGCCACATCCAGAATGAGGTGAAAAAGCTCCCAGCCCATTTCTTCGATGGTCTTTTTCCCAAGTGCAATTTGTCCGGCATCCAAATCAATTAAATCGAACCAGCGGTTACTGATTTTTGAATTTGAACCGATTTTTATTACCGGAACCATTGCCAGTCCGTATGGCGTTCCTCTGCCTGTTGTAAAAAGATGAATATTCATTCCCGCTGCCAATTGGAGCGTGCCACAGATAAAATCGCTTGCAGGAGTCGCAGCAAATGTTAACCCCTTTTTCCGTAATTTTTCTCCGGGTTTTAATACATCCACAATCGGGCTGGTTCCTGATTTTGCTATGGAACCCAGTGATTTTTCAACAATATTGCTTAAGCCGCCTTTTTTATTTCCGGGCGTAGTGTTGGCGCTTCTGTCGGCTCCGCCTTTCTCCAGGTATTCATCATACCAAAGCATTTCGTCGATAAGCGCTTTTGCCACTTCGGAATTTGCAGCTCTTGACACCAGCGATTGAATGCCATCCCGTACTTCGGTCACTTCGGAAAACATTACGCTTCCGCCGGCTCTTACAATGATATCGGCAGCAAAACCAACCACCGGATTACATGTAATTCCTGAGAAAGCATCGCTTCCGCCACACTGCATTCCAACTACCAGTTCGGATGCAGGGCAAACCTCTCTTTTTCGCTGATTTAATTTCTCAAGCTGAATTTTGGCAAGTTTCATCGCTCCTTCCACCATTTCAGCAAAACCGTTAAATGCTTCATCCTGCATCATAAAAACAGAGGAAAAATCCGGCTCACTTTTCTCATTCTTTGGAACAAGGATTTCAGGACGTAATTTTTCGCACCCCAATCCGAGAACCAGCAATTCGCCACCAAAATTCGGATTTTGTGCAATGTTCCGGATTGTTCGAATGGGAACAACTGCAGCAGGAGCTTCAATGGCAACGCCGCAACCATAGGTGTGATTCAGTGCAACCACATCGTCCACATTCGGGTAGAAAGGTAGAAGCTCGTTTCTTACTTTCCGTTCGACATGTTCGGCCAGGCCTGCTACACATTGAACGCTGGTGGAAATTCCCAGAATATTTTTTGTGCCAACACTTCCATCCGAATTTCGATACCCGAGAAATGTATAACCTTCCAGCGGTTCAAGTTCAATAGTCTTTGTATCACTAATCGGAATTGATTTTAAATCCGGCGCTTCAGGCATTTTCATATTGTGTTCGTTTACCCACTCACCAACAGCTATTGTCTTGTTTGCATAACCGATTACAGTTCCGTAGCGAATAATTTTGTCGCCTTCGTTTAAATTGGTTAGTGCAATTTTATGCCCCATCGGAACAAATTCTTTTAATGTAATTCCGCCGGGAATTTCAGCGTCTTTAGGCAATCCTCCCAAATTTGCCACGACTCCGACATTGTCCGATTCGGAGACAGTGATAACAATATTTTTTGCTGACTCTGTCATTATACCAAAGGTAAAGCTTTTGAAAGAATCATAATTGCGATGAGGCCGCCAATTCCCATAACAAGCAACAGAAGTGAAAAATGACGTATGGTTTCGTTCACTTCCATTCCGCACATTTTTGTGATAATCCAGAAGGCACTGTCGTTCATCCAGGCAAATATTTTTGAACCGCAACCGATTGCCAATGCCAGGTATACCGGATGAAAACTTAATCCGGCAGAGACAACGCCACTGATAATTCCAATGGTTGTAACCATGGCCACAGTGGCGGAACCTTGCGCAGTGCGTACCGCAGCCGTGATGAAAAAGGCCATCGGTATTAATGCCAACTGGTAATTTGATGCCAGGCCTTCTATTCTTATTCCTATTCCGGTTTGCTGCAACATTTGTCCGAATGCGCCGCCGGAACTTGTAATGAGAATAATCAACCCGGCGCTTGTTAAAGCTTCAGCCAAATACTTTTTAAATGGATTAACCTCTTTTATCCTCGACCACAGCAAATAAACAGCAATTGCAGCAGAAATTGCAAGTGCAATATTTGCATCGCCCAGCGTTGAAAGTATGGAAACCAATCTGCTTTGAAATGAACTTAGTTCAGTTGTTGCTCCTTTAGCCAACGTGGTTGAAATGGTATTTCCGGTTATTAAAAGAATAGGTAACAGAATTGGTGCCAGCGATATCCAGAGGTTTGGCAATTCCTTATTGTCTTTTTCAGAAAATTGCTTCAGGTCGTCCATACTCATATCCGGTGTATCACGCATCGGAAGATCCCATTTCCGCGATGCCCACAGCGAATAAAAATATCCGACTATGATGGTTATAATGCCGACAACCAAACCACCTAAAATCATTGTACCGATATCAATTCCCATTTCCTGGGCAACAAAAAGCGGCCCCGGTGTTGGCGGAATCAGGGAATGAGCCATTACACCACCTGCAATGATGACCATTAAATACAGCCCGAATTTTCGCGGATTTCGTATCCCAAGAGATTTAACCAATGGAATCATGAGGTAAAAAACCGTATCGAAAAAAACGGGAATAGCCAGGATAAAACTACCGGAAAGCAAGGCCAGTGCTGAGTTTTTCTTTCCGAATAAACCCAGTAAAGCGCGGATAATTCGTTCTGCTCCACCACTTCGCATTAACGCTGTTCCGATAATGGAGGCAAAAGCGATAAGAATTCCGATTTTACCACTTGTATTACCAAAAGCATTTGCCAGGCGTTTTCCCAACGAAAGATGTGCGAGCGCATTTGCCTGTGCATCGGTCATTCCGCTGTGTGTGGCATATTGCATTAAAAGGTCGGGAGTCGTCAGCAAACCGGTTACAAGCGCTGCCAGCAGCAATGATACAACCGCATGTAGTTTTAAAACGATGATACAAAAAAGTACGACTGCTGTTCCGATAAGAATAATGAAAATAGGATCCATAAGCTTTAGTTATTCGAATAAGTTATCAATTTAATCGTATAGCTGCAACAGAATAATGATAATCTTCGGGACTGTTTTGAATTTACTCATTCATTCTGTTATGCGTCTATTTCACTTATATTGCTGCAGAATTCCAGATAAACAAAATCACCTGATTGTAATCCATTGTTCCTGTTTTGCGCTTTTAACAATGGCATCAATCGCTTTCATATTATTTAGCGCATCGGTCAATGGGGTTGGTACATTTTTGTCTTTAAGGATTGCTTCCGAGAATGCTTCAGCCTGAAGGGTATATTGATCAACAGGTTCAAATTTAAACTCTTCAGTCTTTTCTTTGGTTCGAAGTGTGATTCTCACTTCCTGATCGGGTGGAGCATTTACCGGAATTTCAACTTCTATTTGACCTTTATCGCCTAAAATATTTGCACGCTGATAAGGCATTAACTGTGTGGAACAAGTAAAAGATGACGTTTTTCCGGATGCAAAATGAAGCAATGCTGATGTCAGGCGATCGGTTTTCATTATGGGATCAAAATCAATGTCGCTGATTATCCGTTCAGGTTCTTCGTTAAAAATAAACCGTGGAAAGGAAATACAGTAACAGCCAATGTCCATTAAAGCGCCGCCGCCAATATCGGCTTTGTTCCTGATATTTTCGGGATCGATGTTATGATAGGAGAAAAATGAATGAATAGTTTTTACCTCGCCAATTTCACCGGTATCAACCAGTTCTTTGGTTTTGATCCACTGCGGATGAAACCGGTACATAAAAGCTTCCATCACTTTCAGATGCGGAAATTTTTTTGCCGCTTCAATAAGCATCGCTGCTTCTTCGGCATTCATTGCAATCGGTTTTTCGCATAACACATGTTTTCCGGCTTCCAGTGCTTTTAAGGTTAACGGAACATGCAAATGGTTTGGCAGTGGAATATATACAGCGTCGATTTCAATATCGGCCAGCAATTTTTCATATGAACCGTATCGTTTTTCAATATTTAGTTGGTCGGCAACCGAATTTGCTTTTTCAATGTTTCTTGATGCAATTGCAGTGACAATAAGATTTTTTCCCTTTTGCATTGCCGGAATTACTTTTTGAACCCCGATTTTTGCTGTGCTGATAATTCCCCATCGTACTTTTTGTGCCATAAATATTAGTTTAAAGTGGAATTGTCCAATTTAATTATTTGCTTTCACTATTCTTCGGTAAAAAATCAAAAATTTTTATTTTAATAAAATTGCGCTGCTCTGTAGTTATAGTACGAACTTGTAATTGGATAAGATTGGTCAGTGGTTAATAGTCTCAGCTAGTAACTCGTGGCCAGAAGATCGCAGCTCAAAATTAGATCTCTCGCAATTGTGAGAGATTTAAAACATCTTCCATTTCTCCTTCAGTTGTGAGAGAATTTGAATAAATTTGGACATGTACAAATTGTCAGCATATAATAGTTTTTTCACCGAAATAATCAACACGATTAATTCTACAAGATATCAGGCTTTTAAGTCACTTAATAAATTTCATATAGGTCAGAATTTTGAGATTGGCAGAATAATCGTTGAAAATCAGGAGAAAAATGAATGGGGACAATCGATTGTTGACACCCTTTCGAAAGACATAAACAAACAAATGGAGTAAAAGGATATTCTCCCCAAAATTTATGGAGAATGCGACAATTCTACCTTGTATACAAAAATGAGCCGGAACTATTGGATTTGGCAATGAAAGGTTCCATGGGGACAGAACATGCTGATAATTCATCAACTTAAAGATATCAACAAGCAAGGGTTTTAAGCCACCTAAAGGTCTCACCTATCTGTGGCGGGATGGAACTGAGCGTTTAGGAAAAGGCTTTCCCACGAGGATAATCAGGCGTGGATTTAAAAGGCACAGAGACATTTATTAAATTAAGAATCTGAATATTTAATAATAATGAAACTAAACGACTTAATAAAATCAAATAATTGGCTAAGTGTTGAACTGACTCTTTTAATACTGTATCCGGACCAGGAAAAGATGGTTGGTGAATATAGAGTCGTTTTTGAAAAATTGAGATATATACAGCCAGAAGATTACGATATGAGTATCGTATTGACAGAAAATGAATATGACTCGGAGGATGAAAGTGAAATAAATACTTATGTAGATGTTTCGGGCAGGAAAAATGGGAAAGACAAAAATACACTTACCGACAGTTACGCAATTGAGTTCGTAGAATGGAGAAAGTGGCTCGGAATGGACTTAGCGCCTGAGACGACAACAAATTTTACTGAATTGGAAATAGTTGCACATTGCCTTTACGAAATGACTTTTATTGGCTATGATGAAGAAGAAATCAAAGAACAACTTGATACTTTTAATGACAGAGTTGAAGAGTATAAAAATTTGACAGAGGAACAGAAAAAAGAAAAAACAATATCCTGGGAAGAATTAAAACGACGATTAAAATAAGGCAGTAGCTAATTGTAAATTGCATTGCGGAGTTCGTGCGGTGCGTAATCTCCGCTCTTTTCTTGACCTTCTGGCCCCACGAGTCGGGACTTCACTCTTGCAGTATTACACTTTATCAGTATTTCACTTTAACAGCATTTCAGTTTAGCAGTATGGCACTTTAACAGTTTTTCAGTTTAACAAATTTTCAGTTTAACAAATTTTCAGTTTATCATTTCTTTTCAAATTATCGGTTAAAATAACTTAAAACCAATATAAATAATAATCTTCATCCGCTCGCGGGAAAAATGGAAGAAAACAGCTGATTGTTTTAAAGTCAATGGTAATAAGGGTTTAGAAGGGTGTAAAAATGGATTCACACCGGTTGAAGTTAAAACTCCGGATTGGATACTGGTTTTTAGGTTCCCGCAAACTTATCTGTCTTGATTTCTTTGGGTTGAATATTTATATTTGCGTCTTTTCTTTTCAAAAGTAAAGAAAAGCCAATGTTTTCCGCTGACAAAAAATTTAGAGAACTAAATTAAATCAAAGTATAGAATGAAGGCGTACAAAATAATTGTTTTAGCCAAGCAGGTTCCTGATACGAGGAATGTGGGCAAAGATGCAATGAAAGCCGACGGGACGGTAAACCGGGCTGTTCTTGCTGCCATATTTAACCCCGAGGATTTAAATGCACTGGAACAGGCTTTACGAATCAAGGATCAGTTTCCCGGGACAACAGTGAAGATCCTTACCATGGGGCCGGGGCGCGCGGCTGATGTCATTCGCGAAGGATTATTCCGCGGAGCCGACGGTGGTTACCTACTCACCGACCGTGCTTTTGCCGGTTCCGATACACTGGCCACATCGTATGCATTGGGCCAGGCTTTAAAAAAGATGGGCAAAATCGATCTTATTATTGCCGGGCGGCAGGCGATTGACGGCGACACAGCGCAGGTTGGCCCGCAGGTTGCCGAAAAGCTAAATATGCTCCAGGTTACCTATGTGGAAGAAGTTCAGGAGCTAAAAAATAATTCCATCGTGTTAAAACGCCGTCTCGATCGCGGTGTGGAAACCGTAAAATGCCAGTTGCCGCTGGTGATGACGGTAAACGGAACCGCACCCGATTGTCGTGCAAGGAATGCCAAATTGCTGATGACCTACAAAAAAGCAAAAACGGTAACTGAACTTCAGAAAGAAAATGAAGATTACACCACGCTGTATAACGATCGTCCGGGTTTGAATATTCCGGAATGGACTGTGAACGATATCGATACTGATTCGGAACAACTGGGATTAACCGGTTCTCCAACAAAAGTGAAATCAATCGAAAATGTAGTACTTCAGGCCAAAGATTCGAAGATTATTACAGATGCCGATGCTGACATCGAAAGCATGATGATTGAGTTAATAAGTAGTCACACCATCGGATAATTCCCGTTCAAAACTGATAAAATATGAATAGCGTATTTGTTTATTGCGAAATAGAAGACAGCCAGGTAGCCGAGGTAAGTCAGGAGTTACTGACCAAAGGCCGTACGCTGGCAAATGAACTAAACTGCAAGCTGGAAGCAATTGCAATCGGCCATAAACTGGATGGTGTGGAGAAGCAGATAATCCCTTATGGTGTCGATAAGCTGTATATTGCCGACGATAAAAGGCTGTATCCTTATCAGACCTTACCGCATACTTCGGTAGTAGTAAACTTGTTTAAGGAAGAACAACCGCAAATTGCCCTGATGGGCGCTTCATCAATAGGCCGCGATTTGGGCCCGAGGGTTTCATCGGCACTGCATAGCGGCTTAACTGCCGATTGTACAAGTTTGATAATTGGCGATCATTTCGATAAGAAAGCGAATAAGAATTACGAAAACTTATTGTACCAGATTCGCCCTGCATTCGGCGGAAACATTATTGCCACCATCATTAATCCTGATTGCCGTCCGCAAATGGCAACAGTTCGCGAAGGGGTGATGAAAAAGAACATCATCGACTCGAAATATAAAGGCGAAGTGGTAAAACTCGATGTTTCGAAATATGTAAGCGATGCCGATTTTGTGGTTGAAATCATCGAACGACATATCGAAAAGAGCAAATTGAATATCAAAGGCGCGCCTATTGTTGTTGCCGGTGGTTATGGTGTTGGTTCAAAAGAAAACTTCAAACTGCTTTACGAACTGGCTGAAGTTTTGGGTGGCGAAGTTGGCGCTTCGCGTGCTGCTATTGATGCTGGTTATGTCGATCATGAACGGCAGATTGGCCAGACAGGTTTAACCGTTCGTCCGAAACTGTATATTGCCTGTGGTATTTCAGGGCAAATCCAGCACCGCGCCGGTATGGAACAATCAGCCCAGATAATCGCCATCAATACCGATCCTGAAGCTCCTATCAATTCAATAGCCGACTATGTGATTACCGGAGATGTGGCTGATATCATTCCGAAAATGATTAAGTATTATAAAAAGAACACGAAATAATTTCGACTTAAACACGACTAAAATGGCAAATTTTTATACCGATAACAGCGAATTAAAATTTCATTTAAATCACCCTTTAATGGAAAAAATCGTTCGGCTGAAGGAACGTAACTTTTCATTTAAAGATGAATTCGACTTTGCCCCGCTCGATTATGAAGATGCAATCGACAGTTACGACAAAGTACTTGAAATTGTAGGTGGGATTTGTGGAGATATCGTGGCTTTAAATGCCGAAGGTATCGATGCGGAAGGGCCTCAGGTAGTCGATGGCCGGGTTATTTACGCCCAGGGAACACAGCGAAACATCGATGCAATTAACAAGGCCGGATTAATGGGAATGTCGTTGCCATACAAATACGGCGGATTAAATTTTGCAACTGTTCCGTACATTATGGCAGCCGATATACTTTCGCGTGCCGATGCAGGTTTTGTAAACATTTGGGGATTGCAGGACTGCGCCGAAACCATTAACGAGTTTGCTTCGGAAGAACAAAAAGAAAAATACCTGCCACGCGTAAGCAAAGGCGATACCATGGCTATGGATTTAACCGAACCCGACGCAGGTTCCGATTTGCAGGCAGTTCAGTTAAAGGCTGTCTGGGACGAAAAGAAACAAACCTGGCTGCTAAACGGAGTTAAACGTTTTATTACCAACGGCGACGGCGAAATCTCACTGGTTCTGGCGCGTTCCGAACCGGGAACAAAAGATGGCCGCGGGTTGTCGATGTTTATTTACGATAAATTGGAGGGTGGCGTAACGGTTCGCCGTATCGAGCATAAAATGGGTATTATCGGCTCTCCGACCTGTGAGCTTGTTTTTAAAGATGCTCCGGCAGAATTGGTTGGTTCGCGCAAAATGGGGCTGATTAAATATGTGATGGCGCTTATGAACGGCGCCCGATTGGGAATAGCGGCACAATCGGTGGGAGTGGGGGAAGCCGCTTACCGCGAAGCATTGGACTATGCCAAAGAAAGAATGCAGTTTGGGAAAGCTATTATTCGCTTTCCTGCAGTATACGAAATGCTCTCGATGATGAAGGCAAAACTCGATGCTTCGAGGACGTTGTTATACGAAACAGCCCGGTTTGTGGATATGTATAAAACGTATCAGCATATTTCTGAAGAGCGCCATTTGGAAAAAGCAGAACGTGAAGAAATGAAATATTACCAGCGTTTGGCTGATATTTTTACGCCGCTGGCAAAAGGCATGTCCAGCGAATTCAGCAATGAATTGGCTTACGATGCAGTGCAGATTCACGGGGGTTCAGGCTTTATGAAAGATTACCCGGTGGAACGAATTTACCGTGACGCGCGCATTACTTCCATTTACGAAGGAACGACGCAGTTGCAGGTGGTAGCAGCAATAAAGGGTGTAACAACCGGCGCTTTTCTTAATCAGATACGGTATTATGAATCGCAGAAAATATCGCCGCAGCTGGAGTACCTGAAACGTTCGCTGATAATTCTTACCGAAGAATATGAACAGGCTGTAAAGAAGGTAGTATCAACGGATGAAACCGAGTTTGTGGATTTCCATGCCCGGCGTTTGGTCGAAATGGCCGGACACATTATTATGAGTTACCTGTTGTTACTCGACACCAATCGCGATGAGTCTTTCCTGCGCTCAGCAAAAAATTATATCAACTTTGCCAAAGCCCAGGTAAAAGCGCATTCAGAGTTTATCCGCGTTTCCGATTTAAGCGATTTGGGCACATACAAGTTCGAATTGTAATTTTTTTCCCGGGTGCCGCGGTTTCTAACCGCGCTTTGGCCGCGCAGCCATACAGGCCGACCGATATTTTAAACACAATAAATTACGAAATAAAATTTATCGGGCAATTTAAAATACTCATCGGTATAATTTCAGAATGACCCCATTTACACAAGCCATTTCCTTTTCCGGGTGGCGCGGTTTCTAACCGCGTCCTTTTCACATCCCAAAAGTATGTACCTAAGCAAAAAGCAACGAAGCCCTTCAAAGTATACTTTCCGTCCCTACCCGATAATTAATTCCTGCTCAGCGGATAAGTTACTTTAAAGCTTATATTTCTTCCCATATTATAAATACCGCTTCTGCCTGCTGAACTATCAGGATAATCTTCGAAATACTTAACCGGCTCAGGTGCGACTGATAGGCCACATTTGTAATATTGTTTCCCATGATATTGATACTTAGCAGAACCTTTCCTTTACTGTTCACTGCGTTCAGCAACCCTTTTACATTTGTTTGATAAATAAAATGCAATAAAATGGCGGAATGGCCAAATCTTTGTTCGTGGTTCTGTAAAATTTAACTTCCATCGTGGTTCAGTTCAATACAAGAACAAAAAAAAGGAACCTGGAACTTTCAACCTGTAAGGTAATTGTTACTACCAGTGAGAAAGTTAGCCGATACGAAAGTGGTGTTGACGCCAAAGCAATGGGCAATGCCTTTAAACCATATGAGTTTTTATTTGATAATTCGACCGAAGCCGAAGTGTTTGCGACAGAATTATTGGAGTGTTGTGCCGAAAAATAAAACGGATAAATGCTTGGTTTTTGTCAGCCGGAACGAATTGAAATTAAATAAGGAACATGAGATCTCACCGATAAGCGTTTAATTCAACCAATAAACATCTTTGGTATTAATTTCATAAATTTATCATCTATACCAAAAATTATATGCAATGTTGAAACTTATCAAAAAGGGCTGTTTCTTGTCAGCAGCCATTTTCATTTCACTTTTAGCAACTATAATTATAAGTTCCTGTACCCGGAAATCAAACAATACATTTCCTGATGGAACAAAAATCCCGTCATGGTTTGCCGATACTGCAAAAGTTGATGTTTCAACTTTGGGTGAAATGTATTCCATAGCAGATTATGGCGCGGTTGCCGATGACTCAACAATAAATACGCAGGCCATACAGCAACTGATAGACAATGTATCTCTTGAAGTTGGTGGAGTAATTGTAGTTCCGGCCGGAACATTTCGCAGTGGAGCGCTCTTTTTTAAACCCGGAACACATTTGCACGTGGAAGAAGGTGGTATGTTAAAAGGTTCGGACGATATTTCCGATTATCCGATTCAACCATCGCGCATGGAAGGGCAGAACCTCGATTATTTTCCGGCGTTGGTAAATGCATACGACGTTCCCGGATTTACAATTACCGGCAAAGGCACAATCGATGGAAACGGAAAAAAATTCTGGGAAGCTTTCTGGCAGCGCAGAAAGGAAAATCCACAGTGTACCAACCTCGAAGTTTCAAGGCCAAGACTGGTATTTATCTGGAATTGCGATAACGTGTACATTCAGGATGTACATTTGCAAAATACCGGTTTCTGGACAACGCATCTTTATCAGTGCGATTATGCCAAAATTCTCGATGTTTCCATTTTTGCACCACGCAGGCCGGTGCCGGCTCCAAGTTCCGATGCGTTGGATTTGGATGTTTGTTCCAATGTTTTGGTAAGAGGTTGTTACATGTCGGTAAACGACGATGCCATTGCTTTGAAAGGCGGCAAAGGCCCGTGGGCTGATGAAGATCCGAACAATGGCCCAAATACAAACATTATTATCGAAAATAACACCTTTGGGTTTTGCCACTCGGTGCTCACCTGTGGCAGCGAATCCATTCACGATAGAAATATTTTGGTGCGTAATTGTAAGGTCGAGGATGTTGCCCGTTTAATTCATCTGA
This sequence comes from uncultured Prolixibacteraceae bacterium, assembly GCA_963821855.1. Taxonomy (GTDB): domain Bacteria; phylum Bacteroidota; class Bacteroidia; order Bacteroidales; family Prolixibacteraceae; genus Draconibacterium. The sequence goes on along the minus strand of CAWGFJ010000013.1, from coordinate 203,550 downwards.
AAATGCGCCCCGATACACCACAAAAATATGAATATATTACCATGGAGGATATTGAAGGCAGCGGAATGAATTGTATTTACATTCGCCCGTGGACCCAGTTTTTTGATCTCCAGGGAAGGGAAACACCACCGGTTTCGGTTTCTGAAAATATCACGTTCAAAAACATCAAAATGAAAGTAAGGAGTTTTACCAGTATTGGCATTACCGAGCACGATCAGCTTAAAGATTTCACTTTTGAGAATATGGAAATTGAAGCTCAGAATGCTGAATTTGATACCGCAGTATTTGATGGGCTTGTTTTGAATAATGTTAAGGTAAATGGTAAATTGATTGAAAACAAGCAATAAAACTATAAACCCTAATGACAGCTCCCTCCGGCATTTATTTCAAAAAGAACGTATAACGGGCAGGTGCCCCGGAGAATTGCCCGTTCCCCCGGGGACTGCCCGCTTCCGCCCGGTAACCGATCAATCTTATCGATACAGGTTTGATGGGCATGGTTTTTTACATCCGGTTAAAGATTGGTTTTGTCCTAACTGATAATCACATCGAACCCCCACTCGCTAAGCTTTTCTTCGTTGCCCTGGTAGGTAACCAAAAGCACGTCGCGCACCTTCAGCATCAGGTTGTACATGGTATCAGGCGTATCCTTCGATTGCCCGGGGGCGATGCCCATATTCACTTTAGCTTCTTCCATTTTGCTTTCACTTTGGGCTCTCAACGCTTTCGACTCATTTCGGAGCAAACTGGCCTGATCGAGCTTACCTGTAAAAACATCCATTTTGTTTACAGGCAGCAAAGGACTTAATTCCGCCAGCTCTTCGTGCTTGTTTTTGATATTTTCTGCAAGCACAATGAATTTATCAGGCTTGCTGGCGGGTATTTTTACCCTGACTGTTTTTCTTGCCATAACTTTTTAATTTTTAATAATTATTAATAATGATTGGAAGATCCTTACGTTTCGATGCCACGTAGAAATGTTTTGATGCCTCATCGCAATGTTTCGATGCCACATAGAAATGTTTCGATGCCACATCGCAATGTTGAGATGCCACGTAGAAATGTTTTGATGCCTCATCGCAATGTTTTGATGCCACGTAGAAATGTTTCGATGCCACATCGCAATGTTTCGATACCATGTAGAAATGTTGAGATGCCACATCGCAATGTTTCGATGCCACACCGCAGCGTGCAGATTTGGCGCCGAACAATAAAAAAGAAAGTGGGAAAAAGCTTTCTGTTACAGCCTCAGACAGGTACAGGGAACTTAAAACTTTCATGCTTTACCAGTTTTCTTAAGGCTTCCGAGCGTTTCACCCATCCCCTCATTCTCTCCTGCTTGTTTGGCCTTGTTTTTTTTGATTTTGGGTATCTATTTTACAATAATGCGTGCCAATTTAGAAAATAAAACTGAACAGTTCTTATACCCAACATCATAAATTTTGCCCAAATAGCTTAATTTATATTTAGTCTAAATTTTTAATGTCCCGGTAAAAACTGTATTATAACTCAATTTGGTAATAATTAAAAATGTTGAATAAACAATAGCCGAAATTCAAAATAACACCTTTTGTACACTGTTATGTTGTTGACTAAAGACAGGCTGATTAAGTGGATTGACAAACGAGTGTTAGCCGGGCACAATCTATTCTTCGGTATATTCTTTCAGATAACAATAAAAGGTTGTGCCTTTTTTAAGTTCACTTTCCACCTTTACAGAACCACCATTTCTTTCGATAATGTTTTTTACAATATACAGTCCCATTCCAATGCCATCGGCTTTGGAGGTAAACCTGCGGAAAGGCCTGAACAGGCTATTGCCAATATCGTTGAGTTCCATGCCCACACCATTGTCTTCAATGGTGAGCAAAATAAAGTTGCCTTCATTTTTTGTTGAAACTTTAACTTTTGAATTTTTACTGTCGGTTGAATATTTTACAGCGTTTGAAACCAGGTTGCGCAAAATACTGAAAAGATGAATTTCAACATAGCGAATTTTTGGCGCTTCGTTAAACTGCACCTCAATTGTTCCGTTATAGCCTGCTATCAGGTTATTTAATTCACCTTTTACCTCATTCCAAACGTTTTCAAAAGAAAGATTATTAACTACAATTTTTTGCTGAATTTGAAAACTAACCATTTCAACCAATCCTTCCACGGTTTTTTGCAGCCGGTTGGTTATGGGTTCCAGCATGCGAAACAGGCTCACCTTTTCTTCAGGCGAACCTTTGCCGTCAATCAGGCCGCTAATGCTCATCAGGTTCTGAATAGGTGAACGAAGGTCGTGGGCAGCAATTTTTACAAAATCCTCCAATACGTTGTTTAAATTTGTGAGATAAGCATTTTTCTGTTCAAGTTCATTTTCAATATTTTTCCGTTCACGAATGTCAATACCAATACCAACTTGTCTGCCGTCATCCAGTTTTACATTGGCCCAAAATGTTTCAATTTTAGTCCCGTCTTTTCCAGTCATTACAATGTCCTTAAATCCGGGTTGAAGCGATTGCATATATTCAGCTACCATTTTTCTGTATTCCGGGTTGGGATAAACCAGTTCCATCGCATTCCGGTTTTGGAAATCATTGTTTGTCCAGCCGGTAATTTTCTCAAATTCCTTATTTATTTCAATATTGCTGATATTCGGATCATAGATCGTAATCATTGCAGGAACGCTGTCGAATATCGCCTGGAGCAAAATGTTATTCCTTTCCAGTTGATTTTCAAGTTGCACTCGTTGTGTTATATCGAGAAATGTTGTAATTATCGTTTTTTTTCCACTTGTTTTCAGCAATTCAGCTGAGGCAAGTACTATTAGAATCTGACCTGAATTGTGTCGCAAATTAATTTCCAGATTACGTACCAGGCCGGTTTCTTTCACCATCCGGATCATTTTATCGCGGTCGGCAGGATTTGCATATAAGTCAATCGAGAGTGTGGTTTGATTAGCAATGGAATCAGCGTTCATTCCGGTAAGTTCGAAAAAAGCATCGTTAACATCGTATATTTTGCCATCATCAAGATTGCTGATAATCATGCAATTGGGGTTTGAACGAAAGGCGCTTACAAATTTTTCTTCATTCGTTTTTAATTCCTCCTGTGCTTTTATTCTGTCTGTTACATCGTGAATAATGGAATAAAGCGTTGGTCGTTTGTTCAATTCATAAACCGAAGAATACACTTCCACCTGCCGGATTGTGCCGTCAGCCAGGCGATGTGGAAAAATAAAATAGCTTTTTTCCTTATTTGCCATTTTCAGCTGATTATCCTTAAGCTGTTGAGCAGGCAAGGTATTTATATCTTCAATTTTTAACTTTAAAAGCGCAGATCTTGGATATTTGTAAAATGAAACCGCTGCTTTGTTGGCATCGAGAATTTTACCCGAATGAACATCAATTAAAAGCATTATTGCCTGGTGGTTATTGAACATTTTCTTTAACGCTTTTTTTCCTGAAGCTTTAATAAATGTTTCCAGGTATCGATTTTCTTCCTCAAGTTTTTTGATATATTCTTCAGTATTGCCCATTTATTTATAAATACAAGCATAAAATTTCGCCCAATTTTGAAGCGTGTTGGTTTTGATTTATACTGTATCTTCCTCGAATCTAATTTAAAACAAAAAATCGAGATTCAGTTAGTTTTCCTGGTAACAAATTGTAAAAAGAAATATTATGTTGAGCTGAATCTCTGAAACTTAGATTTTGATTCGTTTTCTATAAAAATAGTGCAGAATTATATCAGCAATTCCAGCTTGCAAAAAATGAAATATAGCAAATGAAAACTTTAATTTATGAATATATTCCGCGAAGAAATTCTTCAGGTGTAACAGGTTTTCTGCCTAATAATTTTGATATTTCAGGATTGGCATTATCAAATTCCCCTTGCTGAATTGCCTGTGCAAAACCTGCTTTCATTTGAATTAATGATTCAGGAACCCCGGCTTTTTTCAATGAAGACATATATTCATCAACAGGTGGAGAAACAAATTTAATATCTTTCCGTGTAATCTTTGAAATCATGTTTGCAATATCAGAATATGAATAAGATTTTTCGGATGCAAGCACATATATTTTGTTTTCATGACCTTCAGATGTTAAAATATTAGCCGCGATTTCAGCCATTTCGGTTCGGAGAAGAAACGCCACTTTCCCATTGCCCGAGGGAAAATAGATCATTTGATTTTCCAATATATTATCGCCAATGTAGAACGGGATGAATTCCATATAAAGGGAATTTTGCAATATCGTATAAGCTATATCCGACTTCAACAACACATCTTCAGTGTAAAGGTGTACTTTGCTCACTGCTGCAATTGGCGAGGATTCGGTCTCATTTTTTCTGATAAAACTGGTGTAAACTATATGTTTTATGCCGCTTTCTTTTGCGGCTTCAAGAACATTTTTATGCTGAGGCATACGTTTGTTAATATCATTTGCCGATACAAACAAAAGCTTGTCGATGCCTGTAAACGCTGATTTTAAGCTCGATATATCATCATAATTTCCAGGTCGTATTTCAACCCCTGCATTTTTTAGCTCCAAAGTTTTTGATTCATCTCTCACCAGCACTGCAATATTCGAGACATCGGTTCTTTTACTTAAAAATTGCACAGCCTGTTTTCCAAACGATCCGGTAGCACCGGTAACTAAAATCTTGCTCATGACAAAAAGATATTAAATTTATAATAACAAACAATTATGGTAAGTCAAAGGTAAAGACATAGTATATAGTTTGCAATAGCGTTCGTGTTGGTGAGCTACTTACTTTAACGAAAGTTTTGCTGTATTACAATGGATTGAAATGGGAAAAAATTTAGAAATATTCAGCAGCCGATACATGCCCGGTACGAATGTTCTCGATCGCTTTGGCGACAAATGGTCGGTTTTAATTCTTTTGGTATTAGGCGAAGTGGAAAAGTTGCGTTTTAATGAACTTTACAAAACCATTGGGACTATTTCGCAAAAAATGCTGGCATCGACGTTAAAAACTTTGGAGGCAGACGGATTTGTAAAACGTACCTTATTTCCGGAAATTCCGCCAAGGGTTGAGTACGAAATTACCGAAAGGGGAAATTCATTGCTGGTTCATCTTCACGGACTTGTGGAATGGGCCAGGAAAATATGGATGACATAGAAGAATCGAGAAATCTAATTGCAAATCAGAAATAGTTTACCTGGTTATAAATTCGCCCCGCAAAGCATTAAACGAATCGTTTTCCTTACGTCCTGTAAAAATCAGTGAAAAGCTTTTGTAATTATGATTTAACAAGCACTTTATGAGTATAACTTATGTCGCCTGAATTAATTTTAACCAGGAATAAACCGTGTCCATAACCGCTTATGTTAATATTCATAGTTGAGTTGTCGGCAATCGATTCGTATATCAAAAATCCTTTTGTATTGTAAACCCTGATAAAAACTTCCTCGTCGTTGGAGTAATCCGGAATAGTTACCGAAAATATACCGTTGGATGGATTGGGATACAAATTAACAATAGGTTCAGGTTTGGCTACTTCAAATTCAACTCCAATGTTATTTTCTGCATTGTCGGAGTAAATTTCCCTGAAATCGTGAATTCCATTGTTATTTTGGTCGGGTAGCTGAACACTTGAACCCGTGCTGTTACTTGCATCGCGCCACGAAAATACGGTGTCGAATCTGTCATCAAGGCCATCCTTATCTTTATCGGAATTCATCGGCAATGTTAATGCAACAAAATCGAAATCTATATCGAACGCTTCAACCATATCGGGAATGCTGTCGTTGTCTGAATCCGAATCAAGAAAATCAGGTATTCCGTCATTATCGGTGTCGGCAATTTTCAATTCGCCGTTTTTAAATTTATTTTCGTAGATATCGTCCCAGCCGTTTTTATTTTCATCAATTCCGGAAGGACGCGTATAAAAATCTTCTATCTGCCATTCAATATTATCCGGAATTCCGTCGCCATCATCGTCTATGTCGTATGCATCGTTAATGCCGTCATTATCGGTGTCAACTGTTGCGTTTCCTTCTTCTGAATCAGGAAGGCCGTCATTATCATTATCCAAATCAAAGTCATCAAAAACTTCGTCGCAATCAAAGTCACTTTCTATATATAATAAAACAGTGGCTTCCGAATAGCTATCTTCATTTTTGGAATCGCATATTTTATATTGAAATGTAACCAGGCCGCTAAATCCGATTGGAGCATTAAATGCAAAGTTTCCGCTTTGGCCAAATGATAAAAAATTCATGTTTGAGCAAACTACAGACTTTACTTTTGCCGTCACTCCTTCAGGCAATATGTCGTTTTCCAATACATAACCGCTAAAATTCTGGTTGCCGCAACCCATGGTTATATAAAAAGTGTCGTTAATTGCTGTGAGACAGTTTTTACCGTTTACTTTTGAAATGTTTTTGTCTTGTGAAGTTGAACTGCTTGTTCCGTAACTCAGACTCTGCATTGATATCATCAATATAACAGATGCCAGAAAGCGTAATGATTTCATTTCTACATAATTTAAGACCCAATGTAAATATACGATGATTGCGATAGGCGGTAACCAGCAATATGGTTTATAAAATCGGAATTATTTTCTGATTTAGTAATTCAGGAATTCTGAATGGGCATATTCAAAATACTGATAAACAATATAATACAATTTATGATAAATTAAATCGTGTTGAATCGTTGGTAGAATTCGGTAATTATAAAAGTGTTCTTCAAGCCGGGATACTGCGATATGTGGTTTATTGCAGCTTGTGTTTTTTAACGAATTTGAAAATCATTTATATTCGAAAAATCGCATTGGCAGAGCAGCAAACGTTTAGCCGGAATAATTTTTGAATAAAGTAGCTTAATTTGCGATTTTTATTTCAATCAGCTTTTTAATATCATTTAAAAATAGTTTATCGCGCACTTCCAATCGTACAACTCTTCCTTCAGCATATACTTTCGATTTCATCAGTTCATCTTTTACAATTTCTGAGATATCAGATGCCAGAATCTGATCAGTAGCTTTCTGCCCAAAAACCATTGCAACCCTGAAAAAACCGGTACGCGGCGAAAGGTATATAATGGCTCTTTTTTTATCTTTTATACGATACCCCCAACCGTACTTTTTTACCGAAATATGCCATTCTTCAACTGCTTTTGGATATTTCAGAAATACAAAATCCCTGATATCCATCCAAATTGGGAAAGTGTTTTTCAAAGGTTCAACTAAATCATTTGTAACAGGAGTGACTTCAAGATTCATAAAAACGCTGGTTTCCATTTGGTTAGTTTTTGTTTATAAAGATAATAAAAACGAATTATTGATAAGTATAAGAATTAAACAAATAATTAATTTATCAAAAATTCGAAAAATTATTCATACGTTCTATGGCATATTGCTAAATTGAAAAATATACTTTTTATTCGGCACAGGTCGTTTATTTAAGGGGGCATGCATTTTATAATGGATATTTTCAGCATACTTATACCTAAATTTAAGGGTGCATTAAAATATTACGAATATTAAAATGATTATAAAATGCTTGATTATTTTCAATGATGTAATGCAAAAATTAAAATAATTAGAAAATTGTCAAAATATGTTTGGAAGTATGAGCATATTGTTTATTTTTGGCATTCAAATTTTGACATAATAAATAAATTATATAGCGTATGTGTGGAATAGTTGGCGCCTTTGATTTAAAAACAAATGCGCAGGATTTAAGGGCGAATGTGCTGGAGATGTCAAAGCGGGTGCGTCATCGTGGTCCGGATTGGTCGGGGATTTATTGTGGAGACAAGGCAATCATAGCCCACGAGCGTCTATCAATTGTCGATCCCGAGTCGGGTGGACAACCATTATACAGCACAGATAAAAAATTAATTCTGGGTGTAAACGGTGAGATATATAATCATCGTGCAATCAGAAAACAATATGAAGGTAAATATGAATTCCTTACCGGTTCCGATTGTGAAGTAATTCTGGCGCTTTACAACGATAAAAAGGAAAAATTCCTCGACGAAATGAACGGGATTTTTGCTTTTGTTTTATACGATGAAGAAAACGATGCTTACCTCATTGCCCGTGATCATATCGGTATCATTCCGCTATATCATGGCTGGGACAAGTGGGGAAATTATTATGTAGCTTCGGAGTTGAAAGCTTTGGAAGGCTATTGTAATAAAATTCAGGAATTTCCACCGGCTCATTATTTATATAGTAAAGACGGTGAAATAAAAAGATGGTATAATCGTGAATGGACAGAATTTGAAAATGTGAAGGATAATCCGGCCAATATCGATGATTTGCAGGATTCATTGGAGAAAGCTGTTCATCGCCAGTTAATGTCGGATGTACCTTATGGTGTTTTGTTATCCGGCGGACTGGATTCTTCGATAACTTCTGCACTGGCAAAGAAATATGCCGGTAAAAGGGTAGAAGACAGTGATTTGGAAGAAGCATGGTGGCCTCGTTTGCATTCCTTTGCAATAGGGCTGGAAGGATCGCCTGACCTGACAGCGGCGAAAAAAGTTTCCGAATATATTGGGACTGTGCATCACGAAATTCATTATACCATTCAGGAAGGCCTGGATGCTATCCGCGATGTAATTTACCATATCGAAACATACGATGTAACTACTGTTCGCGCTTCCACGCCAATGTATTTGCTGGCCCGTGTGATAAAATCGATGGGAATAAAAATGGTTCTCACCGGTGAAGGGGCTGACGAAATATTTGGCGGATATTTGTATTTCCATAAAGCTCCGAATGCCGAAGAATTTCATAAGGAAAGTGTCCGAAAAGTTAGTCGTTTGAATATGTACGATTGCTTACGGGCAAATAAATCGCTGGCTGCATGGGGAGTTGAAGGCCGCGTTCCTTTTCTCGATAAGGAATTTATCGATGTAGCGATGCGTTTCAATCCGGATGAAAAAATGACCAAAAACGGACGTATGGAGAAGTGGCCGTTGCGCAAGGCTTTTGAATCGTATCTTCCTGAAAGTATTGCCTGGAGACAAAAAGAACAATTCTCCGATGGCGTTGGTTATGGTTGGATTGATACCTTAAAACTGATAGCGAAAGAACAGGTTACCGATGAAATGATGCAGCATGCAAAATTCAGGTTTCCGGTTAACACGCCAAGGAGTAAGGAAGAATATATGTACCGTTCTATTTTTAGCGAACATTTTCCGTCAGACACTGCTGCCGCATGTGTGCCATCGGTTCCGTCCATTGCATGCAGTACCGAAACTGCTTTGTTATGGGATGCTGCATTTCAAAATAATGCAGATCCTTCAGGAAGAGCGGTAAGCGGCGTACACACTAAAGGTGTGCAATTTGAAGATTCAAGAAAATAATTTAATACATAAGCGATTTAAAAAACCATCTGGCAACAGGTGGTTTTTTTTATTTATAGGGAACACAAAACAATAAAATTCTCAATTAAATTATGATTGTAATATTCGGCGTGAAACTGGCAGGTATAAATTAATTTATTTTTATGTTACATCATCTGGTTTTTACAAATTGATGAGGTTGCAAGAAGTACAAAATTCCCGGCAGGGTTACAGAAATGTTATGTATTTGCTTAACCATATGGATTTTTTAATAATGTAAATCAGATACTTAGCTCTTTATTTATGAAACTTGCAATAATTGTTGTAAATGTAAAGTAATGTTTATCTTCGCACAAGTTTACACTGTTTAATTAAAACTATTATCGAAATGAAAAAGTATTTAATTCTGATTTTAAGCCTTGCTGTATTTGCCTGTACCCAACAAAACGGTTTCGAAATTAAAGTGAAACTGGCTGGTGCTGATGGTCAGGTCTTACTCGAAAATAGAATCGATGGTGAATGGATTTCCGTGGATACAGCTAACATTGAAAATGGAGTTGCGGTATTAACCGGTGAAGTTGAATATCCGTCGATGTATTATTTGTCCGTGGTAGGACAGCGGCCAAAAACCCCGGTTTTCGTGGAAAATTCAAAAATGAAAATTACAGGTCATGCTGATTCGCTGAACCTTATAAAAGTTACCGGATCGCAAACGCACGATGAATTTAACTCCGTGAATACAAAAATAATGGATGTTTCAAAAGAATATATGGAGTTATACCAGCAGGCAAGAGAAGCTGGTGCAGCCGGTGATACAACAAAAAGCAAAATGTTAATGGAACAAGTAGAAATGCTGTATAACGGAGTTGGCGATATTCAGGAAGATTTTGTGAAAGATAATCCCGCTTCGTATGCAACTCCTTACTTTCTTGGGAGTATTTCGTATGAAAAAGAACCAGAAGAACTTGATTCATTATTAATTGGTTTGGATCCAAAACTGGATGTTGTTCCATCCATAATCACATTAAAAGAACGTGTGGCTATCATGAAAAAATTTGCAGTTGGTAAACCGGCAATCGATTTTACCATGAACGACCCAAAGGGTAATCCGGTGAAATTTTCGGATGTCTATTCAAATAATGAAGTCACATTATTAGATTTCTGGGCAGCATGGTGTGGCCCGTGTCGTGGGGAAAACCCCAATGTAGTTGCAGTGTATAAAGATTATAAAGACAAGGGATTTACCGTATTTGGGGTTTCGCTTGACAGAACAAAAGAGGATTGGTTAAAAGCAATATCCGATGATGGCTTAACCTGGACTCATGTTTCTGATTTGGCCTACTGGAATAATGCGGTTGCAAAAATATATGCCATTCAGTCTATACCTTCGAATTTACTGGTGGACAAAAATGGCATCATTATAGCAAGAAACCAACGTGGTGACGATTTGCGTAACACTGTTGCCGGCAAGCTCGACTAATTTTTCAATCAATATATATTGAAGCCTCGGTTGCAGAGGCTTTTTTTGTGCTTTAATACCAACTAAATCATTTATGCAGAATCATTTTGGTGAAATTGCCGGAGTTTTAACAGCAGTCTTCTGGACCGTTACGAGCCTCGCATTCGAATCGGCAGGAAAAAAAGTAGGATCATTGGCGGTTAATTTAATCCGGTTGGTGATGGCTTTCTTTTTTATCGGTATTTACAGTTGGATTGTCCGCGGCTTTTTCTTTCCAACCGATGCCACATGGTTTCATTGGAAATGGTTAGCGTTGTCAGGTTTGGTTGGTTTTGTTATTGGCGATTTATTGTTGTTTCAGGCATTTGTGGTTGTTGGTGCGCGAATTTCGATGCTGATGATGGCTTTAGCGCCACCGTTTGCAGCATTAACTGGCTGGTTGATGCTTGGTGAGGTTTTATCGCCGATGAATTCTCTTGGAATGGCAATTACTTTAAGCGGAATTGTTATTGTTATTTTAAAACGGGAATCGGTAAGCGAAAACGGACAAATCATAAAACGTTTAAAATCGAATTATTCGGTACAGGGAATTTTACTCGCGTTGGGTGGCGCTTTGGGGCAGGCAACGGGTCTGGTCATCAGTAAAAAAGGGATGGGAAATTACGATGCATTTTCGTCTACACAAATCAGGGTATTAACAGGAATTGTTGGGTTTTCGGTATTGTTCTTTTTTATCAAACGTTGGCCACGGGTACAGGCTAGCCTTGCGAAATGTTTCTGCAATGAAACGAATTACTCTGGGTGCTTTTTTTGGCCCATTTCTGGGCGTTTCATTTTCGTTGCTTGCCGTGCAACACACTAAAGCTGGTATTGCCGCCACATTAATGGCGATTTCGCCGGTATTGATTATTCCACCGGCTATTTTTCTGTTTAAGGAAAAGGTAAACTGGAAGGAGATACTGGGTGCTGTAATCACAGTTGTCGGCGTGGCGATATTTTTTCTGTAGCGTATATCTAACGTACCACGGGATTTTGACGACGCACCTTTGGCGCTAAAATCCATAGCTACGGACTATGCAGGCAGGCAGCCATAGCCCTACGGACTATGCGAGCATACAACCATAGCCCTGCGGACTATGTTAACAGATACCGCACCGTTGGTGCTAATCGTAATAAACTATGCGAAAATTCCGGCTCCAACGGAGCCATGTCATATAGCCGTGACCGTAGGTCGCGGTAATTAAATGTACGATAGTCGCACCGTTGGAGCAAAATGTAATGAGTTATGAATGAATTCCGGCTCCAACGGAGCCATGTCATATAGCCGTGACCATAGGTCGCGGTAAAAATACACGTAACCATTTCAGCGCCAAAGGTGCGCAGTCCGATATATTCAACAACAATCCAAATTCAATTTAACCATTCTCTCAATTCACCTATTTTCAATTGACGATCCATTGAAAATGTTACGCTTTCACGTTCCACTTTGTCGAGCAAAAAATAGGCTTTTCTGAAAAAATCGATTTTATGGTTCATGTCATCTTCCAGTTCTCCCTGCTCTTTTAACACAAAAGCTACCATTTCAATATGTTCGTTAGTAAGATTTTTTTCTTTTTCGAGGTAGTCCAGTAATTCTTCAATTCCCATCGATCGAATATCGGTCTCAATGTTCAGGATTTGATAAAAATACCTGATTTCATCTTCTGCTTTTCCTTTTTCGCCTTTTTTGCGCCATCGAAGAATTTTTTGAATCACATCAAAAAGCATCAGCAACTGGCGCATAATAAAATCTCTTTCTAATCCCATCGTCTTAAAATTTCAAATATTAAATGGCAAAATCCAGATAAATCTCAAATCCTGAAAATTCAATCTTCAAACAATTAAATAAGAAATACCTATCGGGAATTGGTTATTGGATATTTTACCCTTCATCCTTCATCCTTCATCCTTTTTCCTTTTTCCTTTTGCCTTTCTAATTTGTCTCAGTACTCATTTCTAAAAATCCCATTGTCTAAAGATAATGCTTAGTTTTGCAGAAAGTTTAATGAGTGGGTTATTTCGACGACATATTTGGTGACAGTGATTTATTTTCCGATGGATTTAAAGAAGGAGTTGATTTTTACCTCGAAAATGGTTACCGCGTTATGACCGAGCAATTTCTGGTTAACCGTGGTTATTGTTGCTCCAATGGTTGCCGGCATTGTCCGTACTGGCCAAAAGCCAGAAAAGGAAATACAGTTCTGCGGGAAGATGTAAAAAGGAGGTATAAAAAATGACAGGAAAAGATCTTCGAATCGTTTTTATGGGAACGCCCGATTTTGCAGTGGCAAGTTTATGCGCTTTGGTTGAAAACGGTTACAAAGTGGTTGGAGTAATAACAGCACCCGATAAACCCGCCGGACGTGGAAAGAAGCTCGCTGAATCGGCAGTTAAAAAATATGCGATGAAAAACAACCTGAAAGTTCTTCAACCCGAAAGGCTAAAAAATCCGGTATTTCTGGAGGAGCTGAGTAAACTTCGCGCCGATTTGCAAATAGTTGTCGCTTTCAGGATGTTGCCCATGGTAGTTTGGAATATGCCCCCCTTCGGAACCTTTAATTTACATGGTTCGCTTTTACCGCAATACCGCGGCGCTGCTCCTTTAAACTGGGCAGTTATAAACGGCGAAACAAAAACCGGTGTTACCACATTTTTGCTCGACCAGGAAATCGATACCGGGAAAATATTGTTCAAAAAGGAAATCGAAATTGGCGAAAACGATACCGTTGGAGACATCCACGACCAGCTTATGAAAATTGGCGCTGGCTTGGTTCTGGAAACGGTTGATGCCATCGCAATGGGAAATATTCAACCCATTCCCCAAAAAGAGCTAATGGCTGAAACGGAACTAAGACACGCTCCAAAAATATTTAAGGAAGATTGTAAAATCGATTGGAACAACGATACTGAAAAAGTGCGAAACCTGATTCGCGGTTTGTCACCTTATCCAACGGCATGCAGCAACCTTATTCATAACGAAACCGGAGAAGGGATTCTGACCAAAATTTTCTATGCCGGAAAAATTTCCACTCAAAAATTATCGGAACCGGGTACAATTGAATCAGATGGAAAAACATTTCTAAACGTAGCCAGCAAAAACGGCTGGCTGCAAATTACCGATCTGCAAATTGCCGGGAAAAAACGGATGAAGACCGATGAATTTTTAAGAGGATTTCAGCAGATAATGGAATATCGGTTTCAATAATGTTCATTTTATTAATTTGAATTGATTATAATAAAGCCTGATACAGTGGTTTTTATGAAATATGTTTTTGAGCATATAGCAGAATTTTTGTTTAGTTTAAAACGCTCGTTAGATTTAATAGGGTGATGCGCCTGCCTGATGGTAGGCAAGGTTTCCAACCGCATTTATATTCGGCGATGGAAATCGCCGCACCCGGTGACTCAAAATCACCGGGTGAATAGTAACAGACAATAAAAAATGTCACCCCCAACCCTTGGAAATGACATTTTTTCTGCTTACTGAGACTGAACACTGATCACTGCTCGCTGCGATTGAACACTGAACACTGCGACTGATCACTGAACACTGCGACTGATCACTGCTCGCTTCGACTGAACACTGAACACTGCGACTGATCACTGAACACTGCGACTGATCACTGAACACTGCGACTGATCACTAAACACTGCGACTGAACACTGAACACTGCGACTTTCTACTTCTTCTTCCCGTTCATAATAAAGAAATAGATTAAAAAACCCAGCGACACAAAAACCAGCAAAATACCAAAAGGCAACACCGAATTTCTGTAATCGATTAAATCCGGATTGATTTGGCGCAATACCTCAACCAATACTAAACCGATGCCCGACATTAACGCGACCAATCCCCATTTTAATGATGGATATTTATTTACCTCCTCGGTTGTTGGTTTTGGACTATCCAGAATTCCTACCCGTTCATACTGTTCAGCCTTAATCAGTTTTCGTTTAAGCAGGTAATCTGCAAGCAAACTTATAATGTAGTAAATTCCTGCAAACACAATGGCTGTAATTAAAATTTCACTTAAATTATTCATAATAATTGTTTTAAATTTGACATTCTGACCGTTTGACAACACGAGTTTTAAAAATGTTGCAGGATGTGGTGGATTTTTTTTGATTTATTCATCTGTTAGATTATTCATCGGGTGACATTTTGTTATAATATATAGTCACTCGGTGAAAATCTTAAACCAAAACAGAAAATATTTCCGGTTTACTTGCAACATTTCAGTACCTTTCACAGTCAGATGGAATAGCTATGAATGATGCTGAACTGGTTCAACAAATATTAGATGGGAACAGCAATGCGTTTCGTTTTCTGGTGTCGAAACACCAGCGCCTTGTTGTGCATATTGTTGGCCGCATTGTTCAACAGCAGGAAGATGTGGAAGATATTTGCCAGGAGGTGTTTATCAAAGTTTTCAGCCAACTGAAAAAGTTCAGGGGCGAGTCGAAGCTTTCCACATGGATTGCCCGGATTGCCTACAATGCCAGTATTTCACACCTCAGAAAAGGCAAATACAGCGAGCAATCGTATGATGAAAAACCGGGCCTGATTATGGGCGAAAAAGACGAATCGCCGAATCAGAAAATGATTGAAAAAGAGGAGATAAAAGGATATTTACTGAAAATGATTGAAGAACTTCCGGTGCATTACCGCACGGTTTTAACACTGTTTCACCTCGAAGAATTTTCGTACAGGGAAATAGAGGACATAACGGGGATGCCGGAGGGTACTATAAAAAGCTATCTTTCAAGAGCACGAAATTTATTAAAAGAGAAACTGGAAAAGATAGCAAAAATGGAAAAAACTAATATTTTTACGGATTATGCATAACGAGGAAAACTATTTCGATAAGGAGCAGATGTTGGATGAGGTTTTAAAAACCGAACCGGATTTTGTGTTATCAGATAATTTTGCTTATCATCTGGCAAAAATTGTCGACCGAAAAATCACGTGGGCAAACTACTGGAATGAGTTTCTTATATATCTGGGTGCAATAGGAGGCATAGCCATAATCTGGGGTGCAGTTTTATTTTTATTGTACGAAGCCGACTGGAAAGAGTGGCTAAACTATTTCATAAGCCATTTAACACTTATTTCGGGTTCCGCTTTTCTGGCAGTTTTTATATTGTTTGCCGATCGCGTTTTGCTTCGATATTTCATGAATAAATCTTCGATGGATATGGGCTGACTTACCTGGCTTTTTTGTGAAGATATATAACTTGTCCGACCACAGGTTCTTCGCCTCTTTTCATGTGGTTTCTTCGTAAAAGCGGCTTTAATTTTATCCCGTAAACCTGCGATATATAATGCATGGTTTCGTTGGCCTCAACGCGGTGAGTTTTAAGGTGTTTATTCGTTTTTTTATTTTTTTGCTGAACATAAATAATTTCATTGGGCTGTGGCCGGTAATTTTTGGGTTGGTCATTAAACTTGCATAACTCCCACATTTTTAGCCCTAATTCCTGTGCAATAACATCGTAGGTATCTCCTTGTTTGGCAACAACCGATTTTACACCGTTTACCTCTCTTATCTGGTGCGATTGAAAAGCATTAATCCGTAAAGTATTCGAAATACCGTCGTTATTAATTTTTGTGTCAGCCGAAGCAGTTAGCTGGTTAAAGCTAACACGGTAATCCAGGCGATACAACTGGTAATCTTCAATAATTTTTATCAATCGTTTATCGTAATCTCTGGCGGTGGCATATCCTGCTTTTTTCAGGCCTTTCGCCCACCCGTTATAGTCATCCGAAGGAAGTTTAAATAAATCGAAATACCGCGGATTATCGGTAAGGAAATCGGTGTGATCGATATACGAGTCTTCTACTGTCCTGTATTTCCTGAAACATTCATTTTTAACATCATCGTCGTAATATACCTTTTTCCCGGTCCAGTACGATTTGCATTTTATACCGAAATGATTATTTGATTTTCTGGAGAGTTCGCTGTTTCCGTCACCCGATTCCAGACAAGCCTGCGCCATGATGATGCTGGCCGGTATGCCGCTTCGGTTCATTTCATCGATAGCCAGCAGCTGATATTTCTGAATATAGTCGGCACGGGAATATTGTCCGGCAACTTCGTATGTGGTTATTACAATAAAAATCAGACCTAAAAAATACTTCATTCCGTTCTCTTTTCTCGATTGATTCAAAAGTAGGTAGTTCAGTGTTACGAAAACCGGTTTGTAAATCTTTTTTTAAACAAACTAACGTGAATTAGTGGCAAATTATTAC
The DNA here is from genome assembly GCA_963821855.1 of uncultured Prolixibacteraceae bacterium. Lineage (GTDB taxonomy): Bacteria > Bacteroidota > Bacteroidia > Bacteroidales > Prolixibacteraceae > Draconibacterium. The sequence continues at coordinate 186,490 of CAWGFJ010000013.1, read as the reverse complement.
CGAACCGTTGATTTTTTGTTGATTACATGTTGTTGCAATAAAATTGTAAATTAGGCGAAAATAAAAACTATGAACAAAAAGGTTTTGCAAATCGCTGCCTGTGAGTATTTTTCGCTAAATGAGCTTCCCGGAAATGACCGGAACTTAATTTTAACCGCACGAAAGTCTTCTGAAAATGCCTATGCTCCATATTCAAACTTTAAGGTAGGCGCTGCTGTATTGCTGGCAAACGGTGAAATTATTGATGCGAGCAACCAGGAAAATGCCGACTTTACAGATGGCTTATGCGCCGAACGTGTTGCCCTGTTTTATGCTCATGCAAAATACCCGGATGTGGCAGTATTAGCCATAGCCGTTTCGGCTCAAAATAAGGACGGGTTACTCAACGAACCTGCAAAACCTTGTGGATCCTGTCGCCAGGTGATGGTGGAAACCGAAGTCCGGTTTAAGCAACAGGTTCGGATTATTCTTGACGGAGCGGATAAAATCCTGATTTTTGATAACGCAGAAATGCTTTTGCCTTTTGCCTTTAAACCGGACTCACTGGGCTAAACCGGTTACTCTTGAACATTTTCATAAACGCATTCCAAACCGGATCGTCAGGCGGATTGGCTACTATCATTACCATTTCCTTTTTCACCGGATGCAAAAATTCAATTTTCCGGGCATGAAGGTGAATTCCCTTATTTTCATTAGCCCTTGGAAAGCCATATTTCAAATCGCCTTTAATATGGAGCTTTAGCTGGCGAAGTTGTACCCTAATCTGGTGATGACGGCCGGTTTGTAATTCAATTTCGAGCAGGTGGTATTTATCGATACTTGCAACATGCCGGTAAGTTAAACTTGCCATTTTGGTTCCGGCTCTTTTTTCGGTATATGCATAGCTTCGGTTTCTATCCTGGTTTTTATAAAGATAGTGAACAAGCGTATCCTGGTATTTGGGCGGCCTTTTATCCACAACAGCCCAATAGGTTTTTTTTACCTCGCCACGGGTTTGAAATAACTTATTCAATCGGGGAAGTACCTTTCCGGTTTTTGCCAGAACAACAATTCCGCTTGTTGGCCTGTCTAAACGATGCGGAAGTCCGAGAAAAACATTTCCCGGTTTATTATATTTTTTTTTCAGATAATCCTTAACAATGTCCATTAAAGTAACATCGCCGGTTTTATCGCTTTGCACCACAATTCCGCAGGCTTTGTTGATAATAATAATATGATTGTCTTCGTAAATAACGTCGGGCATAGCGGTTACAAGTTCAGTATTGTTCTTTTTCGTTGGGAAAATCTTTCGATTTTACATCGTTAATGTAATTTCCGACAGCGCCTTTTATTTCGGCTGCCAGGTTATGATAACGACGCAAAAACCGTGGAGAAAATTGCTGTGTAATTCCAAGCATATCGTGAATTACCAAAACCTGTCCGTCAACACCGCCGCCGGCGCCAATCCCGATAACCGGAATCCGAAGTTCCTGTGCGACCTTTTCACCTAAAGCTGCCGGAATTTTTTCGAGAACAATGGCATAACAACCTGCATCTTCGAGCAATTTGGCATCGTAAAGTAATTTTTCAGCTTCGGCTTCTTCCTTTGCGCGAACGGTGTAAGTGCCGTACTTATGAATGGATTGCGGCATTAAACCCAAATGCCCCATCACCGGAATTCCGGCAGATAATATGCGGTGAACCGATTCGATAACTTCGGAACCACCTTCGAGTTTTACCGAGTCGGCAGCAGTTTCTTTCATAATCCGAATGGCTGAACTCAAAGCTTCGCGCGAATTTCCCTGGTAAGTTCCAAAAGGCAAATCCACAACCACCAATGCTCTTTGAACCGCCTTTACCACCGATGTTCCGTGATATATCATCTGGTCTAAAGTAATCGGCAAAGTGGTCTGGTTTCCGGCCATTACATTCGATGCTGAGTCGCCAACAAGAATTACATCAACTCCGGCTTCATCAACCAGTTGCGCTATGCTATAATCATACGAAGTAAGCATTGCAATTTTCTCTCCCCGCAACTTCATTTCCGACAACCGGTGAGTGGTTACTTTCCTGATTTCACTATGTACGGACATTTTTTCAGTGTTAAAATTGTAAGGGCAAAGCTATATAAAGGTTTTTAACTGCCCAAACACCATTTTCAATCCATAACAATTTTGTTGAACTATACGTTTATTAACGAACAGAAATCATTTAAATCAATAAGTTTATTTACTTTGAATATTAAAAATTAAGAATCGGCTTTTCCATGATTAAATATATTTTCCAAACGATTTTTCTTTTTATTCTCTTTGTCAGTTTTCTTGGCGTTGAATCTGCATTTTGTCAAAATGGTTTTGATAGTTCTTATAATTTTAATTACCGGAAACGTGAATTAAATCTGGGAGTTATTTTAAGCGAAAACCGGGAACGCGAGGAATTAAAAACCGATGATTCGCGGGAATACGATGAACTTACAACCGGTGCAGCAAAATTCATGTTAAGTAACCGTTATTGGAATTTTCTGGATTATAAACAGGAACAAATTGTTTTTGATTTCGAAGCTGGCCCTTTAATGGGAAATGGAAACTGGATTGACAGCACAGCGGCTGAAAATGCAATTGCCGATCAAAAAATCTTTGGATTTCGTACTCAGGGTTATGTGGATTATATCAGCCGGTATTATTACAGCGAAAAAAGTTTTACGTTGGTTCAGGTCGATGCAAAGGCAAAGTACGATTATTTTCTAAGAAATTCGGAAGGTGAAGTTACCGATTCAAACGGCGTTTCATCGGGAATCGACGAAAAAGAAAATATTTCAAAATTGCGTTACGGATTTCTTGCGAAAGCCGGGTGGGGGATTGGTCGTTTAAACCCGGTAAACCATTTCATGATTGCCGATTATCTTTTCGACAAATACTACAAGGGACGAACGTTTTCGTTTGATGAAATTAGTGAATTGGCAAAACAAATTGGAAAAATTAAACAAAGCCGCGATATTCGCACAGGGCATGACAATCAGAAAGAAACGGAACAGATTCAGCAGTTTATCAATCAAAAAATGCTTCTAACGCTTCCTGAAATGCTTTACAATGAATGGCAGTATGGCGAATTCCTGCCACGATTTAACGGTACAAAAGTTGAATTCGGGCCATTTTTCAGGTATTATAACCGTGAACCCGATTTTATTTATGGCGCTTATCTTTTATTCGAAAATGACAAGTACTGCAACTACAAATGGAACCGGAATTTTAAAGCAGGTATCAATTACAATTATTATAAAAAACAGGATTGGGCTTTAGGTGAAATCGATTTAAGCTGGTCGTATTACATAAAACTCCGGAGCCAGATTGATTTTGGATTCAAATATGTTCCCGGAATTCAGTTAAACAATTTTGAAGATGTTGGCAAGCTGAACCACGGTTTCATTCCGCATATCGGTTATTATTCGCAGCTTAATTCATCGACACGATTAAATTTTGCATTTGCCTGGCGAATTTCGCAAGATGAAAGTTTAATGTTGTCAGGGCCGGAATTTTCATTATCGGTTTACAAGAGCCGGTATTAAGCTTGTTTTAGCAACGTTTATACACGTAAGAAAATTTTCTTTTTGTACATGTAATATAACAACAACCAGATAACCAGCAATCCGCCTAAAATGTGCGGAATATTTCCGTTGTCACCCAATGGTTTAATTAACCAACCAAAAAAGAAATCGGAAATTCCCCATGCATCCACCATTCGGGTAAACAGGTAAACAAAAATGGAATTCATACCGATAACGCGGAAATAGAATGCCCATTTTTTAAATCCCCAGTGGTCGATAATCGTGTAAAATACGGTTAACAAAAGGAAGCCGATTCCACCAGTCAGCATATCAAATGAAGCAGTCCAGCAGGCTTTTATAAACGGATAAAAAGTGGAAAGTATTAACGCAAGTATTACTAAGCCTGTACCTGTTGCGGCCATGTAACCGATTTTTTGCCAGTCGGTGGTATCTCTTCTTCGTAATATATTTCCGGCAATCGTTCCCATTAGCGTAACACTTATTGCTGACACGCAGCATAAAAGGCCTTCCGGGTCAAAGTTTTCGCGATATAAGCGGCCGGGTAAAAACATCCGGTCGATATAGCCGTTTATGCAACCTTCGGGAGTTAAAACCCCGGCACCAAATCCCGGCACAGGAATTAACAACTGAATTATTGAGATACCCGCTAAAATGCCAATCAACCAGATAATCCGGCTTCGAAACGATTTAAAATAAATTACGATTACTGCGGCAAAAAAGTAACCGGTTCCAATCTGGCCTAAAACGCTTGCTATGCGTCCATTCTCAAAGCCATTTTTAAAAACGCCGTTGTACAGAATTCCGAGCAGAATTAAAATTATCCAACGTTTAAAAGCTTTTATCAGCAAACTTCTTTTTGGAACATTCTTTTCCAGTTTCGATTTTACTGCAAAAGGAATAGCGACACCCGAAATAAACATAAAGAGCGGAAAAATCAGGTCGTAAAAATGAAATCCTTCCCATGGAACATGTTCCATTTGTACATCGAGCCATTCTGCTCCGGTAGCTTTGGCAACTGCAATTGCAAGCATTCCGCCGCCGGTAATCCAAAACATATCGAAACCGCGAAGGGCATCTAATGAATAAAGTCGTTTTTGAGGTTCTGTACGAAGTGATTTAGTTGTCATAATATTTTTAAAATTTTAGGTCACCCGAAATTAAGAAACTTTTTCGGAAAAATGATTTCTGTCCTGTTTCATTGGAATCATGATTCATTATACTTTGTTAATTTTTATTATTGTTAAACTGGAACGAATTTTATTATTTCATGGAAAAACCAAAAATCAAAAGCCATGAAACAAATTATTCCTTTTCTCGCATTAATGCTCACATTTTTTTCAGTTTACGCACAATACAAAAATTTCGATCTTTCGAAGTACAAACTGCCCGATATTAAGAGGCATCAGTTGGATTTCCAGTTTAACTCCGATGGACGTATTAGAAACTTATACGCTTTGTATGAATATGAAAATAATACAGATACAACAATAAACAAGGAAATGGATTTTAACTGGGATTCAAATCTTTTGTATTCGTTTTACATCAGTAACACAAAAACTCAACAAACACTAAATGCATTAATTAACTATAATTTGATGTATTTGGAACGAAGTAATTCAACTTATAAATACCTTGATAATAATGGTAGAATTGAGTTCACCTATGATTACAAATATTTTCTTGAGGATGAAAAATGGTTCTTAAATGCGGTTCCCGGAATAACAATTAATGCGTCAATAGAAAATAACAGACACAATTCAGATAGACAGAAAAGTTATTCCATTTCAGGTTTGAATACGCTTGGACTCGGAGCTGGTTTTGGGAGAATCGAACAGGTACAGGATTTTAGGCAAGCGGTTTTAATCGTTGATGAAGTAAAGAATCGTGGAATATTGCAACGGGATTTAACGGAGACGGAACTAACAGAACTGGCCCATTTGGTATCTGTATTGAAGAATAAGCGAGTATTTGATTCAAGAAAACGCAAAGGAGAAGATTTAATCGAGGTAAATAAATTCCTTAATAACAAAGGATTAATTGCGGGTAACGATATTTCATATTTTATTGGGTTGGAAGATATGTGGGTATATGGCGGCTTGCAAACCAGGGAAAGCGGCAATCAAATAAAATTTATTTCAAGTCCGGATTATTTTTTTATGAAAGGCGGTATTCCCGGATCAGATCCTTCAAATAATATTTATAATTTTTCCTTATCTAATAATTTGACTTATACCTCGAAAAAACCATTGTCTTTAAAATTACAAAGCGACTTTGAAATAGGATTGTATAACAATTTGAGTAAATATTTTGATAAAAATGATTCAATTAATCATAACAAAGAATTGAGCTCAGCAATTTGGGGTAATTATTTAATCGGATATTATCCGAATACCAGAACCTATTTTGAGATTTCCATATTAGGCAATTTGTCGTATAACAATTACAAACGGTTTTTTAATAACGGAATATTTGGCACAAGTCTGCGATTAGTATCTAAAGGTTATTATTACATTTCCGAACGATTTCGAATTGGATATGAATTGAATATCAGAAACTATCAAAGTAATATTTTTAACCAATCTAAAACATATACAAAGAGCACTATGGTGGATTATTTGTTTAATTTGAACTACGCCATCTTTTAATTTCAGCAGGATAATATTCGAACATTAAATAAAAACCTCTGTCGTTTTGTCACCGGTTTTGACAGTTGTTTCAGCAGGTTTTAACTTTCCTGTGTCAGAATTTCGCCTGTTTTTGCCGAAAATCCGGGTGGCACAATGCTTGATTATTTCCATTCGTAAAATATTGAAACAATTAATCAAAAATAGATTAACATGGGAAAAATTATTGGAATTGACTTAGGAACCACAAATTCTTGTGTTGCTGTAATGGAAGGTAACGAACCTGTTGTAATTCCTAACAGCGAGGGAAAGCGTACCACACCATCGATTGTTGCTTTCATCGAAAACGGTGAGCGTAAAATTGGTGATCCTGCAAAACGACAGGCAATTACCAACCCGGAAAAAACTGTTTATTCTATCAAACGTTTCATGGGTGAAACGTTCGACCGGGTTACAAAAGAAGTTGAACGTGTTCCTTATAAAGTGATAAAAGGAGACAACAACACTCCGCGTGTTCAGATAGATGACAGAAAATATTCGCCACAGGAAATTTCGGCCATGGTTTTACAGAAAATGAAAAAAACCGCCGAAGATTATCTTGGTCAGGAAGTAACTGAAGCGGTGATAACTGTTCCGGCATATTTTAGCGATTCACAACGTCAGGCGACCAAAGAAGCCGGCGAAATTGCAGGATTGAAAGTTCGTCGTATTATCAACGAACCAACAGCTGCATCGTTAGCTTATGGTATGGACAAGATGAACAAGGACATGAAAATAGCGGTATTCGACCTTGGTGGCGGTACTTTCGATATTTCAATCCTTGAACTTGGCGATGGCGTTTTTGAAGTAAAATCTACCGATGGCGACACTCACCTTGGTGGCGACGATTTCGACCAGGTGGTTATCGATTGGCTGACAGCAGAATTTAAAAAAGACGAAGGCGTTGATCTGAAAAAAGACCCAATGGCTTTGCAGCGTTTGAAAGAAGCGGCCGAAAAAGCTAAAATCGAGCTTTCAAGTTCTTCGCAAACCGAAATAAACCTGCCATATATTATGCCGGTTGACGGAATTCCAAAACACCTTGTTAAAACATTAACCAGGGCGAAATTCGAACAATTGTCTGACAAATTGATCAACTCAACTATCGAGCCTTGCAAAAAAGCTTTGAAAAATGCAGGTTTGTCAGCCAGCGAAATCGACGAAGTAATCCTTGTTGGTGGTTCAACCCGTATTCCTGCAATCCAGGAAAAAGTTCAGCAGTTCTTTGGAAAAACTCCATCGAAAGGCGTAAATCCTGATGAAGTTGTTGCTGTTGGCGCTGCAATTCAGGGCGGTGTATTAACAGGTGAAGTAAAGGATGTGCTGTTGCTCGACGTAACTCCGCTTTCTTTAGGTATCGAAACAATGGGTGGCGTAATGACCAAATTGATTGAGTCGAATACCACAATTCCAACCAAAAAGTCGGAAACATTTACCACGGCTGCCGATAATCAGCCGTCGGTTGAAATTCACGTACTTCAGGGAGAACGGCCAATTGCCTCAGGAAATAAGACCATCGGACGATTTCATCTTGATGGTATTCCACCGTCACCGCGCGGAATTCCGCAAATTGAAGTGACTTTCGATATCGATGCCAACGGTATTTTGCATGTAAACGCAAAAGACAAGGCTACAGGAAAATCGCAGTCGATTCGTATTGAAGCATCTTCAGGCTTGTCGGATGACGAAATTAAGAGAATGAAATCGGAAGCCGAAGCCAATGCAGAAGCCGATAAAGCTGCAAAAGAAACGGCAGATAAAATTAACCAGGCCGATAGTTTGATTTTCCAAACAGAAAAACAACTGAAAGAGTTTGGCGATAAAATTCCTGCAGATAAAAAACAACCGATAGAAGATGCATTGAAAAAACTGAAAGAAGCTCATGCAAGTAAAGACCTGGCAGCAATTGACACTGCAATGAATGAGTTGAATACAGTTTTCCAGGCTGCATCGCAGGAAATGTATAATGCATCCCAGGCTCAGGGTGGGCCTCAGGGAGGACAGCAGGGCGGACCAACAGGCGGTGAGCAGGGCGGTCAGTCGCAGGATGAATCAAAAGACGACGGTGAAGTTACCGATGTTGATTTTGAAGAAGTAAAATAATTATATACACCTTGCAAGGTGACCTCAGTTTATCTGAGTTCATTTCAAAAAAAGCTTTTCCGTTCTTCGGAAAGGCTTTTTTGTTGGATGGTTATACTTTTACAATAGAAAATGAACCTTCGAAAGTCCAGAAATTCGCTAACGGATAACCTGATTCTAAAACTTTTTTCCGGTAAAACTCAATTGAATCCTGGTAGGTAAAATTATCATCCATCAATTTTTTTATACCGTTTATAATTTCAGGAATTTTCTGGTCAAGACTTTTTGTGCTCATGCAAACAACCGGGTTTCCATTTTTCATTTCAGAAACACATTTCGCTTTCATACCGGTATAACACGGGTATTTTTTACAGGACGTCATCACGCTGTAAAATTTAATGTGATTGTAAAAATATTCCGGCCATCTTGCTCCTGAAATTGTCAGCCATGGAGTATTTACGCAACCTGCAAGAAAAGCAAATCCTGAATGAGGCGAAATCAGGATATCGCAATATTCCAGCAGGGCTATTTGATTTAAAATTCCAATGTCGAAGCAATTTTCAGTATTGTCAATCTCATTTAAAATCTGCCTGATATTTTCTTCGGAAAAAGTGTAGGATTCCGATCGGTTTCCATTTTTGTTTTTTACGCCGGTTAAGTAAAATCGCACATCGGGAAAGTTATCTGTCACTGCTTTCATCATTTTTATCCACCATTTGGTTTCAGGATAAATTCGATCAGCGTTACTTCCGGCTGGTAATATGCATATTTTAAGTCCGTTATCCTGTATTTTTCGATAAATTCCTTAGCACTTTCAAGTATTGTAAATCTCATTTTTGTATCGAAACAAATAGGCGGCATTTCTTCGCCCTGAGGAAAAAACCTGTTTCCTTTCCAAATTCTTGCCTGAAGATATTTTACGATAATCTGATTTGCATACTTTAATTCCTCACTGTACGAATTAAGACTATGCATTAACCGGTCGTCGGATATTACAAAATCCCAGTTTGACGGAATTTTTTCGAGGCATTTTGCGCGCAATCCGTATTCTGCTACTTCTTTGACATTAGCAATGTAAACTTTTTCAATCCATGGACAAAGCTCGCCTATTTCGTACGGCATTTCCGAATTCAGCATTACTGAAATTTTGAGATTTCGGTTAGCCTCATAATAATCGCGTGCAACTTTTAATCCTTCAAGTGCATGTCCGACAGGCCGGTAGTAAGCCCAGTTTACCAACATTGTTTTTGTCATAAAATCTGATTTTCTACACACGAAATTTTTCAACTTCGGTTAACAAAGTCGAAAATTAATTTGTTTTTCAAAAAACGAGGAACTTTTCATAGAAAATATTGTTTCAGAAAAAAAACTTAAAAAAGGAATAAAAATGAACGAATACGAAGAATCGAGAAGGGCATTCCTTACAAAACTGGGATTGGCGATTGGCACTACAACTCTTGCGGGAAAGACGCTTTCGGCAAAGGTTTTAAACAATAAAGCGAATTTCCGCTAACCAGAGAACAACAAAAACTTATGGAACGTTACGAAAAATGGATGGACGAATTTATTCCTGTGATAAAAGCCAACAAAGCCAATGAAAATGATCAGGTTGCCAAAAAGAGAATCAGCGAATTATCGGAAGAAGCCGAAAGCTGGCGCGAGCAACTTGTCAAATTTATGAAAGATGAAAATTTTGCCCGGCATTACATGGCTGCAACGGAACGTATGACTAAAGAGATTTATTAGAATATGCTAAAATTCACCGGTTGACTCAAAGTCACCCGTTGAATTTTAGCACTTCACTTAATGCTTAATTCAGTATCCACAATCCAACTATCGGGTTTAATTTGCATGCGTTTGGGAATACTTGCCTGAATCACTTTTATTAAAGCTTTAACCTGTCGTTCTTTAGAGTATTTTTTTGGCGTTACAAGACTAATCTCGCGAACAGGTTGTTCGCCTTCAATCATTTTTACCATATCTTCCAGTTCCGAAGGAATGTTTATGGTTGCCAGTTCAGGAATAAACGTAATTCCGTTTTTATTTTCAACAATTCTGCGAAGCGATTCGATGGAACTGCTTCTGTAAACCAGTTTCTGCCCGATGTTTTTTTTGAATATCGATTTTACAAATCGAATTCACCTGGTTCTGAAAACAGTTTCCTTCTTCGAGATACCAAATGTCACCATCGTCAATTTCATCAATTTTAATCCGTATCTTTTTTATACAATTCATGATTTTCTGACACATAAGTGTAAAATCGTTCATAAAAAAGTGGGATAACATTAATATTCCCGGTTGTTACAGGAGTTGAAAGAATTCCGCAATCGATGCTACCTACTTTTAATCCCGAAATAATTTCTTCGGTTTTAAGCTCTGCAATATCTATCTGTAAATGTGGATAAGTATTATTCAGTTCTCTGATAAACAACGGAACAAGATACGGTGCGAGCGTGGGAATTATCCCAACTAAAATCCGGCCTTTTACCTCTTCGCTAATTTCGATTGAAACCTGTTTTAGCTGTTCAATCATTTTTAGTATTTCAATGGCTTTCTGGTAAAATAAATCTCCTTCAACGGTAAATTGAAATGGCCTTTTACTTCGATCTATCAGTTTAAAATCGAGTTCATCTTCGAGCTTTTGAATTTGCAGCGTTAAGGCTGGTTGAGTTACACCAAGAATACGGGCAGCTTTTGAGAAATTTCCGTGGATGTGCAATTCCTTTAAATATTCAAGTTGAATAAAATTCATTATAAGAAATATTAATATCGATACAAAATAACAAATGTTAGATCAACTCCGGATTGAACCAGACAAATTGCTGCCTGATAAATGCCAGGTGGCTTTTTTAATTTTGTAAATGGTCACGAATTACCTCTTCTTCAGAAATTTCTTCATTCGAAATGTTTAACGCTGTTTCAATAAGCGCCAGATGAGAATAAGCCTGAGGAAAGTTACCCAGCATGTGTTTTGTATCGAAATCGAGGTCTTCGCTAAATAGCCCCAAATGATTTGAATATCCCAAAAGTGTATGAAATTTTCTTATTGCTTCTTTTTTTCGACCTATTTTGAAAAGACTATTGGTTAACCAAAACGAACAAATTGTAAATGCAGATTTTGGTGTCCCGAAATCATCTTTATTTCGGTAACGATACATTAATCCTTTGTATTCCAAATCTTTCTGAATTGCCAGAACCGTGTCGATATACCGTTGATCTTTTGCTGAAATAAAACCGTATGGTTCCATTAAAAGTACCGATGCATCCAAATCATTGGAACCATACGACTGAGAAAAAGCATTCTTTTCCTCCGACCATGCGTGTTTAAAAATATCATGTTTTACTTTGTCGCGCAATTTCGACCAGGGTTGAATATATAAATCCCGTTCCAGCAATCTTGCGATTTTTACAGCCCGATCGACACTTACCCAACACAATACCTTACTAAATGTAAAATGTTTGTTTTCGCTTCTGATTTCCCAGATTCCCCTGTCCGGCTTTCTCCAGTTCTCTTCCACAATTTTTATCATATTGCGCACAATTGTCCAAAGCTCTTCGCTATATTCGAGGCTAACCGAATAAATTTCGAAATGCTGGTAAATAACATCCATTAATATGCCATAAATATCATTTTGTTTTTGTTTGTAAGCCGCATTTCCAATACGCACCGGAAACGATTTATTATACCCTTCAAGATGACTGAGTTCGTATTCTGTCAGTTTCTTTTCGCCCCTGATTCCATACATAATCTGTATTTTTTCGTCTTTATCGGGTAACAGATTAATGATAAAATTAAGGTATCGTTTGGCCATCCTGAAATGACCAAGCGAGGTCATTATTTTAACTACCATCGATGCATCGCGAATCCAGCAAAACCGGTAATCCCAGTTACGGCCTTCACCCGGAGATTCGGGAATTGAAGTCGTTAATGCAGCCAAAACTGCTCCGCTCTTATCGAAACTCAGCATTTTAAGAGTTAACGCGCTTCGAAGGATTTCATCCTCATACCTTTTGTACGACTTTGTTCTTTCGGTCCAGTTTAACCAGTATACATTAGTTCTTTCCATTTTTAGTTTGGCGCGGCGTACATCCTGCGGCAATAATTTTTGATTATAACTTATCAGGCAAAACTCATCCTTTGTTAGTTCAACGGTTTCTGCATTCCTGATAAGTTTTAAGTCGATACTGGAATAAAAATATAGCGAATCGTAAGCGCCTTTTATTGTGACTGATTTTATATAACTATCTTCTATCTCGTTTTTTGTATCGTATTTGGCATATTCCAGTCGTGGATCATAATTAATTACAAACTTAGGTTTCCCTGAAACATGAGTAAAATATCTGATTAAGTCAGGCGGATTATAATAATTACCGGTTTCCGGATTGCGGTATCGCGGCATAAAATCTCTTATTTCAAAAACACCGTCGCTTGTCGTAAATCGGGTCACTAAAATATTTGTTCTTGGCACATATGACTGTTTTATGTCTTGACAGTTTTTTGGCAGTATCTGAAATGTCCCTCCTTTGTTTTTATCCAGAATTGTAGCAAACACTGACGATGAATCAAATGCCGGAAGACACAACCATTCAATATTACCGTCTTCTGAAATCAATGCTGCGCTTCGGCAATTACCGACTATGCCGTAATTTAAATTTTCCATATAAAGCAATCGTAATATTTAGCCCGCTAATATGGGATATTACTTGATATTTTCATAAAATTATCTATATTAATGCTTAGCCATTAGGTTAAAAATAAAATTATAAATAGAAGATAAGAGAATAAAATCCCGATTATAAATGAATTTAATAATACGGGAATACATTGAAAATCAATATATTTATCGACAGTAAAATTTTATCTGAAACGAAATTTAAAAATTTCCCGAAAAATGAGAAAAATACATATTGTTTCGAACCGGTTGCCTCTAAGTATCGAAAGAAACGGAAGTAATCTAAAACTTACTCCAAGTGTTGGCGGCCTGGCTACAGGTATGCGATCCATATATAAAGAATATGGCGGTAAATGGATTGGCTGGCCTGGAATTGATACAGATGATCTAAACAAAAAAGAAATTCAGCAGATTGACGATGAATTGGTTAAAGAAGACTGTCTGGCAGTTTATCTTACACAGGAAGAACGAAATCTTTATTACGAAGGATTCAGCAATAACATCATCTGGCCTTTGTTTCATTATTTTGCACAGTATATTGAATATAACACCGACTATTGGGAAGCATACCAGAAAGTAAACCGCAAATTTGCAGATAAAACGCTCGAAACGCTTGAAGACGGCGACACGCTTTGGATTCACGATTACCAGTTGTTGCTTGTTCCGGAAATGATTAAATCGAAAAAACCCGGTGTTACCATTGGCTTCTTCCTGCATATTCCATTTCCGTCGTTTGAGGTATTTCGCACTTTACCCTGGCGGAAAGAGTTGATCAGCGGTATGCTTGGCGCCGATTTAATAGGTTTTCATACTTACGATTACGAACGTCACTTTTTTAGTTCGGTGAGACGGTTGTTAGGTTATGAAATTTCGTTTAACCAAATTCATATGGAAGACCGCATTATTTTGTGTGATGCTTTTCCAATGGGAATCGATTACAAGAAATTCAGTAATAAAGCAAGCGAACTGTTTCAAAAAACTCAACAGGAAAAGTCGGAATTGCACCGTGAACTCGAGAAATACTTCCTGGTTTCTCCCGAACGCCGCTTAATTTTGTCGATCGACAGGCTGGATTATTCAAAAGGAATTCCCAACCGCTTAAGAGGCTTTGAACTCTTTCTTGAACGAAATCCTGAATACCGCCATAAGGTAACCTTAATTATGCTGGTGGTTCCTTCGAGAGGCGAAGTGGAACAGTATAAACTGCTGAAAAGCGAAGTGGATGAACTGGTAGGCGGAATTAACGGCCGTTTTGGCGGAATTAACTACACACCAGTGTGGTATTTTTATCGTTCGCTGCCTTTCGATAACCTGATTGAATTGTACAGCAATTCCGATATTGCGCTGGTTACTCCGGTTCGCGATGGCATGAACCTGGTTGCAAAGGAATATATTGCTTCACGCGTAAATCAAACCGGTGTAATGATAATTAGCGAAATGGCAGGAGTTTCAAAAGAAATGGGTGAGGCGATTATTATCAATCCGAACAACGAATCGGAAATTGCCGATGCAATACACCAGGCGCTGAATATGCCGTTGCAGGAACAGCGCGAGCGCATGAAGTTCCTTCAGAAACGAATAAGCAGATACGATGTATTTAAATGGTCGGCAGAGTTTATAAAAGGACTTAGAAAAGTTGAAAATATTCAGCAAAATTTCCTTGCAAAACTCATAACGCCATCAATAAGGAAAGAAATTGTTCAGCAATTTAAGAAAGCAAAGAAACGAGCTGTTTTTTTGGATTACGATGGCACACTTGTCGGATTTAAAAACGATCCACAAGCTGCAAGTCCCGATAAAGCTTTACATGATTTGCTAACCACGCTTGAAAACGATAAGCAAAATACAATTACAGTTATCAGCGGCCGCGACAGAGATACACTTGAAAAATGGATTGGCGAGCACAAGGTAAACCTGATTGTTGAACACGGGGTGTGGATAAAACATCAAGGCGATAAATGGCAAATGCTCGACAATATTAATGCCAACTGGAAGCCCGAAATCCGTCCGATTCTTGAAACTTATGTCGACAGAACTCCCGGAACTTTTATCGAGGAAAAAAATTACTCGCTGGTTTGGCATTACCGAAAAGCAGAACCTGATCAGGGTGATTTAAGAGCCAATGAATTAAAGGATGAATTACGCAACATGATTGCCAACCATAACCTCGAAATTATGGAAGGGAATAAAGTAATTGAAGTAAAAGCCGGAGGAATTAATAAAGGTGTCGCCGCTGTTCGATTTCTGAAAGATCAGCAATTTGACTGTATCATTGCCATTGGCGACGACTGGACCGATGAATACATGTTCAGGGAATTACCTGAAAACGCCATAACAATTAAAGTTGGCCTAAAGAATACAGCAGCAGATTATAAAGTGGAATCGGTTTCTTCGGTCAGGGCCTTTTTGAAAGCTTTAAGCGAATAACAAAATTTAAAGATACTTTCCGTTTTGAATTTTTTTCGATAAGTCACGAATAAGACGTGCCATTGGTGCTCCGTCAATTACATCATGATCGAAAAGAACTGTCATATTCAGAATATCCCTGATTTCGATTTTGCCGTTAACCACAACCGGTTTTTTTGTTACTGTGCTTAATCCGAAACAAATGGGATGAACCGATACAGGAATAAACCAGCCGTTTACATTTCCTGTGATACCAAGCGAGGTAAATGCAACGTTTCCCATTTTTTTGTATGCGAGTTTCGGATGCCGCATCAAGTACTTCCAGAAATACCTTCTTAAATAACCGGGAAATAGATAATACATTTTTTCCCAGCGGTTTTGCTTTTTCTGCAATACAATATCGCTTTCGGTTAAAGTCTGACTTTTAGCTTTGGATATTTGCCGGGAAATTGATTCCGCGCTTCTTTCATTTGCTTTTTCAATAATTAGCGGAATGGGTACTTTCGTACCATTTAATTTTTTTTCAACAATAACCGAAACATTGATATCGTTGAAAATTATTAAGCTGCGTTTGCCTTTCAGAAATGAAGCCGCATGTTCATAATCTTTAATTGTTCCGGCAATCACACTTATCATCCACGCATTAAACGAAACTTTTTCTTTTCTTCCTTTATTCAGAGCTTTAATCTTTTCGCGGCTTAAGGTGACATCCAGTTCAAACATTCCGGTTACATGATGTTTTCTCTTGCCTGTTTCACAAACATCGATGGTTGCAATACGCGATTTGGGAAATGTTATCGATTTAAAGTTAGTCATGCCAGTAAAATCCGGTTTTGAGTGATTGATTAATCGTTTTTCTTTTCAGAAAATCCGATATCAATCTGGTTTTTAGCTTAAAAATAGATATAAAATCAATAGAAAGGTAAGGTTGGTCAAAGCAAAGATAAATCAATGCATATATTTTCATGGAATAGCTTTAAAAACACATCAGTAACCGTTCTCTGACAAAAGATTATGGATCTCTGACGAAAGATTATTGTTCTCCGGCGTAAGACCATCATTCTCTGACGTAAGATGAGGGTTCTCTGACATAAGACAAGGGTTCTCTGACACAAGACAAGGGTTCTCTGACACAAGACAAGGGTTCTCTGATGCCGGATTATGATACTCCGGCACAAGATTTTCATTCTCTGACACCAGATTATGGTTTTCCTGCACAAGACCATCATTCTCTGGCGTAAGATTATTATTCTCTGGCGTAAGATTATTATTCTCAGGTGCAAGATTATGATTCTTTTATGCCTGTTGGAGTAAATCCCCAATAAACACACAATAAATCCCCAGGGGCACTCTTAATTATTCATACCGAAGTGTGTTCGCCGGATTGATTTTTACCGATTTTAATGTTTTGTAGCTAATTGTTATAAGCGCGATAAAAAGCGCTATTACAAATCCCAGGATAAACTCGTAAGCCTGAAGGTGAATCCGGTAGTAATAATTGTGTAGCCAGTTTCGGGCAAAGTAAAAAATTATGGGCCAGGCCACTGCGGTTGCTATACAAACCAGGATTACTATTTCTTTTGAAATGAGATAGAAGATACTTGCCCCGGAAGCTCCCAATGCTTTTCTTACGCCAACCTCTTTTGTTCGTTGCTCAATAGTAAACGATGTTAAACCGAAGAGGCCAAGCGCTGCGATAAAAATTCCGAGAATTGCAAAAAGAACCGAAAGTTCAGCGTTTTGTTTTTCTGTGTTATACATGCGGGAATAATCTTCATTCATAAAGAAATACTGTAACGGATTGTTTGATGCAAACTGTTTCCATACCTCTTCAATTTGTTTAACTGTTTGTTTTGTGGCGCCCGCACCAAATTTTACCGACACATAGCCAAAATTATAGCCTTTGGGCTTAAACCGTAATATGTATGGATCGATGCGGCTGTGCAGCGATTTAAAGTGAAAGTCGTTACAAGCACCAATGATCGGAATATACTGAATTTCGTCTCCGTTAAAAGAATTTATAAATCGGGTATGGGCAAAATCGGTAATGCCAAATTCTTCAAGTGTTTTATGGTTTACCACGCAAGCCTGCGAGTCGGTCCCGAATGAGCGCTCAAAAAAGCGGCCATCAGCAAGTTTTATATCATATGTATCAAAGAAGTCATAATCGACATAATTGGTTTGCATCAGGAAAGTTTCACCGTCGCGGCCTTCCATCATATAACCGTTATTGTTGTTGTTATGCCCGGGAACGGCAGTCGAAACCGAAACTTTATCGATTCCGGGTAATCGCAGCAACTCGTTTTTAAATGTATTCACCTGATCGCCAATGGAACCGGCCTGATCTATTACCAGCAATTTTTCCTTGTCGAATCCCAAATCTTTGTTCACCATATAATTGAGTTGCCGGTACATTATCATCGTTCCGATAATCAGCACTATCGAAATTAAAAACTGAATGGATACAAGAATACTGCGAAGACTGCTGTTTTTTGCGCCATCACGTATCTTTCCTTTTAACACCGTATTCGGATTAAAGGATGACAGATAAAACGCAGGATAAGCGCCTGCCAGAATTCCGACAAAAATGGCAAATCCAATTAACAATGGGATGTAATAAATAGAACTGAACGGATTGAAACTGACCCTTGCCTGCAGCAGGTTGTTAAAAAGTGGAAGCACAAGCAACACAGTTACAACCGCCAGAACCAAAGCAATAAGTGAAATTATTGTGGAATCGGTAAGAAACTGCAATATGAGCATACCTTTTGATGAGCCTGCAACCTTTTTAATACCAATCTCCTTTGCTCTTTTTGATGCTTGCGCTGTTGACAAATTCATAAAATTAATGGATGCAATAACGATTATCAGAATTGCAATACTTCCAAAAATAACCAGGTATTTTGGATCGGTAGCAGGTTTTACTTCGTGATCAATGGCTGGTTCAAGATGTATTTTTGTTAACGGCTGCAAATGAAAGTCGTACCTGTTTCCCTGGGCTAAAAAATCGGTCAGCGAAACCTTAAACAGTTCCAGTACCCTTGGCCCGATATATTTTTCAATCATTCCCGGAAACTTCTTTTCTACGTCACTTGCAAATGTATTTGGTTTTAAAAGAATATATGTGGAAAAACTGTTATTTAACCATTCCCCGTCATTTGCTCTTGAGTTGGTAAGAAATGAAGTAAGAATATCTGCGTTAAAGTGTGTATTCTCCGGAAAATCAGCCATAACGCCGGTTATACGGTAAGGTTCTTTACGTGTATTAATCTTTAGCATTTTGTTGACAGGATCTTCATTTCCAAAGATTTTTTTAGCCGTAGATTCCGAAAGCACCATTGTGTTTGGTGAATTCAATACGGTTTTTATATTTCCTTTTAAAAGCGGTATAGAGAATATCTGAAAGAATGAAGAGTCAACTTCGCAAAAATCATTGACGATATAAGTGAAATCTTCATATTTAACAATGGTTTCGCCAAATACATTTAAGCGGCAAAACGACTCTACTTCAGGAAAATCCTTCGCCATAGTTGGCCCGATTATGGAAGCCGTATAAGCAGAATTTACTTCCTGATCGCCAATTTTACCATCTAAAGTCAACCGGAAAATCCGATCCTTTTTTTCGTGATATTTATCGTAACTCAACTGATGAAGCACAAAAAGAGCAATAATCAAACTACACGCAATTCCAACAGATAATCCAAAAATGTTAATGGCAACGTAACCTTTCTGTTTTTTTAAGGAACGCAATACTGTGTTTCAGCAAATTTCTAATCATAGCTTAATTGTTTTCAAACTGAGATTTTATCAATACATGAATCATTTTAATGAATGACGCACAGACAAGCCAAAGGTTACAGACATTTTGTTACAACAATAAAAATCAAACAGCTTAATGTCCGTAATCTTATCCTGATGCTTTGGAAATTGTATTGATGTGGTTATTGAAAGTTTTTCCGACAAAATAAAAATCTAATTTTGCAGTTCTGTTAGAAATGAAAAAAATGAATAGAATTTTTTTAATTATGATCTTGCTTTTGCCGCTGGTTTCTTTAGCACAAATTAACGAAACCGATGCAAATGGTTTGCGACAAGGCCTGTGGCAAAAAAAATACCCAAACGGACGAATACTTTACGAAGGCAATTTTAAAGATGGAAAACCGGTTGGCGAATGGAAACGATATTTCGAAAGCGGCCAAATAAAAGCAGATATCGTTTACAAATCCGGTTCCGATTCTGCATCTGCTCAACTATTCGACGAAACAGGCAAAAAGATTGCAGAAGGCAATTACGTCGATGAAAAAAAAGAGGGAAGCTGGATATACTTCTTAAACGGGCGTAAAATTGCCGCAGAACATTTTGTAAACGGTAAAAAACATGGCTTGTCGCGAAAATACTACGGAACAGGCGAATTACTCGAAGAATCGGAATGGCAGAATGGAAACCAGGAAGGCTCGTATAAAGTATTTTTTAAAACCGGCGAACCGTTTATGCAATACAATGTAAAGGATAACAAAAGAAACGGATTGTTTCTCACCTATTTCAAAAACGGGAAAGTGGAATTGGAAGCCGCTTACAAAAACGGCCTGAGAGATGGAAAGTGGAAATATTTTAACGACAACGGAGAATTTTTATATGAACTCGACTATGAGAATGGCGAGTTGTTAAATCCGCAGGTACGCGACAGTATCAGTAATTTACAGCTAAAAAACTTCGAAATTGGTAAAGACACGTTGACCGATCCTGAAAAGTACATCGATAATCCTGCAGAGTATATGATGAAAAAGAACATATACTGATTGATTTCATTCAGATTTTGATAATTTTGGAACATTATTTATAAACCCGGGCCAATAATGAGCGCTAAATTTTATGCGATTTTAACCGTCTTATTAGTTTTCCTGTCAGCTTTTGCAGATGCACAGGAATATTACTGGGTGGCTTTTTCCGATAAAAATAATTCTGTCTACTCGCTCAATGAACCTCAGGATTACTTATCTGAACGCGCCATACAACGGCGTATAAATCAAAACATTGCAATAGACTCTCTTGATCTTCCTGTAAATTCAAATTATATTACTGAAGTTTTGAATCTTGGAGCGAAATTTATCCATGCTTCAAAATGGCTTAACGGAATTACAGTACAAGCAGAAAATGCCTTTTTTGCAGATAATGCACGACAATTGGCTTTTGTGAAAGAAGTTCAGTTGACAAAAACCGCAGGTACAAAAAGTGCGGTTAATAAGTTTAGCGACGAATGGGAAACACCTGAATATGAACCCATCGACACATCTGTTTATGGTTTATCGGTTTATCAAACCGGGATTATGAACGGACAGTTTTTACACAATCAAAATTATAAAGGCCAGGGAATGCAAATTGCGGTTCTCGATGGCGGCTTTCTGAATGCAAATACCTATCCTGCATTTTACACTTTATGGTCCAATAACCAGATTTTAGGCACAAAGGATTTTGTGGATCCAACAGTCGATTTTTTTTCAACGCATTATCATGGAATGAGCGTGCTTTCCTGTATGGGCGGCAATGTAAATGGCGAATTAGTGGGTACAGCGCCAAAAGCTTCTTATTGGCTCATCCGCTCGGAAGATACAAACACCGAATTTCTTATTGAAGAAGATAATTGGGTGGCAGCCGCGGAATTTGCCGATAGTGTTGGAGTGGATGTAATAAATTCTTCCCTTGGATATTTTAAGTTCGATGATGCTTCGATGGACCACAGCTATGCTGATATGGATGGTAAAACCACACGGATTACGCGAGGTGCAAATATTGCTGTTTCGCGCGGAATACTTGTGTTTACCAGCGCTGGAAACGAAGGTAATGGTTCGTGGAAATACATTATTGCACCGTCCGACGGCGATAGTGTATTTTGTGTGGGCGCAGTGGATAAAGATTCCATACCTGCTTATTTCACTTCGTATGGGCCTGCATCGGATGGCGATATAAAACCAAACGGTACAACAGTTGGATACAATACTTATTTACAACGAAGCAATGGTTTGCTGGGCTTTGCCAACGGAACATCGTTTTCTTCGCCTGTATTGGCCGGAATGGGAGCATGTTTGTGGCAATCGGTTCCGGAAGCAAAAGCCTGGGAAGTAAAACTGGCGATTGAGAAAAGCGCACATTTATATACACAGCCCGATTCCTTAATGGGTTATGGAATCCCTGATTTTAAACTGGCCTGGCAGTATCTTGAAGATATCGTAGCATCGCGTAAAGGAACAAACGGTAAAAAATGGCTTGTATATCCAAATCCGGCAAACGAATATGTAATTCTTGAAAATACAAACGGACAGCCGGCAGAAACCGTTGAAATAGAAGTTTACTCCGTTGATGGAAAGTTATTGCGCAAATGGGAAAAAGCAGGCGCAAATCAAATTGTTCTTTATGAAATTCAAACTTTACCCGCAGGAATGTTAATTTTGAGAATCAGTTCAGCGAATGAAACTGAAACTGCAAAATTAAGCATAAGCCGTTAGGGATGGAGCAAAAAATCACGCTTTCAGAATTAAACTTATTAATTAAAGGTGCCTTACAGGATGCATTTCCGGCTTTGGTTTGGGTGATTGCCGAAATCAGCGAATTGAAGGAAAACCGCAATGGGCATTGTTATCTTGAACTGGTTGAAAAGGATGGCGATGAAATTATTGCACGTTCGCGCGCTACCATCTGGTCGTACACCTATCGCATGTTAAAACCTTATTTCGAAACCACAACCGGACAGTTTTTTACCCACGGAATTAAAATACTGGTGCAGGTTTCGGTTGAGTTTCATCCGGCATTTGGACTAAGTTTGAATATTCGCGATATCGACCCGGTTTATACGGTTGGCGACATGGCTTTGCAACGTAAACAAATTGTTGAAAGATTACAAGCTGAAGGTGTTTTCGATATGAACCGCGAACTGGAATTACCGCTTGTTCCGCAAAAGATTGCAGTAATTTCCTCCGCAACTGCGGCAGGTTTTCAGGATTTTATGAATCAACTTGAATCAAATGATTCGGGCTTTAAATTCTACTTTAAACTCTTTCAGGCTACATTGCAGGGAATGGAAACCGTTCCGTCGGTAATTCATGCATTGGAAAGAATTTATCAATATGAAGATTTTTTTGATGCAGTGGTGATTATTCGCGGAGGAGGGGCTACAGCCGATTTAAGCAGCTTCGATAATTACGAGCTTGCATATAATATCACGCAGTTTCCGTTACCCGTAATTACGGGAATCGGGCACGAGAAGGATGACACAATTGTGGATTTGGTGGCACATACCCGGCTGAAAACACCGACTGCCGTAGCTGAATTCCTTATCAGCGGAATGGAAAGATTTTACGATCATTTGCTAAACCTTGAAACTGATATCGTTCAGATTGCGCAAAATACAATTGATAGTAATCTGAAAAAACTGGAACGTCATGCAATAAATTTAAATAATTCGGTCTCGGATTTTATAGTTGAAAAACAAACCCGTTTAACCCGAATAGGGAATCAGCTTCGACAAAATGTAAATAGTTTTTCATATTCAAAAAACTATGAGTTAATGGGATTAAAACATCAATTGGATTCCATGGTGAAATTACAATTATCAGAATCAAAAAACATTCTCATACAAAAACAAAGAACATTAAATCGAATCGCCGGGCAGGCTCTTATAAAAGAAGATGCAAGAATAATTCATTTAAAAGAACTCTTGAAATCCGACATTAATAATCTGCTTTTCAGGGAAATGGAAAAATTAAATTATAGTGAGAATTCCATAAGGCTACTGAATCCTGAAAACGTGCTGAAAAGAGGATATACCATGACTTTAAAAAATGGAAAAATTGTAAAACTTGCGGAAGATTTGCAAATTAATGACGAAATTGAAACCTTATTCACCGACGGAAAAGTAAAAAGTAATATCACAAAAAAAGAATAGAATGGCAAGCAAAAAAGTATCGTATAACGAAGCCATGGCGGAAATCGAGGAAATTCTGGAGCAAATTGAAAGTGAAGAACTTGATGTGGACGATCTGGCTGAAAAAGTAAAACGCGTTTCAGCCTTATTAAAAATCTGCAAAGACAAACTGCAAAAAACAAATGAACAGGTGGAACAGATTTTAAAAGAGATGGAGGAATAATCCCTAAAAAACAATAAAATGAAAAATTCAGACCGAATAGTTTTAGTGTACACCGGCAGCGAAGTTAATGTTCAGCGAATTAAAGCTGAAATGGAAATCCAGGGAATCAACCCCATAATAAAAGATGGTTTTAAACAGGGAATTGCTGCAGGTTTCGGAGGCGGAATACCGTCAGCTATTGATATTTATGTTGATGAACGCGATGTTGAAAAAGCAAAGGAGATAATTTCAGTAGTGGGCGGGAACTTATTTTCGTGAATTGAAACCGGGCATTAAAATAGCATAAATAGTACTTTTCAGGAATATGCGTAATTGAAATATTATTCGATAACTTTGAAAAAAAAAGAAATGGCACACGATGCAATAAAACTGGAGCTGATAGAATGGTTGACAAAGTTGAAGGACAAAGATACAATCGAATATTTAAAAGTTGTTAAAGATTCAAAATCAGAAAACCAGGATTGGTGGAATGAGCTTCCGGAAAAACATAAGATGGGAATTAAAAGGGGAATCAGAGATAAAAAAGAAGGAAATATTTTTCCACACGACGAAGTGAAGACAAAATATGGATTATAAGCTATTCTGGACAAAAGAAGCGATTGACAATCTTGAAGAAATTTTGGATTATTTAATTGCCAATTGGACAGAAAAAGAAGTTTACAACTTTAAAAAAAAGCTTTCCAAACAGATCGAATTGATTCAACAATTTCCCAAAATGTTTCCAAAATCAACCTTTGCTCCGCATCTCAGAAAAGCCGTATTGAGTAAACAAACAACTATTTTTTACGAATTGGATGGAAATATGATTTATCTGGTGTATCTGTTTGTAAATGCCAAAGACATAAAACGGCTTGAGTAAATAATGAGAAAGAACAATAAAATTATGTATACAAAAAAACAGGTAGCAAAAACTATCGATCATGCAGTTTTAAAACCCGACCAAACCGAAGCCGATTTGGTAGAAAATGCAAAAATGTGCATCGAAAACGGGGTTTACAGCATGTGTGTAAAACCCTGTGACATTAAAAAAACCGCAGATTTGTTAAAAGACAGCGAAGTAAAAGTTTCGTGCGTATTGAGTTTTCCGCATGGCGCCGATGCTACACCGGTTAAAGCTTTTCAGGCAAAACAAGCCATTGAAGATGGCACTGATGAAATCGACATGGTAATGAATATCGGTAAATTTCTTTCGGGCGATTACGATTATGTTTTAAACGATATAAAAGCTGTAGTAGATATAGCGCGTGCAAACGGCATTTTGGTAAAAGTTATCCAGGAAAGTGGATTTCTTTCACCGGAACAAATGGCCAAAGCATGTGAATTGTCATACGAAGCAGGAGCCGATTTTGTGAAAACATCCACCGGATTCGGCCCGGGTGGCGCAAAACCCGAATACATCGAAGTAATGCTTAAAACAGTTGGCGGAAAAATGAAAATAAAAGCTTCGGGCGGAATACGCGATTGGAAAACCGCTGTAGCCTTTCTGGAACAGGGCGCCGACCGCCTGGGAATTGGTTCAACCGAAGCGGTTTTAAACGGTGCAAAAGCCGAAGGGAATTATTAAAAGCCAAATCGTAATCTGTTTTTTTATCTGTAAAAAATCAGGCATCTTTGTATCCCTTTTAGAAAAATTAATCCATGTATTTTTTAAACGGCGACAGAATTTATATAAAACCGGAAAAATCCTGCGGAGGTTTAGATGATCAGTTGGAAAACTGTTTTGTGCAATTGGGCGAAATTAATTCAGGGCAAGAAGTATTTAAACTGAATTTTTTTGCAGACACGAAAACAAAACCGGATTACGAGCGACTTCAACAAAAAATTCAAAACAGGATTAGTACATTTTTTCAGCATGAAGTTCTTGTAACATTAATTGCTCAGCCACCTTTAAGCTGTAAAATAATTGTTGAAGCCTGTTTTTACTGTCCTGAAGATTGGGACATTCGGTTTGTTCAAAGTGAAAATTCAGGCGCTGTTTTATTCAAAAGAGATAATACAGAAATATTGATTGGCAATGCGCAATCGTATACAAATTATTCATGTAAAATAAATGCTGAAAAATCTTTTGCCGGATTAATCGATATTTTCAACCAGGCATTTTTCCCTTTGAATTCGATTATCAGACAATGGAATTACATCGAAAATATATTAGGTTTTGATGGGGAAAGTCAACGTTACCAGGAATTTAATAATGTGCGCTCAGGAGTTTACGGTAACACATTCAACGAAAAAGGATTTCCGTCGGCAACAGGAATCGGGATGAACCAGGGAGGAGTTATTATTGAATTTATAGCCGTAAAATCAGATGAACTCCATACGAAAGCCATTGATAATCCAAAACAAATTTCAGCCTATTCATACAACAAAAAAGTGTTGGTTGGCGACCAAACTTTGAAAACCACACCAAAATTCGAACGTGCACGATACCTCGAACTGTTTGGAAAAAAAATGATTTTTATATCGGGAACTGCTGCTATTGTTGGCGAGGAAACGGTTGGCACAGGCGATGCGGTAAAGCAAACCGAAGTTACCATTAACAATATTGAGCGCTTATATTCACCCGAAATTATTGAAGATTTATCAGGACTTTCCATAAACCCAAAATACGGACATGCAAGGGTTTATGTAAAAAGCCGTACGGATTATGCAAAAATCAGACATACATTTAAAAAGCATTTCGGCAACTTGCCTGTGGTTTATATTGTAGCCGATATTTGCAGAAAAGACCTTCTTGGTTGAAATTGAAGGGAAAGTAATTCTGGAATAAATAATGACTGAAGATAGTCGTCACCGACTCAAAGTCGGGTGACGACTAAAAATTGCTAAAACTTAAAATCCAGTCCAATCATAAAGTGAGTTCCTGCCTGCGGATAATACCCGTCTAATTTATATCGTTCACCTTCGTAAAAATAGGAGTATACCCAGGCATTGCTTTCGTATTTTTCGTTTAATAAATTATTTACCATCGCACGAATTGTGATTTCATTAAATAAACCGGTTTTGAAACTGTAATCTGCAGTCAGGTTATTCACAAACCATGGATTGAGAATACGGTCTTCGCTGGAAGTGTTGTCGATGTATTGTTTGCCTACATAAGTTGAAATCAGGCTAAAATTCAGGTTTTTTACCGGAGAAAAAACAAAATTACTATTTGCCGTTATATTCGGCGAAAATGCCAGGTCGGTTGTGCCTAATTCAAAAACCTCCTGTCCCCAGGTGTCCCAGTTATCCACGTATTCGGTAAAGTCTTTTATCTTGTTCATGCTCAGTGTTGTATTTCCATTCCATTGCAGGTTTTTGCAAATCCGGATTCCAGCCTGAAGTTCAATACCGGTACGAAAACTTTTATCGACATTCGCCATTATCGGAGCGCCAACATCATTAATCTCGCCGGTTAGCACCAGTTGATTTTTGTAATTCATGTAATAATAATTGGCTGCAAACGAGAAACCCGATGACGAAAAATTATAACCCAGTTCCAAATCATAAAGGGTTTCAAATTGCGGAGTTTTCCCATTCGGATCTTTATCGACATAAGCCGTCCGGTTGGGTTCGCGGTTGCCAATGCCAAACGAAAGATAGATTTCCTGATTATTCGCCGGCTGAACCATAAATCCAAATTTCGGATTGAAAAAACTGAAATTATGCGTTTGCGTAATATCACGTAAATCATCATCTATACCATCAATTGCATACTTTATATTTCGGTATTGCAAGTCGGCGTATAGATTCAATTTCTCAAGAACCTGGTAGTTATATTTCAGGTAGGAATTAAAATCTTTCTTTAATCCTGTGCTTCTGTACCATTCGTAATTTGGCAGAATGTTTCCGAGGAATTGGCCCCAGATTACATTTCCGAAATGATTTCCGTCGTAAATGTTGTAACCACCACCAAAAGTAAGATCCGACTTTTCATTTCTGAAATTCAAAGAATAGGTCATTCCATAAAAATCATTATCGAGCCATTTCCGGTTTATTAAATCTGACGTATCAAACAATACATTATTAACCTGAATTTCAGGAATATGATAATCTGAAAGCGATTCATCCTCTTTGTAATTTTCGTAATATCCACGACCATACGTATAATGAGCCGATAGATTCAGGTTCCATTCCGGACTGAATTTTTGGGTGAAATGCAATTGGTAATGATCCTGCTGATAATGATCCACCTGGTTTTCATAATATTGAACGTGGCCATTTTCATCGGTATATTCACCTCCACTATTGTACGTCCTGTTCGTTTCCAGCATGTCGGACGGAACGCCATTCCATGCCTGGTAAGTTTCTTCGTATCCGGAAAATATATTGGCTTTCAAAACCGTATTTTCAGAATAATATCCTGCCGAAACAAAGAACGATTTTAAATCGGAATGTGCCCTGTCAATATATCCGTCTGAAGTTACTTTTGAAAGTCTTGCGTCAACAGAAAATTTTCCATTTATCAATCCCGTTCCTGCAGATACTGTATTTTTAAATGTATTAAAAGTACCGAAAGCAGTGTGATATTCACCGTAAGCTTTACTTTTTAAAGTGTTGGTTTGTAAATTAATAGTTGCTCCAAAAGCTGCAGCTCCGTTGGTTGAAGTTCCAACTCCACGCTGAATCTGCACATTTTCGAGCGATGAAGCCAGGTCGGGAATATCGACAAACCAGGTTCCGTGCGATTCGGCATCATTAAACGGAACGCCATTTACACTTACGTTGATTCGGTTTAAATCGGTTCCGCGAATTCTGAAATTGGTATAACCAACGCCTGCGCCGGCATCGGAAGTTGCTACAAACGAAGGAGTGAGCTGCAGCAAATACGGAATATCCTGCCCCATATTTTTTTCGGCAATTTCTTCGCTTCCTATATTGGAATATGCCATAGGTGTTTTGTTTTTGGCACGCGTTGCGGAAATCAGGACTTCGTCGGTCATTACCACGTTTTCGTCAAGTTCAATATTGATTTTTTTGTCGGAATTAACGGTTACCTGAATTTCTTTTGTTTCATACCCAATAAAAGAAACCTGAAGTGTATATTCACCTTTTTTCAGGTTTTTAAACTGAAAGTTGCCATCGCCATACGTTGAAATTCCATACAGTGTATTTTTCAGTACAACGCTCGCTCCGGCAAGTGGTTCGTTATTTCCGGTAACAATTCCCGACAGGTTATATTGCCCGAATACGGCAACAACAGTTAACTGCAAAAGCAGCACATTTACAAGTCTTTTCATTTTTTGAAGTTTTGGTTATTTACTAACCAATGGAGCGGGACGAATCCCTGCTTGCCCTCCCTTCGCCGGCATTATCCGGATCAGGTTCTGTGGGTATAATCTCAGCCCTAATTTTATTAGGCACCCCATTGCATAATTTCGCGTCAAATTTAGAAAGCTTTTTTGATTTGAACAAGATTAAAAGTGAAAAGACTCTGCTAATTTGTTTGGGATGAATATTTGATTGATTTGAAATTAGAGTTAATCAGTTATTAAGTATATTTCAAATGCTTTACGATGTGCCTCTGATAACCGCGAAGGCCTCAAAGTAACCCTGTCGATAAACAGTCCTTTCTGCCGGCCCGATGCGCAAAGCTCGCCATCTTCGTTATAAAAGCGAAATTCGAGTAGCGCAGAAGCGTTATTCAGTTTTGAAACCCAAATTTCAATTTTAACCGAATTATGAATAAAGAATGGCTTTTTATATGAAATAGTAGTTTCGGTTAAAATGGGAACTATGCCTTCTTTCTTTATCAAATCTGTAACAGGGATTCCCATAGCTTCGAGAAGTTTTACCCTGCCGTTTTCCATCCACTGAATGTAGATAATGTTGTTAACATGACCTACAATATCGATGTGGTAGGTGTATATTTTTTCTTTAATAACAAGTTTCACCTTTCCGATTTTTTTAATTCGAAATCCAGTTGCGAAAACTTTCGTTTCTTCTCGATAAAAAACTTCCACATAATGCTTTTTGAATAGATTTCCTGATGTTCTTTCACCAAAACCTGTTTTTGAATTTCTTTTCGCTTTTCTATTAGCTTACCAAGATTTTGATAATAGGCTATATGCGCCATTACAACCGCCCGGAATTCCCGAAAATTTAAACCAGCAACAAATTTTAAAGCCGCAACTCCGTCGAGAATCATACGTGTGATAAAAATTCTTTTAAACTGATGTTTTGGAAGGTTTTTAAACAACATGTAGAGGTTGTTTCGAAAGTTGAGATAGATTTTCTGCGGGCTTCCGTATGATAATGTTCCGCCTCCAAGATGATAAACAACACTTTCAGGTTGATATTGAATTTTGTATCCTAAACTTTTTAACCGCCAGCATAAATCAATTTCTTCCATGTGTGCCCAAAAATCGCCATCGAAACCACCTGCTTCCTTAAATGCACTTCGCCCTTATGAACATGCATGCTCCTGAGGCCCAGAAAATAGGAGCGTCATAATTGTATTGTTCCAAATCTGCTTCAATTTGGTTTAATATCCGGCCACGGCAAAACGGATAACCGTATTTGTCGATATATCCACCTGCAGCTCCTGCATATTCAAACAGGTTTTTTTGGGAATAACTTAAAATTTTTGGCTGAATTGCTGCCACTTTTTTATCCGATTCAAATTGCTTTAAACATGGCTCAATCCAGTTTTCGGTAACCTCAACATCCGAATTTAAAATGACGAAATAATCGGCATCAACCTGTTTTAACGCCTGGTTATAACCTTCTGCAAATCCATAATTCCGGCTAAGTTTAATCAACCTGATTTCCGGAAAATTATTTTCCAGATATGAAACTGAATTGTCGGTGGAACCATTGTCAGCAATAATAATTTTTACATTATTTAATTTTGAATTTAAGATTACCGAGGGAAGAAATTTATGAAAAAGCTTTTCACCGTTCCAACTCAATATTACAATGGCAATTCTTTTTTCTACCGCCATAGATTTTAGGAAGTAAGAAGTTTATAAATGATGGAAGCCAATTTCTCATTTCCCAGGCTCTCCAGGATTTCTGTAGTTTTTTCGGCTTTATCACCTGCTTCCGATTTTGAGAGCGACTCGATTTCCCGCATTTGTTTTCCGGTTAAATCGTCTTCGAGTAAATGCCATATTCTGTCTTTTTCCGGTTTTGCGGTTGGTAAACCCAGATTTTCGAGTTCGATGATGGCAGCACTCAAAATCTCTTCGGCTTGCAACCGAATGGGATCTTTATCCTTTGTTTTACCCGAAGCTGCTGTATCGCGTAAACTCCAACTCGAATAATCGTAAGCCAGTTCTTTTATCATTTTTATTTTTGAGCTCTCTTTTCCGAATATTCTTTCAAGGAAAATTACTGTGTGATTTTTCCAGGCTTCCAAATCAAATTTTTTATCTTCCAGTTTTTTAATTTGATCTTTTAAAAGTGCGATTTCCCGTTCTGCCATTGAGTTAAATTTTAAGTCAGCAATTTACAAGTAAAATCAGGATGTTGCAAACATTATTTTTTATCGGATTTTGAAATATCAGCTTTGCCATTTTACATGTGGATTATTCGAACTTCTAAAGATAATGCGAAGGCAATGCACAATTGTTTATATCAATTGCGCGATATAAACTGTAGTTTCTTTGTTGTATATGAAATTCCTGTTGGTGAATTGCAGAAATGTGTGTTTTTTATTACTCACAATTTCTTGCCAAGATATTGATGAATAACAGCATAAAATGGCTGGAAGAAAGCAGTACTGGCTGCTACCAGTTCACCACCAAAAAGCCAGTTGTCACCGCCGTTAAAGTCAGTTACTTTTCCACCGGCTTGCTGAAGTATGAAAACTCCTGCAGCCACATCCCAGGCATGCAATGCGTGTTCGTAAAAACCATCGAACCTGCCGCATGCCACATACGATAAATCTACAGCAGCAGAACCAAATCGCCGCAGACCACGTGTCGTTTTCATAAAATGCTTCATAACGCTAATATAATCGTCCACGCGATCGAAATCATAATAGGGGAAACCGGTGCCAATTAAAGTGTCTTCTTCTTTTTCTGCCGTTGCAACTTTAATCGGTTTTCCATTCAAAAATGCAGGGCTGTTTTTCCAGGCATAAAAAAGTTCATCGGCGCCAATTTCGTAAACCACGCCTAAAACCATTTTATTATCTTCAGCTAAACCAATACTTACTGAATGAGGAAAAATTCCATGTATAAAATTGGTTGTGCCATCGAGTGGATCGACAAACCAGGTATATTTTTCATTGTTGGAATCTGCAGTTCCTTCTTCGGCAACAAACCCTGATTCAGGTAACAAATTTTTTAAAGCTGAAACAATTTTTGCCTCTGCAGTTTTATCGACATAAGTTACTAAACTTGCAGCGCTTTTGAGTTTTACATCGTCAGCCGTTATCTTCTTTCGTTCTTCCCTGATAAAATTTCCGGTTTCTTTTGCAATTTGCTGAACCTGTTCACAAAGGTTTTTGTAATCCATTTTGAAAAGTATTTGAGGTATAAAATTACTGAAAATTATACCAATTATATTGATTATTGAGCTCTAAACGAAAATAATGAATTATCCCGGGGAATTGGAATTATCCGGCGAAGTCAACAGAAACATGCCCGTTTGGAAGAATTGATTTCAAATTCACTTTTTCCAGTTCATTCACTTTTTCTTCGTTGTAAAGGGTTTCCACTTTTATATAATTTTCGGTGAAACCCACCATATTTTCTTTTTTATGCTCCGATTCGAATAAAACGGTTTGATCGCTTCCCAAATGCTTTTCGTAGAAAGATCGAAGTTTTTTCTCTGAAAGGCTGATATACATCTGCGTTCGGCGCTTGCGATCTTCAATATCAACCTTCCATGGGATTTTTAGCGCTTGTGTACCGCTACGTTCAGAGTAAGTAAAAGCATGTAACTGCGAAATTTCGAGGCTGTTAAGAAAGTCATACGATTCCTGGAAAAGGTTTTCCGTTTCGCCGTTGGTTCCTGCAATTACATCGACACCTATAAACGCATGCGGAACTATTTCCCTGATTCGGTGAATTCTTTTTTCAAAAAGTGCTGTTGAATATTTGCGTTTCATTAACGACAGAACTTCATCGGAACCCGATTGCAGCGGGACATGGAAATGCGGCATTATTACCTTCGAGCCTGCAACCAGTTCAATAATTTCGTCTTTTAAAAGATTTGGCTCGATTGAACCTAAGCGAAGCCGGTGTAGTCCATCCACTTTTTCAAGCACTTTTAACAAATCCAGAAAGTTTTCGCCTGATGACTTTCCGTAATCACCAATATTTACACCGGTTAAAATAACTTCTTTATAACCTTTGTCGACTGCTTTTTTTGCTTCAGCAGCGGTATTCTCAATATTATCATTCCGGCTTTTTCCCCTGGCGTACGGAATAGTACAAAACGAACAGTAATAGTCGCATCCATCCTGTATTTTCAGAAAGCTACGGGTGCGGTCTCCCCATGAGAATGCCCTATGATAATTTTTGATATTGGCTAACCGTGTGGTTTTTATTTCAGTGGTTTCCTTTTTTTGAAGATCTCCTAAGTAAGCCGGAATATGAAATTTTTCCTGTGTTCCGAGCACCATATCCACACCTTCGATATTTCCTACTTCTTCAGGTTTTAGCTGCGAGTAGCAACCCACAACTATTACCATAGCATTTGGATTTTTGCGAATGGCCCTGCGAACGATGTTTCGGCTTTCCTTGTCACCCTGATTGGTAACAGAACAGGTATTTATTACATACACATCTGCTCTTTCGTTAAACTCAACGCGCTCGAACCCGACTTCCTTAAACGAACCGGCAATGGTCGACGTTTCCGAAAAATTGAGTTTGCA
Source organism: uncultured Prolixibacteraceae bacterium (assembly GCA_963821855.1). GTDB lineage: Bacteria > Bacteroidota > Bacteroidia > Bacteroidales > Prolixibacteraceae > Draconibacterium. Next base: position 153,176 of record CAWGFJ010000013.1, on the reverse strand, counting down.
CCCCAATGTGTAAAAAGCAGCTTTCTTCCCCTTGTAATCCATCTCGTTTTATCCTGAACTATTCTAAATAGAGCGCAAAGGTAGAAAAAAGCTGCTGAAAATATCAAAGAAGATTGCTGGCCAACTCTGCCAGGTAACTTCTTTCACCTTTAACCAAATTGATATGCGCAAATAAATCCTGATTTTTCATGCGGTCGGTCATATAAGCCAAACCATTCGATTTCATATCCAGGTAAGGTGAATCGATTTGCTGCAGGTCGCCGGTAAACACCATTTTTGTTCCCTCGCCTGCGCGTGTTATTATTGTCTTAATTTCGTGAGGCGTAAGGTTTTGTGCTTCGTCGATAATAAAAAATGCATTTGATAAACTTCTTCCGCGAATATATGCGAGTGGTGTAATATTAAGGCGTTCATCCTTCATCATATCTTCAATCAACATGTATTCGTTGCTTCGAGGATTGAATGAGTGTTTTATTACAGACAGATTATCAAATAACGGCTGCATATAAGGGCTTATTTTTTCAGAAGCATCACCGGGAAGATAACCCAAATCCCGGTTACTCAAGGCTACAATTGGCCTTGCCAGCAAAATGGTTTCATATAAACGGTGTTGCTCGATAGAAGCGGCAAGCGCGAGAAGCGTTTTTCCGGTTCCTGCTTTTCCGGTTAAAGCCATAAGTCTGATTTCCGGATCGAGCAACATGTTGATGCTAAACGTTTGTTCGGCATTTCGTGGTTTAATTCCGTAGACCGATTTCTTTTCGATTCGGTAAATGCGGCTTGATTTACTATCGAACTTTGCCAGCGCGCTCGATGAAGTACTTTTAAAAATAAAACATTCATTGGATTCTGGTGAGTAATCCATCTTTAGCTCATCAAGCGCAAACGATCCCTGGTTGTAAAGCTGTTCGATTAACTTCTCATCGAAATTTTCGAAAGTTTTTACTGTTTTGTCCAAAACATTCTGGTCGGTTACCTGGTCAGTTTTGTAATCTTCCGACTGAATTCCAATTGATTTGGCTTTCATTCGAAGATTAATGTCTTTACTGATCAAAACTACTTTTCGCTTTGGATATGCATTTACCGTGTATTCAGCGATTGAAAGAATTCGATGATCCGGAATATCTTCACGAAAAGAGGTTTTCAGAATATCGGAAAAAGGTTTACCGGTTTCTATTCGCAGTTTTCCTTTTCCGATGCCAAGGGGTTTGCCGCCGTTAAATAGTTCGTCGCCAACAATTTCATCGAGCAAACGGGTGAATTCCCGTGCCTGAAAGTTGATAAGATCATTTCCCCGCTTAAACTTATCCAGCTCCTCGAGTACTGTAATTGGAAGGATAATGTCGTTATCCTGGAACTGGTAAATGCAAGTATGATCGTGCAAAATCACATTCGTATCCAAAATGAAGATTTTACTCTTTTTCGTTTTACTTAGCATATTTATGATTTGAATTTTCTAAATGTAGACTTTTTGAGCAGATATAATAATGTTGACTTTAAAATTTAATAAACTTGCATCGGTTAATAAATAAACTTGCAAATTGAATTACATCGACACACTGGAATATCTTTTTACACGTCTTCCCATGTTTCAGCGAAGCGGGCCTGCTGCATATAAAGATACTCTGGAAAATACGATAAGGCTGGATGAGCTATATGGCCATCCGCATAAGTACTTTAAAACCATACATGTTGCAGGAACCAATGGTAAAGGTTCTGTATCGCACATGCTGGCATCGGTGCTGCAATCTGCAGGTTATAAAACCGGATTGTATACTTCGCCGCATTTAAAGGATTTCAGGGAAAGAATACGGGTAAACGGAAAGATGATAGCAGTACGGAATGTTGTTGATTGGGTATCGAATTATAAAATCAACAACGAAATGTGGAAAATAGAACCTTCTTTCTTTGAATTGACAGTAGCTTTGGCATTCGATTATTTTCGACAGGAAAAAGTGGACATCGCTGTTGTTGAAGTTGGATTGGGCGGAAGGTTGGATTCTACAAATATTATTTCGCCCGAAATAAGTGTAATAACAAATATTAGCTTAGACCATACCTATTTACTTGGAGATACTATCGAAAAAATTGCCGTTGAAAAAGCAGGAATCATTAAGAATGGTATACCTGCTGTAATTGGCACCACGCAACCCGAAACAAAACTGATTTTTGAAAAAATTGCAAAAGAAAGAAATGCGCCGATTTTTTTTGCTGACGCCGAATATCAGATTTCATATTCGATGCTGGGAATTGATGGTAAGCAAATTATTTCTGTTGAGAAAGAAGGGAATAAGATTTATCCGGAACTAAAACTGGATTTAACCGGTGCTTATCAGAAAAAAAATCTGCCAGCTGTTTTAAAATCGATAGATATTCTGAATGAAACAGGATGGAAAATTTCCGAAGCAAAGTATTTTTGAAGGCTTGCAATCCACGATAAAAAACACTTCTTTATTAGGCCGCTGGCAGGTTATTGGAAATAATCCGTTAATAATTTGCGACACAGGTCATAACGAAGATGGCATAAAGGCAGTTGTTGAACAGATTTCCACCACGCCTTATAAAACACTTCATTTTGTTTTTGGAACAGTTGGCGATAAAAATCCCGATAAGATACTTCAGCTGTTGCCCAAGGATGCTATTTATTATTTCACAAAAGCAGATATTCCGCGAGCAATGAATGAGCAGGAATTGGCAGAAAAAGCAGCAGGTTTTGGTTTAAAAGGCACGAGCTTTTCAACAGTTGTTGAAGCATTAAAAGCCGCAAAAAATAAGGCTTCTGTTAAAGATCTGATATTTGTTGGCGGAAGCACTTTTGTGGTTGCTGAAATATTGTAGCTAATTTCATCCATTTTTTTTGCAGAACTGAAAATACGTTATATATTTGCAACGCTTTTTCGCAAGGGGAAGCGTGTTCAGAAACAATAATATATTTTTTTCGATCGATTAGCTCAGTTAGTTCACCCGTCCGACCGGAGTCATCCGGGCGGGGAGCATCCCGATTACATCGGGGGAGTCGGCGGTCCGAAAAATAAATTTAGGGCGATTAGCTCAGTTGGTTCAGAGCATCTGGTTTACACCCAGAGGGTCGGCGGTTCGAATCCGTCATCGCCCACGAAAATGAGGACAGTGAAAGCTGTCCTTTTTCATTAAGATTAAACCGATATGTATTATTGTTATACCGATTTAACAACAAATTGTCGCATACCTGCCCGGTCAGGCGGGCTTTTGCTTTGCTCAGTCTGCTTCCCGATTTTCGGGACAAGCTCTTTGTTGTAGCATCGGCATTTACCAATAAGCTCATCAGTCGCCGCAATGCGGCATTTTCAAATCAAAATGGTATTATATCCTTTACTCTGAAAAGCTTGACAAATATTACATTGGTTCCACGAATAATTTAGAAGGTCGTTAATTCGCTATTTTCTGTTTTTGTCTTTGATGATATTCCTTAACCTGGTGCATAAATGCTTCAAAACGTGTATCCAGACCAATATTATCATGTCCGTCGTAAGCAAAATTTTCCCACGGCAGCCCACCATGATTTTTTCTGAGATTTTGAGAAACCGTACAGTTAATGGTTCCCGGCATACAAGTAAAAGGCAAAATATTTACGACACCTGCAATATGCTGATCAGCAAGTAGCACTGCGGAACCAACTGCAAGCGCCGGGTCTCCGTCGTAATCTTTATGAATATAATCACCGCAGTTTTCAAGCATTTCCTCAACCTCAACTTCTGTGGAAAGTTTATAGATGCTTTCAATACTGCCAATAATTTTTTTCTCCACAGCCTTTTGAAAGAAAAGCTGGACTTTTGCCTTAAGCAAATCTTTTATGTTACCCTTCCATCGGCTGTCTCGTACAAAACGAATTGTTGAATAGTTAACCCATTCGGCAAACGGCGCCATCAGAGTTTCTGCGCCTAAATCTTCCAGTCGTTTTACCAGAAAGTTGGAGCAGAAAGGATTGTCGCGCATAAAAATTTCACCAACAATGGCAACAACAGGTTTTGTGCCTGTTTCGTTTACAGGAATAGCCTTAAATTCACGGGCAGCAACAGAAAGCACTTGGTTTAAATTTTTGCAGCTATTTTCAACCGATTTTATGATGTGCTGTAAATTTCTTTGATAAACAATATCGGTCTCACCTTTATTAATTTCGTATGGCCTGATTTGTTCCAGCATTTTTCGGATAATATCGGAAGCAACGATTCCCTTCCAGGCATTTGTTCTCCATTTTAAAGAGTAACCTGGTGCTATGCTTGCATAAGCATCCTCATTGCTTGGATGAACTATAAGCGCATCTTCGTAACCCCGTTTATCAAAAATCAACCGGTGAAGTTTATTATATTCACCAAAACGGCAAGGACCATTATGATCGGGCATAAAAAAACTTACTTTTTTGGGGTCGATGCCGGGTTCCTGCAATTTTCGTAAAAAACTTCCTGTAGTTGCAATAAACGGAAAGCATTCCTGTCCGTTGGTATATTTTCGGCCGAGTTCAATATCGGTTTCATTCTGCATTGGTAAAACTTCACTTGGTATTCCACAACTCCGGGTGGCTGCCGACATCATATGCACAGAATCTCTTGCATACGGAAAATACAATGTTCTTTTGTATAAGTCAGGTGCTCCGCTTTGTTCGGATTCAACAGTTTCTGTATTTTTCTTTTCAATACTGTTATTTGCTGTCCAGCCCTTCAAGCTGTCGAGAAAGGCTTCGATTCGTGTTATCATTCCTGCATCAGCACTGTGTTCATCTACTTCGAGTTGCATAAATGGTTTTCCTTTCATTTCTTTTTTTACAAAGTGCATCAGAAAGGAATCGGGGCCGCAACGAAAATTGCTTAGATAAATGGCAAATACATTTTCGGTTTTGGCAATAAAGCGCGTGGCTTTTAATATTTTCTGACCGTTGGGCCAGTACATTCCCGGATAATCATCAAAAATATTTTCTTTTTCGAGTGGCAGATAATCAAGCGGAATTGCCAACACATTCATATTTTGCAATTTCCGGTTTAAGCGAAGATTAAGAGCAGGATCTCCGGTATTATACGGCCTTCCGATAATTACCATATTCCAGCGGTCGCCTGCCAGATTTTCAATCGCATCTTTACCTTTAATTTTTATTTGTTGTTCGAATTGTTTTTGCGCAAGGTTCGCATTATCGATAGCCTTTAAAATTTTTGATTTGGGAAGTTTGAATTTATCCGTAAAAAATTGTTGCAGCTCTTTCTTTAATGCTCTTTCGAAGTACCGAAAATGTAATGTTGGCACTAAAAATTTCTTTGTAATTTCATCGGGAAAAGCTGCTTTGATTAAATACGGATGCGACTGAACCCATGGGCAATTACAGTTATTAGTAGGATTTTCTTTATCGCCTTGTGTGTTAACAACAAAAGGTAAAAATATGTAATCTACATTTTTTTCTGCCAGGTTTAAAACATGTCCGTGAACTAATTCAACAGGCAAGCATGTTTCGGAAACCATAGTCTCCAGCGAATCAGTAATTATTTTTCGATCCGATTCATCCGAAATTACAAGATTAAATCCAAGCTCGTTGAAAAACGATTTCCAAAATGGGAAGAGCTGCCAGTAATTCATTAATCCTCTCGGAAAACCGATTGAGATTTTATCGTCGGCTTTTTCAACTTTGTAATCGCCTACGAGAAGGCTTTCTCTTTCAGCAAACAAGATCAGGCAGATCATCGTGTTGAATTTTTCGCTCGTTTAATTCATATTTATCGCAAATGCCGCCATAAAACAACGGTTTGGATACACCGGAAATTTTCACCATTTTAATTTCGCAAGTGTTGGCACACGACTTACAAACAAAACTATCGGTTTCGTATTCGGTTTGGCTAACGGCAAAACCTTTAAAAGTAGTAGGATTTCCGTTTATTGATTCACGGGCAAGAATTGCTGCTCCAATTGCACCGGTAATATCAAAGTGCGGCGGAACATGTATCGGTTTTCCCGTAACTTCTTCAAATGCAGCCAAAACTGCTTTATTGTTTGTTACACCACCCTGAAAAAATATTTTGTTTCCAACCGGTTTATCGCGAACAACGCGGTTAAGGTAATTGTGAACAATTGAATAAGCAAGCCCGGCAATTAAATTATCTTTTTGTGTTCCTTTTTGCTGATGGGAATTTAAATCGCTTTCCATGAACACAGTACAGCGTTCGCCCAGTTTTACCGGTTTATCTGCTGAAAGTCCAAGATCTCCGAATTCTTCAATAATATTAATTCCGAGTTTATCGGCTTGTTCTTCAAGGAACGAACCTGTTCCTGCGGCACATACTTTATTCATTTCAAAATCGACAATTACGCCGTTTGAAATGCTGATATATTTGGAATCCTGACCGCCGATTTCAAAAATGGTATCCACTTCCGGATCAATTGCAATAGCTGCTGTTGCCTGGCATGTAATTTCATTCCGAATGGTATCTGCACCAATAAAATCGCCCGTTAAATAGCGTCCCGAACCGGTTGTTCCTGCAGCTTTGATTATTACGCGATGGCCGATTTCTGCACCAACTTCGCGCAATCCACGTTTAATAGCCTCCAATGGTTTACTGGCCGTAGGTAAATATCTTCTTGCCAAAACATTATTATTATCATCGATAATTGCCACATTGGTGCTTAACGAACCTACATCGATGCCGAGGTAAGCGGTTACTTTTTCCTGTCCGTCTATTGAATATACATTTTTTATCAGTTCATGTTCTTTATCGTATAGCTTACGCAGCGTTTGAGCATCCTCAAAACCATTTTTAAGATAATCATTCAGAATTTCCAGGGAAATTTTTTCGGTTGAAACATCATTGGATTCACGAGCTGTAAGAATAGCGCCGATTGCTCCCATTGAAGCATAATATTCAGGAATAATAAGTTCGCCGGGTTCTAAATTATAAACTTCCGTAAATGCCCGGATCATACCGCGGTTGGCAGCCACGCCACCTTGAAAAATTATAGGTTTTACCAAATCCTTACCTTTGCCAAGCGTACTTTTAAAATTACGTGCAACTGCAAAACAAAGTCCTGCAACAATATCGTGAACAGGAGTAGCTACTTGTTGTAAATGAATCATATCGCTTTTGGCGAAAACCGAACACCGGCCTGCAATGCGTGGTGGTTTTTCCGATTTCAGTGCAAGTTCGCCAAATTCTTTTTCGATGGAAATGCCAATACGTTTGGCCTGCTGATCGAGAAAAGAACCCGTTCCGGCCGCACATAAACTGTTCATTGTAAAATCAGAAAGTCTGGAGCCTTTTCCCAATTCCTTCTCGTCAAGAAAAATAAGTTTTGAATCTTCACCTCCCATTTCAATCACAGTTCTTACATGAGGATACAAATTCATTACAGCCTTTGACTGTGCGACAATTTCGTTTACGGCAATTCCGTTTAACAATTCTGCGGCAATTTTGCTCCCTGTTCCGGTAAGCGCAATTCTTCCTGCAATGTCATGGTATTTTTCAAGAATTTCAGCAAGTCTCTTGGCAAGGGTGTGAAATGGTTTGCCATGACTATAATCGTAATGTTCTTCAACTACTTCTCCATTCTGGTTTAATATTACAGTGTTTACTGAAATAGAACCGATATCAGCTCCCAAATAATGCATAAGTCGGATGTTTAAGTTTTAAGTTTTATAAAATAAATTAAAAAAAGGAGTTACTGGCTATCTGTGAATACCGGTTTAATTCTTGCCTTTATTCTTTAAACCTGTTTAATGTTTTTATTTACAGATGATTGCTTTATTCTCACAGATCAACTTCACTTACCTTGTCCAATATATCACTATTTTCTTATTTCTCAAATATGAAACAATTCACGAAAGAATTTCACCAATTGATAAATAATTGAATATGAATTATGTAATTGAATATTTTGATTCTGTAGTTTAGATTGATTACAAGCAAAATGCGGCAGTAATTTGCCTTTAGTTGCATCAAAATAATTGTAATGATGAATTTTTACTGCTTTATCATTTTGCCTGAACTTGTAAGGCCTTTTGATGAAGTAATTCTGTAAAAATAAATTCCGGGACTAAGATCGCCTAGATACAAATGATAACCTGATTCATGTTCGATTTCAACAGATTGCAACTGTATTCCTGACGAGTTGTAAATTTCTATTCGTGAATCAACAGGGTTTGAGCCGAAACTGAAAGTAACATAATCCGAAAAAGGATTTGGAAAGACCGTAACACTGTTTGTAAATAGTTTGGTTTGTTTTGTATTAACCGTAAAGCAATTTCCAAGCATATTCTCATCCATCCAATTCATTCTTGTCTCAAGCCAATCCTTTAAATAGTTGACTTCATCTAAGCAATTGGCGCCAACATAATAATTTGGCCAAACATAAATACCGAGAACAGGCCATCGCTGGAAATTCCTTAGCCTTGCTTCTTCAATAAATTGCACATTATCATCAATAAATTGCATAAGGCGGTCGGTTTGAAGTGGTCCGGCTCTTAGTTCCTGCCATCTGCAGGCAATGGTATTTTGGATGGTATCTGTTTGAACAATATTATAAACCCAAAAAGGCCGCATGTTATGATTCAGGCATTTCTCCCAGGTCCATCCGGAAGGTAATGGCGGCTCCGTGGTGAAATCGTAATTTCCGTATGCAAGATTCAAATCCCAAACCGGGCCCAATTGTAGTTTCCCGCCTTTGCTGTCCAAATCCTTGTACATGTAAAAACTCAGTTTGTATCCATCCACATCGTTAAAAATTTCGGTTGGAATCCAGTAATCGACAAAAGCCGGTATATCGACTGAAGAAATAAATTCAGAACTGTTTTTTGCATTCTTTACCAGGTCTTCAAAATCCGTCATAAATCCTTTGATATAATCTTTCTGAACCTGAACGAGCTCATCATAACCGGGATCGTAATAATTATAAAAAACATTCGATCTGTATTTTGAATACCACCCTTCTCCCTGTTGGTCGTCATCATCCCGGTCCATTTGTATAATATAGCCACCGGTTAGTTGATCGCCAATTGTATCCTGTGGATTCAGTTTGGCAATATCTACCCGGTTTTTATCCTGCTTGATTTTTTCTGTCAATACGTAAAGTCCCTGGTACTGATTATTGATGAGAAGTTCGATCCAGCGCGTTCGCGGCGCATATCTTCCGGTTGTAGAAGCAATATGATAGGAAAGTACATTCCGAATCAGAGTTTTATCGCTATACGGCCCATGTAACACCCAATCGTTTTCTTTTGGTAATCCTAATAGCTCAACATTTCTGTTTTCTCCTGTTTCATCTTGTGTCTCAAAAATGTAATTCTTTTTTGGGAACATCAGAGAGGAAGAACCCCGGATACGAATAGAGATCCTTCCTTCATAAATATTGAATGTATCTGTTAAATAGTTCCTTTTTCCAAAATCAGTATAGTCCATCAATCCGATTTCCGCAATAATCCGTTCATCAGGATTTAAAGACTGACCATTGGTGTTTATCAGCATTAGCGGAAGGTTGGAAGATTCAAACGGAGGATAAAACCATTCGGGTGGATTTTTATAGTATTTTCCCGAAACAGTTATTCCAACGGTAAAATAAAAAATGGATGAGAGATCGGATGACGACGCTGACCGGTTGTGAACTTCAATCGCAAAAGTATTTGAACCATTATGCAAAAGCGTGTCTAATGTTTCCGCACTTATCTGAATTGCTTCGGGATTTCCTCCATTGTACATTGCTGCTTCGTGGTCGGTCGATGCCGGTTCATCCCACGCGGGTGTTTGTCGGAACGAACCAATATTTGAACGCGCAATTTCGATCCCATTAAGATAGGCGACAAAAGCATCATCGTAATCGGCATTAAGTATTGCGCCGGAAATAATTGATTTATCTTCAATATCGAAATCAAGTCGCATAAAAAGAGATATGGTTGGATCAATTGTCTTAATGTCATCTCCATCCCCATACCCGATTCCACCTCTGGCCTTTTGCCATGTGCTTAAGTCAAAGCCCGGATTTTTCCAGTTAGCCGGAATTTCAGCCGAACCGGGCAAAAAGCTCCAGATATCATAAGGAAATACAATAGTTTCCCAGTGATTGACAGTGATTTGACCCGATACTCCGGGAGACGCCAGAACAAAGAGAAGGATTAAAATATTCAAACAAAATCTTTGCATCTGAAATAACAGTTTACATTTTATTTCAATGTGAACGTATGACAAAGTTGAGAATTAATTTTTTAATAAATTCATTCTTTAGAAAATAGGTTTGGCAGTATGCTTATTAAATGCTTCCGTTTAAAATGAATCTCCTATTCTTTAAAAGGGATGTTGTATCCCCTTTTATTTGTTTGAACCGTGTATAGATTTTTTCCTGCCGTTATAAAAAGTGTAGATTCATATTTGCCCCTGCCAAACGTAACATTTGTAACTGGTCCGTTTGGTAATTTAATTTCGTCTAATATTTCTCCTTTTGGGGAAAATACTGAAAGCTTTTTCGAAAAAGTCTAAGCAACATATATATTGCCTTCAGTATCTATTGTCATACCATCTCCAAATACACTCTCCAAAATCCGCTAATTCTTCCCTGAATGTAGCTGCACCTTCTTCCAGATAAATCATTAGCCAATAATTTACCACTCATTTTTGGTTTATCTCCTTTATATGATTTTGAAATATCCCCATTACTCATGTTATCGGATGTAGAAACATACAAACGTTTTCTGATCAGGGGAAATAATAATACCATTGGGTTTTCTGACATATGCAATGATTAATTCTATGTTATTTAAAGTGTCAATTTTATAAATCCCATGGACAGGTTGAGGCATTGGATTTTCATCAGTTAATGTTTTTGGATCTAGTAAAATAAATATTTCCTTTTTTGTCAATTGTCAACATCATTAGGAGCATTAAACTTTTTACCTTCAAATTTCCCTGCCATTATTTCACTTAGTCCGGTTTTCATATCCGTTCTTGTTACTCTTTGTCCACCATAATCATCTCCTTCACAAACGACTAATCTCCCTTGTTGATCAAATATTAAACCATTTGCCATCCCACTTGGTGATCTAAATACTTTTGTGATATTTGTTTCAGGATTATACATCCATATAACTCCTGCTTTCATTCCAGATATATTCGTCGCATATAATATCAGAAAAATATAGTGTTCCCTTCTTTCGACATTGTCGGTTCTTCCAGAATACAACCTTCACCTTTATCAAATACCAGCTTTCGGGGCTCATCTTTAATGAAGATGGTTTGTGCTTTTCCTATCGTTGCAACAATAAGAAAAATAAATAATAATAAGCTTTTCATGATAATTCATTTATGGTATTTACTAATAAACCTTAAGATACGCATCGATTATGAATTAAAGATTTCACGTGAAATTATTAATTCATTAAAAGTATGTTATAATATTTCAATAAAAAATACAAGCAAATAAGACGTATACATCTTTATCTGTCTTGCAATCATACTTCTCCTGTCTAAAAAGTGATGACATATAAATAAAAGATTTCATTATAATCGTTTATCAGGCATTTAATTCAACGATTCTTTGTAAAAAAGATATAATATGTCTTAAATTACAAGTGAAACATCTAAATCATTCTTTTCAAGAATGAAGAATCTTAAATAATAGCTATAATTATTATACAAGCTAATTCCGACAAACCATTGTTTAAACTAAAATTTTTAAAAATCTAACTATTATGAATAAATTATTGTTTGTTATTTTCAAAAAAGAAGGAATCACTCATGAAGCAATGTCTTAAAGAATGGAACGATAAGGCTCACAGATCGATTGTAGACAAAGTCCCGGACTAATAAAATGGAGTCAAAATCATGTTTCTGAATTACCGAATGAGTCAGCTCCGAATGGGATTGGAGAATTGTGGTTTAAGGACGCTAAGCCTGCAAACCGCGATGAATTCACCGAAATGGGCGCTGCAGTTGAAGACGCCAAAAGGTTTCTAATATGGAGAAAACTATGCAATGGTTGTGGATGAAAAATAGGTAATATATTATTTTAAGTTGAATTCTGAATTCTAAAGCTGAAGTATTTTTACATGTTTGCCTTCTGTTAGTAATCCTGAAATTATCGTTTTGTCAATGCGCCTTTACCAGTGAATTTTATATTTCCAACGCCGAATTAAAATAAACCGTTGCACCCTGGTATTCAAATAAGGCCATCCAAAGTTGTTCCGAAAGATTTATTTTCTCATCGTTTTCAGGTGTCCGGGTAGTAATAATATAAATGGTGAATTCGCTTAAATCGGGCATTGCAGGGCCTTTTTCCGAAAGCGTTTCCAATGTCGATTCCGGGTTCTCAATGAACTTGTTGATGTTATTTTTCCAGTTAGAGCCGTAAAAACTAAATAACTGACTGTTTTCAAGCATATCGGAATAAATAATCAGATACTTTTTATCGGCGTCTGAATTTTTCATTTTAATAAGTTCACGTGTTACCTTCTGGTAAATTTTTGAAGCATCGGTTCCCCAGTTTGCACTTTCCAGAACTTTTGAAAATGAGCTTTCCAAATCGGTATAAAATTTCTGAACCTGATCGCGCCGGTTTAGCGGATTTTCTCCCATTAAGCCAGTTTCAGCATTTTCAATTTTAACTGTTTTCGATTTTGAATCTGACACTTCATTAATGAGCGATAATTTTACTTCACCTCCTGAATAACCACCCTTGTCTTTGTCAAGATTCATGAGTTTCAGAAGCTTTGGTAAATTGTCGTTTATAAAATTATCGTCCTTAAACCGTTCGTCGGTAATGTCGATCAAAACACAGATATTGGTTGTTTTTGACGGCTCATTGGAACAGGATATGAACGAAAAACCAAAAATGAAAAAGATCAAAACATGTTTTATATAACTCATGATTTTGAATTTTCATTTAACGTTTTTATTTCAGCAAAATGATCCTGCAAATCGGGAACAAGTTCTCCCCAGGATTTTGGCTGTTTATGATTGTTTCTGAAAGTAAGATTTGTGTCGCGGTAATTAAAAATTGCTTCCTTAAAATTGTTATTTATTTTCCGTTCCATTCCCTGGCAAAAGGCTAAAATTTTATTGTAATTACCGGTAATATCGTTTTTTTTCAATTTTAAAAACTGAAGCCGGTTTTGCAGGTCTTCCGTTTTTTTTGCATAATCTTTTTGAATCTGGCGTTTTTCTACATCGTAATTTTCCTTTTCAGCCGACCGCTTTGTATTTACTTCTTTTTGAACTTCGAGAAATACTTTTTCTTCCGCATGATATTTTTTATACACTTCGGAAAATTCATTGCTTTCGTCGTGGGCAAAAAATGAAGCAATAGTACCCACAAGAAACAAAATAACCCCAATCGTAAAAAATGTCCAACGGTCGAGGAAAAGTTGTGCTTCTGCAACTCCAAGTTCCGATAAATAATTAGCGCGCAACAATGCGGTAAAGTAACTTATTGTAATAATAGTGAGTAGAAGCATCACAAAAATTAACGGATAAATTTTTCGTTCCTTCGACTGTTTTAAAATTTTGCCCGAAGCGTGCGCCAAAAAAGGAAGTGTAATTACCAGCACGCCAGCCATAATTAACGTTAAAAGCGGTGTTTCGCGAAACGAAATAAAAACCTGGTTATTGAGCGGAAATTCAGCAATGCCAATGGCAAACAGCAACAAAATATATGCCCAGTAAGGTTTAAATTGAATGTTTAATTCCTGCCGGTTATGCTTAACCGTAACTGCTTCCCACCTGTTTCTAATCTTTTCGAAACGTTTTTTATGTTCCTGGTAATTTGGCGAATTTTCGATATCTTTTATCGAATCGAGATGATTAAAGTTTAGTTCTTCGAGTTTACGTTCGCGAATAATTTCTTCCTGTTGAATTCTTTCTTTGATATGTTCCGCTTTGAGTTCGCTTAATTCCTGCGATACAGCATTAAAGCCTTTTTCTTCCAGGTCGTTTAAAACCTGCTTTCCGCTTTGGAAAAGCGTTTCAATTTCAGCCTGGTATTTGCTTCTGATTTCATATTCAACCGGCGTTGTAAAATTATCATCGACAGAAGGCAAATTCCTTTTTCCGTCTTCTTCTCCTTTTTCCTTGCTTTGTTTTAGCTGTTTTTGGTGGGCATCAGTAAGTTTTTCCTTGAATAACTCCTGATATTCCTGAATGAAATATTCTGCTTCCATGGTTTATCTAATTATAGGTGAAGTTTCTCTAAAACGACTAAACCAGAGTTTAAAGTATGTATATCGTCCAATTTTAACCAGTTAATTCGTTCATCTAACAAAATTATACGATGAATTGTTACATTGTTTCGATGAAAAATTAGAAAGATTTTGAAGCAATAGGAATATTCCAAACGAATGTTTAAACCCAACTGTTTGCATAACCGTTACGTTTTATAAATGTTGTTATTCAGAATTAAACTTTATCTGCTGAATAAAGTCAAACTGCCGTTGTTACCAATAGTTATGGAAAAGAAGACATTTTTCTACACCATTATCCAATGGCTGAGCACCACAGAAATGTTTGCACGGCCATCGAAACAACTTCCCGGAAAATGGCAGCTTTTCGAATATTATTTCGATTCGGAAGAGGAGTTAAACCATATTACCGAGCCTCAGCTAAAAGCCATGAATGAAAGCTGGATGATTGAATTTACCGATGAAGAGAATTATTTTCAGAAATCGAAACTGCAACTTTCTTTGGTATCAAACATCGAAAATGGCAACTGGAGCATTTCGAAAAATTATGTCACCTTAATCCATCCCGATAATTTCAGAAATAATATTGAATTTCAGTTTGCAGTAGATAAGGGAATTTTAAAACTTTTAAAGAAAGATGCGCTTGGTAAGATTGAATTCTTTGGGTTTTTTAAGAATTTGAATGAAGCGCAATCCTGAAATTCTTCTAATTTTGCGATCCTGAAATTTATTTGGTTTGAAATGAAATTACAGTTTTTCTTTCTGTTTTTGATATTGTTTTTGGTTTCGTGTAATAATCCCGGCGACAAAAGATTGGTTGGCGATTGGGAAATTACTGGAATGAGAATTTATGCGGGTAGCCGTAATTCTGCGAAGTCAGAGAAAATGCTTCGAAATGCCGGAGCGGTATGGAATATGAATTTTAAAATCAACGGAAAATTTCAACAGGATTTTAATATGAACGATCCGGATAAAATTATGAGGACACAGCATGGAATTTGGCATACATCGGCCGATTCACTAAGGTTCGAACTGGATTTAGATACGATTACTATGCCTGTAAACTACATTTATAAAATCGATAATGGTATTCTTACGCTCAACCTCGAGCATCCGATCACAAAAAACAAAATTGTAACCACGTTCAGGAAAAAATAATTAGTTGGTTAAAGTTGTTTGTTTTTTCCTAAAAACATCGAGCGCAGCCGGAAATGGCTGTAGAGCTCTTTCAAATATTCCTAAGGAATAGGCAATTGTTAATCCGTAGTTGGTAATTGGTACACCTGCCTGACGCGCTTTCATAATCCGGCTTAACATTTCGCGCCGGTTCCACATGCAGGCACCACAGTGGATAATGAGTTTATATTCCGAAATGTTTTCCGGGAAATCGTGACCTCTGATATTGTCAATTTGAAGCTTTCCACCTACATATTGTGTTAACCAGCGGGGAATTTTCACTGTTCCAATATCTTCGCCAATTGGGTGATGCGAACAGGCTTCTGCAATCAGCACTTTATCGCCGGTTTTTAGTTTGTCGATAGTCATTGCTCCGCGAACCATTTCATTTAAATCGGCCTGAAAACGTGCAAAAAGTATGGAGAAAGATGTCATTGGAATTTCAGGCGGTGTATCGGCAGCCACTTTCAAAAAAGCCTGCGAGTCGGTAACGACCAATTTTGGCGGTTTGTTGAATCTTTCGAGGGCTTCTTTTAGTTCTCTTTCTTTTACAACAACACAAAATGAATCGTTGTCGAGCAAATCGCGAATGCTCTGGACCTGCGGCAAAATCAATCTTCCTTTCGGTGCTTCTTTATCGATTGGCACAACAAGAATGGCAGCTTCGCCGGGGCCAACCAAATCGGAAAGAATAGACGTGCGATTGATAAAATCGGTGGGCGCAACACGAAGTAAAAGTTCACGCAGATCTAAAATCCCGGTTTTCTTCAAAGCCGATGTCAAAACATAATCGATTTTAACGCTGTCAAGTACGGCGCTAATATCGAGGTTTTCGGGATAAAGATCGATTTTGTTGAAAATTACGATAAATGGAATTTCGCGCGATTTAAATTCTTCCATTATGTGGCTTTCATATTCGCCCCAATCATTAAAGTTTGTGACAATTATGCCCAAAATCGGTACGATCGAAAACTGCAAGTGTTTTTGCGATTCGTTTTTCGCCAAGGTCGCCAATGTCATCAATTCCTGCTGTGTCGATAAACAGAACCGGGCCTAAGCGGCAGCAGTTCCATTGGTTTTTCCACCGGATCGGTTGTTGTTCCTGCAACATCGGAAACAATCGAAACATCCTGGTTGGTAAGTGCATTCACAATACTCGATTTTCCGGTATTTCGCTTACCAAAAATCCCAATATGTAATCGATATGATTTAGGTGACCTCATGAATATTAATAATTATAAGCGCTTGGAAAAGTACAAATTCAAATTGGGTTTACCAATGATAAAATTACTGTTTGATGCGAACCATTTCCTAATTTAAGAATGTGTTGGGTTTGTGAAATTCAGGTTCGACTAAAAGTGCTTCGATTCTGTTTTTATTTCATACCGGACACCAGTGATTTTGAAATAAAAAAAGCGACCCAAAACTGAGCCGCTCCTAAAATTATTAGATCGTAATTGTTATTGTTTCTTCTCTTTATTTTCAGCCATTGCACTTTTTTCTTTGTCTTTGCAACATGCGGCTTTGTCTGCTGTACTTGCCGTAGCTTTTGCAGTGCTACAACCTTCTGCTTTTGCACTGCTGCAACCTTCACTTTTCGCATCAGCGGTTTTTGCTTTTTCAGCTTTTGCATCAGTTTTCTCTTTCTTTACTTTGTCACCTTCGGGTGCAACTGCTTTGTCTTTTGTTTCGTCAACAACAACTGTTGTATTCGAGTTATCAGGACCGACAACCTTTGCACTTGCCGTTGAAATTGATACTCCGTAAGCAACAGCTAAAGCTAAAATTAATACTACTTTCTTCATGGATTTAAATTTAGTGTTATACAATAATTGAACTCTATTCTTATTTAGATTCAATAATAATAACAATTAAAAATAAAAGCAAATAAATTTAAGATATTTTATTCCGGAATAACAAAATACTTTTAAAAGTGAGAATTGAATGCACTAAGTTCGATGGTGAACTGGAGTGTCAGTTTCCTAAACGGCAAACTGCTTCAGGAGAAATTAGATTTTCAAATTCTTCTTCCGAAATCAGTCCGGAAGAAATCGCAGCTTCTTTTATAGATATGTGATTTTCTTTTGCAGTTGTGGCAATTTCACTTGCTTTTGTATAGCCTGTTTTAGGAATTAGAGCAGTAATTGTTGCCGTCGAATTTTCAATATGTTTTCTACAAGTTGCTTCGTTGGCTGTAATTCCTTTTACACATTTTTCATTCAGAATAAAACACGCATTTTTTAAAAGCGAAAGATTTTCGAGCAATGCATTGGCAATAAGCGGCATAAACTGGTTCAATTCCAGGTTTCCTAAACTGCATGCCTGTGTGATAACCATATCGTTTCCCATAACCTGCATGGCAACCTGAATTACAGCTTCGGGAATTACCGGATTTACTTTTCCAGGCATAATGGAAGAACCGGCTTGTAGTTGTGGTAAGTTTATTTCACCAAAACCGGCATCAGGCCCACTGGAAAGCAAACGCAAATCGTTACTGATTTTTTGAAGGTTGGAAGCATGTGCTTTTAAAATTCCTGAAACTTCCACAAAAACATCGGCATTTTGAGTATTGTCAATTAGGTTTTCTGCCCGCGCAAGACCAATTCCTGTATTTTCCCGCAGCCTGTCAACCACCCTGAAAATAAATTGTTTTGGCGCGCCAAGACCTGTGCCAATTGCTGTTCCTCCAAGATTTACAACGCGTAAACGTTCTTCACATTTATAAATTCGCCAGCGATCACGGTTCAAGGCTTCTGCATAAGCACTCATTTCACGCCCTAAGGTAGTTAAAACAGCATCCTGCAATTGCGTTCTTCCAATTTTTACAATGTGGGCAAATTCTTTTTCTTTTTGCTGAAACGCTTCCTGAAGGCCAAGCACACTTTGTTCAAGTTCGCGAAGCAACCGGATTGCAGCAATTTTTAACGCGGTAGGGTAGGTGTCGTTTGTGGATTGGTGAAGGTTAATATCATCAAGTGGCGAAATGGTTTCATAACTTCCAGGAGGTTTATCTGTAATTTGCAAGGCGCGATTGGCAATTACTTCATTCACATTCATATTGGTTGAAGTACCTGCGCCGCCTTGAAATGCATCGACTAAAATATGTTCATCGAGAATTCCCTGTGCCATCTCAAAACATGCTTTTTCAATGGCATCAGCCTTTTGCTTGTCAGGCCAAAATCCAAGCTGGTGGTTAATCTGAGCACAAGCCAATTTCACTTCACCATAAGCTTTTATCAATTCAGGATGAATTTTCTTCCCGGAAACTGGAAAATTTTCGATGGCACGTGCAGTGTGAATTCCGTAAAGCTTATTAGTTGGTATTTGAACAATGCCAATGAAATCAGTTTCGGTGCGCATTATCATTTTCAGGAGTTTTGTAAACGTTTAATGATTTGTTTGGCAGGTATTCGTTTATGTTACTATGTCGTGGGATGGGCTGGTACATTCCGGATTCCGGATTTTGGTACCAGTTATGATTATTTCCGTGCCGTATTAAGACGCAGCCCATCTCTTCCAGTTTTTTTATCAACTTTCTACGTTTCATGCAATGTGCAAAGTGCCTTGTTTTATCGGATCAGGAAATACGCCTCCTGTCAGTTCATCATATATTTCATGAAGATTTTCTGCGAGTTCTTCTTCCGTTTTTCCCTGCGTCCAGTAATCGGGATAAAGTTCGAGATAACCAACCCAAAACTCGCCATCTTTCCAATATTTGTAATTTAATTCTCTCATTCTTTTTTTTCAAAAGTAAGAAACCTTTTAAAAACTAACAATATACATCATCCCTTCCGGCTTCCACGCGCTTTACTAATTTCTCGGCACGTTGTTTTGCAATTCCACTCATTCCGGCTATGGTTTTTTGAATGAGTTCATTTCCGATTTGAACGGTATCCGGTTTTGCATAATTTTGCAAATACTCCTTAAACGACGATAATGCGTTTGGTGCACAATGCAGTTTTATATCGCCTGGTTTCGCAATATCCATAAAATCCTGTCCTGTTCTTCCCAAACGGTAGCAAGCGGTGCAAAACGATGGCACATATCCCATGGAAGCCACGTCGCGGATTACTTCATCCAACTGACGATGGTCGCCCAAACTAAACTGGCCGGAAGGATCGTCTTCTGATTCCTCTTCGTAACCTCCTGGATTGGTGCGGCTTCCGGCGGAAATCTGGCTGACACCCAAAGCAAAGGTTTCGCGGCGCATTTTTGCTGTTTCCCGTGTCGACATGATAATTCCGGTATAAGGAACAGCAAGGCGCAGAATGGCAACAATTTTTCTGAAATCGATATCGGAAACGGGGAATGGAGGATGAGATGCAATGTCGCTTCCCGTTGCAGGTTCCAGTCTCGGGACGCTTATTGTATGTGGCCCAACCCCGAATTTATCTTCCAGTTCGAAAATATGCTGCATCATGGCCAGAATTTCAAAACGGTAATCGAATAAACCAAAAAGAACTCCGATTCCAACATCATCGATTCCGGCTTCCATGGCGCGATGCAACGACCAGGCACGCCAGTTGTAGTCGCGTTTCTTTCCGCCCAGATGAACTTTTTTATAGGTTTCCCGGTGATATGTTTCCTGAAAAATCTGGTAAGTCCCGATTCCTTCCGCTTTTAGCATTTTAAATTCTTCGGTGTTCAATGGTGCAATATTTACATTTACTCTTCTGATTTCACCATGATCCGTTTTTACACTGTAAATGGTTTTTATCGAATCGAGTACATACTGAAATCCCTGGTTTGGGTAAGATTCCCCGGCTACCATCAAAATTCGTTTGTGTCCCTGATTGATAAGAACTTCAACTTCCCTGGCGATATGTTCCTGTGATAAAGCACTTCGCACGATTCCTTTATTAGTTGCACGAAAAGCGCAGTAAACACATTCGTTGAAACACATATTTGAAATGTATAGCGGCGCAAAAAGTACAAGGCGTTTTCCGTAAATGGTTTCTTTTACGTCGTTGGCAGTATTAAACAATTCTCCCAACATTTCAGGATCGCTGATGCCAGTTAGAACAGCAACATCACTTAAATCAAGCCCCTTCATTTCGCGGGCTTTCGAAAGCACTTCCCTTACTTTTACATTATCAGCAACCTGGTTGACTTTTAATATGTTCCAGACTTTTTGTTCACTGATAAAATCGGCCGGTATATTGTACATAACTTATAGTTTAAAGTGTAAAGTTCAAGTGTGAAGTAAAAAGTTTAATTTTCCATGATCGCTGATGATTATACTTGCAAAACCAAGTTGTTTCATATTTTGAATTCAGATGTTTGGCATTGAGTATCCAGACTCAAAAACATTTTAAAAAAATTATTCTGCTGAAAATTTTGGGAAAGCGGATTAATCACTCATCCTTTATCCTTAATCCTTTATCATTAATCCTTTCAATGTTTTCCCTTAAGTCAGCCACAGCCTTCCCGCAGAATTACTTCGCAAAGGTAACGGATTAATGTTCGGAATAACATGAGAAAAGAGTAGATGTTTTTATGTTATAAAACTCATAACTCAATAGTAACCGTTTTTACTAAAAGGTGACCAACTGGATGTTTCTATTTTGAGTCAGATATTTTCTTAATGCGATTTCACTTCCCGGAATTAACGGCATTTAATTAGTTGTTAAAATATTTTGTACTGAAAAATGCTACTTTCGTACAAAATCAACAGAATTGACCAAAGAGGAAATCATAGAATTACTACAATCCGACGGAGAGAACAGAACAAATCTGTTTAAAAAAGCATTGGAAGTAAAAGTAAAAAATATTGGTTTCAAGGTATATTTCCGCGGACTGGTTGAATTCTCAAATATTTGCTCAAAAGATTGCTTGTATTGCGGAATCAGGAAAAGCAACGAAAAGGTAATTCGCTATTCTGTCTCCGATACTGAGATTATGGAAGCATGTGGTTTTGCGTGGGAACATGGTTTTGGTTCGGTGGTTTTGCAATCGGGCGAAATGTCGAATCCGGCATTTGTTAATCGGGTAGATTTATTGTTACGGAAAATAAAGCAACTTTCGAACAACGAATTGGGAATTACACTGAGTTGCGGCGAACAAACCAAAGAAACATATCAACGCTGGTTTGAAAGTGGTGCACATCGTTATCTGCTTCGTATTGAATCATCAAATAAAGAAATCTATTATAAAATTCACCCAAAAACAAAAAAGCACAATTTCGAAAACCGGTTGGAGGCGCTATCGTTTTTAAAAGAAACCGGTTACCAGGTTGGTTCCGGTGTAATGATTGGATTGCCGTTTCAAACCGTTAAAGATTTGGCTGATGATTTACTCTTTCTTAAAAAAATCGATATTGATATGTGCGGAATGGGGCCTTATATTGAGCATGAAAATACACCTCTGATTAATTACAGCCATTTGTTAAAAAGCAAAAAGGAGCGTTTTGATTTAGCGCTGAAAATGATAGCTGTTCTGCGTTTGCTGATGCCTGATATAAATATAGCTGCATCCACAGCATTGGAAACTCTCGACGAAAATGGGCGGGAAAAAGCTTTGGCAGCGGGTGCCAATATTATAATGCCCAATCTTACGCCATACAAATATCGCGAAAACTACCTGCTATACGAAAATAAGCCGGTTGGAAGCGGCAGTTTACTTCCGGATATACAAAGCCTGATTTCGAGAATCCAATCTGCAGGATTTGAAATCGGGACTAATAAGGAGTGGGGAGATTCAAAGCACTTTTTTATAAGACATAAGTAATCAGTACTGAGTAGTGAGACTTGCACATTTTTGCTATAGAAAAAACTATAAATGTTGATTTCCAAAAATCAAATTAAATTCAATCTTCGAAAAAACAATAATTCAAATATGATTTAAGAAATATGTTAATAATTCTGCCAGAGATTTAGATTTCGCAATTTGGTAATTTAAAATACTAGTCGGTATACCATAATTCAGGTTATTGTTGTAATATCGTTTAGTGAACAAAGGATTTTTAATGTATTTAATGGTATCCGAGTTTAGCAGCTAATGCAATGTTGCCGGTTTTTATTTTGTAAAATTGCCTATAGAATAATGCAGGAAATAAAATACAAATAAAACAGATGAATAAAATTTTAAAATATGTATTAAGGTTACAAGAAAGAGTGATATATAGTATTGCCTTTATTCCAACGTTGATGGTCATATTATGGCTGATATTTGGTTTTCTTATTTTCAATTTCGATGGCAGCGACAGTTCGAAATGGATAAAAGATAATTTAGAATTTGTGTTGGTGAATGGTACCGACAGTGCAAGAATGGTGTTAACAACCATTATCGGTGGAGTTATTTCGTTGACCGTTTTTAGCTTTTCAATGGTGATGGTAGTGCTGAACAGGACATCTGCTTCTTTTTCGCCGCGAGTACTTCCACAGTTGGTTGCTCAAAAATTCCATCAAATTGTGCTTGGTTTTTATATGGGAACTATCGTATATTCTCTTATTTTAGTCGTCAAAATCGATTCAGACGAAAATTTACCATCACTTGGCATTTTACTGGCAATGATTTTTGCCATCATATCTTTAGGGTTGTTTATCTATTTTATTCATTCTATTTCAGAAGCAATTCAGGTTGACAATATTTTGAGCCAGATTTTCAAAAAAACCCAACGAGCAAATCCGGGACATCAATAAAAAAAGAGGCGAAATTGAATCCAATAGTATGGAAATCGTCGATAATTGGGCCGACCAAATTGTGGCAAAAGAATCGGGATATTACAAAATAATTAACCAACATAACCTCGTGGCTTTTTTGACGAAACATTCGCTGTACCTGCAAATTTGTATATACTCCGGACAATTTGTTAATAAAGGAACTGTAATTGCTAAAATTGATAAAGGTGAATTAAGTGAAGAAATCAGGACATTTTATAACCGATTGTTTTTATTTAACTCATCACATAAAAGACGATGACCAATTTTATTTTGGTTTACGAAAAATAAGCGAAATAGCAGTGAAAGCACTAAGCCCCGGAATTAATGACCCGGGCACGGCTTTAAAAAGTATCCGTTTGCTCATCCTGCTTTTTGCCGATGTTGTAAAAATGAAAGATCATATTTATTATACCAACAGCTCAAACGAGATAAGGATTATCAGTAAATTACCAGGATTAAACAATTTATTATATATGTGCATTACGCCTATCCGGCAGTATTCGGGTGGTTCACTCGAAATTATTTTAGCATTATTCGACTTTTTTTACGCAACGTTTATGGCTGCCGGGCAAAATGCGGTTGCAATCCTGAAACACCATTTAGATTCGCTGGTAATTAGCGCTCAGAATGAAATTGAAAACTCAAAAGATAATGAGCAAATAAAGTTGAAGATAGAAGAAATCGAAAAGTATCTCAGCTCGCCTGATTAGGAATGGGAAATAAATGTACAATGCGATTTTATTTTTATGTTATACGCATTAAGGTCTTGCAGGCCTTTGAGAGACACTTTGAGGTTTAAGCATAATGACTATTTTTCCGGCTCCGCATCATACTTCTCAATAAAGTCCGAAGAAAGCACCCTGAATTCCGTTCTTCGGTTAATTGCGTTTGCAATTTCCTGTTGTTCCGGCGTGAGTTTTTTAATGAAATCTTCGGTAAGCTCGTCGTTTCGTTTCAGGAAATCGTATTTCTTTGCCAACTCGCGGGTTATCTCTTTCGGCCAGGTTTCACCATATCCTTTGGCCACGAGGCGTTGCGGATTGATACCTTTTTCGATTAAATAATCGACAACACTTTGCGCCCTTTTCTGCGAAAGTTCAAAGTTGGACTGATCGCTGCCCACGTAGTCGGTATGCGACATTAATTCGATGGTAATGGTTGGGTTAAACTGAAGTACCTGTACCAATGTATCCAACGCAACCTTTGATTCCGGTAGCAATTCGAAGCTTGCGAATTCATAGTTAATATTCTCCACTTTTATTGGCGCATCAGTTGGCGTCAGGTAAAATTCAAAACTAAAACTTTTACTGTCTTCGAGGCCAATGGTATTTGCCGTGGCCTTATCGCGCAGGAAGCCGTCTTTAAAAGCAGCGAAAATGTATTCGGTTTCGGGTTTTAGTTTCATTTTGAATTTGCCTCCCTCGGCACGCATTTTCAGGTTGGTACCGTCAGTACCGATAATGCGTACAGTCGCGCCGTCGATGTGAGCGCTGTTTTCCTTGTTAAAGACTTCGCCTTCCACATCGAAAATTTTTGGCGGAACCATAAAAGAATAAATATCATCGCCACGGGAGCCTTTCCTGTTAGAGGTGAACATGCCTTTGTCTTCGCCAACGACGTATGAAATTCCAAAATCGTCGGCAGGTGAATTAATTGGCGAACCCATGTTTTTCATTGTCCAGTTGCCATCATCGTCCTTGGTAGCCACAAAAATATCGAAACCACCCATGCCGATATGGTAATTCGATGCAAAATACAATTCGCCGTTATCGCGTACAAACGGAAACATTTCATCGCCTGGCGTGTTGATGACTGGCCCCAGATTGACGGGATCTGTATACGACCCGCCTGATTTTTCAGCTACATAAATATCTTTACCTCCCTGGCCTCCGGGCATATCCGAAACAAAATAAAGTTGGCTTTCATCGGGGCTAAGCGCCGGGTGAGCTGCTACAATGCTATCACCAACTACCTGTACCAAAATTGGGTCGGACCATGCTCCACGCGATTGTGAGGTAGTGTATAATTCGGCTCCCAATGTTTGTGTTTTATCGTAGCGGCAACGTGTAAAAATCATTTGCTCGCCTGTTGACGACAGTGTTGAAGCGCCTTCTTCGTCTTCAGTATTTACAATGAAATCTTCATCCAACAATTTTGGCTCTTCCCATTTTTGTTTCTGAACACCAAAGGTACACCGGTACAAATCGGCATAATTTTGACCTGTAATATTGCTTTCGCGTTTGCCGGTAGAAGCTTTTCGGGTTGAAGTGAAAATAACCTCATTATCGCGGCCACCTACAAAAACAGGTGAATAATCGCTTTCACGCGAGTTTATTTCCTTTATCGGATTTATGATGTGCCGCGTTGGATTAGCCACCCAATCCTGGGTTTTCTGTATAGATTCGAGGCCTGCCAAAGCGCGTTCGTCACCTGGAACCGAATCGAGATAGGTGCGATAAGTTTCAATTGCCTCTTCGTATTTTTGAGTGGCTCGCAACATATCGGCATCATTCAACAGTGCAGTTAAATCGGGATAGCCTCTTCGTATGGCATTCTTGTAATAAATCTCGGCACGGTCGTAATCGCCAATGTAGCGATAACATTCGGCAATCTGGTAGGCATATTCCATTCGTTTTTCCCGGTCTTTTTCTTTTCGGCTTGCTTTCCGGTATTTTTCGATGGCCCGGTAGTATTCGCCAATTTCCTGCGACAGCAATGCATCCCTACCATATTTGGCAGCTCCGCATCCGCTTAATAAAATAACAATTAAAAGAAAAAAAACTGGAATCCTAACGTTCATGCCGATTAAAATTTCGGGTTGTAAAAGTATAATATTTTCTACAATAACGTTGGATTAACGGGTTAAGTATATGGAAGCTCAGGAATGGATTAGCGTTTAATCATTTTTCTTACCGAAGTGAAATTTCCAGCCTCAATTTTGTAGAGATAAATTCCACCTGGTATATCGTTCATGCTAATTTCCAGCGTATGATTTCCTGCCGGGAAAAACCGGTTAACAGGCGTTGCAATAACTTTTCCCGAGATATCGGAAATTGTTAAAACAGTGTTTGCCGGTTCGGTTATGGAGAATTCGATTTTTGTATTGTCAAGCACCGGATTTGGAAAATTCTGGCCTAATGAACTTTTCTCCTGAGCGCTGAAATCGGTAACCGGGGTCATCAGGTTATTCAGCGCCTGTTGGATGATATCCATTACTTTACCCGCATCGGAACCGGCTGCCTGGTTGCCTTTGAAAAGGATTTTTCCGTCACCACCGACAACGGCAAGCCTGTCGTAGGTTGTACTCCAGCTTTTCGATACACTGCTTCCTTTCTGTAGATAAATGGCACTTATTCCGGTGGAATTCTTAAAATTTGCTACCTGAGTAATGCTTCCGTCCCAGGTGTCGATTAATAGGGCTACAAAGTTTGCATTTCCTGAAAAATTGTTGATAATTTGAGATTTCACATTGGGCGACGAAGCCATGCAAAGCGGACAGGCATATCCCATAAAGAAGATAAACACAACTTTTCCCTGCTGATTTGAAAGCGTAAAATTCTGATTCGATAAATTCTTTAAAGTAAAGTCGGGTGCTGAGTCGCCGACATTCTGACCGTTAACCTGCTGAAAGGTTAATATAATTGCGATTAAGAATAAAGCTATTGATTTCATAATATTCATTTTAAAATTTTGTTGACCACCGGATTTCAATTCCTTTAAAATCGAGCACTTCGTAACAGATTCCCGATGTACATGCAGGGCCACCTCTGCGTTTTCCTGCAAAAAGATTCAAAGTATTGTTTCTGTTCGGTTTATAGGCAATGTTGATTCCGCGATAATGTTGTTTTGTTTCCACCTCGTCGGTATTTGGTAAATCGGTAGTTTGCGTGTCGTTTGAAAATTCCCAGATAAGCGAAGTTGAAAATGAAGTGGAATTGTTTAGCACAAGCGCTGCATAAACATTCTGAAAATGCCGGCTTTCGGCAAATGTTCTTTCCAATTGCTGAAATTCGGTTTCGAGCGAAACAGACCAGTTATCGTGCAAATTCCGGGTAAAATAAAAGCCTGTGGCATAACGCGCAGTTTCAGAAACCACATCATCGAAGGAATAATCGAGATAAATTTTAAACTGATTTATGGAATGAACTGAAAACTGCCAATCGGCAAAATATTCGGCTGAATTAAATTCTGTGTCACTAACTTCATTTTTGGAGCGGGAATGATTTATAGTAATTATATGATTATCGGCCGGAATAATAAAAATTTCGAGCTGTAATCCGCTTTCATCGTACAAATAAGGAATGTGCGTACTTCGGTTTAAAAGTTTGTAAATATGTTCTTTTACCAATGTTGGCGGATCAGAAATTCCCGAGCCGATAAACAGGTTTTTGTAATCTTTCAGTTCAAATGAGGCTCCAAAGCCGGAAGTTGAATAACCGAGATTAAAATATGCACCATACGAATTATCGTTTTCAAATCCGAAAAAGTCTTCATTATTGCCAATTCGATGAGCATACTCGCCATGGTAATCAAAAAGGTTAAACAGATTTCCGCTTAAATAGGCTGATAGGTAGTCTGACTTTTCTTCTTCATGATTATTTTGAAGCAAGATAAAACCTAATGTTTGATTAAATATTTTCACATTTGTTTCGGCTGCTGTAACCAGGTCAATGCGATTATCGGGACTGTTTATTGGAAGCTGGTTAATCAGCGATTTTGCACGCAAAGCTTTTACCTGGAACATTCGGTTGGAATAACTTCCGAAGAAGCCAAAAGCATCGCGGTAAAATCCTTGTTTTATTCGGTAAATCCGGTCTTCATAAATTGAATTTTTTATTTCGTAACCTCTGAAAAGCAAGCCTTTTCCTAATGTTTCGTAAAAATTTCCTGCTTTCAGATCAAAGCCTTTTTTTCGGTAGGCAAGCGAATATTGCGTAAATTTTGTGTAATGCGTTCGGGTTGAATCGGTGGAATAAAAGTTTTCGAGCCGAACCCGGCTTTTAAATCCTTTGAACCGATATTCAATATTAAACTGGTCGTAAACTGAATGAACGTCAGGTGGCGGAATTCCGGGAATATTTCCATATTGATATTCCATCAGGTTATTTCCGGATAGCTGGCTGTAAGCCACCTGCAAAGTGCCTGAAAAATAAATAATCAGTATGCCTCTTTTTAATTTCATTCTTTAAGTAAATCGTCGAGTTCAGAAGTAATTATTTTTTCATCGCCGGCATTATACCCTTCGTGTGTAAATACTTTTTTCCCTTTGTCGTTTATCACGATAAGCGTTGGAAATACAGTAATATTGAATTCATTTACCAAATCCTGGTCAGTATCCAAAACGACAGGATATTGTATGTCGAGCGACTTTGCAAATGGTTTTACTTTGGAACTGTTTCTCGGGCCATCCACATTCACACCGATAATCTGGATGCCTTTTTCCGCATATTCTTTATAAATTGAATTCAGCTTTGGAATAGAAGAAATACAAGGTTTGCACCACGTTGCCCAAAAATCGACAACGGTTAATTTCTCTCCTTTTAAATCATTCAGATTAACCCGGTTATTGTTCATGTCGTTAACCATGAAATCCGGCAATTGAGCATACGAAAAGCACGAGCCCGAAAAAAGAAATAATATAAACGCGACTGTTTTCATTTTAAAGTAAAGATTCAATTTAAGTATCACGAAAACATCACAAGATTTTAAACTTTTTGTATAATTAGCAATAGTAATTATCGTACAAAAAGTAGTTCGCGGTATTTTGGCAACGGCCATCTTTCATCGTCAACTATTAATTCCAGCCTGTCGATATGATCGCGAATATCTTCAAGGAACGGCTTTATCTCGCGTTCATAGGCATACGCTTTTTCAATGGCATCTTCAATTCCGTTTACCTTTTTACGGACTTCAATCATCTCTTTGCGTTTTGCCTTTATTGCTGAAATATGGGTGCCAATTTCCCTGATTAAATCAAGCCTTGCTTCTGCGAGTTGCTTAAATTCATCGGCTGAAAATACTTCCTTCAGGTTTTTAACATTTTCGAGCAGAATTGTCTGATATTCAACTGCGGTAGGAACAATGTGGTTGATTGCAATATCGCCAAGTACACGGGCTTCAATCTGAAGTTTCATAATAAATTTTTCATATTCAACTTCAACCCTGCCTTTGATCTCCGATTCGTTAAAGATTCCGAGTCTGGCAAACAGTTTCTTGCTTTCGGGCCGCAAATAAGCCGATAATGATTCAGGAACACTCGTAATGTTTGTCAATCCTCTTTTTTCAGCTTCCGTTACCCAATCGCCGCTGTAACCATCGCCGTTAAACCGTATTGGTTTTGAATTAATAATCAAGTCCTTTAAAACCTGGAAAATGGCTTCGTCCTTCTTCACATTTTTATCGATTAATGCATCGACCTGCGTTTTGAACATTTGCAATTGGTTGGCTACGACAGTATTCAACACGATAAGCGCAGATGCATTATTAGCCGATGAACCGATAGCCCTGAATTCAAATCGGTTACCGGTAAATGCAAATGGCGAAGTCCGGTTTCTGTCGGTACTGTCGAGAATGATTTCGGGAATTCGGCCGATATTCAGTTTTAAAGCCGTTTTTTCATCGGGGGTCATTTTACGGTCCACAACTGCTTCTTCCATCAGGTCGAGCATTGCCGAAACTTCGGTTCCAAGAAAAACCGACAAAATTGATGGAGGCGCTTCATTTGCACCAAGACGATGTGCATTTTGTGCGTTCATGATGCTTGCACGGAGCAAATCCTGGTTATCGTAAACCGCTTTTAAGGTATTTACTACGAAAGTCAGGAACTGTAAATTCGATTTCGGGTTTTTGCCGGGTGAATACAGATTTACTCCTGTATTTGTCGATAACGACCAGTTATTATGTTTTCCGGATCCATTTATTCCGGCGAATGGTTTCTCGTGAAATAAAATGCGGAATTTGTGCCTGCGGGCAATCTTCTGCATTATATCCATCATTAACTGGTTATGGTCGTTGGCAAGGTTGGCTTCCTCGAATATTGGGGCCACTTCAAACTGATTCGGAGCAACTTCGTTATGACGTGTTTTAATCGGAATCCCGAGTTTGTATGCTTCATTTTCCACATCCTGCATAAAACGGTTTACGCGCGTTGGAATCGATGAAAAATAATGATCGTCCAACTGCTGATCCTTTGACGATGCATGTCCCATCAAGGTTCGTCCGGTTAAAACCAGGTCGGGACGGGCCATAAACAATGCTTCGTCAATCAGGAAATATTCCTGCTCCCAGCCAAGATTAGCCTGAACCGACGTTACGTTTTTATCGAAGTACTGGCTCACTGCAGTCGCGGCTTTATCAACTGAATTTAACGCGCGCAAAAGTGGGGTTTTATAATCCAGTGCTTCTCCGGTATACGAAATAAAAATGGTAGGTATTGTTAATGTTGTTTCACTTATAAATGCCGGTGAAGTAGGGTCCCACGCAGTATAACCGCGCGCTTCGAAAGTTTGCCGGATTCCTCCGCTTGGAAACGACGAGGCATCGGGCTCCTGTTGCGAAAGTAAGTTGCCTGAAAATGATTCAATAACACTGCCATCGGCGCCATGAACGATAAATGCATCATGTTTTTCTGCAGTTCCGTCGGTAAGCGGATGAAACCAATGCGTATAATGTGTGGCCCCGTTTTCAATCGCCCATGCTTTCATTCCCTGCGCCACCTGGTCGGCCATTTTACGGTCGATAGTAGTGCCTTTTTCAATTGCGTCGGTAACCGCCTTGTAAGCTTCACGCGACAAATACTTTTTCATTTTTATCTGGTCGAAAACAAGCATCCCGAAATAATCGGAAACAAGATTATCTTCTCTTGTTACTTCCATCGGTTGCCTGTTAAGAACCTCTTCCAATGCCTTAAATCTGAATTTTGCCATGTCTGTATAAGTTTTTTTCAGTTAAATTTCATAACTCTCAAAAATACAGAATTCAAACTAATTTGCTTCTAATTTTTATACCCTTTTGCAACTTTTAATACATTATTTAAGAATAGTGTTAGAAAAAAACAGGGGGTGGGGGCGAAAATGTGTAATTTTGTGTGATGTTATCAGGTTTCGGGAATATTTTATTGAACGTTAACTCAAAATTTAAAAGGAAAGGAATTTGATAATTACTGAAACAACAACTACTTTTCTTCCAATTTTAAATGTTCTATGGATAAACAGGAAATTATAAAAACAATTAAAGATTCAGAAGAATCGAAAGTAAAAATAGCAGTTGCCGATATCGACGGCATTTTGCGTGGAAAATATATTCATAAAAATAAGTTTCTTGATACGCTTGATAAAACAATTGGTTTGTGCGATGTTATTTTTGGCTGGGATTCGGGAGATGTTTGTTATGATAATTCAGAAATCACAGGCTGGCATACCGGTTATCCCGATGCAAAAGCAAGAATCGATGTTTCTACCTTTCGTAAAATTCCCTGGGAAAATTCGACGCCTTTTTTTCTGGCCGACTTTAGTGAGGATGAAAAATATGCCGAAGGATCATGTCCAAGAAGTTTGCTTAAACGGGTGAACAGGGAATGTGAATCTATGGGTTTTAAAGCATTGTTTTCACAGGAATTCGAATGGTTCAATTTTAAAGGAAAACCAGGCGATATCTATCAGGATGGTTTTCACGTGCCTGAGCCGGTTACACCGGGAATGTTTGGCTATTCGGTTTTGAGAACCTCGCTGAACCAGGCATATTGCAACGATTTATTTGAAATGATGGAAGCTTTCAATGTTCGTTTGGAAGGAATTCATACAGAAACCGGGCCAGGCGTGTATGAAGCGGCTATTGTATACGACGATATAATTTCAGCGGCAGACAAGGCAATTCTATTTAAAACAGGTGTTAAGGAAATTGCTTACCGGCACAATATGATGGCAAGTTTTATGGCGAAATGGAACATAAAATTGCCGGGTTGTGGCGGGCATATTCACCAAAGTCTGTGGAATGAAAGCCTGGATAACAATTTGTTTTACAGTGAAGATAATTCTACCGGAATGAGTGAAACGCTTGAACAATATATTGCCGGGCAATTGGCTTGTTTACCCGAAATACTTCCCATGTTTGCGCCAACAGTAAACAGTTACAAAAGAATTGGCCATGGCGATTGGGCGCCTTCAACCGCAACATGGGGAGTTGATAACCGCACGGCTGCTGTTCGTGTTATTCCTTTGAATAATGTAAATACCCGAATTGAATCGCGTGTACCGGGAGCGGATACGAATCCATACCTTGCGCTGGCAGCGGCTTTGGCTTCGGGTTTGTATGGAATTAAAAATAAATTAAAACTCGAAGTTCCTGAATCGGTTGGAAATGCATACCAGGATAAAGATCGTTTAGTTTTGCCGGATAACCTTTTAAAAGCAACTGAAAAAATGGCTGAATCAAGCATTGCCAAAACGCTTTTTGGTGAGGCATTTGTGAATCATTTTACAAAAACCCGCGAATGGGAATGGCGGCAGTTTATGAATCAGGTAACCGATTGGGAGTTAAAACGTTATTTCGAGATAATTTAATCAGCAATTAATGCAGACAATCGATTATATTCAAATTATAAAACATGCGTGGCGCGAATTTGACGATCGACATGAAATTCGGGGAATTTATGACGTGAGCGCTTATGTTTCCACAAATCAGGTGTATAAAATTTCGTTTTACAAACGCCAGCCCGTTTTTGCAAAACTTTCGGATTACGGAAAATTTGAGGATTTCAAAGACGACCACATCATCATAAATAATCTTGCCAACAACCTTGAACAGCCTTATGAGAATTTTCTGGCACAATCGCTTGTAAAGAAAAATGAGTTGTTTATTTATCTTTTTCACCAGGAAAATCATAGTGCGTGGGTAGTTTTTTATAATCCCATCCGAACTATGCATAAACTTCCGCGACGACTCGACGATAAGCAAATAAGGAAAATGGGAAGGGAACTCGCGAGGTTTCATCTGGCATGTACCAATATTTGCAATCAATTGCCCAATCCGTCGAAAACGATGATTACCGATATTCACAGCCTGATGAAACGAATAGGCAGAAATGAAATAAAAATGTGTGAACATCATAAAGATATGGTTATAAAACATTGTGATCATTTTCTGCAAAATGCCGATAAAGTGAATTATGCCACTGAATTTGAAACCATACCTGTTTTTGTCGACTGGAACATTGGTAATTTTTCCGTTTCGGGCGATGGTAAATTTTATTCGCGATGGGATTACGACTGGTTTCGAATGTCGTCGCGGGTTATGGATTTTTATTTCTTTAGCCGGGTTGTTTCCGATATCGGCGATCGAACTGTATTTAGTTATATGGTTGATACTTTAATGGAAGATCGTTTTATCATATTTCTGAAAGAATATCACCGGATTTTTCCCTTAACCGAACCCGAAATCAGGTTTATAAAAGAAGCTTACCGCTTTTTCATCCTGAATTATGTGATTAAAGACGGCCCGTATTTTTTCCGTCAGTCGTATTCGGTAAAATTAATTAATGAAGCTTACGATACCTATTTCCCGGCAATGGATGCCAATTACAGAGTCGAAAAGCTTCTAAATGCTTTGAAATTGTAAATCAATATGAGAACAAAAAGTTTCCGAAGCGTAGTGAAAAACTACAAAGCAGTGTTTTTTGATGCATTTGGGGTATTAAAAAATCATATAGGCTTAATTCCTGAAATTGAAAAAACATTTGAGTATCTCGAAAGAAAAGGAATATATTATTATGTGCTCACCAACGATTCTTCAAGAAGCCCGGAAGAACTGGCGAAATGGTATCAGGACAAGGGATTGAAATATATAACCACAGATAAAATTCTATCATCGGGTATGCTGGCGATGGAATTTTTCAAGACCAAACTTAGCAGCGAAAATACTGTGGCATACCTTGGAACACCGGCTTCGGCGCATTACATTGAATCGGTTGGTTTAAAAACTTTGTCTGTTTGCGATGTAGATTTAAATAGCCTCGATGAAATTGAGTCGTTTGCATTTCTCGATGATGAAGGTTTTGACTGGAAGGATGATTTAAACAAAACAATTAACCTGCTTCGTAAAAAAAATATGACGGTTGTTGTGGCGAATACCGATATAAATTATCCGGTTAGCCGAAATGACATTTCAGTTGCAATTGGTGGTTTGGCGGATTTGGTCGAAAGTATTATCGGTAAAAATTTTATTCGCTTTGGAAAACCCGATGCCCAAATGTTTTTACTTGCCTACGAACGTGCATTGGAAGATATTAAGCTAAAAAGAAGGGAGATATTAATGGTAGGTGATACATTGTATACCGATATAATT
This sequence comes from uncultured Prolixibacteraceae bacterium, assembly GCA_963821855.1. Taxonomy (GTDB): domain Bacteria; phylum Bacteroidota; class Bacteroidia; order Bacteroidales; family Prolixibacteraceae; genus Draconibacterium. Next base: position 118,832 of record CAWGFJ010000013.1, on the reverse strand, counting down.
GGCGGAAACAAATTTGGCTTGGATACAGCGCTTGTACTTTCAGGAAACACGCTGCCTGACATGGCAGGCATAAGAATCAGCAGCTCAGGAATTATACCAACTTATGTTTGCGATTCGGCGATTATCGATTAATACTGTTTGCGTGTTAATTATGCCAAAGAATGAACTTTGTTTATGTTGAATATATAGCTGAATCAGTAACTTTTTTACCGATCGAAAAGCACAAAAAAAGCTGCCCCTGAAGAGACAGCCTTAAATATATTCTAAAGTTATTACCTTAACTTACGTTTTTGACAGTTTTAATAATACGGGCTGCAATTTTGTAAGGATCGCCATTTGATGCAGGACGACGATCTTCCAAACGACCTTTCCATCCATCATCGATAGTATTTACCGGAATACGGATTGAAGCTCCGCGGTCGAATGCTCCATAGCTAAACTGGTCAATCGACTGAGTTTCGTGTTTACCTGTTAATCTTTGATCGTTATATGCTCCGTAAACTTCGATGTGTTCCGGAATGTGTTTTGCGAATTCTTCACAAATTGCTTTAAATACATTTTCATCGCCGCATGTACGCATTAAACCGTTCGAGAAGTTAGCATGCATACCTGAACCGTTCCAGTCTAAATCTTTTCCCAGCGGTTTTGGGTGCCATTCTATATCGAGTCCGTATTTTTCAGCAGTTCTTTCGGCCAGGTAACGAGCCATCCAAATCTGGTCGCCAGCATTGTGAGCGCCTTTGGCAAAAATCTGGAATTCCCACTGGCCGGCAGCAACCTCAGCATTTATACCTTCTACGTTAAGACCAGCTTCCAAACAGAAATCAAGATGCTCTTCAACAATCTGGCGTCCGAATGCTTTTGAACCACCTACTCCGCAATAATAAGGTCCTTGTGGCAGAGGAAAACCACCTGCAGGGAATCCAATTGGAAGTCTTGTTTGCGGATCGTAGATGAAATATTCCTGTTCGAAACCAAACCAGAAGTCTTCATCTTCCTCTTCGATATGGGCACGACCATTGGTTTCAGTGTGGAGTACCATCGGCATTTAAGTACTTCAGTCATTACAAGAAATGCATTTTTGCGATCAGGATCGGGACAAATAAAAACAGGTTTTAGCAAGAGGTCGGATTTACCGCCGCCCGATTGATTTGTCGAAGAACCATCGAAGTTCCAAACCGGACAATCTTCGAGATTTCCGCTAAAATCTTTTGCAATTCGGGTTTTTGACCTTAACTGCTGTGTTGGCACCGTACCATCCAGCCAAATGTATTCCAATTTTGATTTCATAGGTAATAAATTATAATATTAATATAGATAATTGACAATTAATGTCTCCAAAAATATAGGATTAGTAAATAGCTATACCAGTTTTTCTGACTATTTGTAATAATTTAATACAAATTTTACATTAAAAATAGATTTTTGTCAACACCCCTGGAAAAATAGTAACCAAAGTGATTAGCAGGCAATAAATCTTATTTAATACATTGTAAATACAGGTGCAAAAACATCACATTTATAGATTTTATACGCTTATACCCCATTTTTTTTAACCCCTGACGATTTCATATTTACATGAATTAATTACGGGCTGAAATCTGTAAATAACCACGAGAAAAAATATTTTGCAAATCAATGGTAATTGTACCGCATGTTCATTATCTAATTACCCAAAAATTATTTTACTTTCGAAAAAACCAAAAAATTGCATTTTAACCGGCGAATTTTTTTTAAAACAGGTAGCGCTGCATTGGCAGGATGTTTATTTTTGCCACCCTTATTGCAATCATGCCATAACGTACAAATTTCTGAAAGTGTGAAAAGTTATTTAGACCATTTTGAAGTATCAACCGAAATGTTGCAAAAAGTAATTGCAGCAGCTATGAGCAAAGGCGGCGATTATGCCGATTTATTTTTCGAGCACAAAACCACGAACAGTCTTGGATTGGAAGACGGAAAGGTAAACCGGGCTTACTCAAATATCGATTTTGGTGTTGGAATCAGAGTTTTGAAAGGCGACCAAACCGGTTATGCCTATTCCGAAACCATTACGATGGATGACATGGTGAATGCTGCAAAAATGGCGGCCAGCATTGCCAGTGAAAACAAAAGTTTCAATTCCGTGAATATTACTGAAAAAATTCCTTCAGGGTATTACATCATTGCCCGGAAATGGGATGAGGTTTCGGTAAAAGATAAAGTGCCATATGTACAAAAGGTAAACGATAAGGTTTTTGCTCTCGACGAAAAAGTGATAAAGGTAAATGCCTTTTTAAACGATGAAACCAGTTACGTTTTGTTTTACAATTCGGATGGAAGATTAACCTACGACTATCGCCCGATGATAAGTTTTGGAGTGGTTTGTATTATGCAAAAAGGCGATCAGATTGAAAATGCATATTGTTCACGATCATTCAGAAAAGGTTTTGAATGGCTCGACGATGATTTAGTTAACGAGTTGGCAACTGAAGTTGTTGATCGCACAAATATATTGTTTGAAGCTACCAAACCCAAAGCAGGCGAAATGCCTGTTGTTATGGGCGCAGGTGGTTCGGGGATTTTGTTACACGAAGCAATAGGCCATACTTTTGAAGCCGATTTTAACAGGAAAGGAACCTCCATTTTCAGCGATAAAATGGGAAAAAAAGTGGCCGAAAATTTTATCAATATCATTGATGACGGAACATTGATAAATAATCGCGGCTCCATAAATATCGACGATGAAGGAAACGATGTTGAAAAAACCTACCTGGTTAAAGATGGTGTGCTGAACAGCTATATCCACGACCGGATTAGTGCTAACTTTTATGGAGTAAATCCTACCGGAAACGGCAGACGCGAATCGTTCAGGAATATTCCGATTCCACGAATGCGCGCTACGTATATGGAAGTCGGGCCACATTCAAAAGACGATATTATTTCGAATGTGGATTATGGCGTTTATGTCGATAATTTCAGCAATGGCCAGGTACAAATTGGGGCAGGCGATTTTACCTTCTTTGTAAAATCGGGATACCTGATTGAAAATGGAAAACTTACCCGGCCAATTAAGGACATTAATATTATTGGAAACGGGCCTCAGGCTTTGGCCGATATTTCGATGGCTGCCAACGATTATGCAATCGACAATGGAACATGGACTTGTGGGAAAGATGGCCAGTCGGTTCCGGTAACCTGCGGATTACCAACCGTTTTGGTGAAAAAATTAACCGTTGGCGGTACAAATGCATAATTAAATTGTCGTGCCCCGGCTATACGTTTTTGCATATAGCCGGGGTACGACTAAAACAAAAGGAAAATGACAAAAGAAGAAAAATATAGCCTGGCAAAATGGGCAATGAACCATGCACTTGGAAAATGGCGCACAACAGGTAAGTGTAACTATATCGAACAGTAAAAGCAGCAGTGTTGAGGTTCGCGATGAAAAAATTGATAAACTCGAACAGGCCATTGAAAGTAGTTTGAGCATTCGTTTGTTTGTCGATAAAAAATATTCGGCACATTCCACCAACCGGATGAATCAAGAAAGATTTAGCACGGTTTATTGAACAGGCAATTGAAGGAACAAAATATTTGTCGGAAGATGAATTCAGAAGTTTGCCGGAACCGGAACTCTATTATAAAGGAGAACAAAAAGATTTGAAAACGCTGGATGTAAATTTTGAAAATGTAAATCCTCAGAAAAAAATCGATTTGGCATTTGCAACCGAAAAAGAAGTTCTGGGAAAAGATGAACGGATTATTTCGGTTTCCACATCGTATTATGATGGACTTGATGAACGTGTTATGGTAACCAGCAATGGTTTTGAAGGTGATACGGCAAACAGTTATTTTGGTTTATATTCATCGGTTTCGGTAAAAAGCGGTGATGCGCGTCCTGAAGCGACATGGACCGAAAGCGCTGTATTTTTTGATGATTTGAAAAAGGAAGAAGTGGGTAAAATTGCCTTAAAAAGAGCGTTGGATAAAATTGGACAGCAAAAAATCGAATCGGGGAAAATGGCAATGATTGTTGAGAATAAACAGGTTAGCCGATTATTTAGTCCGCTGATTCACGCGCTTAACGGTGCTTCTATTCAGCAAAAAAATTCGTTCCTGATGGATAAATTGGGTCAGAAAGTTTTTTCAGATAAACTGACTATTACCGATGATCCATTTATTGAAGGTGGAAGAGCTTCCCGGTTATTTGATAATGAAGGATTGGCAACCCATATTCGCCCGGTATTTGAAAAAGGAGTTTTAAAAACCTATTATATCGATACGTATTATGCTAAAAAACTGCAAATGGCGCCCACCGGTGGAAGCACTACTAACCTCGTTTTTAAAACCGGAAGCAAGGATTTGCAGGGATTAATTGCATCAGTTAAAAAAGGAATTTTGGTAACCGGTTTTAATGGTGGAAACAGCAACGGTTCAACCGGTGATTTTTCATATGGAATTGATGGATTTCTTATTGAAAACGGTGAAATTGTAAAACCTGTTTCAGAAATGAATATTACCGGAAATATGAAACAACTCTGGTCGGGTGTTGGTGAAGTTGGAAATGATGTAAATAAAAATTCTTCGTGGCTTGCTCCGTCCATTTTATTTGAAGGAGTTGATTTTAGCGGGATTTAAATCATTCCTCTTTTTGCGAAGAAGTTGGCTGAAGGTATTGTAAATCAAAATCTTTTATCTATTTTTGCGCCCAATTAATTTTACAGCCGTTGTTATTTAACGCGATGCTGCGGCGTAAACATTGTATAACAAATAAATAGTTCTTTTAAAATGTATTTAACATCAGAGAAAAAAACTGAGCTTTTTACCCAACACGGCAAAAGCGCAACAGACACAGGGAGTACTGAAGGCCAGATTGCTTTATTCACATTCAGAATTAACCATCTGACTGAACACCTGAAACAAAACAAAAAAGATAACAGCACACGTCGTGCGTTAATCAAGCTGGTAGGTAAACGTCGTAGTTTATTGGATTATCTGGTTAAAAAAGATATCGAAAGATATCGTTCTATTATCAAAGAATTGAACTTACGTAAGTAAAAAATAGATGAGAGGCAATGCAATGTGTTGCCTTTCTTATTTGTAAATTGCAAATCCTCACCACCCTTTGTAATTTAAACATTTATAGATTTATTAAAAATTATGGTAAACGCTACAATTAAAACGATTGAACTTGCCGATGGCAGGATCATTACCATTGAAACCGGCAAACTGGCTAAACAAGCCGACGGTTCCGTAGTAGTACAAATGGGGGAAACCATGTTGCTTGCAACAGTAGTTTCAGCAAGAGAAGCCAAAGAAGGAGTTGATTTTATGCCGGTATCGGTTGATTATCGCGAGAAATTCTCGGCGGCAGGCCGGTTCCCGGGTGGATTTTTAAAACGCGAAGGCCGCCCAAGCGACGATGAAATATTGACATCACGCCTCGTCGACCGCGCAATTCGACCATTATTTCCCGAAAATTACCACGCAGAAACTGCAGTGATGATTTCATTGATTTCTGCCAACAAGGAAGAAATGCCTGATGCATTGGCTGGATTAGCTGCTTCTGCTGCAATTGCAGTTTCCGATGTGCCATTTATTACTCCAATTTCAGAAGTAAGGGTGGCGCGAATTGATGGTAAATTAGTGATTAACCCAACTTATTCTCAGCTAAAGGAAGCCGATTTGGATATTATGGTTGGCGCATCGTACGACAATATTATGATGGTAGAAGGTGAGATGAACGAAATCACCGAAGACGAAATGCTTGAAGCCATCAAATTTGCACACGAAGAAATTAAAAAACATTGTAAAGTTCAGGAAGAACTGGCTGCAGAACTTGGCGTTGTTAAGCGTGATTATGAACACGAGAATAACGATGAAGATTTGCGTGCCAAAGTGAAAGCTGATTTATACGACAAATGTTATGAGATTGCCAAAAAGCAAATCACCAATAAACAGGAACGAATGGACGGCTTTCGAAACTGTTCGTGATGAATTTATCGAAACGTATAAGGAAGCAAATGCCGAAAACGAAGACATAGATTTGGAAGCGCATGAAAGTATGATTAAAAGATACTTCCACGATGAGGAAAAAGAAGCGATGCGCCGGATGATTCTGGATGAAGGAATTCGTCTTGATGGCAGAACAACAAAAGATATTCGCCCAATTTGGGGTGAAGTGAATTATCTGCCGGGTGCACATGGTTCTGCTATTTTTACCCGTGGCGAAACTCAGGCGTTAACCTCGGTTACGCTGGGTACAAAAATGGATATTAAAATTATCGACAGTGTTACTGTTCAGGGAAAAGAAAAATTCCTGTTGCATTACAATTTTCCGCCCTACAGTGTTGGTGAGCCAAAAACACCGCGTGGTGTAGGTCGTCGTGAAATCGGACACGGAAACCTTGCTTTACGTGCTTTAAAAAATATGATTCCCGATGATTTACCTTATGTCGTAAGAGTTGTTACCGATATTCTTGAAAGCAATGGTTCTTCATCTATGGCAACGGTTTGCTCGGGAACAATGGCTATGTTCGATGCCGGAATGAAAATTAAAAAACCGGTTTCAGGAATTGCCATGGGTTTAATTACCGATAAAGGTTCCGATAAATATGCTGTTCTTTCCGATATTTTGGGTGACGAAGATCATTTGGGTGATATGGACTTTAAAGTAACCGGAACAGCCGATGGAATTACTGCAACGCAAATGGATATTAAAGTCGACGGACTTTCATATGAAGTTTTAGCACAGGCGCTTCAGCAGGCAAAAGAAGGCAGATTACATATTCTGGAGAAAATGTTGGAAGTAATTCCTGAAGCTCGTGCGACTTATAAACCAAATGTACCACGTATCGAAGTAATTCAGATACCAAAAGATATGATTGGCGCAGTTATCGGACCAGGTGGAAAAGTTATTCAGGCTATCCAGGAGGAAACCGATACAGTTATTGTAATTGAAGAAAACGATGATTTCGGTTTGGTTGAAATTTCGGGTGCAGGCCTTGAGCCACTTGAAGCAGCAAAAGCGAGGATAAAAGCTATTGTTGCAATTCCCGAAGTAGGTGAAGTTTACACCGGAAAGGTAAAATCGGTTGTTTCATTTGGAGCATTTATTGAAATACTTCCGGGCAAAGAAGCCTTGTTACATATTTCAGAAATGGATTGGAACAGAGTTGAATCGGCTGAAGAATTCACCAGAGTTGGCGATATGATTGAGGTGAAATTAATAGGTGTGGATGAAAAGACCGGAAAACTAAAACTTTCGCATAAAGCATTGCTGCCAAAACCGGAAGGTTATGTGGAACGTCCGCCAAGGGAAGATCGCGGGCCCAGAAGAGATAATCAGAGAAGCAACGATCGCAGGGGCGGAGACAGACGAGGTAATGACAGAAGGGGAAATGACAGAAGAGATAATCGCGGTGGAAACGATCGCCGGGATTTCAGGCCGCGCCAGAATAACGACTGAAAAAGAATTTAATACAAATTCGATAAAAAAACCGTTCAAATGCTGAACGGTTTTTTTATTCCATTCAGTCTAATTTTCTACTTTTGATAAATAAGAGACTGTTTTGATTTTATTTTTTAAAAATATTATGATGTATTTTTTACTTAGACAAGGCAAAATTGATGCGAATAGCACCAGCTATTTAAAGAAATATTGCAGCAGTATAAGTGAAAAAGACGCATAATAGAATAAATGGGTAAATTCAAAAAAGTCTCTATGTTCAACATAAATATTTATATGAATGGGAAATTGGGCAGAAGAAATAAATCAGAAAATCGATAAAAGTCTTGAAACGGCGAAGGATAAGGATATTCGCTTTTTTCGAATCGATGAATTTAAACGAAATATTGTCCGTGTTCACGGGTTTTCATCCAAATGTAGTTTTTGCCAAAAACAAAAGATCGATATTAATGAAGCTGCAAAAACGATTTCAGAAGCCGTTCAGGTTCCGGGAAATACGCGAAAAAATTACGATCGCCTGATAAGTAAGCTTTCCGTGCATATGCGAAAAGAGCATGGTTTTTTTCCACCGTTTTACTTTTCATATGTATATGCTTTTTTTGGTTTTATTGGCGGACTCGCTTCGGGATTTTTATTATCGCTGATTTTTCCCGCTGTTAAAGAAATTTTATTTATGGCAAGTTTCGTGGTGTTTATTGTTGGTACATACATAGTTGGAAGCGTTAAAGACAGCAAAATCCGAACAGCAAAAAGAATAATGTAATATGCGGTTTTTAGTTATTGAAGGAAACATTGGCGCAGGAAAAACCACACTCGCGACCAAATTTGCAGAAGATTTTAATGCCAAACTGATTTTGGAACAATTTGCTGATAATCCGTTTCTGCCAAAATTTTACGAAGATCAGGACAGGTATTCATTTCCGTTGGAATTGTCGTTTCTTGCGGATCGTTATCACCAAACTAAAAAGGAAGTTTTAAATCTTGACCTTTTTCATTCATTTTTAGTTACCGATTACTATTTTGCAAAATCGGCGATCTTTGCGCAAAACACGCTGAAAGTAGATGAATACAATCTTTTCAGAAAAATATTCGATATTATATTTGAGTCGATGCCAAAACCTGATCTGTATGTTTATTTACATACCGGAACCGATAAACTTCTGCACAATATAAAAATGCGTGGCAGAGATTACGAAAAACACATTCAACCGGAATACCTTGAAAAGATAAAAAACGGATATTTTAATTTTTTCAGAAGAATTACTGCATTCCCGGTTTTGGTAATCGATATCAATGGCATCGATTTTGTAGAAAATCCCGATCATTATCAGGCAAATAAAACAAGCAGTCTTCCAAAGTGAATATAAATTTGGCGTGAACATGTTAATATTGTGATAAAATGTTGTTTAGCTTCTTTTAAATCAGAAAAAGCTTGTTATTTTTGCTGCCAATTTGTGTAATCTTTTATATTATCATTAATAAAATATTTTTTGAAATGAAAAGTCTAAACTTTAAACCTGTTTTGTTTGTGTTAGCGGTGGTGATTTTATCGGGCTGTGCCGGTTTGAATAAAATGAAAAAGAACGCCGGTGACATACAGTTCAAAGTAACACCCGAAGTTCTTGAAAGTCATGCCGGTAAAGTTGATGTTGCAATCGACGGAAGATTTCCGGCTAAATATTTCAACAAAAAAGCTACATTAACTGCAACCCCGGTATTGAAATACGAAGGTGGAAAAACATCGCTTGACCCGGTTACCGTTCAGGGCGAAAGCGTTGAAGCCAATAATAAGGTTATTGGTTACACCAACGGAGGAAATGTGAATTACAAAGATGCTTTCGATTACGATGAAGCGATGAGCAAATCGGAGTTGTATGTAAACTTAACCGCATCGAAAGGTGCAAAATCTGTCACATTCGATCCAATAAAAATTGCGGATGGTGTAATTGCTACCAGCGAATTGGTTGTTAATAATCCAAAACCGGTTTTAGGTGTTAGTCGCGAAGCAAATACCACAGGAAAATATGATCCGAATATCGATGCGTTCCAGCGGATAGTTCCGGATGAAATGATGGCCGATATTCATTATCTGATTAACAGATCGAACATAAGAAAGGAAGAAGTTGAACAAAGTGATGTAACAAATTTTGAAGATTATACAAAAAAGGCAAACGACGACGAAAAGATTGATTTAAAAGGCGTTGAAGTTGCTGCTTATGCGTCTCCGGATGGTACAATCGATTTAAATACCGATTTGGCTGCTGCACGTAAAAATACTTCTTCTGAATTCCTGATTAAAAAATTAAAGGAAGCAGGTATAAATATCGATTTAAAAGCAAAATACACTCCGGAAGACTGGGAAGGTTTTAAAGAGTTAATGGAGAAATCAAACATTCAGGATAAAGAATTGATTTTGCGCGTTCTTTCCATGTATAACGATCCTGAAGTTCGTGAACGCGAAATCAGAAACCTGAGCCAGGCATTTACCGATGTTGCCGACCAGATTCTACCACAGCTTCGTCGTGCAAAAATGACCACTTCGGTTGATTTTATTGGTAAAACCGACGATGAACTGAAAGATGTTGCAAAATCAAATCCTTCATCGTTAAATCCGGCGGAATTGCTTTATGCTGCTACTTTGTTCGAAGGAAACGATGATCAACTGGCAATTTACAATTCCTTTTCAAAAATATATCCGAACGACTGGAGAGGTCCGAATAATACAGGCTACATTTTAGCCAGACGAAGGAAAATATGATGAGGCAAAACCATTGTTTGAAAAAGCTGAAAAGCTGAAAAATGATGAGCCGATTATTAAAAACAACCTTGGCGCCATAGCATTACACGAAGGTAATGTGGACAACGCTGAAGCTCTGTTTGGCGCTGCTGCAGGAGCTGGGAAACAAGTAAATTACAACCTTGGTATTGTTAGTTTGAAAAAAGCTGAATACGACAAAGCTGTGCGATATTTCAGCGATTATCAGGATGTAAATTCAGCACTGTCGAAAATGATGGCCGGTAACAACAACGGTGCTTTGAGAGATTTGGAAGCATACGATATGTCTGACAGTTACATGAAAGAGTACCTGAAAGCAATTATCGGTGCACGTACAGCAAAAGAAAACCTGCTGTTTGAAAGTCTTGAAGCTGCCGTTAAAATAAATCCCGATTTAAAAGCCAAAGCGAAAAACGATATGGAATTCGCAAGGTATTTCGAAAATCCGAAGTTTAAATCGATAGTTCAGTAAAAAAGAACCAACGATAATAATGTTCAAACGGGGTGGCCAACTGGCTGCCCTTTTTTGTTGATAAAAAAATGCTATTTCACCAATGACAACAGCAACCTTTTTCCTGTATTTTTCATCTATGAAACATGGTTGTTTTTAATCGCATAAATGTACTGTGTGTTCTGTTTTTTATCCTGTGGGTTGCAGGGCCGTCCAGCGCTCAGTATTCCTATACCGGAAGGACGAGCAATCTTGCCACCGAAAGGTCTATTGGCAATGTGTCAGTTTTTCATAAACGCCTTGGCAAAGCCATTGTAACGGATAAAAACGGTGCATTTAATTGGGATTTTGATGTTACTGAAAAGCGAACGCAGTTTCAGGTTGTCTATAATATGTTTTTTGCGCCGCAGGAAGAAGATGTTTCATTACAGCTTTTCACCACCGACGGAAAGAGGATTTTAGATTCCGGCCAAATCGGCAAAGGTGGCAGTTACCTTTTCCCAAAGCTAAAACAAGGCGTTTATATTTTGCATGTAATTTCCCGGAGTCAAAAAGAATCCTTAAAACTATTCTCTACAGGTAGTGAAATTACCTTGCTTCACAATAAAAAAATCCAAAAAAGTGAAGCAACTCCCGATACGTTAATATTTTCCAAAGAAGGTTACTATAATCAACAAATTGTTCTTCCAAGGAAAGATACAATTCTTCATGTAAAACTATTGGCGAAATCGGATAATGACTTGAATTATTTGAATGGCCTGCCTGATTACAACGCATTTTATCTTTTGCAAAATAGTCCGTTTGTAACCAACCAGGGAGAAGTGGAATCGGTAAAATTTATTTACGACCAGAGCCGGAACTTCATGTATTATATGAACAGCAAAAGATATGAGTTTCATTATTACTTTGCCGAGCAATTTCTGAACTATAAAAAGGGTTTGTATCATTTTAACATGACGCAATACACCGATTCCGACGAAAGATATCTTTTCCTGGGGGAAATCAACTATTACAAGGCATTGGGCAAATATGTCCTTCGGTTTTATCCAGGCGACGAAATTAAATGTGCTGAAATCAGGGAAGTAATCGAGAAACTTTATTCCACTTCTTACCTGAAGGATAACTTGTTTCTTTATCCAAATAATCCGGATTGGGAGGGATGTGCCGGTGTTCCTGTAATTACTTCTGAAGAGTTGTACCAAGGACAAAACTATCAGGCATTAAACCTTGCTGAAGGCTTTGGCTATCTCCGAAAAGTTACACTCGATGAGTTAAACGAAACTTACATTGGAAGACACGATATTATTATTTTGAACGGAATTCCCAACGATGTTTCAGTGGTGGCGGGAATAATAACTACTGATTTTCAAACACCGCTAAGCCATATTAATGTTTTAAGCCACAATCGTGGTACGCCAAACATGGCCCTGCGCGATGGCTGGGCCAATCCTGGGCTTGATTCCCTTTTAGGTCATTTAGTGTATTTGGAGGTAAAGGCTGATTCTTTTATCATTCGAAAAGCTACTTTGGAAGAAGCAGCAGCATTTTGGAGTGTCAGGGAACCACAAAATACCATCGTATTGGAAAAAGATGAAACCACTTCAGGAATGGTTGATTTAAGCACTGTGAATTATTCTGCTGTTAAATTAATTGGAGGAAAGGCGGCCAATTTTGCTGAAATGTTAAAACTCAAAAACCCTATAATCCCAACTCCTGAAAATCCGTTTGCAATTCCGTTTTATTATTATTTTCAGCATGTAAAAAACAACCAGATTCAACCATTTATTGAAGAGCTTCTGGCTGACGAAACCTTTAAAACCGACCAGGAATACAGAAAAGAAAAACTGGAAGAATTGCGAAACAAAATCATTGACGCGCCTGTTGATCCAACTTTGGTAGATATGGCTCAGAATAAAATTGAAAATTTCAAAGATTTTGATGCTTATCGTTTTCGATCCTCGACCAATGCCGAAGATTTGGAGTATTTCTCCGGCGCAGGATTGTATGATTCCTACTCAGCAAAAAAAGACGACGAAAATAAAACCATTGAAAATGCCATAAAAAAAGTTTGGGCCAGTTTATGGAATTTCAGGGCTTTTGAAGAACGCGAATATTATAAAATTGATCACCTATCAATCGGCGATGGGAATTTTGGTACACCGTTCGTTTCCCCGACGAAGATGCCAATGGTGTAGTTATAACAAAAAACCTCTACAATATTAATCCCGGATTTATTGTAAATGTACAATTTAAAGAATACAGCATTGTGTTCCCCGAGCCTGGAATTTTGCACGACCAAATTATTCTTGTACACCTATTCACTGGATAATTCCCGAAACTTTACCATCGAATATTTATCTCATTCAAACATACGCCGGTTTTAACGGGAAGAATGTATTATCCAGATAAAGAATTATATGAATTGGGCGAATATTGTCTGCAAATAAAAAAACACTTCTTTTATAACGTTCCTCATAACTGCAATTGTCTGTTCGATGATTTCGGTTTGGATATTGAATTTAAAATTGATTCTCCCAACGGCAAAAGAAAACTGTATATTAAACAGGTTCGTTTGTATCAACTAAGATTATGTAACAGAAATCCTTTTTTATCTTCTGAATAAACCCTATTTTCCTCGAAAATTTATATATAATGCTTTATTATGGAAAACATCAATAATTACATTGAAGAAAATAAAGATCGTTTTTTGGAAGAGTTATTTGGATTGATCCGAATTCCTTCCATTAGTTCAATTAAAAGTCATAAACCCGATATGTATAGAGCAGCTGAATACTGGTAAAAATTTTGCTTCTGAAGCGGGCGCCGATAAAGCTCAGATATATGAAACAGATGGAAATCCGGTTACTTATGGAGAAAAAATTATTGATCCGGCCTTGCCAACTGTATTGGTTTATTCACATATGGATGTTATGCCGGTTGACCCAATTGAAAAATGGGATTCAGACCCGTTTGAGCCGGAAATCCGCGACGGGAAAATTTTTGCCCGTGGCGCCGACGATGACAAAGGCCAGAGTATTGATGCACGCCAAAGCATTTGAATTAATGGTGAAAACCAATACACTTCCCTGCAACGTAAAATTTATGATTGAAGGTGAAGAAGAAGTGGGTTCGCCCAAACCTTGGGAAATGGTGCGAAGAACATAAGGAAATGCTAAAAGCCGATGTTATTCTGGTTTCCGACACTTCGATGATTGCCCGCGATATTCCTTCCATTACAACCGGATTGCGTGGACTGGCCTACTGGCAGGTTGAAGTTACCGGACCAAATAAAGATTTGCATTCAGGATTATTTGGCGGAGCTGTTGCCAATCCGATTAATGTGCTTTGTCGACAATGATTGACTAAAATGGTGGATGAAAAAGGAAAAATTACCATTCCCGGATTTTACGACGATGTTCATGGAAGTTTCGGCCGAAGAACGCGAATTGCTGGGACATGCTCCATTTAATGTAGAAGAATATAAAAAAGCCATTGATGTGGAAGAACTGGCAGGCGAGAAAGGTTATACCCCAACCGAACATACCGGAATCCGGCCGTCTTTTGATGTTTGCGGAATTTGGGGTGGTTATACCGGCGAAGGTGCAAAAACAGTATTGCCGTCAAAAGCGTATGCAAAAATTTCATCGTCGGTTGGTTCCGAATCAGGATCACCATAAAATTGCTGAGTTGTTTAAAAATCATTTTGAAAGCATTGCGCCAAAATCGGTAAAGATTGAAGTCACTTCGTTGCATGGCGGGCAGGGCTATGTTTGCCCAATCGATATTCCGGCATATCAAGGCAGCAGAAAAAGCTTACACCGATGTTTATGGAAAACGTCCGGTTCCGGTGCGTTCGGGTGGAAGTATCCCAATTATTTCAACATTTGAAGAAGTACTGGGAATTAAATCGGTGTTGATGGGATTTGGGCTTGAATCGGATGCCATTCATTCACCAAACGAAAACTTCCCGCTGGAACAGTTTTTTAATGGCATCAGAACGATTCCTTTGTTCTATAAGTATTTTGCTGAATTGAGTAAATAGTATGGAGTAAATAGAATTGAGTAAATAGTATTGAGTAGTGAGATTTTAGAGGGAAAGGAGCAGTCTTAGAAGTAATTTAGCACGTCATTCTGAACTCGTTTCAGAATCTTGAGGTACTTCAGACCCTGAAATAAATTCAGGGTGACGCCCTTTGCAACGCATATACATTTCAGACGTCTTCTTTGTTTTTGTACATTTGTTTGGTCAGTAAATTCTCAGTATTTGAAAAGATATTTATTAACAATATTTTTTGTCTTTATTTTCCAATTATTCTGCAATACTGGAAAAGCTCAGACTGATTCATCATATTCCATCATTGTTGCAGGCCATGCTTATGGTGCGCATGAAGGCGGCAATATCGGTTTGCATCCACCTTTTCTGGAAAAGTTAAAACAGAATGTCGACAGCAATACCAGATATATTTTTTTAACCGGCGATATTGTAAACTATAGTACTTCCGAAAGCTGGCAACAGGTGGAACAAGAACTTTCAGATATTGGAGTGAATTCATGTTATGTGATGGGAAATCATGATGACAATTCAATTGGACACGATGTTTTTCAGGAAAAACATGGCGGCATTTATTACAGTTTTACATCTGGTAATGAATTGTATATTGTTTTGAACAGCACCGAATCGGATCGTTCAATTTCACCGGCACAACTCGAATTTCTTGACAATATTTTGACAAATACCGATTCAAACTGGAGCCGGGTTTTTATTTTCTTTCACGAAGTAATCTGGAACAGCAATGAAAAATACAGGTTGGTAAGAAGCAACAGCCGTTCGCGATACGACCAAATGATTTATCATTCCAACTTTTGGAATGAAGTTTATCCGATGCTAACGGCTTTGCCTGATAAAGAATTTTATTTGTTTGCAGGCGATGTTGGCGGAAACCCCGATGCCATTGCCGCATCGTACGACAAATGGGAAAATGTAACTTTGATTTCTTCGGGAATGGGAGAGGTAGTCGATGAAAATTATTTAAAAGCTGATATTTTACCTGATACGGTTCTTTTTACATTAATCCCGCTAAACGATGAGGTTGAAATGCATCCGATTCAATGGTACAATGTTCCTGGAGCACCTATGCAAATTGCAGGTACAACCAAATTATCACTTCCGGCTTATAATGTAAAATATGAAGTAACACCGGTATTTAATGCTACCGGTTATTTGTG
Organism: uncultured Prolixibacteraceae bacterium; assembly: GCA_963821855.1. Lineage (GTDB taxonomy): Bacteria > Bacteroidota > Bacteroidia > Bacteroidales > Prolixibacteraceae > Draconibacterium. The sequence continues at coordinate 102,929 of CAWGFJ010000013.1, read as the reverse complement.
GAATTTGAGTGAAGGAATGCATGGAGGAAGTGATTCAACTTCTATTCTGGTAGATTTTGATGGAAGTTTTCAGTCCGGAGAAATTTCGGTAAGAGCAGTTAATGACGGCTTTGGAATCAGTGAATCTGTGGCTGTTAACGTAGAAGCGGACAGTCTCACTTCAGTTGATATAAATGAATTAAATTCAAAACTAAAATTAACCCAAAACGAAAATTATATTCAAATTGAATTTCAATCAGATAAAACAGAAAAAGCACAGTTGCGATTTTTTGACAGGACTGGAAGAATGCTATTTTCTGAAGAATTCGATATTAAGCCCGGGATAAACTCAAAGCGTGTAACACGAAATTCTGATTTTGGGAATTTTGTAATTATGGAACTGATTTTTGGAAATCGAAGAATTGCGCGAAAAATATTTGCCCGTTAATTTCAGTTTGGGAATACCCGATCTCTTCTAAAAGAATAATTTGTTCCACAAGACGCTTTGAGGTACTAAAGACGTTCAAAGGTCGGAGGGAAACCTCAAAGCGTCTGTAAGACCTTTGATCGTTTAAACAAACAAATTGAGTAAACTCAGAAATGACCTTCTTGAAAGAGCGATTTTTTTTATCCAATCGCAATTTCTTTGCTAAACGGCGTAAACCCTGGATTTCATTTACTTCCGGCTAAATCCCTGATTGTTTGACGAAGTATGTTCACTTCCAGTTCAAGATCTCTTATACGGCTTTGTAATCCGGCAATCTCGTTTTGATATTGTTCTGCCGGAATTTCAGGTGCGAAACCGGGAAGGTTGTCAGCTATTTCACGAAAAAAGTTATGCTTAAAAAACTCGGATAGTTCACCCAGCCTTTGCACCTGGATTGTAGGCCGGCTCAATATTCCATATATTGAACTAGGGTGTATCTTCAATCCGGTTGCCAGTTCGGTATTCGTAACTTTATTCTTTTTCATTTCGCGCTTTATAAACTCATTAACGTCAATTTGTTCCATAATTATTAATTTGATTTTAGTAAGATAAAAACATTCACGTATACATTTAATTAAATCCAATGTACAATAAATTTGAATCATTTAAAACTTATATTTTGATAAAATACAACTCAAACATGATTTCACCCCATTCAAACGTGATTTCTCCCTATTCAGATGTGATTATTCCCAATTCAAACACGATTCTTCCCCATTTAAATGTGATTTATTATCATTCATATATTATATCTCCCAATTCAAACGTGATTCATACCAATTGAAACGTGATTTTTAGCCATGTAAATTTGATTATTCACCATAAAAATATGATTTTACATTATATAAATGTGATTAAAATCAACTTAAATTAGATATAAGACTAATTTAGAATTATAAAAAACAAAATATTTGTAACATACAGAGAAACTTTTCCAAAGTTTTGGAACTTTGGAAGAGGTAAAAACAATATTGAAAAACCATAACTTGCAAAATCATTTCAATATTTCCGAATATCCAACTTCACCACGGCTTTCTTTTCCTTAAATCCAATTTTTACATCTTTTACATCGAGCATTTCTATTAGTTCTGAAATATCGGTTTGATATTCTTTTGCTGCCGAAGTTGATGATTGCTTGTCCGGCAATGTTTGGTGCTTTTTCCCCATAATAAGCTGAATCACATCGTTTATTATTTCTTCCGAAACCGGAAGTTCACCTTTGATGGAAAGCCCGCTGAAATCTTTTAAGCGGTTGGCTGTTATTCGTTTCATTATTTCGTTCATCATATTATATTTTTAAGCTGAAATCGAGTATCAGCATTTCATTTTTCGTTGAAAACCGTTCCCATTTTATCATTGGTATTAAAACATCCAAATCTTGTGTTCGGAGAAATTCGCTCATATTTACTGATAGATGCGAACCGGTAACTTCAAAAACCGGGTTCCGTATCGCGGGCAACTGTTGTATCGTCGTCGGCCGTTTTCGATTTTAGCCAGCCCCAGCCTTTCCGCAGAAAAAACAGTGCATTCAATATTGTGCGTTCATAAAATTTCAGTCCGCCAATAAATTCAATGGTTAATACCGGCTGCCCATGCCTGGTGGACCCAATCTCATGAATGCTGCATCTCAATTTTTTCTTTATTAAACTGTGTTTAATCTTAACCATAAATTGGTCATCGTTCAGTTTGCTCAGTTCTACAGATTCCAAACCTTTCATTCCGGCAGACGATGTTACCAGCATATTCAAAATGAAATTCAAAAAAGTGGTGGAAACCGGAATATGAAACGATAAATCGGTACCTGTAAAATCACTGAAATCGCGATTTTTTATTTTGGTAAGAAAATATTCTTTTAGTGTGTTCAAATTTCATACTGTTCTTATAAAATGCTTTCCAAATAGTGCAACAAAAGAATAGAATTACGGTTTATTTGAAATTTGCATTTCACCTGGAATTTCACCCGTTGACTCCAGATCATCCGGGTGAATAACAATAAACATCGCAAAGAAAACACTGATTTTTAAAGATAAACTGTTAAATTCACCGGGTGACTTGAAGTCAACCGGTGAATAAGGAAAGGTCGGAGGAAAAGCCTCAAAGTGTCTTTTCGACCTTTAGCATTTGAATGTTCACCAGCGAGTCCTTTTTCTGTTACCCAAATATGTTGTAAGTTTGATTGCATGTCGTAAAAATCCGGGAGCTATGTCAAAAAAAATCACTATCCTTTTTCTGCTGATGCAGATTTTTCTGTTTTCCTGCAAGAAGGAAAAACAACCCAACTTTGTTTTCATCCTTGTAGACGACCTGGGCTGGGCCGATGTAAAATGCAATTACCCGGAAAGTTTTTACGACACACCAAACATTGATAAACTGGCTCAATCCGGGATTCGGTTTACCAATGCTTATTCTGCCAATCCGGTTTGCAGTCCGAGCCGGGCGGCAATAATGACTGGCAAGCATCCCAATCGCGTTGATATTACTGACTGGATTCCGGGAGACGACCCGAAAAAGCGGCCCTTCTTGGTCCGCAGGACAGAGATGATCTGGCGCTGGAAGAAATTACAATTGCTGAAAAATTAAAAGAAAAAGGCTACAAAACCGGCTTTTTTGGAAAATGGCATTTGGGCGGCGAAGGATTTTATCCCGGAAGATCAGGGATTCGATATTAATATTGGCGGCTGCGAAAAAGGCAGTCCTCCCGGAGGTTATTATTCGCCATACAACAATCCGAAATTAACAGACGGCCCGGAAGGAGAATATTTAACCGACCGGCTAACCAACGAAAGCATAAAATTCATCAATGAAAATAAAGAGAATCCATTCTTTTTATACCTCGCATTTTATACGGTGCACCCACCTATTCAGGCTGCAAAGAAGTTTATTGATCGGTATGAAAAGAAAAGGGAAGCTGAAGGATTGGTTGATACCTTATATGAAAAGAAGGCGAGGGCTGGACAAAAATGACACAGGAAAATGCGATTTATGCCTCGATGGTAGCAGCCATGGACGAAAATGTGGGAAGAGTGATTGAAACGTTGAAAAAGCAGGGCCTCGATAAAAACACCTGGATTATTTTTACCAGCGATAACGGCGGGTTAACAACTTTGTACGATAAGAAGGCTCCAACATCATCCGGACCTCTGCGTGCGGGAAAAGGCTGGTGTTACGAAGGCGGAATCCGGGTTCCACTTGTGATGGACGGGCCCGGAATCAGGAAACGGGGAAGTGTTTCAAATGAGCCGGTTATCAGCATGGACTATTTCACCACGATTTTAAATCTGGCCGGAATTGAACATGAAGATAATGACGGGGAAAACCTTGTGCCGTTGCTTACCGAAGGAAAACCGCTTCAGCGCGATGTCCTTTTCTGGCACTACCCGCATTATCACGGCAGCGCCTGGAACCCGGGTTCAGCATTACGGAAAGGGGACTGGAAGTATATCATTCATTATGAAGATAACAGCACAGAACTTTATAACCTGAATGATGATCCGGGAGAAACCCTGGACCTGTCAACTACGTATCCGCAAAAAGTAAATGAATTGAAACAACTACTCAATGAAAAATTAAAGGAAACCAATGCGAAATTTCCGCAACCCAATCCCGATTATAATCCAAGGGATTAAAGTTTGAATTTCAACGTTTATATTATGAAAACCACTAACCTAACTTTATTTCTTCTATTTCTTGTTTTATTTCAGTTTCATGTTTCTGCTCAGGATTCAACCCGGGTAAACTCAAACCTGAACTTTTTCCTCGATTGCTGGGACTGCGATTTTGACTTTGTTCGACAGGAACTGGAATTTGTTTCTTTTGTACGCGATCCAAAACTGGGCGATGTTCACATTCTGGTGAGTGAGTCGAGGACAGGAGGCGGAGGAAGAAAATATTTTATGAATTTTATCGGGCTAAAAAATCTCGAAGAAGTTAATTACGAATATGAATACACTTCTGAACAGGCAGAAACTCATGATGAAATTCGAAAAGGATTACTGAAGTTGATACAAACAGGCATTCTGCAATACTATTACTATACAGGAAAATTAAATGAGGTTGAAATTGAACTGATGCACAACGGCTTAAAACCTGCAGCTTTAACGATGGAGGATCCTTGGAAAAACTGGGTTTTCCGGTTGAGTTCCGGAGGTGAATTTCAAAAAGAAGCAAGCCAAAACGAATTTTCTCTGGAAAGTGAAATTCGGATTGAAAAAATAAAAAAGGAATGGAAAACAAGAATAGAAGCTGATTATGATATTAATGTAGAAAACTTTTTTGATGAGGATGAAAAAATTACAAATCGTCAAACACAAACCGACATTGAAAGCTATTTTATAAAAAGTTTGACTCCTAAATGGTCAGCAGGAATTTTTGGTTTTTATCAATCGGCAACCTTCCTGAATATTAATAATTCTGTAAGGGGAAGCCTGGGGATTGAATACAATATTTTTCCTTGGGATATCAGCAATCGCAAGGTTTTTACCTTTCGCTATCAAGTAGGAATCAGAACATACAATTACAACGAAATTACAATATATGATAAAATGAAGGAGCATTTATTTTATCAATCGGCAGAAATAAATCTTGAGCTCGTTCAACCGTGGGGCAGAGTGGAAGCAAGCCTTGAAGGACGTAATTATTTTCATGATTTCTCAAAGAACAGGCTTACCCTTTATTCCGACTTCTCGGTGCGTTTAACAAAGCAATTATCCGTTTTCAGTTATTTTTTTGGCCGGATTATTCATGATCAATTATATCTTCCCAAAGGCGATACTTCTATTGAAGATTTATTATTAAAACGAAGAAAGCTGCAAACTACATACGAACTTGGTGGCCAACTCGGCATACGTTTCACATTTGGCTCTATTTACAGCAGTGTGGTGAACGAGCGGTTTTAAAGTTTTACCAGTTCCACATACATCAATTGCAAAGGGTTCCAGTTTCCACGAACAGGTGAAACAGTAACGGTCTGATTTCCTGTTCCGGTAATTTCTATTTCGCCGAATTTCAAAATGTCGAATTGATCTCCTGTTGAATTGATTTCCGAAGAGATTTTTTTATCTCCTATGGCAATTTCAAGATTGCTGTTTTCGCCGGATTTTACCAAAGCTTCAATCCGGTATTTTCCCGGTTCGGTAGAATTAAACATCCAGTCGAGTGTGGCACGCTCATCATCCCAATTCTCAATTACTGACTTATCGCCTGAGCCTTTTAAAACTGCGTGTGTTCCGTATCCCGGGTTATGAATATTTGCAAAATCAGCAGGCAACAAAATGGAGCCATCTTTTAAAACCGGCATATTGCTGATAATCTCTGATTTTCCCTTTATCTTTACAACCACCACCGTATTCACCGGGTCGAAAATAACTGCAGGAGCATGAATTAATACGTCATCTCCCTCATATTTCCAGGCAAATTTCTGTATCGGGTTCGACAATAAATAAACATCGGTAATTCGCGATTTCAACCCTGGAATACGCAAAACACCATCTTTGGGCCAGTTAAAAACATGGAAGTATAGCATTGTCGTATTCCCGTCTTTTTTTGTTGTGCAACGCCCCCAGGGTAATTTAAAAAACGGGCTGGCGGAGGTTCCGTAGATGGATTCGCCGTTTTTCTGCATCCATAAACCAATTTGCTTTAGGCGAACTACGCTTGAATCGGGAATAAGTCCTTCCGCAGTTGGGCCAACATTGAGTAACAAATTACCACCCTTGCTGGCAATATCAGTTAACATGCGAATTAAATCGGCCGACGATTTCCAGTTGTTATCGTTCTTTTTGTATCCCCAACTGGTGTTCATGGTCATGCAAACTTCCCAATCGTAATCCAGTCCGGTAGGCGGAACATGTTGTTCAGGTGTTGTGAAATCTCCGGGCCACGGGCGATACAGGCGGTTGTTGGTAATTAAATCGGGATATTGATCGGAAACCGCTTTTAAGGCGTTAGCTGCTTCTTCTGTCATTCCCCGTGGAGTATCCCACCAAAGAATATCCAGTCCATCGTAGTTTTCAAGAATTTCTTTTACCTGCGGAACTGCTTTTTCGTTGATATAATTCATCAGTGGTTCGCGTTTTAAATCCGGATCCCAATGTGGTTCTCCCTGTTCAATATTATAATAGGTGCCGCCCGGTTCTTGCCAGTCCTGCGCCTGAGAATAGTAAAATCCCAGGCGGATACCTTCTTTTTCGCAGGCATCGGCCAATTCCTTTAACGGGTCGCGTTTAAATGGCGTGGCATCATAAATATTGTAAGCGCTTGCCTTTGAATGAAACATGGCAAATCCATCGTGGTGTTTCGAAGTGATTACGATGTATTTCATGCCAGCCATTTTCGCGAGTTTTACCCACGCCTCGGCATCGTATTTTTTCGGATTGAAATTTTCAGCCAGTTTTTCGTATTCTTTTACGGGAATTCCCGCACGCGCCATTATCCATTCGCTGATTCCGGGAATTTCTTTGCCTTTCCAAATACCGGCTGGTTCGGCATAAAGGCCCCAGTGAATAAACATCCCGAAACGGGCATCGCGCCACCATTCCATTTTTTTGTCTTGTTTTAATGTTGCTTCATCTTTTATTGGTTCATCATTTTTTGGTGTGCAGGATAAAATCAACAAAAAAATTCCGGTAGCTAAAAATATATTTTTCATTTAATTTCGTTTAATGGTTTAAAACGCAATTTCTAAAACACAGGTATAAAGTTCTTATTTTTTATTACAAAACCATAGCATTAAATCCGGAATTTGAATGACGAAAAATTAGATTTCTGTAACCATCATTCAGTTTGTTAGCGCCTGAATTTTGTCACTAAGGATTTTTCTTCCCGTTTCGGATTGTGTGAGGGAGATGGCCGTTTCCAAATGCTTTTTTGCTCTGACTTTCTGTTTCAATCGCGAAAAAATTTCACCAAGCAATGAATGGTAGAGATAAAATGATTCCAGTTTTTTCTTTTCGGGTATCTGCATTAACACTTCCAATGCTTTTCCCGCTCCGTAAAGTTGCATTACCGCCACAGCTTTATTCATTTCGCTTATAGGTGAAGGTGAAATTTTGCCAAGCCACTCATATAAATTAATAATTCGTTTCCAGTTTGTCTGGTCAAAGTTTTTTGCCACACAATGTTCCCAGGCGATAGCAGCTTCAATATGATAAGCGCTGATTTCATTTCCAAATGCGGCAATATTCATGTAGCGGTTTCCTTCTTCAATCAATTTGCGATCCCATTTACTCCTGTCCTGTTCGGGTAAAAGGATAATTTCTCCTTCGTCCGTGAGCCGGCTTTCGCTTCTGGCAGAATGAAAACACATTAACGCCATCAGTGCAAACACCTCCGGGATTTGGGTATGCTTGTTTTGCGAAAGTAATTGGCACAGCATGATCGCCTCATCCAGCAGTTCTTTGCGAATCAGATTTTCAGAGTGCGTTGAATTGTATCCTTCATTAAACAAAAGATAAATGGAATTTAATACTGCATTGGTTCTTGATTTTAATTCACCCACCGATGGTATTTCAGGTTTTATTTTTTCTTTTCTGAAAAACTCTTTGGTCCGGTATAAACGTTTTGAAATGGTATCGTCTGATGTGATAAAAGCTTTGGCAATTTCGGATGTGCTAAAGCCACAAAGTGTTTTGAGGATGATGATAATCTGATTTTCCTGCGATATGCCGGGATGACAACAGGCAAACATCATTCTGAGCAAGTCGTCGTTTATAAGGTCTTCGCTAAACAGGTTTTCAATGGTGGTTGTAAGTGTGTATTCTGAAGTAAGCAATATCCGGTCATCATTTTTAAAGTCAAATTGAACGGAATATTTATTTCGTCGGATGATGTCGATGGTTTTGTTTTTAGCCACCCTGAAAAGCCAGGCTGACGGGTTGTCTGGAACACCTTTTAATTTCCACACCCGAATGGCATCCATAAAAGATTGTTGAACGACATCCTCTGCAGTTTCAAGGTTTTGTGTGCCAAAAATTTTTATTAAAACAGAAACCATCTTACCAGACTCGCGCCTGAAAAGATGGTCAGTAAGTTCATTAATGTGGTCTGCTTTGTCCAATTACATTTTCAATTCCTGAATTTCCCTGACTTCCACGATGCCGTCGTCCCACTCGAGGATCGGACATCCTTCGGCAATATTCACAGCTTCATCATAGGTATTTGCTTTGCAGATCAGGTAGCCGCCCACCATCTCTTTTCCTTCCATAAAAGGCCCGTCGGTCAGGACTTTTTTCGTGCCTTTTACCTGTTTACCTTTTCGATCCAAAGGTTGAGCGCCGACAAATTTTTCCTGTTTTTGCAACTCACCCATCCATTGCATCCATTTTTGCATGTGTTGTTGCTGTGCTTCCGGCGATTGCTGAGCAAGTTCTGTATCTCCTCCTCTGAATAACAATATATATTCTTTCATCATATTCACAATTATTAATAAGCCAACAAATTACATTCCCGGAATAGCCATTGTCTCGTGTACTTCAATAGAGCAGGCGGCATTCCAGCCCAAATGAGGGTGACCTTGCAGCAATGTTTTTGCCTCGTCAATATCTTCAGCCTGAAGAATAGAATAACCGGCAACTTCTTTCGTGCTTGCCGAACTTCCGTTTGGCGTAATTGATTGTCCGTTAGCCAAAGGAGAACCCAGGTCAACAAGTTTATCGCCACATTTTTTTGCCCACACCATCCAGGCTTCCATGCCTTTGGCCTGATCTTCTTCCGACATGTTTGATGTTTCCATTTGCGCATCATTCGGCGCATGATAGATTACAATAAATTTTTTCATCTTGATTAAATTTAGATATTAAAACTAAATGTTTTTGTTCATTCTATTCATTTGACGAATAAGTTAAAGCAATTTGGACAGAAAATGAAAGAATATTTTTGAGAACTTTAGTTGAACTCTGAACACTTTAAAGCTGCAAGCCACAAGCTACAAGCTACAAGCCACAAGCTACAAGCCACAAGCTACAAGCCACGAGCCACGAGTAGTGAGCCTTGAGTAACGAGCCACGAGAAGCCTTACATATGATAAAATAATTGTAAATTGACTGTACACTGAGACTGTACACTGCGACTTCTTACTAAACTTTTTCACTCTTTGAACTTTTTACATTGAACTTTACACTTTTCACTTTGAACTTTTCACACTTTACACTTTGAACTTCTTCCCCGAACTCTGAACCCGTCCGAACGGTGTTCAGCCGGGCGGGCTCTGAACCCTGAACTCTGAACTACCTGAGACATTCCAGATATTTCTGAATCGTGTTTTCCAACCCAAGATACAACGCATCCGCAATTAGTGCATGGCCAATGGAAACTTCCTTCAAATTCGAAATATTGTGATGCAAATAACCAAGGTTCTCCAGATTTAAATCGTGGCCGGCATTTACTTCAATACCCATTGTAGCTGCTACTTTGGCAGCTGCTACAAACGGCTCAATCGCCTGGCGTCTGTCTATCGGGTATAAACCGGCGTATGGCTCGGTGTATAATTCAATGCGGTTTGTTTTTGTTTCTGCCGCACCTTCAATAGCTTTAATATCAGGATCGACAAAGATTGATGTTCGAATGCCGTTTTCCTGTAACCTCGCAATCACTTCTTTTAAAAAAGTAAGGTTTCCCCAGGTATCCCAGCCGTGATCGCTGGTAAGCTGATTATGTTTGTCGGGAACAAGAGTCACCTGGTCGGCCTGAACTTCAATTACCATTTTCAGAAAATCATCGCCCGGATAACCTTCAATGTTAAATTCGGTAGTAATAAATGGTTTAATTTCATATACATCGTGTCGTGTAATATGTCGTTCATCGGGGCGTGGATGCACTGTAATTCCCTGTGCTCCAAAAATCTGGCATTTTACAGCAGCTTCTTTAACACTGGGAATCTTACCACCGCGTGAGTTTCGCAATGTTCCTATTTTGTTTATATTTACACTTAGTCTGGTCATTGTATTAAAATTAGTGTCGCAATTTACAATTTTAAGCGATATTGAAAGAACCATAAATTTAAGGATTTGCTTGCAGAAGAATTAATATCAGATGTCATTATTTCGGTTAACAGTTCCGAAATTGGCCAAAAAGCGCTAAACTGGATGGATGTATTCAGAGTATCGCATATGCCGGTTGTCGACAAGAAAAAGTACCTGGGACTTATTTCGGACAAGCTGATTTATGATTTAAATATTACCGATATAGCTATTGAAACTCAGTTGGACAAATTAAATACGGTACATGTGCATAAAGATCAGCATATATTTGAAATAGCGATTCTTATGTACAAACTGAAATTGAGTGTGATTGCAGTGCTTGACAGTGACCATTATTATCTTGGCGCAATTTCGTTATTCGACCTGGCGCGAAGGTTTGCCAAACTTTTTTCGCTTCAGGAAGTTGGTGGTGTAATTGTTTTGGAAATGCATGTGAATGATTATTCGTTAGCCGAAATCAGCAAAATTGTGGAAGGAAACGATATTAAGATCCTGAGCTGTTTTTTAGACCGGAAATCGGGAACATCAAATCTCGATGTGATCTTGAAACTCGACAAAGAGGATTTATCGCCATTAATTCAGGCATTTATGCGTTACGACTATAATGTTAAAGCGGTGTATCTCGATCATTCGATGTTAAGCGATCTTTATAAAGACCGGTTTGAGCAATTCATGAAATATATGAATATTTAAATAGTATGTCGATGAAGGTTGCTGTCTTTGGCACATTAGTTTCCGATGATTTTGTTCCGGTCCTCCAGGAATTTTTCGGGTTTTTAAAATCAAATAATATCGAAGTTCAGCTATTTAAGCCCTTTTACAAATTTTTGGTCGACCAATTGGGAATGGAACCATTTTATACTTCTTTTTTCCATTCATACCACGATTTCGACGACACAAACGACTATATTTTCAGTGTTGGCGGCGATGGAACCTTTCTTCATTCAGTGGTAGATATACGTAATTTCGAAATCCCGGTAATAGGTGTAAACAGCGGGCGCCTGGGATTTTTAGCCGATATTTCCGAAAACCAGGTGCAGGATGCGCTAACACAGATTTTCAACAAAAATTTCAAAATTGTAGAGCGTACCATGCTTCAAGTCGATTTTGAAGGCCAGAAAAACATGGAATTTAATTATGCGCTGAATGAAGTTGCAGTGGTGAAGACCGATACATCGTCTATGATAAATGTTTCGGCTTACCTCGATAAGGAATTACTTAATAACTACTGGGCCGATGGCCTGGTTATTTCAACAGCAACAGGTTCTACAGCTTATTCGCTAAGTGTTGGCGGACCGATTCTTACACCCGATTCGGCAAATTTTGTGATTACTCCGCTCGCTCCGCATAATCTTACAATCAGGCCTTTGGTTGTTCCCGACAATTATGAAATAAAGCTTAAAGTGGAAGGAAGAGGAAGCCAGTTTCTTACTTCACTAGATTTTCGGTCGGTTTCTGTGGACTTAAATACAACGATAAAAGTTAAAAAAGCCGGGTTCAAACTAAAAACATTACAACTTCCCGATCTCACTTTTTTCAATACATTGAGAAACAAACTGATGTGGGGATTCGACAGAAGAAATTAATGTAGATTTATTGTTCCTTTCCATAGAGGCAAAACCGGCTATTTTTATTCGGTTTAATTTAAGCAAACAATGCTGTATACAATCGGCTGTATCCCTTATGATACTTTCTTTTTAGCCTGAATAACAATACTTTTAATATTTCTGCTTTTGCTTAACAATTTTTAATCTTCTTTTGGGTTTTATAATAACATTCAGGCATGTTATTTTCTGAATTATATTACTTTTGTACCTCTTGAAAGCTGTGGTTTACAATAAATAAGCAGTATAATTTAGTTGATGTTCAATGAGTTACAACTTACATTTTGATATAAATCCGATAGTTTTTATCTCTGATTTCAGCATAAAAACAAGTGTTTTATTTCGTGGTTAAAAGTATGAATTTATTGAAACAGAAACCAATTGTAAAATGCCTGAAACTATTGTTAAATAAACAATTTTGAATACCAAAATGAAAAAATTAGCATTGGTGTTTGCAGCAGTTTGGATAACTGTTTCAGGATATGCACAAAAAACAGCAGATATTGGGATTTGGGGCGGTACATCGGGTTACTTTGGAGACTTAGACGAAACCAAACCATTTCAAACGTTCAATTTGAATTTAGGTGGATATTTCAGGTACAATTTCAATGCGCGGGTTTCGTTGCGTGCACAGGTTTTGTCGGGTAAATTCTCGAATGTTGGAGTAATCGAAGGTCAGTATTGGGCCTTTAATAAAAGTGTTCAGGATTTCTCGTTGCAGGTTGAAATTAACTATTTGAAATACATTTTGGGAGTTAAAAGTACACCTTATTCATCTTATGTAATGGCAGGTGTTGGAGTTGCTTATTATCCGTACGATTTGGATCCATCGGTAATATGGCTTTTTAATCGGAACCATAATAAAGGCGATGCAGTTTTGCAACAGTCTGAAATGACACCGACAATTCCTTTTGGAATAGGATTAAAATACACATTAGGAAAACGGCTTGGAATTGCAATTGAATACCAGATGAGGAAAATGTTTTCGGATAAACTGGATAATCTGGACGATCCGCTGGCATATATCGATAATGAGGGAAAAGAAGTTCTATATACCGATCAGTTTCACAACAACGACTGGTCGGCTTACATAGGGATAAATTTAACATATAAAGTATACATCGGAAGAAAAGCATGTCCCGCCTACGAAAGTAAAAATTAGCAATGGAGTCGTATAAAGAAAGGCTAAATAAGAACAGGATACCAAAGCATGTGGCCATAATTATGGATGGCAACGGACGTTGGGCTGAAAAGCATGGAAAAGCCAGGATTTACGGCCACGAACAAGGCGTTGAATCGGTTCGGTCGGTGGTGGAAGGCGCTGGCGAAATAGGGATAAAATTTCTTACTTTATACGCCTTTTCAACCGAAAACTGGGATCGGCCAAAAACTGAGGTGGACGCTTTAATGGAATTGCTGGTTCATGCCATCGAGAATGAAACCGAAGAGCTGATGAAAAATAACGTAAGGTTAATGGCTATCGGAAATATGGAACAAATGCCGGTAAAAGTGAAGGAGAAATTGGACGGATGTATTAGTTACCTCGATTCAAATACTGGTTTAAACCTTGTACTTGCGCTTAGTTACAGCTCGAAATGGGAAATAATAAACGCAATAAAACACATTGTCAGAGATTCAGAAGAAAAAAAAATAAAGCCGGAAATGATAACAAATCAACTGTTCGAAGAATATTTGAACACAGTAGATATTCCTGACCCGGAACTATTGATCCGCACCAGCGGGGAATACCGGATAAGCAATTTTCTGTTGTGGCAAATCGCTTATTCCGAATTGTTTTTCCTTGAAAAATTATGGCCCGAATTTAGAAAAGATGACCTTTTTAAAGCCGTTTATGATTTTCAAAAAAGAGAAAGGCGATTTGGAAAAACCAGTGAACAGTTGACGTGAAAATTAATGATGTTTAGAATGCGAAAATCGATAATACTCCTGTTATTTTTTGTGATAGCATGTTTGCCCCGGGTTTTTGCCCAGGAGGCAGACAGTACCAATTTCTCCATATATTATTCGAGCCCGAAAAAATATACCATTGCCGATGTGCAGGTATCAGGAATAAAATATCTCGATAAAACTGTGTTGGTGCAACTTTCCGGGTTAAATGTCGGCCAGGAGATAATGGTTCCAGGAGATGCAATAACCAATGCAATAAAGAAACTTTGGCAGCAGGGTTTGTTTTCCGACGTTAAAATTACGGCAACAAAAATTGCCGACGATAAAATATGGTTCGACATGTACTTACAGGAGCGACCACGCTTATCGGATGTTAATTTTTTCGGCGTTTCAAAATCGGAGAAAGACGATATAACCGAGAAAGTACTGTTATTAAAAGGCAGCCAGATTACCGACAACCAGGTAAATGTGGCAGAGAAAACAATTAAAAATATATTCCTCGAAAAAGGATTTTTAAATACCGAAGTTAATATCATTCAACGCGATGATACCACTCAAAACAATTCGCTTATCCTCGATATTTATATCGACAAGAAAGAGAAAGTAAAGGTTAACGATATATTTATTAACGGAAATGAGCAGGTTAGCGATGTGGTGCTTGAACGCGCAATGAAAAAAACCAACGCGAAAAAGCTTAGGAATTTTTTCAAGACCAAAAAATATCTTCAGGAAGAATATAAAAAAGATAAAGGACTTTTAATCGACAAATACAACGAAAAAGGATATCGCGATGCAGTAATTGTTCACGATTCGGTTTACCAGGTGGAAGTGGGCCGAAAGCATAAACCTCGTGTTAATATCGATATCGATGTGGAAGAAGGCGACAAATACTATTTTGGTAATATCGACTGGGTCGGTAATACCATTTATCCTTCGGAATATTTAAATGCGGCGCTCGGAATCAAAAAAGGCGATGTATTTAACCAGAAAATTCTGGATAAGCGTTTGTTCGACAACGATGAAGGTTTAAATAATTTGTATTTGAATAAAGGATATTTGTTCTTTAATCTTGAACCGGTTGAAGTGAGTATCGATGAAGACACCATCAATTACGAGATGCGTATTTTTGAAGGAAAACAGGCCACTATAAACGAAGTAAGAATCGTGGGGAACACCAAAACGCATGAACACGTTGCGCGTCGTGAAATCCGAACATATCCGGGTGATTTGTTCAGCAAGGAATTATTAATGCGTTCCTATCGTGAATTGGCGCAATTAGGCCATTTCGATCCGGAAGCAATAAATCCGGATGTGCAGCCACATCCCGAAGACGGAACAGTGGATATTGAATATCAACTGCAGGAAAAAGCCAACGACCAGATTGAACTTTCCGGAGGTTGGGGCGCAGGTATGTTTGTGGGTTCGGTAGGTTTAAAATTTGCCAACTTCTCGGTTCGTAATGTTTTTAATAAGGAAGCCTGGCGTCCGTTGCCCACAGGTGATGGCCAAACACTGGGGCTACGTTATCAAACCAGCGGCAGATATTACCGAACTGTAAGCCTTTCGTTTATCGAGCCCTGGCTGGGAGGTAAAAAGCCGAATTCATTCTCCGTGTCATTATCGCATTCGAGAATTAATTACAGCGCCAACAAATATTATCAGTCGTATAATCCTTATGGAAGCAGCTATAATCCCTATTATGGCGGTGGTTATGGTGGTGGTTATGGCGGATACGGTGGTTACGGAGGTTATGGTGGTTACGGTGGTTATGATCCATATGGATATGGCAGTTATTACGGATATCCGTCGTATACCTATAATTACGATTCGGAAAATACAGATGAAACAAACGATCAGATTTGGGAAACGACCGCTTTGGCCTTAGGTTATGGTTACCGCATGTCGTGGCCCGATGACTACTTTACTGTTTATCATGAAGTGTCGCTTGAACATTATAACTTAAGGAATATGGGATCTTATTTCTATTTCCTTGCCGATGAAAACGGACAGGTAAACGGAACATTTAATAACTTCAGTTTCAAAACCGTATTCGGAAGAAGTTCTGTCGATAATCCTTTGTATTCCAGAACGGGTTCAAATATTTCGTTAACACTGAAAATAACGCCGCCATATTCCTGGTTTACCAATACCGACTACAGTTCGCCAACTATTTCGAATAACGAAAGATTTAAATGGATTGAATATCATAAGTGGTTACTAAAAGGACAACTATTTAATCCGCTAACCAAAAATAATAACCTGGTTTTACGAACAGCTTTCGAAATGGGTTTCCTTGGCTATTTTAATGAGAGTCGTAAATCACCATTCGAAGGATTTATTGTTGGTGGTTCAGGAATGTCGGGATATAATATTTACGGAACCGATTATGTAGCACTTCGTGGTTATAAAGACTTTAGTTTAAGTCCGAATAACGGTTCAAACATGTATTCGAAATTTACCATGGAATTACGTTACCCGATTACCCTGAAGCCAAGCGCCACCATTTATGCGCTTACTTTCCTCGAAGCAGGAAATGCCGGTTTGAGCTTTCAGAGCTATGTGCCGTTTAAATTGCACAGGAGTGCAGGTGTTGGGGTAAGAATATTTCTGCCAATGTTTGGTTTAATGGGTATCGACTGGGGATACGGTTTCGACGAAGTGCCGGGAGTTCCCGATGCCAACGGAAGCCAGTTCCATTTTGTTATTGGCCAGCAGTTTTAACCATCGTTGTTTTGGCATGGTATGTGATAATTTGAGTTCAGTTTAATAAAATAATTATGGTCATGAAGAAATTAATTTTAACCGTTGCAACAATACTTAGTGTTACAGTTTTTGCAAATGCGCAAAAATTTGCTTTTATCGACACTGAATATATTATGGAAAACATTCCGGCATATACAGCTGCCCAGGAACAGTTGAATCAGTTATCGTCGCAATATCAAAAAGAACTGGAATCGATGCATTCCGAGATTGAACAAATGTATAAGGATTATCAGGCCGAAAGTGTTTTGCTTTCAGAAGATATGAAACGCAAACGCGAAGATGTGATTGTATCGAAAGAAAAAGACTATAAGCAGTTACAGTCGAAATATTTCGGGCCAAGCGGCGATTTATACAAAAAACGTCAGGGACTTATAAAACCAATACAAGACGATATTTTTAACGCAGTTCAGGAAATTTCGAATGACGGTGCTTATGCTGTAATTTTTGATAAAGCAGGTGGCACAACGCTGTTTTTTACCAATCCGAAATACGACCTGAGCGATCAGGTTTTACAAAAGCTCGGATATAAATAATTAATAATTATATTTGCGACCAAAAATTAAAAAAGACAAACATTGATTATGAGAAATTTAATGAAATTATCTGCCGTCCTTCTGTTGGTTGTTGCGGCAGCAACTGTGAAAGCTCAGACCCTGAAATTCGGGCACATCGATATGCAGGCGCTAATACAGGTTATGCCTGAAAGAGCATCAGCCGAAACCGCGTTTAACAACTTTCAGACTGAATTGGAAGATGTACTTGGTGACATGCAAAAAGAACTTCAGACTAAAATGAGCGAATTTGAAAAACTGGGCGATGCAGCATCGGAAATAAAAAAGAACGCTAAGGTTACCGAAATTCAGGACCTGCAACAAAGAATTCAGAATTACCAGGTAACTGCTCAGCAACAACTTCAGCAAAAACAAAGCGAATTACTTCAACCGGTTTTCGATAAAGCTGAAAAAGCCATTGAAGAAGTGGCAAAAGAAAAAGGGTTGATTTATGTTTTCGATATAGGGACTAAAGTAGTGCTATACAGTTCAAATCAAAGTATCGATCTGTTGCCGTTAGTGAAAGCTAAACTTGGAATCCAATAGAAAAGATACAGAATAGAAGAAAATAGCCATCCGGTTTTACGGATGGCTATTTTTTTTGCTTAATGCCGGCAAATATTGGATTCGAAGCAGATAAAACTTATATTTAATGTCGAAGATTTTAGTCCGATTGTTATTTTGTAAAAACCTTAAAATCATTTCCATTTTTTAGCGTATCATAAAATCTTCAGTATTAAAACAACAAATTGAGAACTCAGTTTATTTAAATTTTAAAGGTATAACTAACTAAAATTGAATTTATGGCAACCGCAGAAAACAACGAAGCTTTAAGCAATGTCAGTGTTCCTGAAAATACATTCCTGTTTGAAATAGCCTGGGAAGTTTGTAACCAGGTAGGTGGAATTTACACCGTTATTCGTTCCAAAGTTCCGTCGGTAATCGATAAATGGGGAAACGATAATTACTGTTTAATCGGGCCGTATTTCGCCGACCAGGCAGCAGCACATTTCGATCCGTCAGGTGATACCAGTTCGCCGATAGCCAAAGCTGTCGCCAAACTCCAGGAGCGTGGTTTCGATGTGCATTACGGACAGTGGATAATCTCAGGAAGGCCAAATGTGGTGCTTTTCAATCCGTATTCGGTTTACGATAAACTGGGCGAAATAAAGCACTTTTTGTGGCAGGATTATCATATTTCTGTTCCGGGCGGCGACGAACTTCTCGATAAAGTTTCGGCTTTTGGTTACCAGGTAAAAGAGTTCTTCCTTTATTTAAATGAAATAGGATTTCCGCAAGAAAATGTGATTGCACATTTCCACGAATGGATGTCTGGCCTGCCAATTCCGGGTTTACGAAAAAACAACCTGAACGTAAAAATTGTATTTACCACGCACGCCACACTTTTAGGACGCTACCTGGCGATGAACGATTCGCAGTTTTACGATCATCTGCCTTTTTATAACTGGGAAACCGAAGCAACAAAATTCAATGTAAAGCCTATTGCCGAGATTGAACGAGCATCGGCTCATGGCGCACATGTTCTTACAACAGTAAGTGAAATAACAGGGAACGAGTGTAAATATTTACTTGGCAGATCGCCGGATTTGATTCTTCCGAACGGATTAAACATTGAGCGTTTCGAAGTGCTTCACCAGGTTCAAAACCAGCATTTAAAGGTGAAGGAACAAATTCACGATTTTGTGATGGGACATTTCTTTCAGAGTTATTCATTTGACCTGGATAATACACTTTATTTTTTCACTTCGGGCCGGTATGAATATCATAACAAAGGCTTCGATTTAACGCTGGAAGCATTGGCCCGCCTGAATTATAAAATGCAGGTCGCAAACCTTGATACAACGGTGGTTATGTTTTTTATTACCAAGCAGCCATTTCATTCCTTTAATCCCGATGTTTTACATTCAAAAGCACAGATGGAAGATGTATGGAGAGTTTGCGAGGAAATAAAGGAACAGATTGGAAAAAAGCTGTATAAAGAAATTACATCGGCAGATGGCCCTTATGAATTCCCGGTTTTAAAAGATATGGTCGATGATTATCTTAAATTAAAATTACGCAGGAATGTGCAGGGTTGGAAAACTAAACAACTACCAAAAATAGTCACACATATTTTAAAGGATGACGCTAAGGATGAAATTCTGAGTTTCCTCAGAACAGCGAATATGGTAAACAACAGGCACGATAAGGTGAAGATTGTTTATCATCCCGATTTTATTGCTACTTCAAATCCGTTGTTTAAGATGGATTATTCGCAGTTTGTACGCGGTTGCCATTTGGGAATTTTCCCAAGTTTATACGAGCCATGGGGATACACACCGCTGGAATGCCTGGCAAGTGGTTTGCCTTCAATTACCAGTGAACTGGCCGGTTTTGGCGATTACGTGGTCAATGAAATTCCGGATCACGATGCAAAAGGCATGTATATTATTAATCGCAGAACTCGAAACTTCCACGATGTATCTGAAGATTTGGCAAATATGATGTTTAAAATCGTTCAGATGAACCGTCGCGAAAGGATTGCTTTGCGCTACAAGTGTGAGGAAGCTTCGCTGCATTTCGACTGGTCGAATCTTGGGAAACATTACGATAAAGCATATAACCTTGCCGTTGAACGCTAAAAAGTTGTGATGAAATCTACTCCAATTGGTGTTTTCGATTCTGGTTACGGAGGCTTGACTGTGTTAAAAGAACTTGTAAAAGCCCTTCCCGGTTACGATTTTCTCTATTTTGGCGACAATGCAAGAACGCCGTACGGAACCCGTTCGTTTAACGTAGTATATGAATATACTTTACAAGCTGTCAAATATCTGTTTGATAAAAACTGTCCTTTAATAATTATTGCCTGTAATACAGCTTCAGCAAAAGCGTTACGAAATATCCAGCAACTCGACTTACCAAAAATTGCTCCCGACAAAAGGGTTTTGGGTGTAATCCGTCCGAGTGTGGAAAAAGTAGCTGAGATTACCAGGAACGGTCATGTCGGTGTTTTGGGAACAGTTGGAACCGTGGTTTCAGAATCGTATCCAATAGAATTGGAAAAATGGTCGGGTGGCCATGTAAAATCAACAGTTCAGGAAGCTTGCCCTATGTGGGTTCCCATAGTGGAAAACAATGAAATAGGAACAGAAGGTGCCGATTATTTTATTCGCAAAAACATTCAGAATATTTTTCAAAAAGATGCCAGCCTGGATACCTTAATTTTGGGTTGTACGCATTATCCTTTACTAATCGAAACCATTTTGAAATATGTTCCTGAGAAGGTTAATATTCTTGTTCAGGGAGAAATTGTTGCCGAAAAACTGGTGGATTATTTACAACGTCATCCCGAAATGGAAACCCGGTTATCAAAACAGGGAACTATTCACTATCTGACAACGGAATCGGCGGATAATTTCGAAGGCAAAGCTGCTTTATTCATGGGGCATGCGGTAAGGGCGGAGCATGTGCATTTGTAATTTGTTGAAGCAAAATCGGAATTTAATTGTATTGTTACGATGATTTGGTCCCGTTCCACTGAAGCTTCGATGAAGCGAGAGGATGCAAGCAACGCTATATTGGAGGCTAATTGTTAGGTAAAGTATTTATTCA
Source organism: uncultured Prolixibacteraceae bacterium (assembly GCA_963821855.1). Classification (GTDB taxonomy): domain Bacteria; phylum Bacteroidota; class Bacteroidia; order Bacteroidales; family Prolixibacteraceae; genus Draconibacterium. Next base: position 82,051 of record CAWGFJ010000013.1, on the reverse strand, counting down.
AATAACTTTTCTATTGTATTCATTGCTAAAAACATTATACCGCTATCGGGTAGTTTTATAAATCCGTATCTGTAATAAAATTTTTCTGCACCTGTTCTCGTTCTTGAATTATTTGTTTTGCTTTCTCCTGTACCGTTAATACTACAAAGTTTATACGTTAAAAACAGATTGGTAATAGCGGTAAGAAGAATGGATAAGCGAAAAATTAATGGATGATTTACTTTTCAGCAACCAGCGTAATACTGTATATTCCGATGTTACTGTTTTTAAACAATTGTAATTCTTCTTCGGAAATATAATTCAAAAGTATTTCATCGGGTACGCTGATTTCTTTTTCCTTTTTTACTTCAGTGTTTTTAAATTCCTTTGAGTTTACGATGTCGAGATATTCCTCTTTTGGAATTGCCCCTGAAACACAACCTGCATACATTTCGGCAGCTTCTTGCAATCCCTTCGGTAATACACCGTTGATTACCACATCGGAAATACAGAAATGCCCGCCGGGATTTAACACCCGGTAGATTTCAGCAAAGGCTTTTTGTTTATCGGGAACCAGGTTTAATACGCAGTTACTGATAACCACATCGTAAGTATTGTCGGGCAAGGGCATGTTTTCGATATCGCCTTTAACGAAATCGATGTTTTTAAATACCGGTTTTTGCCAGGTTATTATTTGCTTTTTCGAACATTGCATCAGTAAAATCGATTCCAGTTACATGGCCTTCTTCTCCAACAATGGTGCGGGCCACAAAACAATCGTTTCCGGCACCCGAGCCTAAATCGAGCACGTGTTGCCTTTTTATACCGGCGTATTCGGTAGGCATTCCGCAGCCTAAACCAAGGTCGGCATCGGGGTTATAACCTTCCAGCTGGGTATAATCGTCACTAATAATGCTGTAATCCATATCGTCACAACAGGTGAGTGCCGCCGCAACAAGAACTCTGATTTTGAATTTTACTTTGGGAAGCTATTTCCCCATATTTTTCCTGAACAATGAATTTTAAATCTTCTGCTTTCATTTTAATTGAGTTAATTGTGGTAAAATTTCTTCTTTATAGAATTTGAAAAATGCTTCTTTAATTTCATCGCGAACACGGTAATATTCACTTTGTATAAATTCTGGTGTTCCGCTTGGCATGCGAAGGATCGTCAAAACCCATGTGCAACCTGTGTTTTACTTTTCCAATGAATGCCGGACAATTTTCGTTAGCGCCGCCGCAAACGGTAATTACATAGTCCCATTCTTTATGGAGGTACATATCCACCGAATCGGAAGTGTGGTGACTGATGTCAATTCCAATTTCATTCATTACTTCCACCGCTTTACGATTCAGTTTTCCTGAAGCTTCTGTTCCGGCGGATGCCACTTCAAGACGTTTATCGAATGTTTCCATAAAGCCATGTGCCATCTGGCTGCGGCAGCTGTTGCCGGTACATAATATCAATATTTTCATCCTTTGTTTTTTATCAACATTTATTCGAAGCTGTGCCATCCGAACAGCAATCGTCAGCACAACAATCATTAGAATCAGATTCATCCGAACAACAATCGTCCGAACAGCAATCTAATTCAGACAGAAAACCATTCAGCACTTCGCGCAAAGCAGTTATCTTGTCGGTATTGAGGCAATAGCTGGTTTTTACGCCATCGATTTCGCCCTTGATTAAACCAGGCTTTTTTAGTTCCGCTAAGTGTTGGTGTACGGTGGTTCTGCTTAACGGAAGCTCATCGGAAATATCGCCTGAAATGCATACTTTTGTTTCGCCCAGGTATTGTAAAATCGCTAACCGGGCCGGATGGGAGAGGGCTTTAAATATGGCAGCCGTCTCCTGCAATTTATTGTCGAACAATTGAATTTTTGTCATTTTGTTTTGTATTATGTCGCAAATATACGACATATATTTTAATTCGTCGTATATTTACGACATAATTTTTCTGAAAATTATTTTTGTTGGAATTTCAAATCATTTTCCTTTACTGGATATGTAAAGCGGATTGGAAAAAACATTTTCCTGACAGATTTGTTCAAATACTAACTATTTATTACACAAAATAGTTGTAATACAGGCCATAGCAGAAGTTATATAATTTTAAATTTCAGGAGGAATTAATATGAACAAGTATCTGATTGAAGTACCGCACGGAGCTGACAAAAATGCATGCAATGAGGCAATAAGGATTTTTCTGGAAACCGGTTCGCATTTTTTAACGCATGCCGAATGGGGATGTAAAGACGGTGAACATAAAGCCTGGTTAATAGTAGAGGTTGAAAGTAAAGAAGACGCACGATTTATAATACCACCGTTATTTCGCTCGTCGGCTAAAATTACTCGATTAGCTACTTTTACAGCAAAGGATATTGTACGTCCTGAAAAATACCACGGGGTTTAATTGTAACCAATCTGTAAGAATATTCAATTAAAAAGTTGAATCAGGAAGGTTTCGATATATTTAATACTTATGTCAATTATACCAGACCTGAAAATCCCATAAATGCCATGGCCAGAATTCCGGCTGTAATCAAAGCGATCGGAGTTCCTTTTAATCCTTTCGGGACATTGCCTAAATCGAGTTGCTCACGGATGCCGGCGAAAATTGTTAGAGCCAGACCAAAACCTACAGCATTTGAAATGGCATAAACCACACCTTCAATTAAATTAAAATCTTTTTGAACAGTTAATATCGCCACACCAAGAATGGCACAGTTGGTGGTAATTAATGGAAGAAATATTCCCAATGCCTGGTACAACGCCGGGCTTACTTTTTTCAGAATAATTTCCACTAGCTGCACCAACGATGCAATTACAAGGATAAATGCAATTGTCTGTAAATATGCCAAACCAAGCCGGTTCAGTACATAATTCTGAATAAGGTAAGTTACTATAGTTGCAAGAACCATAACAAATGCCACGGCCCCGGCCATTCCTATTGCAGTTGAAATACGTTTGGAAACGCCCAGGAACGGACAGATACCCAAAAACTGCATTAGTACAATGTTGTTAACTAATACTGCCGATATGATGATGATAATGTAGCTCATGTTTTATCCTCCTAATTTTTTCTGATACGGTTGATAATGGCAATCAAATATCCCAAAACAATAAAAGCGCCCGGTGCCAGAACAAATAGCAGCGTCACATAATTTTCAGGGTAAATATTTATACTGAATAACTTCCCGCTTCCAAGAATTTCGCGGATGCTTCCCAGCAGAACGAGCGCAAAGCTAAAACCAAGTCCGATCCCCAATCCGTCGATTGCCGAAGACACAACGGTGTTTTTCGATGCAAAAGCTTCTGCGCGGCCAAGCACAATACAGTTGACAACAATTAACGGAATAAATATTCCAAGACTTTTATACAATGCCGGAGCATACGCCTGCATAATCAACTGAACTACGGTAACAAAAGCCGCAATAATTACGATGAAACTCGGAATTCGTACCTTCTCGGGAATCACATTTTTTACCAGCGACACAACAATGTTTGCCATCATTAAAACGAAAGCGGTTGCAAGCCCCATTCCCAGGCCATTTATTGCCGATGAGGTAACTCCCAGCGTAGGGCACATTCCCAGTACCAATACAAAAACCGGGTTTTCCTTAATAAATCCTTTGGTAAAATTTTTCCACTGATTCATAGCACTCTTTGTTTAGAGTTTAGAGTTCAGGGTTCAGAGTTTGTTCTCATGATCACCTGAATCTTAAACCTGTTCTTAATAGTTATACCATCCATGTTATGAGCTAAGAGTTCAGAGCCAATTTGCTCCGGATTACTCTTACTCCTTGACTTCTATTATTTATTTCTGTACTTATCTCCTTTCAGTTCGCTTTCGTTAATATGGTTTATCAATCCTCTGATAAGTTTTCCAACTTCATCAGCTAAATCATATGCCACCTGAAATTCCACATCATTAATATAGTTATTGTCTAAAGCCCGGTACAGTTGTGAGCGAGTCTCTCCGGCAGAACCTTTAGAAATGTATAAAAACTGTACGAATTCTCTGTTTCCACCACGTTCGAAACCTTCAGCAATATTATCCATCGAAGAGCCCGATGAGGCTTTAATCTGACTAACAAGTTTAAAATCTTTAGAGAATAGATCCTTATCAGTATATTTTTTTATTAATTGGCAGAGCACACGAGCCTTTTGCCAGGCAATTATATCTTCAAACCTCTGAAATGTACTCATAACTAAAATTTTAATCCTACTCTAAACTCTGAACTCTGAACCCTGAACTTTGAACTTTGAACCCTGAACTTTGAACTTTGAACCCTGAACTCTGAACTCTGAACTCTGAACTCTGAACTCTGAACTCTGAACCCTGAACCCTGAACTCAACTACTCCCTCTCTTCATAAGCCCTGTATGCCCTGTTCAACGCATCCAGAAATGCACGCGATGAAATGGTCGATGCGGTTATGGCATCAATATCACCTCCATCTTTTGTTACCTGGAATTTGGTGGTCTTCGGGCTTTTACCAATCACATTCTGATTTGGCTTCTCTGCGTTCTTAAACCAATCACCCATTTTGGAACCCAGTCCGGGAGTTTCGGTATGTTCAAGCACTTCATAACCTGAAAAATTGCCATCTTTATCGATGCCTGCCATAACAGTTATCAATCCCCCGAAACCTTTCTTTGTATATGTTTTTATGGCAACTCCCACCATCTCACCTCCGTTGAAAGCCGGAAAGAATTCAAGGCTGTCGGCGCCGGATTCTGCAGCCACTTTATATGTATCTCCCAGGCTTTCAAATGGTGGAAGAACCTTTTTAATCGCTTCCTGTTGCGCCTTTTGTTTTGCTATCTCAATCGGTCCTTTGGTTAAATCGTATACATAACCCAATATTGCCGCAGCAATAAGTGTAACCGCCAGTAGTGTCAGCGTCATATTTGTAAATGTCGATTCACGTTTTGCCATTATTATTGCCCTCCAAATCTTTTTGGTTTAACATAGGTATTAATGAGTGGCGTAAACGCGTTCATTATCAAAATGGCAAACGAAATTCCTTCGGGGTAAGCGCCGAACATACGAATGCAAATGGTTATTACACCAATTCCAATTCCGAAAATTATCTGTCCTTTTGGATTCATCGGCGATGACACCATATCGGTAGCCATAAATATGGCACCAAGCATCAATCCCCCGCTTAAAATATGATAAACAGGATTAATGTATAAACCGGGTTTTGCAAGCCAGAATATAGCAGCAATAATTGCAACTGAGCCAATTATTGAAACCGGGATGTGCCAGGTAATCACTTTTTTCCACAGCATATATAAACCGCCAATGATTAAGAGTATGGCTGATATTTCACCGAGTGAACCGCCAATGTTTCCGAACAACATATCGGTAGCCGATGGCAAATTATGTGTAATATCGGCAATCGGAGTTCCGTTTTTAATCCCTTCTTTTATAATGCTTAATGGTGTTGCTGCAGTAATCGCATCGATTCCGCTTCGGGGGTTCACCGGCCACGATGTCATTTGAACCGGAAACGAAATCAGCATAAAAACCCTGCCGACAAGCGCCGGGTTAAAAATATTGTTTCCCAAACCGCCAAACGATAACTTACCAATTCCAATTGCTGCGAGCGAGCCGATAATAATAATCCACCACGGAAGGCTGGATGGCACATTAAAAGCAAGTAAGATACCTGTTATCAGCGCCGAACCATCGGTTATGGTTGGATTGACTTTCAAAATGTATTTCTGAATCAGCCATTCAAATGCCAGACAGGCTGCCACAGCGAGCAACGTGACGCGCAGTGCATCGAGGCCGAAAACAAAAACCGACCATACCAATGCAGGAATCATGGCGTAAACAACCCGGTACATTATTTTTTGGGTTGAATCGCCGGAATGGACATGCGGCGAAGGTGAAATTGTTAAAAGTTTGTTCATCCCTGGTTTAAAGTTTAAAGTTCATGTTTAAAGTTCAATACACTTTAATTTAAACTTATTTGTTTTTATTTTTTTCTTGTTCGAATTATTTGACCAACTTTTCCTTTTCCGAAACGGATATAATCAAGCAACGGACGATTCGACGGGCATGTGTAGCTGCACGAACCACATTCGATACAATCCATAACCCGGTTGCTTTCTGCTTTATCGTATATCTGTTTTTGCCCCAAAGTCATTAAAAGGTAGGGTTCCAGTCCCATCGGGCAAACCGACACACAGCGCGAACAACGGATGCATTCCATGTATTCCTTACGTTTCGAATTTTCGGCTTGCATGATAAGAATTCCTGAAGTTCCTTTGGTTACGGGAACATCAATTGAAGCAATTGCTCGTCCCATCATTGGGCCACCGCTAATAATTTTACCTGTATTTTCGGGAAGGCCACCCGCTGCTTCTATCAATTCCGAAGTAGCTGTGCCGATTCTAACCTTAAAATTGGAAGGGATTGCAACTCCTTTTCCGGTGAGGGTAACTACACGTTCAAAAAGCGGTTTGTTTTTCTGAATCGCTTCATAAACTGCAAAAGCGGTTCCTACATTACTTACCACTGCACCAACAGCAATTGGAAGGCCACCTGATGGGACTTCTTTACCGGTAACCGCTTTAATTAGTTGTTTTTCACCTCCCTGCGGATATTTCACTTTAAGCGCTGAAACACTTATTCCGTTAAAGCTTTTTGATTTTTCGTTTAGAAGTTGTATTGCATCCGGCTTATTATTTTCAATGCCAATTACTGCTTTATCAACTTCGAGTGCTTTCATTAAAAGCTGAGTTCCAACAAGAATTTCATCTGCTTTTTCAAGCATCAGCCGATGATCGGAAGTAAGATACGGTTCACACTCAACGCCGTTTATCAACAAAACTTCAGCCTTCATTCCTTTTGGCGGAACGAGTTTTACATGTGTCGGGAAAGTTGCGCCTCCCAAACCTACGATTCCGGCATCCTGGATTTTCTGGATAATTTCCTTTCCATCCAGGTTAAAATCTTTTTTTAATGTTTCTGAGCGGTCGATTTCTTCCATCCATTCGTCGCCATCAACATCGATAAAAATACCTTGTTTCGGATAGCCCGAACTATCGGCTGAAAAATCCACTTTTTTCACTTTTCCCGAAACCGAAGAGTGGATATTGGTGGAAACAAAGCTGCTGCTTTTGGCAATTACCTGTCCGACTTTAACTAAATCGCCTTTATTTACAACCGGTGTCGATGGCGCGCCGATATGCTGTGCTACCGGAATAAAAACCGATTTTGGTATAGCCAGTTCCTGAATTTTTTTATCAGCAGAAAGTTTATTCCCAGGAGGGTGAACACCTCCCAATTTGAACGTTTTTAACATTCTCCTTTTATTTAGCTGTACTACACTCTTCTTTTTCTTCCTTCACAATTCTGCGTGGCGGGAAATTCAATTCGATAATTGCATTTGTGGGGCAAACCGGAACACATTTCCGGCAAAGTTTACATTTATCGGAGTCGATAAACGCAAGGTTATTTTCAATGGTAATTGCATCGAATTTACATTCTTTTTCGCATTTGCTGCAACCGATACATGCTACGCTGCAGGCTTTTCGCGCAACTCCGCCTTTATCTTCATTTCGGCAGGCAACAACAATTTTCCGATCTTTCGGAAATTTCTTGCGTAATTCAATCAGGTCTTTCGGACAAGCGTCAACACATGCGCCGCAAGCCACACATTTATCATCCAGAATCAGCGGTACACCCAATCCTTCACGTAAATCAATCGCGTCGAAATCGCAGGCATCATAACAGTCGCCATAACCCAAACATCCGTACTGGCAATCGCTTTCGCCACTGTAAACCGAAGAAGCAATTGCACAGGTTGTAGCACCATCGAAAGCACTCGTTTTCGGGCGATGGTCACAAGTTCCGTTACAACGGATAAATGCAACACGCGGGTCTTTTTTTATGGCTTCCAAACCTAAAATAGTAGCCACATTTGCCATGGTGTCGTTTCCGCCAACGGGGCAATTTAAATCCGAAAGGCTATCTGCTTTTACACATGCTTCGGCAAAAGCACGGCAACCTGCAAATCCGCAACCGCCGCAGTTGGCGCTGGGAAGTGCGTTCTTCTACATCATCAATTCGCGGATCTTCAACTACTTTAAATTTCTGTGCTACAAAATAAAGGATTACCGCAGCCGATGTCCCAATTACACTTAACGTGGCAATGGTATATATAATGGTAATACTCATATCTTAACTATTTTCTTCCAATTCGAATTTGAAAACTTTTTTTAATAAATGACGAAAATAATAGATTGTTGTATAGTATGGAATTAGAATTGCCAGGGCCAGCAATCCTCCAATCAATTCGTTGTTTAAAGCTGATACTGCAACAATCAGAGTTAAAAGAACCAGGATAAACGGGAGTACATAGCCAAAGAATAACGCCGTAAATCCCTGTGACTCTCTGAACAGAACGGTAACTTCCTGGCCGCGGGAATAGGATTTGCTGAAACTGAATATTTCGATTTCTTTATCCTGAAAATCTGCGACCGTACAGGCTCCTTTCGAGTGACATGCTGAACACGCTGATTGATTGATAATATTTACAATTATCGAATCGTTGGAGACTTCTTTTACAAAACCTTTATGTCTGATGTCCGTTTTCGTGATTCTGTATATTTGTAATTTACAGGTTGCAAATTTAGCCATTTATGTCAATCCCGGTGTGTCAAAATTCAGAAATATTTGGAATTTTGCAATTTATAAGCAGTCTAATTTAACTATGATTACTGGTTTTTGTCGCTTTCGTTTTTCAATTTTGTCTCTTCAACTATATTGCTTGTACCCCATGCACTATCGGTTTCATGAATCGAGTAATTTTTTTCAGCCTGCAGTGTTTCCGACAATTGTTCGGAAAATCTTCTCGACTCACGGATAAAATGCTTTTTGTCTGTTTTCCAAAGTTCGTACAATTCTTCCAAAACCTGTTCTTCATGATGTTTAAACGTTCGGGTAGACCGGTATGCTTCGTATTTTGAAAAACCCAGATTAACCAAGGCTTTTTCACCTAATTCGGCTGCGGAATGAAACACTTCAGGCTGGACATTTTTATATTCAGCTTGAAAAATTCGAATGCATGAAAAATATCTTTTGCACGGGCCAGAATTTTTACCTTTGGATGATTTTTCCGTATATAATCGGCTACTTTTAATGCATCATCGTATTCAGCCATACTTAAAATAACCATTTTGGCATTTGCAATCCCGGCTTTTTCAATTACCCTTGGTCGTGTAACATCGCCGTAATACAGTTTAAATCCAAATTTCCGAAGTATTTCCACGTTTGATGGATTGCTGTCGATTATAGTAACTTTAAATCCGTTTGCCAGTAAAAGCCGGCCAACAACAAGCCCAAACCGCCCAAAACCCGCAATAATTATAGGATTTTCAGGCTCTTCAACTTCGTCGTATTCCTTTTTGTTTTGCCATCGTGCCAGCAACGGAGTAATTGCCTTATCGTTAAAAATCAATAACAGCGGCGATATTGCCATTGACAGTATAACCACAAGTAAAAGTAGTTCTGATATTTCTGAAGTAAAAAGCTGATTTTGTCTGGAAAAAGAAATTAAGATAAAAGCGAATTCGCTGGATTGTGCAAGCAGGAAAGCAAATAAAAATTCATAACCTTTTCGTAATCGGAATATTCTTCCCAGTATTAATAATACGATGAATTTCAACAATATTAGCAAACATACATAACCCAGGATAGTAAACGGAGTGTCAACAAACAGATTGAAATTTATACTGGCTCCAACGGATATAAAGAAAAGCCCGAGCAGCAGTCCTTTGAACGGATCGATTGTAGTTTCAAGTTCGTGCCGGTATTCGCTGTCTGCCAAAACAACACCGGCAATAAATGTCCCAAGGGCAGGCGAAAGTCCGATTCGCTCCATTGCAAGTGCAATTCCAATTACCATTAAAAGTGCGAGTGCCGTGAAAACTTCGTGTAAACCGGTTCCGGCTATTATTCGAAAAACGTGACGTGCGATAAATTTACCGGCAACAATAATTAAGGAGATTGCCCCAACAATAATTAATAGTTGCAGCCAGCCGGAAAGAGCGGAAAAGCCTGAAATTTCACGCAGCGCCGAATCTTCTATAATTTGTACGCCGGAAAATGATGCAAGCACAGGTATTATGGCCAGAATAGGAACTACCGAAATATCCTGGAACAAAAGCACTGAAAAGGCGGAACGTCCGGCAATATTTTTTATTAAGCCTTTTTCGGTTAGGGTTTGCAACACAATTGCAGTTGACGACAATGCCAGGATTAAGCCAATGCCAACTGCCTGGTTTATTTCAAATTTAAAAAGCAAAGCAACACCTGCAATTACAATTGATGAAAAAAGCACCTGTAGCCCTCCTAATCCGAATATCGACTTTCTCATTTTCCAAAGCAAATAAGGTTGCAGCTCTAAGCCAATTACAAAAAGCATAAGCACAACCCCAAATTCAGCAAAATGCATCACCTTATCGGTGTTGGTTCCCACAAATTTCAACATATACGGGCCAATTATTATGCCTGCAACCAAATATCCTAATACGGAACCCAATCCAAGCTTTTTTGCAATGGGAACAGAAACGACAGCAGCCGCCAGATAAATAATAGCCTGAAAAAAGAAATCCTCGTTATACATATCAGTTTATGAGTTCGTTAAAATATTCAACACCGGAAAATGCATTTCTGTCAAATTTCTCATCACGTAAACTCAACAATAGTTTTTTATATTTATCCGCATAATCATTTATGCCTTTTTTGGATATTGTATGAGAGCCATGCACAACAAAAGGTGGCAGATATTCCATCCGGCACAAAATTGCCGATTGTTTATATGGCGCCAGAAATTGATTTACCGTATACCGGTTTCGCCCTTTTTCCGAATATACTTCTGGACCTTCACCAATCGATACAACCGAAATTGCTTTTTTCCCTTCGAGCGCTGTTCCTTTTACACCATAAGCAAAGCCATGTTGCAAAACCTGATCGAACCATTCTTTTAATAAAGCAGGCACATTATACCAATAAAACGGATGGTGCCAGATAATGATATCGTGAAGCTGCAAAAGTTGTTGTTCCCTGATAATATCGATATAAAAGTCGGGATAATTTTCATATAAATCGTTAACCATAACCCCATCAATATTGCTTGCTGATTCAATAAGCGCTTTATTGATTCTTGACTTCCCGATGGCCGGATGCGAAAAAAGTATTAATATTTTTTTCATTTAAGTTTTTCAAAGCGGTTTTTCCACATATAAAAATAGCTTTTTTTCGTTGATAAACAGGTGAGAAAAGTGCAATGAAAACCCATTCATAATTTTGTACTTTTGGTTGTTAGAAATTCATTTAAAACAGGAAAACACGTGAAGAAATTTATTTCCCTTTTGTTTTTTATACTGATCTTTATTTTAACCAACTGCAAGTCAGATAAAAAAGAAATAAAAACCGATGCTGCATTTGGAAAATATGTACAAGCCTTTACCAGCGGAACGATTTCCAAAGAGGCGGTAATTTCGGTGTATCTCGCACAACCGGTTTCAGGAAGCGGAAGTTCAGAAGAAAAATTATTTAGCTTTAAACCGGCAATCAGCGGGAAAACAGTTATTGTTGGTAACCGAATTGTTGAATTTCATCCTGAAGTTCCGTTAAAGCCAATACCAAATATAAAGCTGAATTCTATTTGGGCAAACTTTTGAAAACGGAGAAGGCATTGCAAATCATGCCGTTTCAGTTCAGCACAATCGAACAATCGTTTTCCGTAACGCTTGAAGGATTAAAAAATTACGAAAGCGGGGCGTCCGGAAAAATGCAATTCAATGGTTATTTGTTAACTGCCGATGTTGCAAATCCTGTTGAAACGGAAAAAGTTGTTCAGGCAAATTATAAAGGGAAAAACGTTCCGTTGCATTGGTCGCATGACACCGATCGCCGGAAACATTTTTTTACGATCGACTCTTTATTACGCGATGATAATGAGACCGGTGAATTACTTATTTCGTGGAATGGTAAATCGCTGGACGTGGACAAAAAAGGGGCGGAAAAAGTTGAGGTTCCGGCATTGAATGTTTTTAAAATTCTCGATGCGAGAGTGATTCAGGAACCTGAACAACATATCGAAATTCAGTTTTCCGATCCGCTGCAAAAAAGCCAGGATTTAACAGGTTTGCTTACGCTTTCCGATGGAACCGATTTACGGCTGACTACAGAGTTAAACACCATTAAAGCCTGGCCGGCATAAACAGCTTTCAGGCGAGATTGATCTCACTGTTTTTGAAGGAATAGAAAATGTAAATTATGCCAAAATAAAAGAAAAACAAACATTCCGTTTGCAGTTTAGCAGCATAAAACCTGCGGTTCGTTTAATTGGAAAAGGAGTGATTGTTCCGCAGAATGGTAATCTTGAAATGCCATTTGAAGCGGTTAATTTAAATGCCATTGAATTGCGTGTTATTCAGATTTTTAAAAATAATGTGCATCAGTTTTTTCAGGAAAACCAGTTTGATGGTGAATCAGAATTAAAGCAAGTGGGTCGTTTGGTTTATTCCGGAAAAGTTCCGTTGAAAGCCGAAAGCCCGGGAGATTTCTCGCGTTGGAATACCTATCAAAATAGATCTTACCGATTTCATTAAAATTGAACAGGGCGCTATTTACAATGTTCAGTTCAGGTTTAAAAAAGAGTTTTCGCTTTACAACTGCGGAGAAGAAAAAGATGAGACAAACCGTGAAGAAACCGAATTGCAGGATGATGAACTTTATGAAACCGACGTGGGATCAACCCGGCTGGTATTCCGATTATTATTATCCGGAGGGGTACGACTGGGATGAACGCGAAAATCCATGTCATGTTTCTTACTATAATTATTCGCACTTTGTTTCGCGGAATATTTTTGCGTCGGAAATGGGGATTATAGCCAAGGAAGGACGAAATCACATACTGAAATTTGCGCTTACCAATTTGATTACAACCAGTCCGGAGCCGGGGGTTGAACTTCAACTTTTCAATTATCAGAATCAGCTTATTGAAACGATAACCACAGATAACAAAGGTTTTGCTGAAGTTGATTTAAAGAAAAAGCCATTTTTACTGGTTGCGCAAAAAGGTAAACAATTTGCTTATCTGAGACTCGACGATGGAAGCTCACTTTCTACCAGTAATTTTAATATTTCGGGCGAAGTAATTACCGATGGCTTAAAAGGATTTATTTATGGAGAACGCGGGGTTTGGCGGCCGGGCGACACGCTTTTTCTGAATTTTATTGTTGAAAAAGAAAATGCGGAACTTCCTGAAAATTATCCGGTTGTTTTTCAATTGATAAATCCAAACGGGCAGGTGGTTGAAAAGCTTGTTCAAACCGAAAATATCAATGGATTTTATTCTTTCAGGGTAAAAACAGAAAGCGATGCACCTACCGGAAACTGGCAGGCTGAAGTAAAAGTGGGAAATGCAACTTTTTCAAAACGGATAAAAATTGAAACGGTAAAACCGAACCGGTTAAAAGTGAATTTGGATTTGCCTGAAAACAGCGCTCACTCCCGACACAAAATCTATTCCGCTGGAATCGATGTGGTTGTTTGGTTCACCTGCGCGTTCACTTAAAAGCAAAAGTTGATGTATTTTTGTTCAGGATAAAACAAAATTCGAAGGCTTTGAAAAATATTCATTTACCGATCCGGCAACGAAATTTTCACCCGAAGAACAAACTGTTTTTGAAGGACAACTGGATGAAAACGGAAAAACAACAATTCCGGTAAATTTTGAATCGCTGGAAAATGCGCCGGGAATGGTAAAAGCCTGGTTTACTTCGCGGGTATTCGAAGAAGGTGGCGATTTTAGTATTAATGTTGAACAGGCAAAGTTTGCACCGTTTAAAACATTTGTGGGTGTGAAAATGCCGGAATCGGAAGACAACTGGTACAAAACTGATACCGATTATTCACCCGAAATTGTTTTGGTTGATGCCAATGGCAAACCGGTTTCGGGCGATGAATTGCAGGTTCGTTTGTATAAAATCGACTGGCGCTGGTGGTGGGAATCGGGTTCCGAAAACCTGGCGCATTATGTTTCCGGGAATCATTATCGGCCGGTGAAAACCTGGAACATTAAAAAAGCCAATCAAAAAAATACACTAAAACTCAATGTAAAATACAAAAACTGGGAGGATAACGGCCGCTATTTACTTTGGGTAAAAGATGAAACCAGCGGACATGCTTCAGGCGTAACTTTCTACATGTCGAAATGGGGAAGCTGGCGCTCGGAAGGCATGGCCGATGGTGCAACATTGCTCACACTTCGAACCGATAAGGATAAATATAATGTCGGCGAGAAAATTGAAGTTACCATTCCTTCTTCAAAAGCCGGGAAAGCGCTTGGTGAGCCTCGAAAACGGAACGGAAGTAACCGATTGGTTCTGGGTGGAAACACAAGATAAACAAACGAGTTTTACCATTGATGCCAAACCGGAAATGGCACCTAATTTTTATATTCATGTAAGTTTAATTCAACCATACGGACAAACCGAAAACGATGCTCCTTTACGGCTATATGGAGTAATTCCGGTTTTGGTCGAAAACCCGGAAACCATTTTGAAGCCAGTGATTGAAACGCCTGCTGAAATTGAACCTGAAAAGAAATATACCATAAAAGTTTCGGAAGCCAATAAAAAGGAAATGACCTATACTCTGGCAATTGTCGACGAAGGTTTGCTTGGATTAACCAATTTTAAAACACCGGATCCGCACGCAGCTTTTTATGCCCGCGAAGCATTGGGGGTAAAAACCTGGGATTTGTACGATTTAGTTGCTGGAGCTTATGGTGCACGCTTGGAAAAAGCATTTGCTGTGGGCGGCGATGCAGATTTGGCCAATCGTGGAAAAAAAGAGGTAAACCGATTTAAACCTGTTGTGCAATTTGCCGGGCCATTTACACTTAAAAAAGGACAAACCAATCAACATGAATTTACCATGCCCAATTATGTAGGAGCGGTGCGGGTGATGGTTGTAGCCGGGAAATAACGGTGCTTATGGAAATGCTGAAAAGGAAGTGCCGGTGCGAAAAGGTTTGATGCTGCTGGCAACGCTTCCGCGGGTACTTGGCCCCCGATGAAGAAGTGAGCCTTCCGGTAAATGTTTTTGCCATGAAAGAGAATGTGAAAAATGTAACAATATCAGTAAAAACAAACGATTTGGTTGACGTTTCAGAGGAAACAGAAAAAATTCGGTATTTACATCATTGGGTGATAAAATGGTTTATTTTAATCTGAAAGCAAAATCTGAAACAGGGATTGCCAAAATAGAATATTGAAGCTAAAAGTGGCAACGAAAAGGCAACCTACGAAGTTGAACTGGAAATCACGAAATCCGAATTCTCCTGTAACAGTTGAGAAATCGGCAATGGTTGACGGACAAAAAAACTGGACGGACGAATTGACTGTTCCGGGTGATGCCGGAAGATGGACAAAGCATGGGTTGAAATTTCAGGATTTCCACCTCTAAATCTGACCAAATATCTGGAATATTTAATTAACTATCCACATGGTTGCATTGAGCAGGTTACTTCAGGTGCATTTCCGCAATTGTTTTTAAGATGATCTTACAAAACTTTCTGCAGATGAAAAACAGAATGTTGAAGATAATATTCGCAGTGCCTTGCAGAAATTGCCAGCCTTTCAGCTCGATAACGGAGGTTTTGGTTACTGGCCGGGCGCTGTCGTTGTAAATGAATGGGGAACAAATTATGCCGGGCATTTTATGCTGAAAGCCGAAAGTGAAGGTTATTCACTTACCCATTGGGTTGAAAGACAAATGGCTGAATTTTCAGCGAACAGCCGCCCGAAACTGGAATTCGTCAGGTGTTACAGAAACGGAATTTATTATCGTGGCTACGATTTTATTCAGGCTTACCGGTTGTATACGCTGGCACTGGCTGGTTCCCCTGATTTGGGTGCCATGAACCGTTTGCGGGAAAAAGGGGAGAAATCGGCTGAAGTTGCCTGGCGTTTAGCTGCGGCTTATGTGTTGGCTGGTCAGCCCGAAGCTGCACGTGAACTTGTAAATGGATTAACTACTGAAATTTCTGATTACCGGGAATTGGGCGGAACATTTGGTTCCGCTCTTCGCGATAAAGCAATGATTTTGGAAACGCTTGTTATTGCTGAATGAGAAGGAAAAAGCATTTCGGATGCTTCAGAATATTTCGGATGAAATGAATAAGCGCGACTGGCTAAGTACGCAAACAGCAGCCTGGTGTTTGAGTTCGGCAGGAAATATTTGCGCGCGAATTTTATAATGGCGATTCAGAAACACATTTTGAAATTAACTGCCAATGGTGAAAAAACAGATTTGCGAACAGAAATTCCTGTATTAAACATTCCGATAAAATTGAAACCGGATGGTAAAGTAAATGTAAGATTTTATCAATAAAGGTCAGAATACAAATTATCGTGCGAATTTTGGCGCGTGGAATTCCTGTTGGAGTTGATTCTGCTTCAATGTCGAATAATTTATTGCTAAGTGTAAAATATATCGATTCTGGCAACCGTGAAATAAATCCAAAAACGCTGCAACAGGGAGAAGATTTCAAAATGTTGATTACGGTTAAAAATCCGGGAAATGAAAGAGATTATGAAGAAATGGTTTTGAATACGGTTTTTCCTTCGGGATGGGAAATTATAAACAAACGGTTGAATGATATTCCCGACGATAAGAATTCAATGTTTGAATACCAGGATATTCGCGACGACAGGGTTTATACCTATTTCGATTTGGCAATGAATCAGCAAAAAACCTTTGTATTTTATCTGAATGCTGCTTATGCCGGACGTTTCTATCAGCCTCCGGTAAGTTGTGAAGCGATGTATGATAACAGCATTCGCGCTCAAAAATCGGGTAGTTGGGTGGAAGTGAAGAAGTGAAACTAACTCCGTTAATTAATTATATCTATAACCCTGGCTTTTAAGCCAGGGAAAATGAATGTCAGAAGATTTGTGGACTTTAGTCCAAAACAATGAAAAATTTGAAAACAACTGATAAGAAATACAATTTTCTGCCCCGAAAAAATAGAAGGTTATTTCTTTTTTCCCTGATTGCGATTTCTCTTTTCACCGCTTTCTTTTTTGCTGTTCCACGACCACTTTTTGATGATCCTTATTCAACGGTTGTGGAAAGCAGCGATGGCAGTTTGCTTGGCGCCCGAATTGCTGCTGATGAACAGTGGCGTTTCCCAAAGCTTGATTCAGTGCCCGAAAAATATGAAAAATGCCTGCTTCATTTTGAAGATAAATATTTTTATTATCCATCCGGGAATCAATCCGGTGGCATTGGTTCGGGCATTTTTTCAAAATATAAAATCGGGTAGTATTGTTAGCGGTGGAAGTACCATCACCATGCAGGTTTGCCGGATGGCAAGCGGTGAAAAGCCACGTACCATTAAAAATAAAATAATTGAAATGGTGTGGGCACTGAACCTCGAACTGCGTTTTTCAAAAAAGGAAATTCTGAATTTGTATGCTTCTCATGCCCCGTTTGGGGGAAATGTGGTGGGATTTGGATGCGGCGGCATGGCGTTATTTTGCGCGGCCGGCTTCGGAATTGTCGTGGGCTGAGTCGGCAACTCTGGCAGTTTTGCCCAATGCTCCATCTCTCATTTATCCCGGGACGGCTTGATCAACATCTCAAACAAAAACGCGATCGACTTTTGGAAAAGCTATTGGATTCAGGCGAAATTGACTCCCTGACTTTTCAGCTTTCAGTGGCAGAACCTATTCCTGAGAAAGTACATCCTTTGCCCATGAATGCTTATCATTTAGTTGAAAAAGCTGCATCAGAAAAAAACGGTCAGCGGGTTCATTCAACTATCGACGGAGATTTGCAGGAACGCGTTAACACGCTGGTTGAACGGCATCGAAAGACTCTGGCTGCCAATCATATTTACAATCTGGCTGTAGTTGTAACTGAGGTTTCAACAAAAGAAGTAAAGGCATATGTGGGAAATTATTTTAATGGTACAGAAACCGAACACGGAAACAGTGTGGATGTTATTCAGGCGCCGCGAAGCACCGGAAGTATTTTGAAACCTTTCCTGTATTGCAAAATGCTCGATGACGGAATGCTCACGCCGCAAATGCTAATTCCCGATATTCCCACCCGGTTTGGCGGTTTTACACCAATGAATTTCGACCAGGAATATAATGGCGCTGTTCCGGCTGCCGAAGCTCTCGCCCGGTCGTTAAATATTCCGGCTGTAAAAATGCTGCAGGATTACGGTGTGCCTCCTTTTTATTCCTTCTTGAAAAAGTCGGGAATGACATCATTGGTTCATCCACCTGATTATTATGGGCTTTCCTTGATTTTGGGAGGAGCCGAAGTTTCGCTTTGGAACCTATCAGGCATGTATACTTCACTAATTTCAATTTTGAAAAATTACGATGAAAATGATGGTTTTTATGCAGCTCAGCCATTTTCAAAGTTGAAGTGGGAAAAAGAAAGAAGTTCAGCAAAAAAAAGAAGAACGAAGCTGTTCAACCTGAATTGCGGGCAGCTTCCATATATTTAACATTACAAGCTTTATTAAAAGTAAAGCGGCCAAATTCGGAAGCCGGCTGGCAGGAATTTGCATCAGCACGAAACATTGCCTGGAAAACCGGAACAAGCTTTGGATTTCGTGATGCCTGGGCGGTGGGAATGACACGCGATTATGTAGTTGCAGTTTGGGCTGGAAATGCCGATGGCGAGGGTCGCCCGGGATTGATAGGAGCTGTTGCAGCCGCTCCGCTAATGTTTGATGTGTTTGAATTGCTGCCCGCTTCCGGTTGGTTTCAAATACCGGCAGACGAAATGGAACAGGTGGAGATTTGCGACGAAAGCGGTTACCGGCCCGGAATGAATTGCGATTCTGTAAAAACCGTTTGGTTACCCGACGGAATTAAAATTGGTGTTTGTCCCTGGCATCAAAAAATTCATTTAAATGAAAACGGAACACAACGGGTAAATGCCAATTGTTACCCGGTTTCGAAAATGCAGCATAAAAACTGGTTTGTTTTGCCGCCTGCCATGGAATACTACTATAAACCCCGGAACCCGATGTATAGAACATTACCTCCTTTAAAACCAGGTTGCGCCGATGAAGTTGAAAATATGGAGTTCGTTTATCCACGTGAATGGAACAATTTGTTTATTCCCACCGATTTGGATGGAACTCCCGGACAATTAATTTTGGAGTTGGTACACCGGCAACGAAATGCAAAAATTTACTGGCAACTGGATGAAAATTTTTTAGGTGCAACTACGGGCATTCACCAAATTGCCGTGCAGCCCGAAAGTGGCTGGCATATATTAAATGTAACCGACCAGGCGGGAAACAATTTAACACGACGGTTTTTTATTGCAAATAAATAATTGATAATAGCGATAAACAGTCTCTTAGTTTTTTTCTTTAAAACATATCAAACTGTAAACCAGTCTTTCATAAATTCCTGATTATTGTCTTTTTTATTTCTGAAAATGTTCGAGCGTTTAACGTGATAATAATCTTCTTTATACGTTTCGATATTCGCAACAATATTTTTTAAGGCTGAAATCATCAATTCCACTTCTGCATTGGTCATTGTCGGATGTAGCGACCAGCGAATCCAACCCGGTTTATCCGATAAATCACCATGATTTATTTTATCAGTAATTTCCTGCGATTGTTCGTATGAAACTTCCAGTAAAAAATGTCCGTATGTACCTGCGCATGCACATCCGCCGCGGGTTTGAATTCCAAACTTATCGTTCAAAATCTGGACTATCAGGTTGTAATGAATATTTTCAATATAAAATGAAATCACTCCCAATCGATTTCGCACATTATCAGCAAGAATTCGTAATCCTTCAATTTTATCCAATCCGTTAAAGGCAAGTTTAAGTAATTCCAGTTCGCGCTTATTGATATTTTCAATCCCCATCTGATCCTTCAAATCGAAACAAAGCGCAGATTTAATAGATTGCAGAAAACCCGGAGTTCCACCGTCTTCACGAGCTTCAATGTCATCGACGTATTTGTATTTCCCCCAGGGATTGGTCCAGTCGACAGTGCCGCCACCCGGATTATCGGGAACTTCGTTTTTATACATCGATGCATCGAAAATAAGAACACCTGATGAACCCGGGCCACCTAAGAATTTGTGTGGAGAAAACATAACAGCATCTAATTTTTCCATCGGATCATCAGGATGCATGTCAATCTTATCGTAAGGTGCGGAAGCCGCAAAATCGATAAAGCAAACACCGCCATATTCATGCATTATTCTTGCCAGTTCGCGATAGGGAGTGCGAACACCGGTAACATTTGAACAAGCCGAAAAAGAACCGATTTTAAATGGCCGATCTCTGTATTCTTCCAAGGCTTTTCTCAGATTTTCAGGATTTACCAAAAGTCCTTCTCCTGGTTCAACGACCACAACATCGGCATTGGTTTCGTACCACGAAGTTTGGTTGGAGTGGTGTTCCATATGCGTAATAAAAACCACTGGCCGTTCGCGTTCAATAATGCAGCTTTTACCGGAAACCTTCCCGCAATACTTTAAACCAAGTATGCGCTGAAATTTATTGATAACGGCAGTCATTCCGGAGCCTGCTGTTATGATTACGTCATTTGGCCCGGCATTTACATGTTCCTTAATTATCTGATGTGATTTGTGATAAGCCTGTGTCATCCGGATTCCGGTTTCGCTGGTTTCGGTATGTGTGTTTCCCACGAAAGGCCCGATGATGTTGGAAATTTTGTTTTCGATTGGTTCATATAAACGGCCACTTGCAATCCAGTCGCCGTAAACAATCTTCTGTTCACCATATGGCGAAATAAAAGTCTGGTTGATTCCAATAATGTTTTTTCTGAACTTTTCGAAGTATTTTTCCAAATCACTCATAAACAAGCTTTTTTAAGCATGGCACAAATTAAGCGACTTTCGATTTAAAAAATAAAGGGAAATGTCATAAAATTACCTGAGTGTTGAAAGGTGGCTGGAATTTTACGGAAAATATTTATAAATATCTTTTCGGTGCAAAAAGCGTCTAAATACAATTTTGTCATTTATTATAGAGAATCCTATTCTGAAATTGCCAATCCGTAAGCGATAATCTTCACCATCTGAGCGTAATCTTTTAATATTGGAAATATGCGATAATGAATCGGAATTTTTAAATGTTTGAATAATTTTTTGTATTTGATTTCTATATTGGGGATACTTTTTTGCGTCTTTTATGAATTGTCTGGAGTATGAAATTTTCATTGATTAAGCCAATTCTCAAAATCGGTTATTTCAGGTTCTCCGGCAATGTTCTGATCTCCATCCTGCATAGCTTTATAGATTGCGGCATCTTCCTTATCATCATTTACGACAAAATGTTTGATATTTAGTTTGTTCGCAAGGTCGGTAAAAACCTTCAATTGCTTTTTGTTTAATTTTAAAATCAGTTCCATTATTGTTAATTGAATGTTTCAAAATTAAGATTAAAAAGTCAGATTTAAAAATGGGCGTTGTGTCCTATTTTTACTCAAAATTTTTATAATTCTGTCAATTCGTCACAAAACCCGAATGGCATGTTGTTTGATTTTCTCGCGGCAAACAAGAAATAATAACTAAAAAAAGTACAGATATGCAAACAGGTAAAATTGGAGTTACCAGCGAAAATCTATTTCCGATTATCAAAAAATTTCTTTATTCCGACCACGATATCTTTTTGAGGGAGATAGTTTCAAACGCTGTTGATGCTACACAAAAACTGAGAACACTTGCATCAAAAGGAGAGTACAATGGCGATATCACCAACGCCAAAGTGTTAGTTAAACTGGACAAAAAGGCAAAAACGATTACAGTGTCAGACAGTGGAATTGGGATGACTGCTGACGAAATTGAAAAGTACATTAACCAGATTGCATTTTCCGGCGCTAACGAATTCCTTGAAAAATACAAGGATGACGCCAATGCCATTATTGGCCACTTTGGTTTGGGATTTTACAGTTCGTTTATGGTTTCCGAGAAAGTGGAAATTGTAACTAAATCGTACCAGGAAGGCGCAAAAGCTGTAAAGTGGAGCTGTACCGGAACTCCGGAATTTACGCTCGATGAAGTGGAAAAGGAAAATGTTGGCACTGATATTATCATGCACATCAGCAAAGAAGAAAAGGGTTTTCTTGAAGAATCGAAAGTTACTGAAATCCTTGAAAAATACTGCCGCTTCCTGCCTATTCCGGTAGTTTTCGGAAAAAAGAAAGAATGGAAAGATGGCAAAGAAGTTGAAACCAATGAAGACAACCAGATAAATGATACCACTCCGGCATGGACAAAAGCTCCAGCCGATTTAAAAGATGAAGATTACAGCAACTTTTATCGTCGTTTGTACCCCATGGCTGATGAGCCGCTTTTCAATATTCATCTAAATGTAGATTATCCGTTTAACCTCACCGGAATTCTTTATTTCCCGAAGATTAAAAGCAATTTCGAAGTACAAAAAAATAAAATACAGCTATATAGCAACCAGGTTTTTGTTACCGATTCTGTTGAAGGAATCGTTCCTGAATTTTTGACATTGCTTCATGGTGTTATCGATTCACCCGATATTCCGTTAAACGTTTCCCGTTCGTATTTGCAAAGCGATTCGAATGTAAAGAAAATAAGCAGCCACATCAATAAAAAAGTAGCTGATCGTTTAAACCAGATTTTTAAAGACAATCGTACCGATTTTGAAAAAAAATGGGATGACCTGAAAATTTTCATCGAATATGGAATGCTCACCGAAGAAAAATTCTACGACAGAGCAATGAATTTCTTCCTGTTCAAGGATACAGAAGGAAAATATTTCACTTTTGAAGAATATGAAAAACTGATTAAGGAAAGCCAGACCGATAAGGATAAAAACCTGATTCATTTGTATTCGACGAATGTGGAAGAACAATATACATTTATTGAGGCTGCAAAAAACAAAGGGTATAATGTTCTGATTCTTGATGATGTGCTTGCGCCTCACCTGATTAATAAATTCGAACAAAAACACACCGATAAACGCTTTGTTCGGGTCGATTCCGATGTGGTTGAAAACCTGATTAAAAAAGACGATACAACCAAAGAATTAACCTGGGAGGAAAAACAGGAGCTTTCGCCTGTATTCCAGGCTGTATGTCCTGAAAATAAAGACTATAACTTTATTGTCGATTTCCAGAGTTTAGGCGAAAGCAGTTCGCCAATGGTAATTACCCGCAACGAATTTATGCGCCGTATGAAAGATATGAGTGCAGCTCAGGGTGGCATGAATATGTACGGAGATATGCCCGAAAGTTTAAGTTTAGTGGTGAATGTTGAACATCCGTTGGTAAAGAAAATTTTGGAATCCAAAGACAAAAAACTGGGAACCAAACTATCGAAACTTGCCGAAGACATAAAAGCGAAAAAAGGTGAAGTAGATGTTTTGGAGAAAGCCAAAAAGGATAAAAAAGAAGACGAAATTCCGCAGGCAGATAAGGAAAAACTGGATGACCTGAACAAGGAATTAGCAGGGTTGGAAGAATCGAAACGTGAAAAGCTTACCTCGTTTGGCAAGGGAAATAAACTGGCAAAACAAATGGTTGATTTGGCGCTTCTGGCAAACGGAATGTTAAAAGGCGCCGATTTGGACAAATTTGTAAAACGAAGTGTTGAGCTGATAAAATAATACCGATTAGTGTTTAATTTTGCTCATCAATTTCACTCTGTTCATTTCTGATTATTAAACATCTATCGGCATTATACCACAAATATTAAAGAGTAATTTTGTCTATAAAACGGTATAAGATCATTTACCGAATAATGGTCAGGGGAAGTGATTATGCGCCATCCGTCAACAGACGGGTGGCGCTTTTTGTTTATATATAGCGTTACGGAATTTCGGGATTGGTTTGCGGGTAAATGCGGTTGGAAATGTATCGTTGAGTTTGGCTAATTTGTTAAATGCGCTTGGAAACCGAACCACCCTTGAAAATGCGGTTGGAAACCGCATCACCCTTTGTTGTCTGCGAAATCCTGCAAATAGGAAAACCGTTGCGTAAGTTTTCCGTTTTTGGTAATTGATGCACGCTCGATTATTCCGTCTGTATCATCGCCAAACAAGCTGGGAAAAACTTTATCGATTAAATTTCTGCCAAAATCAAGCGAAGCATCTTTTGGTAATTCACAGGGCAGATTATCCACTGCCTGAACCGTAATATTTTTTAATGAGGAAAATGCAGGCTCCAGTTTTTCGGTTTCAGGATTGTAATCGTAAAACGGCTCGTCGATGGTTGCAGCACGTTTTGTGGACGGAATTGAACCTTCAATGTCGCAGGTAATATCTGAAATTACTGAAATTCTGAAATCACTTTCTTTCATCTCTTCTGCGGTAAATAAAACCGGAGCTTTTGGATCCCAATAAGCGGCAGCAATCAAAATATCGGTAGTTTTTGAAAACGGTTGGAATGCATTATCATGTTCTTCGGGATCAATAAAAAAATCGATTAAATCAAATTTCTCCCCATCTTTTCGTCGAACGTAATATGCAGGTATCAGTTGAGTATAAACCGCTTGCTCCGCAGAATTCATTACATATTCTTCAGGCGAAACCCTGGTAATATGCATATGTTCCAATATTTCCAGAACACCTTTTGCAACGCGTCCGTCACCGGTTACAGCAATCTTTACTGATGGTAATTTTACATTCGACAACTGTGATAGCATTTCATCCAAATCGTTACATTGATAGGCTGGTTTTAATTCAAATATTTTATTTCTCAATCCATAGGCCCGTAATCCGCTGTATGCACCAACCAGCCCGGCAAAACGCCCAAAACCGATTATCCTGTAACCTTGTAGATTAGTTAGTACTTCATAATCCACCAACTGAATTCTTTTTTTGAGCGCAGTCTGAAGAAGTTTTCGATTGTATGCCTGTTTTTTTATGGTATGCGAAAAAAAGAGGTAAATTTTATCTTCCAGAAAATCGCTGATATTTACTTCTTTAACGCCCAGTAAAATAGCACAATCATTTAAATCTTCGGCTATTTCAATTCCGTGCTTTTTATATTCCGCATCCTTAAAACACCGGATTGACCCCGGCTGGACTTTAATTTTTACATTAAAAGCCTGCTGAACTTCCACACACTGTTCAGGTGTTAAAGGAACCCGTCTGTCCAGAGGTGTTTTGCCTTCGCGAAGAATTCCAACTTTCATTTTTTTATTTTTAAAGGAATAAAAACTAAATATAACAATTACGGTTAAAACAGACATATTTGTATTCTTCTTTTCCGTATTTTGATAATATACTTTCTTTTGAACAAGCAGAAACCAATGTTAAAAAGATTCGTTCTTTATGAAAATATTTCAATATTTGCATAACCAGTTGACGGAATTTGGTTGAAGTGTGACAAATAATAATCTATGATGAATTCCGGCAATGCTTATAAAAATTAAGAAACCATGTCATTTAAATATTGGCCATTATTTCTATTTTTAATTTTAATCTCAACGGTTTCGTGTACACAGCGAAATGCTGAACACAAGGCGGAAAATGCTTATGTCGGTTCGGAAAGTTGCCGCGAATGCCACGAACACTTTTATCAGCTTTGGTCGCCGTCGTACCATGCTCAGGCAATGATGCCTGTAAACGCCGAATTTATTGCCAAACATCAATTGCCTGACAGCCGGCCTATCGAGGTGGAAGGCCATATGTTTAATGTAGAATTTAAGGATTCTACCATGCAGATGATTGAAAAAGATGGTGACAAATTAATTAATACCTATAAAATACTTTGGGCAATGGGCGGCCACAATGTTTATAGTTTTCTAACGCCTTTCGATAAAGGTAAGCTTCAGAATATTCCATTGGCTTTCGATGCCAACGAAAAAACATGGTTTAATTATCCTGAAGCCGGAATGCGTCATTTTGGTGAAGGTAATCCTGAAGATGAGGCGTTGCCATGGAAAGACGCTTCGTTTACGTTTAACACCGGTTGTTACAGTTGCCATATCAGCCAGTTAAGTACCAACTTCGATTTGGCTTCCGAAACCTACCACACCACATGGCGCGAGCCGGGTATAAATTGCGAAACCTGTCATGGGCCTTCAGGTAAACACATTAATATTTTCAGAAATCTGAAAGAAGGTGAAGAACCAAAAGAAATGGGTTTAATTGTTACCAAAACTTTTACACAGGAGCAACATAATGACGCATGTGCACCCTGTCATGCCAAAATGAATCCGATTACACCAAGTTACACGCCCGGTGATAAGTATTTCGATAATTACAACATAACAACACTGGAAGACCGCGATTTTTATCCAGATGGCCGCTCTCTCGGTGAGAATTATACGATGACAAGCTGGATGATGAATCCATGTGTCGATGAAAGCGAATTAAACTGCGTAACCTGTCATACATCCAGTGGTCGCGACAGGAATAAAGACAATCCCAACAATTCGTGTGTGCAATGTCATACCGATGAAAGCATATAACCTTGAAGCGCATACCGGACACAAACCGGAAGACGGGCTTACCTGTATAAGTTGTCATATGCCAAAAAGAGAATTTGTGGGGCATTTTTTACGTAGCGACCATTCGTTTCGTTCTCCGATGCCTGAGGCAACCATTAAATTTGGTTCGCCAAATGCATGTAACATTTGCCATAAGGATAAATCGCCTGAATGGGCAAATAAAATTGTAAAAGCACGCCCTAACGGAAATTACCAGGATGAAACATTGAAATGGGCGCAACTGATTAAAGAAGCCCGCGACAACAATTGGAAAAACGTGGATAAAATGTATAAGTACATCACCAATCCCGAAACCAATGAGGTGGTTGCCAATTCTTTTATTCGTTTATTAAATAACTGTACGCTCGATTCCAAAACCGACATATTGCTTGAAGCATTAAATAATAAATCAGAATTGGTTAGGGCATCGGCTGCATATGGACTTGCAGGTATTAATTCCGAAAAGGTAAAAAACGCTTTGCTTAAAGCATGTGAAGACAAAATACGTTTGGTGCGCATTCAGGCGGCAGATGCCATATTAACATTTCCAGAAAGTAGTTTTACCGCTGAACAATCAGCAATAATTAAAAAAGCAGAAAATGAATATGTTACATCAATGACATCCAGAAAAGACAACTGGAGCAATTACTATAATCTGGGTATTTATTACCAGAACAAAGGAAATACGCAAAAAGCGCTTGAATCATATGAAACATCTGCACGTTTGTATCCCGAAGCGCTGATGCCTTTAATTAACAGCAGTGTAATATATTCATATGTGGGAAATCAGCAAAAGGCGGAAGAAAACCTGCGGAAGGCAGTCGCCGTTGATCCAAAAAACGAAGCTGCCAATTTAAATCTCGGGTTGCTGCTGGCGGAACAGGGAAAGATGCAGGAAGCTGAACAGGCGTTGAAAACCGTATTGGAAACAAACCCAAAGCAAGCTGTTGCAGCCTATAATTTAAGTGTAATTTCAGCACAAACAAATTTGAAACAAGGAATAAAATATGCCGAAATTGCTGCGAATTCCGCACCTGGTGATCCTAAATATGCATACACGCTGGCCTATTATCTTGTTCAGGATAATCAAAAACAGGAAGCAATTAAAATACTGCAGAAACTAACAAAGGAACAGCCATTGTATTTTAGTGCCGTTTCTATGTTGGCTGATATTTACATTCGCGATGGGAAAAAGCAGGAAGCTATAAACTTGTTTCAGGCGACTTTAAATACAAAAGGAATTTCGGAACAGGATAAAATGGCGATTCAGCAATCGATAAGTTCTATCAGGCAAACTTTATAAATCTTTCTCAGAAATTTATTTGATTTCACTTGGCTAAAACTGGTTGAGACAAACGGAAGTTTTACTAAACCAATTTTCTTTTAAAGTGTTAATTTTGAAAATAAAACAGTAATCATGCTAATTGTAATTTCGCCGGCCAAAACACTCGATTTTGAAACGACTCCTGTTACCTCGGTTTATACCATGCCCGAAATGTTGGAGCGCTCGGAAAAGCTGGTTGGAAAACTTAAAAAATTATCTCCCAAACAGCTTTCAAAACTGATGAATATTTCCAAAGATTTGGGTGAACTCAATTTTCAGCGTTACCAGTCGTGGTGCTTGCCGTTTACCACTGAAAATGCCAAACAGGCGGTTCTGGCGTTTAATGGAGATGTTTATGTTGGATTGAATGCGATTACACTTTCGGAAGAAAAATTGCTTGAAGCACAAAAGAGGGTTAGGATCTTGTCAGGATTGTACGGTATTTTAAAACCTCTGGATTTAATTCAGCCTTATCGCCTCGAAATGGGAACGAAATTTAAATATTACAAGTCGAACGATTTATATGAATTCTGGAATCCCGATCTCACAAAGAATGATTAATGAAGCTGTTGAAGAATCGGACAGCAAGGTTTTGGTAAATCTGGCTTCAAACGAATACTTTAAAAGTGTTAACAAAAAGAAACTAAAAGCTGAAATTGTAACTCCGGATTTTAAGGATATGCACAATGGCGAGTATAAAATCATTTCATTTTTTGCCAAAAAGGCACGTGGTTTAATGACCCGTTTTATTCTTGAAAACAATATCACCGAAATTTCTGAACTTCAGGCATTTGATTATGATGGTTATGTTTTTAATCCTCGCTTGTCAAAAAAGAACAATCCGGTATTTACGCGTGATAAATGACAGAAATTACAAATCACGAATAGTATAAAAACGTTGATTTTGGCGTCTCGATCCTCTGACGGTGGAGAGAGGTCATTCATACAAAGAGATTTCTCCTCGCGTACTCGTCGAAATGACAGCTTCATTCAAATTTTCTGTCATAACCTCATTATACCCAAAAATTCTTGTGTGACCTCTACCTAGGACAGTGAGATTAAAACGGAAGATCGTTTACCGGATCATCATCTGCTTCAGGCGGAATATCGCTGATAGAGAATTCCGGTGGTGGCTCAGGAAGATTTTCGGCACCAGCTTTATCGATTTTCCATGCATTAATATTATGGAACCACTTTCCGTTATATTCGCGCGATTCAACGTTAAACGAAACTTCAACTTCTTCACCAACTGCCACCGAACTGATAAGTGAAGTTTTATCGCCAAATAAGGTAAAGCATACTTTTTTAGGAAATTGATCATCGGTTTCAATTACAAATTCCTGTTTTGTCCACTCATTTCCTGCCCGGCTAACGCCCGATTCAGGGTTTAATATCTTTTCAATTTTGCCTTTTACACTTAATGCCATACTTATTTGGTTTGATTTTTTAATGCAATAAAGAATTTTCTATTCGTTAAAAATAAAAAAGAAACCCTTTGCAAAAAAACTTACAAAGGGTTTTTTATCAATAAATATTAACGATTGTTATTTTACGATTTCGAGTAATTCAACTTCAAAAATCAATGCTGAATTCGGTCCGATATCCTGTCCTGCGCCACGTTCGCCATAAGCAATATCTGCAGGCAGATAGATTTTCCATTTCGATCCTACCGGCATCATTTCCAATGCTTCGGTCCATCCCGGAATTACCTGGCTAACTCCAAAAACTGCAGGTTCTCCTCGTTCAACAGAACTGTCGAAAACAGTACCGTCGATTAATGTTCCGTGATAATGAACACGCACCTTGTCATCGGCAGTTGGTTTCGGTCCGGTGCCTTCCGTTAAAACTTCGTATTGCATACCGCTTTCGGTAACTTTTACACCCGGGCGTTTGGCATTTTCTTCAAGAAATGCATTTCCTTTTTCCAGGTTCGACTGTGCTGTTTTTTTCCCTTCAGCCTGAAAGAAATTGCGAATAATCGTATTTGCTTCTTCGTCTGCCAAAAGTGTTTCGCCTTCGCTTGATGCGGTTTCAAATGCTGCTACCATGGCATCTATGTTCATTTGATCTCCACCGGGAGCGCTTTTTAGCTGTTGCAGGTTATTTGCACCCACCAACATACCAATCGCATAACTTACCGAATCGGTGCTCGTTTCAAGTTTTATGTTTTTTGTACCGCTTTGCTGGCACGATGCAGCGCTAACAATCAAGATCAGCGCCAGAAAATAATTAATAATGTTCTTCATTTTACTCATTTATTTAAATAATTTCCAATAATTCCACATCGAAAATAAGTGTTGAATTAGGCCCGATTGCACCACCTGCTCCCTGGTTTCCATAGGCCAGGTCTGACGGTACAAAAAGCTTCCATTTTGAGCCTTCCGGCATAAGTTGCAATGCTTCAACCCAGCCTTTTATAACCCCGTTTACAGGGAACACAGCAGGTTGTCCGCGACTAACCGAACTATCAAAAACAGTTCCGTCGATTAAAGTACCATGATAGTGACATTTTACCTGGTCGTTCAAAGTCGGCAGTTCACCCTCGCCTTCCTTTAACACTTTATATTGCAATCCGCTTGGAAGTTCAATAACACCTTCTTTTTTCCTGTTTTCGGCTAAAAAATTTAATCCGGCTTCAAGATTTTCGGAACCTTCACCATTCTTTGCTTTTTGTATATAAGATTCCAGAATACGATTAGCTTCTTCCGGTTGTAATTTTGGACTTACGCCGCCAAAAGTATCTTTTATGCCTTCAAGAAATAATTCAGGATTAATGGCTTTAACACCCGATTGAATCAGGTTACCGGCGATACTCATACCCAACGCATAACTAAATTTCTCCAGTTCTCCGGTTAATTTGTTTTCCATTACTTTTTTTATTTTAAATTTTAAAGGGTGCGAATATAATGTAATTTTTTGGCAATTAAGTTTCTATAATCGTTTAATTCCCCGCAACATTTGTTTTTTTCCGGGTGGTCCGGGAAGTCTTTCCATCGTAAATCCACATGATGAAAGATTTCTTCTAACTTCTCCTTTTGCGCTGTAAGTTACAAATATTCCGTTGTTGAATGTTTGCCTGTATATTTTTTGGAAAATTTGTGTCGACCACATTTCAGGTTGTTTATCGGGCCCAAATGCATCGAAATAAATAATGTTAAACTTTGCTAAAGAACTTAAATCAAAATCGTTTAAGTCTCCGGCAATCTTTTTCAATTTAAAATATTCCGAAATTTCTACTGTTTCATCCCATGCACATTCGTGTAATTTCTGATAAATTTCCCTGGCTTTTTCTGAAAGAATATGGCCATAGTTTAGTTTATCGGTCCAGCTTTTATTAAGCGGATATTTTTCGATAGAATTATAGGTTGTTTGTTTTTCCGACTTTTCCGATTCCAATGCGGTTAACAAACAGTTTAATCCTGTACCAAAGCCTGCTTCAAAAATTACCGGCTTTTTTACGTCACAAAATTGAAATCCCTGTTTTATAAATACGTATTCCGATTCGGTAATAGCGCCGTTAACCGAATGATATTGTTCATTCATTTCAGGTAAAAAAATAGTATGTGAACCATCGGCGGTAATCATGAGTTTCAGTTTCATACAGGTACTAAATTTGCTAAAGAAAAAAAACTAATTTTACGCGGCTAAAATAGTAATTAAAATGTTGGTAAAATTATTTAACGAAAATCCAAATCCCCGCGATATCCGCAAGGTTGTGGAAGTTTTGCGCGACGGTGGATTAATCGTTTATCCAACAGATACGGTTTACGGTTTAGGCTGCGATATTACCAATTCCAAAGCGGTGGAAAAAGTGGCGCGGTATAAAGGAATTAAAGTTGAAAAGAGTAACTTTTCGTTTATTTGCAGCGATTTTAGTCATTTGTCGCTTTATACCCGGCCAATTCCGAATGCCACTTTTAAATTATTAAAAAAGAATCTGCCCGGTCCGTTTACCTTTATTCTGGAAGCAAGTAACAACGTTCCGAAATATTTTAAAGGAAAAAAGAAGACGGTTGGTATCAGAATCCCTGATAATAATATTATTCGCGAAATAGTAGCGGAACTCGGAAACCCGATACTTTCCACCTCAATTCACGACGAAGATGAAATTCTTGAATATACTACCGATCCGGAACTGATTTACGAAAAATACCAGGACATTGCTGATATTGTAATTGACGGAGGGCCAGGTGAACTTATTCCTTCCACCATTGTAGATTGCTCGAATGAAGAAATTGTAATTGTAAGGGAAGGAAAGGGTATTCTCGACTATTGATTTCCGGTGTTTACTGTTTCCAGAAAGTGGGTGAGAAAAGTACCAGAACGGTAAATAATTCCAAACGGCCAAGCAACATTAAAAACGATAAAAACCACTTGCCAACCGGGCTGATGTATGCAAAGTTTTCTGCCGGGCCTACTTTACCCAAACCAGGGCCAATATTTCCCAAACAGGTTGCAACTGCTCCCATCGATGATTCCATGTCGGGTTCAATTAGCGTAAACAAAATGGAACTCAAACCGAAAATCAAAAAGTAAAGCATAAAAAACGCCAGAACATTGGTAATGATTTTTGAGTCGACACTGTGATTATTGAACTTAACCGGAATAATGGCATGTGGGTGAATCATTCTCCGCAGCTCGTAGTAGCTGTTTTTAAACAGCAAAACAATACGCATAATTTTTATGCCTCCACCGGTTGAACCCGCAGAACCACCAAAAAAGAAAAGCGAAAAAATAAGTATTGTTAAAACCGGAGTCCAGGTCAGATAATCAGCAGTAGCGTAGCCGGTAGTAGTAATTATTGATACTACCTGGAACAATGAATCCCTGAAAGCCTGTTCTATTCCAAGCGTAGTTGTTACAAGCAATCCGGTAAAGACCAACAAAGTAAATCCCAAAGCAAAAATCAGGTAGAAACGAAATTCTTCATCTTTAATTATTGCTTTAAAATTTCCCCTGATTGCCAGGTATGAAAGTGTGAAATTAGTTCCGGCAAAAAACATGAAAATTACTATCACATACTGAATGAATGGCGACGGCCAGAAAGCTACACTTGCCTGTTTTGTTGAAAATCCGCCGGTTGCCATTGTTGTAAATGAGTGACAAACGGCATCGTAAAGCGACATGCCGCCAATCCATAAAAGCAATGTTTCGGTAACGGTAAAGCCAAGATAAATAATCCAGAGTGTTTTAGCTGTTTGTCTGATTCTTGGGCTGATTTTATCGGGAGTAGGACCAGGAACTTCAGCCACAAATAACTGCATTCCACCAATTCCGAAAACCGGCAAAATAGCCAGCGACAACACTATAATACCCATTCCACCAAGCCATTGAATGATACTTCTCCAAAACAGAATTCCGGGAGGTAGCGCTTCAATGTCTTTCAATATTGATGAACCGGTGGTTGTAAACCCGGAAATAGTTTCGAAAAACGCATCGGTGAAATTTGGAATTGAACCACTGATAATAAATGGCAAACACCCAAAAAACGAAAATACAATCCATACCAGCGAAACGATTATAAAGCCTTCTCTTTTACCAATGTCTTTGTTTGCTTTCGAAGTGGTTAGCACCAATATGCCTCCAATTCCGAGGTTTATTATTGCAGAAATTAAAAAAGCAGGAACATCATGCTCATTATAAATTAAAGAAACCAGTAAAGTAACCAGCATGGCGATTCCTTCAACCAGAAGTAAAAATCCAAGAACCCTGAGAATTATTTTTAGATTCATCGACGGGGATAGTTAGCTGGTTTACTGTTTAAAAAACTTTTCTATTTTTTTAATTCCTGCCGGAAGCGTAAACACAACCACTTTGTCGCCTTCCTGAATATGTGTATATCCATGCGCTACGTAACCGTTATCGCCTCTGATAATTCCGCCGATTTTAGCTTCATCCGGAAAATCGAGGTCTTTAATCGGTTTTTCGGTAATTCGTGCATTTTGCTTCACAATGAATTCAAAAACTTCGGCATCGGAGGCGGTCAGGCATTTTACTTTCGAAATTTCGGCATTTAAAGTAAAACGGTATATATAGCTTGCTGCGTTTAGTTTTTTATTAATAATACTGCCGATATCCATTTTTTCGGCAAGACCCATAAAGGCGAGATTTTCAACTTCGGCAACCGTACGCCGCACTCCAAACGATTTTGCAAGGTGACAACTTAAAATATTTGTTTCCGAATTTCCGGTAGTGGCAATAAATGCATCCATCTTGTCGATACCTTCTTCTTTTAAAAGGTTTATATTTCTGCCATCGCCATAAATTACAAGCGCTTTGCCATGCCTGTCTGCAATATATTCACATTTTTCTCGATTATTTTCAATAACCTTAATCCGGTATTGATCGCCTAATTTCTCAATTGCTTTTTGAGCAATGCGGCTTCCGCCCAAAAACATAATGTTTTTAACACCAAAAATCTTTTTTCCTGTCAGGTCGAAAATGTGTTGCTGCTCGGTGCGCGTAGTAATAAAAAATACGATATCCTCTGCCTGAACAAAATCATCGCCTTTTGGAATAATTGTAACATTGTCGCGGTTGATGGCTACAACCAAAAGAGAATTATTTTCCTGTGCCAGTTCTTCAAAGGTTTTATTTAGGATTGAAGCATTTTCCCTGACTTTAATTCCCATAAGTAACAACTTACCGTTTGAGAATTCTATAAGCTGACGCGTGCCGGTTTGTTTCACCGAAGCAACTATTTCCTTTGCTGCGAGGCTTTCAGGATAAATCAGCTCGTGAATTCCCATGTTGTTGAGTTTCAGGCGGTAATTCTCATGTAAATATTCCGAATTATTAATTCGTGCAATTGTTCGTCCAACTCCAAGGTAGGATGCCATTGCGCAAGCCAGAACATTGCGTTCTTCAAACGGAGTAACCGCAATAAACAGATCTGCTTTTGAAAGTTCCGTCTTTTTCAAATCCTGAAATGAATGTGCAGATCCGGCAACGGTCATTAAATCTACCTCGTTGCTTATTTTGGATAATTTTTCAGGAGAATCATCGAGTAAAACAATATCGTGATTTTCTTCGGTTAACATTCGTGCCAAATGTGTACCGACTTCGCCGGCACCTGCAATTACAACTTTCATCTGTAGCCTTTAAAAATTCGCGGGACAAAGTAAGTTATTAACTTCTTAAATCCCATAATTTCATATTCAATCTTTCCCAAAAAAATATTGAATTAATGTAGAAAGTTACCAAATTTTTCTAAACGCACCTTTCAAAACTGTGTTATGAATACGATAAATATCGGGATTGAAATCAGGTTTGTATCTTATGTTCGTAAATACGATTTGTGTCCTTTCTAACCGTGTTTCACAATCAGCATTGTATACTGGATTTATCCAAAAATCAGGTGATATATTATTGTTTGTTGAATTCAGATTATGATTAAACAAAATTGTTTTACCCGCAAAGAATATAATCCTGTTTTTAATTATTACTGCATTATTACTGAATGTGTCAGTACTATTTAAAAATACAGGCGGATTAAGGTTGAATTTTTCTGTTGCAGCATTTATTTCTCTTAATATATAATCGTCACGATTTATCATTTTTTCGGAAACAACATAATTGTTGAAACCATTACGCAACTGAATTACAGTGTTTCCCGAAGAATTATATACAATGATTTCATTTGATTTTGAACATTGAATATTTGCGATTAAGGAAGTTGAAATCACAAAGATGAATAAGATCAATGATAACTTCAAATAAAAGCCTCGCTTACTCTGAAGAAAAATAAAACCCATTAAAAGCATTATGGAAAAAAATAAAAACTGCAAAGAGCTGATTGAGAGATGCATTACAGAATAAGGTAGATTTTCGATAAAAGATAAAAACTGATATATGAATTTGATTAAATAGTTTATACACCAGGAGAGAATTGCAGCAAGCAACTGAATTTTTGAAAGCAGTAAAAGCGCCATGCCCATTGGAATTAGCACCATTACTGCAGGAATCATTAATGTATTGGTTAACCAAAAATAAATTGGAAACCGGCCAAAATAATATAAAGTAAAAGGTATTGTGCCAATTTGTGCCGCTAATGAAACCGTGAAAAGTGTTAGAAAAAAATTCGGGATGCGTTTTGTTGAATTGATATATTTTGCAAGTTTCGGCTGAAGAAACACAATTGTAAAAACCGCGCTGTATGAAAGCTGAAAGCCGATTTCAAAAATATTATTCGGATTTATTAGTAAAATAACGAATGCAGATGCCGCCAAAGAGTTGTAAACATTCGCCTTTCGGTTCAGATTTTCGCCTATCAGAAAAATCGAAAACATTAAAGTAGCCCGCACCACCGATGGTGAAAGTCCGGTAATAAAAGCATAAGCCCAGAGAATATCCAGCACTATAAAAACAAAAAATATTCGTCCATTCCTGAATTTTCGAAGAAAGCCGAATAAAAGCGATATTAACCAGAAAATAATTCCGACATGCAAACCGGAAACAGCGAGCACATGCATGGCTCCGGCCGATGAGAACACACGTTTGGTATCGGGGTCCAGGTCGCGTTTATAACCCAGGGTTAATGCCGAAAGTATTTCAAGCTCAGTGCTGTCAATCGGTTGATTTCGATATATTTGAAGCAGTTTTCCACGTGTTTGTTCTGCTATAAGCGACGGCAATAACTGCGATTCGGATGATTCTATCCAATCTTCATCAGATAAATATACCTGGCGGTAAATTCTCTTTCGTTCAAGATATTTTTTATAGTCGAATTCGAATGGATTCCCATTGTTTTTTACTAGCTGAGGCTTTTGTTTAAATAAAATAATTTCGCCTGCATTCAGCGCTTTTACTTTTTCGTTTTTTTCAAAATAAACCAACATTGTTTCATTGGCAGGGTTCACTGTATCGTTTCGAATAACTGCAATTGTTTTTAGCAATGATTTATAGGAATTTGGTTTTTCCTGCGGAATTTCAATAAGTGTTGCAGTAAAAGTTCCGGATTCAATTAACACCGGTTTTTTGTTGTATTGCTGAAATAAATACATTCCAAGAAAAATAAAAAACAGGTTTGTTACGATACCAAAAAGCGTGTTAAGCCGGAAATTGTAAAACCGGTTTATCAGTATTAAAATAGAAACACTGAGTAAGCCAATAGATAAAATAACCGGGAAAGGAATGGTAAAAAAAGAACCAAGTAAAATGCCTGTTGCCAGAGCAACGGAAATTCGAAGAAAGGGTATTTTTTGTAAAATGTTTTCCAATTTTTCCGTTTGAAGGATATTACTTCAAACGTAGCAAAAAAGCGCAGGAAATCCAATTATTTTACCGGAACTTTTATGCGGTAATGAGGTTGCACTTTTCCGTGGGCAATATTGCTGAGTTTGCCTTTCAGAAGCCTTTTCCGCAATGGCGATAAATAATCGATAAAAAGTTTTCCTTCGAGGTGGTCGTATTCATGTTGAATAATTCTTCCTGCAAATCCTTTAAAAACTTCATCGTGTTCTTCAAAGTTTTCATCAAAATATTTAATTCTTACTTCATCCGGTCGAGTTACATCTTCCCTAATTTCCGGCAAACTAAGGCAACCTTCATTCATCACCCAATCGTCGCCTTTAATTTCAATCACTTCCGGATTAATAAATACTTTTTTAAAATCCTTAAGCTCAGGTTCTTCGTCGGCGCCTGAACTTGCATCCACCACAAATAATCGTATCGACATTCCAACCTGTGGAGCTGCAAGCCCAACTCCATCGGAATAATACATAGTTTCCCACATATTTTCAATAATCTCTGGCAATTCTTCCATATTCCTGTCAATGACTTTTGCCTTCTTTCTCAGAATTGTATCTCCGTATACGGTAACCGGGTATTTCATTTGTTTTTATTTCTTGTTAATCTAAACGCAGCACGTTGAATTGCTCTCCGCTTATTTATGGTTAGATTTTTTGTGCTGAATTTATTTATATCTTTTTTGTTCCAAATAACTTTGCAGAATAATGGTTGCACTTATTCCATCAACCATTGCTTTATCCTTCCTTTTCTGTTTTTTTACCCCGCCGTCGAGCATCGTTTGAAATGCAAGTTTCGAAGTAAACCTTTCATCCAGTAATTCAAGAGAAATTTCAGAATACGTACTCCTGAATTTTCTGATGAACGGATTAATGTATCTAACAGCTTCCGAAGCTTCGTTGTTCATTTGCTTTGGGTAACCTATAACTACGGTTTCGACCTTTTCCTGTTGAAAATAATTTTCAAGAAAATTCCAAATGGTATGTGTCGGAATAGTCGTTAACCGGTTTGCAATAATCTGCAAAGGATCGGTCACTGCTATACCTGTTCTTTTACGTCCGTAATCAATTGCGAGTATTCTTGCCATTTGAGTTTCTAAAAAATTGCTGCAAAATTAGTCAGAAATAGGATAATAAAAAATGGTTTGTAATGCTTTAATTAAGAGTAATTTATGATCTGACTTTGCATGTCATAATTATTTGGCACAACGTTTGTCTTGCATATCATCGATATCAGATTTATAAATCAAGGCGTCTTAAGAGTAAGAAAACAAGTTCAATAATTCAGTTTCAATAATTAATAAAGATGAAGTCATGAAAACAACTAATATAAAACTGTTGGCAATGATGTTTACTCTGGCGGCAGTAATTTCAGTTACAAGTCCTGCAAATGCGCAGCGAAGGAATACAGACAGCAAAAAGGCTGATCGTACAGAGAAGAGTGAAAGCATAAGAAAAAATACTATTCAGAATAAAAATACGACTCAAAATCAGGAGGCAAGGCCCAAATCAACTTCACGAAATCAGGTAAATAACTCGTCTGACGTTAAGAGGAAAAACTCATCAGACGACAGAGATAAAAGCAGCCGGAATAATAAAACGATTATTTCAGAAGGCAACAGTCGCAGTTCGAACTCGGAAAAACGATCAAATTCTGCTACGGTTAATCCAAACAGAAATAGCCAGGAAAAAAGCAGAAAGCAATCGGTTCAAAACAGCAGAAAGCCGGATTACAATAATTCTGATAACAGAAAGAGATCGAATGCAAATTCGTCTGGAATAAGAAGAAATAATCAAAGTAACACTTCTGGCAGAAGATCCGGAACTTCAAGCGTTTCAACACCAAACAATCGTGTGGAAACCAGAAGCATTACAGGAAGAACAAAAATTGATGAAAATGACAGGCGATACACGCCGAATCGCGATTACAGAGGTAGCAGCAATTACTGGTCAGACAGAGATCGGCCATCAAAAATGAATTATAACCACACCGATCGAAATTTCTGGAGAAATTATAACTATAACAAATATCATCACTGGGAT
Organism: uncultured Prolixibacteraceae bacterium; assembly: GCA_963821855.1. Taxonomy (GTDB): domain Bacteria; phylum Bacteroidota; class Bacteroidia; order Bacteroidales; family Prolixibacteraceae; genus Draconibacterium. The sequence goes on along the minus strand of CAWGFJ010000013.1, from coordinate 42,937 downwards.
AACAGGTGGGAAAACTACCGTTGGAGCGCAAACAGCTGGAGAGATTATTATCGTGGATACAACCCTTATTCATTCCGGTATAACAAACATTATTATTTTGACAATACTTACGGACATGTATTAAGAAGATTTGCATTCCGGCCAATTGTATTTTTACACAATCATCACAAATATTATTGTTACGACGGGCATTTCTTCAGATATTACAGGGGAATAGGATATGTTTTGGTTGACATACCCTATGGATTTGCATTCGACTATTTGCCGGGTGATTTCCAGAGAGTTTACATCAATGGTTATTTATACTTTAGAGTAGGGAATATGTTCTTTGAATACAACGATTACGGGTACAGTTTAATACATTATCCTGAACGGTATTTTGCCATCGATGCTGAATTTGCAAATGGCGATATTATTTATAACGATTATTATTAAAAGATTATAAGCCTGTAATATGGAACAGAGCTGCCTGTTTTGGCGACTCTGTTATTTTTTTTGTGATTTATTTAACCATATGTTTTTGAATTTGTTTTTTCTAAAAGAATTCGACTATTTTTACTGCTCAATAATTACCAACTAATTGTTGCAAAATGGGTATAAAATTAAAACGAGATCAAATTCCGCCTCAAAAAGCATCGAACTGGAGTAAAAATTTCCAACAAGAATCAAAGCATACTTTTAACCTCAAAGTGCCTAATATTTTATTCCAGAAAGAAACCTACAAAACATTAATCGGAGAGAACGAAAACCGCGTTCGTGTGTATCTTGGCCTTGAAACTGAAAAAACAGATGGACAGTATCAGCTCTGTGCATACGCTGTTTCAGCTTTCCTTCTTGGCAGTGGCGATGTGTATGCCGATTACGAAACTCCGGTGTTTAAGCTCGAAAAAAAGAACATTAATGTATCAGACGATACCCCGGCAGTGATCGAAAGTATTCGCATGTACCGTCAGTGGAAAGCAGGGGAATTAGATCCCGGGCATCCGGGAGCGAATTACCGGCAATATATTTATCCAAATGCATTTCTATTAACAAAATTCGAACTTCACGAGTTGTTTAATGTGCAGAATTCGAACGAAATCAAACTCGAATTTGGCATCTCAAAAACAATGCATACTTTGCTTAGTCCTGTTATTCAGCCAGCATCTGATGATATGCTTAAAAGCGCAGCTGCAGGCGCAGATGAAGAATCGGGACCATTCGATTTTGCAGATCCTTGTCCGCCAAATTGTGACGAACGCAGTGTATTTAACCCGTTATGAGTGTTAACCGTCTTTTAGCGAACGGGGTCACAATAATCATTTTAATTGTATTTCTTATTGGCATTCTGAGGTACAGGAAATTATCATCAGAATTGCGATATATATTTTATTTTGTTGTATTCGGAGGAATTACCGAACTGTTTTCCGATTATTATAAAGCACATATTGGCAGAAATACCATGCCTATTGGCCACATTTATATACCGTTATCAATTCTGTTATTGTGTTTTTTTTACAGGAAATTGTTAAATGGTTATATCAGGCTTTGGATTATTGATAGTTTGATCCTTGCATTTATTATATTTTCGGTAATCGATACAGTTTTTATTCAAAGTTTTTTTGCATTTCCAAATATCATTGGAGCTTGTGGAGCTTTAATTCTGGCAGTGCTCTCAGTTATGTATTTCTCAAAAATTATGACCGAGGCGAAAATTGAGAAATTATGGATGGAACCTTTAATTTGGATTAACTCGGCAATTCTGTTTTATTTTGCGGGCAGTTTCTTTTATTATATTTTGTTTAACATAAATGTGAAATTTTCAAACGAATTTGCCCGGCTCACCGTACGGATTTTTGGGATACTGAATATAATTTTTTATGCATTAATTGGTTTTATTTTTATGATTACAGCACGACATAAGACGACGAAATAATATTTCAGATTTAATACCAGTTTACTAATCAGTTTATAATTTATTCAATCACCTAATTATAAAATTGTATTTAATTTATGCCGCAAAATTATATTGCTTAAGGAAATATACATTGCAATGATAATGATTTGTTTCATTTATTTTTTTAACATAAATTTCCGGAAATTAAGTTTTATAGGTTATTTTCATTAGCTGACTATTAATCGAGCGTGGGATCAGGTAATTCGGACATAATATTAGTATACTTTCTTGGAACCGTCGGTATGTTGTTACTTGCCGGCAGTTTGTTTTTCTTTTTTCTGACCTACCAGAAGAGATTGCTAAAAAAACAGCTCGAATTGAACAAAGTAAAACAGGATCAGCAGGAAGAAATTCTTCGAAATACAATTTCGGCGCAGGAAAAAGAACGTAAACGTATTGCACAGGATTTACACGATGAAGTTGGCGCTATGCTTTCAGTGGTTAAACTGAATGTCGGTCGTATTGAAAAAAAGTCGGAAGAACAAACTGCGAAGTTTCTGGCTGTTGAAACCAAAACTTACCTCGATGATGTTATAAAACAAGTTCGACGGATTTCAAAGGCGCTTTTGCCTCCTTCGCTCGAAAAACTCGGATTGTTTTACGCATTGGAAGAATTGGTTAACTGGGTGAATAAATCGGATCAGATTAATATTGCATGTTGGAAAGGAGGCGAACAGGTGAGGCTCGATATGCAAAAAGAACTGGCGTTGTTTCGTATCGCGCAGGAATTATTGAATAATGCAATTAAGCATTCCGGCGCAAAACAGATTGTAATTAAATTGAGGTTTGGAGTAAAAATCCTTACGTTGTCAATTTCCGACAATGGGAAGGGTTTCGATTTAAATGACAAAATGAATTCAGGGCTCGGTCTTAAAAACCTGGAAAGCAGAACTCAGATTATTGGCGGACATTTTAAAATGAAATCAGCTCCCGGCAAAGGTACACTGGCTATAATTTGTGTTAATGTACAAAGCGAAAATGGATAAAATAAACATTGTAATTACCGACGACCATAAATTATTTCGCAAAGGCATGTGTGCTTTGCTATCCGAATTCGATTTCATTAATGAAATAAATGAAGCAGGCAATGGAATAGAACTACTGGAACTTTTGGAGACATTTACCAAGCTGCCACATTTAATTCTGCTCGACTTAAATATGCCTAAAATGGATGGCGTAGAAACACAAAAGAGAATCAGGGAATTATATCCTGAAATTAAAATAATAATACTTACCATGGAAGATGACGAGCAGTTTATCATCCATTTAATTAACGAAGGTGTAAACGGATATCTGTTAAAGGATGCAGAACCTGAAGAACTGGAGACAGCCATAAAAAAAGTAATCGGGCAGGATTTTTATTTTTCAGAAGGAATATCCGGGTTATTATTGCGAAATTTAATGAAAAGGGATCATACAAAAATCAGCGAAGATGAACCGCTCAATGAAAGAGAGCTTCAAATCCTTAGCTTGATTTGTCATGAAAAAACTGCCTCTGAAATTGCCGGTGAATTAAATCTTTCGGCGCGAACTGTGGAGGGGTATAAACGAAAACTACTCGAAAAAACGCATACAAAAAATATGGCCGGCCTGGTACTTTATGCGGTAAAAAATAATATTATTCCATTATAATCAAGAAAAAGGAACCCCCGAGGGAGGGATTCCTTAACGGTTAATCCGTTTAAACCTCTTTAGTTCAATCTCCTTAGGAATGACATTCTAAATTGTCGGACAGGTTTGCAGGAAAATTGAACACCAGTATATTGAGGCTAAAAATGTGTTGAAGAGAGATTGTTGGAGCGGGAATGGGAAATGTGTTTATTAAAATTTTACTCATCAACCTGTCATTTTTGTACTTTCAAATTTCCATATTATTTATTTACTATGAAAGCGTAGATCTACGCAATTTTTATACGTAGATCTACGCATAGCCCGCACGTAGTTCTACGCATAAAAAAAGCCGCTCAAAGAATTGAACGGCTTCTATATTATTTGTTTACAGAGTTTTACTTTGCATTTGCCTGTGCTGCAGCAACGCGAGCAATAGGCACACGGTATGGAGAACAACTTACATAGTTCATTCCAACACTGTCGCAGAATTTTACCGATGAAGGTTCACCACCATGCTCGCCACAAATACCTACTTTTAAATCAGGTTTAGTACTACGGCCTCTTTCAACACCCATTTTAACAACCTGACCAACTCCTTCCTGGTCGAGAATCTGGAATGGATCATTTTTCAGAATACCTTTTTCGATATAAATGGGTAAGAATTTACCTGCATCATCACGCGAATAGCCAAAGGTCATTTGAGTAAGGTCATTGGTACCAAACGAGAAGAATTCAGCAACTTCAGCAACTTTATCGGCAGTTATTGCAGCACGTGGAATTTCAATCATGGTGCCTACCTGATAATCTACTTGTGTACCCTTTTCTTCGAAAACTTTTTTTGCAGTTGCATGTATAATGTCCGACTGCATTTTAAGTTCTTTTACAGTGCCAATAAGCGGAACCATAATTTCCGGACGTGCATCAACACCTTTTTGTTTCAGGTTTACTGCTGCTTCGATAATGGCACGTGCCTGCATTTCTGTGATTTCAGGATATGTATTTCCCAAACGGCAACCACGGTGGCCTAACATTGGGTTAAATTCATGAAGATCTTCAACCAACGCTTTTACATCGTCAACGCTTATTCCCATCTCGTCAGCCATTTCTTTTTGGTTGGCTTCTTCGTGAGGAACAAACTCGTGTAATGGCGGATCGAGTAAACGAATAGTTACGCCATAACCAGCCATTGCTTCCAGTATTCCTTCGAAATCTTCGCGCTGGTAAGGCAACAGTTTATCCAATGCTTTGCGACGTGCCACTTCGGTTTTGGCAAGAATCATTTCGCGCATTGCTTTAATTCTTTCACCTTCAAAAAACATGTGTTCTGTGCGGCAAAGGCCAATTCCCTGTGCCCCGAAACCGCGTGCAACTTTTGCATCGTGCGGAGTATCGGCATTGGTACGAACTTTCATACGGCTAAATTTGTCAGCCAAATCCATAATTTTACCAAAGTCGCCGCTTAAGTCCGGATTCATAGTTCCAACTTTACCTTCGTAAACTTCACCGGTTGAACCATTTAATGAAACCCAGTCACCTTCACGGAATTCTTTTCCGTCGATTGTCATTACGCGGGTTTTGTAATTGATTTTCACTGATCCGGCTCCGGAAACACAGCATTTACCCATACCGCGGGCAACAACTGCTGCGTGAGAAGTCATACCGCCACGGGCAGTTAAAATACCTTTTGCAATATGCATTCCTTCAAGGTCTTCAGGAGAAGTTTCAACACGAATTAATATGGAAGCCGGATATTTAGCAGCTTCATCGGCAAAGAAAACGATTTGGCCTGTAGCGGCACCCGGAGATGCAGGTAATCCTTTCGCTAAAACGGTGGCTGTTTTCATTGCGGCAGTATCAAATACCGGGTGAAGAAGCTCATCAAGTTTGCCTGCGTCAACGCGATTCAATGCAGTTTTATCATCAATTCGTCCTTCACTCAGCATGTCGACAGCAATTTTTACCATTGCTGCACCTGTACGCTTTCCATTACGGGTTTGCAACAACCATAATTTGCCTTCCTGAATGGTAAATTCGAGGTCTTGCATGTCGCTGTAATGATCTTCCAGTTTTTGCTGTGTTTCATTCAGCATATTATAGAGTTCAGGCATTGCTTCTTCCAGCGAAGGATATTTTGAAGCTCTGTCTTCTTCACTGATTCCCTGTAATTCAGCCCATCTTTTTGAACCTTCGAGCGTGATCTGCTGTGGAGTCCGAATACCGGCAACTACATCTTCACCCTGTGCATTGATTAAATATTCACCATTGAAAATATCTTCACCTGTAGCTGCATCGCGCGTGAAAGCAACGCCTGTAGCGGAAGAACTTCCCATATTTCCAAAAACCATTGCCTGAACGTTTACGGCAGTTCCCCATTCGTCAGGTATTTGTTCCATTCTTCTATAATAAATAGCACGTGGATTGTTCCAGCTACCAAATACGGCAGCAACAGCGCCCCAAAGTTGTTCCCATGGGTCGGTAGGAAAATCTTTTCCTGTAACTTTTTTAACAGCTGCTTTAAAACGGGAAACGAGTTCTTTTAAATCATCGGTAGTGAAATCAGTATCAAGCGAAATTCCTTTTTCTTCTTTTAATTCTTCAATAATTTCTTCAAAAGGATCGATTTTCTTCTTTGCTTGCCGGTTTCATTTCCATAACAACATCGCCATACATTTGTACAAAACGACGATATGAATCCCAGGCAAAACGTGAATTTCCTGATTTTTTCGTGATTGCTTCAACAGCATCTTCGTTCATTCCAAGGTTGAGAACTGTGTCCATCATACCCGGCATGGAAGCTCTTGCACCTGAACGTACGGAAACCAGACAAGGATTTTCTTTGTCACCAAATTTGGTTTCTGTAAGTTTTTCAACCTGAGCTACTGCAGCTTCTACTTCAGTTTTAATTGTTTCAAATGTTTCTTCCCGGCCTTTTTCGTTGTACATGGTACAAACTTCGGTTGTGATAGTAAATCCGGGAGGAACCGGAACCCCGATAAGGTTCATTTCAGCAAGGTTGGCACCTTTTCCTCCAAGAAGATTTTTCATGTCTGCTTTACCTTCTGCATGGCCGCCGCCAAAGGTATATACATGTTTAGTCATAATTGTATTTTTTAGTTATTTGATATTAAAGATTAAGAATATTAAAATTTTTTTCGGGCTGCTAAAGTAATCTTATTTTTTCTATAATTAAAACCTTAAGTCATTATATTGCTGAATTTAAACGATGTGTAATTTCTAATTAATATTCGGCAAAAAATGTTTCTGTTCAAGCTCAAAAACATATCAATTGACTTCAATCTTTTCTTTTAGTTGTACTTACACCGATTATATTAATTTCTGCACAAATTTTAAACGTGGCAATTATTAAATAATACATGTAGTATTTGTCGCGTGGTTTATCTGTTTGAAAATGAACTCTTAACATTCTTTAACTTTGATTGAGATGTGTTAACTAAAAACTGCCGTACATTTGTAGTACAGTTTAAAACAAAAGTGTTTTTTCATAGAAAATAGATTGGGTTAGGTTTAAAAAGCAAGAATGGTTCATTCTTGCTTTTTCATTTTACCTGTCAGATTATCATCTTAATTTTACTTCACACGATTTTTTTTCATGCATTTGCAAATTCTTATGACATTCTGTCTTTCAGGTGGTTATGGTTTGATTTTTGAATTCCTGTCAATCGGAAAATTTAAAACGAAAAACAATGAATTTGAATAATTTTACGATAAAGGCACAAGAGTCCATACAGCATGGTTTTCAAATTGCACAAGGCAATAATCAGCAAGCTGTTGAAACCGGTCATCTCTTCAAAGGTCTGTTTTATTCTGCTGAAAATGTAGTCAATTTTCTGCTAAAGAAAATGGGAGTCGATGTCACTGTTTTTCAGCAGGCAATCGATAAGATTATTGAATCGTATCCGAAAGTTACCGGTGGCGATCAGTATTTATCGAATTCAGCTAACCGGGTTTTGCAAAAATCGGTTGGCCTGGCACAGGAAATGGGTGACCAGTTTGTTTCGGTTGAACATATCCTGGTTTCCATGCTCGATGCAAATGATTCCGTGAGCCGATTAATGAAGGATAACGGAATTTCGAAAGACGTATTAAAGAAAGCGATTGAAGAATTGCGAAAAGGCTCAAAAGTGGACAGCCAAACTGCGGAAGACAAATTTAATTCGTTAAACCGTTTTGCGCTTAATTTGAATGAGAGGGCACGTTCGGGTAAATTGGATCCGGTAATTGGCCGTGATGACGAAATCCGCCGAATTCTTCAGATTTTATCGAGAAGGACAAAAAATAACCCGATTTTAATTGGTGAACCCGGAACAGGAAAAACCGCTATTGCCGAAGGTCTGGCACATCGAATTGTACGAGGCGATGTTCCTGAGAACCTGAAATCGAAACAGGTTTTTTCGCTCGATATGGGTGCGCTGATAGCAGGTGCAAAATACAAGGGCGAATTCGAAGAACGTTTAAAAGCCGTTGTTAACGAAGTAATTCATTCGAATGACGAAGTGGTTTTATTTATCGATGAAATCCACACCTTGGTTGGCGCAGGAAAAAGTGAAGGAGCAATGGATGCTGCCAATATCCTGAAACCGGCTTTGGCACGTGGCGAGTTGCGTGCAATTGGAGCCACCACGTTTAGCGAATATCAAAAATACTTCGAAAAGGATAAGGCGCTCGAACGTCGTTTCCAGGTTGTTCAGGTAGATGAACCGGATACACTGAGTGCAATTTCAATTCTTCGCGGAATTAAGGAGCGCTACGAAAATCACCATAAAGTAAGGATTAAAGACGATGCAATTATTGCTTCGGTGGAACTTTCGCAACGTTATATTTCCGATCGGTTTTTACCCGATAAAGCCATCGATTTGATGGATGAAGCTGCTGCAAAACTTCGTCTTGAAATGGATTCAGTCCCTGAAGAACTGGATGAAATCGAACGTCGTGTTAAACAACTGGAAATTGAACGGGAAGCAATAAAACGCGAGAAAGACGATAAAAAACTGGCCATTTTAAACGAAGAAATTTCAAACCTAAAAGAGGAACAATCGAGGTTGAGAGCGAAATGGCAATCGGAAAAATCGGTTATCGATGCTATTCAGAAAAAGAAACTGGAGATGGAAGATTTTAAGTTTGAAGCAGAAGAAGCCGAACGTCAGGGAAATTATGAGCGTGTGGCTGAATTGCGGTATGGCCGTGTTAAAGAAGCCGAACAGGATATCGAAAAATTGCAGCAGGAACTTCAGAATATGAAAGGCGGCGAAAGTTTAATAAAAGAAGAAGTCGATGCGGAAGACATTGCTGAAATTGTTGCACGCTGGACCGGTATTCCGGTTTCGAAAATGATGCAAAGCGAGCGTGAAAAACTGCTGCACATGGAGGAAGAACTCCACAAAAGGGTAGTGGGACAGGATGAAGCTATTTTAGCCGTTTCGGATGCTGTTCGCAGAAGCCGCGCAGGTTTACAGGATGCGAACAGGCCAATTGGCTCATTTATTTTTCTTGGTTCAACAGGCGTTGGTAAAACCGAACTCGCTAAAGCTCTTGCCGAATATTTGTTTGACAACGACAATATGATTACACGAATCGATATGTCGGAATACCAGGAAAAATTTTCGGTTACACGTCTAATCGGTAGTCCTCCGGGCTATGTTGGTTACGACGAAGGCGGACAATTAACCGAAGCTGTCAGGCATAAACCATATTCGGTAGTTCTGTTCGATGAAATTGAAAAAGCTCATCCCGATGTATTTAATGTGTTGCTCCAGGTTTTGGATGACGGCCGATTGACAGATAACAAAGGAAGAACCGTAAATTTCAAGAATACGATAATTATAATGACTTCGAATTTAGGCTCACATATTATCCAGGACAGTTTCGATAAAACCGGTGCATCAGATAAAATATTCGATTTGGAAAATGTAAGGCAAAAACTTCTGGACATGTTGCGTCAAACCATTCGACCTGAGTTTTTAAACCGTATTGACGAAACCATTGTGTTTACACCGCTTACACGCGAAAACATTAACGAAATTGTAAAAATGCAATTTAATCAGGTTTTAAAACGGCTTTCGGGAATTGACATTAAAATTGAAATTACACCAAACGCTGTAAAATGGCTGGCAGCAGTAGGATACGAGCCACATTTTGGAGCAAGGCCCGTAAAACGAATTTTACAGAAATATGTGCTTAATGAATTATCGAAACGGATTCTTGCCGGAACAGTCAACAAAAGCAAACCGGTAATCGTCGATGAAAAAGACGGCGAATTGAATTTCAGGAATTAACAGGACTATAAAAGGAGATTTCCAATCTAGCCAATAATTTCATTTGTTAATGGATTTAAATCAAAGACTTTCAGCTATAACTTTCAACTGAGACATAACCGATAATAAATCTCTTTCAGCTTCCTTTACCAAAGCTGACAGGCCGTTTAACGATTGGATTTTCGACTTCAATTCAATTTGTTTAAGCAATGTGCCGGTATTTTCCATCCCGAATATTAATACCGACGATTTGGCTGAATGTGACTCTCTTGCCAGTAATTCGAAATTATCACTTTCCAGCGAATCGTTCATGTTTTTAAGGAATTCGGGAATTTGCGCAATAAAAATTTCAATGAGATCTTTTTTAAATTCGTCGTCACCCGCGGTAATCTCATCAATTTGTTCGAAGTTAAATAAATGGTTTGTCGTCCTCATTCTGTATTGTGTTGCGTTGCAATATTAATAAAATATTTAAAAAGAACGATATACCTAATTTCTGATTTTTTTCATGTATTGAATTTAACGGAATACATAGTTTTGTATCAAAAATTGTTCAACCGAAATGAAATTAACAGCTTTTAATAAGATTCACAGAGATGCAGGAGCAAAAATGGTAGAGTTTGCAGGTTTCGAAATGCCTGTCGAATACACCGGTATAATCGACGAACACATGACAGTTCGTAATAATATTGGCGTTTTCGATGTTTCCCATATGGGCGAATTTTGGGTTAAAGGCCCGGAAGCGCTCAACCTGGTTAAAAAAATTACGTCAAACGATCCAACAGTATTGGTTCCGGGTCAGGCACAATATACTTGTTTCCCTAACGGAAAAGGCGGAATTGTCGACGATTTATTGGTTTATTGTTATGAACCACAAAAGTATATGCTGGTTGTAAATGCTGCCAATATCGAAAAGGATTGGAAATGGATTGTTTCTCAAAATGATGTGGGTGCAGAACTCGAAAATGCATCTGATAATATTAGCCAGTTGGCAATTCAGGGGCCAAAAGCTACAGCGACGCTTCAAAAACTAACCGATATCAATCTTTCGGAAATTAAATTTTACACTTTTGTTACCGGAAAAATGGCAGGTGTTGAAGATGTAATTATCTCAGCAACTGGTTATACTGGTTCGGGTGGTTTCGAATTATATTTCAGAAATGAAGTGGCGGAAAAAATCTGGAAAGCAATTTTCGAAGCCGGAGCTGAATTTGGAATAAAACCAATTGGTTTGGCTGCCCGCGATACCTTGCGGCTCGAAATGGGTTATTGCCTGTACGGAAACGACATCGACGATACAACATCGCCTATTGAGGCAGGTTTGGGTTGGATTACTAAGTTTAACAACGGCAGACAATACATTGATCGCGAATTTTTGATGATGCAGAAAAACGAAGGTGTTTCACGCAGGTTACGTGGTTTTGTTTTGCAGGAAAGAGGAATTCCACGTCATGGATATGAATTGGTTAACGCCGAAGGAACTGTCATTGGAAATGTAACTTCGGGAACCATGTCGCCTGTTCTAAATAAAGGAATTGGAATGGGTTATGTTGCCCGTGAATATTCAGCTTTTGGCACACAGGTTTTTGTAAAAATCAGAAATAAAAATGTTCCTGCGGAAATTGTGAAATTACCGTTTATATAAAAATACTGAATAAAATTATTTCGAAATGCTGCTTTATATTGAAGTGGCATTTTTTATTTGAAAAAAGAAGGAAGGAATAGCTTTATTTCTATGCTATCCTTTTATCTTATTAAGGTCCATATTCTTTGACTTTTTATATTTGAATTAATTCAGAGATTCAGAATTTTTGCATTTGATTTTCATGATTTCAACAGATTTAGAATATCTGTTATATGAAGTAATTCATTATTTAATCTGAAATGTAAATCAGGAAACTTGTCTGAAGAGTAAACGATATAATCATTATATTGAAATTGAATTAATGAAGGGTCATTTTCATTTTCAGTCCATTTTAATCCAAAATGGAAATTGTTTTTTACAAGTTCTTCATGCAATCTGGCTGCATCAGGATTTGTGAGATAAAAATACTTTTCAGAATCTTGGGGACTTTGCAGATATCGTTTAAGTCCTTCCCATGTTGAATATCTAAAACTTATTGGAGACAATAAATCAGGAGTATTTATTTCTTGTGGATTTTTTAAATGGAAAACTACATACTTATTTGTTCTTAGGTTCCATACTAACTCCAAGATAGATTAATTCGTTATCTGATAAAATTTCCCAATTCTTAACATCGTAAAGAATTGCTTCGTTTGTGCCAGCTTTGCAAATGAGAATCTTTTTAGTAAGTGGTATTTTTGAATTCAAATTTCTTTTATGTGGAATGTGAAAAATTGAATTATCTGAAATAAAGTTAAGTCGTTCTTGCTGATTTTTCCTTGGTACCGTTCCAATTGTTACCCATTCTTTCCATGAATCTCTCCTTTTCAAATACTCCGCAGTTATCCATTTCAATAAATCGTTCAAAATGTTCTTCTGGTGGAGTTTTGTTAATCATTTTATTTAACAATTCGCTAACCAGATTTGATTTGCTAGGCAGGAAAGGAAGTGCACCAATATTTACCTGAATAATACTATTGAAATAATCGTTGGAAGTAAATTCTCCTTCACTCAGTGGATATGGGTATAAGATTATTCCTCCAAGGTTTTTTATGGCAGCCCGATAAGTTGAATTTGTTGGTTCTGTGTGCAATATTGCATCTCGATATCTGTGTAACTGACCAATTGCGTCCTGCGGCACATTAAGTATTTGTTGTCTATCGATTTTTATCTTCTTCAAATCGATACTTCGCGTCAAAAAGATACCAAAAAGGTTTCTCAAAACCATTCTTTTTAAATTCGATTGAATAATCAGGTTTTTGGTTGTAGGTAAAAACCTTTTTACCATCCTTTTTGAACTCTTTATTTTATAATATTGCCTTTATTGATTCTTCGGAGTTTTTCTTTTTGAAATGTACTTTCAGACGCATTTACCTGATTTTAATTTTACACGGAATTTACTTGATTCATATTCTAATCAAATCCTGATATTCGATTTCGTTTGATGTTTGTTCTTTTAAGAGTTGCACAAGTTTTAGGAAACACCAGTATTCGTATAATTCTTGAAATGTCTTTTTGTTCAATTTTAAAAATGTCATTGTCTGCTAATTCTAATCCTCGTATTAAAAGTAAATAGATATGCATAAAATCTCGATATCCTGCTCCACGAGTCAAGGAATTGGAGAAATGTGAAATCTTTCTCAAACTCACTTGTTTCATTAAAAGGAGTAATCACGTAAAATACCTTGCAAACGACTCTGATATTTCTTGGATTTGATTTTAGCATTGCAGAATAGTCTCCAGTTGTATTAGAATCTTGAACAATGTCGTTTTTTGTATTCACGCAATCTGTCAATAATAATTATTACTGCCCAAACAATAAACCTGTTTTCATAAATATCGTAAGTGACGTATTTCTTTTGGTTGAAAGTGCATGTGTAAACCTTTTATGCAGGATTATTCGAACGCCTGAAGTTGCCTTTTGAAGCGTATTGACCATTTTTTCTGAACCAAGTCAAGATTTTTTTTCGATACAGTTTTGATTTTGTCAACCGGCAGAATTTTTTCCTGATTTTCTAATTTCATGTTTCGGTTGGCTTTTTATCACACCCAAGATTAATAATAAGTATCACATCAAATAAAGCGTCTAATATATTCCACCACTCATTTTCTGTTGCATTGCCCTTTTAAGTTTAGCTTTGCGTTTTCTTAAATGTATCTTTTAATGAATCAAAAGCTAAATTCTGGATTATCAAGGAAATATCAGCCATCATAGCTTTGTAATCCGATTTATAATCCATTTTTTGAGGGTAAACTTCGGTTGCCAGTTCAAATATTAATTGGTTCGTAATTATCCCAAATTTCAATTTTTGTTTCACCAACGGTGATCGTTAAAAGAGAATTGTCCAACGAAGCAAATGATTATTACCACGAATCTTTTGATTTATTAACTGTTCTATTATTTATTCTGTAATTCAAATGGTGGAATAGAACAAGGTCGTTTGTATCAATCAGATATAAGAGTATTGGACTTTTTGCCATTCGAATAAATACGATTGGATCGCAATTCCAATTCTGATTTTACCAAATCCTTTTACTGCTAAATTCGGAATTTTATCTATATCATTGAATTGGGAATGAATTTTTTTTTGGATTCCTCACATTTCTAACTCCAGTGATCCCCAACCTTCGTTTTCAAATTTTATGGTGAGTGTGTGTATTCACAACCAAAAAGATGTAAATCGGTCTTCATCAAATCTTTTGAGCATAAAGAGTAATTTTTTTTGATGCTCTTTTATACGTGAACGTTTCACTTTGAATTAAATTGCTTTTCAATTTTTTCAAATTCGAAATTATTACCAATACTGTCAATCTGTGCCTTTTTCTAGTAAAATAGATTAATTCAATTGAGAACTTTTTGGATTCTTTCAGAACTACCGTGAATTCTTGGCAAAACTTTCTGAACCAACTGAAAATCAAATGCTGAATATTGTGATCCATTAAATCGTATTTTTTGATTTAGATTATCAAGTAAAATGCAATTTCATCGCGAACCCGGTATGCAAAATGTAAATCTGCGTTTCTGCAATATTTTATTTACTTTTTTTAAGCGTTTCTAATTCCTTTGAAATCACTCTCTTTTTCAGTTCTCAGATAAGTTCTTTGGAAGATTATAAAAGGAGTTTCAAACAATGAATAATTCGTAATATTTTTAAGCTCTTCTGTTTTTTTATCAGACGAAGTAAATCCAGTTTAAATCCACTTCATTCATTTCTATTGAGTTAGCCCTATCAAGTACTTTTCTTGAAAATGTATGTGTGGTTTCATCCATATTCACTGTTCCGATTAAAAACAGATTTTGAGGCCAGCTAAGTTCTCCAAATTTATCTTTGTTGTCTGCTTCTCCAAGTAATTCTATTCCGAGAGAATCGGATCTGTATTAATTTCTTTTCCATTTCTTTTTCTTGTCTCTATAACACTTAAGAAATCACTGAAATAGTGCTCCACTCGTGCAAGATTCATTTCGTCGAGAATAAAAAAGAATGGTTTATTTTGGTTTTCCGGTTTATTAGCTTTTTGAATTGCCAATGTCAGTTCTTTTGGAACAAATAAATTGTTTAATGTTATATAACCAATTAATTCGCTACTATCAGTCCAATCCGGTTTTACAGGAATTTGTGTGACCTGATTCTTTTGAAAATCCCAATGCATCAGCAAATTTTCTTGGTAATTGTGTTTTTCCGGTTCCTGAAATACCTGCTAAAATGACAAATGGTTTTGTTCGTAACGACAAATAAAAATTGGCTATTTCATCCTTTTGGTAATGAAAACCTTCATTTGAAATGTATTCAAAAACGTGTTGAATTAATTGTTTTGGTGTTCTTTTTAAAATCCTTGTGTCTTCAACTTTATCCAAATATGTTTTATTATTTTCTGAAACTAATCTATCTAAATATTTTTTTATTTCATTACTCCTTCCTTCGAAGCTATCAAGATCTTTTTTCCCTTGAATTGCTAATCCAAAATTCGAATATATATTTCTTAATCCATCAGTGATTACTGGCTTGTTAACTTTTTGCCAATTAACATTAAATGCTGATACATATCGCTTAGCATCTGGCCATGGTTTTTTTTGAGTTGGCTCTAAAAGATGCCCTTTTCCACCTAACTTCCAGTCCTGATTTTCTTTTACTATTAAATAAACCGAGTCTCCAATTTTATAACCAGAGTAAGGGAAACCAGCAACATTATGTTGCAGACAAAGATTGAAATTCTCAATGTTAGTAGAACAGTTTAGAAAATATGTAGCCATGGTTACAATTGATTATATTTTTTTGCAGTTCCTTTTGATTTCTAAATGGGATATTTCTCCCCATTTTTTCTATTTTTTCAATTAATATCCGTTTAACATTTAAATTGTACTTTTCTGCAAGGAGAAATGAAAATGCAAATACATCCGCCAATTCTTCCTTCACTTTTTCAATGTTTGCTTTATCATATTCCTTCCAAAGAAATTCTTCCAGTAATTCTCCTGCTTCAACATTTATTGCCAATGCTATAAATCTTTTGGATTATGAAATTGTTCCCAATCTCTATCGTTTCTGAATTTCAGGCATGCTTTAGTGATTTCATCGATATCATTCATAATTATTTCGATTGAAAGAAATTATTTGCTAATTCAAATTCTTTATCGTACGGCAACTGCAATTGAGCCAACATGTCTGGTGCGGATAAAGCCCAACTCACATAATAAAATGCGAGAATATGGTAGCCTGAAAATATTTTA
Source organism: uncultured Prolixibacteraceae bacterium (assembly GCA_963821855.1). Taxonomy (GTDB): domain Bacteria; phylum Bacteroidota; class Bacteroidia; order Bacteroidales; family Prolixibacteraceae; genus Draconibacterium. The sequence continues at coordinate 26,768 of CAWGFJ010000013.1, read as the reverse complement.
TTCTGGAATCAAAGGGATCCGGTAATCTTTTTTATCAGGGTTATAACCCTGCGTTCCCTGTAACGCTATTTCAAATGCAATTTTCCTTATTTCTTCTTTTGACATTCCTTCAAAATATTGCAAAGCATCTACCATGAACCACATGACAGCCATATTAGTACCGAGATTTTTCTGCGATTCCTGAAAGTCTTTCATTTGTCTTTCTTTAATCGGATCTCGCTCTTTAATTCCCAAAGGATCTTTAATTAGCTCATCGAATATGGAATCAGAATTCTGATTTTTTCTGTACTGCTTCTCACTTTGTAACTCGAATAGATTATCAAGTTTTAAATCCTCTGCCCAGTGTTGTACTAATTCGTATTCTTCCGCAGGTTCCTTGTCGTCTTTATATTCTAAAAATTCATTATAAAATGTTTCTGCTTGTTTAAGTTCTGTCTGTGTAGCTTTAAATTCAGAAATTAAATCCAATCCATACAAATCTTTGAATTGCATTGCATTCACTAAGTTCAGAATTTTGCTTTTTGCAATAATATCAGGGGAAGCGAATTCAATTATGCTTTTTTCAGTTACTGATTGTCTACCTTCATTTAAAATAGCATAGATTGATAAAAATTGATAAGGGCGTAATTCTGCGAATTCTTTATAAAGATAGTCTTCTATAAAAAGAATCAATTGGCGTATTATAAATTTGCATGGTAATTCCTTCAAAAAGCATATGTAAAGTCTTGTCAATACTTTTTTTGAGGGATTCCTTTATTTCTTAATCTTTTGATGAATTGTTCTTGATTTCTCCTGAAATTATTTCTATGTGCATCAGTCATTACAAATAACTGATTCATTTGCTCTTTTCTGGCTTGAATTACCAAGTCTAAATGAACAAGTTCATGCATTATTAAATGTTCAATTCCAGGATGATTTGATTTATATTTAATGATGTGATTTTCTCTGTTGTGATTTTCGGCAAATTCTATTTTAGCTTTTGTTGGCAACTCATTATCTTCTATAACTTCTATTTTGAAATTGCCTTCAGTTTCAAGTTTTTGTATGTATTGCTCATATATTTTACTTCCTTCTTCAGATTTAATTAGTTTTTTAGAAACTTCGAAAATTAGATTTATGGAATTCTTTAATAATACATCTTGCTTGCTGTTTAATTTAATTGCTTTTAATGCGCTGTTAAATGCAGAATTTAAGTCCTTTTCCATTTCAGCGATTAATCCAAGTGCGTAATGTGTATTTGGATAACTATTATTTATTTTTAGGGCATTCCGGAAATATTTTTTGGCTTCATCTATTTTTCCTTTCTGCATTAAATTTGCCCCAATATTGTTTATTGAAATATGATCATTGGGATTCACTGCTAAAGCTTGGTCATAATACTTCACCGCAGTCTCGATATCATCTCTTAATTTTGCAAAAATGTTTCCTAACATCAAGAGAGCCCAGTTATTCTTTGAATCCCAGCGCAGGGCATCTATTAGGTGATTAATGGCTTCCTCCTGGTTTCCTTCGTCAGATGAAATTTGTCCCATTATCCGGTGAATATTCCGAATTGGCAGGATTTTTTTTAATAAGATTAGTTGAGGATTGGTTTTGCTTCGGATATATTTTCCTTGTCTCGCAAAGCGAAACTCACTTTTCGGTAATCAGCTTCCTGCGATACGATAGTTGAGGTGTCGATGTCAACAATTACAAGAGCCATCGGAAATTTTTACATCTGGGTTTTAAATGGGCCATAATGAATAGTAATCTCTCTAATTCCTTGATTAATTAAATCGTTGCTGCCCCCCCCTATTTTGGGGAATAGCGAATGGAAGAAATCGTCTAACGAATGAATAATTTGCATTAATTGGAAAATACTTGTTTGTTGAGGCCAAATTTAAACATAAAACTCAAAACCAATAGGAAAATATATTCCTTAATATCGGCCTATTTATAATTTCGATAGAATTCATTTTTTTAGATATAATAAGTTCGATTATCAAATAAAGATCATTCGGTTAATTTATTTTAAAAATGAATAGGAGAATGATTTTTGTCATTTATCTTTGCTGAATATTAATGTTTTAAAACTCAATTTTTTTATTTATATATTGATTTTTCTCATCTGCAAACCATCAACTAATCACTTACTTTGAATTGAAGTTTGCAACGAAAAAATGGTATTAATTTTTCACCTTTAATTGTTGGATTAATGAAGAAACACAATTTTTACGCAGGGCCTTCAATTTTGCCCGAATTTACAAAAGAAAAGACTGCTGAAGCAGTAATGAATTTTGCAGGAACCGGGCTTTCAGTGATGGAAGTTTCGCACCGCAGCAAAGAATTTGTTGCTGTTATGGATGAAGCCAGTCGCATTAGTAAAAGAATTGCTGAATGTTCCTGATGGATATTCGGTTCTGTTTTTACAAGGTGGCGCCAGTCTTCAGTTTTTAATGGCGCCGTACAATTTACTGAATAAAAAAGCAGCTTATCTTAACACAGGCGCATGGTCGAAAAAAGCAATAAAAGAAGCTAAATTTTTTGGTGAAGTTTCCATCGTAGCAACTTCGGAAGACAAAAACTTCAATTACATTCCAAAAGATTTCGAAGTTCCAGCCGACGCAGATTATCTGCATGTTACAACAAACAACACCATTTTTGGAACCGAAATATTAACCGATTTGGATGTTTCCGTTCCAATGGTTGCCGATATGTCGTCCGATATTTTAAGCCGTCCGATAGATGTTTCGAAATATGATTTGATTTATGCCGGCGCACAAAAAAACCTTGGGCCATCGGGTGCCACGCTTGTAATTATAAAAAACAGCGCTTTGGGCAAAGTAGAACGTGCAATCCCAACCATTTTGAATTACCAGACCCATATCGACAACGGATCGATGTTTAACACACCGTCGACACTGGCTGTTTTTGGTTGTTTGCAAACATTAAAATGGCTGAAGAAAAAGGGTGGCATGGAAGCGATGGAAAAAACTAACATCGAAAAAGCAGAAATTCTCTACGATGAACTCGACAGGAATAAGCTTTTTTTGCCAAATATTCCTAACCCGGAAGATCGTTCACAGGATGAATGTAACATTCGTTATGGCTCCGGAATATGCTGAACTGGAAAAAGAATTTCTCGATTTTGCAACCGGTCGTGGAATGATTGGAATTAAAGGCCATCGTTCAGTTGGTGGTTTCAGGGCATCAATTTACAATGCTATGCCGAAAGAAAGTGTTCAAGCACTGGTGGATACCATGAAAGAATTTGAAAGTACAAAATAGATACGTTACAAAAAACTATAGAAATGCAGGGTGAGAATCCTGCATTTTTTCTGAAAAAAAATTGAGTTATGAGAAAAATATTGATTGCCACCGAAAAACCGTTTGCAGAAGCTGCGACAAACAAAATCAGTAAAATCTTTAAAAAGGCTGGTTACAATTTAAGGATTCTTGAGGGCTATACATCGAAACAAGAACTAATTGATGCCATTAGCGATGTTGAAGCGGTAATAGTACGAAGCGATATTATTGATGAAAAGGTTATTAACAGTGCCAAAAAATTAAAGATTGTCGTACGTGCAGGTGCCGGTTACGATAATGTTGATTTACGCGTTGCCTCCGAAAACAGTATTGTGGTAATGAATACTCCGGGTCAAAACTCAAATGCAGTTGCCGAACTTGCGGTAGGCCTTGCCATTTTTGGTATTCGTGAATTTTTCAGTGGAAAACAAGGGGGCGAATTACGTGGTCGTACTTTAGGTTTGCATGGTTTTGGTTTTGTTGCCCGAAATGTGTTTCGAATAGCGCGTGCGTTGGGTATGAAAGTGATTGTTTACACCCAATACAGCAAACATGCCGCGGCCGCTATCGGATTAAAAGTAACGAATTCATTGGAACAGCTTTATGAAAAAAGCGATGTAGTTTCAATTCATGTTCCTGCAAAAGGGCAGCACATAAAATCGGTTAGCTACGAAGTTTTAAAACACTTGAAAGACGGCAGTATTATAGTAAACACAGCCCGGAAAGAGGTTGTAAATGAACCCGATTTGGTTAAAATAATGGAGGAAAAACCGGGCATAAAATATGTTTCGGATGTTACACCTGACTGCGAAAATATATTTGCAGAAAAATTTAAAGGGCGCTATTTCTTTACGCCTAAAAAAGCAGGTGCACAAACTGCCGAAGCAAATTTAAATGCGGGAGTTGCCGCCGCCCGCCAAATTGTTGAGTTTTTTGAAAAAGGAGATTGTACTTTTCAGGTGAATTAGAAGCCCCCACCTAACCTCCCCCGAAAGGCTACTCTTTATACACATTTTTCTGGGAATATGAATTAGAAAAAATTATGAACGGTTTAAATAGGAAATATCGAATAACAAATAAGAAATCAGGAAATATTTTTTCGTTTTTTTGTTTTTTGAACACTTTTTTATTCATTATTCCCTGCCCGTTCCGTATCAGGCGGGCTTATTATTTATTTCTTATTTTCTTGAATTTAGGCTGATTTATAATCCATTTAATTTATTTTGCCTGTTTTAAAATCTAAAAGTCTAATATCTAAAAATCTAATAAATGGCAATTATTAAACCATTTAAAGGCTTACGGCCACCGAAGGAAATTGTGGAAGAACTGGCTTGTCTTCCGTATGATGTAATGAACTCTGAAGAAGCGGCAAAAATGGCTGATGGAAAGGAAAAGTCACTGCTTCGGATTACAAAAGCTGAAATTGAATGTCCTGATGTGCAGGATATTCACTCCGGGATAGTGTATAATAAAGCAGTCGAAAATTTTAAAGCATTTCAGCAGAAAGGTTGGTTAAAACAGGACGAAAGCGCCTAAATATTACATTTACGCACAAACCATGAATAGCCAAAACCCAGTATGGGATTGTTGGAGCTGCCGCCTGTGCCGATTACGAAAACGGGATTATAAAAAAGCACGAATTAACCCGCCCTGAAAAGGAAGACGACCGCATGGTTTTAACGCGCTATTTAAATGCAAATATTGAACCTGTTTTCTTTGCATACAAAGCGGTTCCGGAAATTGATGAACTTGTAATCGAATATTGTTTCAAATAATAAGCCTGTTTACGATTTCACAGCAGAAGATGGATTCGGCCACCATTTCTGGACCATTGATTCGGCAGAAACCAATAGCCGGTTAGAAAAGCTTTTTGCCGAGAAAGTACCGTTTACGTACGTGGCCGACGGGCATCACCGAACTGCAGCAGCAGCGAGAATCGGACTGGAAAAAACAGCACAAAACCCAAATCATACCGGCGATGAAGAATACAATTTTTTTATGGCGGTTCATTTCCCCGATAACCAGTTACAAATTATTGATTACAACCGCGTGGTTACTGATTTAAACGGTTTGTCGGATATCGATTTTCTGGCAAGACTATCAGAAGGATTCGAAGTTAAAAATTTGGGAACAGATATTTTCAAACCTTCTAAATTACATGAATTCAGTCTTTATCTTTCAGGAAATTGGTACAGGCTAACTGCAAAAGAAGGTACTTTTGATGATTCGGATCCGATTGGTGTTTTAGATGTTACCATATTATCAAAACAGGTTCTCGATCCTATTCTGGGAATTAAAGATTTGAGAACTTCGAACCGGATTGATTTTGTTGGCGGAATCCGTGGCTTAGGTGAATTAAAAAAAAGGGTGGATTCCGGCAAAATGAAAGCAGCTTTTGCGTTATATCCGGTTTCAATGCAACAACTCATAAACATAGCCGACAGCGGAAATATTATGCCGCCAAAAACAACATGGTTCGAACCTAAACTTCGTTCGGGATTGGTTATTCATAAATTGGATTAAAATAAGGCATCTCATCAAAACATAATAGGTTACTGAAATTGGCGTGATGGCGTTTGCAATGAATGTTCTTATGACATTATGAAGAAACCACGTTTTTCCTGAGTAACGCGAATCGGGAATTAACTTTGGAAGATTATCAATAATTAAACTTATTTCGGGGTTATGTCTCTGCGGCCTGTTGTCTTCAGCTGAGCTTGTCGCGAGGCGATTTTTATTTATCCCGAAAGGGATTAAACAAGAATAGCCATGGGTAAAACCCATGGTTATGAAGTGGATATTAAAGAACCCCGAAGTGGGTTCAACCCTTGATTCACATGACTATTTAATTTAATATGCAATAGGAGATAAAAGATCAAAATGAATACGAAAAATTAGTTGTGAGGTGGAAAATCGACCTTAATTCTCGGATCAAAGAAAAATGGTTCGGTATCAATTATTTTTATTTTTCTAAAATCGTCGTGATTCGGATTAATTAAAATATTGTTTTCGTTTTTAATAATCGCAGAAGGCACAGCTAAAACAGCCGATTCGTTGTCCATCACCCATTTATCACCAAAAAATCTGCATTTTAATTGTGCGTCTTCATTATGGAGATGCCAGTCAACAGGAAGCTCAGAGACGGAAATTCCACTTCGCTTTACATCATCGGGGATATATATTACCATTACTTTAAAATTGTCAATTAAACCGTGTCGGTTCCTATGAACAACATTTTCAAGACAGGCCAGCGATCTTGTATTCGCACAATAAATAACTTCTACACCATCAGAATTCCATCGTGCAGCCATTGCTGATGCATAAAGTTTTGAACTCCACTTTTTGTGTGTTATGCGATAAATTTCTACTAAACAGCTATGCCAAATTCAATTTTTGCTTTTTTTCTATCAAATTTTATCTGCCAAATTTTATGTTCATTGCCTGTTTCATATTGAAATTGCCTTTCATCTTGTTTCGTATATCAAAAAATCTCTAATTTCATCGTTTTAAAACCAATAAATATGGATATCGAGAATATTACACTTGCAAATCTTTACAAACGAAAAAAAACCGATCGCGATATTTTCCAGGAACTAATGCCTACTAAGGTAAAGGAAGTGTTACTTGTGGCCACGCTTTACGATTCCTATTCCATTGTGCGCGAAGGCCAGTTCAGCGATAAAATTTTTGGCGAATATCTTCAGCTAAATTTATATGCAGCGCCACGTTTTACAAGTGTAAATTCTATTGAGGATGCACTATTGGTATTAAAACACAAGGATTTCGATTTTATTATTGTAATGGCTGGTGTCGACAAAAATTCTGCAATTGAAGCTTCACGACAGATTGGTAAATTAAGGCCAAACGTGCCGCTTTTGCTTTTGGTGAACAACAATGCCGATTTACCATATTTTCAGGTTGAGGGAAAAAAGCTCGAGCATATCGATCGCATTTTTGTATGGAACGGAAATTCCAATGTTTTCCTTGCCATGATAAAATATATTGAAGACAAGAAAAATGTAGCGCTCGATACTCAAAACGGTAATGTTCGTGTAATTCTTTTAATCGAAGACAGCATTCAGTATTATTCGAGATATTTGCCAATGCTGTATACAACAGTTATGACGCAAACACAAATTCTTGTAAAAGAAGATGCAGTAGATGAATTGCATAAAATCCTTAAAATGCGGGCAAGGCCAAAAGTATTGTTGGTAAGCACATACGAAGAAGCAGTTCATATAATAAATGCCTATCGCCGCTATATTCTGAGCGTTATCTCCGATGTTAAATTTGAAAAAAACGGAGTTGATGATGAAAATGCCGGAATTGAGCTGCTGAAATTTGCCCGCGAAACGTTTAAATTTCCTGTTCCTCTTTTGCTTCAATCTCATGATATTACAAATGCAGAACGGGCGAAAGAAGTTGACGCTGATTTTATCAATAAAAATTCGGAGAGTTTGTCGATGGATATTCTGAATTTTCTATATCGCAGGTTGGGATTTGGAAATTTTGTTTTTAAAGGACAAGATGGAAAACCATTAGGTGAAGCTCAAAATCTGGAGAAATTTCAGAAAATGTTTCGCGAGATTCCCTCTGAAGCATTATTGTATCATGGAAGCCGGAATTCGTTCTCGACCTGGTTGATAGCACGCGGCGAAATAAACATGGCCGAGCGGTTAAGGCCATTGCAAACACAGGATTTTAAATCGGCAGAAGATTTAAGGGAATTTTGCCTGAATGTTTTTCGCGATGTGAGGTTTGGAAAGCTAAAAGGAACGATAGTAAATTTTAATCCTGAATTGGTGCATTCAAACCAAATGGTATTGCGTATGGCCAAAGGATCACTTGGCGGAAAAGGGCGTGGAATTGCGTTTATCTGCCATATTATCGAAAATATCGATTTTAAGAAATTAATTCCTGAATTTAATATCAGAATTCCGGCAACCGCAGTTTTGGGAGCATTGGAATTCGATAGGTTCCTCGAAATCAACAATTTGTACGATGATGTTTATTCACTTAGCAATTTCGAATCGATTCGCTCACATTTTCTTGATTCGGAATTTGACGAAAAAATTAAAGCGCGTTTAACAGATTACCTGAAAGAAGTGGAAAAACCATTGGCTGTGCGCTCTTCGGGTTTGTTCGAAGATTCGTTGTTACAACCATTTTCGGGTGTGTATGCAACATATATAATTCCTAATAATCATCCGGACATAAAAGTACGTTACAAACAATTGGAAACGGCTGTAAAACTGGTTTATGCAAGTATATTCACCGATACGGCACAAGCCTATTTCGATGCGGTAAATTATAAAATCGAAGAAGAAAAAATGGCGGTGGTTATCCAGGAACTTGTAGGTCATAATTACAACGACAAATATTATCCAAGTGTTTCAGGTGTTGCACAGTCATATAATTATTATCCGATTTCATATATGAAGCCCGAAGATGGCTTCTCTGTCGCAGCAGTTGGTTTGGGAATGTACGTTGTTGGTGGCGAAAATTCTTACCGCTTCTGCCCAAAATATCCCGATATTAATCCGTCTACTGTTTCTGAGCAGATTCGTGATTCACAAAAATCATTTTATGCGCTCGATTTAACAAATAAAGAACCCGATTTAATCGCTTATGGCGAACGTTCTTCCATAAAAAAATACAAAATTAAAGATGCACTGGAAGACGGAACGCTTGAGCATTCGGTTTCTACATACGACATGGATAACGATAGCCTGATTCCGGGTGCAGGCAAGAATGGGCCTTTGGTAGTTAACTTCTCAAATATTCTGAAATACAATTATTTACCTTTAGCTGATACACTGCAGATTTTATTGCGGCTTTTTAAAGAAGCGATGGGTTCACCGGTGGAAATTGAATATGCCCTCGATTTTGAACCAACCGAAAACGGATTACCAACTTTTTATCTGCTTCAGATAAAACCATTGATACGAATTGAGGAACAGGTTGATATTGATTTGGAATCGGTAAGCGAGGATAAAATTTTTATGTATGCTGAATACGGAATGGGAAACGGTAAAATTGAAAATATCCGTGATGTGGTATATGTCAATTCCGACAAATTTGATAAAATGAAAACCAAACAAATTGCCCGGGAAATAGGGGAATTTAATCATAAATTTCGAAGATTCGGGAAAAGATTATATTTTAATCGGGCCGGGACGTTGGGGCTCCCGAGATCCATATACCGGAATACCTGTTAAGTGGGCAAATATTTCAAAAGCCCGTATAATTGTTGAAGTTGGGTTGCCTGATTTTCCGTTGGATGGCTCACTTGGTTCCCATTTTTTTCATAATGTAACATCAATGAATGTGGGTTATTTTTCCGTTCCGCATGAATCCAACAAATCAACGCTAAAAATGGAAGCACTTAAAAAGCAGAAAGTAGTTCGCGAAACCGAATATATCAAACATATTGAATTTGATAAACCGTTAACTGTTTTGATGAACGGCAGAGTAAGAAAAGCATTGATTCATTGTTGAAAATTAAAGGATGGAATCCCTCAATGGGATGCTATCCTTGACGGTGTTCTTTAGCGGGGGCCCTATTCGAAGTCGCGCCCCCACACAGTTTCAAGTATTAATCCATCCCGATTGGCGCGCCCTGAGGCGGCATTTCGATTTTTATTGTCTTGAATTTTTCAGGATTCGAATTAAATAGTTCAATCTGATGAACAGCATAATCGTAATGTGCTTTTAATGCGTAATCGGAGAATGAATCGATTTTATCGATGGCAATATTATTTATCTCCTGTATTTTTTGCCAGGTCAGGGATTTTACCTCGAAAGTGGCATTTTCGTTTTGTGCCAGCTGCATCAAATTTAATAGAAATGCATTGTCAACCACTTTTTGTAATTCGCCATCATACCCGTTTTCAACAGGCGCTTGCCACGTAGCCGATATTATTTCATCGAGAACTTTCACAAATCCGGGTTGGCTGGCATTCCTGCTATTATATTCAATTAGTCGTTGTGCACGCTGAGGGTTTAACAATTCAGAAAACACAAAATTTACCAATGCTTCTGCAGCGCTGAGCGGATCGAATGTCAATCCGGTATTCGACTGAATATTTTCTGTTGAACTTCTGCTATATCCCATTGGTTTGGGCGGAATTAACTGAAGCACTTTTTCAGGAATTTTTAACTCTTCAGGAGTGATAGTTTTTAATATTGTTTGTAATGCTTTCACCTGATCTTCTGGTGAAATCATTTCAGTAATAACCTGACCATCGCCTTTCATCGAATAGCGGTAATTTAAGCCGCCTATAAATTTAGCTGCTGCAGTAATCTGATAACGATGATAAAAATAAACAGGAACCAGAATGTCTTCCAACGTGGCAAATGGAGTTCCTTCAGGAATTGTATTTTCACCAAAGTTATTCAATGCAATCTTTCTGATCTCCATCATTTTCACCAATTCTTCGTACGAATTTTTTCCGTTGTCCCATTGGCTGGTATAAGGCTGAATACCGCCGGATGAAGTTCTATCGGATAGGAAAGTTCTGCCGTCTTTAATATAATTCTGAATTATTTTCTTCAAACCCTCTTTTTCCTTTTCGTCATTTGAAAATTCTCTGTAGCCGTAATTAATGGCTACTTTATCCCAATCGCCAATTTTGTCATCATATGCATCGGAAAAGTCGAGTTTGTCGTTTTTTATTTCTATCAGTGGTTGAGGGTAATCCATCACAGATCCACGATCTTCTGCACTGGCGCTATAGGCGTGTGCAAGCCCAAGTGTGTGTCCGACTTCGTGCGCGGCGAGTTGCCGGATACGTGCCAGTGCCATTTCTTTGGCTTTTTCAACTTCTTTATTGTTATTTCCGTAAGGTGAAAGTAATCCTTGCGCAATCAAAAAATCCTGGCGAATCCGCAAAGAACCAAGTGTAACATGTCCTTTTAGAATTTCGCCTGTTCTCGGATCGGTAACCGAAGATCCATACGACCAGCCTCTTGTAGAGCGGTGAACCCACTGTATTACGTTATACCGTACATCAAGCATATCTGCATCTTCGGGCATTTCCTTCACAAAAAACGCATTTTTAAAACCGGCAGCTTCAAAAGCCTGGCTCCACCAGCTTGCTCCTTCAATTAAAGCCGATTTAATTGGCTCTGGTGTTCCACGGTCGACATAATAAATAATCGGTTCCATCGGTTCGCTAATCTCATCGCCCGGATTTTTCTTTTGCAGTCGGTGCCGTGTAATAAATCGTTGTTCAACAGGCAGATCAAATGGCACGGCATAATCATAATATGAGATTTCAAAATAGCCGGCTCGTGGATCAAAAATTCGGGGCTTATAATTATTGTCAGGCAGTTCGATAAAGGAATGGTGCAATCGTATGGTAACAGCATCGGGAGTTGGTGTTACACCGTTTATCCATCGGCCTTTTGCGTCACCGGTAAAGGTTAAAAGCACTTCAAATTCCGAGTTTTTCGGAAAGTCTTTTAGTCCTTCGGAACATACAGCGGAACGTGTAAGATCGATTTTGTAATTTCCCTGGTTATTTTGTTGAAGAGTTTCTGTTACTCCTGCAGCATCCTGTAGCAGCAACGGTGTGATGTCGATATAATATTTGCTGTTTTCCTCTTTTTCAATAATAAAACCTTCGAGTACTGAAATGGCAAAAGCATCGTCAACAGCCTTTAATTCATCGGGATTGTTTGAAGATGCCCTGTAATTATAATTAGGCTGCACTAATAAAATCTTGTTACCGGCTTTTTTAAATTTTACGACTTTCGAATCGTTTAATCTTCCGCGATCAAGGCCTAAATCGTTAGAACCAACTCCCGAGGCCAGCGATGAAACATACAGAAACTCTGAGTCCAATTTATCGATTTCAAGAATTATCTTGTCTTCTTTCTCATCGTAAGAATAGTTAAAAAATCCGTCAAAATTCTGACTGAAAATTTGGTTGATATTCGAAATGATAAAGACAATTAAAAAGACAATGAGGAAGCAAATTTTATTCATTTGATTACTATATTAACGCTAAAAAATTTAAATTAACACCCGTTAGCAATATAATGATTTTAATATAGAAGCGACTTATACATATTGATTATAAATAGTATCCGTAATTGTTAATTTATTTTCAATGTGCTGTCAAATAGGTATTCAAAATATTTGCTTCTCATTTTTAAATTTATCTTTGTCCCTTGCAAAATTTTTTTTTGTTTTGTGCTAAAAAAATTGAGTTAAAAATAAATTTCAAAAATCTAAACCGTAACAGCAGTTACATAAAAATTATCATCTTATGAGTAATATTTTCTTATTGGTTCCGATAGCGTCAATTTTGGCGTTAATATTTGCCTGGTTCTTCTTCAAATCGATGATGAAGAATTCGGAAGGTACTGACAGGATGAAAGAAATTGCGCAGTATGTTCGTGAAGGTGCAATGGCTTATCTTAAAAGACAGTACAAAGTTGTAGGAATTGTATTTGTAATACTTTTTATCCTACTGGCTATTATGGCTTATTTTGGAGTTCAAAACCCATTTGTTCCTGTTGCGTTTTTAACCGGTGGTTTTTTCTCGGGTCTTTGCGGTTTCCTGGGAATGAAAACTGCAACATTTGCTTCGGCGCGCACTGCACACGGAGCATCTCAATCGCTAAACAAAGGATTACAGGTTGCTTTTAGGAGTGGTGCTGTAATGGGATTGGTTGTTGTAGGTTTTGCATTGCTTGATATTGCAGCCTGGTACTGGTTTTTAACTTCGGTTGTTTTTACACCTGAACATATGGCAGCTGGTTTCCATTTTGCCGGATTGCAGTTTGTGCACGAAGGAACAACTGAGAGCCAAAAATTAATTGAAATTACAACTACCATGTTAACATTTGGAATGGGTGCTTCTACGCAGGCACTTTTTGCGCGTGTTGGTGGTGGTATCTATACAAAAGCAGCCGATGTTGGTGCCGACCTTGTTGGTAAAGTTGAAGCTGGTATTCCTGAAGATGACCCACGTAACCCTGCAACCATTGCCGATAACGTTGGTGATAACGTTGGTGACGTTGCCGGCATGGGAGCCGACCTTTACGAAAGTTATGCAGGTTCTATTTTAGCAACTGCCGCATTAGGTGCTGCGCTTCCTGCTATTGCTTTATCCGATTTAAATATTGATCCTATTAAAGCAGTTACTGCGCCAATGATTGTAGCTGCAATCGGTATTATTCTTTCTATTGTTGGTATTTTTATGGTTCGCACAAAAGAATCTGCAACACAAAAGAATTTGTTAAATGCATTGCTGATCGGAACCGGAGGTAGTTCATTATTAATTCTTATTGCAATGGCTGGAATGGCTTATGCAGGATGGGTTACCTGGGGGGTATTTGGTGCTGTGGTTATTGGATTGGCTGCCGGTGTTATTATTGGTCAGGCAACTGAGTATTTTACCTCTGATGAATATAAACCAACTAAAGGAATTGCGAAACAGGCACAACAAGGGCCGGCAACAACTATTATCGATGGTTTGGCTGTTGGTATGTATTCAACCTGGATTCCGGTTGTAACAATTGTTCTTGGAATTATGGGATCTTTCTGGGCTGCTGGTGGAGCAACTCATTTTGCAATGGGTGTTTACGGGATTGGTTTTGCAGCTGTTGGAATGCTTTCAACTCTCGGTATTACTTTAGCAACCGATGCTTTTGGTCCTATCGCTGACAATGCCGGTGGTAACGCAGAAATGGCTGAATTACCTGCTGAAGTTCGTGAACGTACTGATGCTTTGGATATGTTGGGTAATACAACAGCAGCAACAGGAAAAGGATTTGCGATTGGTTCTGCTGCGTTAACAGCAATGGCACTTATTTCTGCTTACATGGAAGAAGTAAGATTGTGGTTTGGTAAAATAGCAAAAGGAGGTGAAGGATTTATTACTAAGGGTGAATACGTATTTTATAATGACATAGCTCCGGCGGTTCATGATGGTGTTAAAGCCGTACAAATATCAACCGCTTCGGTTAAAGATCTTGCCGCATCATACGATATAACGCTGTTCAATCCCCTATTTCTTGGTGGACTTTTCCTTGGTTCGATGATGGCATTTGTATTTAGTGCGATGACCATGAAAGCTGTGGGACGCGCTGCCGGAGCAATGGTGGATGAAGTTCGCCGTCAGTTCCGTGAAATTAAAGGAATTCTTGAAGGAAAAGCTGTTCCGGAATATGCAAAATGTGTAGAGATTTCAACCAGGGGTGCACAAAAAGAGATGTTACTACCATCCTTGGTTGCTATTTTTGTTCCTGTAATTGTGGGCGCATCCATGGGAGTTGCTGGTGTTATTGGCTTATTGGCCGGTGGTTTAACAGCAGGCTTCACTTTAGCTGTATTTATGAACAACGCAGGTGGTGCCTGGGATAATGCTAAAAAATTCATTGAAAAAGGAAATTATGGCGGAAAAGGCAGCGAAGCTCATAAAGCAGGCGTAGTTGGCGACACCGTTGGCGACCCGTTTAAAGATACTTCAGGACCTTCATTGAATATCCTGATAAAACTCATGACTATGGTTTCTGTGGTTATGGCCGGATTGACAGTAACATTGAGTTTACTGTAAAAATAAAGTAAAATAGCTGAAAAAACCATCTGCACGAAACAGGTGGTTTTTTTGCATAAAACGCAGTATTCGGTTTACGCTGAATGTATTGCAACTTAATTTAAATTACGATGTGATTGCTATTTGTGAATCATTAATAAAATTTAAATTGGTTCTTGAACAAATTACTTTTAATTTTAGTTTTTCTTTCAAAGAAATAAATCAATAAAAACAATAATTATGGCAGATTTATCAACGACCTACATGGGTGTTAAACTCAAAAATCCTCTAATACTTGGAGCAAGCAATTTAGTGTCAAAGCCCGATACTATCAAGCAAATAGAAGAAGCCGGTATTGGCGCTATTGTTTACCGGTCCTTATTCGAGGAGCAAATTCAGCTTGAAAATTTACAAATGGATGATGATATGGCTGAATACGAATACCGAAATGCCGAGATGACCACTATATTTCCAAACCTCGAACATTCGGGGCCAAAAGAACATCTGTATAATGTGGAAAAATTGAAAAACAGCGTTAAGGTTCCTGTCTTTGCCAGCTTAAATGCCATTTACGAACCTTCGTGGGTGGAATATGCCAAAGAGTTGGAAAAAACAGGAGTCGATGGTCTTGAAATTAATCTGTATGCCGTGCCTGGTTATTTTGAGGTCACGGGCCAGTCGCTTGAAGATAAGCAGGTTCAGATTGTTAAGGCGGTTAAGAAAGCGGTTAAAATTCCGGTGAGCGTTAAAATAAGCTTGTTTTATACCAATCCACTTAATTTTATTAAAAAGATAGATGAAGCCGGTGCCGATGCATACGTTTTATTTAACCGGTTTTTTCAGCCTGAAATTGATATTAACAAAGAAGAATATTTTTATCCGTGGGAACTGAGTAATCCAAAAGATCACATGGTTAGCCTTCGCTTTGCAGGTTTGCTTTACGGCAATCTTGAAGGCAGCATTTGTGCGAGTCGTGGAATTTACGATTCAAACGATGTAATTAAAATGATTCTTGCCGGTGCCGACACCGTGCAAATTGTAAGTACAATTTACCGGAACCATCCAACGGTAGTATCCGATATTTTAATGGATATTAATAAATGGATGGACGATAAAGATTATAAAACACTGGACGATTTCCGTGGCAAACTTTCCAGGAAAAAACTAAAAGATCCGTTTGCTTATCAGCGCGCCCAATACGTTGATATTTTAATGCGTTCGGAAGATATTTTTAAAAAATACCCGATGGTTTAAATCAGAAAATTACAATATTGAAAACAGGGATCATTTAGGTTCCTGTTTTTTGTTTTCTTTTTTCTTCTTTTTCGTCGAATAGTATTCATTCGATTTCTTTCGCTTTTGAATTTTGCCAATAAGGTTTCCAATAACTTCTGAGGGCGAAAACTGGTAAGTAACCGCCGAAGCTTCACTCCGAAGTACCCTGTTCTCAGTGCTTACAAGGTTGTCCATTCGTTCCGTTTCGGTATAGTTATCGCCTCCGGGTTTTGGTTTCATATCGAAATTAATGCTGTTAACATTTTTCGCAGCGCGCTCTGCATCGGTCATTTCATCGGATAGAACATCGATTTGCAGAATATTAATAGTATCCAGGCTCAGTTGAATTACCGGATTTTTCATCAACTGGAATACAGTAACCGTTTTTCTGAAAAAAGAAACATGAGATACGATCAGCGAATCTGCGGGCAAAACCTGAACATCAAAAACACCATTTTCACGACTTGTATTTTTACTGTAATTTCTGGAATTGATAATGTACGCATCCGGAATCGGGTTTCCTTTTTTATCGACAACTCTGCCCTGTATTCGAAATTCCTTCTGCTGTGCAAATAAAACAGAAGTAAATAAGATTAAGATTAGGAGTAATGTTGGTTTCATGGTACAATATTTCTGAATAAAGATCAGGATTTTTGCTCTTAAATACCACAAAAAAAGACTAAATGATGTTAATCCGGATTTTAACGAAAGCTTTTTTTTGTCCTGAATTCAAATCGTGATTAATGATTTACACATATTCCACACCTACCTCTTTAAAGAATTTATGCATTAATATTCGCACGATTCTTTTCACCACAAATTTTCGTAGCTCAAGTTCCAGCGGTTGATCCGGATCCTGATGTGCCCAGTTTATTCGTGTTCCAACCACAATGTCAATCACATCGTGCTGAAGCAGGAGTTTTACTATTTCTTCGGGCGGACTGTCGTTTAAGCGCGATTCACTATCGTAATTTTCAAGTAATTCTTCCACTTTGCCCAAAGTAAGAATACCCTCCGAAACCAGCTCAAAACCTTCCATTTTTGCAACTGGTGGCAGTGCGTTAACCTCTTTTCTGCCATGTTGAATTTCTACTTCAAGATTAAGTTCGCGTGCGATAATTTCTGCTGTAGTACCGCCGCAAATTATTTTTTTTCCGTTGAAATGCTTAATCCTTCCTACAAAATCGAAATCTTTAATTTTATAAAACGGTGGCCCGGTAATAAGCATAAATTTACGAGGTTCTCTAAAATATATTACGCCACATGTGGTGTCATCCTTTACCGAAAAGTCATCATTCATTTCGGCACGGTTGATAATTTTTCGTGCCAGTTTAGTTGCAGAAATATCAGGCATCCTGCTTACCTGGTTTATGGCAAAATCCTCAACCTGTTCTAGTCCCCATCCCATTGGAAAACGATTATTGCCCAAACCTGATTGAGAAACACCATCTGAAAGAAAAATTAACCGGTCTTCTTTTTGGGCAGTAAATTCGCGGCAACGAAGCAATTTTCCTGGATTTTCTTCTCCACGTATTTTTAATTCATATTCCTTTGGTTGAAATGGTTTTCCGTTTCGAATAACAAGTACCGAAGGATTATCATAGTTGATAATTTTTACCAATCCGTCGGTTTCCAATTCAATTATAGTGAAGGTTGCATATCTTTCCTTGCCGTCGCTGCTTTTGGGTAAGGCATTCATGATAATACTCGCAGCTACATCGGGTTTGGTATGAAACTGTGCATATTTTAGCGCCATTGCAGCAGTTAATGTAGCCAATACGCTTGCCTTAATTCCATGTCCGATTCCGTCGCTTAAAACGAGAATAGTGCGGCCTTCTTCCTTTATTATATTCGATTGAAATACATCGCCACAGGCAATTTCACCTTTAGGGCGTTTTTGCTGAACATCGATTTCTATGTGATAACCAGGCTTATTCGTCGTCGCCATATCTGTACGATTGAATTATGGAATTTAAAAGCTCTTCGGTTTCGGCAGCGTTTTCTCCCAATAGCTGCGCTATTTTTTGTACCGTATCAATGTTTTGCTTGTTTATGCGCATAGCCCTGTTTATTATCTCATCGCGCACCAGCATTGGCGCCGACATATCGCGGATAACAGCACCAACAACCCTGTTTTTATATAGCGTAACAACAGATATGTGCAGTAATCGATTGTTAATTTTTATATCACGTTCCAGTAAGTCTTCGCCTGAAGCCAGTATTCCTGAAAGCATTTTAAAAATAACTTCAGGAACCAAAACCTGCACATCGGCGCCTTTTAATCCCGGAATGGTTTCGAAAAGTTCGGAAGTTTCTTCGCCCATTAAATGCGCAAAGCTTTCGTTCGAATCAACTACTTTATGCTGATGATCCATCATAATAATTCCCACATTAATTTTATGAAACATATGCGATGAAATCTCCATGGATTCCTGTGCTTTTTCAAGTCGTTTCTCCGTTTTTTTCAATTCGGTAATATTGTGAATAGAGCCGACGATACCAACAATTTTTTCCTCATTATTCCGAATAACAGCTTTATTCATAATTACATGATGCGAAGAACCGTCTTTTTGCCTGATTTCGGTTTCATATATCTGAACTTCAGGATTGGAGATAAGCTCTTTATCGCGACCGGAATATATTTCGGCCATTTCTTTTGTATGAATTTCAAATACCGATTTGCCAATAATCTGTTCTTTTGGCTTTCCAACAAATTTTTCGTGCGATTTATTACACATTTGGTAAACGCCGTTCAAATCGCGGTAAAAAATCGGGATAGGCAATGCATCTATTATTTTTTGGTAGAATTCAGGATCGTTAATATTTCCGGGCAGAAATGATTGTTTATCGTATATCATATTTTTGGTTTTTGTCAATTGAATTTGATGTGAAAATTAGTGAATTCAATAGTCATTTCAATTTTTTATGTTCGAATAATTTGAAATTCAATCAGTAACACATTCTTTAGAAAAGGCCTTTTTTTATTCTGAACAGGTTTCGTTTAATTATAATAAAAGAATATTTTCTTTAAATAATTTCTTTGAACTATTTTTCAATAGAAGATATGTTTAATAACACAATGAACCGCACATGTTTTAAAACACTATTTCCTAACTGTTAATATTGCGTGATCTAAATATCGCGACGTGATAAAGTTGATATAAAATTACGAAATTTGTACTGTAGTATTTCAAATAATAAAATGCCGGGTTATACAATAAAGAAATAATTCTTTATTAAAAGATAATATTATTAGATTATGACAAAAATAAAATCACTTGCCGATCTTCAAAAAATAAAGGATGAATTGCAGTCGCAATTTAGAAAAAACGAAAACGCCAACCCTGCGGAACAGGTAATTGAAATAAAGGTAGGAATGTCGACCTGCGGAGTTGCTTCGGGTGCAAAGGAAATTATGAAGATTATTCGCGAGGAATGCGACTATCAGGCTATTGATGTGGTATTAAAGCAAACCGGATGTTTAGGCTATTGTTATGCCGAGCCAATGGTTGAGGTAAAAATGCCAGGGAAAATGTCCAAAGTATTTGGTTTTGTGAACAAAAATCGCGCGAACGAAATCGTGAATAAATTTATTCTGCATGGGGAAGAAATCGGTGGTGAGATAAAAGTTTCATTTGAAGACATATACCAATTTTAAAACTTTCAGCAATGACCGAAACAAAAACTCAAATCAGGATAGCTTTACGAAATTGCGGTATTATCGATCCTGAAAACATTGATGAATATATTGCGCGCGATGGTTACATGGCGCTTGGAAAATGCCTGACAGCGTTCACGCCTGACGAAGTTATTAATGAGATTAAAGTTTCCGGTTTGCGTGGCCGGGGCGGTGGTGGTTTTCCAGCCGGATTGAAATGGGAAATTACCCGAAAATCGGAAGCCGACCAAAAATATGTGGTATGCAATGCCGATGAAGGCGATCCGGGCGCATTTATGGATCGTTCTATTCTGGAAGGCGATCCACATTCAGTACTCGAAGCTATGGCGATTTGCGGTTTCTGCATTGGAGCCGATAAAGGCTTGGTTTACATTCGTGCTGAATATCCTTTGGCAATAGAGAGATTGAAAACTGCAATCAACCAGGCTCGCGAATACGGTTTGCTGGGTAACGACATTATGGGTTCCGGATTCAATTTCGATATAGAACTTCGCTATGGTGCCGGAGCATTTGTCTGCGGCGAGGAAACTGCACTTATCCATTCCATGGAAGGTTTGCGCGGTGAACCGACATTTAAGCCACCATTTCCATCGGTTTCAGGTTATTTGGGAAAACCAACCAATGTAAACAATGTGGAAACTTTTGCAAATATTCCTGTAATAATAAATAAAGGCGCTGATTGGTTTAACAAAATCGGAACCGAAAAATCAAAAGGTACAAAAGTCTTTGCTCTGGCCGGAAAAATCAATAATGTCGGATTAATTGAAGTTCCGATGGGAACCACGCTGCGTGAAGTGATTTACGATATTGGCGGTGGAATTAGAAACGATAGAGAATTCAAATCGGTTCAAACAGGCGGGCCTTCGGGTGGTTGCTTAACCAAAGATTTTCTGGATACACCCATCGATTATGATAATCTTATTGCTGCGGGTTCAATGATGGGTTCCGGCGGAATGATTGTAATGGACGAAGATGATTGTATGGTTTCCATTGCCCGATTTTACCTTGAATTTACGCTGGAAGAATCATGCGGAAAATGCACACCTTGCCGGGTTGGAAATAAACGGCTTCATGAAATTCTCGATAAAATAACAAAAGGAAAGGGAACAGAGGAAGATATTGACCGGTTAAAACAATTGAGTGGAGTTATTAAAGACACATGCATTGTGTGGACTGGGACAATCTTCGCCAAATCCGGTATTGTCAACCATCGCCAATTTTGAAAACGAATACCTGGCGCATGTTCACGATGGAAAATGCCCGGCAGGCCAGTGCAAAGCCTTGCTGAAATACGAAATTATTGAAGATTTATGCACGGGATGTACACTTTGTTTCCGCAACTGCCCGGTTGGTGCAATTACCGGAGAACGTCGAATGCCACATTACATTGATCAATCGCTGTGCATAAAATGTGGTGTTTGTTTCGAAAAATGCAAGTTTAACGCTATCACACTTAATTAATCTGAAAATAAATCGAAAATGGATACAATCAATCTTACCATCGACAAAAAACCGATTGTCGTTAAAAAGGGAATTACAATTCTTGAAGCTGCATCCGGAATCGGAATTCAGGTGCCAACGCTTTGCCACATGAAACTGGATGATTTGAATATTGAAAATAAGCCGGGTGGATGCCGTATTTGCGTGGTAGAAGTGGAAGGAAGGCGAAATCTTGCTCCGGCTTGTTGCACTGAAGTACAGGAAGGAATGGTAATTCACTCTCACTCCATAAGGGCTATTAATGCCCGGAGAACAGTGATGGAACTTATTCTTTCCGATCATCCTTTCGACTGTTTAATCTGTGCAAAGTCAGGGAACTGTGAGCTTCAGGATATGGCGCATCAACTGGGAATCCGTGAAATACATTACCCGGGAGAACAGTCGCATTACCGTGAAGATACTTCACCCGCGATTATTCGCGACGTAGATAAATGTATTATGTGCCGCCGTTGCGAGATGATGTGTAACGAAGTGCAGACTGTTGGTGTACTTTCAGCTATTAACCGGGGTTTTAATTCGGTGGTTTCTCCTGCATTTGAAATGAATCTCGACCATTCAGTTTGCACCTATTGCGGACAATGTGTTGCAGTTTGCCCTACAGGAGCTTTAACCGAAGTGGATGAAACAGGAAATGTTATTCGTGCGCTTTCCGATCCCACAAAAACAGTGATAGTTCAAACAGCGCCTGCAGTTCGGGCTGCTCTTGGTGAAGAGTTCGGAATGCAACCCGGAACTCTGGTTACCGGAAAACTTGTTGCAGCTTTACGCCGGTTAGGTTTCGATTATATTTTCGATACCGATTTTGCTGCCGATTTAACCATTATGGAAGAAGGCACGGAGCTTCTGGACAGACTTTCAAAACATCTCGCAGGAGATACAAATGTGAAATTACCGATATTAACTTCCTGCTGTCCTGCATGGGTGAAATTTTTCGAGCACCAGTTTCCCGGAATGAAAGATATTCCTTCAACGGCGCGTTCACCACAGCAAATGTTTGGTTCAATTGCCAAAACCTGGTTTGCGGAAAAACTGGGCGTAAAACGCGAAAACCTGGTTGTAGTATCGATTATGCCCTGTGTGGCCAAAAAATATGAATGTGGCCGCGATGAATTTAAAGTAAACGGTAATCCCGATGTGGATTATGCTTTAACAACGCGCGAACTTGCGGCATTAATAAAAATATCGAATATCGATTTTAAAACATTACAAAACGAAGAATTCGACAATCCGTTGGGAGAATCAACAGGAGCTGCCGTTATTTTCGGAACAACCGGAGGAGTTATTGAAGCTGCAGTTCGAACAGCATACGAAATTTATACAAAAAAGGAATTACCGCGTCTCGACTTCGAAGAATTGCGTGGTATGGATGGAATTCGGCAGGCCACCATCGATTTTAACGGATTGCCTGTTAAAATAGGTATTGCACATGGACTTGGAAACGCACGTAAATTGCTGGAAGATATCCGGGCCGGCAAAAGTGAGTTTCATGCCATTGAAATTATGAGCTGTCCGGGCGGTTGTATTGGTGGCGGTGGCCAACCCTATCACCACGGAAATGCGGAAGTTCTGAAAAAGCGTCAAAAGGCGATTTACCGCGAAGACAAAAATAAATCGATTCGGAAATCGCACGAAAATCCTTACATCATTGAGTTATACAAAGAATTCCTTGGAAAACCAATGAGCGAAAAAGCGCATCATTTGCTGCATACTGAATACTTTGATCGCACTGAATAGTCAGAACGAAATCTCATGTCTAATTGTCTCAAATCTAAACGTCTAATGTCTAAAAGTCTATAAGATGCCAAAAATAAAATTAGCTGAAAATACGATTCAAATCATAAAAGATATTTGTGTTGAATTTGGAAATAAGGAAGGGGAATTAATTAATGTGCTTCACAAAGTTCAGGGGAAATTGGGTTATCTGCCTGCCGAAGTTCAGGAGGTGGTGGCAAAGGAATTAAAAACGTCGGTTGCCCGTGTTTATGGTGTGGTTACGTTTTACAGTTACTTTACCATGATCCCGCAGGGCGAATTTCCGGTTTCAATCTGTATGGGAACTGCTTGTTATGTGCGTGGCGCAGAACAGGTTCTTGCAGAATTTAAACGTCAGTTAAAGGTTGAAGTAGGGGAGTCCACCGCAGATGGAAAATTCTCGCTCAACTGCCTGCGTTGCGTTGGTGCCTGTGGTTTGGCGCCGGTTATTCAAGTAGGAGAAAAAGTTTTCGGAAGGGTGGCGCCGAGCCAGGTAAAGGAAATTATTGCACAATACCGCAGCGGGTGTGGCGATGAGAATATCAAAACAGCGTGAATTAAAATAAAGGGCGATGAATTAGATTTCGTCGCCCCAACGTTTTAATAAATCTATTTTACAGCTTTCAGCAATAAAAGGATCATTTACTGCTTTAATAACTGTCTCCTTTTGAAAGGATTCAGTATAAAGCAATTCATAAACTTTTCGTATTGAAAGCGAATCTTTCTTTTCTACCAACTTCAATTCATCTCCGGCTTTTACTTTTCCGTTTTTCAGCACTCGCACATAAACTCCGGCAAATCCTGAATCGACAAACTGACGAACAACTTCCTGCGTTCCAAACCTTATTCCCAGCTTAAAACAGGGTTGACGCGGCTGAGTTGCCTGAATAACCGCATCTCCAATTTGAAACGTGTCGCCAATATTTACATCAGCTTCGTGTAATCCTTCCACGGTAAGGTTTTCGCCAAACATTCCCCAGGGAAGTTCTGTTTCAGGATAAAACTTTTTCCAGTATTTATAATGGTCGGCTGAATACAGATAGCAAGCTTTGTCAATGCCACCGTGAAATCTTCGATCGACGACATGATCATTTTCCACATCTTCATTTCCAAGAAAAACAGGATGAGGCACCGGATATTTATAAATGCCGGTTTGAATCTGTTTCCCGCGCCAAACAACAGTTTTGGATTCACCAATATTTGTTGAAATTATTTTCATTAATTAGACTTGTGATTTTTAGTAGTGAGCATCGAGATAAAAAACCAGACAGAATTCTGCTCAATACTCACTACTAAATACTAACGACTCACTACTATTTAGGCAATCTTTCGTTCTTTCTTAATATTTTCGTAAGCCTGGTTCACCTTCTGGAACTTCTCGTTTGCGGCTTTCTGGAAATCGTTGCCCAAATGGCTTACCTTATCCGGATGGTACTTCATTGCCATTCTGCGGTATGCTTTTTTCAACTCGTCGTCGGTGGCTGATGGCTCTATTTCAAGAATTTTATAATCGCCTTCCGTATTCGGGACAAACATCGCCTGAATTGACTCATAGTCTTTACCGGATAGTCCCATTTCGTGGCTTATTCTGAAGATCAAATCTTTCTCTGAAACATCGACAACTCCATCGGCCTGTGCAATTCCGAACAAAAAATGAAGTAACTGCAAACGTGCCGAATAGTTCATATTTTGTTTTATCTGCCGGCAAACTTCATTAACCGGTATGGTTTGCTGCAAAAGCTCACGTAGCATTTTCACCGCTTCTGTAGCCGAGGCTTCACCAAAATTCTGAACAATAAATTTTTTTACATAATCGAGTTCCGATTTTAATACTTTGCCATCGGCTTTCATAACCGCGGCAACCAGAACAAGTAAGCTCATTACATATCCGCCTGTGGTAGTTCTGCCGGAATATCCGGTTCGCGTACCTGAATAGCCCGTTTGAGTTCCTGTGCTCAAAGCTTCGGTGCTGCTGTCGAATAGCGAGCCAACTACAAAACCAAAAATTGCCCCTATCGGACCACCAGCAAAAGCGCCAAGTCCGGCTCCTATCCATTTACCAAATTTTGCCATATTCTCTTAAATTTTTATCTATTTTTATTATCTGTGGAATGATTAATTCTGAATTATCATTTCGAATTTCTGCATTTGCAAACGCTATTTTTTCAGTATCAGTCCACTGTCTTTCGATTCTTGCTTTTACCAGTTCACGTTTCGTATTATCCCTTTTTGAAACCCTTTCAATTCTTTCCGCTTCAGGTGCAGTTACCAAAATGGTAAAATCCATCATTTTATAAAATCCACTTTCAAACATTATGGCTGCCTCATGAATAATGTATCGCGTGTTTTGTTTTTTCAGCCATCGTTGAAATTCGTTTTTTACTTCAGGATGTATCAGTTCATTCACTTTTGAAAGTTGAATATCGTCATTAAAAATAATTTCAGCCAATTTTTTTCGGTTAACCCCCGAACCCGGAATATAAATCCCCTCTCCAAACAGACGAACTAATCCTTCTTTTATTTTATTGTTGGAATTCAGCAGTTCTTTTGCGACAATATCGGCTTCGAAAACAGGAACCCCAAGCATTTTAAATATCCTGCAAACTGTGGATTTTCCGCTGCCAATTCCTCCTGTTATTCCCACTTTTAATATCATTCCAAAAATTAAATGCGATTTTGTACTAATTGGTTTCGATTAAAAACTCAACCCTTTCCGGGCTAAACCGGACTAACTGGTTAACTTCTGGTTTTTTATCAATGGTAACTACAATGTTGTCGGATCCTTTTTCTGCGGAATTAAAATCGACTGAAGCTTCAAAATCCGATGGTTTTATTTTGTCAAATTCACTTAAGCCTACGGTAAATACCACTTTAACCTCCGATGGGAAAAGCTTAACCGAAACATTGTCCGGCTTATTTTTAATCTGAATGGGTATGGTTAATTCCTTCTCTGTAAATTTTTCAACCTCGATATTAATTTTCACTTTTGGAGGCATCACCGAAGTTTTTTCCGGAGCAATTAAGTCAACCATTCTTTCCAAATTGGCATCTACTTTCGAAAAAGTTTTTACATCCGTTCTAATTGTGTCGATGGAATCGAGAATAATGGATGGCCCGGTAATTTTAACATTTTCAGGCGTTGCGTAAACAGGAGCTTTTAGTTTATATTGAGGCTTAAAATCAATAGTAATATCCGACTTAACCGGCACCGATTTCGATTTCAGGCTGTCGAACAAAATCTTTAAAACTTCAGGTTGAATATCGGTAATGGTAATTTCGTTGCTTACCTGTTCCGAAATGCGCCGAATAAGCGATTTACTGTTTACAGTATATATATCGGCAACTGGATTCACGTCTTTTGTAATATTGGAGAGGTTAAGCACAATAGGCGAAAAGGATAGGCTTAACTTGTGACGCAGCAAGGTAAAGCCGTGCGCATCAACTTTCAGGTCGAGTTTATCGGGGAGTTCATTAGCCAGAAACTCATTTTTTGGAGGATTCACATATTTCACCGGGTACGATACGGTTGTAGAATAATCTTTGCTTAAAGCGTTAAGAAACCACAAAGCACTGGCAATTAACAGGCAAACCAGAAATACGATGAGTTGCCTGTCGTTTTTCAGTTTATCGATTTTAAAATATCCCGGAATATTCTGAAGATTTTTGTTCATTTTAATCTATTCCATGCAAATTTAAGGAAATATACATAATAGCAGTTCAGGACAATTAAT
>CAWGFJ010000012.1:0-11915 GCA_963821855.1 uncultured Prolixibacteraceae bacterium | reverse complement strand
AATTGGAATTATGCAGATATGGATAACGAAAAATTTTAATTCGAATAATTGAAAAGTTATTTTTATGGTAAACAGAGCGGCTTATATTCGGTATATTTTTTTTCAAAAATTTTAATTCCTGAATTCAGGATTGTAACAGGCCATTTTAAAAAATAAATAAAACGAATGAAAAAAGAAATTTAGTTTGTATTATGTACAATAAGAACTATAAAACCCTTGATTTTTTTCCCATGTACGAAATTTATATTGTTAATCAGAATGTTGACTTCTCGCTCAAACGCTGATCTTCTTGAAAAAGTGAACTTGAAAATCTCTAAATTGATTAATAATCATAAAATAATGAAAAAATTTTACTTTTTTTTCTTCAAACGAAGCATCATAGTGTTTGTTCTGCTTCTGTCTGCTCCAATCCTGTTTGCGCAGGATAATCTCAACAGGTTGCAATCGCAGGATGAATCAAAATCATTTATTAAAGTACTGCCTGCATCAATCGATAATTCTGACCAATATACAGGCGGGAATCTTTCGAATTTAAAAATTGACCAAAATAATTCAGTGCATTTTATTGATATTCCGAGTCATAGTCAAAAGTTTAAAGGTGATGATGAAATTATGGCTTATAACCTCGGTTGCGACGGTACACCTATTGGCATTGAAGATGGTTATGGTGTTGAAAAAGGCAAGGCGCTAGTTGTTCCAGCACCTGGTGTTTTAATTAACGATATCGATCCCGGTGGCGGTACGGTACAGCTGGCTATTTTCACCAGCGCAGCTCACGGAACAATAAGCGATGCTGTTAAATCCGGAGCTTTTTCATACACACCGGATGCCAACTTTACCGGGTTAGATCATTTTCAATACAAAATACTGGACTCCAATGGAAATTTATCGGAGTATATCGATGTACATATTCAGGTTTTCGAACCGTTTAAAAGAATGCCTTTAGGGGTTACCGACAGATATGGAACGCGGGCCGGAACTCCAATCAATATTAATGCGCCTGGTGTGTTGGCAAACGATATCGATCCCGACGGAGATACAATTAGCCTTGCGACAATCAGCAATCCTTCAAATGGAAAAGTTTCCAATTCGAAAACTTCGGGGAGTTTTACTTATACACCGAATAATGGATTTACCGGAACAGATCAATTTCAATACAAGATTCTTGACTCTGATGGAAATTTATCGGAATATACCAATGTATATATAGAAGTATTCGAAGCTTTTAAAAGAATGCCCATAGGATTTAGCGATCATTACGGAACTTTGGCCGAAACTCCGTTAAATATTGGTGCTCCTGGTTTGCTAGGCAATGATACCGATCCTGATGGAGATGTTATTACCCTTGCGATGATTACCGGCGCTTTACATGGATCAATTTCCAACGCGGTAACTTCAGGAAGTTTTACTTACACTCCCGATGCAGGTTTTACAGGAGAAGATCAGTTTATGTACAAACTTCTTGATTCAAAAGGAAATCTTTCTGAATTTGTAGATGTGACGATTGATGTGATTGTTACAGGAGATCTGCCCTATGGTTTTGATGATGATTATGTTACCCAAAAGAATCAGGCGCTGACAATTGCAGCTCCCGGCGTACTAGCCAATGATATGAATGTTAACGGAAACGGCATTAGCCTTTCTGTCATTACTAATCCGACAAATGGAGTAATTTCTAATACTTTAATTTCCGGGGGTTTTATTTATACCCCGGATATCGGATTTACAGGGACAGATATATTTACCTACAAAATGCTCGACCGCAATGGAAATCCGAGTGATTATATCACAGTAATAATTCATGTACTCAGAGCGCCTTTTGGTGTAATTAACGATTATATAACCCAGGTAAATGAACCGCTTCATATCGATGCTCCCAGTATGTTGAAAAACGATTTGAATCCTGAAAGGGATGCTTTTACCCTGGCGATTATTACCAACCCGGCGAATGGAAACATTTCTGATGCAGTAACTTCAGGAACTTTTACCTATACTCCTGATGCCAATTTTACCGGAAGCGACCAATTTCAATATAAATCATTGGATTCGGAAGGAAATCTTTCTGAATTTGTAACTGTAAATATTGAAGTGGTTGAATCCTTTAACAGGAAGCCTTTAGGAGTAGGCGACAATTATTTTACCCAGGTAGATGAACCACTGCATTTAGATGCTCCCGGAATTCTCATAAACGATATCGATCCGGATGGGGACGCAATTTCGCTAGCGATAATTACCAAACCCCCACATGGAAATATATTAAATACTGTTACTAACGGAAGTCTTACCTATACTCCGAATGCCGGATTTTCCGGAAACGATAGTTTTACGTACAAATTGCTCGACTCTGAAGGTAATTTATCGGATCCGGTAATTGTAACCATAGAAGTTAGTATTGTAAATCAATCACCTGTTGCCATGGCTGCAGACATAGTGGCTGAATGTGCCGGTTCGAGAGGTACGACTGTCACACTCGATGGAAGCGGATCCGTCGATCCTGATGGTGGCGCTTTGCAATTTAGGTGGTCTGAAAACGGAACTATAATTGCCGGTCCGTCTGCCTTTCCAAACGCCAAGGTTACTTTATCCACACGTGTGCATACCATCACTCTCGAGGTTGAAGACGAATGTGGCAGCACTTCATCGGTGGATTTTACGGTTACTGTTGAAGATACTTCTCCACCGGTTATAGCTGCTGAACTTTTGCCGGCACACCATCCGCATGAGTATGAAATTTCCTGTTCGGCGAAAGATGTTTGTTCAGCAATTGTGGCTTCAAGTTCGGTAATACGGATTCCTGTACTAACTAATCCATCTGTCAGCCTGAAGAACAATAAAAATTATTCGGTTTCCATCGATTTAAAAAAGAATAAGGTGGAAGTTAAAGCACCCGATGCCAGCGCTTTCTGGTCGATGATTCAAAAGCAGGGCGGTGTGGAAGTGGATGACGGGCAGGTAATTGATATAAAAACTGATAAACATAACTACGATTATCAATTCGATAAAAATGGCACGCTTATTTCGGTTAAAGGTGAAGAGATTACTCTAAAATGCACTGCTACCGACAGTAACGGTAATACAGGTGAAGACGAAGCAACATTGTCACCGGAAACGATAAAGACATATATCGTAGAAACGGAAAATAAATCCGATGATAAAAAGGCTTCAAAAGATAATGATATTACTATCAGCAAAGATGAGTATTCTGATTGGCACCGGAATTATCCAAATCCATTCAAAAGTAAAACCAAAATAGAGTTTAAGCTTGAAACGCCTGCATTTGTTAAGGTCTCCATTTTTAATCAATCGGGCAAGCTTGTACAATTACTTTCGAACAGACACATGCCAATTGGCGTGCAGGAAGTAATCTGGGATGCTTCCAGACAAAAATCCGGGATTTATTATTACAGGATAGAATATAATGGTTATTATATTTCCGATAAGATGATACTGGTGGAATAGCACCAATCAATAAATATGCAGAAAGCCGGTTATTATGCCGGCTTTTTGCATTATAAATTTCTGATCAGCTAAGTGATTTCAAAATATTATTTCAAGCCCTATATATTCATTGGGATTATTCTGATAGATTTTTACTGTCGATTATCTCTATTCTTTAGAAAAACAAAGCTTAGGATAACGATATGCTTGCTATTCTGTCAATACTCATCGTGGCGGCGGAACCAAATCCCTTTTTCATTGCGTCCAAGCGGCGCACGGTCGAGCCATTGGTACATGTTCCACAAAACGTCCAGCCCGCGGGAATAGGCGGAATATGTATGGTAAATTTCACCATTTTCCATAACAAACGCGCTCATGCCAGGCCGCTCACGCGTATAAGTTGCAATATCGGTTCCGGTCATTGTCGCTGCTTTTTTGACACTGCTTTCATTATTACCATCGGAGAGTTTTGTTTCAACGGAAATTTTTTCAAGTGCAGTTTTCTCAGGGTCTTCCGGCTTCCATGCCGGTTCAAACTGGTAGTTATATTTTATGCCACCTTCGCGTTGTTGCTGTTTTGTGAAAGTTGCCTGAAAGTCATAATTAAAATCGCTGTCAAACGACGATGCCCAGGGAAAAGTCCAGCCCATCCGTTGTTTGTATTGCTGCAATTTTTCAAAAGGCGCACGGGAAACTGCACTAAACATTACATCGTGATGAGCCAGGTGAATAGCAACCCCGTTAAAACTATCCGCAATTGACGAGCAGGAAGGGCAACCCGCCTTGTAATCAGGGCCAAACATAAAATGGTAAACGAGGAGTTGCGAGCGTCCCTTAAACAAATCGGCAAATGATACGTGGCCATCATCAGTATCGAAACGATAATTCTTGTCGATTCGAACCCATGGTAATTCCTGCCTCATGCGGGCAAGTTCGTCACTGCGACGTGTCAGTTCTTTTTCGGCTTCGAGCAGTTTTAACCGCGCTTCAAGCCATTCTTCACGTGTTCCTGTTTTGTGTGTATTCATAATCTTAGTCGTTTTGATTTAGAAAATTCTTAATTATATCAAGCGTGAAATTCAGCATATCACTTTCCTGTTCTGGAAATTCAGCCACTCCAATATAAGAACCATGAGAAGTTGGTAGTATCATTAATCTGGAGTTTTCAATCAGTTTCGACATGGCGAGTGCATGACCGGGAAGTATAACATCGCGATCTCCGTTAATAATCAGAACAGGTACTTTTATCGATGCGATGGTTTCATCATTCCAGTCCTTAAAACCCAACATCCTTTCCCTGTCTTTATTAAACATGCTTAATAATTTAGCGCTGTCGGGATTTATTTCAAGGAATGCATCTATTAAAACTTTGGGCATATCGTTTAATGTAGCATTTTCCATACCTTCGAAGAAGCCCGGTACAAGTCCTTCCCTTTTATAGAAGGTAGAAGCCAAAATTAATTTATCCACAAATCCGGGATGGCGGACGGCCAATTGTATAGCGGTATTTCCACCGTTACTAAATCCAAAAACCGATGCATTTGAAATATGAAGATTCTTTAACAACATGGCAACATCGTCGGCGTCCTGTTCAAAACTTTCAGGTGCATTTCTGTCTTCGGTATGTCCGTGCGCCTGTAATTCCACAGCGATAATCTGAAAATGCCTGGCTAGTTCAGGAATTATTCGCCCAAAAGTAGTTTGAATTGTGGAACCACCTCCGTGAATTAAGACAAGCGGTTTTTCATTTCCGTGAATTTCGTAATACATTTTTATTCCGTTCACGTTTGAATAGCCATTATCGAAGTTTGTATTGTCGCTTGTTTCTGGTGTTTGCATTCTATTTTCTTTTCTGCTTTGGTTGTTTTTACAGCCAATTACTATTGAAAAAAACACAATGAACAGGATAAATGTTGCAACTTGTTTCATGCTTAATCTTATTTTTCCGTTTTTCTAAGAATCAGAATAGATAATCCAGACGACTATTATAAATACTGCAATTAAAACGCGTATTATAATAGAGCACGGAAAATTTGTTTGCAGTATTATCTCTTCCGATAACTGAAATTGCGTCGGAAATTTCCAGCTCGTCCATTTTTGATTCATATTTAAGAAAAGCGCTACCATCAAGGCAGCAAAAAGATGTTTGGCCATGCAAAGTTATGTCTGGCAAATGCCGGTGCCGAACGTTTATTTTCCAATCCCAAATCAATATTTTGAATGGTTCGCGTAAATGATTAATGGAATCGTGTTTTAATTTGGAAGTTTGTGACATACTGTATCATTTTTTGAATTCCTGTTTTACGATTCTATATTTAATTTCAATCATTCCGTTGTCATGTCCTTTTAGAAAAATCCTTTCCAATTCGATATGTCGTTCTTTTAGGTTGTCGAACAAGCGAATGCCTTTGCCAATTAGGATGGGAGCAATCGTAATGTGCATCTCATCTACCAGGTCGTTATTCAGAAATTGCTGAAACACATCCGCTCCTCCAAACAAATAGATCCATTTTTCACCGGCAGCTTCTTTTGCCATTTCGTGTGCTTCGCTTATGCCGGAGGTAACAAACCGAAAATCGGCATCCTGAGACAATTCGTCCGGAATTTTATGAGATAATACAAAGATTGGAGATGGACCGTATGTTTCGTTTTTAAACCAGCCATGTTTAATTCCCAATTCGTACGACCGGTATCCGGTTATAACTGCACCTACTTTTGTTGCAAACGAACTGAAATCGAATTCCACCTCTATATTCTGTCCTTTATGAACTTTCTCTATCCAGTCAATCTCATCCTTTTCGCCTGCAATAAAACCATCAAAAGTCATCAATAAATCCATTACTGTTTTTGCCATCGGGCTGAAAGTTGTTTTATCTAATTAATTTCCTTTTATGTCAAAAAATAGATGTTGTATTTTTACCGGATAATGCGAAAGCGCAGGTGGATTGCCTCTTTTGTATCCACCACTTCGACGGTTTCAAGAGTAATGTGCTCCCCGCCAAGGTGCTCGCTCGTATAATCGCATGCCGCTGCTAAACAATACGGGAACCACGTGAATCGAGATTTCATCGAGGAGGTCGAGTGTAATAAACTGCCGCGCGATATTTGCACCGCCCATTACTGCAATATCCTTATCACCTGCAAGTTTTTTCGCTTTTTCAAGCGCTGCTTCAACCCCGTTAACAAAACTGTAAACGCCACCGTCGGGTATGTCCCGGGGTACACTGTGTGAAATAACGACCGTCGCTACCCTGGCAGCGCCCGTTGGTCCGTTTGCTTTCCAATAAGGTATGGAAAGTTCATAATTTTTCCGGCCGGTAATAATAGCGCCCAGGCTCGCTCCTTTTGCCAGGAGTTCGTGGTTGCGCGGATCCTCACTATTAAACGCCCATTCGTGTAACCGCTCTCCTCCATCACCTAATCCTGCCTCCGGGCGAATATTTGCGGCGGCAATAAAACCATCAAGTGACATACTAATGTCAAAAGTTACTTTTCTCATGTTGTTTAATTTTTTATGTTTTCAAAATTGCATTATGGCAGTTTTCAGATAAAAAATAAACCACACACCAGCAGAGTTACCATACACGCGTGCAAAGTATAGTCGATGACAGAACGCGGCCCAACACCAACGATGATGGTAAAAATTCCAACGACGGTTCCAAACAGGGCAAAACCCTGCACTATGCGGCCAATTAGAATCTGGTTTGCCGGCTGAAAAAATGTAAAAACAAAACCAGCCAAAAGTACCAGTCCGATAACCAACTCGGCAACCCGTGCTTTTGAATGTTCATGGCCTTTTGCAAGCAGCCCGAAGTGCAGCGACGAAGCCGCAAAAAACAAAAGCATTTCAAGAATTAAAAATAATCGTATCATAAGGCAATCATTTTTAGTAGAGTTATTGTACGTTTTTCACTTCTCTATTTTATAGTGAATTTTAATCGTATTCTCATTTAGTTTTTCCACATTTACTAAATTGAGTTTTAATTCCAATTCCGAATTTTTCAGGAATGGCAAACCACTCCCGAAAAGCACAGGTTCCATTACAAAATAAATATCATCAACCAGTCCTGAACTAATAAATCCACTTACGGTCATCGTCCCGCCAATAATAACCGCTTCAGTGTAGCCCTTTTCTTCAAGCAGTGAAACAATTTCTTCAGGATGTTTATTGGTGAAAAGAACGGTTGGGTTTTCTGATTTAGCTTTAACATTTGAAGTCAGGACAACCAATATTCCTTCATTTTTAAGCGGTAAATTATCAGGCGCAAGAATATTATAGGTTGTTTTACCCATAATTACTGCTTTCGTTTTTTGGCAAATTTCGAAAAATCCCATCCCGTATTCTTGCGACAACCATTCAGGGCCACCTTTATAATTTGAAATCATCCCATTGGCCGAAATTGCCATAAATATGCTAATTTTCATCTTATTAAAATTGTTAATTTATTAAGGTATAATATGGAACTCGTCCCGATTCGGAACTCGTTTCATTTCGTAATCCCTGTTTAATTATTAATGAATCTTTGTGTAAGTGATTTCCAAATCCGGTTTCCAGTTTATTTCGTCTTCACAAAGCTCCCAAACACCTTCAATTGTATTTCCATTGTTTTTAACTATACCTTTAAACCGTTGAGAAAAACCCGGGAAGATTCTTTCTATTTCCAGGACATTGTCATTAAATTTTACTTCAAAATTTCTTGAAACGCCGCGTGTATCGTAATAGAGCATCGAAAGTTTGTTTGCAGCATCATCACTTCCGATAATTGAAATAGCATCGGGAATTTCCGGCTCATCCGTTTTTGATTCGTATTTTAAATAAGCTCCTCCTTCTAGCCAGCTAAAAGAAGTTTGTCCATGCAAAGTTTTGTCCGGCAAAAGCCGGTGCCGGCCTACCGTTTTCCATTCCCCAATCAATATTTCAAAAGATTTAAGATGAGGATTTTTAGTAACCGGGTTTAATTTTGAAATCTGTGACATATCATTTAATTTTTTGTCATTTACCGTTAACGGCTTTTACTTTTTATTGCTTCTGAATATCGGGTTTTAAGCCGGTGGATGCCAAACCGGTTTCCGCATCAAAAGGCACTGAACTATGGGTGTGGGTTATTTTCCATGTTCCGTTTATTTTTACATAACATGTCGTTTCACGCCAAAACATGTCGAGCTTGTTTCCATTGGAATTTGTTGCGTTAATATGGTTCAAACTACTACAAAAAGCAACATCTGTTCCGGAGTTTATTTTTACATCCACAATCTCAAAATCCACAATTTCCGACAAGGTAGACAACCATTCTTTCAGTCGTTTTTTTATCGCATCAATTCCAACGTATTTTAGTTTTCCGACTACATCGTACGAAATAACATCCGGGCTGTAACAACTAACTGCCTCTTCCACATCGCTGTTTTTTACGGCAGTTATTCTTTTGTCAATAAGTTGTTGTATTTCATGTTCCATAATTCAATCGATTTTAAAGAATAAACTATTTCCATTTCTGCATTACTATATCCCTTTGTTTTTCGGGTTGACATCAAATTAGTCATCGATTTACATGTTATTTATTTTGCTTTGTACGTCAAAATAAGCCCACCCGTCGAAAGTTGTTGCGCAGAAACAAGGGATAAATTTCTGGAAGATATTCCCTGTCGGAACAAAGGCCTACCACTGCCCAATATAACCGGGGCTATTCCAATACGATATTCATCGAATAGATTATCGTTGATAAATGTTGCGGAAAGGTTAGCGCTTCCAAACACATACATATCTCCATCGCCCTGTGCTTTCAGTTTCGAAATTTCAGCAGAAGCATTCTCATTAATCAGGGTTGAATTATTCCACCTGCCTGCCGGCAAGGCAGGTTCAACAGTTTTCAATGTTTTGGAAAAAACGAGTTTTGGAATTTTATTCATTAATCCGGCAATTTCCCCTTCTGCTTTTTCCTCTTCTGCTTTGGTCCAATAAGCCGCCATTCCTTCGTAGGTTACCCGTCCAAAAACGAGGTAGTCGGCAGAATGTAGTTGTTCGATGCTCCGTTTCTCAAGTTCCGTCCCCCAGATTGTTTCGTGAAAAGACAGGTCCCAGTTTTGTTGTCCTTCAAAATAGCCGTCAAGGGTAATGATGTTCCACATAATTAATTTTCTCATAATCTCTTCAATTTTAATTACTTTTTAATGTTCAAAACCTTATAACACTATTCTTCAAAAAATCCCTTTGGTGTTTCTCCTTTAAGGAAAGGCTCGATGAAAGCATTCAGTAGATCCACTTGTGTAATCACTGCTGTATGTGAAGTTGCCGGTAAGATGGCGAGCCGGGAATCAGGTAAAGGATTTCCCATATCACCCATCACACCACCGCCAAGTAACCGAAACATAGCAATCGTATGTTCAAGTGTAGCCACATCAGCATCGCCAGCAATGACCAACACCGGGGCTTTCAACTTTTTAACGTCTTCTTCCCACGCCATTGGTTCTTTCTCAAGGGCGATCATCTTCCTGAGGAATGCGACATAGCCATCCGGATCTTTGGATTGCTTATGGGTCTCAGCAAAATAAGGCATAGCGAGAAACGTCTCCACCGTCATTTGCGGAATGAACTCACTATAAACCGGCTGCCAGCCTTTAAGATCATAGGCGACAGAAGCAGTAATTAGTTTGTTCACCTTTCCCGGGTATTTTATGGCAAGTTGCAATCCAACCTGACCACCCATTGAATAGCCAAACACATCCGCCTTCTCAAGCCCAACCGCATCCATAAAGTCAGCTACATCATCGGCGAGATTCTTGTATGTGACAGGCCTGTCGATATCTGCTGTGTGACCATGTCCCTGAAATTCCAGCGCATAAATTTTATGAGTTTCTGCCAGCATGGGTATGATTTTACCCATGGTCATGATGTTCATATGAGCTCCATGTAATACGATCAGTGGATCGCCTTCTCCGAAAACTTCATAGTACATTTTTAACCCGTTTACGTCGGCATATCCCGATTCCGAAGGTTTTAATTTTCCCTGGGCTAAACCGAGGGTAACGACAAATAGCATGGCTATTGATAGAATCATTGTTTTCATATTATCTGTTTTTATTGGAAATTACTTTAATCATTATCTTACTGTAATCGTATTTTCGAATAGCAAATAAGCACTGTCGCGGAATACCTCGACAAACAGCATGGCTAAAATCAGCATGGTGTAAAGAATCTGTAACGGAATCCAGAATTTTTGGGCCCCTTTTGCCTGTTGCCTGATGATTTCAAAGGATGCAGGAGGATTAGCAAACCACCGTGGCATATTAACTACCCGTTCTCTTATTCCTGCAAAAAAGATTACAGCCAGCAAAACTGTTGCAGCCATAATAAAAATTGTGTCTGTTGAAGTTTTCATAATTTAACGATTTTAAACTATTACCATTGCAAACCTTTTAACAGAGGCGATTCAGTTTCCCATTGTTTGTCAGCCAGCTTTTTTCGCATCTCCAGCATATAAACAGCATCCGCACCAATGATTGTTTTAAAAGGATGATAGGGCTTTTCGATTGCATCAATAATATCTGCCGCCACCTTTTGTGGAGAAGCCCTGTTATTATGTTTTTCGTAATTTTCGAACCGGGTCTGCATTTGCTCGTCGGGGGAACTCCTACAGGAAAAGCGAAAAGCTTCATCGAACCCGCAGTCGTAAACATGAAAGCGGAAATAATCCTTAGCAAACCAAGGATGTATGGAGACCAGGATGTCCATTTATCAATTAAATTTCTCATCTGTGTTTCCGTGTTACGATTAATACTTGCTTATAAAAGCCTCACTTTATGGTACATATACATTTACAACAATTCCACATTTGTAAACTTTACTGTCTGCAAGCTTTAGTTTGAAATTATTTGCCAACTCAGCAAATATTGGCAAACCTTTCCCGATAGCAGCTGGATTTATAAAGAGATGGTATTCATCAATTAAATTATTTCTGATTAATGAAGAAACAAAATTAGCCCCGCCGTAAACTATCATATCTTTTCCCGGCTGCGTCTTAAGTTTGTTGATTTCTTCAGCCAATTCGCCTTTAGCCAGCATCGTGTTTGCCCAATCCGATTTTTCGAGCGTTTTAGTAAAAACAATTTTGGTATAATCTACCATTTGTTTTGCAAAAGGGTATTCTTCGGAGCCTGGTTTATTTTTTACATAATCAGTCCAGTAGCTGATAAATCCATCCGTCATTTTTCTTCCCATAAGGATTGTGTCAACAGAATTGGTTAAATCAGTCACATATTTTTTTAATTGATTATCCCAATCCCATGTCGTCCAGTCCAACTCACCGTTCAGTCCGCTGACAAAACCGTCGATGGACATTTGTACCTGTAATTTTAGTTTTCTCATTTTCTATCCTCGTTTATTTTTCTTTGAAAATTGTTGGGTGAAATTGCCTTCCTTACCATAAGGGGAATTCTTAAATTTTAAGAATGCTGACCTATTCTTTTTTATCTCCCTTGAA
>CAWGFJ010000011.1:0-9813 GCA_963821855.1 uncultured Prolixibacteraceae bacterium | reverse complement strand
CGTGAACTTAAAGCACTTGAAGTTCCATTTATCCGCTGCGGCATTTTTATTACTGATGAAGATAATGAAGTGACACATGTTTATTTAACTACACCGGAAGGGAAATCGTAGGTGTACTAAATTTATCCTTCAATGCAAATAAACTGACAACTAATACTATAGAGTACTGGAAAAAGAAACAAGTTTATAAAGAACACTGGAATAAAGAAGAATTTATCACCTGGACAAAGTCAATGATGGAACTTGGACAAGTTCAAAATGCTGAAACATATCAAGGCTCTGAAAATCCGCCTGAATCATTGGATTTGCATTTTGTTCCATTCACCCAAGGAATGCTTTATGTGGGAAATGCTTCTCCCCTTCTCTCAGAAAAAATTGAACTTGTTAAAACATTGGCAGAAGCATTTTCAATTGCTTATGCCCGTTACGAAGATTTTAAGCAGTTGGAGGAGGCAAAAAACAAAATTGAAATTACACTGAACGACCTGAAAGCGGCACAGGCACAACTGATCCAGTCCGAAAAAATGGCTTCACTCGGTGAACTTACTGCCGGCATTGCCCACGAAATACAAAATCCTCTGAACTTTGTAAATAATTTTGCGGAGGTAAGTGTCGATATTCTTGATGAGTTAAATGAAGAGAATTGATACCGGTAACCTCTATGAAGTAAAGGAAATTACAAATGATCTGAAACAAAACCTGGAAAAAATAAATCACCATGGAAAACGCGCCAGCAGCATTGTAAAAGGAATGCTGAAGCATTCCAGAATCAGTGACGGGCAAAAAGAACTAACCGATATTAATGCACTTGGCCGATGAATATTTGCGCCTCTCCTACCATGGTCTCCGTGCAAAAGACAAATCGTTTAATGCCGATTTTAAACTGGAAGCTGATGAAATCATTACCAAAAATTGAGGTAGTTCCGCAGGATATTGGACGGGTTTTACTGAATTTGATAAATAATGCGTTTTATGCGGTTGATAAACGGGCAAAAGAACACCCCCTGCCCTCTAAAGGGGGTTCAGAAGAAAGCACCAGGAATATAAACCAACAGTCATTGTAAGTACCTCTTCTTCAAAGTCCCCTTCAGGGGATTTAGGGGTGAAAAGTGGTGGTGTAGAAATTCGTGTTTCCGACAATGGCAATGGCATCCCCACTTCCATCAAAGACAAAATCTTCCAGCCCTTCTTTACCACCAAACCAACCGGTTCAGGGAACTGGTCTTGGGATTGAGTTTGAGTTACGATATTGTAAAAGCGCATGGCGGGGAAATTAAGGTAGAATCAAAGGAGAATGTGGGAACGGAGTTTATTATTCAAATACCTGTTGTCTGAATCACTGATTATTAGGATTAAATGATTACACAGAATAAAAAAATGAAAGAATTAAAATACAAAGACATTACAGAGAAAATCATAGGAGCTTCATTTGAAGTCCATAAATTCTTAGGTAATGGTTTTCAAGAGGTAATTTATCAGCGTGCTTTAGCCTGGGAATTAACTCAAGCCGGACTTTCGTTTAACAGGGAAATTGAACAGGATATATTTTATAAGGAGCTGTCAGAACCAATTGGGATAAGGAGAGCAGACTTTGTGGTAGAGGGCAAAGTATTAGTTGAATTAAAAGCAATCGTAGAACTTGAAGATGTGCATCTTGCACAGATATTGAACTATTTAAGAGCTTACCGAATTGAAGTAGGCCTGTTAATCAACTTTGGTAGTAAAAGTTTAACATTTAAACGATTAGTATTATGATATTAAAAAAATCTGTGAAATCCATAAATCCGTGCCAATCCGTGATTCTGACAAGCTATGATATTATGAAGGCTCATGGTGGCGAAATCTCTGTAGAGAGCAACCCAAAAAATGGGACTGTTTTTATTATTAATCTCCCAATAAATCAATAAAACCATGGAAAATCAATATGTACAAAATACAAGCATCAATTTGAAAGGTCTCATAATTGGAGTGATATTTCTTTGTATTGTATTACCGGGCAAAAGTCAGCAGGTATCTATAATCGCTGTACCTCTCCCATCTGTCCAGGTGTCCAGTATTTTAGGAATGTGCCAGGACAATAACGGATTTATCTGGATGGCTTCAGCTTCCAGAGGACTTTATAAATATGATGGGACACAGGTTAAAACTTATTTACCAAACGAAAATAATCCGAATTCAATTAGCTCAAATATCCTTGAATGTATTTGTGCCGACAAGGAAGGAAATATCTGGATTGGCAGTTTTGAAAACGGGCTCGACCGTTTCGATCCGGAAACAGAAACCTTCACCCACTTTAGGCATAGTAATTCGGACTCTTCAACTATACGTAGTGATTCAATAAGGGCAATTATTCAAAGCCATGATGGAATAGTATGGATTGGCACATCAAAAGGTCTGGATAGTTTTGACCCTGCAACAGGGAAGTTTACTCATATCAATAACCAATCAGATGTGGGACTCGATTTAAACCGAAACCAGATCAGGGCATTATACGA
This sequence comes from uncultured Prolixibacteraceae bacterium, assembly GCA_963821855.1. Classification (GTDB taxonomy): domain Bacteria; phylum Bacteroidota; class Bacteroidia; order Bacteroidales; family Prolixibacteraceae; genus Draconibacterium. The sequence goes on along the minus strand of CAWGFJ010000011.1, from coordinate 7,318 downwards.
AGACAAAAGCGGTACGATTTGGATTGGTTGCGGAAGTCCTTTTCCCAGTGACTACGCAAATGATACAAATTATAAACAAACATCACCGGGAGGTTTGTATAAACTGGACCGGGCTACCGGGAAAATTACTGAATACCTCCATAGACAAGGCGATGAAACCAGCCTGACTGACAACCGGGTTCGGGCAATATTTGAAGACAGTCGTGGAACTTTTTGGGTGGGAACTGCTGGCGACGGACTACATATCATGGACCGGGAAAAAGGTACTTTCCAACGCCTGCGCTACGATCCGAAAAACCCTAAAAAACTAAGCCGGCCGCCTGTTAATAACAAATTTAATTATGCAGACGATCATATTACATTTATAAATGAAGACTCAGAAGGTTTTATCTGGATTGGAACATTTTCAGGAGGAATAAACCGGTACAATCCTGCAACCAAATCTGTTGAGTATTTTGGAACATCGGCTGGCGGAGCAAATAAACTTGAAACAGATAACTTCTGGTCATTTCTGAAAACAAAGGATAATTTATTGTGGGTTTCAACCTGGATCCCGGAGAATAATAACCAGATGTTATATAAAATATCTATCCTGGCAGAAAGACTTAGTTATTCACACGTGGGAACACCCATTTTGGATTTTGCACAGGACACTAGTGGGAACATGTGGTTTGCAACCACTGGTGGGTTAATGCTAAAAAAGAAAAGCGGGGATTACGAGAACTTTCTTATGAACAAAAATAACGGGCAAAATAATTATATAGGCAGCCTTCAACAAGATTCAAAAAATAATTTATGGATATCTTCATTAAGCGGGCTTTACTATTTTGATACCAAAACGCGGGTTTTTAAAGGTTACACGCACAATATAAACAACAGCAACAGCATTTCTTCCGATACTGTATTTTTAACACAACCAAACAGTGACGGGACAGTCTGGGTTGGCACATACAAAGGCGTTGATTTACTCGACACAAAGACCGGAATTTTTAAACATTTCAAAAATGACCTTTCAACATCAAACACGTCTGTCGAAAATCAAATTAGAGCTGTCAAAACAGATAAATCCGGAAATATATGGATAGGTTCACCAAACGGAGTTTACCGGATAGAACAGAATACCGGGAAATTTATCGAAGTATTTAAAAAACACCTGGTAAACATAAATTTTATTTTTGAAGATACCCGGGGCAGGATATGGCAGGGATCTGGCGGGTACGGATTATTTATAAAAAATCCCAACGATAATGATTTTACCCAATTTTCTGATTCCACCGGATTAATATCAAACACGCTGGGCATTTTCGGAATTACGGAGGATAAAGAACATTCGTTGTGGATAAATTCGTCACTTGGTTTTCTCCGCTTAAATCCGGAAACAAAAAATGCGGTTTTGTTTGGCAAAAGCTGGGGTATTAATCCGCAAGCCCAGACAAATCATGGGTTTACTTCATCTCAGGGGAAAATATTTTTTGGCGATACGGCAGGTTATTATCACTTCTTCCCAAAGGATTTTGATCAACCTGCGAGAAAATACTACGAATTTGTACCTGAGCAAATTTTACCTTGATAATAATGAAGTAATCCCCGGCTCAGGTGATATCCGTACCAAGCCACTGGCACTTAAACAAAAAAAATTACACTGGATTATCTGCATAATAATTTTAATGTTGAATTTGATAATATCGACTATCTGACTGATCCGTCGGAAAAAAATGTATTGTACAAACTGGATAATTTTGACAAAATCTGGAAGAAAAACAGGGGGGATAATCTGGCTAACTATTACAATATACCACCAGGTAAATATGTGTTCCGGGTAAAAGCATCAGATCTTTATGGAAACTGGCACAAAAAATCGCTGGAAATTATTATTAAACCTCCATGGTACAAAACCACACTTGCTTATATTATTTACGTTCTGTTATTTGTTGCATTATTATTCGCTTTTGATCGTTTTATGCGAAGACGTATTGTTCAGAAAGAGCGTCAGAAAACACAGGAAAGGGAACTGGCACAGGCTAAGGAAATAGAAAAAGCTTACAATGAATTAAAAACTACCCAGTCCCAACTCATCCAGTCTGAAAAAATGGCTCACTGGGCGAACTCACTGCCGGCATCGCCCATGAAATTCAAAACCCGCTAAACTTCGTCAATAATTTCTCGGAGGTAAATAATGAACTTATCGATGAACTAAAAGAAGAGTTGGCAATAGGCAATAAGCAGTCGGCAGAAGAAATTGCCAATGATATTAAAGAAAACGAAGAAAAGATAAACCACCACGGCAAACGTGCAGATGCCATTGTAAAAGGCATGCTGCAACACAGCCGCAGCAGCAGCGGGCAAAAAGAACCAACCGATATCAATGCACTGGCCGATGAATACCTGCGTCTCTCCTACCACGGACTTCGTGCCAAAGACAAATCGTTTAATGCCGATTTTAAATTGGAAGCCGATGAAAACTCTGCCAAAAATAAATGTAGTTCCGCAAGATATTGGACAGGGTTTTGCTGAATCTGATTAATAATGCATTTTACGCAGTTGATAAACGGGCAAAAGAACTGACCCCCCAACCCCCCGAAGGGGGGACAGAAAGCTCAGTCCATTATAAGCCAACAGTTACTGATAACCACCAGTCACTCCCTCTCCTTCGGAGAGGGCCGGGGTGAGGTCAAAATAAGTGTGACGGATAATGGCAACGGAATCCCCGACTCCATCAAAGAAAAAATCTTCCAGCCCTTCTTTACCACCAAACCAACCGGCTCAGGAACCGGATTGGGTTTGAGTTTGAGCTACGATATTATTAAAGCACATGGCGGGGAAATAATAGTGGAAAGCAAAGAAAATGAAGGAACCGAATTTATAATAACAATACCTGTAAAATCATGAAAAAATCCGTGAAATCCATAAATCCCTGCCTTGCCGGCAGGCAGGAGTGTAAATCTCCCGATTGGATCGGGCAGGTGTGATTCAGACAAATAAACGTAAAATGATAAAGAAATTAACATTCACCATTCTTCTTGTACTTGCAGGAAGCATTGGTTTTGCCCAACAGGAAAAAATAGCGTTTGAAAAATATGGTGTAGCCGAAGGTCTGCCGGAGGAATATGTTCAGCATATTGTTCAGGACAGGCAAGGATTTATTTGGGCAACCACACAAAACGGATTGGTGAAGTTCGACGGCTATAAAATGCAGGTTTTTCGAATGAATACAAAGTTGCCCGGGGCACTGCATCTCAAAAATCTGCATGGCGGATTATCCTGGCAAGTGATGGCCATCTTTGGATGGCAGGTTTAGGGGGAGATGGTGGAGGATTAGCTTCTTTTGATCCGGAGACTGAAAAATTCACAAACTATACTTTCAATCCGGTAGATTCCACGAAAGTAAACTACATATATAGTGCTATTGTATTTGAAGACATGAGTGCAAATATTTGGTTTTTTCTTGTTTCAAATGAAGGACCACAACTTTGTAAGATTGATCCAAAAACAAAGCAGGTTTCACGATATCCGGACAAGATTCTTACAGATCAGTTAAGGCAGGGGTAGCTCAAATAGTCGAATCAAAAAAGGACAGTAGTATTTGGATGAATACGACAGATGGTAAATTCATGCGATATGATCGAAATAAAAATGTTTTCGAACTGGTGTTTCAAAAAGGCGACATACTGCCGGGGACCACGGTTAAGGATTCAATCCAAAATATCGGCCAGCCCGGTAAAAGTGGCTTAATCTCATTAATCAATGAACGGCACTTATACCTGTGGGATCCGCTGGCAAGAACGGTGGTTGAGTCTTACAGTTTTCCGGCTCCCAAAAAGGTAGAATCATGGGATCAGATGGGTTCCTTTGAAGATGAATCCGGTAATTTCTGGGTATGTACCCCGGGAGAACTTACACGAATAAACCGGGAGAAGGCACAAATGGAGGATTTTAAATTTGGTGAAGGTGTGCTCTCATTTAAGAATGCTCCCGTTGATATCCAGGATATCTACCCCGGATATCAGGATCGCAATTTCATCTTGTTCAACATTGTTAGCAATGACAATCGAAATTCAACCTTGCGCTATGATTTGAAATCGGGGGCATTCAATTATTTTGACGAGAAATTCAACGATCCGCACAATCAATTTATAGACTTTTTTCAGACCAAGAGAATATTTAATGGATAAAACGGGACTTCTTTGGATTGGTACCCGTCCGAACATGTATAAACAGTCGCCCAAAACCAGGCAAATAGCACATTTCAAACATGATCCTGATGATAGGTACAGCCTGCCTGCTGATTCGGTCAATGCCCTCTTTGAAGACAGCAAGCAGCGCCTTTGGGTGGGAACATCCAATGGAATGGCTCTAAAACTGGATGAAGGGAGATTTCAACGAATGACAGCTTTTGATGGCGCGAAAACCAATGTAAATATTGGTGGTGCAAACCATATCTTGGAAGATTCGCAAGGACAAATCTGGGTTGGCTCCAACGAGGGACTGTTTCGCTGGTCAGCATCGAAAAACTCCTTTCAGAAACTCATGACTAACTTCAGGGAAGTGCATAAATGTACTGGCGATTGCAGAGGATAGTAAAGGCCATATTTGGGCAAGTGTTATGAATAAGGGAACCTATATTCTGGATGAATTAAACGGAAATATCCTGCAACGTTTTGAACCAAAAGATACGACTTCTCATTTTTTACTCAGTGATCATATAACAATTATTTTCAAAGATGCTAAGAACCAGATTTGGCTTGGTGATAGGGGGAATAACAGTTACGGATTGTTCAGGTATGTAGAAAGCGAGAAACGATTTGTAACATTATCAACACAAAGCAAGACGACTCAACGTCAATAAGCAACAACCAAATCCTGTTTATTGCTGATGACGATCTCGGACGAATGTGGATAGGAATGAACGGTGCCGGAGGCCTGAACTTGTATGATCGAGAGCATGACCTGTTTCTTCGGAATAATGACCGTAACAATATACCAGTCGCACTCAGTTATGCCCGGGCTTCCGGTGGAAAAATGTGGATTGCTACTTACACTGGAGGCGGATTGGCTTTGGTCGGCCCGGGAGTAAACGATGTTACTATGTTTGGTGAGGAAAAGGGCTTATTACATAATGATGGCAACTATCCGGGACAGTTGGCTTCAGACGATTTTGGAAGGTTATATCTTCCAACCTATCGGGGACTATCCGTATTTGATACGGCAAGCCAAACGTTTAGCAGCTATTTCAAGGAAAATGGCTTTCAGGAGGTCTACCGCGGGATGACCGAGCTAAAAACAAAAAACGGTGACATCTGGATTGGAGGACGTGATGGACTGAATCACATAGTACCGGCAAAGCTATTCGCAAAAGATTCCACATTGCCTGCGGTACTTATTACTTCAATGGGCATTCTCGATTCGGTATATTCAGCGCCCGACGGGGTTATTTTTGAAAAGGCAGTTTCGTATACAAAAGAAATAAAACTGCACTACTGGCAAAAAGATATCAGTTTCGATTTTGTGGCACTGCACTATTTACAGCCGAAAGATAACCAGTACTCCTGGAAGCTGGAGAACTATGACAAAACCTGGTCGGCACCCTCCAAAGAAAGAAAATCCTCTTACACCAACCTTTCGCCGGGTAAATATATTTTCCGGGTAAAAGCATCCAATGCCGATGGGGTTTGGAACAATGAAGGCGCTTCCATTTCCATTACTATTTTACCTCCATGGTGGCGAACATGGTTGGCTTATGCAATGTATGGATTGATCTTTTTACTGCTGTTATGGCGTGTGGATAAATATCAAAAAGCCCGCGCTATCAGGAAAGAAAAAGAAAGGGCGCAACAAAAAGAGTTGGAACAGGCAAAGGAAATTGAAAAAGCCTATCAAAACCTGGAAGTAGCTCATGAAAATCTGAAGGCTACCCAGGCCCAACTTGTTCAATCTGAAAAAATGGCTTCACTGGGCGAACTCACGGCTGGCATCGCCCACGAAATCCAAAATCCGTTGAACTTTGTCAACAATTTCTCGGAAGTAAATTCTGAATTAATTGATGAAGCACAAGAGGAAAATGATAAAGGAAATTCGTCTGAAGTAAAAACAATTTTGAATGATATAAAAGAGAACGAGCAAAAAATCAACCATCATGGTAAACGTGCCGATGCCATTGTAAAAAATATGTTGCAGCACAGCCGCAGCAGTAGTGGCCAAAAAGAACCAACCGACATCAACGCACTCGCTGATGAATACCTTCGTCTCTCCTACCACGGCTTACGTGCCAAAGACAAATCGTTCAATGCCGATTTTAAACTGGAAGCTGATGAGAATTTACCAAAAATTGAAGTCGTTCCGCAGGATATTGGAAGGGTTTTGCTGAATCTGATTAATAACGCGTTTTATGCAGTGTCTGAAGCCCGAAGCCGAAGCTCGAAGCTCAAAGCAATGACTATAAACCAACTGATTGTAAGCACCATAAAAATTAGCCGATAAAATTGAAATTAGTTGTGAAAGACAACGGCCCGGGCATCCCCGCCTCCATCAAAGACAAAATATTTCAACCTTTCTTTACCACTAAACCAACCGGATCCGGAACAGGATTGGGATTGAGTTTGAGCTATGATATTGTTAAAGCGCATGGGGGAGAAATTCGTGTAGAATGCATAGAAGGAGAAGGCACTGAGTTTATCATTCACAATACCTGTAAAATCATGAAAAAATCCGTGAAATCCAAAATCGGGGAATCGTGATTCAGACAAGCTACGATATTATTAAAGCACATGGAGGCGAAATTAAGGTAGAATCAAAAGAGAATGTGGGAACGGAGTTTATTATTCAAATACCTGTTGTCTGAATCACTGATTATTAGGATTAAAAGATTACACGGAATAAAAAAATGAAAGAATTAAAATACAAAGACATTACAGAGAAAATCATAGGAGCTGCTTTTGAAGTAGAAGTAGGGTTGTTAATCAATTTTGGAAGCAAAAGTTTAACCTTTTAAAAGATTAGTGTTATGACAAAGACAAAATCAGTGAAATCAATAAATCGGTGTGAATCCGTGATTCAGACAAGTTACGATATTGTAAAAAGCGTATGGCGGAAAAATAAAAGTGGAAAGTAAAAAAGGAGAAGGGAGTGAGTTTTTTATTGAATTACTAATTGATTAAAATAAGCGTATGAAAATTTTATTTACGATCGGATTCTTTTTGTTTCTACCGGTCTTTTCTTATGGCACAAACACAGCCGTTTAATCTGGACAGTTTGCAACGGGAGCTGAAGAATGCGGCAAATGATTCTGTAAGAATGAATCTTTATGATGAACTGGGATGGT
>CAWGFJ010000010.1:0-144736 GCA_963821855.1 uncultured Prolixibacteraceae bacterium | reverse complement strand
ACTGAACATCTTCTTTTCGAAACGAACTTACTACTGTTGCTGATTGTTCCTGCGAACCTTTTTTAACATGCAAATTATATTCGATCGTTGATTTTGTTTCGTATGAACCTGTTGCAGGATTGAAATAAGCAAATTTTAATGGCCGGAATGGTATAATCGCCTTCAAACCGGGTTGAAATAGGTATTCGATGGTTTTTGTACCGGAAACCCCATTATCGCTGCATTTGACATTATCGTTGGTACGCGGATCATACACTTCAAAATCGCACGGAAATTTCAATTCCGGAGTCTTTATCAAACGGATATTTCCTGATCCACTTATTTTAACTTTTAAGTGTTACAGCATCGTTTGTGGTTACATTTTCGCTGCTGATAGCCGAAGTTACACTGAAATTACCCACTCCGCCTATAAAATTTGCAGGAGCAGGCGGTAAATCTTTTACATTTACCGAAACACGGTTCACTGATAACTGTAGCTTTTACAGTTCGGAAACTGTTGAAAAAATCATCGAAAAAACTTCGTTGTTTTACCTGTTGCTGAACAAACAATGACATGTTAAAAGGTTCAATGTGATTTTTCCGTTTTGCTGCGGAAACAAAATTGTTTTCTTTAAAACACCAACCTGGTAAATTTTGTTGTTGTACACTTCGCGGGTAAAATTAATTTGTTGCGGAATTTCAACATCCTGTGTGTAAAATCCTTCATAGGTAGGCAGATTTACCTCATCAAAACCTGCAATCGGGATATTTGGATTTACATACAATTTTACTGTTGCAATGATTTGTTCGCCACGATAAACATTTCGTTTGTTCATTTCAACCCGCACAAAAAGATTGTCTCTTCCCAAATCAACAGTTTGCGGTGAGCCTTGTCGTTGGCACTGTCCTGACCGCTGTTGCCTGTGGTTGTGCAGGCTGCGTTTGTGCTTTAACTACCTGTATGTTTATGAATTCGATTCAAATACTTTTCCGTCTATCTTCGATGGATGCCGGTCGGATTTCAAACGTTCCTTCCTTTTTGCCCGAAGAATATATGTGTAGGAAAAGGTGTTTCCTGCGTTGTTCTACCGTTAATTGTACTAATGCTGGTTGATTGCCCGGTACTTGGTCCCATTAAAACATCGAAATTACTTAAATCCGGGGAAGTTTCAGATTGGTTCCCCTGTTCGTTTATGGTAAAACTTAGGCGGAACTGTTTGCCAATTTCAACCGCATTGGGTGCCGACATTATAAATCGGGTTTGTTCGGCCTGTGCAGCAATAAAACGATAAAAAATAAAATATATGTTATGAGTTTTTTTATCATTTTTTATTTCGTGCAAAAATAATATAATTATTATAATTCTTAATTATTCGAAAATACTGTTTCAATTTACGCTTTAATAACTCGCGTAATGTTCTCAATCTGCTTTCGGATACCAATTCTATTTCTACCATTCTTTTTCCACTCTTGTTTTTTTTGCTTTTGCAGCTTTTTCTTTTTTTACTTTTTCCTGAATCTCTCTTTCGTCGTTTTGCAAAGCCTGCAACAACTGTTCAGCATTTTCTTTCGAAATTTTGTTTTGTGGCTGCTGTTGTTGCTGTTGCTGCTGATTTTTATTCTGATCCTGGTTGTTTTTCTGCTGATCCTGTTTATTTTGCTGATCCTGTTTATCTTGTTCTGATCTTTATTTTGATCCTGTTTATCCTGATTTATCCTTGTCCTTGTTCTGATCTTTGTTTTGATCTTTGTTTTGATCTTTGTTTTGTTGTTGCTGTTGTTGCTGTTTTTTTTTCAGCATTTGCGCATAAGCCAGGTTGTATTTTGTTTCCATATCATTTGGATTTTTGCGTAATGCTTTTTTGTACGATTCAATACTTTCATCCATTTTTTGTTGCATTAATTCGCTGTTTCCCAGGTTGTGGTAAGCTCGCGCTTTTTCTTCCGGAGTTTCAATTTTTTCGGCCAATTCATTAAATTTCCCGGCAGCTTCATCAAAACGTTTTTGTTTGTATAAGGCATCAGCCAGATTATAATTCCATTTTAAATCGGTGGGTTTTTTATTCAATGCTTTTCGGTATTCCGTTTCCGCATTACTAAATTTTACCGTATCGAGTTTGTGTATCTTTCACAGCTTCCATAAATAGTTTATTTCCATTTCGTATAAATTTCCTTTCATTCTGGCCAAAAGCCAAACATGAAAATAGCCAATAATTAATAGTAATAATAATTATTCGTTTCATTTTTTTTCCTTATCTATTTTGTTGAAAACAATTTAATATTTTTCAAATATCTGTTTTTTCTTTCCAGAATAATAAATTCAAATAATATCAGAAATAAACCAATGGCAAAAAAGTATTGAAACTGATCGTTGTATTCCGAGTAAACACGCGATTCCATTTCCTCTTTTTCCATTTTATTTATTTCATCGAAAAGTGTATTTAAACCAACCTGGGCATTGTTTGCCCGCACATAAATTCCATTTCCGGCAGCTGCAATTTGTTCCAGCATTTGTTCATCCAGTTTTGTTACAACCACATTTCCATCGCTATCTTTTAAATAATCTTTTTGTCCGTTTCGTAACACCGGAATTGGCGAACCCTGTGGTAATCCCATTCCAATGGTATGCACAATAATTCCTTTTTCGACTGGCATCTTTGTGCTGCAGCAACTGCATCGTCTTCATGGTTTTCACCATCGGTAATCACAATAATGGCTTTGTTTGCCTTACCATTGGGAGTAAACGAACGCATGCCAGATTAATTGCTGCACCAATTGCAGTTCCCTGTTTTGGCACAATTTGCGTATTTACCGAATTCAAAAATAATTTGGCTGAATTATAATCGCTGGTAATGGGCAATTGTGTGTAAGCATCACCGGCAAATACAATCAACCCAATTTTATCATCTTTCAAACGATCAACCAAACGCGAAATAGCCCTTTTTGCACGTTCCAGACGGTTGGGTTGAATATCTTCAGCCATCATACTGTTCGAAACATCGAGTGCAATAATCAGTTCAACACCTTCGCGTTTTACTTTTTTTAGTTTCGAACCAAATTGCGGACGTGCAATTCCAATAATTATAAATGCCAGTGCCAGCATTAAAATAATAAATTTAAAAACCGGTCTGCCTTTCGATGAAAAAGGCATCAATTGTTTCAGATATTTCCTTTTTCCCAAAACGTTTCAAAGCTTTTTTTCGGGCAATCCGCGACCAATAAAAAAAATGTAGCAACGGAATGATTAACAATCCCCATAAATATTCGCTATTTCCAAATCTGAACATTTCCATATTTCCATCATTTTAAGGAATACTTCTAAAAATAGTTGTCCTTAAAAATAAACCGGCAATCAAAAACAATGCCCCTAAAATGGCAAACGGCAAAAATTCTTCCGATTTTCGGCTGAATTCCTTTACTTCTATTTTTGATTTTTCCAGCTTGTCAATTTCTTTGTAAATCTCTTCCAGTTTTGTATTGCTGGTTGCCCTGAAATATTGTCCATCGGTAATGGTTGAAATTTCCTGTAAGGTTTCTTCATCAATTTTAACTTCCATGTCGCGAAGCTGCGTTCCAAAAGGTGTTTGAACAGGGTAGGGCGCTGTTCCAATCGTACCAACACCAATAGTATAAACCCTGATTCCAAATGTTTTTGCAATTTCGGCAGCAGTAACCGGTGCAATTTCACCACTGTTGTTTTCACCATCGGTTAACAGAATAACCACGCGGCTAATGGCTTCACTGTCTTTTAAACGTGCCACTGCTGTTGCCAAGTCCGTTTCCAATGGCTGTTCCATCTTCAATCATTCCGCTTTGTATATCTTTAAAAAGATTGAGCAAAACGGCACGGTCGGTTGTTAACGGGCATTGCGTAAATGCTTCACCGGAAAAAACAACCAGTCCCATTCGGTCGTATTCGCGGCCTGAAATAAATTCCATGGCCACATTTTTTGCAGCTTCCAGCCGGTCGGGTGGAAAATCGCGTGCCAGCATACTGCTCGAAATATCGAGTGCAATAACAATGTCGATTCCTTCAGTGGTTACATTTTCCCAGTTTCTGGACGATTGCGGACGTGCCAGAACGACAACGAAAAACGATATGGCCAGAATTTCAGAAAGAAAAACAGGATGGCGTAAATAATGCCGCAGCGTTCTTGGCGCTTTAAATACCGAAGCAGTTGACGAAACCTGGATGCTTGCGGTATTTCTTTTTTGCCTGAAAATATACCATGCTGCCATTGGAATAATTACCAGCAACAGGTAAAAAAATTCCGGGTTTTTAAATGTCAATCCTTCAAACATCCTTTCTTATTTTATATCAACTTCTTCACCTTCATCTTCACTTTCCTTGTCAGGTTTCTCCGGCTTCCTAATTTCTTCTTTCCTGGTGTCATTTACAAAGAAGTAAGAGTTAACCAATGTCAGGTTATCGTCATCGGGAAGAGGTTTATATTTTGCAAATTTTACCAAATCGGCCAGGCTTAAAATCCGGCTTAGATTGTTAAAACTCTTTTCTTTTAACAAATCTCTGCGGAATTTAAAACTGCTGAGTATTTCATCGGTAGTTTGTTCCATTGCCGGAATTTCAAATCGGTCTTCAATATATTTCCTCAACGTATCGGTAACTTCACTGTAATATTGTTTCACTTTGTCTTTTTGCCAGATTTTCTCATTCTTTATTCGATCGAGTTCGCGCAACGCAATTATGTGAGCGGGCTCTTTTGGTTTTTCAGGCCGGACAAATATTGGCTTGCCTTTTTTCTTTCTTTTTATCGAATAGAGAATTAAAAAAATAATTGCTCCGATTAAAATTACTCCCAAGATATAGGGCGTAACTTCTTTTAATGTTAACGGCGCATCGTACGGCATTTTTATATCTGTCGGGCCTCTTGTGGTGTCAATGGCCATGCTGTATACATTCAATGTTACGCCATTTGACGGTACCGAATCGATGTTCCCGTTCATATCGATTTTAAACCATTGTGGCGGAATACGATAACTTCCGCTATCGAAACAGGTAATTATATACGACTGAATTTGTTTCTGAAAGTTTTCATTGTTTTCCACTTCAAATGTATCGACTCCTGAGCGATCCAGAACTTCGATTAAATTGGCAATTGTATCGGGAACATTCGGAAACTGAACCTTCACATTTTTCGGATGATCGATTTCAAGAAAAAGTTTTACCTGGTCGCCAATCAAAATGTTGGTTGAATCGAGGCGTGCAGTTGCTTTTATTTGCTGTGCATGGCTTATGCCGGATGCAAAAAGAATTGCAACCAGTGATAGCAAACTATGAAATATGAAATGCACATTTCGACTTCGCTCAATGTGACGGCTGCACTGAGATTGATTTCGCTCACTATGGTCGTCATCCTGAGATCTAAACAAATTACTGTGGATGTCATCCTGAGCGGAGTCGAAGGATGAATCAATATTGACTAATTTATTTTTATTGTCAACCATTCGCCTTTTATTTAATTGCCCGTTTTTTAAACAGTGTCATAAGTGCTTTTACATAATCTTCCTCGGTACTTATAACCGCATAATCCACTCCGCATTTCTTAAACATGGTGTCCAACTGTCTCATGTGATTTTTCCACCATTCATTGTAAATCCTTCTTATTTTTCGTGAAGAACTATCGACCACAATATATTCTCCGGTTTCGGCATCTTTTAATTTTAACATCCCGATTGGCGGAAGATCGGTTTCACGCTCATCGTAAATTTTTAGCGCCACAATATCGTGCTTGTTATTCGCTATCGAAAATGCCATTTGTAAATCATTGCCTTCATCAATAAAATCGGAAATTATAAATGCGGTACAGCGTTTTTTTATTGCGTTGGTCAGGTAGCGGATGGTTTCGGTAATATTTGTACCTTTTTCCTCGGGGTGAAAATCGATTAATTCCCTTATGATCCGCAGAATATGGCTTTTCCCTTTTTTAGGCGGAATAAACTTTTCAATTTTATCTGAAAAGAAAATGACACCGATTTTATCGTTGTTTTGTATTGCCGAAAATGACAGGACCGCAGCAATTTCGGTAATTACGTTCTTTTTAATTTTTTCGAAAGAACCAAAATCACGTGAACCGCTTACATCAATTAACAACATAACAGTTAGCTCACGCTCTTCTTCAAAAATCTTTACAAACGGATGATTATAGCGTGCTGTAACATTCCAGTCGATATTTCGGATATCGTCGCCAAATTCATATTCACGTACCTCGGAAAACGCCATACCTCTTCCCTTAAAAGCACTGTGGTATTCTCCCGCGAAAATATTTCGCGACAAGCCACGTGTTTTTATCTCAATCTGCCGTACTTTTTTTAATAATTCCGTCGCTTCCAAAATCTTCGTTTTTTAATTACCTGTATTTTTTCAATACTAAAACTGAGACTGTAAACTGTGACTTTTTTTAGGGTACTTCAACTGTGTTCAAAATATCGGTAACAATTTCTTCCGAAGTAATATTATTGGCTTCAGCCTCGTAGCTTAATCCGATACGGTGACGCAAAACATCAGCGCAAACTGCACGTACATCTTCAGGAATTACATACCCGCGACGCTTTATAAATGCAAACGCTTTTGATGCCTGTGCAAGACTTATACCTGCTCTTGGCGAAGCACCGTAGGAAATCATATCCTCATATTTTGCCAGTTTATATTCCTCCGGTTCGCGGGTTGCAAAAACTATATCGACAATGTATTTCTGAATTTTTTCATCCATGTATACATCTTTAACAACATCGCGTGCTTTAATAATATCTTCGGTTTTTAAAATGGTCGAGGTCTCCGGAAATTGTTTTAGCAGGTTTTCATTGATAATCTGTTTTTCTTCCGCTTTTGTTGGATAATTTATCACCACTTTCAGCATAAAACGGTCGACCTGCGCTTCAGGCAGCGGATAGGTACCTTCCTGCTCAATCGGGTTTTGAGTGGCCATTACCAGGAAAGGCTCATCCAGTTTGAATGTATTATCGCCAATAGTAATCTGGCGTTCCTGCATAGCTTCGAGCAAAGCCGACTGAACTTTTGCAGGAGCGCGGTTAATTTCGTCAGCCAGAATAAAGTTGGCAAAAACCGGCCCTTTTTTTATGGTGAATTCTTCTTTCTTCTGGCTGTAAATCATGGTTCCGAGTAAGTCAGCCGGAAGCAAATCGGGCGTAAACTGAATACGGGAATATTTTGCACTGATGGTTCTTGCCAGCGATTTTATGGCCAATGTTTTTGCCAGCCCCGGAACCCCTTCAAGCAAAATATGGCCATTGGAAAGCAAGCCAATTAATAAGCTTTCTATCAGATGTTTCTGACCAATGATTACTTTGTTCATTTCCAAAGTTACCAGGTCGACAAACGAACTTTCCTGTTGAATTCTTTCATTCAATTCTTTAATATCAACTGCCTGATCCATATCTTATATCTTGATTATTATACTGTTTTTTTTGAACGTGCGAATTTAAAAGATTGCAAAGATAATAACCCTTTAATAGTGTTAAAATATATTAAGTTGAATTGCTTGTTAATAAAGTGTAAATAATTAGGCGGTGGGCATAAAAAAGTCGTCACCCGACTTTGAGTCGGGTGACGACTACAAACATCTACGAAATTTTAATTTCGCGCAAAGGCTTTGGTTTTACTTCCTCACGTTTTGGTAAGGTAATATGCAAAATTCCCTCGTGATACTTTGCGTTTATTTTTTCACTATCAATTGCGTTCTCTGAAACGGTGAATGAACGTTGGAACGACTGATATGAAAATTCTCTTCGTGAATAATTCCCGTTTTTGTCTTGTTTTTCATCTTTTTTCTCCGATGAAACAGTAAGAACATTGTTTTGGAAATTAATGCTGAAGTCGTTCTTGTTCATTCCAGGTACGGCAACGTCGATGATAAACTCATTGTCGGTTTCCTTTACGTTAACAGCTGGCAACGACGTATTCGTGCTTGAAAAATTCGACAGATTCCAATCCATCAAATCGCTGTTAAAAAAGCGGTCAAAGATAGATGGAAAATAGTTTTCTGATCTTTTTGCTAACATGGTTATTTCCTCCTATACTTTAAATGTTAAACAATAAATTTATTCTCACTTATCGTATATCCAAACAAAATGCCATAGCCCGGAATCTGCCATATTTTAAGTGTTAAGTGTCTGGATGTCAGTTTTGTTTTTTTGGAGGGTGTAAAAATTGTTATAAGACAGAAACTTGGGGTTCTGTCAGAATTTCAGGAAATGTTTGGTGAAACTGTTCTTTTCTTAAAGTAGTTATTGTTGCGTTTCCGGATTTTATCTACAACGATGTATTTTTCTGATAAAATACTTACTTTGTCATAAGTAAATTCAGGTATGGCACAGCGCTACTTTCTTCAAATAAGTTATAACGGAGCCAACTATCATGGCTGGCAGGTTCAACCAAATGCATCTTCGGTACAGGAAGTGATGGAAAATGCACTTTCCACGATTTTGAGAGAAAAAATATCTGTAGTAGGAGCCGGGAGAACCGATACCGGAGTGCATGCTTCGTTTTACATGCTTCATTTCGATTCCGAAATTGAAAATCTGCAAAACGAAAACCTTGTTTTTCGACTTAACCGGTTTTTACCGGACGATATTGCCGTTCAAGATATCTTTCCTGTAAAACCTGATGCGCATGCAAGGTACAGCGCAATCTCACGAACCTACAAATATTTTATTTCGACAGTAAAGAATCCTTTTGAAACGTTAACTGCTTATCATTATACACTTCCGTTGGACGTAAGCAAAATGAATGAAGCAGCTACTGTTTTATACGAGTATAGCGATTTTACCAGCTTTAGTAAACTGCACACCGATGTAAAAACCAATAACTGTAAAGTTTTGCTGGCAGAATGGGTTGAAGTGGATCACCAAGTTGTTTTCACAATCAAAGCCGATCGCTTTCTACGCAATATGGTTCGGGCAATTGTTGGCACTTTGCTGGAAGCCGGAAAAGGCAAACTAACTAAGGATGAATTACGTAAGATAATCGAACGAAAAGACAGGGGAGAAGCGGGAACATCGGTTCCGGCACATGGATTGTTTTTGGTGGATGTGGAGTACCCGGACGATATTTTTGAGTAGAGAAGTGAGGAATAGAGTTCAGTGTTCAGAGCCCGCCTGAACGAATTCATTCGGGCAGGTTCAGTGTTCAGAGTTCAAAGAGAGAAGCTTAAAGTGAAGTTCATTAATCCAAATTGAAACTTTTCATTAATTTAAACTCGTTAATACAAGAAAAAGAAAGGAAAATTTATTATGGGCAAACTTAAAGAAATACCGGTTTTTAGGAGCGAAAAAGAAGAAAGAGAATTTTGGAATAATCATGATTCGTCGGAATATATTAAGTGGAAAAGCTCTGAGAAGGTCGTGTTCAGGAATTTAAAACCTTCCACAAAGACGATTTCATTGCGTTTGCCGGAACACATTCTGGATGAAATAAAAATGTTAGCAAGGAAACAGGATGTACCATATCAATCTCTTATTAAAATATTTCTGAAAGATCGTTTGAATGAAGAGTTAAAACATTCAGAATAATATACTAAAGAGACTGTTTTGAAATTAGATTTTTGAAATTTATCAGGTAATTGGACTCATATATATTATTTTACGAATAGATGCTTTCATGTCTTTCATTCACGCATTAAAGCATTCTTTCATTCACGCATTTTATTCATCTCGCTTCAAAACTTTTTCTACCTTTGCTGCCAATGGTGAAGATTTCCTGACGGGAATAATCTTAAAAGGGAATCCGGTGAAAAACCGGGGCTGTACCCGCAGCTGTAAACCTTGAAAATCTTGTTGCAAACTCAGCCACTCTCACCCTCCGAAGCCTTGGCGAAGGAGGGTAGTCATTCCGAAGCTTTGGCGAAGGAGGGTAGTTTCTTCGAAAAAAGGAACGATAGTTCTCCTTCGCTAAAGCTACGGAGAACAATGATGGGAAGGCGGCAACCGGAGAGGTGAGCCAGAAAACCTGCCAGCAAAAAATGGATAAACGAAATTCGGGAACTAAGTTTCGGCAATCAGCAAATTGATTCTGTACTTTTCCTGTGTAACTGCAATTAAGAATGTTAAGTATCAAAATGTTGGCATTTTTGCGTAATATTCCTGTCATTTCGACGAGTGTGCGAGGAGAAATCTTTAGCATTGAAAAAGATTTCTCCTCCTGCCTCGTCGAAATGACAGTTCCAGCAAAGTTAGGAAATATCATATTTTCAGCGTTTTTATTATTTGCAACGCTCTCAGGTTTTTCGCAGAATGTCGACCGGGTAATTTCGCTGGCTCCTTCAGTAACAGAAAATATTTATTTGGTTGGAGCACAGGATAAACTCGTGGGATGTACGAGCTACTGTACCCGGGCTGTGGCCGATGGCATTGAGCAGGTCGGCTCTACTATCGATGTGAATATTGAAAAGATTCTTACGCTGAAACCCGATTTGGTTATCACCATGCTAATGACAAAGTCTCAGGACATTGAGGCGATGCATAAACTTGGGATCAACGTTGAAGTAATTCCAACTCCAAAGAATTTTGACGAAATTTGTGAGCAGACGATGGATATTGCCAACCTGCTTGGGAAAAAAGAAAGAGCAGAGAAAATCACCGAACGTATCAAACAGCAGGTTGACAGCCTGAAACAAATCAGCTTTCTAAACGAAAAATTAAAAATCTTTTTTCAAATAGGCAGCAATCCGATATTTACGGTTTTGCCGAATACATTTATGAACGATTTTATTACTTATTGCAACGGAGAGAATATTGCCGATGACCTCACACGTGGAACGATGACACGCGAAAGTGTTCTGTTAAGAAATCCTGATGTAATAATTATAGCAACCATGGGAGGTTTTGGAAAGGATGAAATGGATATCTGGAAAAGTTATAAAGGGTTAAAAGCTGCAGAAACAGGAAAGATTTTTCTGGTTGATTCGGAAACTTCGTGCAGCCCAACGCCTGATAATTTTCTTAAAGCCTTCAGAGATATTTTTGCAAATCTAAATCAGTAAGAAATCAATGTCTGGCAGATATATAAAATGGATATTATTTTTAGTGGCGCTGATTGTACTGCTTTTAATCTCTGTAATGATTTCACTTTCGTCGGGCGAAGTTAAAATCTCCTGGACACAGATTCCTGAAATACTTTCCAACAAAAATGGTATTGAATTCACGGTGCTTTCTAAAATCAGGATTCCAAGGTTGATCCTTGCTGTATCGGTTGGTGGAGCTTTAAGTTTGTCGGGCGCAATTTTACAGGGAATTTACCGTAATCCGTTGGTTGAACCATATACACTTGGAATTTCGGGTGGCGCTGCATTGGGCATAGCTGTTGCCATTGTTTTTGGTTTTCAGGCCGTAGGAAATTTTATTTTGCCGTTGTTTGGTTTTGGTGGCGCGATGGTCACTGTTTTTCTTGTCTATTTTTTAAGTGTGCAAAAAGCCGGTTTAAGTATGAACAGCATGTTGCTTATTGGCGTAATGGTAAGTTTTGTGGCTTCATCTGCAATGATGTTTTTGATGTCGCTGACCACTTCCGATAATTTACAAAGTATTATCTTCTGGGTGATGGGTTCGTTAGATGAATCAAACAATATGCTTATTAAAATTGCATTTTGGTCGGCTATCACCGGACTAATACTCGTGTATTTTTTTGCACAACCTTTAAATGCTTTGCGATTGGGAGAAGTAAAAGCAAGACATCTGGGAATTAACACAAATGTTACCGTAAAACTGCTTTTTATTGTAGCATCGTTATTAACCGGAGTGGCAGTTTCGGTAGCCGGAGTTATAGGTTTTGTAGGCCTGGTGATTCCGCATTTGGTTCGGCTGATAATCGGAAATGACTATCGTATACTTTTGGGAAGTTCGTTTTTGGGTGGCGCCATATTCCTGATTCTTTGCGATACGGTTTCACGAACCATTATTTCCCCCAACGAATTACCAATTGGCGTAATTACCGGATTTACAGGTGGAGTTTTATTCATTGCAGTATTAAGCAGGTCAAAATCGAAATTCAAATTGAATTAGTATTGAGTCATTAGTATTGGGTGATTAGTATTGAGTCATTGAGTATTTAGATAGTTATTTAGATTTGGAAACAATATACTTTCAATGTCTGGCAAAAAAGCGAATAATGAATAAATTTTAAACCTAAAAAATGATGAGTGGATATTTTACTCAGTCTCTCTTTACTCTTTACTCAGTACTCTGTACTCTGTACTCAACTCGATACTCGATACATGGCACAACTTGCAGCTCACTACTCGTGGCTCGTGGCTCGTGGCTCGTGGCTTGTAACTTGCAGCTTTACAACAGGCAGGATTTGGTTCAGAGTTCAGCGTTTGTGCAAAGTTCAAAGTGAAAAGTGAAAAGTTTGAAGAGCCATTTATTGCTATCCATTAATCATTTTTTATTCGTCATCTTTAATTTCTTATTTTTAATTTTTAATTTTATTCATTATGAACGAACTTTTCATCAGACGTCTTTTTCCAAAAAGCAGAGTTTCAATTGAGGAAGCCGCACATTTACTGGAACAAAAAACAGTGGCAAATTATGTGCATACCTTAAACTGGAAATCGTTTCCATACCGGCCGGTCGTACGATTTCGGGCAGGACATGTCTCCAATCAGATATGGTTGAAATTCTATGTTCAGGAAAAACATATTCTCGCACAGGAAACCCAAACAAACGGCGCGGTTTATAAAGACAGTTGTGTTGAATTCTTTATTTCGTTTGACGGAAAAAACTATTACAACTTTGAATTTAATTGTATAGGAACCTGCCATTTGGCGTACGGTCAGGGAAGAGGAAACAGAACGTTTGTACCGTCTGAAAAAGTTGAAAAAATTCAGATTGAATCTTCACTTGGAAATCAGCCGTTTGCAGAAAAAACAGGCAATTTCGAATGGGAAATGATGATCCGGATTCCGGTGGAAAGTTTGGCATTCAGCAATATTACATCGTTAAACGGATTAAAAGCCACGGCCAACTTTTATAAATGCGGCGATGATACCAGCGAACCGCATTATGTAACCTGGAATCCGGTAGGAACAGCAAATCCCGATTATCACCGGCCGGAATATTTTGGAAAAGTGGAGTTTGAGTAATCAATAAAATTACAGACAGCAAAATCCAAAAAACAAATAAATTTCAAACCTTAATCTAATAAATCTCAAACCTTTTATAAGGCGGCTTTTAGAGTATTGAATTTTGAATAATTAGATATTATTTGTGATTTGTACGTTGAATATTGGAATTTCACTCTGAAAGAAGGTCTTCTTTTGTTTGCAACAGTTTTTGCCGCTCTGCTTCCGAAACTTCAGGATATTTCAGATTTAGCTTTTTAAACTCCGAACGAATGGCAGTGGCAATACAGATTCGTGTAAGCGGTTTATCATCGGCAGGCAAAATATACCACGGCGCATGTTCTTTTGATGTTGCACTAATCATATCGGCATATGCTTGCTGGTATTTATCCCAAAGCCGGCGTTCTTTTGCATCGGCAGCAGACAATTTCCAGTTTTTTGCAGGATTGTCAATTCGTGCCAAAAAACGTATCTTTTGCTCTTCTTTCGACAAATGCAGGAAAAACTTCAAAATACGCGTCCCGTTTTCAAACAGGTTTTTTTCAAAACGGTTTATCTGCTCATACCTTTCGTTCCAGAATTTCTGATTAATATCATCAACCGATTTAATTCCGGGAATATTCTCGGCCAATATAAATTCGGGATGAACACGTGTAACCAACACATTTTCGTAATGCGAACGGTTAAATATTCCAATTTCACCGCGTGCAGGCAACACTTTGTAATGCCTCCAAAAATAATCGTGATCTTTTTCTTGAGCCGATGGCGCTTTAAAACTGGTAACTTTAACTCCCTGAGGATTAAATCCCGACATGACGTGTTTAATTGCACCATCTTTACCGGCGGCATCCATTGCCTGTAGTACGATTAAAACGCTGTATCGGCTATCGGCATATAATTTATCCTGCATTTTCGCAAGTTGTTTAACTCCCTTTTTAAGCAACTTTTTTGCTTCACTCTTATCAATAATTTTATTTTGGTATAAAGTGTCAAAATTATCGAGGTTAACATTTTTTCCTTCTTTTACTTTTAAATTAGGAACATATTCATATAAACTTTCTTTTAGCAGCATAGCACAAAATTTAGAAATTAGAAACTCGTTACGACGAAAGTTACAAAATTTTGGTGATTATGTTCGTGAAGATTTAAGTCACAACATTGCTGATTTCAAACTATGCTTATATTTCTATAAAAGCAAGAAGATCGCCTACATTTTTACTTCAATTTTTCCTTTTGATTTTGAAAGATCGACCACTTTCGATTTCCCATCCACAGTTATTTTATATTTTCCATAGAAGGCAGGCACAATAAACTTTCCTGAATTACCGGCAATTCCTTTTTCACTTGTCCACCATTCATTAAAAACCAGGTTTTGGTAAGCTTCGGCTGCCGGTGTCGGCGACCAGTCGCGTTTGTAAAGCGATGATTCGGGAATCCAGTTGGCACCTGCCCAAAATCCCCACATTAAAATTCCTTCAACGGCAGGATGTGCAAAACAAATTCGGTAATAATCCACCATTTCTTTTGCTTTTAATTGCTCATCTTCAGCAGTAAAATCAATGTTTTTGATTACGATAATATTTTGAACGTTGTCCTGGAATATTAAACTCGGTAATTCGAATTGGCAGATTAAATATTGCCAGTGAATCCAACGCTGTTTTTAATGCATCGCGGTCGAATGTATCGCCATGCAAATGTCCCTGAACGCCAATTCCCGCAATCGGAATATCCTGATTTAACAATGAACGGATATGCGCCAAATAATCCGAAAGTTTATTTCCGGTAAGAATATCATAATCGTTTACAAACAGTTTAATTTCCGGATCGCCGTTTTGGCACCACTCTACCATCTTTTTTGTGATGTCCTTGCCAAGTCGTTCCTCATAATAATTTCCATGAATCATTTCATTGTTCAGATCATATTCAGCAAATCGGCCTTTATATTGTGAGGTAAGCGTTTCTGCCCTGTTTTTTAGCGTTTGCTCCAGTTCTGCATCGTCCATTTCCTTTAGCCACGGCTGAACAAATTGTGAAATTCCCCAAAAAATATTGTGCCCGCGCAACGGGATATCATTTTCTTCTGTCCAGTTCAGAATGGCATCTACCACTTTATAATTCACCTGGCCTTTCCGGCGCTCCATGCTTAACCACTTAACAGCATTTTCGGTAACCGCGGAATTAAAATTTTCAAGAAACTTTTCCTTGTACATTTTCTGGTTTTCTGCCGACATAGAACCATCGAAAACTCCGTTGCTGATAGCGCAACCAAACCAAAATTCGTGTTTTAGCTGTTCGATTTTCACTTTTGCACCGGGTTTGGTATTTACGATTAAGGTACCTTTTCGGATTTTGTCGATAGAAGCGTTAAGTTCAGAATTCTGTGAAAACCCCGAATTAGCGGTTAATAAAATAGCAATTACGAATAAAAACAGCAATTCAGGAGTACGACCGGATGGAATAATTTTTTTCATTCTTCAAGGTTTTAGTTGGTTAATTTTTAACGCGTTCAAAATACAAAGAATTCTTAAAAAGCTTAAAAATCTTTTAAAATATTAATCTTAATGGTTCCCTTTTTTGTTTATCTACCCGTATAACCAACTCAATAATTCTAATGTGAAAAAATTAGTAATGCATTTTGAAAACAAATTTCACTCTAATTGCGGTTTCCGTCATCCTATTAATTGCAGAATATGCCTCTTATTTGCATTGTTTCTGTTCACAGGATGTCAGATGAAAGCGAACAAACCGGATGATAAAATCGATTCAGAAATGAAGAAAATTGAAGTTGGAGATACTATTCCCGACATTGTTCTAAAAGATCAAAACGGAAAACTTTTTAATTTAAAAGAAGAAACCAAAGGCAAAAATGTTGTCTTGTATTTTTATCCGAAGGATGATACAAAAGGTTGTACTGCCGAAGCATGTTCTTTTCGCGATCAGACAGAAGATTTTATGAAAGCAAATGCAATGATTGTAGGAATTAGCGGACAGTCGGTGAAAAGCCACAAAAATTTTGCTGAAAAATATAGTTTGCCGTTTACACTTCTTGTCGATAAAGGAAACAAAGTAAGAAAGATGTTTGGTG
This sequence comes from uncultured Prolixibacteraceae bacterium, assembly GCA_963821855.1. Classification (GTDB taxonomy): domain Bacteria; phylum Bacteroidota; class Bacteroidia; order Bacteroidales; family Prolixibacteraceae; genus Draconibacterium. The sequence goes on along the minus strand of CAWGFJ010000010.1, from coordinate 128,578 downwards.
TACCAACCAATATGCTCGGTATTATTCCGGGACGAGTAACCTATGTGATAAACAAGCAACACAAAGTGGTATACATTTTCAACTCGCAAACAAAAATCCAGGATCATATCGACAATTCTTTGAAAAAATTAAATGAGAGTGAATAAATATCTTTGCCAACAGGAATCTCTGTTTATTAAAATCCGCATCTTTTAAATCATGAATAGATTGTAAATTGCACATCTTAATAAACCGCCATTGGAAAAAGTAATATTGGTTGACAAAAACGACAACGAAGTGGGCACCATGGAAAAAATGGAGGCTCACCGAAAAGCTGTGCTTCACAGGGCCATCTCAGTATTTATTGTAAATAGCAAAGGCGACTGGTTGTTACAACGGCGCTCTCCGGAAAAATACCATTCACCCGGACTTTGGACAAATACCTGCTGCAGCCACCCTTTTCCCGGAGAAACAAATATTAAAGCGGCGCATCGAAGATTAAGTGAGGAAATGGGTATGCAAAGCGATTTAAAGGAAATATTTCACTTCCTGTACAAAGAAAAACTAGGTAATAATTTATTTGAACACGAATTGGATCACGTTTTCATTGGCATAACTAATGAATCTCCAGTTATAAACACCGACGAAGCAATAGATTGGAAATACATCACATACAGCGATTTAGCAATCGACATTCGTAATAATCCTGAAAAATATACAGTATGGTTCCGAAATATAGCAAAAAAGGTAAATGATTATCTGAACACTGAAAATGAACGATGATTGTTGAAATAGAAAACTTTGAATCTCATTTTTTGTTTTCAATAAAAACAGAATTATGACTCAACTCGAAACGCTGAAAATTCACCTTGGAAAACCGTATTACGATTTGGAATTCCTGTTACATTGTTTTAAAGAAGTTTTAATTGAAAACAATGAGCCTGAACTGGCGCAGTACATGCCATGGATTTGCGAGAATTGCCATTTTGAAGATCTCGAATTTTCTGAAAAACATTTTCACATGTTTTCCATTTGCTTTCAGTTGCTGAATCTGGCAGAAACCAATGGCGCCGTGCAAAACCGCCGCAAAGATGAAGATATAGATTCGTTGAGTTCAATAAACGGACTGTGGGCAAACAGTTTCGATATTCTAAAAAAGAATGGGTTTTCTGAAAAAGAAATAGCAGCAGTTTTTAGCGAAATTGAAGTTCAGCCTGTTTTAACAGCACACCCTACCGAAGCAAAACGGCCGGTAATTTTGCGGAAATACCGCGAGTTGTATTTATTGCTTGTTCAACGCGAAAATTCGATGTACAATTCATACGAAAACCAGGAAAACCGAAACGAAATAAAACGCGTAATTACTTCCATTTGGCACATCGATGAATATTATATGGAAAAACCAAAAGTGGAAACAGAACTGGACAATGTAATTCACTATTTTGTACATGTATTTCCTGAAATTATTAATCTGCTTAAACCGGCGTTTGCTGCAAGCCTGGGAATTTTCGGGTTTCGACAGCAAAAGTTTAGTTGAGAACAACAATTTCCCTTTGCTGAAATTCGGGACATGGATTGGCGGCGACCGCGATGGCCATCCTTTGGTTACTGCCGAAGTAACACAAAAAACATTGCTTACGCTGCGGTTAAATGCATTTGTTATTCTTAAAAACGAATTGCTAAAACTTTCGGAAAACCTGAGTTTTTACTGCGATATCAACGATCTTCCCCATTCCATTTCAGAACGATTTAAAGAAATTATTGCAGAAATTGGAAGCGAAACAAAACCTTTGGTATCCAATAACCGAAATGAAGCCTATAAATTATTTGTGTTATTGCTGATAGAAAAACTTCCAATAAAAATGGGAATGGAGCAGTCGTTTGAGTTGGTGGATAAACGTGGAAATTATGCACAATCTCATCAGTTAATCGATGATTTAAATATTCTTAAAAAAGCCTTAAACGATGATAAACTGGCCATTCTCAGTAATCACGAGGTAAATCAATCAATTCATTTTATTAAGTCTTTTGGATTTCATCTGGCGGAACTGGATATCAGGCAAAACAGCAATTATTATGAAAAAGCGCTGATTCAAATTGTCAACGAATCGAAAACTGGAATTAAAATTCCGGATGAATTATCGGAAGATGAAAAGGATGAAATTATTAAATCTGAACTTGGAGGAAACCGTCCGTTTGTTCGCGATTGGGACAGTTTGCCAACCGAAGCAAAAAATGTTCTAGACTGTTTCTATGTTCTTCAGCATCATTTGCAGCAATATTCCAGCATTTCAATCGGATCACTGATTGTTAGTATGACCCGAAATGCAGGCGACTTAATGATGTTGTATATTTTGGGTCGTGAAGCCGGACTTACGTTCTACGATAAAACACTGGTGTTGAAATTGCAGGTAGTTCCGCTATTCGAAACAATCGACGATTTAATTGCAAGCCCGAAAATAATGGAGGAATATTTTAGTTATCCTGAAGTACAAAATAGTCTGGAATATCAACGAAAGGAGAAAAACCTTTCGCATAAAATCCAGGAAATTATGATTGGCTACAGCGACAGCAATAAAGACGGTGGAATTCTGGCCAGTTCCTGGTATCTGTACAAAGCACAAAAGGAAATTTCGGATGTAGGCAAAAAATTTGGAATTCAAATTAAATTTTTCCACGGCAAAGGAGGTTCCATCAGTCGTGGTGCAGGACCGGTACACTGGTTTTTAAGGTCGTTGCCGCACGGTACACTTTCAGGAAAATTAAAAATTACAGAACAGGGTGAAACCATTGAAAAGAAATTTGCCAATAAAATAAATGCAGCTTATAACCTCGAACTGATGCTTTCGGGAACTGCATTGAATACATTGCTTCACGGTAAAGAACTGGAAACCCAAAACGGGGCAGCCGAAATTCTGGAATATATGGGACATGGAAAGTTTCAAATTCTATTCCGAATTACTTCAGAATAAAGATTTCCTTGAATTCTATCAGCAGGCTACACCTATTGATGTTATTGAGGAAAGTAAAATAGGTTCCCGCCCGGCACGCAGAACAGGAAAAAGAACCTTTGCCGATTTGCGCGCCATTCCATGGGTTTTTAGCTGGGGACAGGCACGTTTTCATATTACAAGTTGGTATGGCGTTGGCTCAACCTTGGAAAAAATGCAAAACGAATATCCTGATAAATATGCAAAACTAAAAGAATTGATGTTTACAAGTCATTTTGTTCGCTATGTGTTAACCAATATCGATACAAGCCTTGCCAGCACCGATGTGGAAATGATGAAAATGTATGCCGAATTGGTGGAAGATAAAAATGTAAGGGAATCGGTTTTGCAATTACTTCTTGCCGAACTCGAAAAAACGCAAAAACTAATGCACGAATTGCTGGGACGCCCAATGAAAGAACGCCGGAAAAACCACTATTACTCCACAGCATTACGGGCAGAAGCGTTGGATATTCTGCACAAGAACCAGGTTAAAAATCTAAAACTCTGGCGAGATCCTGAATTGACAAATCCGGAGGAGAAGGAAAAATTGTTGAAGGAATTACTGATTTCGGTGAATGCAATTGCCAACGCTATGGGGACTACGGGGTAAATTCATTTTCCGGATCGAATTGCATTTAAAAAGTTTTTCTGCTATTTTCGGCTAACTATCTTAGCAACCTATGACCGGGCTTGAAAAAGAATTAATTGATTCTATAAAAAAAGGCAATCCAAAATCATTTGAACTGGTATTCAAAACCTACTATAAAAGGTTATGTACTTTTGCTTTCGAATATACCCATCAATTGGAAACCGCGGAAGACATTGTTAAGGATTTTTATGTGGCTTTTTGGAATAACAGAGAAAAGCTCGAAATAAAAAAATCACTTTCAGGTTATCTGTTTAGTTCAATCCGAAATGCTTGTATCAATTATCTGCTTAGAAATAAAGAAAGAAATAAAACTATTTCGATCGAAGAAAACGTTTGGATAGAAATCAAAATCAACGAACCTTTATCCAATGATTATCCAATAGGGAATTTGTTGGCAAAAGAACTTGAAGATCAAATTTTTAACATAATTGAAAAACTCCCCGAGGGTTGCCGTGAAATTTTCAAGTTAAGCCGCATTGATGATTTGTCGCATAAAAAAATTGCTGAACGACTTAATATTTCCGAAAATACCGTTAAAGTTCAAATTTACAGGGCTTTAAAAAATTTAAAAAGTGCCATTTTTATAAGTATAATGATCCTTTTTATGCTATTATTAAAATAAATTCCATCAAGCTGTAATACCTCCTACCCAAATTTGTGTCATAAGAATATAAAGCTAATCATGAGCAAGGACTATTAAAATCTCAAACGAAGAAAAAAGGGTAATTCTAAACTATTTGTCCGGCGAACTAACAAGTAGTGATTCAGAAATTCTAAATCACTGGCTGAAAAAAAGCGAAAATAACAAACTAATTTTCGATCAGTTTTCAGATATCTGGCAAACAAGTTTCCATAGGAATATAAATAATCTGATTGATACGGATAAAGCCTGGAATGATTTACAGGTTCAACTCCATCTTCCCGAAAATAAGATTAGAAGTATTAACTGGAATGAAATAATCCGAATTGCGGCTGTATTTGTAATCGCGCTTTTTCTTGGTGGCTTGGGGTATTATATTATAAATCAAAAGAATAAGGTAAATACTGAACCTCTATTTGTTGAGTATGTTTCACCTCTTGGATCACGTTCCTTCGTAATTCTGACCGATGGCAGCAAAGTTTGGTTAAATGCAGGTTCTACATTAAAATACAAGAATACGTATGGAACAAGTAACCGTGATTTACTACTTACAGGCGAAGCCTTTTTTGAAGTGGCGAAAAACAAGGAAATTCCTTTTATTGTAAAAACCAGCGAAATTGATATCATCGCATTGGGAACCAAATTTAATGTTAAAGCCTATTCCGAAGAAAAAACAATTGAGACTACTTTAATAGAAGGTTCGGTAAAACTGGAAAGTTCGACAGTTAAACTTGCTGACAATTTAGTGCTGTCTCCCAATGAAAAAGCAGTTTTTACAAAGAAGAACCAATCAGTAGAATTAATAGCTCAACAGCAGCAAACCAAAACAGATGACGTAATTGCCAAACCCAAGCTCGAAATCATAGAATCGGTTGAACCCGAATCCATTATCTCATGGAAAGACAAACGATGGGTAATTAACAATGAAAAACTAGGCAATTTGGCGGTAAAACTGGAACGCCGGTACGATGTAAATTTCATTTTCGACAACGACCTTTTAAAAGATTATTCATTTAGGGGAACATTGGAAGATGAAACACTTGAACAGATAATGGAAGCTGTAAAATTCAGTTCACCTATAAAATATGTGATCGACAAAAAAACAGTGTATGTAATGGCTGATGGCAATAAAATGGAGAAATTTAAAAACTTAATGTTAAAATAGAACCTGGACCAAAAAGACAAAATTGGGAGATCCGCCAAGACCTCCCAATCACCTTGTGTTAATTAACGTTGCTACATATTGGAAGTATGACAGCAACTATTTATAAACTTTAACGATTCAAATTTATGAAAAAAAATGGCATTGGATTGTCCCGACTTTTAAGGGAGGACATAAAAAAATTAGTACTTATGACGAAGCTAACTATCTTTTTAAGCCTGTTTTTTGTTGTACAATTATCGGCTAACGTTTATTCACAAACAAAGCTAAATATTGACTCAAAAAACAAAACTGTTAAAGAGGTCCTTGCAGACATCGAGAACCAAAGTGAATTCAGGTTTTTTTATAACGAACAGTTCACTGACCTCAACCGGTACGTAAAATTTGATATTAATAACGAAACCATTGATAAAGTTATGGATGAGTTATTTGAATCTTCTGAATTCACATACAAAATTATGGAGAATAATCTGATTGTGATAACACCGGGCGAGAATCAACAAACAAAAACAATTTCGGGTAAAGTAACTGATGAAAGTGGTCAACTGCTGCCAGGTGTAACCGTAATTGTTAAAGGTACAACCAACGGAACAGTTACCAATGCCGATGGTAGTTATTCACTTAGCAATATCCCTGATGATGCAACTTTGGTATATTCGTTTGTAGGAATGCTGAAACAGGAAATCGAAGTTGGAAATCAAACCTCAATAAATGTTTCACTGAAAGTAGATGCCATCGGAATTGAGGAAGTAGTTGCCATTGGCTACGGCACTCAACTTAAAGAAAATGTTACAGGTTCAATGGAAACAGCAGGCAGTGAACAACTCGAAAATAAACCAATTATTTCTGTTGGCCAGGCACTTCAGGGAGAATTGAGTGGTGTATCAATCCGCCAGGCGGATGGCAGACCTGGTTCATCAACTGAAATTGTTATTCGGGGATATGGAACATTTAGTAGTGCTGGTACCAATCCGCTGGTGTTGGTCGACGGAATACCAGGATCACTCGATGCAATAAATCCAAACGATATTAAAAATATTTCGGTTTTAAAAGATGCTGCTTCTGCCGCAATTTACGGATCGAGAGCTGCCAACGGTGTAATTTTGGTTCAGACAAAAAGAGGCCAGGCCGGCAAGATCGATGTAATATATGATGGCTCAGTTGGATTTAGTGAACTCGCCGATATGCCTAAATTTGTAGATTCATGGATTTATGCACAGGCATACAATGAAGCTTTGACCAATGCAGGACAGGGTGCTGTTTATTCTCAGGAAGATATTCAAAAATTTATGGATGGAACCGATCACGATCACTATCCAAACGACAAACATTATGAGATGGCATTTGATAATATTGCATATCAAACCAAACATGATATTTCTATAATGGGAGGCGGAGAAGCAACCACTTTCCGCTTTTCGGTTGGATATCTTCGAAACGATGGTCTTTTGCAAAATAATCTGTACGACAATTACAGCGATAATCTTTTAAATTATTTCAATAAATATAATATTCGGTTAAATGTTGATAGTGAAATAACCAAAAAACTGAAATTGATTACTAATTTTTCAGGAACTGCCAGTGATGAAAAAGGGCCAGGTGCAGCAACTGGTGACGGAACTACCATGCGCGTGGTTACCAGGATTGCCAGGATGCCGGCTTCTATTGCAGGCCGCACTTCGGAAGGTTATTACGGACGTGTTGATAAAGGTTCACCGTGGGCTGATATCGATGCCACATCATTTGAATTAAACCGTAATTATTATTTTATGGCAAATTCCGATTTGGAATATTCAATTATCGATCCGTTGAAAATTGTCGTTCGTGGCGGATATGTTTTTGATAATACAAACTATAAATTATGGCAGGCCGATGAACAAATTGATGCTACTACCTATGCCGGCCCAGCAAAGTTGAACGTAAACTGGAATACAAGAAGGGAAGTAACCATGGAAGGTTTGATAAAGTTTGATAAAACTTTTGGAGAACATAATGTCAGTGCACTTGCTGGTTATTCTCAAATAGAAAGTAAATATGAATATGTTACCGCCTTTAGAGACCAATTTCCAACAAACGGACTTTATGAATTGAATGCCGGCAGCTCGGCAAACCAGAAAAATACAGGAGGAGCTTCAGAGTGGGGACTTATTTCTTACTTTGCCAGGCTGCAGTATAGCTTTTTGGGAAAATATCTTTTCGAAGCAAATGTTCGATACGATGGATCCTCACGCTTTGACCAGGGAAATAAATTTGGCCTTTTCCCCTCATTTTCTGCCGGATGGAGAATTTCCGAAGAACAATTTATACAGGAAAACCTTTCCTGGATTTATAATTTAAAATTGCGGGGGTCATGGGGCGAACTGGGAAATCAGCAGATTGGTAACTACCCGTATCAGGCAAATTTATCTTCAGGAGCAAATGCTATTTGGGGAAATAATGTTTATCCCGGAATTGTACTAAATACCGTTGCTAATCAGGATATAACATGGGAAACTACAGCCATTACAGATGTTGGGATTGACTTATCAGTTTTTGATGGAAAAATAAGTTTAACGGCTGATTACTACGATAAAACAACCCGTAATATTCTATATAGTATTACCACTGCCGGTGCGCTGGGATTAAATTCTTCTCCTTCTAATGCAGGTAAAGTTAAAAATGCCGGATGGGATTTTAACCTAAGCTACAGGGAAAAACTGGGGGATTTTTCATTTGAAATCGCACCAAATTTTTCCATTGTAAATACTGAAGTGCTGGAATTAAGTGATGTTGAAAAAGATATTGCAAAAGGACTTTTTATTGGAGGCCCGTTAAATGCCATTTATGGGTATACTGCCGATGGTTTATTTGTTGATGAACAAGACATTCAAAATTCTGCTACTCAACCCTATAATCCGGTTCCCGGAGATATTAAATACAGAGACATTAGTGGACCGGATGGAGTGCCTGACGGAAAAGTTGATGCCGAATTCGATCGAAGTGTAATTGGCCAAACATCTCCAACTTTCACTTATGGATGCCAGAATCAGTGCCAGATATAAATCGTTTGATTTTTCACTTACAGTTGATGGCGCCGGAGGTATGAGAAGATACCTTAATAATATGGCCGGAAGGGCATTTGCAAATAAATCAAATGTACAGCAATGGATGTGGGATAACAGGTGGACCAAGGAAAATCCAAACCCTGATGCTTTATATCCCCGGTTTTATTTACATGGCGGCGGTACAGACGAACCTTATGATTACATCTCAACCTTTTGGGCCTGGGATGCTTCTTATTTAAAAATCAGATCCGCGCAAATTGGGTACAATATGCCAGAATCAGTTACTAATTCATTAAAGATTCAAAAAATGCGGATTTATGTTTCCGGCAGGAATCTCCTCTGTTTTGATAACTTCTTCGATGGCTGGGATCCGGAATTGAATGTTCAAACAGGTGAAGGTGTTCATTATCCTATGACAAGGACATATATTCTGGGCTTAAATGTTAATTTTTAAATTGTACAATTATGAAAACTTATAGAAAAACAAATATAATTATCGTATTTATTTTGACCATATTTTTGGTTTCCTGCCAAAATGAAATTTTGGACAAACAACCATTGGACCAACTTTCTACCGAAAACTTTTGGACAACCCCTGAAGATGCTGATTTGGCATTGGCAGGAGTTTATAATAAAGCCACGACCTGGAGTAGCGCCGATCATATTTGTGAATTTGATGATAACACGGATAATGGTATCGACAGAAAAGCCAATCAGGCCTTTCTTGTCTATGGCACATTAAATCCGGCAACATCAAATATAAAAAGCTACTGGAACAACTCCTATCGGGAAATTGCCGGATGTAACTATTTTTTGGAAAATGTTGAAAAAGTGGCGAGTTTAAATGCTGCGAAAAAAGCTCAAATGATTGCTGAAGTTAGGTTTTTGAGGGCTTTTACATATTTTAACATGTCGCAGTACTGGGGTGGTGTTCCACTGGTAACAAAGCTGTTAACTATGGAGGAATCAATTACAATAAACAGCTCATCGAAAGAAGAAATTGAGGCTTTTGTGTTAAGCGAACTAAGTGTAATTGAAAATGATTTACCAGAAACCCGGCCATCCGGAGAAAACGGACGAATATTAAAGTCAGCAGCTCTTGCAACAAAAGGTCGTTTATTGATGGCTCAGAAAAAATGGACTGATGCTGCTGCGGCTTACAAAACAATAATTGATCTTAATGTCCATAATATCGACCCCTTGTACGAAGAACTTTTTAATGGGAAAAATGAAGGTAGCAGTGAAATCATATTTGTACGAAAGTATTTGGCTGGTGAAATAGCAAACAGTACACAGTTGTTTTATCGCCCCAGTGTTGATGGTGGCTGGCATCATATGAATCCTTTTCAGAGTTTGGTCGATGCCTATTTATGCAAAGATGGTAAAACAATTCAGGAAAGTGAACTATATGATCCAATGCATCCTGTTGTAAAAAATGGTGAAAATTACAGGGATCCCAGATTGTTGTATACTATCTTTTATCCGGGTATTTCAACGATTAAAGGCAGAATGTATCAAGGACATCCAGACTCAACCGACGTAATCGGGGATTTATTTACCTATGATTCAGGAATGACTGGTTATTGTCTTCAAAAATACGTTGATAACGGTTACACCGGAGATGTATACAGCTCAGGTGTAGATATACCAATAATACGTTATGCAGAAGTTCTGTTGAGTTATCTCGAATGTAAAATAAATGCAGGGAGTTCAATTGATCAAAATTTGCTTGACTTGACCATTAACGCTGTTCGGGGCAGGGCTTCAGTACAAATGCCGGCAGTTACAGAAACCGATCCTGCTAAACTGATGCAGATTTTAAAACGGGAAAGAAGAGTGGAACTTGCCTGGGAAGGTTTAAGATATTGGGATTTGCTGCGCTGGGGCGAAACTTCGGTTCTCGATAACAAACCCATGTATGGAATTTTTCTTACAAACGATCCGGAAAATTATACCCGGTTTCCGGTTGGCCCCACTGGGCACTATTTTGTAATTAATCTGAAATATAAATCTACAAATGTTCCATGGCCTATCCCTCAGGATGAATTAGATATAAATACTTCCATGAGTCAAAAAGATAATTGGAAATAATTTCATCTAAAATTATTAAGCGCCATTTATAATTAAAATTCTCTTTGAAAAATTATGGCGCTTAATTTTTTTATGGTTGTTGATTTAAATCTAATTTACAATTCAATTACATATTGGAATAACGGTACACATCTGGAAGGTGGTGCCGGTCCTGATTATTTCTACAGTGAATCTATTCGGAAAAGGAGCAAAATGTAAAAAAGTCCTGAATGATCTTCATTTTGTATTCCAATTATTTTATCAAAAACTTGTTTAATTTGAAATTTGAAGTTATTTTCATTTCGTATTGAACGACTTTCCATCGGTCGTTCAAAGATTTTGAATATTTTGTAAATTTATTTTAAACCAATTGTAAAACCTAAAATTAATAACATGTCAGACAGAAGAGATTTCATTAAAAAAAGTGTAATTGGAACAACAGGAATCACCATTGGAGGAATGGGATTCAGTGCAAAATCGTACGCTTCTATTCTTGGAGCGAATGATCGTTTCAGAATGGCAGTTTGCGGTGTAAATGGCCGTGGTAAGTCTCATATCAACGGATTTGGAAAACTTGAAAATCTGGAAATTGCCTATCTGGTTGATCCCGACAGCCACATTCTGGAAGAACGTGTTAACGGAATGAAAGAAGCAGGCGGATTAAGTTCGAATGTAAAAGGAGTGACGGATGTTCGCAGAGTTCTGGATGATAAGGATATTGATGCTATAAGTGTTGCAACTCCAAACAGTTGGCATTCGCTGATGGTAATTTGGGCAGCACAGGCTAAAAAACATTGTTATGTGGAAAAACCGGCAAGTCATGATATTTATGAAGGCCGTGTTGCTCTGTCAGCAGCAGAAAAATACGGGATTGTTGTTCAACATGGAACTCAACGCCGAAGCGATCCAAACTGGGCACGACAGGTTTCGGATATCCGTTCCGGCAAATATGGTAAAATGCTCGTTTCACATGGATTTGCCTGCAAGCCTCGCGAAGGAATAGGTTTTGAACCACCATCAACTCCACCACCCTATCTCGACTGGAACATTTGGAAAGGCCCGGCAGTTATTGATCGTTATCATAAAAACCTGGTGCATTACAACTGGCACTGGTTCTGGCAGGTAGGAAACGGTGAACTCAACAACCAGGGAACACATCAGCTCGACGTGGCGTATTGGGCGCTGGATCCTGAAGTGGAAAATACACATCCGAAACGGGTAATGGCTATTGGCGGTAGATTTAAATGGGGCGACCAGGGCGAAACGCCAAACACCATGTTTGCTTTGGCCGAATTTGCCAACGGTCAGTACGTTTTCTTTAATGTTAGAAATGTGAATTACGACGGGTATGTCCGGGAAGTTACGAACCGTTTCTATTTCGAAGATGGTGGAATCTTTGGGATGGCGAATATGAATCAAATAATGGAAGTCAGCCACGAAATGTTCCAATTAAAGAAGTTGAAATAACGCCCGGTGGAAACTGGCAGAGTTTTGTAACAGCTTGTCGTGCCAACGACCCGAAAATGGCAAACGGAACAATGTACGATGCACATTACAGTTGTGCGCTTGGCCATCTGATGAATATTTCTTACCGCCTTGGTGAACGTGTTCCGTTTAATGCAAAAGCCGGACGTTTTGGCGATAATGAACTTGCCTACGAAGAATTTATGAAGATTCATGATATTGCAACTGATGGAATGGGCGTTCCACAAAATCAGGCTGAATATATTGTTGGGCCATGGCTGCATTTTGACGGCGATGCGGAACACTTTGTTGGAGATTATTCGGTGGAAGCAAACCGCTTGTTACGCGATCCGCACAATGCCGAATTTGATATTCCTTCACCAAAATCGGTTTAAAAGGTTATCACATTCCATTTAGTTCAGAAAGTTTTTTAGCGTAATTCATCAATATCATCATAAGACACGGATCGACTTTGCTCGCTGTGACAGTCTGACTGAGTTCTTATCCAAGATTTTTGGGCACAATGAGGCAATGACAGGATTGGGAGTCGGACTTTCCCAAGTCCGACAATTTGTCTTCGACTTGGAAAAGTCGAAGTCCCCGCAGTTTGTGCTTTTTATGTTATTCATATTGAGCACGTTAAAAAGATCTATAATAGGCAGGCAGCGGAAGTGGTTTAAATGTCGTTTTTTCAAACTGTCAAATGACAATTATGTTGAAATTAAAGATTTTCCTGATTGTAATTAGCTTGATATTTTCCGGATGTTCTGCGCAAAAGCAATCAAAAAACGATAGGCCCAACATACTTCTTATCATGCTCGATGATATGGGTTATTCCGATTTGGGTTGCTACGGTGGCGAAATCCAAACGCCCAACATCGATCATACTGGCAACTGGAGGCATAAAGTTCACACAAATGCATAACTGTGCGCGATGCTGTCCGACAAGAGCTTCGCTGCTAACCGGACATTATCCGCAAAAAGCTGGCATAAACGGAATGGGAGTAAATCTTAGCATGAATACAGCCACCATTGCTGAAGTATTAAGGCAAAACGGCTATCTCACAGGCATGACCGGCAAATGGCATCTTTCGGATACAAAACCAGTCCCTGATAAGATGGAACAGTTACGTTGGATGGCTCACCGAGTTGATTACGGCCCGTTTTCGCCACTGGAGAATTATCCATGCAACCGTGGTTTTGAAGAACATTGGGGTGTAATCTGGGGAGTGGTGAATTATTTCGACCCGTTTAGCCTGGTGCATAATGAAGACCCGATTAAAGAAGTTCCCGATGATTTTTACATGACAGATTTCATTACTGAAAAATCCATCGATTTAATTGATTCTTACAGCAAAGACGATAAACCGTTCTTTTTGTATATAGCACATAACGCACCTCACTGGCCTTTGCATGCGCTTCCACAGGATATTGAAAAATACAAAACACCTACAAAGATGGCTGGGAAGTTCTTCGCAAAAAACGCTATAACCGAATGGTTGGAATGGGCTTAATCGACAGTACAACTTATCATTTACCCGAAAATTCATCGGGTCGAAAATGGGAAGATTGCGAAAAGAAAGCGTATGAATCGGCGTGCATGTCTGTTCATGCAGCAATGGTCGACCATGTTGACCAGGGAATCGGAAAAATAATACAAAAGCTAAAAGAATCCGGAATGTATGACAATACCATCATTTTTGTTCTTTCTGATAATGGCGCTTCCTACGAGAGAGGTTATCCGCCCGGATTCGACAGGCCAGGGTTTACGCGGGATTCAACAATTATCGAATATAATTCGGATCATCCGGGCCCGGAAACTACATGGAATTACATTGGAAATGCCTGGGCAAGCGCATCAAACACGCCATTCCGTTACTGGAAAAAAGAGTCGTACGAAGGCGGAAGTGCGACACCATTTATCGTGCACTGGCCAAACGGGTTAAAAGGAAAGGAAAACACCATCAATCGCGGTGTAGCTCATGTTATTGATATTTTGCCCACATGCCTTGCACTTTCCGGCTCAACGTATCCCGATTCGATAAATGGATTCCAAACTTCACCGCTTCCGGGTAAAAATCTGTTGCCTTTATTAATGGAGAATACAGCACTTCACGATACACTTTACTGGGAACACGAACGGGGAAGGGCTATTCGTATCGGCGACTGGAAAATGTCAGCTTTGCCAAATCAGGATTGGGAATTATTTAACCTTGCTGAAGATCATACGGAAACGAAAGACCTGTCAAAACAGTTTCCTGATAAAGTAAACGCAATGAATGCTGCTTGGGAAAAATGGGCACGAAAGATGAGTATTGAGTGGGTAATCAATAAATCCATGTAAATTTGAAGAATCAATTATAAAAGATCAATATCTATGTATAAACCAGCATTAAAACGCCTTACATTCCTGCTTTTGGGAGTTCTGTTCTTTTCCTGTAACAACACTGAAAAAACTGACAGTAACACTTCGTTTGCCGAATTCAGGGCGCCGGCTTATCCGTTAATAACCATCGATCCATATACCAGCGCCTGGTCGATGACTGATAATTTGTATGACAGTCCGGTTCGCCACTGGACAGGCAAAACCCAGTCATTAATTGGGGCGGTTCGTGTTGATGAAAAAACCTATCGCTTTATGGGGAAAGAAGAAAGGCCACTTCAACCTGTAATTTCAGGAGCAAAAGAACAAAAATGGACAGGGAAATATATAACAAAAAAGCCCGCTAACGGCTGGGAAAAACCCGGTTTTAACGATAAAAGCTGGAAAACAGGAACCGCTGCTTTTGGTTCTCCGGGAATGGAAGCGGTAGGAACCGTTTGGAATACAAAAGAAATTTGGGTGCGACGTGAATTTTCCCTTCCTGAAATTAACCTCTCCGACAATCTGTATCTTGTGTATTCTCACGATGATGATTTTGAATTGTATCTGAATGGAAAAGAGATAGTAAATACCGGAAGGCAAGCCAAAAGTGGTGTCATCCTGAAAATTGACAATAATCTTCTCCATGCTAAAGGTAAAAATGTTATTGCAGCGCACTGTCTCGATCGTGGCGGACTGGCATATGTCGATTTTGGTATTTATACTGAAAACGTTATAAAAGATGTATTTGCGGAAACAGCAGTTCAGGATTCGGTAAAACTTTCGGCTACACAAACTTTTTATGCTTTTACCTGCGGACCGGTAAACCTTGAAATTCAATTCACCTCTCCGCTGTTGCCTGATAATCCAGATTTACTTTCAAGACCGGTAAATTACATCAATTATAAAGCCGTTTCAACCGATGGAAACGAACACGATGTTCAGATTTATTTTGAAACAACACCACAGTGGGCTGTAAACGATGTTAGCCAGGAAGTGGAAGTTACAACAGGAAATTTCGGAAATGTAAATTATGCAAAAACCGGAACAACAGAGCAAGCCATTCTAAATAGAAAAGGGGATAACGTTCGTATCGATTGGGGATATTTTTACCTTGCAGCCGGTGGTTCTGAAGAAAATTCAATCGGAATTGGAGACTTTACGGGCTTGAAAGAAGATTTTGTTTCCGATGGAAATATCAATCCAACAGAAAACAATATTATTGCTATTATGACAGACAAAATGCCGGCGATGGCTTTTGTCGATAATCTGGGGAAAGTTACATCAAGGCCCAAAGAAAACTACCTGATGCTTGCTTATGACGATATTGAATCCATACAATATTTTCAAAATAATTTAAAAGCCTGGTGGAGACACAACGGCGAGGTTACCATTGCCGATGCTTTACAAAGCGCGGCCAACGAACATTACCAGGTAATAGAAAGTTGCAATAATTTTGACGAAGAACTTTGGAATGAAACGGTAAATGCAGGTGGTAAAAATTATGCCGATTTATGTGTTTTGGCTTTCCGGCAATCGGTTGCGGCGCATAAACTGGTAAAAGATACACTGGGCAATATTTTATTCTTATCGAAAGAAAACTTTAGTAATGGTTCAATCGGAACGGTTGATGTTACATATCCGTCGGCACCTTTATATCTGAAGTATAATCCTGAACTGTTAAAAGGAATGCTCAATCCTATTTTTTATTATTCCGAAAGCGGAAAGTGGACCAAACCTTTTGCAGCGCATGATGTAGGCACCTACCCTATTGCCAACGGCCAAACTTATGGCGGCGATATGCCCGTGGAAGAATCCGGCAATATGGTGATTCTGACTGCAGCCATTGCCGAAATGGAAGGGAATGCGGATTATGCTGAAAAGCATTGGGAGGTTTTAACGATCTGGGCTAATTATCTTTTGGAAAACGGGCTGGATCCGGAAAACCAGCTTTGCACCGACGACTTTGCAGGCCATTTTGCCCATAATGTAAATCTTTCGGTAAAAGCAATTATGGGTATTGCGAGCTATGGAAAACTCGCAAACATGCTTGGTAAAACTGATATTGCCGAAAAATATTCAACAGAAGCAAAACGAATGGCACAGGAATGGGTGACAATGGCCAATGACGGGGATCATTACCGTTTAACATTCGACCAGCCCGGAACCTGGAGCCAGAAATACAACCTGGTTTGGGATAAATTGCTTGGTTTTCATATTTTCCCTAACGAAGTGGCCCAAACCGAAATAGCTTATTATCTGACCAAACAAAACAAATACGGATTACCTCTGGATAACCGCCGTACGTACACCAAAGCCGACTGGATTGTATGGACTGCCACACTTGCAGATGACAAAGAAACCTTCCAGAAACTTATCGACCCACTGCATCTTTTTGTTACCGAAACTCCCGACAGGGTTCCGATGACCGACTGGTATGAAACCACAGATGCTACCCAGGTCGGATTCCAGGCTCGCTCGGTTGTTGGCGGATATTTTATAAAACTGTTGGATCCAAATAACACAGCAAAATAAATGAAGAAGAAATAAGAATCAGAAAGCGTAACTTTTTTGGTCAACACCATCTAAAACTGATTTAATAACAGGTTGGGAATGAATTTGATAATCGAAATTTAAAATGAAACGAAGGAGTTTTATAGAGAATTTGACCATAGGCGGAGGTATTTTGGCAACATCTCCTTTGTCAGCTTTCGGTGAAAGTAAAAATGTACCTGATCCTGGTCTGGCAATTATCTCTCAAAAATCCTTTCACGCTGATGCGGCAATAATTGGTGGCGGCCTGGGAGGATTTGCATGCGCGCTTTCTTTATTGCGAAATGGGAAAACCGTTATTTTAACCGAAGAAACCGACTGGATTGGTGGCCAGTTAACGCAACAGGGCGTTCCGCCCGACGAACATCCCTGGATAGAATTTACGGGAGCAACACAATCGTACCGCGATTTCAGAAACGGCATCCGGGATTATTATCGCAGAAATTATCCCTTAACAGAAGAAGCCCGAAATAATCCATTATTGAATCCTGGAGGTGGTTCTGTGTCCGGGCTTTGCCATGAACCCAAAGTTGCGCTTGCCGTTTTGAATGAAATGATTGCCCCCTATCTCAGCTCAAAAAAGCTGATCCTGCTGTTAAATCATAAAGCTATTAAATCCGAAGTCAGAAATGATAGCGTTGAATCCATTACCGTTAAAAATAGTTCGAACCATTCGTTAATACTTTTAAAAGCGCCTTATTTTGTCGATGCAACAGAACTCGGAGATTTATTGCCTCTTACCGGGGTAGAATTTGTAAATGGCACGGAATCAAAAAAGGAAACCGGGGAGTTGCATGCACCCGAAATTGGAAATCCCGAAAATGTTCAGGCATTTACAACTTGTTTTGCAATGGATTATTTGCCGGGAGAAGATCATACCATTGAAAAGCCTTCGGAATATGATTTTTGGCAAAACTATATGCCTGAATTAAAGCCACCATGGCCCGGAAAACTTTTAGCTCTGGAATATAGTCAGCCAAGCACTTTGCAACCTAAAGCGTTGGGTTTTCATCCTGAAGGAATTTCTACAGGGAATACTTTAAACCTATGGAATTACCGGAAAATTATCAATAAAAATATTTTCAGAGAAGGGTATTTCGACGGAGATATTACCATTGTTAACTGGCCGCAAAACGATTATATGCGCGGAAATTTAATTGGCGCTTCCGAATCTGATTTCAACAAACATATTGAATCTTCCAAACAATTGAGTCTTTCGCTTTTATATTGGCTGCAAACCGAAGTGCCGCGTTCCGACGGAGGAAAGGGATGGCCGGGATTACGGCTCAGGAATGATATTTTGGGAACAGAAGATGGTTTGGCTAAGTATCCTTATATCCGGGAATCAAGAAGGATAAAAGCAGTTTTCACCATTTTGGAAGAACATGTTGGAAAAGAAAACTATGCAATGGTTTCAGGTCAGGAAAGCAATGTTGCAGCACCATTTTACGACAGTGTTGGGATTGGATATTATCATATCGATTTGCATCCTACGTGTGGAAACATAAATTATATCGATTTCCCTTCCATGCGGTTCCAGATTCCATTAGGAGCTTTACTTCCGATTCGGGTAAAAAATCTTTTGCCGGCAAATAAAAATATCGGAACCACCCATATTACCAATGGGTGCTACCGGCTTCATCCTGTTGAATGGAACATTGGAGAATCGGTGGGATCACTTATTTCATTTGTTTGAAAAATGAAACCGTGCCTCATGAAGTAAGAGAAGAACAATGTTTTACTAAGTAACTTTCAAAATTTATTCGTTCGCGGGGTATTGAAACTGAATGGCCCGATGAAGAAGAATTAAAAAAGTGGTCAGAAAATATGAATAAGTAATAATTTAAATATGAATGAGATGAAATTCCAACATACAGGATTTTCGAAATATTTCGTTAAAATCCCAACTCCAAAATACCTACTTTAACTCCATTCTGATTCTTCTTCTCGTTTACAGTTTTACGTTTACCGCAAACAGCCAGCAAACCTATGACATTGTTATTTACGGCGGAACATCTGCAGGAATTGCCGCTGCTATTCAAAGTTCCGAGAATGGGAAAATCAGTTGTACTTATTGAACCAACGAAAAGAATTGGTGGACTTACAACCGGCGGTTTAGGCCAAACCGATATTGGAAATAAACAGGCCATTGGCGGAATTTCACGTGAATTCTATCAGAACATCAAAAAATATTATGATGATCCGGCCAACTGGAAATGGCAAACCAAAGAACAATACAGAGATGGCGGACAAACCAGAACATCTGTCGGTGAAGATGCCATGTGGACTTTTGAACCATCAGCAGCCTTGAAAGTTTACAAACAAATGATTGCTGAAGAAAATATTGTTTTGGTTTACGAAGAAAGATTAAACAGAAAAAGCGGCGTTATCAAAAATGGTTCCCGTATTATTGAAATAAAAATGGAAAGTGGAAAAACATTTTCAGGAAAAATGTTTATCGATGCCACTTACGAAGGCGATTTAATGGCTGCTGCCGGAGTTAGGTACACTATTGGAAGCGAATCGAACAAACAATACGGCGAAACATTGAATGGAGTGCAGGCAAATGATTTTAGCAGCACGCTTCGTGGAACGGTTTCGCGAAACAGTTACAACCACAACTTTATCGATGGCGTTGATCCGTACATTGTAAAAGGTGATCCATCGAGTGGCTTATTGCCTTATATCGTTAATGGCGGGCCGGGTATTGATGGCACCGGCGATAATAAAGTTCAGGCGTATTGCTTTCGGATGACACTGACGGATGTTCCCGAAAACCGTATCTCTTTTCAAAAACCTGAAAACTATAACGAATTGAATTACGAACTTTTATTACGGAACTACGAATCAAAATATTCGGATAATGAAAACGCATCGCCACCGTGGATAAATTCAACAATGCCCAACCGAAAAACCGATACGAATAACCGAAAAGGATTTTCAACCGATTTTATCGGGCAAAACTGGAATTACCCTGAAGCATCGTATGACGAACGGGAAAAAATTATCGAACGACACAGAAATTATCAGCAAGGATTGATGTGGACGCTTGCCAATCATCCGCGAATTCCGCAAAAAATCCGCAACGAAGTTTCAAAGTGGGGAACCTGTAAAGATGAATATGAACGCGAAGATGGCTGGCAACATCAGCTTTACATCAGGGAAGCACGGCGTATGATTAGCGATTATGTGATGACACAGAAAAACTGTGAGGGGCTTGAAGTTGTTGAAGACCCGGTAGGAATGGCAGCTTACGGAATGGACTCACACAACATTCAGCGTTATGTCGATGCCAATGGATATGTTCAAAACGAGGGAAATGTGGAAGCTCACGTTCCCGGCCCCTATCCTATTAGCTATCGTTCCATAGTCCCCAAGGCTGAAGAATGCAGCAATTTGCTTGTACCGGTTTGTTTAAGCGCAAGCCACATTGGCTTTGGTTCAATACGAATGGAGCCGGTTTTTATGGTTTTGGGGCAATCGGCGGCAACGGCGGCATCAATGGCAATCGATTCAAAAACAGACGTTCAGAAAATCAATTATTCAGAATTAAAAAGTACTTTGCTGAAAGACAAACAAATTTTAAAATAGAACTATCATATAAATTATATGTCAAAAATTCAAACTGGACAAATCTGCAATTGGATTGCAGATTTGTCCAGTTTTTATATCTTTGATTTATGATAAGACGTGAATTAGCAAATATAATCAATAACCTAAGGACAAAATTTCCTGTCATCACGCTTACCGGTCCGCGACAAAGTGGTAAAACTACGCTGATTAAATCAATTTATAAGGACCTACCTTATGTGAGTTTGGAAGACATTGATATTAGAAACAGTGCGACCATTGATCCTCGCGGGTTTCTTAGCAATTATCCAAACGGTGCTATTCTGGACGAAGTGCAGCGAGTACCTGATTTGTTCTCATATATCCAGGGAATTGTCGATAACAACAAGAATATACATTTTATGTTGTCCGGTTCGCAGAATTTTCTACTGCTCCAAAATATTTCGCAAAGCCTTGCCGGCAGAGCCGCAATTTTAAAATTATTGCCTTTTGCAATTAATGAATTATCAGAGGCTGGAATTACATTTGATAAGTACGAGGAGATTATTTTTAAAGGTTTTTATCCGGGAATCTATGATAAAAACATAGAACCGTCTTATTTTTACCCTTCATACATAAGTACATATGTCGAAAAAGATATCAGACAAATAAAAAATATCGACAACTTTAACGCATTTTCGCGGTTTTTGCAACTTTGTGCTGGCCGTACAGGTCAAATACTAAATCATAATTCTTTGGCGATAGATGCAGGAATCTCACCCAATACAGCTAAATCCTGGCTCTCGATTCTCGAAGCAAGCTATATTATTTATTTTTTACAACCATACCACAAAAACTTTAATAAAAGAATTATTAAATCACCGAAACTTTTTTTTTACGATACCGGACTGGTATGCTCATTACTCGGAATTAACAGCCCGCAACAAATACAAACATATTATGCCAAAGGCGCTCTTTTCGAAAATATGATAATCAGTGAATTTTTAAAACACAGCTTTAATAACGGTGCTTCACCCCGGTGCTATTTCTGGCAAAACAAAACAAAGCAGGAGATAGATCTTATTGTAGAAAGCGACCTCCAATCTAAATTATATGAAATAAAATCGGGAATGACTTTACAGGAAAATTATTTTTCAAATTTGAAATACTGGCAAAAATTGACGGGTGAAAATACTGAAAACCTGAATGTAATATATGGAGGAAATAAGGACTATAAAACATCAAACGGGAATTACATAAGCTGGAAAAATCTGTCATCAAAATTTTCTCCTGATTAAGAACTTCGTGCCATTTACTTTTCAATAAATCATTTTTATTATTGTACCGGTAGACGAATGAAATAAATAAATTCAATAATCTCCCAAAACAAATAGAATATAAAAACACAGTCATTTATACTTCGATAGATATTAAAAAAATAAACCATTTATGATGAAACGAATATTTTTTCTTCTAATAATTTTGGGTGTATTTGTTCTTGGGTGTAACCGACTTCAAAAACCAAAAAATTTTGAGGCTGACGTAATTATTTATGGTGGCACTTCAGGTGCAATTACTGCTGCCGTTGAAGTAGTTCAGTCCGGGAAATCGGTTATCGTAGTTTCGCCCGATAAACATTTGGGAGGGCTTACTTCAGGTGGTTTGGGTTACACCGACACAGGAAACAAAGCGGTAATTGGCGGACTATCACGGGAATTTTATCATCGTGTTTATATGCATTACAGCGATTCTTCTGCATGGAACTGGCAAAAGCAAAGCGAGTTTGGAAATCGCGGACAGGGAACTGTTGCCATGGATGGCGAAAACAGGACCATGTGGCTTTTCGAACCGCATGTCGCCGAACAGGTGTTTGAAGATTTTATCACAGAAAATCAAATTCCGGTTTATCGCGATGAATGGCTGAACCGTGAAAACGGAGTGACAAAAAGCAATGGTAAAATCGTTTCACTAACCACACTTTCAGGAAAAAAATTTACCGGAAAGATGTTCATCGATGCTACATACGAAGGCGACTTAATGGCTTGTGCTGGTGTCAGCTACCATGTTGGACGCGAAAGTACGGATACTTATAACGAAAAATGGAATGGCGTTCAAACCGGAGTATTTCATCATGGACACTTTTTCAAATCGAATATTTCGCCATACAAGATTCCGGGAGATCCGTCAAGCGGATTGCTTCCTCTGATATCTTCGGAGCCGCCCGGTGAATACGGTTCTGCGGATGACAAAATTCAGGCCTATTGTTTTCGCACCTGCATGACGAATCTTCCTGAAAACCGGCTTCCATTTCCAAAACCTGAAAATTACGATTCAACACAATATGAATTACTAGTTCGGGTGTTTGATACCGGTCGCAAAGACTGGTTTCAAAAGTTTGATGCTATCCCAAACAAAAAGACCGATACCAACAACCACGGTCCTTTTAGCAGCGATTACATCGGGATGAACTACGATTACCCCGAAGCAAGTTATGAACGGCGTCAGGAAATCATTAAAGAACACGAAGATTATCAAAAAGGCCTGCTGTGGTTTGTGGCCAACGATCCAAGAGTTCCGGAAGATATTCGCAGCGAAATGGCGACCTGGGGTTTGGCGAAAGATGAATTTACCGACAATGGAAACTGGCCACATCAAATCTATGTTCGCGAAGCACGCCGGATGATGGGAGAATATATTACCACAGAAAATGATGTGCTTTTAAAACGCGAAGTCCCAAAGCCTGTCGGTATGGGTTCCTATGCCATGGATTCGCATAATGTGCAGCGCTATGTTACACCAGAAGGATTTGTTCAGAATGAAGGCGATATTGGTGTTAGCCCACCTGCGCCCTACTCCATTTCCTATGGTTCAATTGTACCGAAAAAAGAAGAATGCACTAATTTGCTTGTACCGGTTTGCGTATAGTGCATCGCATATTGCATTTGGTTCAATTCGGATGGAACCGGTGTTTATGATTTTGGGGCAATCAGCTGCAGTTGCTGCGTGCATGGCAATAAAAAACAATATCGCGGTTCAGGATGTTCCTTACAATGAGTTAAAAATTGAATTGGAAAATAGAAAACAGATATTAACTTTAAACCAATTGAATTAAACAGAATATGAATTCATGATTACTTTTTTTGTATCCATAGCCGTGCTTTTGCTGGGGTATTTCATTTACTCGAGAATAGTTGAAAACATTCAGGTTGTGGATGGAAACCGCGAAACTCCGGCGTACAGCATGAAAGATGGTGTGGATTATATGCCGATGCCCTGGTGGAAAATTTTTATGATTCAGTTTCTCAACATTGCCGGACTTGGCCCGATTTTCGGCGCTGTGGCAGGCGCCATGTGGGGGCCGGTGGCATTTTTCTGGATTGTACTCGGCTCGGTTTTCGCCGGCGCAGTTCACGACTATTTCTCCGGAATGCTCTCCATAAAACACAAAGGATTAAGCATTACCGAAATTGTGGGGATTTATCTTGGCGTTGGAACCAAACAATTTATGCGTGGCTTTACCGTGATTCTCATGGTAATTGTCGGAGCAGTTTTTATTATGGGCCCGGCAAAAATTCTGGCAGGATTAACTCCTCACCTCTTTTCGATGACATTCTGGGTTTGGGTAGTTTTTATTTATTACCTGCTTGCAACTATGTTACCCATCGATAAAGTTATTGGCCGTGTTTACCCTGTTTTTGGCGCAGCACTGGTTTTTATGGCTTTGGGATTGATTATTGCTTTATTTGTAAAAGGGTATCATCTTCCTGAATTAAACCTCACCAACATTCATAATTACCATGTCGATTCAGAGCAATTTCCTGTTTTTCCAATGTTGTTTATCACTATTGCTTGTGGCGCGATATCCGGATTTCATTCTACACAGTCGCCTTTGATGGCACGTTGTTTAACCAATGAAAAATTTGGACGACGGGTCTTTTACGGAGCCATGATTACTGAAGGTGTTGTTGCATTGATTTGGGCTGCTATCAGCATGAGTTTTTTTGGAGGAATCAGGGAATTAAACGATGTTATGGCTTCCAATGGAGGAAATGCCGCGGTGGTTGTAAATGATATTTCCAATTCGCTACTTGGGAAATTTGGCGGTTTTCTTGCCTTGCTTGGTGTTGTTGCGGCTCCAATAACATCAGGTGATACAGCTTTCAGAAGCGCACGATTAATTGTTGCCGATTTCTTAAATTACAAACAAGGGCCTATTAAAAACCGCCTGTTTGTAAGTGTTCCTTTGTTCGTTTTTGGATTTTTACTAACGCGAATCGATTTTAGCATTATCTGGCGTTACTTTGCCTGGTCGAACCAAACGCTGGCAATGATTGTGCTTTGGGCAATTACCGTATATCTTGCTCAGGAAAGAAAATTCTACTGGATAACTTTGATTCCGGCCATTTTTATGACTGCGGTAACAACCACCTATTTGCTTTTTGCACCTGAAGGATTTGCACTGTCGAAAGATATTTCATATACCATTGGAATTACGCTTTCAATTTTATCGACTATCGGATTTTTTATTTACAGGGAACGGCTGAATACAAAAACTTCGGTGGTTAGCAAAACCATTTGATAGTTGTATAATTGAAATTATTGATGTACCGAAACCGGATAATAAAATTACTAAAGATTGCATCATCAAACCAATTCGTTACCGGATAATTACCCGTTTCGCATTTTTTTCCATTGATATCTGGTTAGTTATTTCCAGTATATAAGCACCCGGTTTTATATTGGAGACGTCTAATTTACGGACATTCTGATCCATCAACATTTCTCTTCCGGATAAATCAAATAATTTCACCCTGTACTTTTCAACACCCTCGTAATTAATATAGAGAATTTCATCAACGGGGTTTGGATAAATTTCAAATAAATCTTGTTGTTTAAAATCTTCCGCAGCAGTAACAAGGTCTTCCCCATCGCAGTTTTCGTCGATATTATTATTGGGAATCTCTTCTGCCCCGGTATGAATTGAAGCGATTTCATCATTGCAATCGGTCTGAGTAAAAAATCCGTCACCATCGGCGTCTTCCAGCACATTGTAAAAAATATCCATCCCTCTGCCTTCATTTAAAAAGCCTTCATACACAATATTTATATTTTGCCCACAATAATCGAAATCGAAATTATCCGTCGGTAAATCCATTGGTTCATAATATAACACTTCATCCTCCAACATTTCGGTTTCCGGATCAAAAACAGTTAATCCTAGAGTACCGTTGGAATAAGGTATTGTAGTTAAGAATCTTATTTTATTTCCGTGAAAGAAAGCGTAAACCAAACCATTTTTCAAAGGAAGATAATAGGTGGCCACAAAATTGTTTTCTTCGTTCAACTTTTTAATAATTACAGGATTATTAATATTATTTTCGGGTCCCGTATTTTGTCGTTTCGATTTCCAAATATAATATGTATTTCCAATATCATCAGTTAAAGCAAATTGTCGTGAATTGGAAACGGTTTTATCTTCTGAATTCACCTGTAATCCCGGCACAATAACATTGCCATTTCCCTCAACAATAGCGTAATACAGATTACGATCTGAAGTAAAATCCTCATCTTTATGAGAAATATAGGAAATTATGTAATCTCCTTTTTTATTGACTTTCATTTCAGCATAGCCCGGATATATTTCGTAGGTTGATATTGCAAACTTCGGTTTTAAGCTGTTGCCCGAAACATCAAAAATACTACCGTATAAAGTAAATAATCCGTCTTTAACATTTTCCCATACAAAAAGATAATTGTTGGATACCGGATTATATTTCAGCATCGATAAATATTGAGGTGTCCCTCCTTCTTCATCAACCTTAATCCTATCGCTACGGGGAATACCTGAACTTTGAAAAAACTGAATGTAAAACTGTTTGTTGTAATTGGCATTTTCGTTCCACGATACAGCGAAGGAACCATCCTCGGCAACCTGAACAGATCTTTTAATCGTTGAAGTCGTTTCACGGATTAGAAAATTATCGCCTGATTTAGCATCAAAATCCTCGATAATCTGTCCATATAAACCGGGAATCAGTGTTCGGTCATCAAACCAGGTTACAACACCATGACCCAATTCATTTGTATTCACCGTTGGTGATTTTTCATCAGAAGAAAACTGGTCATCGTTTACCTGTTGCGCCGAAGAATCATCTTTAATATCCTGAATTACAAGATCATCGTTAAGATAGTAAAGTCGTTCTGAAAAAGCTAAATCAAATTTGCTTCCAAATGCAAAGGGTACTGCGCTATTTCCGGAATAATCATTGCTTTCCAGAAATGTCAGATCTTTATCCAGGATTGCCCACCAATCATCTTCAGTTGAAATGGAAAAAAGGACCTCATCATTTTCATTTATCTGCATAAAAGGATGATCGCTAACCGTAAAATTCCCCACTTTTGGAGATTCAAAATATTGATTTTCTCCTATTGGTTCCCCGTTTGAATTATATTTCTGATAAAAAACATCGCCATAAAATCCATTTCTAAAATCAATCCACGAAATAATAAAGCTATTATCGCTGAATACAGCAACTGATGGATTAATCTGGTCTTTGCTTTCAGTACTGTCGACCCTTGTTGCGTTTACCAACGGACTTAAATCGAAATCAAAAACGGCATAAAATACATGGGAATCGTATTCGGCTTCACGTTCAAAAACAACAATAATCTTATCGTCAATAACTTCAACATCTGAAGCTTTATAAGGCGAATAATCATCTATTTCATCAATCAGAATTTTTTCGGAAACCGAAGCTCCGTTTTTATCAAATGTTTGAATGTATATTCCATCCAATGGTCCATTATATTTTGGATCGTTAATCATAACCATCACAAAACCACTATCGGGCAAAAGAGCTATTGCAGGGTTTTGATAACCATATAAATTCTCTTCTGTTGCCACCGACATTATTGAAGTTGCAGGCATGCCTTCTGTATCGAAAAAGCGATAATAAACCGAACTGCCATACGCATCTTCTCTTTCATCGGTCCAGGTTAATAAAAATTCGTTTGATTCATTTACAGCCACATCGTAACTCAATGGTTCAATCTCAGCATTGCTTTTATTCACCTGGAAGTTTGAGCCTTTTAGTTGATTTGATTTATCAAGAAACTGCGCAAATAAACCGGGTAAACCATTGCGTGTATCGCGCCATAAAAGAGCTTTGGTTCCCTGGCTGTTGGAAGCACCTTTCAAATATGTCTTGGTAGATTTTCCCAGGCCCGTATATTCGTTAATTTGGAGTGCATTATTTATGTCAATTTGTGCATCAATAGTTATTGCGAAGAAAACAGACATTAAAACCAATAAGGACTTATAAAATTTCATTTGGACGAATTTTAAATTGTTATAAATGAGTGAACATGTCTGCTGATTCAATCGACTTTATTTTGTTAAACAAGAATTTAAAACTATTGTTTAGCCATTGGGTTTGTCATTCTTCATGAATTTGTTACTTCCTATCAGAATTTCCCGGCTTTAAAAAACCATTTTCCTCTGTCAGGTTCATCGCTCTTAATTCACAATAAAATAACAGCCACTTGCAAGTGATGGAATTTAGCTCGCGAAAGAAACTAAAGCCTTTTGTACGTCCTGTTTTAACATTGCTGAACCAAATGTTTACAGATACTTTCAGAGAGATATTTAATCAGAAAATCTGTATTTTTGCAATTCTAACGGAGAGCTGCCGGAGTGGTCGAACGGGGCGGTCTCGAAAACCGTTGTCCGTCTACGACGGACCGGGGGTTCGAATCCCTCGCTCTCCGCTACTTTACCAAAATCGTAATTATCCATTCTTATAACTAAAATAAACCCCGACAGTTGTTAATTGTTACACATTTTACCATGGAAATGAAAATGAACAAAGGATACAACTGCAGACACTGGCTTGTACATATTGTGTTAGTATTATTTTTTGGATGCTGCTTATCCTGTTCTCATGAAAATGATTTTGATCAGAAAGTGGCAGTGAAAATACAAATTCCATTACCCGAACAGAATGATTTAAAAAGCGCTTCGTCAATTACGCGTATTATTAATGTATCGCTTACCGTAGCCGCGGGAAATAAAATCCTCGATCAACAAGATTTGGATATCGTGCAAAATACCGCGGTTGGGACAGTGACAATTACAAAAGGCAAAAACATAAAATTTTCTGCTGAAGCTACCGATGAAAATAACATTGTGCAGTGGCAAGGCTCCACAACCAAAGATATTTTACAAGACAATTTTTCTGTTGATATTGATATGATTTCTATTCCACCGAAAGCTGTAACGCTTGAAGGTTTCGCAGAAGGCAGAGTCGTATTTTTGAACTGGACCCAAAATTCCGACGACGATTTTGCACTTTATGCGGTATACCGTTCTGTATCGGAAAATACCCTGGGAACCCTTCTCTATTCAACACCCTTAGTCAAGGAATTGATTTACGAAGATTTAAAGGTTTCGCCCAACACGATCTATTATTACACCCTTGTAGTGTTTGACACCGAGGGATTTAGTACAGAAAGCAACGTAATTGAGGCAGATGTGTTAATTTCTCCAAAGCCGAGTGTATTAACAGGAAGTTATATTGGTGGAGCAAACCTCTTGTCGTGGACAAAAAACACCGATACAGATTTCGACAGGTATGAATTATACCGATCATTCTCCGGCAGCGTTTTAGGAACACGAATGTTTACAACTTCAAATGTTTCGCAATTGGATTTCACCGACCAGCAAATTTCTGAAAGTACGACTTACTATTATACGCTTGTTACCTACGATACTGAAAAGCTAAATGCCAAAAGTAATGTCGTGAGGGTTGTGACGCCGGTGTTTTAAGATTTTCGTAAACGTTTCTTAAATCATGTCACATTGCTATACCCTTGAACATTGGCAAGAATCAGGAATTTTTATATATTTTTTGTTTTACAGGTAATCTCATCCTGCATTTTAATTAGTATATTGATCATTTAAAAAATTGACCTTCAGAATTATCTGCTTTCAGATGCAATAATTTTGGGTTCTTATAACGTAACAGGTTCTTTAATCTATCTTGAATACTTGCTTATAAGCAAACTTGATTTTAATTTGCGTGTATAATGTGCGTCTACGATTTACCTGAAATTATCAAACTACCTTGAAGATTTAATGAAAATATGGGATTATGAAAAAACTAACAATACCAATCTTCGGATTTATCGTACTAATTTCATTTGCAAGCTGCAACCGTTCAGGATTTGGCGAACTAACCGGAGTTAAAAACAGACCAAGCTGGAGCGAAGCAGCACCTTTAGGTATGAATTTCATTCATCAGGGATCATTTCATCTCGGTCCAAACGATCAGGAGTCCAAATTTTCAGCAACCCGGGCAAAAACTGTTTCTGTCGATGCTTTTTGGATGGATGATACCGAAATTACGAATAATGAATACCGGCAATTTGTTTATTGGGTGAGAGATTCCATTGCCCGTAAAATGCTGGGAGATCAATATCCTGAATTTCTAATTGTTGAAGACCGTGACAATAATCCAATTGATCCTCCCATAATCAACTGGCGGGAAAAAATCGACTGGGGCGATATCGATTATCAGATGGCCATGCAGGATATGTTTATTCCTGAAAACGAACGTTTTTTTGGCAAAAAAGAAATCGATACACGCAAGCTGGTTTACGAATATTGGTGGGTGGATTTGCAACAAGCTGCTCAACGCAGTAACAGTTATAATTATGAAACACATCAGTATGAAGGAAATGTTTATAATATTGATGGCGAATTATTGCCAATTACCAATCGTTCATCTTTTATCATGCAGGATCAGGTTCATGTTTATCCCGATACTTTAGTATGGATACGTGACTTTACTTATTCATATAACGACCCAAGAACCAAACGATATTTTTATCACCCTGCATTTGATGATTACCCGGTTGTAGGCGTAACCTGGAAACAGGCAACTGCTTTTTGCAACTGGAGGACAAAAATCAGGGGTGATTTCCTGC
Organism: uncultured Prolixibacteraceae bacterium; assembly: GCA_963821855.1. GTDB lineage: Bacteria > Bacteroidota > Bacteroidia > Bacteroidales > Prolixibacteraceae > Draconibacterium. The sequence continues at coordinate 98,129 of CAWGFJ010000010.1, read as the reverse complement.
ATTCAAAAAGCCAGATTCCGCCATTTGATTACCGTTTGCCTACCGAAGCTGAATGGGAATATGCTGCCCGTGGTGACAGAGAATTTTCGATGTACCCTTGGGGTGGCTATTATACCCGTGAACAAAACGGAGTGTTTATGGCCAATTTTAAACCCGACAGGGGAAATTATGTGGAAGACGGCGGTATGGCAACAATGATTGCCAGAAGCTTTGACCCCAACGATTACGGGCTTTATGATATGTCAGGCAATGTTGCTGAGTGGACAAGTAATGCTTTCGCCGAATCATCTTACGATATTATTAATGACTTTAATCCGAATTTCGTATACAATGTCAAACCGGATGATCCGGCAGTTATGAAACGAAAAGTAGTACGCGGTGGCTCCTGGAAAGATGTTTCATTATACCAGCAAGTATCTACCCGAAGTTTTGAATACCAGGACAGTACCAAAAGCTATATCGGTTTTCGTTGCGTAACGTCTTCGTTTTGCGATGATGTTAAAATGCCTTTTAGGAGGAAATAATAATTACAATGAGTCTGTTTGCGAATACATAAAATATGGCGTTAAGATGTATAAAATCCTTATTTTAAACCGTCGATGAATTAATGATTTCATATTTTATTCCTCCTGGTTTTTTGCGTTAATCATTTAAACAAATCATCACATTCACAATTTTCCAGTGGTCCAAATTTCCATACCAGCAAAATTTCAGGAGTTCCATAGGATCCATGACTAATTCCACCAATATGATAATCGTAACTGCACGCTAAACGCACTGTATTGCTTAAGTCTACACCAAATAAAACTCCCAATTCCCTTTCAGTGCGATAAAAAATACCCAATTGGAAATCGCGGAATTCAGCCGGTTTTACAATTCCTGAAACATTAAATTCTCCCTGGAGAATATTTTTATTATTTATACCGCATGCGCCAAAAAGAAAATTAAATACATTGTCAACCTTCAATTTATACATCCCATAGATAAAGTTTGTGTTCGTTTGCAAATCGTTGTCCTGATTAAAGATTGAAACCATATTTTGACTTACTGCACCAAGCACCAGAGATATTCCAATATATTCAACGCCTATATCCACGTTGTGCCCTGTCCATTTTGATTCGTTGATATACGTGGCCGGATCAGCAATTATCTCTAGTTTCGATTTGGACATATCGTAGCGGTAATTTTGTATTTTATAAGCAAACCCCAGATTAAACCGGGTATTATCGTATCTTTTAACGGAGTATGAATAGGAAGGCGAAATGTTTATTAAGTTAGTAAATCCAATGTTATCGCGATATAACTTTAATCCTATTTGACCAATTTGATATTTCTGGCTGTTATTTGTAAACAATCTTGCCGCGAAGGTTAAATATTCTGTATCCGGTGCTCCCGGGAATCCTATCCATTGTTTCGTGCTGCACCGCTCGCCATAAACTGGTATCCGCTGGATATTGAAGCCGGATTAATATAATATGTATTTTCCCAATAATTGTTTAACCTGATATTTGACTGAGTAAATCCGGTCAGGTATATAAAACAAAACAATATCAGAAAAACTGTTCTTTTCATAAGTGCAGATTATCAGAATATTTTAAAGCTTGCAGGACTAAGTATACATCCATTGAGTTTTACATTATCGTATCACTGTTACAAAATTTCTTTTTGGTTTTGCTCCCGATTCAGCCTCATCGTATAAAATGTAGAAATAGGTGTCGGCATTAACAGGTTTTCCCTTATAGTTTCCATCCCAACCTTCATCTCCTTTATAAAACAATATGCCGTTTCTGTTATAAACTTCAATTCTCCAGCCTTTTAAAAAAATATCGTTTATGCCATCTCCATTAGGTGTAAAAGTATTTGGAATATCTGCAATACCTACCGATAGCTTTTTTACTGCGTCTTCAAAACAACCATCCGGATTCTCGACTTCCAGGTGAACTTCAATAATTCCATCTTCTTTCGGTTTGAATACATGTTCTACTTTATTTCCATAGGCTGTTGTTCCATCTCCAAAGTCCCAGCTATAATAAGAACCCGGTATATCCTGAGTCGAAAAACTGACTGGGGTCTGATCATTTGTTACCTGATCTCTATCGCTTTCAATTGTATAGTTCCTTGAATCAAAATAAGATGCTGAAAAAGGAAATGTATCCATGCAACCAGCCTCCGAAATTCCTATAACCCTGTAATCCCCAATATCGGATATTAAAACACTGTCACCGGAAAAACCGTAGCTCCATTTATAATCTTCGGCACCCCTTACTTTTACAGGAAATTCTCCGTTCGGACAAATCTTTATTTCATCTCCCCGACTTATTTGTTCATCATTTAATACAATAATGGGGTTAGGGCTCACTTTCACTTTTGCAATTTCAGAAGTTAAAGAGTTACAACCACCGCCACCCGGAAAGTCAATTACACAATAATAATACATTGTATTTGTGGTTGACGATGGTGGGACAAAACTTGAATTTGTTTCGTTTGGAATCGAAGTAGCTCCTGTAAAACTGTTTGAAGTATTTGAATACCATTGATAATTTGGAGTAGTAATTCCGGTGGTGTGAATAACAGATAAAGGGACAGGTTTTTCACCCAAACATATAGAACTGGGACTCGGCTGTTTTAAAATTACGGAAGAAGGGTAAACGGTTATTGTAAAGTTTTTTGATTCACCTAAACAACCGTTTAAACTCGGAGTAACCGTAATTACAGCAACCACAGAATCTGACTCATCGTTAAATGCTGCAAATTCAGAGATATTTCCTGTTCCGCTTTCAGACAATCCAATGGTAGAATTATTTATGATCCAGTTATATTCAATATTCGGATTGTTTCCCGAAAAAATCACTTCAGAAGTAAGATTTTCACTACAAACCGATTGATTCTCCGGTGGATCAACTATAACCGGTGGATTAACTTCAATCTTAAATTGCTCTGTTTTGCCCTTACAACTTAAGCCGTTATTTGTATAAGTTGGGGTAACACTTATTAATGCAGTAGCAACGGTGTCGCCCATATTTATTGAGTTGAATGAAAGGTCGGCAGAACCTGAAGCTTCTAAACCGATATCGGTATTATTGTTTGTCCATTCATAAGTCGTAGTACCACCAGCGTTCACTGTTGTAAAAGGTATTGAAATATTATCACCACTGCAGAAATTTTGGGTTCCCGGGTTAATCACCTGTGCTGCCGGATTTACAATTATTGAGAATTGAATTTGAGCTACATCACAACTTGAACTCCCTACTTCACTGTTTGATTCAACAGTAATTGTTACTTTTTCCGGAGCAGTGCCCGTATTAATTGCTGTAAAGGATGAAATTCTGTCTGAGCCCGATTGCGCTGGCATTCCAATATTAGCATTATTCGATGTCCAGTTTAAAACAGTACCTGCCGAACTATTTCCAAAACCAATTTCATTTTGTACATCACCGGTGCAAAGTGCAATATCACTGACCGGAGTTAATGAAGTATTAGGAATAACAGTTATTGTTATACTAAAAGCTTCTCCTGTACAATTATTGGCTTTTGGTGTAACGGTATAAGTGGCAGTGGCCAATGATGAAGTTGTATTTAGAATAGTCTGCCCGATAAATGAAGCCGGTGTATTTTGAGCGCTTATTCCTGATAAGGATCCGGACGGATTCACGGTTGGCATGTCCCAAATGTATCTGGTTCCTGCCGGTACAATATTGTTTCCATTTTGTATCGGAGTTATATTAAAAGTATATCCGCTGCAAATTGTATCCACTAAACTTTCCCGGATTAAAGGCATTGGAAAAACAGTAATGGTATAACTATTTTCAATTCCGGAACAGGATGTAGCTCCGCTTAGAGTCGCTTTAGCCTTGTAAATGATATCAATCGGTTGATTTGTTGTATTTGTAAGCGTTTGTGAAGGAATAGCATTTGTACCCGTAAGTTGGACTGATTCTGAAATGCCCGTTGGTTGTACTGCAGTCCAGGTTAAATCAACACCTGCGGTTTCACTGGTTAAAGTAACTTCCGCTGAACTTTCTCCGGAACAAATTCCCTGATCATTCTGCGAAAAAATAACTGATGTAGCAGGGTTTACCGTAATAGAAAACGATTTGAGTGTTTCCTACACAACCGTAAGATGAAGGAGTTACAGATATTGATGAAGTAATTGAATTTGATGAGTTGTTTTTTGCAATAAAATTCTCCAATATTACCTGAACCGCTTCCGGCCAACCCGATTGAAGTATTTGAATTTGTCCATGTATAAGTTGTACCCGGATACCGAATTGCTAAAATTAATAGGAGGTGTTGTTTCCCCGTTACAAATTCATAATCATCCAAAACCAATGATGCAGGTATCTGGTCGTTTACAAATATTGTTGCTGTTTCATTTAAGGCAAGTGTACAAGCTAGAAGCATTGACATTATTGTCCTTTACACCAGTTAACTCATAGTTGAATGTACCGCCAACACTTGTAGGCGCATTAATGCTAACTGTATCACCCGAAACAGTAGTTACGGTTTTATCTGTTCCTCCATTTATATTATAGGTAAAAGTGTATGGCTCTACTCCGTACAATCCTTTAAATAAAATACGAGGTGAGGCTGAATTGATACAAACTGTATCAGTCCCAAAAATCGTTGCAGATACTGCCGAAATAATTTCTACCACAGCTTCGCCCGACTGAGGCTGCGAACAGCCGGCTGCACTCCCCTCCTGCACACTTATCAATGTATATGTAAACTTTCCGGATATATTCGTCGGAACTTAATAGTAACGATATTGTTGCCGCATCGGTTTTAAACGTTTGGTTATCTCCCATTATTAATTTTATAAGTAAACGTATATGGGAGCTGTCCATCTGAACCTGTAAAAGTTATCATGGGGATACATCACCCTGACATACATTTTATCGCCCGGTATCGTGGCCGTTGGAACGGATTAATGGTGATTGGTTTTGTTATATATTTTCTCCACAAATTATATTATTTATTGCGTGAGTGTGATATTATAATCGCCAGGTGTAGTATAAATGTGATTTACATCTTTGGGAGTGTATTTTATCACTAACTACAGGAGAACCGTCTCCAAAATCCCAGGAGTAATTACCTTTGATTACAATTATGCCACCTCCGGTTTGGTTGTATTCGTGTATTGTTACCTGAGAGTTTACACATGCATCCGGAATGCGATGAAATCCGGATCAGGGCTTGAAATGAATTCGTATATTATCGACGGCTGAATGGGTTATATCACATGCATTTTTCACCTCTAGATTAGCCGTAAATTCACTTTCAGGGCAACTTGTTGAATTATAAACATGTGGAATTGGAAAATTTGCTGATAGTGATGGTTCAGCAGCATTATAATATTTTGAACCAGCCAATTGTTCTTGTAGTCAATTTTAACACAGGAGAACCATCTCCGTAATCTATATTATATTCGTACCGGGAGAATTTGTTCCCCATTTGGCAATTTCAAACTCTAACTCATCTGTTGGCGCACATAAACCTGGTGTTGTACCTGGGCTGGTAATACCTCCTGATGGGTTCGTTTGGTTTTTACAATATATTTAATGGTATTATCACAACTATTTGTACCTTTTCCTGTTATCTCAAATTGAACGCATCCAAGTCTATGTACGTTGTGTTCTATCGGGAAACTAAGGATTGGCCATCACGTTGCTGCCATCTCCCCAGTCAAGTGAATATAGGAATCGATACAACCTGTTGTTGTTTTATTGTCAACTGATATTGAATATTTAGGGTCTATAAACGATGCATTCAGCGCAATTATTAAAATCGTGTCCGAATGGAGCATTCATATCCGAAAACCTTATTTCCGGTTTCTGTTAACCGAAACTTGTTTTCTTTTACTCAGCTTGATAAAGTATCTTTCGAAACCGTTAAAGAAACGGAAAATGATTGAGTACCACATCCTAAAGCAATATAAACATGTGTTGGATTTTTACCAGTTGAAACATTGCCATCTCCAAATTTCCAGTTATATGTAAATGGCCCTTTTCCGAAACATTTGATGTAAATTGAATCTGTGTACCTGAACATTCATTGTTATTTGTAAAAGTAAAATCAACTACAGGAGGATCGTCAGCTGCACTGAATTTATTTACTTTAATAACAACATTTTTTTGCTTTAAATTGTCAGGTATATTGGATGATTTTAAATTAACCTGGGTCGCATATCCGATGTTAAAAATTGTTACAAATAAAAACCAAAAGATATGTTTGAGTAAATGGTCCATTTTCACTTTTAAAGCTTTTAACTCTTTGATTTAGTTATTGTTTCTAAGGTAGTGAAAATTTAAAACCAATGGTTAATATTAATCACATTAATTTCCAGTCAAAAGCAAAAAATACGATGTAGATAGGTACTTAAATTTTATACGCAAATTCAATACTATTTTCCATTGTTCGTTAGGCGAATAAATCATGCAGGAAATATGAGCATGCGATTAAATGGTTCATTTATCTGCTGCTATGAACTTATGCCATAAAACTTTGTTGAAAAAAAAGCGGCATACGATTCGATTGGGTGAGTTGATTTGCAAACCATTTTGATGACGATTGAACGTACGCCGCTATATTTTTTTGATTTTTAGCGTCCACTAAAAATTTTCAAGAGTACCTTCGGAAAAAGAGGTGCAGTTTCCAAAGTAATTTCGGGGTCGAAGATATATAAAAAAGATATAATGAAGTCATTTTTTTAGTAAAAACTGGCTCGTTCAAAAGTTCAAAAATAATCTTCTCAGAATTAATATTCTGTAAATTAAAACAATAGGATCTGTTGTTTAAAAAAATTCTGCTTTTCTCAAATTATTTTTTTGCTTTTCAGAAACCTTCGTTTTAACTTTTCAGTATCGAATATAATTGGGAAGATAAATATTCAACTTAAACATATAACTTTCTCATTAGTGTAATAAACTTAAAACCTAACCATGAACAAACTATATCGTTTTCAGTACTTTACAGATGATAAAACTCCTTTGCTCCACCAGGTGCGCGACTTAACTATTTTGGCCGAAATATCCGACATTTTATATAATGCCGGTTATCGTTATGAAGACAGCTTTTTAAACTATCCGGGGATGACAAACCTAAAATCGGGCCTTATTAATTTTGGCAAGAATGATTTAATGATACTCACAACAAGGCCACCGCTTAATGATGAACATCAAAAAAGAAAAATTTACAGGACAGGCCATATTTACGAAAAACATATGCTTCAGCAAATCGGGACTTGCTTTTTGTCATTTTCGCGTCATGTCATGTATCTTAACGAGGAACTCTCTACCAAGCTTAAGGAAGGTTTCAGAGACAGAGCTTCAATTGCATTTTATGTGCATAAAAACAAGCAACATAATTCAGCCGAATACAGGGAAGTTTCAGAGTATGGCAATGGATATGACAGAAAATGGACAAAGTGTTTAACGCAAAAAGACACTAAAAAAAGCTGCGCATTTATTATCCTGTTCGGAAGAGGTAAAATATTGCCTAAAATGCTTCATGTTTTTGGTATCGGTGGCGAAGCAGGTTTGATTTTTTCAAGAATGTTGCGAAACGGCTTGTGGAATGAACTAAATATTGATCTTGAAGGACCGCAGCGTTTGATAATGGTTGAGTTTGAATTTCGGGTTCCTGAAAACCAACGTACCAATTTGGATTTTGTACGAAATTTACATTACGATGTAATTCTTGACACCGAACTTTAATAAAAAAATTTTGAGAGCCTTTTTTAAATTCTGACATAAATATATTGACAAAACATTGATCAAATAATTTCCTATTTATAACAGCGCCTCCCGGAGTACTTCAGCATAAATTGCTGCTTTTCAGATTTATACTTTTACAACACTTAAAGCAATACAAGCAAATGCTCATATTTGGATTCTCAGGTTTTATTTTAAAACTGGTTCTGAGTGGATTTTGAAAAATATATAAAATATGTTTTCGAGCGAAATACCAAAAAAGCGATTTTGAGATTAATTTCAAAAATATTTTTACAGTAGCAAAAACTCGCTGTAAAGGTATTTAAAAATTAAACTATCGCCTATGAGTACCTTACGATTTAAATTTAACACTGAATCATCGACAGATAGTGAAAATCACCAGGTTTTTGCTAATACAATTTCTGAAAGGGTTAAAGCAACCCAATTGCAATCAGCCATCAATTCAGAACATATAAAAATGGCTTTGCAGATAATTTATAACAGACATTACCGTTTTGGGTGGCTCTTATTTATTTCAATAAATCCCATTGATTTTTTATTAACCGAATGAATTACCAAAACCGGAAAATTCATTCCCAATTTGAATTAAATGTAAAAACAGTTAACATGAATTTTAAAATTAATCAAAAAGTAGTTTGTGTTAACAACCGGCACAGCACCTATTGCTCTCACCCTCTTGTAAAAGGAGGAATTTATACCGTTTACGGATTTTACACCTGCAGTTGTGGCTCGGAGCAAATTTTAGTTGAGGAAATTAAAGACGTTGTTATTATGCAATGTAAATGTTCCAGAACTTATGAAAGCCGCCATACATACTACTCATGGCGCTTTAAGCCGCTCGATCTGTTTCACGTTTATGGTGACCTTTTTGACGAAAATTATGAATTGGGAGAAAAATCTGATCTCCCGGTATTACAACCTGAAATCGAATAATAAACGAAAAATTATGAAATCGGAAAAGAATCAAATCAGTACATTATCTGAAGATATTCAACAGATAATAAAGGAAACGCAGGACAAGCAGTTTGAAATGCTTTGTCTTTGCCGCGATCATCGAAATCCGGTATTGCTTCCGGATAAAGAACCAGTCCTTCACATTTCGCAGGACGATCTTGTAGGAGTTTTTGACACAAAAGCCAATCATTTTTTCCCCGACCAGGAACAGGTTTTACGATTTGCTGTTTTCTGTAAGCTGCCTGTTCCCGATACAATCGCATTAATGTTAAAAGCCGAATGGGAATATGTGTTGGCAAATTCAATCGATCCGGATGAAAATAAGTCGAACAATTTAAATTCGGTATTTAAAAACGGAAGGCTAATTACAAAAGTACAGCGCTGATTATATTTCTGATAAAGGAAAAATAATAAATCTGCTTATCGAATACGGAAATAAGCTAAAACAGGATTTTCACATCGATAAAGCTGAACTCTATATTCAGGATTTGGTAAGCGACCTGAATTTTCTGAATAATCCCGGCTGGATTTCCAAACAATTCAATTCAGCCAACAGCAACGAGACAAAGCTTTTGCTCCAATGCAGCGATGCTGAAAAACAAAACTATCTTCAGTTAAAGGAATTATGGCGATACAAAACCGATGAATTATCGGAATACCTCTTTAACCTCGAAAAGAAAAAACGCTTGTACACTAATCTCGAAAACAGGTATTTGCGAATTTTTGGCGATCAGGAAATGAAAAAAGTCAATTGGACAAACCGGGTTAAAAAACTTGATGCGGTTGTTCGTTTAATGGAAGAATTCCCCGACTTATCGTATCGCGAATTACTGATAATGGTAAACGAGATTTTCAATGAAGCGCTTAAAGAAAAAGCTGAGCTGAAAAATAAAATCAACCGTAGCCAGAACATCCTCGATATATCGTCATTTCCGGAATTGGCAACTGCTGTTTCCAACGAATTAAAAAGCAACTATATTGCTGAATGTAAGCAGCTTTTGCGTAAATTATATCTGTTATTACATTCCGACACATGTCCTTCTTATGCAAATCTGAGTGAAAAAAAGAAAAAGCAAATCAATGGCTTATGGTTGAAGCTCATGAAAACAACCAACGGCGAACTGCACTCCTATTCACCAACCATGTTGCTTTATCAGTATCCCGACCTTTATGTTTTACAAAGTATTTATTTCAGAGCTTGTAAAATTTTAGGGATATCGCCTGATTTTGTAGAACCCGCCGACCGTTTGGAATATATGATAAGCAAAGGCGCCTCATTGCAAAAAGTAACTCTGTTTCTTAGCGAAGAGGTTGAAAAAATTGATCTTCATCTTGCTCAGCTCGAACTCGTTCAAACCGAATATTCTCATAACGAGGAAACAGAATATTGCCGTTCAGCTCTGGAGAGTGTTGCCGCCCATCAGCAAAAACTGGAACTCGAAATCGATGACTTAAAAGAAGAAGTCAGTAAGCTTAAAAAGCAAATTAAATGGAACTTAATAACTGAAAAAGCATGAATACACATAGTAATACAACCAATGAATTATCGTCTGTTGCCAGAATATTTTCTGAAATAATGAAAGATAATGAAATAAAAAGCAGGGAAAAGCAGCTAAAGCATAAGTTTAATCCGGCGCTAAAACTTATGCCAATTCGTTCTGTAGCGGTAACGCCCAACAATAAGTACCTGATTATTACCCATGAAAATACTTCAAAAATAAAAGTAATCGACCTTTCGAAACTCGAAGTGATGCCTTTTAATTATAACGCACATGCCATGACTGTCAGGCTCGTTTCGCCGGCAACCGACAATGCCAGCTTTTATACTTCTTCGTGGGATGGTTCATTCATGCAGTATTCTATTATTAGCGGGAAACATGTTATACTGTTTTGCGGGACTCGTTCACCTTCAGTATTTCTCGATCCAAACGGAAAATATTTGTTTACTGCAGAATATCCCGATGATTACGATAACGATTTCAATATTGGAAGGTGCTGGGATTTGAACAAACGAAAAACAGTTGCCATTTACGAAGTGAAAAGAAAGGTGTTGTATCCTTTGGGAATCGATATTGCCTACGATCAAAATTATGCATATATGGGCTGCGACGGTACAATGATGAAATTCAACTTGTCGGGTAAAAAGCCTGTACTTAAGTATTTTGATAATCAAACCGGCGTGCGAAAAATAGCTGTTTCAGAAAAATATGTAGCAGCCGCTTCATGCGATGGTAAAATCAGAATTTTTAAAAAGAACGGTGATTACCATTTGCTTATCGATGCCTCAAAATATGAAGTGAAAGACATTAAAATTTCAAACGACGAATCGTTTATTGTGGGTTGTTCCGATGATGGTTATGTAAGATGCTGGTCGCTTGAGAACGCTGTAGAACGGTTTAGTTGCAAAGCACACCGCTCCATGATTTGGAGTTTCTGTTTTGCCAGCAACGAAAATTTAGTCGTATCTGGCGGAACTGATGGCATGATTAGCTTTATTGACACAGAAACGGGAAAATTAATCCTCAGAATGTACAACCTGGCAATGGACAACGAAATGCTTGTTTCGGTTCCAAAAGATATGAATTTTCCTAATGGCTATTTCTATACCACAAACAATGAATTCGTTGATGTTTATTCCGAAGAAAAAAATTCGAAACTGAATCATCTCGATAGCAATGATCGAAAACGGCAGATTTATATCGATAAACTGAATTGTAAAAACCTGGTGCTGAATAGAATAAAGCTGAATAGCCGGTATAATACACTTACCGATCATTTTTTTAGCAAGAATCACAAGGAACCGGGATTAAAATTTCAGCAAAGAATAAAAGCGCTCGGTTACTAAAAATCTTACCTCTGAAATACAATATGCACAGGGAGAGTAAGTTTCTTTTGCGCTTACTCTCCTGTTTTATTCATCAGGCATCGATTGCGGTAAAAAAAAGAGGCTATCTTTTTAAAAAGATAACCCCCCGATTTAAATGAGAATCTTGTACATCATTAGGAAATTCTCATCTTGCAGATTTTATACCTTGCATTTATATTTCATTTTAAACCTGTGGCTTCATTACATAATAAGCATATCCACCGTCAGGATAAAATCCTTCAATAAGAATTGGCTTTTTATTATCGGATCGCATATAAATCCTGTCCACATCCGCCTCACTCGAAACCGGCATTTTGTTTATTTCGGTAATAATAAAACCTTCTTTTAAACCAGCTTCTTTTAATTTACCTTTCGACAGTTTGGTAACCTGTACACCTGCATTAACCTGAAGTTTTTCTCTATCCTTTTCCGGAACAGGGCCAAACTCGGCGCCAAGTTCTGCCGTCGGTTCTTTTATGATGGATGTATCGCCTTTCATATTTTTCAGAATAACGTTAACTTCTTTTTCTTTTCCATCGCGCAATACACCAACGGTAATTTTGTCTCCCGGATTGTATCTTCCGATTTGCTCCTGTAACTGTGAACCGGTATTTACATTTGTTCCGTCAACAGAAACAATAATATCGCCTTTTTCAATTCCGGCTTCGCGTGCTGCACCGTCTTCGGTTGTACTTACCACAAATGCACCTTCCATTTTATTCAAATGATTTGCTTTACCAATACTATCGTTAACAGTACGCATCATAACGCCTAAAACTGCACGTTGTACTTCGCCGTATTTTTGAAGGTCAGCTACCACTTTTTGCGCGATAGACGCAGGAACTGCAAACGAATAACCTGAATAGGAACCGGTTTCAGAAGCAATGGCTGAATTTATTCCAACCAAATCTCCATTCATATTAACCAACGCTCCCCCACTGTTACCCGGGTTTACTGCAGCATCGGTCTGGATAAACGATTCCAAAGGCATCGGGCCGCTCATAATACCAATACTTCTCGATTTTGCGCTCACAATACCTGCAGTTACCGTCGAAGTTAAATTAAACGGATTGCCTACTGCCAATACCCACTGACCGAGTTTTAAATTATCAGAATTTCCCCAGGTAAGATGAGGCAGATTTTCTGCATCGATTTTTACCAATGCAATATCAGTATTAGCATCCTTGCCAATAACTTTTGCAGTAAATTTGCGGTTATCATCTAAAATAACGTCCACATTAACTGCATCGTCAACCACATGGTTATTGGTAACAATATACCCATCGGAACTAATTATTACGCCCGAACCCGAAGCCATAGCGTATTGTGGCTGTTGCCTTCTTCCCTGCGGACTGTCACCTCGCTGGTCGGGCCCAAAAAAGAAATAGTAAAACGGATTTTCCTGGCCCATTCCCATACCCCTTTCCTGTTCCATTTTCACCTGGATATGGACAACCGAGTGAACACTGTTTTCCGCCGCCCATGTTAAATCGGGTAAATTTCCCTGTTGCGGAGAATCTGTAACCTGCCTGGCCAAATGTACCGGCGTTTTAGGATTTACCATAACTTGTTGCTGAGGATTATTTAATTTTGAATAACTGAATACCACCAATGTTGCTGCTGCCAATGATACAGCGAACATGGCTACATAATTTTTTATTTTTTTCATGATGTAAATATTTGAATTCATACTTGCGAATTCTTTTTTCAAATAATATACCCATGAGTTATATTTTTACATTAATTTGAAATAATTAAACTCTGTTAACACAACATACAGGCTATTAACGCTTAAGCCCAAATACTACGCGAAAATCTGTCATGATTTGTTAAGTTTTTTAACATGGCTTATTGCAATTAGTAATTTTTGTCAGTGTGGTGTAATCCAAATAAATTGGAAAATATGTGCAGCGCCAGTGCTCTATTTTCAGTTGAAAATCAAAAAAGATGGAAATAAATTCGTAATGAATTTTTTAATGTTAATGCAACACTTATTTTTATGCATTGAATTAATCAAAACGAAGTAAACCTTAATAATGAATAAAACAGGCTTCTCGATAATATTCTATTTTTTCATTCTGATATCACATTCTTCGTGCACTTCAGTTAATGAAAATCAACAAAGAGAGCGCATTTCAATCAATAAAAACTGGAAATTTTTTAAATACGAAAATACTGAAGATGCTGATAACCTGATTTACGATGTTCGCCCTGACATTATTGACAAAAGAGATGATAAGGTTGCAGATTCAAAACCCACTGAAGCTGCGGAAGTGGTAGAAAAAGAAAATATTCTGAAAGACTGGATTCTGCCATGCGGAAATGATTTTATAAAAGATGCCGGCAAAAAGCATATCCGTCCTGAAGGAAATCCCGGAGAAGATTTTCCATTCGTACAAACCAATTTTGATGATAGTTCATGGGAAACCGTAAGACTCCCCCACGACTGGGCAATTTATGGGCCGTTTTATAAAGGTGAACCTGCCGAAGTTGGCGGCGGTATGGGCCATTTGCCAAGTCCTGGAGTTGCCTGGTACCGGAAAAAACTGGATATCTCTGTTGCCGACAAAGGGAAATCCATATTTCTCGATATCGACGGTGCAATGTCGTACGCCATGGTTTGGCTAAATGGTCATTTGGTGGGTGGCTGGCCTTATGGATATGCTTCCTGGCGTTTGAATCTCACACCCTATGTAAAACCTGGAGGCGACAATCAACTGGCTATTCGTCTCGATAATCCAAATCATTCATCACGCTGGTATCCCGGTGGCGGAATTTACCGGAATGTGTGGCTGGTAAAAACCAATCCGGTGCATGTAACACAATACAGCACATTTATTACAACCAAAGATGTTTCAATTACATCTGCAATTATTGATTTAAAAATTACAGTTGATAATGAAACTGCAGAAAATACTGCGATTGAATTGCAAACAAAAATTTACGCTGTTGATGAAAATGGAAAAAAATCGGGTGAAACGGTTGCTGAATTAAATTCAGATAACATTCAGATAAATGCAAACGGAACAGCCACATTCCAGGGATCAGCCAAAATTGATAATCCAAAATTATGGGGGCCGCCACCCACACAAACTCCAAATCTTTATCTTGCTGAAACCACCGTTATTCAGGATGGAAAACCAGTCGATAGTTATGAAACACCATTTGGAATTCGATCGATTGTTTTTGATTCAGAGAAAGGAATTATTGTTAACGGTGAACCGATTAAAATTCAGGGTGTCAATCAACACCACGATTTAGGTGCTTTGGGTGCGGCTTTTAATACCCGTGCTGCAGAGCGACAGTTGGAAATACTTCGTGAATTGGGTTGCAATGCTATTCGAATGGCACACAATCCGCCTGCTCCTGAATTGCTGGAACTTACAGATAAAATGGGTTTTCTGGTTATCGATGAAATCTTTGATTCCTGGGAAAGAAAAAAAACACCGCATGATTTCCACCTGATTTTTCCGGATTGGTATGAGCAGGATATCCGGGCTTTTATCCGGCGCGACAGAAACCATCCATCAGTAATTTTTTGGAGTTTTGGAAATGAAGTGGGAGAACAATATACCGATATAGAAGGGGCTAAACTGGCAAAACAACTTCGTGATATTGTGCGGGAAGAGGATTCTTCACGTCCAACTACTGCCTCCATGAATTTTGCAAAACCAGACATGCCTTTTCCGGAAGTTATGGATGTAATCAACCTGAATTACCAGGGCGAAGGAATTCGAAATGCGCCAGCATACAAGGGTTTACGTGGAATAAATACGCCACCGATGTATCCTGCTTTCCACGAAAAGTTTCCGGAAAGGGTTATAGTTAGCAGCGAAACAGCTTCGGCATTAAGTACCCGTGGCACCTACATTTTCCCGGTATATGAAGGAATCAGCGCACCTGTTAAAGATGGCTCGGGTGGAGATCCAGTCAAACAGTATGTAAGCGCCTATGAGTTATACACCGCACAGTTTGGCTCGTCTGCCGACAAAGTTTTTGCCTCCCAGGATAAGCATCCCTATGTTGCCGGGGAGTTTGTGTGGTCGGGATGGGATTATATTGGTGAACCAACTCCCTATTACGGAGCGCGAAGTTCGTATTGTGGGATTATCGATCTGGCAGGTTTTCCAAAAGATCGTTTTTATTTGTATCAATCGCGATGGCGTCCCGAACTACCGATGGTCCATATTCTTCCTCACTGGAATTGGCCTGAACGGATTGGAAAAATTACTCCGGTTCATGTATTTACATCAGGGGATGAAGCAGAGCTTTTTCTAAACGGAAAATCACTGGGCAAGAAGCAAAAAAGTGAGTACGAATATCGCTTGCGCTGGGATGATGTAAAATATCAGCCTGGAGAATTAAAAGCAGTGGCCTATAAAAACGGAAAAATATGGACCGAAAGCATGGTTGAAACAACTGGCGAGCCGGCAATTCTTGAGGCAATTGCAGATCGTAGTACAATTCATGCTGATGGAAACGATCTGGCTTTTATTACATTGCAGGTTAAGGATGAAAATGGAAGAATCGTTCCTGATGCAGGCAATTTAATAGAATTCAGTATAGAAGGCCCGGGTGAGATTATTGCAACAGACAATGGTGATCCAACCGATTTAGTCGCTTTTCCTTCGCTTCAAAGAAAAGCGTTTAATGGCCTCGCTTTGGCTATTATTCAAACAAAAGAAAATGAAAAGGGCGTTATTACGCTAAAAGCAAAATCGGCAGGATTGCAGGAAGCCTTAGTAAAAATTTCAAGCGATGTGTATTAAATGAATCAAATAAATTAAATCCTTTTGAAAATGAAACAAATCGCTATATTACTATTTTGTTTTTTATACATACAATCATTTGGAGATTCGATTTCAAAAGACCAAAAGGATTTGAATTATGCAGGTGATTCAAAGGAATATCACAAAATTGAGTTTCTGAATAAAATAAAAAACAAATAATCTGATTCAAAACTTAACTTAAATAAAATGAAAACATTTCTTACTTTACTAACTGCCCTCATTCTGTTGAACACGGTTGTATTGTCGCAGGAAATTTTAAAACCTGCACCCGAAGGTTTCGATATTTTTCGTGATGACATTCAACACGGAATTCTGGATACCATAACTTACCATTCAGAAACCGTTGGCACTGACAGGCATGCGTTAATTTATACTCCTCCGGGATATTCAGCCGATAAAAAATACCCTGTGCTCTACCTATTACACGGAATTGGCGGAGACGAATATGAATGGCTGCACGGTGGTCATCCGGAAATTATTTTGGATAACCTTTATGCGCAGAATAAAATAAAACCCATGATCGTGGTAATGCCCAATGGCCGTGCAATGAAAGATGACAGTGCCACAGGAAACGTTTTCGACCGGGAAAAAGTGGAAGCATTTGCCACTTTTGAAAAGGATTTATTAAATGATCTGATTCCGTTTATTGAAAAAAAATATCCTGTTTTAGCAAACCGGGAAAGCCGTGCAATTGCAGGCCTGTCAATGGGTGGCGGTCAGTCGTTGAACTTTGGTTTGGGCAACCTCAACGTATTTGCATGGGTAGGTGGATTTTCTTCAGCGCCAAATACAAAACCGCCGGAAGAATTGGTTCCAAATCCGGAAGAAACCAAAAAGAAACTAAAATTATTGTGGTTTTCCTGCGGCGATCAGGATGGACTGATTTCGTTTAGTAAACGAACGCATGATTATCTTGAAAAGCATAATGTTCCGCATTTTTATTTTGTTGAGCCGGGCGGTGTACACGATTTTAAGGTATGGAAAAACGGTCTGTACAATTTTGCCCAACTGCTGTTTAAATAGAAATCTAAAATCAATCATAAATACAAACGATATGAAAACGAAATTGATGGGGATTGAAATAGATTATCCTGAATAAAATATTTGGCAACACTAAAAATTCAAATGTGATTTAAATTAATAAAGATGAATATAAAATTTCCAGTAATAGTACTTCTTTTTGCGTTACTTGCTGCGAATGAAATCAAAGCACAGGAAAAACTCTATATCAACGAATTTCCGCTACAAGATGTAAAATTGCTTGACGGCCCGTTTAAACATGCCCGCGACGTGAATATCAAAGTTCTGCTGGAATACGATGTCGATCGGCTGCTGGCACCATACCTCAAAGAAGCAGGGTTGCAACCCAAGGGTGAAAGCTACAAAAACTGGGAAGGTCTTGACGGGCATATTGGCGGGCATTACCTCGCGGCAATGGCCATGAACTATGCAGCGACAGATAATCCCGAATGCAAAAGGCGCATGGAATATATGGTTTCGGAACTAAAAGCCTGTCAGGATGCCAGCGCTAAAAATAACGCAGGCTGGGGAGAAGGTTATGTTGGAGGCGCACCAAACAGCGCTGAAATCTGGAGTAAACTAAAGCAGGGAGATTTCAGCGCTTACCGTTCGGCGTGGGTGCCCTGGTACAATGTGCATAAAATGTACGCCGGATTGCGGGATGCATGGTTATATACCGGAAACGAAAAAGCTAAAGACATTTTCCTGAAATTCTGCGATTGGGGAATCGATATCACTTCCGGCCTTTCGGAGGAACAGATGCAAGCCATGCTGGACACCGAACATGGCGGAATGAATGAAATTTTTGCCGATGCTTACCAAATGACCGGCGACGAAAAATATATGAGCGCTGCAAAACGGTTTTCGCATCATATGTTATTGGATCCGATGGCAAACGATGTGGATAACCTCGATAACAAACATGCTAATACTCAGGTTCCGAAAGCTATAGGTTTTCAGCGGATAGCCGAGCTTTCGAACGATGAAAAATACGCCGAAGCCGGAAGTTTCTTCTGGGAAACCGTAACAGGGAACCGAACACTGGCTTTTGGCGGAAACAGCCGCAGGGAGTTTTTCCCCGGCGTTTCTTCCTGTATCGATTTTATTAACGATGTTGAAGGTCCGGAATCATGTAATTCATACAACATGCTGAAACTAACCGAAGATTTGTTCCGCGTAAATCCTTCGGCAAAATATGTCGATTATTACGAAAGGACTATATACAATCACATGTTATCGATTCAGCATCCGGAGCATGGTGGTTATGTGTACTTCACCCCAGCCCGTCCACGTCATTATAAAGTCTACTCGGCTCCGAACGAAGCTATGTGGTGTTGCGTCGGCAGTGGCATGGAAGATCACGGCAAATATAACCAGTTGATTTATAGCCACGAAAACGATTCGTTGTATTTGAATCTCTTTGTAGCTTCGGAGCTGAACTGGAAGGAAAAAGGAATTAAAATTATCCAGGAAACTCAATTTCCTTATGAAGAACAAACCAAACTAAAGGTTACTGAAGGTTCATCTGAATTTGCGTTAATGGTTCGTTATCCGGCGTGGGTAAAGGAAGGCGCCTTGAAAATATTGGTGAATGGGAAAGCAGTTTCGTTCAACTCACATCCTTCATCTTATGTTCCTGTAAGCAGAAATTGGAAAAAAGGCGACGAAATTCAGATTTCACTTCCAATGCATAATTCGATAGAATACATGCCGAATGTGCCCAACTATATTGCGATTATGCATGGCCCTATTCTTCTTGGAGCAAAAACAGGAACCGAAGATTTAAAAGGGCTCGTTGCCGATGATAGCCGCTGGGGGCATATTCCGGGTGGAGAAAGACTACCGGTTGACAAAGCCCCGATTTTTATTGCCGATAATCTTTCGGATATCGGGAGTAAACTAATTCCGGTAAAGAATAAACCGCTGTTTTTTACGGCCCCCGATTTGAAAATGGTGAATGCTGCCGAAGTCGAATTCGAGCCTTTTTATCAGATTTACGATTCAAGATATATGATATACTGGATGGCACTGTCAAATTCGCAATATGAATCCTATCTCGATTCTCTGGCAGTTCTTGAGAAGGAAAGACTCGATCTTCAAAAGCGAACAGTTGATTTTGTAGCGCCGGGAGAACAACAACCTGAAGCGGATCATGCAATGGAAAAAACGAAATCGAATTCGGGCAATTTTCATGACAAATTCTGGAGAGACGCACGGAATGAGGGTTATTTCAGTTACAGCATGGCCACAAATTCAGAAACCGGTTTAAGCCTCATCGTCAGCTATTGGGGTGCAGAATGGGGCGGCCGTAAATTCGATATTTATATTGATGATGAAAAATTGATTTCGGAAGATAACACCGGGAGATGGAATCAGAGCAGTTTTCAGGATGTGGAATATGAAATCCCCGCTTCGATGTTAAAAGGGAAAAACAAAATCAGGGTGAAATTTCAGTCGCTTCCGCGGAATACAGCCGGAGCGGTGTATTACATCCGATTGGTGAGAAATAAAATCTAATATGAATTCAAATAAATCGATATAACAATGAAAAAAATGCAATTCAGGTTCAATTTATGGAAGAAGGAAATCATTGTTCTTCTATCTTTTTTAGTAGTTTTAAGTTCTTTCTCCGGAGCGTTCGGGAAGGATAATCCAAGGAATCCTCCGTCGGGAAATGCACCTGTATTTTCAAATTTCGTCTACCAGGGAGAAGATCAGGTATATAAAGATAATCCTTTGGAGAAAGATGAATTTTATAACCCTATTTTACAAGGCTGCTATCCCGATCCCGCAATAACAAAAAAAGGAGATGACTATTTTTTGGTTTGTTCATCCTTTGCCATGTTTCCCGGTGTGCCAATCTTTCATTCCAAAGATTTGGTAAACTGGACTTCTCTGGGTGGTGTTCTGGACAATCCGTCGAATTTCGACACACACGACTGCGGAATTAGCGCCGGTGTTTATGCTCCCGGAATTACCTACAATCCTAATAACGATACTTTTTACATGATTGTAACCGCATTTACAGGCGGACTAAACAATATTATTGTAAAAACAAAAGATCCGTTTAAAGGCTGGGGCGAACCCATAAAACAGAAATTTAATGGTATTGATCCATCTATTTTCTTTGATGATGATGGCAAAGCTTATATCGTTCATAACGATGCCCCTGACCGCGGAACGGAATTGTACAACGGACATCGCGTAATTAAAATATGGGAATATGATTTAAAGGAAGACCAGGTAATTGAAGGAACCGATAAAATTATTGTAAATGGTGGTGTCGACCTTTCTAAAAAGCCAATCTGGATTGAAGCGCCTCATCTCTACAAAAAAGATGGCAAATACTATTTAATGTGCGCCGAAGGTGGAACCGGTGGCTGGCACAGTGAGGTAATTTTTAAAAGCGACAGCCCCAAAGGGCCATTTATTCCGGCACCCGGCAATCCGATACTTACACAAAGGTATTTCCCGAAAGACCGTAAAAATAAAGTAGATTGGGCAGGTCATGCCGATCTTGTTGAAGGCCCTGGTGGTAAATATTATGGTGTATTTCTGGCCGTCCGTCCAAACGAAGAAAACAGGGTAAACACCGGCCGCGAAACCTTTATATTGCCGGTCGACTGGTCAGGCGAATTTCCGGTTTTTGAAAACGGGCTTATTCCTATGGAACCGAAACTCAAACTACCAAAAGGTGTTGAAAATAGAACCGGGCAGAATGGTTTTGTTCCCAACGGAAATTTTACTTTTAAAGACGATTTTACTTCTGAAAAGCTGGATTATCGTTGGATTGGCTTAAGAGGCCCTCGCGAAGAATTTATCGAAATAACAAAAAACGGATTGCAGATTAATCCGTTTGAAAATAACATTAAACAGGTTGCGCCTACATCCACGCTTTTTCTCAGGCAAATGCACGACAATTTTTCCTATTCTGTAACAATGGATTATAAGCCGGAATCAGAAAAAGATTTGGCAGGAATCGTTGCCTTGCAAAGCGAGCGCTTCAATTATGTTTTCGGAATAACAAAAAAAGGAGCCGACTATGTTCTTTTACTGGAAAAAACCAGGGGAAAATTTAGAAGTCGCGAAGTAGAATCGGAAATTGTTGCAAGTAAAAAAATAGAAATCAGCAAGCCCGTTCGTTTGCAGGTATCGGCCGTAGGAGATAAATACGAATTCTCGTATTCGACCAACGGGACCGATTATGAAACCATTGGAGGTACAGTTTCAGGAGATATTCTTTCAACGGATGTAGCAGGTGGTTTTACAGGATGTTTGCTGGGATTGTATGCCACATCAGGAAATGATGCATTACCTGAATAAGCAGGCGTTTATCGATACCTGTAAAATGAGGGTTATTCGCGATGTTTCGCGTTATAAAGGGGTAATATCAGAATATGATGTGATTAATGAGCCATTAACAGGTCATGCCGATTGGATGCGGAAAACCCATGGCGATTCAATCATCTGGAAAAGCTTTAAATGGGCACGTTCGGCTGACCCTGATGCAGGTTTGTTTGTAAATGATTATAATGTTGAATATAACTGGGGACAAGCTGTTGAATATCGCGATCTCATTCTGAAAATGAAGGAAATGGGAGCTCCTGTAACTGGTGTTGGCATGCAGGCACATTTCTGGGACTGCTGCCGGCCAAACGTTGATGAACTCGTTAAAAATGTAAATATTGTGGCACAAGCAGGCTTGCCAATCCGGTTTACTGAATACGATTATGGCACGAATCTTACACAGGCCCAGCAGGCAGCTGATTTTATAAAAGTGCTTACCATCGCTTTTTCTCATCCCTCAATTACCGGAATGATAAGCTGGGGTTTTATTGATTGCTTTTGACGATGGCGCATGGCGCGAAAATACAGGCTTTTTCGATGCCGACCATAAACCAAAACTCGCCGCGGACACTTTGCTATATTATACAAAAAAGAAATGGGCAACCAATTTCGATTCTTATTATGAATAGCGGTGACCCAATGGAATTTAATGCTTATTACGGAGATTATGATATTGAGGTAGCATTTGGTGATACGGTTAAAGTATTTACGATTCCGTGTTTAAAAGAAAACAAGGATTCAGTTTTTACCTTTATACGAAAAAGATGCCAAATTAAAAGGACCCCAATTAGTTAGTGTCGAACTGGTAGATGGTGGTTTGTTGAAAATATTATTTGATAAACCAATCGATGGCAATTCATTGATAAGAAGCAATTTCAAATTTTTCTCTACAACGCAAGTTGGCCTAGAACAGTTGAACCCGATCCGGATAATGAAAACGCAATACTGCTTATCATTAAGTGAAGATGTTACTAAAGGGGATTATATTTCTGTTGATGCATTGCCTGAATAAAAAAAATATGATTGGCAAACGGATCAGAATAAATAGTTGGATGAAGCAAATTAGTTTAAAAATATGCGTTGTGATAATGGTTTTCTTTCAGGCAAGTAATGTTTCAGCCTGGGAGGGAATGCCAATGCCAAAGCTCCACGTGGAAGGCCGTTATCTGAAAGATTCTACCGGGCATATTGTAAATCTTCACGGTTTTGCACAAACCTATTCGCCCTGGTTTAATGAGCGAAACACAAAATGGAATAATTATGATGTTCAAGGGTGTTTGAATTACAACCAGGGAATTATTGACGGTATTTTGGATGCAGGGTGGAAAATGAATTTTGTACGCCTGCACATGGATCCATATTGGAGCAGTACTCCAGGGTGTTCGGGCCGCTATGAAGGTGAAGAATGTTTTAACGAAACACGTTTTGTCAAATATCTCGATGAGGTTTTTGTTCCCATGGCAGAATACGCAGTTTCCAAAGGATTGTATGTTGTCATGCGTCCTCCTGGCGTAAGCCCGGAAACTATCGAAATTGGTGGTGTTTATCAGGAATATCTGCTTAAAAGTCTGGAACATTGTTGCTCAACATCCTAAGTTGAAAAATCATCCGAACATTATGTTTGAGCTGGCCAATGAGCCCATCGATATACTCGGCTCAGATGGCACATACGGCTCCGGGTCACAGGGGCATTTCGACAATCTGAAAAACTTATTTCCAGACCATTGTGGATACCATCAGAGCCAGTGCCGAAAATATACTTTGGATACCCGGATTGGGCTATCAATCGCAATATTCAGGATACGCAATTAATCCAATTGAAGGCGAAAATATTGGTTATGCAGTACACGTTTATCCGGGCTGGTTTAATAGTGGAAATGGATACGAACCTTTTCAAAGAGGATGGGACGAACAGGTTCAACCTGTAGCCGATTTTGCTCCGGTAATGGTAACCGAAATGGATTGGGCACCAGAAAAATACAATTCCTCGTGGGGAAAAGACATCACAGGCACAGCCGGAGGAGAAGGATTTGGTGCCAACTTTAAAAAAATAACTGACGATTGTGGAAATGTCAGCTGGCTACTATTTACCAGCCCCGATTTACTTGGATGATTTTACCGGGATTCCTCCGGAAGAAGGAAAGACGTATACCTTTCTAAATGATCCCGAAGCATGTCCGTGGCCGATTTATCACTGGTTTCAGGATTATGCTGAGGAGTACGATTTTGAAGGAGCAACAGCGGATTATTTGACCCTGTCGGACCTGTTTGTTGAAAGTGGCGAAAGCTTATCGGTGATGACAAGCAGTTCTACCAGTTTAAATGTAAACGCCGTTTTTGCTGACGGACATACAGAAAACATCAGTTCTGTAGCAAAATATACTATTGATGATCCGGAAATTATCCAGGTTTTTAGGGGAAGGATTTATGCCCTCAAAGATGGCGAAGCAACATTACTATTTCGTACACAGGCCCAAAAGGGGAGAAAATGCAGGTTACCGTGCAGGTTACCGCAACCACATTCCCGCTTACCAACGAGGTATTTAATCCGGATATTTGGGAAAATGGCACCTTTGATGAAACAACACATACGCTGGTTACGGGTCAATACGGTTTTGGCGGTTGGTATTACAGTAACGGCGTTGACCTTTCAGCATATAAATACCTTGTTATCAAACTTGGAAATACAAATTCATGCGGATATTCATTCCGGTTATTTGACGAAAACAGCTACTGGTCAACACCCGATATGTTTGATATTGGCAGCAAACGACAGGTTATAGTCCCACTTGACGAAATGTACAAAGATGGCACCAATACAAAAATGGATCCCTCGCATATTTATTATGTCGGTTTCTGGTCGTATGGATCTTGCCCCTTAATAATTGATGAAATATACCTTACCAACGAGGAAGATTATTCAAAACCAACCGGAATTCATGATCTTTATTAAAGTCAATGCAAAACCGGAATTAGTTGATGTTTATAGCATTACCGGAGCAAGAATTCGGTCACATGTAAAAAGACTTGTAGCAACAAAAGGACTTCCTGAGGGGATTTATATTGTTGGAGGAGAGAAAAAAATAGTAGTTGGAGAATATTGATAATTGTTTAATGGCTTAAATATTTATTATGCAATATGATTATAAACGGCAAGCCATACTTTTAGCCAACTTTTACAAAATAAGTAATAGGACACAAAGACAAACTTTTAAAATTACAATACATAAATAGTAATGATAGATAAGGCAACTAAAATATATTTATTTTTTCTGACAGGTTTGATTCTTTTTTCGTGTAGTCAGGTAGAACCCCCGGAACCTTTTGGTCCGGTTCCATCTGAAAACCAGATGCGCTGGCAGGAAATGGAATATTATGCCTTTCTGCACTTTTCGTTAAATACTTATACCGACCAGTCGTGGGGATATGGAAACGAAGATGTAAGTCTTTTTAATCCTACGGAACTGGATGCCCGTCAGTGGGCGCGCATTTGTAAAGAGGCCGGAATGAAAGGAATTATCATCACTGCCAAACACCATTGTGGATTTTGTCTCTGGCCTTCGGAATACACCGAATATTCAGTAAAAAATGCTCCATGGAAAGATGGCAAGGGCGATGTGATTCGCGAACTGGCCGATGCCTGTAAAGAATACGGATTGAAACTCGGAATTTATTTGTCGCCCTGGGACAGGAATTATGCCGATTATGGAAAACCGGAATACATCACCTATTTCAGAAATCAATTGAAAGAATTACTTACCAACTATGGTGATATTTTTGAAGTCTGGTACGATGGCGCCAACGGAGGAACTGGTTATTATGGCGGTGCTAACGAAAATCGCAAAATCGACCGCACTACTTATTACGACTGGAAAAATACCTACAAACTCGTTCGCGAGCTGCAACCCAATATTGTTATCTGGAACGATGGTGGCGACCGTGCCGACTTGCGCTGGGTGGGAACCGAAGGAGGCAGTGTTGGAGAAACCAACTGGAGTTTGCTAAATGCTACCGGAGATGTTCCCTACGTAATGTTACATTATGGTGTTGAAAACGGTGATTCCTGGGTTCCGGCTGAAGTAAATACTTCCATCCGCCCCGAATGGTTTTATCACCCGGGAGAAGACAGTAAGGTTAAAACCTTGCCTCAATTGATGGACACTTATTACAATTCAATCGGACGCAATGGAACTCTGCTTCTCAACTTCCCGATTATGCCCAACGGATTGATTCATCCGAACGACGAAAAAGCAGCGCTGGAATTTGCCGCAGCGGTAAAAGAAGCATTTGCGGTAAATCTGGTTGAAAATGCAAAAGCAGAAGCAACAAATACACGCGGAAATGCACGAAAATTTGATGCAGCCAAAGCAATTGATAATGATAAAGAAACCTACTGGGCTACCGACGACGGCGTTACGACAGCTTCGGTGACCATTAATTTTGGTAAGCCAACCACATTCAACCGGTTTCTGGCACAGGAATACATTCGGTTGGGGCAACGGGTAAAGGCTTTTACAGTTGAGGCTTTGTTGATGGCAACTGGAAAGAAATCGCTAAGGCAACCACCATCGGATATAAACGCATTCTTCGCTTTCCAACGGTGGAAGCAACAAAACTACGCTTTTCGGTTACCGATTCGAAAGCTTGCCCTGTAATTTCCAATATTGGGGTTTATGACGCACCTCAAATTCTGACACCGCCTAAAATTATCCGAAATCAGGCGGGTGAAATCCATATTATTCCGGCAGATTCAGAATCAGAAATTTATTATACACTCGACGGTTCAGAAGCAAGCAAAAATTCGACGAAATACAACGGGCCTTTTCAAACGGAAGGAAAATTGAAAGTAAGCGCCATTGCGTTTGAACCGGCATCCGGAAAAAGCAGTCCGGCAACATTTGAAGAATTCGACCTTCCGCGCAAGGACTGGAAAATTGTCGGGATTGAATGATGAAAAAGCTTATCGTATTCTGGATGGAAATATTTCAACAGCCTGGCGGCACAGCGAGGAAACAAAACTCCCGGTTGACCTGTTAATTGATTTCGGTAAAGAATTAAATCTTAGTGGATTTAAATACTATCCCGAACAAAATTCATGGCAGCCAAGTACCATTACACATTACGAATTTTATGTTTCAACAGATGGCAAAAACTGGAAAAAGGTAAGCGAAGGCGAATTCTCCAACATCAAAAACAATCCCTTGTGGCAAACCAAAAATTTTGAATCTGTTCCGGCCCGCTATATTAAATTTCGTGCACTGAAAAACACCGAGAACAACAACAGGATTGGATATGCTGAAATTGATGTGATAACCAACTGATTCGGCTAAAACACAGATAAATATCAGACCAAAAAGAATATACAACTTTGAATAACTAAATAAAATAAGACGATGAAAAAACTGATTTTTACACTCACAGCAATAGCTGTTTACGGAATGGCTTCTGCCCAGTTTAGAGCGCCACAGGTTGAACCGCTTCCGGAAGGTTTTAAACCGGCTTCAACAAACACGTTTATTTCCACCTATCCCGGAGTCAATGCAGAAACACGACAGGCTATCTTCAGGGTAGCGGCTCCCGATGCTGATTCAGTTCAGCTTAACCTTGGCGGAACTCACGATATGAAAAAAGACGAAAATGGTGTATGGTGGATTACCACTGAACCGCAGGTGGTTGGGTTTCATTATTACGGTATTAAAATTAATGGTGCAACAGTTATGGACCGTAACAGCGAGGCTTTCTTTGGCAGCAACTGGGAAAATGCAGGAATTGAAATTCCGGAAGGCCCCGAAGGAGATTATTACCGGTTTAACAAAAACATTCCTCACGGACAAATTCGCTCCATCGACTATTGGTCAGAAATCAACGGAATGGAACGCCATATTAATGTGTATGTTCCTGCTGAATATGAAACAAATCCAAACAAAAAATACCCGGTTCTTTATTTGGTTCACGGTTGGGGTGAAGACGAAAACGGCTGGTCGGTGCAGGGTCATTTGGCCAATATAATGGACGGTTTAATTGCTTCAGGGAAATCAGTCCCAATGATTGTAGTGATGCCCAGTGGCGATATTAAAACCAATTCCGATGTTCGTGAAGCCTCAGGAAATATTACTGATATTTATGTAAAAAACCTTATCCCCTATATCGACAAAACATTCCGAACCAAAACGGATAAACAAAATCGTGCCATGGCCGGCTTGTCAAGAGGAGGTTTTCAAACTACAATGACAGTATTTCCCAATATGGATATGTTTGGCTGGGCGGGCCTTTTCAGCGGATTTTTTGTTCGGCCAAACGATAACGTTGTGGATGCGTTTAACGGCGTTTTTAAAGATGCCGATGCTTTTAATTCAAAAATGAACCTGTTATTCATAAGTACCGGAACAGAAGAACGCAATCCAAAGGAAGCAGTTCAAACACTCAAAGATCACGGAATTAATATCGTTTTCCACGAATCGCAAGGCACCGCACACGAATGGCTGACCTGGCGGCGTGCGCTAAATGAATTTGCACCGCTGCTATTTAAATAACGGCTTAAAACTTCTGACTTGTATTTTATTTCCTAAATTCAGGAGACTTTAAGATTTGCTTTTCAAAAATAAACTTAAAACCAGGACTATGAAAAACATCATATTTGGAATGATTGTCGCCGGTTTAATTGCCGGAAAATTATCTGCACAGGAACCCGCCATAATTAAGATTGATTTGGATCGTCAGATTGACACCATCAATCCTAATATTTACAGTGCATTTGTTGAACCGATTCGTACGGTGGTTTATGGCAGTATTTACGATCCTGAATCTCCTTTTGCCGATGAAAATGGTTTTCGCAAAGACTTTATCGACCTTTTAAAAGAATTAAATGTAAGAAGTTTGAGGTGGCCGGGGGGAAACTTTGTTTCCGGCTATAACTGGGAAGATGGGATTGGGCCAAAAGATAAACGGCCGGCAAAACGGGATTTAGCCTGGAACCAGGTGGAGACCAATCAAATGGGAACCGATGAATATGTAAAATTGTGCAGTTTAATTGGCGCCGAAAACTTTTTATGTGTGAACGGTGGAACAGGCACCCTCGACGATGCCCGACACTGGGTGGAATATTGCAACGGGGAACCCGGAACCTACTATGCTGACCTGCGGGTTAAATATGGAAACGAAAAACCTTTCAATGTAAAATATGTAGGATTGGGGAACGAAATTGACGGTCCCTGGCAAATGGGACAGAAAAGCGCCGAAGATTATTGCAAATTTGCGTTGGAAGCCGGAAAACTTATCAGTTTGTTAGACAAGAATATTAAGCTGGTGGCTTCAGGTGCATCGCTTTACAGGCCGGGTAATGAATGGGTAAACTGGAATGAATATGTGTTGGATAAAATGGTAGGGAAAATCGACTTCATTTCGGTTCACCGTTACGCTACCGAAGCGCTGCCCGGAGGACGCCGTAACCGGAACTTTTCGGACCTGATGTGTTTAGGACTGGATATCGATGAGAAAATTGAAACCACACAGGCGCTCATAAAAAAAGCAATGGTAAAATCGGAATCCGACCGCCCGGTTTATATTTCTTTCGATGAGTATTCCGGTGGTTTTGGAGGGCTTTCAAGTGCTTTATTGCTTGCCCAGCATTTGAATTCATTTATCCGCCATGCCGATATTGTAAAGATGGCTAACCTTACCATGATTACCAGTTTGGTTGGTAATAATCCTGAAGGCGATTTTAAGAACTCCAACTTTTCACACCTTTAATCTTTACTCCAATAATGCAGTTGGAAATTCGCTCGATGTTTATACCAAATGCGATAGTTATGATAACGAGGTGTTCAAAAAAATTCCTTATCTCGATGTAACGGCAGTGCTAAACGAATCGGCAAAAAAAGTAATTGTAAACATTGTAAACCGGCATGAAACAAAAGCGATTGAAACAAATATCGACTTGCAAACCGGCGAATATACAGGCAAAGCAAAGGCTAATCTGATCAATGCCGAATCCGTTGAAGCCCGGAATACAAAGGAAGAACAACCGATTCAGGTTCAATCGGAACAAATCAGTTTTAAAGGCAATTCAATTACCCATACCTTCCCGGCTCACTCTTTTACACAAATAGAAATTCCGCTTAAATAGCCGACTATGAAACGAAATACATCGAAAATTTTTATTCTGCTGCTAAGCTCTCTTTTTATTCTGGCTTTTATTCCGCAAAGCGAAATGGCAAAAAAGCCCATTTACCTGAACACGGCTTATTCTTTTAAAGAGCGGGCAATCGACCTTGTTTCAAGAATGACGCCCGGAAGAAAAACAAAGT
The DNA here is from genome assembly GCA_963821855.1 of uncultured Prolixibacteraceae bacterium. Classification (GTDB taxonomy): domain Bacteria; phylum Bacteroidota; class Bacteroidia; order Bacteroidales; family Prolixibacteraceae; genus Draconibacterium. Next base: position 68,116 of record CAWGFJ010000010.1, on the reverse strand, counting down.
CAGTTGGGAAATACCATGCCGCCAATACCTCGTTTGGGAGTGAATCATTATGATGTTTGGGGCGAAGCCCTGCATGGAATTATGGGGCGAAACAACAACAGCGGAATGACCGCGACTTCGTTTCCAAACAGTGTGGCGGTTGGCGCAACATGGGATCCGGAGCTGATAAAACGGGAAACCAAAGTGATTGCTGATGAAGCCCGGGGTTTTAATCACGATCTTATTTTTACACTTACTTATTGGTCGCCGGTTATTGAACCTGCACGCGATCCGCGCTGGGGAAGAACAGCCGAAACGTTTGGAGAAGACCCGTTCCTTATTTCTCAAATCGGTAAAGGATTTATTCAGGGCTTAATGGGCGATGACCCAACTTATCTGAAAGCAGTTCCCTGCGGAAAACATTATTTTGCCAATAATACCGAGTTTAACCGCCACACAGGTAGTTCCAATATGGATGACCGCGATATGCGCGAGTTTTATTTGCTTCCTTACCGAACACTAATCCGCGATTATAAACTGCCCGCGATTATGACGGCTTACGGCGCAGTAAACGGTATTCCAATGTCGGCAAGCAAATATTTGGTCGATACGGTTGCCCGTAAAACCTACGGTTTGGATGGATACGTAACCGGCGACTGCGGGGCAATTGATGATATAGTTACGGGGACATCATTATGTTGAAAGTTATGAAGAAGCTGCAGCGCTTGGTTTAAAGGCAGGCGTTGATACCGATTGTGGAGGTGTATTTCAGAATAATGCTTTAAATGCCCTCGAGAAAGGATTGCTGACACAAGGCGATATTGATAAAGCACTGATCGATATTTTTACGATAAGAATGCGGATTGGAGAATTCGATCCACCCGAAATGGTTCCTTATGCAGGAATAAAACCGGATATTGTAAACGATCCTTCGCATAACGATTTGGCACTGGAAGTGGCGACCAAAACACCTGTGTTACTTAAAAATGAGGTAACTGTTAAACCTGACGAAAAAGCGTTACCAATAAATTTAAAAAACATTAAAAAGATAGCGGTTCTGGGGCCGCAGGCCGACAAAGTGGAGTTGGGCGACTATTCCGGACCTGTTGAACCCGAATTACGAATTACACCCCTTCAGGGAATTCAGAATTATATCAAAGAACATAACCTGAATGTTGATGTAGTTTCGATGTCCGGCGGAAACACGGACAAAAATACTGATTTTATAACGGTGAACCGCTTTACAACTGTTCGTGGTGGCGAAGACTTGAAGGAATTCGACGCTACGAAATTTGATGCTTCGGCTCCCGGTTTAATTGTTTCGGAACGTTTTGGGCGAACTTCGATTAGAGGTATTAAAGATGGCGACTGGACCGCATACGATAATGTGGATATTACCGGGGTCGATTCTATCCGGTTTAACGTATCTGCATCAGGCAATGGTGGTATACTTGAAGTTCGCGTAAGTTCTGCAACAGGCAATATTCTTGCAACACAAAAGATTGAAGCTGACCAGCAGCGCGGTGGATTTCCGGGTTTCGCAAGGCCAAAAAATATTTCGGTAAAAATAAATACACTTGGAATTACCGGGCCGCAAACGCTGGTATTGGTTTATCGCGAAGCTGAAAGCCCTCAAATCGATCAGACGATTCTTGATATGGCTGCTTCAGCCGATGTTGCGCTCGTTTTTGTAGGCACCGATCAAAGTACCGGCCGCGAAGAATCTGACCGTTTTTCTTTAACGCTTCCCGGAAATCAAAATGAATTGATTAAAGCGGTAGCAGCCGAAAATCCGAACACCATTTTAGTAATGCAAACCATGGGAATGGTGGAAGTGGAGCAATTCAAAAACAATGCGAATATTCCGGGAATTATCTGGACCGGTTACAACGGACAGGCGCAGGGAACTGCAATGGCGAAAATTCTGTTTGGCGATGTAAATCCGGGTGGAAAATTAAATGTAACCTGGCACAAATCCTTAAATGATATCCCCGATTTTAATGACTATACTTTACGTGGCAATGGCACCAATGGCCGGACTTACTGGTACTTCAACAAAGATGTTTCTTATGAATTTGGCTATGGATTATCATACACCAATTTTGAATACAGCAATTTCAAAATCAGTAAAAATAAAATCACGCCAAATGATAAAATTACGGTTAGTGTCGATGTGAAAAATACCGGAGCAGTTGACGGCGATGAAGTGGTGCAGGTTTATGTAAAAACACCCGATAGTCCGGCAGCGTTGGAACGACCCATTAAAAGGTTGAAAGGATTTAAAAGGGTAACCATTCCGGCCGGACAAATAAAGACTGTAAACATCGACATTGATGGTAAGGATCTCTGGTTTTGGGATGCAGAAAAAGCGCAAATTACATTTGATCAGGGAAGGTACATTTTCGAATTAGGTGCCTCATCGCGCGATATAAAAGGAACAGTTGAAGCGACCATGAGCGGAACGTATAAACCTGTTTTGACAACCGTTGTTGCCGAAAGCGATAAAATGATATTGCGTCCCGGAGATATCATTCAAACCAGTGTCACTGCTGCCATGTCCGACGATAGTTTTTATGATATTTCGAAAGCAAAAATCGAATATAAAAGCAACAATCCCAAAGTTGTAACCGTGGATGCAAACGGCAAAGTTACCGCTGTAGGTGTTGGAGTAGCTTCAGTATTTGCCGATGTTACTATTGATGGCAAAACGGTTTCGAACAGCTACCCGGTAAAAGTAATGCCCGACCTTAATCCAAAATCAATTTTGGTGAACGGAATCCCAATTGAAAGTTTTGACAAGGATATAAAAGCATATAGTTACCTTCTGAAAAACAACGCAAAAGTGCCGGTTCTTCAGGCATCTGCCGTTGGAACCGGAATAACTGTGGATATTGAACAGGCAAAACAGATTCCCGGAACCGCGATTGTGAAATTGATCGATAACATTACGCTGGAAGCCAATACTTACTATTTCAATTTTGATATGGAATCGGTAAGTGATGAATTTGACGGAGCTATAGGAAGTCAGTGGAAATGGGTTCGCGAAAATCAGGAAGCTTACAGCCTGTCAAAAAAATCTGGAGCGTTAACCATTACCAGCGAACACGGCGATGTTTCGGAAGGAACTAATAATGCTAAGAACATTTGTTGCAAAGCGCCAATAACGACTGGACCGTTGAAACAAAACTAACTGCATCAAGAATGCCGTCTCAGCCTGAAAATGCAGGCATTCTGGCTTATCAGGACGACGATAATTTTGTGAAATTCATGTTTAGGGCTGTAATCAAAACTACAAGACAAAGAGGTCCGCAACCCGGCACCATCGATCTTGTTATGGAAGAAAATGGCATCGCAAAATCGCTGGCCACTTTTAATCTTACAAACGAAATAACTGAAAAAAATCCACTGTATCTTAAACTTGATAAAAATGGAAGTATTTATACCGCATTTTATTCATTTGACGGGGAAAAATATGAAACTCTGGGAACAGCAGATTTGCAGCTCAAAGACATCAAAGCAGGTCTGATTGTGTGCGACGGAATAATTACTGGTTACATGAAAAGTACCTTCTGGTTCGATTCAGACACTACCAAACCAGATACGCCTTTTGATGTGTCTTTCGATTATTTCCATATTAAAAACAGTGGATTGGATTAAAAAAATGAAAAATATTCAAATTGAAAATAATTTTTACTTTTTGACCCCCTAAATCCCCCCAAGGGGGACTGTTCCTCCCCTTTGGGGAGGTTAGGAGGGGTCAGGAGATAACAATTTTAAAGTATATTTTTTATTTTCATCACTTTTGGGTGAGTTAAATAAAAACATAATAATTAAACGATTAACTAAAAATAACTTAAATGAAAAAACAGCTTCAAAAAATTTTATTGACAATTTTGCTGATTGGCGGAGTTTATTCCGCCCAATCTCAAACTGCAGTAGTCGAGGACTTTAAACCCTCTTCTGTAAATCAACCCGGGAAACAATATCCCATGGTAAATTCTGAAGGCCGTGTTCGGGCGCAGATTTCAGCGCCGGAAGCACATAAAGTACAGCTTGATATCAGCGCTGTAAAATACGATTTGGTTAAAGATGAAAACGGTGTCTGGACAGGAGAATCAGCTCCACAGGATGAAGGTTTTCATTACTATCAGCTTTGGGTCGACGGGGCTGCAGTTCCTGATCCCGGAAGCTTGTATTTTTATGGTGCAGGTCGTTGGGGAAGCGGTATTGAAATTCCGGCGAAAGATGAGGAATTTTATGCGCTAAAAAATGTTCCTCATGGCGACTTGCGTGAAGTACACTATTATTCCAAAACATCTGAAAGTGTTCGTCGTGCATTCATCTACACTCCTCCCGGGTACACGACCGATAAATCAAAAAGCTATCCCGTTTTATATTTACAACACGGCATGGGCGAGAATGAAACAGGATGGGGCAACCAGGGACGTGCCAACCTGATTATGGACAATTTGATTGCCGAAGGAAAATCAGTTCCCTTTATCATAGTTATGGAAAACAGTGGCGTCAGTTTCGACCAATCCCGTAGTCCGAGACCGGAAAGAACTGCTAATACTGATTCAACACAAAACAGACCAAGAGGTCGTATGGGAGGCTTTGATTTTGCAGGCGAATTCAAAAATATTCTCCTGAATGATTTAATCCCTTATGTTGAGGCAAATTATAATGTAGCAGCAGATAGCGAACACCGTGCAATGGCCGGCCTTTCGATGGGAGGAATGCAAACCCGCATTATTACTTTGGCAAATCCAGATGTGTTCTCGCAAGTTGGCATGTTCAGCGGAGGAAGCATTAGCCCGGAGGATATTCAAAATACACCTGATTTTAAAAAGAACGTTAAACTCCTGTTTATAAGCTATGGTAGCCGCGAACTGGAAAATCCGCGAAGAGGCCCATGGGGCGATCCAAAAGAAAACACCAAAGCGCTTAAAAATGCCGGCATGAACACCCATTTTTATGTTTCTCCGCAAACTGCCCACGAATGGCAGAGCTGGCGTCGTGGCTTGCACGAATTTGCCCCACTTCTGTTTAAATAATGAGATTACAAATGAAATTCCGGATTTTGATTTTAAGCTCAAATAATCAATTCGTTTACCCCGACCCTTAAGGGAGCGAATTGATTTTTCGTGCACCCTTTAAGGATGGGGTAATCAAGGAAAAATCAATTTGCGGATTCGGAATTCAATCAACTTGAAAAAAATTTAATTACAACCAATTATGAAAAACAAGATATTAAGTTTACTGATTTCACTGGTATTAACAGGAAGTTATTGCTTTGCACAAACCAATACAACAGAAATCAAAGATGATTTTAAACCTTCCACCTTAAACCAACCCGGACAGGAATTCCCGATGGTAAATTCTCAGGGATACGTGCGATTCCGAATTGAAGCCCCCGAAGCTCAAAGCGTTAGTGTAAGTCTCGGCGGCAGAGGCGGAACCCCACTTTCCAAATCAGAGGATGGATTCTGGACAGGAACTACGGCAAGACCAGAGGATGAAGGCTTTCATTATTATCATCTTACCGTTGATGGAGGCAAATTTAACGATCCGGGAGCTTTAAATTTTTACGGTTCTACACGATGGGAAAGCGGTATTGAGATTCCTGCTCACGATCAGGATTTTTATGCATTGAAAGATGTTCCGCATGGTCATGTGCAGCAGGTTCTATTTCCTTCGCCAAGTACAAATACTTCACGCAGGGCTTTTGTTTATACGCCTCCGGGTTACGAAGAAAATCAATCTCAACGTTATCCTGTGCTATATTTGCAACACGGCTGGGGCGAAGACGAAACTGCATGGAGCAACCAGGGTCATGCCAACCTGATTATGGACAACCTGATTGCCGAAGGGAAAATCGAACCTTTTATTATTGTGATGACGTATGGAATGACCAACGAAATTAAATTCGGCGGGTTAAGGGATTTCAAAGTAGATGCCTTTCAAACCGTACTTGTCGATGAATTAATTCCTTATGTCGATGCAAACTTCCGTACCAAAGCAGATCAACCTCACCGTGCAATGGCAGGGCTGTCGATGGGTGGCATGGAAACAAAAATGGTTACGTTGAACAAACCTGAGGTATTTTCACATTATGCGCTGCTCAGTGGTGGAACTTACGCTCCCGATGATATTAAAGACAAGTCGAAAGTAAAACTTATCTTTTTGAGTTGCGGAAGTAAAGAACGGCCCGACGGAGTTAAGAATGCGGTTGTCGCCTTAAAGGATGCGGGCTTCAATGCAGTTTCGTATATTTCCGAAGGTACAGCTCACGAGTTTCAAACATGGCGCAGAAGTTTATACCAACTGGCTCCACTTCTTTTCAAAGAATAACAAGAAAATGAATAAACGACTAATAATTCTTGGATTTGCGATTCTGTTCATAAATGGAGTATGCATGGCTCAATCAACAGTTGTTGAGGATTTTCAGCCGTCTTCAGTCAATCAGCCTGGTAAAAAATTTCCACAGGTGAATTCAGAAGGATGTGTTCGTGCACAGATTTCTGCCCCCGATGCCAACAAAGTCCAGCTGGATATCGGCGGGGTAAAGTACGATATGGTGAAAGATGAAAATGGTATGTGGACAGGAGAATCCGCGCCGCAGGATGAAGGTTTTCACTACTACCAGTTGAACATTGACGGTGCATCAGTGCCCGACCCCGGAACCCGATATTTTTACGGGGCAGGTCGCTGGGGAAGCGGGATTGAGATTCCTGCACCCGATCAGGAATTTTATGCACTGAAGGAAGTACCTCATGGCTTGGTGAGCGAACAAAACTATTTCTCCCAAATTACCCAATCTTTTCGCCGGTGTTTTGTATATACTCCTGCTGAATATGAAAAGAACGCAGAAAAGCGTTTTCCGGTATTGTATCTTCAGCACGGAAGTTTTGAAGACGAAACAGGATGGGCGGCACAAGGGAAAAGCCAACCTGATTCTTGATAACCTGATTGCGGCAAATGATGTTGTCCCAATGATTATTGTGATGGATAACGGTTATGCTTATAAACCACAAGACAATGCGAATACAGACAGTCGGGCCCGGCCTGCATCAGCATTTGAAGAAGTTATGATCAATGAAATTATCCCGATGATTGACACGAAATTTCGTACCATTGCGGACCGTGAGCACCGGGCCATTGCAGGCCTTTCGATGGGAGCCAATCAAACCATGCGAATCATCATGAACAACCTCGATAAGTTTTCTAATTATGGTGGGTTTAGCGGCACATCGAATTATCCAAGTTCTGATGAGATTGATGTTGAGACGTTTCTGGACGGCAAATTCAGTGACGGTAAAGCAATCGATAAACAAATCAAGGTTTTCTGGTTGGGATTGGGAACAAAAGAACCGGAACCATTTCCTGGTTCAATTGGGGCATTTCGAAAGATGATGGAAAAACAGGGCATAAAATACGTTTATTATGAATCGCCCGGTACAGCTCATGAATGGCTGACCTGGCGAAGAGATTTGTACCAATATGCTCAATTGCTTTTTAAAGACTAAAAATAAATAACATGAAGATAAAAATCATTATCACCTGTATGGTTTCATTAATTGCGTTTCCAATGCTTTTGATTGGTCAGCAAGCCAACGTCAACCTCGATTATAACCCGCAAAAAAATACGGAAGGATTAATTCCTTTTAGTGCACCATTAAATTCGCCGGAAGTACACGACGACCAAACGGTTACTTTTCGGATAAAGGCACCCGAAGCAAAAGAAGTTAAAATAACAGATGGAACCATACTTACGGCCCTTGGCAGAGGACGTGAACCGCTTTCTCTTGTAAAAGGGGAAGATGGAATCTGGTCGGTAACAGTTGGTCCTTTTAAACCCGATATGTATGCTTATCATTTTAACGTTGATGGCGTTCAAATGGCAGACCCCAGCAATACAATGGCTGCTTTTACAGCGATGCCACCCTATAGTGAATTAGATTGTTCATGGCGATGGACCGGCATACTACGATGCCAAAAATGTACCTCATGGAAATGTAACCCGGCACATTTATCATTCCGATGTTACCAATGGCGAACGCGAAATGTATGTGTACACACCTCCGGGTTATGATCCGGATGAAAAGTATCCGGTACTTTATCTTGTTGGCGGTAGTGGCGAATTACCATCAAACTGGATTTATGACGGACGCGCGAATCTGATTCATGGACAATCTGCTTGCAGAAGACAAAGCCGTTCCAATGATTATTGCCATTCCCAACAACCAGGTTATTCACCGAAATCATCCGCAACATACGGAACTCACTTTCGATATTTTTGAAAAAGAACTAAGAAATCATGTTATTCCTTTGGTTGATAAAAATTACAGTACCATTGAAAATCCAAAAGGACGGGCCATTTCAGGCTTATCAATGGGTGGACGGCACAGCATGTTTATCGGTTTCCGGTCGCTTGGACCTGTTTGCAAATTTTGGAATTCTTAGTGCCGGCGATACCGATGCTGAAACTACACTTGCTACCTTCTTAAACGATCCCAATGTAAATAAAAAAGTGGACTACTTATTTGTTGGACAAGGAACAGAAGAAGCGAATGGATTTTTGGGAAAACGCTGTGTTGTTTTGCATGAAGCACTGGATAATCACAATATCAAACATGAATATTATGTTGGCGGGCATGGCGGCCACGACTGGTCTACCTGGCGTCACCTGCTTTATTATCGGTTTTTGCCAAACCTATGGAGGGAAAATAAATGAAAGATTGCTTCGCTACAAGCTCCGCAATGACGAATGCAATCCAATACTCAAACTTGACATAAAAGAAAAGAAAATGAAAAAAATTAAACTTTTGCCAATCATAGTGTTGGCCCTTGTTTTGGGAGCCTGCACAAAACTTCCACCCGAACCAGGTAAAAGTAGAGCAGGGAATTGTTCAGGGAACCATTGAAGACGGATTGAGAGTTTTTAAAGGAATTCCGTTTGCTAAGCCACCCATTGGCGATTTGCGCTGGAAAGCTCCTCAACCTGCCGAAAAATGGGAAGGTGTAAAACAAACAACCAAATTTGCACCCGTGCCCATGCAGGGTGGAAATCCACCTTCGGGCAAAAGCGAAGATTGTTTATACCTGAATATATGGACTCCGGCAAAATCGGCAGATGAAAAAGCTGCCGGTACTTGTATGGATTTACGGCGGTGGATTTAGTTTTGGATCGACTGCCGAACCAGTTACCGATGGTGCAAAACTGGCTAAAAAAGGAGTGATTCTGGTAAGTATCGCGTATCGTGTTAATCAGTTTGGATTTTTAGCGCTTCCTGAATTGAGTGCCGAAAACCCAAATCATGTTTCCGGAAATTATGGAATTCTCGACCAGATTGCCGGTCTCGAATGGATTCAAAAGAATATTGCTGCTTTTGGCGGAGACCCAAATAAGGTGACCATCTTTGGCGAATCAGCAGGTGGAATTTCAGTGAGCATGTTATGTGCATCACCATTGGCAAAAGGTCTTTTTAGTGGAGCTATTTCCCAAAGTGGCGGTTCATTTGGTCCAACACGACCAACAACTTACCCCGGAGAAAATATGAAAACCCTTGAACAGGCAGAAGCTGATGGTGTGGCTTATATTGAAAATGCCGGTGTTTCTACTTTGGCAGAACTTCGTGCAATAGACGCAGATAAATTACCTAGCGGATTTGGGATGCCTGGTGGATGGCCAATTGTTGATGGCTATGTAATTCCTGATGATCAATACAAAATGTATGAAGCCGGAAATTTTAACGACACACCAATTTTGGTTGGCTATAATTCGGATGAAGGAGCCAGTTTCACCCGGACCAAAGACCCGAAAGAATTTACAGAAGCAGTTCAGCAACGATATGGCAAATTTGCCGATGCACTGCTCGAAGCCTATCCTGTAACAGAAACCACCGTGCCCAAAACCGCGCGCGATCTGGCACGTGATGCAGCATTTGGCTGGCAAACATGGAGTTGGGCGAGGCTGCAGTCAAAAATGGGAAAATCAAAAGCCTGGTTGTATTATTTTGATCAGCACCCCGATTATCCCGAGGATTCGCCACAGTATGGATATGGTTCTCCGCACGGACAGGATGTGGCTTATGTGTTTATGCACGTTAATGCCGACAATGAATCGGATGTGGCGCTTTCAGAAGCGATCGGAACGTACTGGACTAATTTTGCCAAATACGGCGATCCGAATGGCGAAAGTGTTCCCGAATGGCCTGCTTTTAGCGACGAAAATCCTGAAGTAATGTACCTTACCGGTCCAACTCCTTTTGTGGGCCGGTTCCAAGTGCTGAATCACTGGAAGTTCTGGACGACTATTTTGAATGGAGACGTACTCCGGAAGGTGAAGCCTGGGCAAAATAAGAAAGGGAAAAAAGAAATTTTAAAATGAAAATTAATACCATGAAAAAACAATAAGCCATTACATTTCTCATTTTTTTCCTGTGCCATTATTTGGTGCCGGCGCAAACCAATCAAGCTCACAATCCGATTATTTATGCCGATGTTCCGGACATGTCGATGGTTCGTGTTGGCGATACCTATTACATGAGCAGCACCACCATGCACATGAGTCCGGGAGTGCCGATTATGAAATCGAAAGATCTGGTAAACTGGGAAATGGTGAGTTATGCTTATGATACGCTTGGCCAATATGGATGCATTAAATCTGGTGAATGGAAAAAGTTGTTATGGAAGAGGTTCCTGGGCAAGTTGTATCCGGTATCATAACAATACGTTTTATGTATCAACTTTTTCAAGCACCACCGGGAAAACCTATATTTTTTCCACAAAGAATATTGAAAAAGGACCATGGAAAAGAATCGAATTTAGTCCCAGTCTCCACGATCATACTCTGTTTTTTGATGATGACGGCAAGATTTATATGATTTGGGGTGACGGAAAACTCATTATTGCCGAAATTAAAGAAGATCTTTCAGGAGTAAAAGAAGGCACTGAAAAAGTTCTTATTGAAAATGCAAGCGCCCCGGCAGGCGACAGAATTATGCTGGGGGCTGAAGGTTCGCAGCTTTTTAAAGTAAATGGCAAATATTACCTGTTTAACATTACCTGGCCGCGCGGTGGAATGCGAACTGTTGTTATTCACCGGGCCGATAATATTCACCGGCCCGTGGGAAGGCAGGTTGGCATTGCAGGATAAAGGTGTTGCACAGGGCGGATTAATTGACACTCCTGATGGGAAATGGTATTCGTATTTATTTCAGGATCATGGTTCTGTGGGGCGCATTCCATATCTTGTTCCGGTAAAATGGGAAGATGGCTGGCCGGTTTTGGGAATTGATGGAAAAGTGCCGGAAATTCTTGAAGGCTTGCCTGCCAACAAAAGCTTAATTCCGGGAATTGTAAATTCCGATGAATTTGACGGAAAAACGGAGAACCTGCGCTTGCCATTGGTTTGGCAATGGAACCATAATCCCGACAATTCACTTTGGTCGGTTAATGAACGCAAAGGCTATCTGCGACTAAAAACCGGACGTATTGATTCATTATTTGTAAAATCAAGAAACACCTTAACACAGCGTACTTTTGGCCCGGTATGTTCAGGTTCTACAATAATTGATGTTTCGAATATGAAAGACGGTGATTTTGCCGGTTTATGTGCATTGCAACGGAAATTTGGTCAGGTGGGTGTAAAAATGGTTAATGGTAAAAAATATGTTTTTATGATCAGCAACGAATCGGAAACTCCGGTTGAAATGGAAAGTATTCCATTGTCGCAAAACGAAGTGTATTTAAAAATTGATTGTGATTTCAGGGATAAAAAGGATATTGCATATTTCTTTTATAGTCTGGACGGAAAATCGTGGAATGCCATTGGTGGGGAATTGCACATGCAATATACATTAATGGAACATTTTATGGGTTATCGGTTTGGACTGTTTAACTATGCTACAAAAACCCCGGAGGATTTGCAGATTTCGACTGGTTTAAAGTCAGCGATCAGATTTTCTCTGAATTTGTAAAAGCCAGTGCAGTTTTGCACAGCCTCTCTTTCACGAATAATACCAATTGTACTTTGAACACTGCTTATGATGGCACAACTATATTACCTAAAATGCTTTAAACCTAAGCGTTTTATCATTATAGGATTCTGCCTTTTCACGAAGACTTCATCATCCCATATACGATGCCCGATTATGCTTCAACGGATGCAACCGTTAAAAGCAAAATATGTGTGAATGATGTAACAATCTTTTCCCGAATTGTGTAACCGCCAGGCGTAGTCGAAGCTATTACCTTTATTCGAATATTTTATTAATTTAAAATCAGAAAACATGAAAACAGAAAGTTTGAACAATGATTGCTAAAAATCCTCATTTTTAGAGATTTTTGTAATTGCAATGGTAAATCCCCTTCACATCCGTGCGCAAAAAAGCACAGTTTTTTAAACTCAACTGTTGTTCCGGCAGCAAAAGGATTTGTAAAAGTTAAAAAGGACAGTAATAAAAATTAAATAATTAAATTGAAGTGTCGGATTTGGCAGAAGTGAAAAGGGGCCCAATGAACTCAAACAACGTATGTAGTTTGGATTGAAACCGACGAAGGGAATGTTGAAAACCTGGGGCAGTTAAAAAGTTCAACGGGTTTTTTATTAAATGCTACAATGTGTTGGAAACGATTTCTTCCTATAGCCCGGTCAAAGTATTTATTACAACGGGAAAACGGCACAAATGTACAATATCCGGGAGAACAGGTTGTACTGCGCACGGACACTTTTTAGAAAGTAATAATTATCGGTGCCTATACATGTCTTGCTGGTTATTGCTGTAATTCTTAGGCTTATTCAGGGCAGTCGGGTTTTGTAAAAAATCATTCCATTTTTAAAAGTTTATGAGAAAATGAATTGCTTTATTTTCGGACAAAGCGTTCATTTCATTTTAAATGCAGTAAAATATGCCTGGTCTTTTCAGAAGGGTCTGGCAAAATAATGAAGTGTGAATGATGTAAATCTTTTTCGAAATTGTGTAACATGCAATAGTTAAAGGAGGTTGATATTTGTAACAGTTAAGTTAAATCAATTAAAAAAATAATTATGAGTTCAGGAAAAGTTTTTTTAGGCTTACTGGCTGGCGCAGCCGCCGGTGCATTGGCAGGAATTTTATTTGCCCCTGCAAAAGGTTCGAGAACCAGGAAAAAAATTAAAGAAAAAGGTGAAAATTACTTTGATTCATTAAAAGAAAAATTTGATGAATTACTTGATACAGTTAACGAAAAATTTGAAAAAATAAAAGAAGAAGTTACCGACTATGCTGAAAAAGTAAAAGAAGAAGTTACCGACTATGCTGAAAAGAAAATGGCCAAACCTGAAGAAGCTGAAAAAAACGCAAAAACAGCTGAAGCGTAAAAATTTTTCAGGTTAGCGAACAATTACATTGAAACAAATATTTGATCCTTGCAGACAGACGGTAATGAGTCTTCTTAACGTTTCTGAAATTAAAACGAACCTGGATGAAATAAATTAAAACTTGTAACAGCGACAAAAGATTTGAACACATTATAGGTAAATTGATTTTTTCAGTAATACATTACTTTTTAATTGGCGGAAAATTAAAATTTAAACTTTCTAACATTATTGTTAAATGAAGCTTAGTGATACTTTTCAACAATTTGAATATATTCGACCAAAAAATAATTTATAAAACAATAGTATCATGCCCGAAGCTATGGAAGACATTGTGGATTCAATTGAATCGCTGCTGGAAAGTGCTGCCGATTATGGTAAAACAAGCTACGAACTTGTAAAACTTAAGACAATTGATAAAACATCAGATGTGGTTTCTTCTTTAATCCCACATGCTGTTGTTTTTTTAATTTTGATGTCGTTCCTGCTTTTTCTCAATTTGGGTGTGGCTTTTTGGTTGGGTGAAATCTTCGGGAATATGTTTTATGGTTTTTTTGTAGTTGCTGCATTTTATGGAATTGTTGGACTTGTACTGCATTTCTTTATGCACGATCGGATTAAAAAGAAGATTTCCGATTATATCATTAAACAGGCACTTAAATAAAATCCAATGGAAAATATATCTTCCAATGCCGAACTTCAGAATGCTATCCAATTTTTGGAAGCAGAGCAGGCTGTCAAGTTAAAATTGATGAGAGAACAATTTCACCTGGCTTATGAAAGTTTAAAACCTGTTAACCTGATCGAAAATGCTTTTAAGGAAATTTCCGCTTCTCCTTATCTGGTTAATAACCTTTTAAGCACTGCCGTTGGACTGCTCACCGGTTATCTTTCAAAAAAAGCTATTACAGGTCGTCAAACAATAAACTCAGAAGATTTTTAGGAATTGTTATGCAATTTGGTATTACCAACATAATTGCCAAAAATCCTAAAACAATACTTTCATTCGGCCAATATGTTTCTCACCATATTTTCTATAAGGGAAAATAAATTATGCAAGTCGAGACCAATAGAGAAATGAAAATTCCCAGTAAGTGTAAAAGCTCCCCTTATTTTTATTGGTCTGTTTGCCTTTTTTGCAGTTCTTGTATCTTGCTCAAGGCATCATTATTCCTATTGTTTTTGCAACAATTATTGCCATTATTTTACACCCCGTTGTAAATCTGTTTGTCAGGATTAAGATAAACCGGGTTTTGGCCATTATAATTACATTATTCCTTACCTTTTTGATTATTACAGCATTTGGTACTTTTCTGTTTTCGCAGGCAAGCCGGTTTACTGAATCTCTGCCAAAACTTGTGGATAAATTTACCGAGATTCTCAATCAATCGATTATCTATGTTTCAGTACACTTTAATTTAAGCCACAGAGAAATTACAGCTTGGATTACAAAAACCAAAAATGAAATTATCGGCGGCCTGGAAATTGGGCAAACTATTGTGAATGTTGGAAGCGTGTGTGGTATTATTTTTTTTACTACCCGTGTATGTATTTATGATTCTGTATTACCAACCCCTTTTAATTGAATTCTTGCGCAGGTTATTCGGCAGAAGTAACCGAAGTAAAGTGAGTAAAATAATAAACCAGATAAAATCGCTGATTCAACGTTATCTTATCGGATTGCTTATTGAGATGGCCATAATTTCTACTTTGTATTCTTTGGGACTTTTGTTATTGGGAATAGAATATGCAATAATCCTTGGTATTTTAGGCGCCCTTCTCAACCTCATACCTTACCTTGGCTTTGTTATTGCTTCAGCAATGCCAATGATTATTGCCATCACTACAAAATCATCGCCCTGGTTTGCATTATTGGTTTTGGCTCTCTATTTATTTATACATATAATCGACAACAATTACATTATTCCGAAAATAGTTGCCTCAAAAGTAAAAATTAATGCTCTGTCTTCTATTATAGCTGTTATTGTGTTCGGCGCCTTATGGGGAATTCGGGTATGTTAATTGCCATTCCAATTACAGCCATTGTCAAACTAATATTCGACAATATCAAGCCATTAAAATCCCTGGGATTTTTAATGGGAGACACAATGCCACCAATCCTGAAAATTAAACCAATTTTGAAAAAAATAACACACAATGAAAAGCTTAAAAATGTGTGAATATTGCAAATCTTTAATGTAATAAAATAAAAGTGCTTCGATTTAACAATGAAGAGTGAAATGATATTGAGGAAGTACTAAGTCGAATAAAAAAAGAGTTTAAAGATTGATTTTCGCTGGGGGTCCGGTGAATAATAAGTTAATGGCTGAAGCCCTTTATTATCAAGGGCTTTATTGCCTCCGGCTTAACAGACTGTGTGAAAATAGCTAACCCCGGCATTTATGCTTGGGGTTACGAAAAAAGGATAGAATTTGGGCTCTAGCCCAACTTGCTCATATTAAGGGCTAAAGCCCGTGTCCTATCCACGTATCAAATCCGTGGCATAAATGCCAGGGTTAGTTAAAAATCGCATTTTCACACAACCTGTTAAGCCGGCGGTTAAATTCGGAACAAGAAAAACAGGCTTTAGCCATTAATTAGAAATTCTTCATTCCCAATGCAAATCTTGATCTTATTGTGTTTTCTTTTCTTAAAATAAATATTTACCAGACACCAGTAATTAATTTTATTTTTTTCTACCCTTTTGGCTTCGCCATTTTCTGCCATTGGCATTCTCCGTAGGAGTCCTTCGGATATTCGGAGACTTAAAAAGAGAAAAACATTCCAACAAATATTGGCAGTTAAATTATATTTGTAGAATTAAGTTATGGAAGTTCTCCCCTCGCCTGTGGCGAGGGGAAATCCGCCAGCTGGCGGAAAGGGGTGAAAAACAAAAAAAACTAATCTATATGAAAACAACTTACTTCAGAATCATTGCAATAAACATAACGTTGGTATTTATTTCGCAATTCATTTCAGCACAAAACCCCATCATCCGAAATCAATTCACGGCCGACCCATCCGGCAGGGTTTTTAACGGAAAAGTATATGTTTTTCCTTCGCATGATATTGTCGCTCCTGAGGGAAAAAATTTGCGACCCAATTGGTTTTGCATGGAGGATTATCATGTTTTTCTTCCGAAAACCTGACCGATTGGACAGGACCACGGAGTTATTGTAACCCAAAGCAAAGTTCCCTGGGTTGATTCAACTTCTTATAGTATGTGGGCGCCCGATTGCATTGAACGAAATGGGAAATACTATTTTTATTTTCCGGCCAATAAAAAACCGGATGGAACAAGCCAAAGAAGAGGATTTGGAATAGGAGTGGCTGTTGCCGATAAACCGGAGGGACCATACACGCCGCAAGCCGAATCAATCGAAGGCATCAATGGTATCGATCCAAATATTTTAATCGACAAAGATGGGCAGGCATATATTTACTGGTCGCTGGGAAATATTTTTGTAGCGAAACTAAAAGAGAATATGCTCGAACTGGATTCTGAACCGCAGATAATTGCCAACTTACCCGAAAAAGGATTAAAGGAAGGTCCCTGGGTTTTTGAACGAAATGGGATTTATTATCTCACTTTTCCCCATGTGGAAAATAAGATTGAAAGGCTGGAATATGCCATTGGTGATAATCCGCTGGGACCGTTTAAAATGACTGGAGTAATCATGGATGAATCGCCTATGAACTGCTGGACCAACCATCATTCGTTCATCGAATAAAAACGGACAATGGTATTTGTTTTATCATCAGGATGCCTATTCTCCGAAATTTGATAAAAACCGTTCGGTTTGCATCGACAGCCTGTTTTTTAATTCCGATGGAACCATTCAAAAAGTGATGCCCACATTGCGTGGAGTTGGTTTAACCAATGCAACGGACAAAATCCAAATTGACAGATATACTCGACAATAAGCAACGACGTATTTCAGTTGAATTCAACGACACGCTAAATACATTTGAAGGCTGGAAATCGATATTTGAAAACAATGGCTCCTGGATTCAATACAATTCAGTTGATTTCGGCAAAAAACTAAAATCGGTTCAGTTAAATGCCAAATCAGAAAATGGCGGAGCATTGGAAATTCATTTGGATAAAGCGGATGGTCAGTTGGTTTCTGAGGTAACTGTTCCAAAAAGTCAGGAAATGAAAATTACCGAAGCAAAAATATCGAAAATAAAACCGGGAATTCATAATCTTGTTGTTGTGCAAAAGAGCACTAATCCTGTTGAAGTGGATTGGATTCAGTTTTCGAAATAACGAATTCCTACCATCCCAAAAATAAAATTCCGGAAGCGCTGAAAAGTATTAAAACTCCGGCAACCAGGTGAAGATATTTTTCGTGTTTTTTGAATTTTATAAGTGATGTTCCTTTATGCCCGACGTAGACTATAAGCATCATGGTTGAAATGGTTACGATGCCAAAAATCAGGGCAACCATAAACATGCCGTAAGCGCTGTTTTTATAGGCAGGAAAAATTAACATCGGAATAAGTACTTCGCACGGGCCAAAAACAAAAATCAGAAATAATATCCACGGTGTAAGTCTTGTATTGTCTGCTTTTTGTTCTTCGGTCGGAAGATGTTGAAAATCGCGAATTCTTTTTGGCAATAAAAATTTAGGCAAATGAAAATGATGGCTGTGTTTGATGTATTTATAAAGTCCGTAAATAGTATAACCCACGCCAAATGCAAACAACATCCAGCCAACCATTTCTCCTCGGAACGACTCAAAATACTCCAGCTTGTTTAAACTAATACCCAAGTGCAATTCCAATCATTCCGATAATTACTGAACTTCCCACATGCCCGATTCCTGAAATAAAGGTAATCCACATGGTTTTGGAACTCGACCATTGCCGTGCCTTGCTTAGCACAATAAATGGCAGGTAATGATCGGGGCCGAGCAGGGTATGAACAAAACCCAGAGATGCGGCAGTTACTAATAATATAGACAGTTCGTTCATAGCAAAAAGATTTATAATTTATTAATTAATGAAGCCTGGCAGGCAGCTCCAAAACCATTGTCGATATTTACAACACTAATGCCGGCTGCACAACTGTTTAACATTGCAAGCAACGCCGACAAACCTGCGAAATTAGCTCCGTAACCAATACTGGTTGGCACGCCGATTACAGGTTTATCCACGAGGCCGCCAACGACGCTGGTTAATGCGCCTTCCATTCCTGCAACGACAATAATTACACGTGCATTACGAATCATTTCCAGTTTGTTAAACAGCCGGTGAATTCCGGCGACGCCAACATCGTATATCGTTTCAACTTTATTTCCCAGAAAACGAGCCGTTACTGCAGCTTCTTCAGCAACCGGCATATCCGATGTTCCGGCAGCCACCACTGCGATATATCCTTTGGTTTTTTCATCAGACGTTTTTTATAGACAATCGTGTTTGCGATAGAATTATATTCAGCATCGGGAATAATTTGCTTTCACTGCATCGAAACCATTTCCGGAGTTACGCGGGTTGCAAGCACATCAATGCCTTTTTGTGCATGCGCTCAGCAATCATTGCCACCTGTTCCGGCGTTTTCCCTGAAGCATAAATCACTTCGGGCATCCCTGTACGCCGCTTTCGATCGGTATCGATGGTGGCAAATCCCATCTCCTCAATTCCTCGTTTCGGGAAATGCTCCAGCGCTTCGGTTAAATCGATTTCTCCATTTTTATATTTTTCAAGAATATCTTTTGGATTCATTATTTCAATTGATTTTTTGATTTACCGCTTTTTCAATTTCCGCAATAGTTACATTGTGTTTTTCTGCCAGTTCCCTGCAATCTTCAAATTCGGGTTTGGAATGAACCAGCTTGCCATTGAAAAAACTTTGCTTTACGCGAACTTTTCCAAATTCAGTTTCCACTTCCCTTCTGTTCGTTTTAAGCATATTTTTTTTCACTTGGTATTCACGAATACCAATCGATGTGCTGTTTGTAAAAATGATTTCCTTTAGCTTTTCCACCAGCTCTTCTTTGCATAAAACAGAAAGCTTTGATAGCCGGCCTTGATTTTTTCATGATCATTGGCGACCAACCAGGCATCGCTTGCACCGGCTTCAAACAATTGTTCCAGCAGAAAATCGTAATGCTCGGGATTCATATCGTCGATATTACATTCCAGAACAATTGCTTCTTCAGTAATCACATCACTTATCTGTTTGTGTATCTTCACACAAAAAAACACGCAAAACATTGGGAACTTCACTGTCGCGATTTCCAATACCATAAGCCGTTTTAATAATCGGGAAATTCAGTTTTATCCGTAAATTCATCAACTGTTGCAACCAGAATTGCAGCTCCGGTTGGTGTTGTAGCTTCATGATTGACCAAACCTGTTTTTACAGGAATATTTTTTACAATCTCAGCAGTTGCCGGAGCCGGAACAGGCATAATTCCATGTGCACATTTTACCGTTCCACCACCAAGTTGAATGGAAGAAGACATTACCTTATCAACTTTTAAATAGTCGAGACAAATGGCTGCTCCAACAATATCGGCAATGGAATCCAAAGCGCCAACTTCATGAAAATGAACTTTTTCGATTGGAATATTATGCATTTTTGCTTCAGCCACAGCAATCAAATTAAATATTTTCAATGCATTGGTTTTGACTTCAGCAGAAAGTGTACTGTTATTTACAATTTCTTCGACATGCCGCAAGTGACGGTGTTTTTCGTTTTCCTGGTTTTCAATAATTACATCGGCTTTTGTTCCTGAAATTCCGCGTCGCTGGTCTTTTTTAATTTCGAGGTGAAAACCTTCGATATTCAGTTTTTCCAATTCTGAATTCAGATAATTGCTGTCAACGCCTAAATCAATCAGTGCGCCTAAATTCATATCACCGCTGATTCCGGCAAAACAATCGTAGTACAATATTCTCATTTATCAATCTTTACGTTTTTTAATACACGGTTTAATTTCCCTGAAACCAACCCTTCCTTGTCGATTTTCAAATCTTCAAAACCGACATTCCTTATCTTTTCCACCACTTCATTTTCTACCAGCAGAAGTTTATCCAATTCCTCTTTTCTGACCTCAATTTTGCCATACGTTCCGTAATGTCTCACACGCACATCGTTAAAACCATATTCATTCAGAATATTTTCGGCATCTTCAATCTGTTGCAGTTTTTCTCTTGTAATGTCATGATTATATGGAATCGCGGCTACTCAGGCACGGACTGGATGGTTTATCCCAGTTAGGAAGTTCAAAATGTTTGGCGATTTGTCGTAGTTCGTCCTTTGAAACCTTGCAATCGACCATTGGCGATAAAACTTTGTATTCTGCAGCAGCTTGCAATCCCGGCCGGTAATCTCCCAAATCATCGCGATTGGTTCCGCTTAACACATCAAACTCAGGATATTTATCTTTTATCGACTGAAGATCGTGAAACAGATGTTCCTTGCAGAAATAGCATCGGTTTTCAGGATTCTGATTGTAGCGTTCATCAGCCAATTCAAGCGTTTTAATAATTTCGAGATGAATATCGAATTGCTTGCAGAAATCTTTTGCAAATTCAAAATCCTTGCTTTTTAAACTTTCGGAATTGGAAATTACCCCGATTGCATTTTGTTTTCCCTGAAATTTGCGGGATAAATAAAAGACCAAGCGTTGAATCAATTCCTCCTGAAAAAGCTACAATGGAACCTTTTCGTTTCGAAAACCAGCTTTTAAGCTCTCTGATTTTATTTTGAAGATGTGGACTTAAATCTCCCATTCTAATAAATTTTTATTCAGTAACATTTTTTTCAAGTTTCATAACACCACTTAAGCAAAAAAATTAATCGGCGCGGCTCATGGTTAATTTACCGTTTTGCATTCCCTTGATACCGATAAGCTTATCGGCCAGTTCAGTTAGCCGGCTGGCAATTCCTTTTATGGCAATAATCTCCATGTGTTTCGACTTATCCAGAATAATACGCTGTGTCGATAAAATTTCCTGGTAATAATTCACCTGTATTTCCGCGATTTGGCTTTGGATTTCTCTTCGGTTCGGATCATACAACAAGGTAACAGAACCGGCAACATAATTATTACACTGCCACTTTTGTTCAGCCGTATTTTTATTTACCAAATGCCGTATGGCCTGCGAACGATTGGAAAAATGATTGGCCTGTACATAGTCATCAAGTGCATCCAAAAGCTCTTTTTCCAGCGAAACACCAATTCTTGAAACCGTCATAGTAACACTAATTTTAAAATCGTATTATCAGAAATCAAATATATGAAAATTAAAACAGGATTCATAAAAGTTCATTCGTATCATGAAAATTTTACTGGATTGATTTGAAATCAAGTGCTTGATGTTTTAGTTTGATAATAGTATTTACATCTTCATATAATATCACTTCTGTGGTTAAATATGATTAGCTTCTTCACTCCATGTTAATGACAGATTCTTGTTTTTTGTCATCTCGAGAGTTCACCTAATTTACAGTTTAGGCATAATAAGAAAATGACAGAGATGCTGAAACAAGTTCAGCATGACGTTCTAATAACGATTGGTGAGATAGTTAAGGACGTCACCCTGAACTCGTTTCAGGGTCTTGTTTGAAAATCTGTCATTGGCAACCGCCGGCTGGCGGTGAGAGATCTGCCTGTTCAAAGGGATTTCCTGCCCGTTCCGGTTCAGGCGGGCTCCTCGCAAACTCGTCGAAATGACAGCTACACTCAAGTTTTCTGTCATCACATTAAAATGTCAAAAGATTTTTGATAGATTCCCGATGTGACATTCTTTTAACAAGGTTTATTACTGAATGAGGCGGCATTTCGGCAAAAACCAGTTAATAATACGTCAAAGTAACCGGCCCAAGCAAACCCGCATCTTTTACGTCCCAACCTGACGCATCAAATGGTTCGTAATCAATATTTACAAAGTTGATGTCGTAGAATTTTTTCCAGTCCACTCCCCTGATATCCAAATCGCGGATTCGGTTGGCAGCAACGTTGGTAACTTCAATTTCAAGTGTATTTTTTCCTTTTTGCAAATTATCTACATTCACCTTAAACGTTGGCCCTAATAATGCGCCGTAATCTTTTCCGTTTAAATAAACATGAGCACAATCTTTTACTTCGCCTAAATCAAGCACTGCATTTTCCTGACTTTCCTCTCCTGGAAATTCGATAACATATTTTGCAGTCCCGGCAAACCGTTTTGTTTCATCGTCTCCCAGTTTTGTCCACGAAACCAGTTTATCGGTTTGAATATTTCCCGGAAATACAGGCCCACCTTCAGTAAATTCAATTTTCCACATTCCTTTTACCGGTTCAGCTTTTGCATCGCTGTTTTCATATATAAATTCCGGCGCTTCAGCTTGAGTTTTTGTCATAGCCAGAAATACCAGTTGTTCAGGTTCAAGTTGAATATGTACCTTATTTCCATCCATTTCGGCATTTGAAATGTTTCCGTTCATCGGATTTAAAACTACGGCCGATTTTGCTTTAGTCTGAAGTTCAACCCATTCATCTTTTGCGGCCAAACCGGTATTGCAAACCATGTAATAAACTTCGTCATTCAATCTCATTTTCAGGTAGTGAAAACCTGCATTTACCAAAGCTTCTTCGCCGGAAATTCCGTTATTTTTCAATAATTCAACCGGATTTCCTACACAGTTATCTTTTGGAATTGCTGCATTAATCTCAGCCAGTTGCTTTTCTCTTTCATTCAGTTTGAACATTCCAGGAACGCTTTCAGGCAGATTTTCATCAAAATAAATTTTCCCGCCTTCCGACAGCAGTTTTTGCAATTGTTCTATGGTTTCCAATGGAATATATTTTGTTTGAGGTACAACAATTGCCTTGTATTTTACTTTTCCCCCGGTTTCGATTTCGCCGTTACTAATTCCGCAGTTCAGCAACTGTTTGTCGGAAATATAATCGATACCATATCCGGCATTGGTAAGTCGCTCCGACAATTCTGATATTGGATGACCTTTAAACCAGCCTGCATCCTTGTTTACTCCAAGGTGGTTGAAAATTCTGCCTTTGTCGGCTGCAACGTCGTAATAAGGCCAGTATACCAGCAAATCATTTTCAGGCGCTGCACTCTGCAAGATAGATTGCGAACGTTCGATGTATTTAAACAACGTCGGGATTTCCTTCCATAACGGATTTCTGTTATTCAATTCAGTGGAAGCATAAAACAGCCAGCCCGGCCATTCCGCATCCTCCGGCGAATAACAGTTTCCGTGAAAAAACATATGGTTGATACCGGCCAGAAAAAAGCGGTTGGTTGCCCGAACCATATCCGACGGGGTAACAGTCCAATGCTCCTTCAGCCAGGTAAAACTCTCGCTCGAAGTAAGTTTCTTTCCGGTAACATGCGCTGCAGAAGATGCAAATTTGTTGACAAAAATATCGATTGTCCCCGGTTCCACTTCCCTGAAAATTTCGGTTTCAGGAATATCACAGGCGGCATATAAATCCAGAATATTTCCGGGCGAACCATGTGCCTGGTTACGGTTCAGACTTTTGTGACTGTTTGCCCATTTTGTCATGGGTTGAATAAAAGAATCCAGAACCAAATCCGATAACGTTTCCCTGTAATCCGACTTTACCCTTGCAATCAGGTTTTCATCATCGGTATCGCCAGCCAGAACATACAGATATTCTGCAATATCGTATCCGCGACGTTTTTGGAATTCCTCGGTAAAATGCGTGGTAAAATCGCCGGTATATTCAAACGAATCGTGAAAAAAACAACGGATTTTTCCCTCACCGATATCCAGTCGTTTCCAGAATTCATCGAGATACCAATCGGTAATTTCCTTGTTAAATGTATCGATAGCCCAGCCTTTTCCACCATCGGAAGCGCGTTTTACCATATCGCGGTTTTTCAGGCGCAATGCCATGTAAACAGTACCGTTTTCAGGAGCTTTAAAAGTTTCTTCATTTTTCAAAACCGTTGTATTTCCCGATTCGCCGGTAAAGGAAAGCGCCGCACAATTTTTTATGTCTGCAGGAAGTTTCCAGCTTTCGCCTTTTTTCAATTCTTTTTTCTGAATACGCAACGACCACAAACCTTTTTCTTCAGGCACAAACGGCCCGCCACAACGCCAGCCACTCCCGGGAGGCAGGTCCACTCCCATTCCCAGCTTATTGGCTTCATCGATGGTATAATTCAGGATTTTGGAAAAATCGGGCGACAGGTATTCGATAAAGCCACTCTCCTCCCCTTTTACCCCATAAATCGAAGTAATTTCTACGCCGCCAATTCCTGCATCCGACATCTCTTTTAGTTCACGCGAAATATTTTTTTGATCCACAGCATTTCCCATCCACCACCAGCGTGTCCAGGGCTTTGAAGTCTGCGTGGATTCGGGCCATTCCACAGTTTCCTTTTGGCAGGATGTAAAGGAAAGTATCAGTATCAGCGAAAATGTTAAAATTGTAATGAACGGTTTCATAGCTTATTTTTGTTTTCCTTAAAAATATATTTTTTCTCTCTTTAATGCCAAATCAATAAATGAATTTGTAGATTAGTGAAATTATTTCTAAACCAATTAAATATTACCTGTTCGAATTGAATACATCTGTTCAGAATAAGTTTAAATAACCAATATTATGAAGAATAAGTCAAACAGAAGAAATTTTATTAGAAAAACTTTGGCCGCAGGTGCCGGGTTGATAGTTGTCCCAACCATTATTCCCGCCTCAGCAATGGGAAGAAATGGTTTTGTAGCGCCGAGTAACCGTCACGTGATGGGATTTATCGGGGTTGGTTCGCAGGGAACCTATAACATGAAAAATTTCCTGAAAATCCCCGAAGTACAGGTTGTTTCGGTTTGCGACGTGGATAAAACCAACCGCGATAAAGCTGCCAATATTGTAAATGAGACCTATAAAAATAAAGATTGTCGTGAATACAACGATTTCAGGGAATTCCTTGCAAAAGAAAAGGTTGATGGCGTAGGAATTGCCCTTCCCGACCACTGGCACGGAATTATTTACTCGGCTGTGGCGAACGCTGGTTTGGATGCATATGCTGAAAAGCCGTTATGCAGAACCATCGATGATGGAATGGAGATTGTAAAAGCCGTTGAAAAAAATAATGTCGTTTGGCAAATTGGTAGCATGCAACGTTCGTCAGGAGAATTTTACAGGGCAGTTGAATTGGTCAGAAACGGAATTATCGGCGATGTTAATTATGTTGAAGTTGGATTACCTACCGGAGGACTGGAGAAACCCGCTCCGGCATTAGCGGACATTCCTGAAGGTCTTGACTGGGATTTCTGGCTCGGACCCGCTCCAAAAGTACCGTTCCGTGGAATTTACCATTGGAACTGGCGCTGGATTATGGATTATTCCGGCGGGCAACTTACCGACTGGGCCGGACACCACATCGATATTGCGCTTTGGGGTACCGACCTGGAACATACTGGCCCCGCTGAAATTGAAGGAAAAGCCGATTATCCGCGAAAAGGAATTTACAATACGCCATCGGAATATGATTTTATGTGCCTGTTTAAAAATGGCCTGAAGATGAGAGTCGCCAACAACAAAAAGATTAAAACCGGCGGAGGTGCAACCTTTATTGGCACTGACGGATGGATTAATGTTGACAGGGGAAAATTAATTGCCAGCGATGAAAAGCTTCTATCTGCCAAAATCGGTGATAGCGGCTACAAACCATATCTCAGTAAAAATCATTATCAAAATTATCTTGAATGTACTCGCAGCAGAGAAAAAACAATCGTTCCTCCAAATACAGGATTACGGGCGATTAGTGTTGCGTTGCTTGGAGAAATCGCCATGTTGACCGAAAGGAAAATACATTGGGATCCGGATAAAATGCAGATTTTAAATGATGACCATGCAGCAAGATTATTAAAAAGACCTTATAGAAAACCATGGAAAATTGCGTAAACATAATTTGTAACCTTTCTTAAAAGTCAAAAAAATGAAATTAAAAAATACAATACATAAATTTGCAGTTGCAATTTCTGCTTTTATCATCGTACTGGCATTTTCATCGTGCAGCCCAAATTCCAATGGCGATTCGGTGAATAAAAATGCCCGGTTAAAAGCGCTCATCATAAACGGTCAGATGAATGCTTCGCATGATTTTAACCAAACAACTCCGGCGATAAAAAAGATACTCGAAGTTTCAGGCGTGTTTAAAGTCGATGTTACAACAACTCCGGATAAAGGAGGTGACATGAGCACTTTTAAACCACAATTCTCTGATTACGATGTAATAGTTATGGATTATGATGGCGATGAATGGTCGCAGGAAACCAAAACCGCTTTTGTTGATTACATAAAAAACGGAGGTGGCCTGGTTACCGTTCATTCTTCGGACAATGCTTTTCCAAACTGGAAAGAATACAATGAAATGATTGGCCTTGGCGGTTGGAATGGTCGTAACGAAAAAGACGGCCCTTATGTTTACTGGGAAAAAGGTGAAATCGTTAGAAAAGATACAATAGGAAGCGGCGGCCACCACGGACAACAGGTTCCGGTTATAGTTGAAACCCGTGACCCTGAACATCCGATAATGAAAGGCCTGCCCACAAGTTGGATGCATGCTCCCGATGAATTGTACGGAAACTTAAGAGGACCCGGGCTTAAACATGGATATTCTTGCCACGGCTTACAGCGATTCAAAAACCAACGGCACAGGTAAAAACGAACCGGCTTTGTTTACCATCCGCTATGGCGAGGGCCGGATTTTTCATACCGTTTTTGGACATGTAAACGGAAAAGGGCCACATGAACAGGTACAGTGTGCAGGTTTTGTTGTTACACTTCAACGTGGCGCAGAATGGGCGGCCACAGGAGAAGTTTTACAGGAAGTACCAGCAGAATTTCCAAATATGACCGGTTATGTTATTTGGGAGAACTATCAGCCACTGCCGATGGAGGAACTGGTAGATAATATTAAAAAATACGAGCTTGGAGACAGTGAAGAGAATCTGACTGCTTTGTCGCTTCGAATTAGGAAATCGGATCAATCGCCGGAAACACTGGAGAAGTTCGAAAATATTATGATTGACATTTTGAATTCAAATGCTACAGACGATGCTAAAAAATATATTTGCAGGCAACTTTGTTTATGGGGAACAGATAAATGTGTTCCGGCTCTCGAAAAGTTGAAAGACAACAAAAACTGCAATGAAATGGCAGAATATGCATTGGCTCAAATTCAAAATTAAATTGGAATAAAGCCGAAATACTGAATTGAAATAAAAATGTATCCTTTCAAGTATTTTGGCGTTCGAAACCCGGTTTAACTTTTTAGCTATTCATTAAAATCAGATTCGGATGAAAATGAAAATCATATTCACTTATCTATTTACCCTGATAATTTCTTTGGCATTCGCTCAAAACTATTCAGCAGATAAAGAATTACTCAAGGAGTTTCAGGATATGAAATTCGGAATGTTTGTGCATTGGGGGCCGGTAAGTTTGAAAGGAACCGAAATTGGCTGGTCACGCGGACGTGAAGTTCCCATTGATGAATATGACAATCTTTATAAGGAATTTAATCCGGTAAATTTTGATGCCGATGCCTGGATTAAAACGCTGAAAGATGCCGGAATGAAATATTTTGTAATTACAACCCGGCATCACGATGGGTTTAGTTTGTGGCCGACTGCATATTCCGATTACAACATTTCTTCCACGCCATATAAAAGAGATGTTTTGATGGAATTGAAAAAAGCCTGTGACAAATACGGAATTCTATTTGGTACTTATTATTCGATTTGCGACTGGAAACATCCGCTTTATCCGTTGGGCAGTCCCGGTGGAAAAACAAAAAAGGAAACCGGAGATATGCAAAAATTTATTCCGCTGGTAAAACTTCAAACCAAAGAATTGATTGAAAATTATCATACCAAAATCCTCTGGTTCGATGGCGAATGGGAAGAACCGTGGACACATGAAATGGGACTTGACTTGTATAATTATCTAAAAGGTTTGGATGAACATATTCTGATTAATAACCGCGTGGATAAAGGCCGGAAAGGAATGGAGGGAATCACACTTTCAAAAGAATTTGCAGGCGATTTTGCCACACCCGAACAACGAGTCGGAACGTATGATATCGAAAATCCATGGGAATCGTGTATTACCATTTGCAAACAATGGGCATGGAAACCCAACGATGAAATGAAAAGCTTTGATGAATGCCTGTTTACATTATTAAAAACCGTGGGAGGCGGTGGAAACCTTTTGCTGAATATTGGCCCAATGCCCGACGGACAAATTGAACCACGACAGGTAGAACGCTTAAAAGAAATTGGCACTTGGTTGAAAAAATATGGCGAGGCGGTGTATGAAACAACAGGCGGCCCTTACAAACCCAACGACTGGCTGGCATCTACAAGAAAAGGAAACAAGATTTATTTGCACCTGATGAATTTTAAAAGAAGTACGCTGCAGATTCCATTTCCAAATGATGTAGAAATAAAAAGCTGTAAAATTTTAAATGGCGAAAAACTAAAATATTCAACGAAGGGTGATTTACTGCAGGTTGAACTTCCGGTTAAACAAATTGAAACCGTTACCGTTATTGAGATAACTACAAAGGACAAAACCGAAAGTATCCAAACAATAGAGGTGATTTAAATTTATGTTTTCAGTAAAAAATAAAAACATAATTGTAACGGGAGCGAGTGGAGTTCTTGGTTCGGCCATTTCCAATGCACTGGCGAAAAAAGGCGCCCGGCTTGCCATTCTTGGAAGAAATCCTGAGAAAATACAAAACACTTTCGATGAGCTGAATGAAATCAGTTCAGGCCATCTTCAGTTTGCCTGTGATGTGCTCGATGTGGCAGCCCTTGAAAAAATAAATGACAGAAATACTGGAAACATTTGGCAGAATTGATGCACTGATTAATATCGCCGGAGGAACTGCAAAGGGTTCTTCAACTAAAATCCGAATTTTTACTAGAGGAAACTCCAATGGAAGATTCTTTCTTTGGCGTTAATTTAGCTGATTTTGGATATACTACCGATTTGAATTTTCTGGGTAGCGTTTTTCCCACTAAAATTTTCGGTGAGGCCATGGCAAAACAAAAAAACGGAAATATCATTAATGTGAGTTCCATGAGCGCTATACAGCCTTTGAGTAAATCTCCGGCATACAGCGCAGGAAAAGCGGCAATTTCGAATTTTACCCAATGGCTTGCTGTGCATCTTTCGAAAGTAAATGTGCGTGTAAATGCCATTGCACCCGGTTTTATTTTAACCGAACAAAACCGTTTCCTGCTTACTGATGAGAAATCAGGTGAACTCACTCCAAGAGGAAAAAGAATTGTAGACCTTACACCACAGGGAAAACTGGGCGCTCCAAAAGATTTAATTACTACTGTTTTCTGGTTGCTTTCCGATGAATCTTCATTTATTACCGGAATTATTGTTCCTGTTGATGGTGGATTTTCGGCATATAACGGGGTATAGCTTTTACCTTTTTTCGTATAAATTTATAGCTATATTCAGCAAAATTTCCGTTGCCTTCAGGAAACGGTTGAAATTGCAGATTAAACCGGCTTTAGCCACATTTAATCTTTTAAATAATTCCATCCATACTTTTTCATAAATTCATCCACTTCTTCATCAATTGTTTTAAAACGATGATGTTCTTCCTGATTTTTAATATATTTTCTGACCTTTTGAACATGACTTTCACTAACGCTTACAGCCCAATAATCATCCTGCCAGCCAAACTTTCCCTGAACTTTTTTATTCCTGTTAATCCAGAAAGAAGATTCACCTTTGATTAATTGTACGATTCCGGATATTGTTTGATCCTTTCCAAGTGAAATCAGGCAATGCACATGCTATGTATACCCGCCAACCGAATCTAACCAAATACTTTTTTTGCTTGCATTTTCCATTATGTGATCAAATATATTTTGCCGAATTTCCGGCGAATTGAAAAATGCAGTGCTATTATAAGTGGTAAAAACCAAATGTATCCAAACTCTAACACAACTCATTATTATAAAATTGAAATTCTATCACAAATCTAATGATTTAATATTTTTCTATTTTAAAATGTGGCTAAAGCCCTCACTATATCAAGATTATCCCGTTGCCTGAAGGCAACGGAAATAAGTCGGGATATGTAACAATAATTCTGTTTGTTTCAATTAAATTTCAATCGATTTGAAATAAAAAGTAGTTTTTTAAACTTTTTCATTTAAATTCGTTTTACGCTTTTTATTACATGAAAAACATGAACATAGTCATTCTCGATTCAGGTTATAAGTCCTATTCAGCAGAAAAGGAACTTTTCGCAACGAACGGATTCAACCTGAAAATTCACCCGTCTCATATTGGTCAACAAACCGAAAAAATTGAGTTTGCCAAAGATGCCGATGGAATTTTGGTGCGACATACAAAAATCGATGAAACGTTTTTGGCGCAAATGAATCATTTAAAAGCGGTTGTGCGTTATGGTGTTGGCTACGATAATGTCGATGTAGAAGCATGCACCCGCCATGGAGTTAAAGTTGCCAACGTGCAGGGTTATGCCAATCATGCGGTTTCGGATCACGCGCTGGCTTTGATTTATTCCTGTGCACGTGCACTTTGGAATACCAAAACCCAAATCGAACAAAATTTTGCTGTCCCGCCTGTTGAAGATATTTTTGAACTTCATAACAAAACGCTTGGAATTATTGGTTTGGGAAGAATCGGTAGCACGTTGGCAAAAAAAGCCGGGCCACTTTTTAAAGAAGTAATCACAACTGATCCGTACAAACCACAAAAATATTGCAACCGTTTTTCGGCCCGAAAAGTGGAAATGGAAGAATTGCTCCAAACTGCTGATATTATAAGTTTACATTGCAATCTGACACAGGAAACCAGACATATTTTAAATGTTTCAGCATTTTCGGAAATGAAGAAAAAACCGGTTATTATTAATACATCCCGTGGTGAAACCATTGATGAAACCGCATTGCTCGAAGCATTGAATAACGGTATAATCCACAGTGCCGGTATCGATGTTTTTGAAAACGAACCAACTACTGAAAAGCAATCTGCTCTGATAAATCATCCACGAACAATTTGCACGGGACATTATGCCTGGTATTCCGATCAATCTGCATTGGAACTACAGAACAGAGCTGCAAATAATCTTCTTGAATTGCTGAAGGGAAATGATATTGAAGATAGCCTGAATTAGATTTGGATTTATTTTGTTGTGTTATAAATTATTAAACTTCATGATCCAACCATCGCTTCTTGAATATTTTTCATCCTGAAAACCGGGACCGATTACAATGATTCCACCGTCGGAACTGTTAATCACTTTTATCGCCTGGTCCCCGTTAAAATGCATGTTTATCAGTTTTTCTCCTATTAATTTTCCGTTAGCATCGACCAACGTAAGCCAGGGGCCAATTTTCCCAAGAAATGAAGTCGCTTTAATTCCGGCAATAACAAAGTTACCATTCGGGCGAATTGTTACAGCATTGCCGCCTTCGGAACCTTCCTTATCAAAGTTTTTAGTCCAAAGCACATTTCCTTTCTTGTCCATTTTAACCAACAGCATGTCGTAATCAAATGTGGGATTTTCAGCATTTATATCTCCCAGACAAGTTCCCTGCCAGCCAGTTATCATAAAGCAGCTATCAGGCGAGCAACATATACATTCAGGCCAGTCCTTTAAACCCGGTGAAGGTACACGCTTTTCCCAAACCGTTTCAAACTGACTGTTTAACCGCGTTACCCAAATATCATAATCTTTCTGCCCTGCTTTTACCATCTGACCTGTAACAGCATATCCGCCATCCGGTAATTTTCTGACAGCCTTGCAACTCCCCGTAAATTCCTCCCCAGATAATTTTTCCCAGACTATATCACCATTTTGGTCCAACTTTGCAATCCACCGCTTTGGATTTGTGGCATCTTTTGATTTTGAACCAACCAATAAAAATTCCTCATTTCCGAGTGCTATTGCATCTTCCGCTGAATAAATAAAATCGGAGCCAAATGTTTTTCGCCATTGTTCATTCCCTTTACTGTCGGTTTTAATCAAAATTAGGTTATCCTGACCTTCATTTTTAGCAATTCCGGTGATTAAAAAACTTCCATCTTCAACCTGGGTTAGTCTTTTGGGAATATCAAAATATTCTGTACCCAAAGTTCTTGTCCAAACTGTGTCACCTTTTTCATTAAAATGTACTAACCAAAAATCATATGAAGATTTTCCCTGTAACGATACAGATCCAAGAACGGTATAGCCTCCATTAATGTCTTCCACAACATCCTTGAAATAATCCATGCGCTGGTTTCCTAATTGTTTATCCCATGCAATATCCCATGTTTGTCCGTATGAGGAAAACAATAGAGAAGAAAGTAATGCTGAAATTATCAACTGAATGGTTTTCATAGTCTGGCCCTCCTTTTCCGTTTATTAGTTGTTGAAATTCGCCTTATTATACGGGCTTAAAATACTGAAGTTGTAAAAGTTACTGAGAATAATAAATGCTTTACAACCTATTTCGATATTTAATTTCCACACAGGAAAAAGGAATTTAGTACAAAAGACGTCGCGTTCATGCACCAAAAAAAATTCCATTCGTTAAAACGAATGAAATTTATGATGCAGAAGTTATTTGAGATTTAGAATTTAGCTGAAAGTCCTACGCCAAACATCTCCATAAATTGCACCATTGGAGCGCTTTCTCCGGTGTCAGGATCAAGAATTTTCACATCGTCGTCGTAAATTAATTGTGTAATAAGATTAGCCGATAAATATTCATTGACCTTCAGGTTTAACAATACACTCCAGTCGACATCGATATTTTGCGGATTATGCAGATAGTTGGAGAACAAATCGAGTTTGCTCTGAAATGTCACATTTTTAACAATTTCCTGGTTCACTGTAAATTTCGCCAGCGCACCGAATTCACTTCTGAATTTTTTACCGGGATCAACTCCAAAAGCTCCTGCATCAGCAAGAATATCGTCAATAACCATGGTAAATTTTCCGGTTAGAGGCGACAGATACACCGAAAAATTATCCTTTTTGTAATCCATCCCCAAACCAAATGTGATATATGCCGGCGCCAGCAGACTTGAGATCGCCTGATCGCCATCTGTACGCGGATAATTATAGCCTGGTGCAAACTGCGATTTAAAATTAAAAAGCACCGTATAATTCCAATGGTGACCGGTTGCATAACCCAGTTTTGAGTTCAGATCGATTTTATCGTTCGATTTGGTCAAATCCGAACCGCTTTCCTTTAAAAAGCCGTATGCCAAATCAACCGAATTATCCCAGCTTAAACTGTCTTTTTTATAATTGGCAAACGTATTAAATAAAAACACTCCCGACATGGAACTTTTTCCTCCGGCAGCCCAGTTGGTTAACGATACCTGTGAAAAGTTGGCTGTAAATACGCCGCCTTTTTTCCATAGCTTTAATGAATCAGGTTGCGTTTGTGAAAATCCAATCAATGGCGCAAATACAAAAAATAGAAGTAATTTTTTCATGTGGAATAGCATTTAAAGATTAGATAAAATTTCAGCAATACGTTTTTAATATTTTTGATTACAACAAAGAATACCGCACATTGGTTTAGCATTATCTGAAAACAGGAGTACACAAATTTATTTATTTTACATATGTTTACAAGAAATAATCCAATCCTCAATTCTGTTCATTTTTTATTGTTGATTTTTGTCTTTCTTTGAATGTCTGAACCATTTATCGCGGGCGAGTTTCTGCATGTCTTCCACTTTATCTGTTTCATCTACAATTTCAAGTCCGAGGAGTGTTTCAAAAACATCTTCCATAGTAACCAGGCCTACAACAGTGCCAAATTTATCGGTAACAATTGCAAGATGCTGACGCTTCTGAATAAGGGTATCCATAAGCTTTGCAACCGACATAAAAGCTTCAACAAACTGAATATCACGTTTTATTTCTGCAGCTTTTTTCGAATGTTTATCTTCGGCCAGGTTTTCAAGAATGGTGTCTTTTAATATCAGGCCGGTAATATTATCTGTTTCGTTTTTATATACCGGAATCCGTGAAAACTGAAGCGGGCTTATTTGCCGGTAAATCTCACTCAGGGTTAAATCTTCGCTGACGATGGCCATAACCGGACGCGGTGTCATTATATCGTACACTTTTATATTTTCCAGTTGAAGAAGGTTTTGTATGATGGATTTTTCTTCTTTGTCGATAGCACCACTTTGTAAACCGGCATCGGCCATGGCGGCAAAATCGGCGCGGCTTAGCACGCTTCTGTCTTTATCGCTTTTAATCCATCGTGTAATATGATTGCTCATCCACACAAACGGCGCCAGAATAACCAGCAGCACCGACAGAGAATGAACCGTAAAAGGGGTTAAATTTTTCCAAAAACTTGCGCCTAACGTTTTCGGAATAATTTCGGATAATATTAGTATTGCCAAAGTCATTAATCCTGCAATTAACGTTTCGTAAGTCAGTTCAACAAACTGCAGGTTAATTTTATGCGTTCCGAAAAGCTTTCCTGCCTGCACTCCTACCCCAATGGCGCCAACCGTATGGGCAATAGTATTTAAAGTTAAAATGCCTGAAAGTGGCTTGTCGATATCTTTTTTGAAACGGCTAAGTTTTTTACCGATATGAGGTTTTTCGCGAAGCATTCGGCTAACATACGATGGGGTTACACTTAAAATAACCGCTTCCCATATCGAACACATAAACGAAATTAAGATGGAAATAACAAAAAAGAAAATCAGCGTTACCATAAACTGTTTTATCCTAATTAAACGAATTTAGGGAAATAACGTTCATAAATCTATTTCAGGTTAATATATCTTAATTTCGCTATTGTGCTTTCCAATTAAACTTCGTAACTTATAAAAAACACTATTACAACAGGTTATAAATATGGTTCTTATATATTAACTTAAAATTCAAATTCTATGAAATCAAAATTCTCTTTATTAATTGCGCTGTTCGTTTTTACCGTTTATATGGTAAACGCTCAAACTCCATCCGCTAATAATGCAAATATCGATCTTGAAAAAGTTGCCTCCCAACTGGTAAATAACTGCGCCGGAATTTCCGAAGGCGATATTGTTATGGTATCCGGTGGTGTTAAAGATTTGGAATTACTCGAAAACATTGCTGTGAATGTGCGCAAAAAAGGCGCGTTTCCACTTTTAACAATCGACAGCGATCGCTTAACAAGAAAAATGTACACCGAGGTTCCGGAAAAATACGATTCACAAAGTCCGGAATTAGGAATGCATTTGGTAAAGATTATTGATGTAACCATTAATGTATCTTCTGCTGAAACGCCCGATTTGTTGGCAGATATTCCGCCGGAACGCTTTAAAACGCGAAGTGATGCAAGTAAGCCAATGCGGGACTATATCGAAAAAAATCCGATCAAATCAGTCGCGCTGGGAAATGGTATGTACCCCACAAAAGCAAATGCCGATGAATTTGGAATTTCGCTGGACGAATTATCCAATATTTTTTGGGCAGGAATAAATGTCGATTATGAAAAGCTTTCAGCCGACGGAAAAAAACTGGAATCGATGCTTGCCGGTGGAAATGAACTGGAAATTACCAACCCCAACGGAACCAATCTGACAGTAAAAATCAAAGGTTCCCCCGCATTTTGCAGCGATGGAATAATTGGCCAGGAAGATATGAAAAAAGGCTCTGCAGGTTATTCAGTTTATTTGCCTGCCGGTGAAGTTTACCTGGCTCCCGTTTCGGGTTCTGCCAACGGAAAAGTTGTTATCGACAATTACTCGATGATGGGGAAACAAATTGAGGGATTGGTTCTGGAGTTTAAAAACGGCAAACTGGTTTCAATGGATGCAAAATCAAATTTGGACGTACTAAAAAAATACTATGATACCAACGAAAAAGGTTTCGATGAATTCAGCGTGGTTGATTTTGGAATCAATCCGAATGTAGCTATTCCTAAAGGAAGCAAACTAATAAACTGGGTTCCGGCTGGAATGATTACACTCGGAATAGGCAATAATCTTTGGGCAGGTGGTTCCAACGATGCCGGTAACGGGCTTAGTTTCTTTGTACCGGGTAGTACGGTAAAACTCGACGGCAAAACGCTGGTCGATAATGGCAAACTGAAATTATAAAAGAATTATTCAACGCTTCTTTTTAATTCATTATTCGAACCGAAGAAGCAGATGGTTGAGTATATGTAGAATTAATAAGCCGGACATTTCCGGCTTATATTTTTAATATCATGATATAGCGATTGGCATTTACTAATATTTTTTCATAACTTACTCACAACCATTAATCTTATCAATGTCTGGCATTTCCACATCGCAGCAAGAGTTTTTAAACAAGCTTTCCGACATTCTGGAAGCCAACCTCGAACGCGAACAGTTTGGGGTTAGTGAACTCGCACGCGAATTGGGAATGAGCCGCTCCAGTCTCCACCGGAAAATCAGAGAGATTTTCAACATTTCGGTAAGCCAGTATATTCGACAAAAGCGACTGGAAAAAGGACATGACCTTTTGCAAAACACTTCCAATACAGTTTCCGAAGTGGCATTTAAAGTCGGCTTTAGCAGCGTAAGTTATTTTATTACCTGTTATCGGGAACATTTTGGCTATACACCGGGAGACAAGGAATACCATGAAATTGAAAGTGAAGATGATATTGCTGAAGAAGTTGATATCATCAACAATACTCAAGCAAAAAGATTTAAGATCGGCAAACTCGACAGAAGTGATTTGATTGTATGGGCGATTGTTTTCATTTTCCTGGCAAATATTATTTTTATCAATTTTGGACCAAAACCCAATATAAAAAAACACCGGGGAATTAGACTTGGCATCATTCAAATTCCTTTCAGTTCGGATACTGCTGATAGTTCTAATTTAGACATTTTCGAATATGAGCTACAAAAATCATTAATGGAAATTCCGGAAATAAATTTTGTACCAATATCAAACCCGGAATCTTATATAAAAACCACAGCAAATACTACCGATAAAATCGGCAAAGATTATGATTTAACTCACCTTATATATTACACGGGTTTGACAATCAACGGAAAATATAATATTAAAATTGATCTAACTGATGTAAAAAATAGTCATTCCATTTGGGTTGAATTATTTGAATCAGATATCAATTCTGACCTGCAGGATTTAATAAGAAATATTGCCTTTCAGATGGCCGATACTTTAGAAATTCCGATAAGCAAGTCAGAAATGGATAAAATCAACAAAAAAAGTACTGAGAACCTTTTGGCATTTAACCAATTTTCTGCGGGTTTGACAGCTCTAAATCAGGAAAGACCGAATGATGCACAGGATTTCTTTCTAAACGCAATCGAACTGGACTCTACCTACGCCGATCCATACGTTCAACTGGCACATCTATACCTGAATATTTGGGCAACTACGTTTAATTATAATCCCCGGCGGGTAGAATTAATACGCGATACGGCATTGCGGTTTGTTAACCTTGCCATTAAATATGACTCAGAAAATTACTGGGCATATTTTATGAGAGCTGACATTTATAAATATAAGGGAGAAATTGAAAAATATCGTGAAGATATGAATGTATATGAAAGGCTAAAAGAAAAAGCCGGTATTATTGATGTGGAATTGCCTAATAGAAAATTCTGGAATAGTGTGAAACAATGGGAAATGTGTGAGGCAATAGAAAACTATTTTGAATATCTAAATTGGGAAAATAAGGATAGTTCAAAACACGGTAATATCACTAAAAGTTTTACTGATTGTCTTATCGAAACCGGATTTCCTGATATTGCATATAAGTACATTAAAACATCATTTACAGATAGTATTGCAAACAGACTATTCCGTGAACGTGTATTATGGAAAGATTATGTGAAAGGTGATTATAAACAGGTATTGAAGAATGCAGAAGATTGGATGAATCTTTTTGGTACGCACGAGAGCGCCTATCCTATGTGGAAAATGAACATGGCAGTTTTATTAAACGACATGGAAAAGGCAAAAGACTATCTCCCTGATTATCTTGCTTTTCGTAAAACACTTACTATGGATTCAACAATCTATGAGGTATTTACAGGAATTTATTATTATAAAACAGGTGACATTAAAAATGCCAAAATATTTTTCGATCGAGATATACAAAATTTTAATGAATCTTTGTACAGTAGTCAAATACACGATCAAAGAAAAATAATGAATGCAATTTGGCTGGCAGCTATATATGCCATTAAAGGAGAAAATAAAAATTGCTTTGAAGCCTTAAATTTCCTGGCCCAAAAAGATAAATTTGATAAAGAACACCTCAATTACCTCGACTGCTACTTTTTCGACAGCGTACGCGAAGAACCCCAATTTAAAAAAATTTACAATCATGTAAACCGTGTCTATCAGGAAATGCATGATTGTGTGCGAAGAGTGTTAATCGAAAACGGGGAGATTAATTAAGAAAGTGTTCGGTAAACAGTCGCAGCGACAGTCGCAGTAATCAGTAATACTCATTCACACAATCACCCATTCACCGGATTACTCATTCACCCATTCACTCACTCACCCATTCACTCACTCGCCCATTTATTCATTCGTTTATTTTATCACTTTTCGACGCATCTGACACATAATTGAAATCAACACTACATAATTGAAATCAACACTACATAATTGAAACAACCTGCCCGAAACATTAAAACATCTTCTACATAGCTTGTTAGTGGTGCAACATTTCATGACGGAACTTTACACTGTTGATTTGAATGTTGAATTTTAATATGTAAATGTCATGAAACACCTATTTTTATTATTTGGAATTTGTGCTATGCTAAGCACAATAGCTCAGGAACCTGAACTGGAACTCCTGGACATTGAAGAGCCGGTATTGGATGAAAAATATTTTGACAACAAAGCAATATCGATAAACGAAATCCTTGCTAAAAATATACAATATCCAGCCCGCGATATCGCAAGGCATACCCAGGGAACGGAAATAATCAAATTTGAAGTTACAAGCGAAGGCAGACTAACCAATTTCAAAATTGTAAACAGTTTAAGCCGCGAAATCGACAAGGAAATTTTCCGCGTTCTTAGAAGTACAAACGGAAAGTGGTCACCCGGTACAATTGAAGGAATTCAGGTTACCATGGAAAAAGAAATTTCGGTAAACTTCTTTTTGGGACCTGAAGAATTTCTTGTGGCTGACGCAAAAGCTTGCCTGCAAAAGGGAAACAAATGGATGTTTGGTAAGAATGATCCTAAAAAAGCAATTTACTTCTACAACAAAGGCGTTAAACTCCTGCCTTATGATGAAACGCTGTTGGAAGCACGTGCTTTATGCAGATATAATATCGGCGATAAGCGGGGAGGCGAAAAAGACAGGCTCAGATTAATCGAATTGGCACGACGCAACGGCAATGCCTCAGATGCAATTCCGAATACTTATACCATGGACTGGTATTATGCAAAACTGGATTCAATGCAAAATATCCTGGGAACCAAATAAGCTAATAAGATTTAAACTTTTGTTGCCTCCAATTAGTTAATATTAAATTGTTTCTTCGAAGAACCATTCGTCGGTTGACGGATGGTTTTTTTTATAGAATGCATTCAACTTTTAACAATAAATAGAGGGCAACTTAAATTAAACTTTTTCATTCACAAGTTGTTTTTATTTCATAAAAGTCACTTAATGTCAGGCATTTCCACTTCGCAGCAAGAGTTTTTAAACAAGCTTTCCGAACTCCTGAAAGCCAACCTCGAAAACGAGCATTTCGGGGTTTCGGAACTCGCACGCGCATTGGGAATGAGCCGCTCCAGTCTCCACCGGAAAATCAGGGAGATTTTCAACATTTCCGTTAGTCAGTATATCCGGCAAAAACGATTGGAAAACGGACGTGACTTGTTGCAAAATACTTCATACACGGTTTCAGAGGTAGCATTCAAAGTTGGTTTTAACAGTGTGACTTATTTTATCACTTGTTTCCGCGAACATTTTGGTTTTACACCGGGAGATAAAGAATATCATAGAGTTGAAAATGAAATTGTACCCGAGGATGAAGATTATAACAAAACTTCTGTTAAACGATTAAAATTTGATAAAAGTGATTTGATTGTCTGGTCGATAATATTCATAGTGCTGGCAAATATATTATATATTATTGTTTGGCCAAAAATCAATTCTCCCAAAAAGCAGGGTAAAACCATTGCAATTTTGTACTTCGAAGATTTAAGTCCTTCAGCAGAAAAAAGCTATATTATCAACGGATTACGGGAAGATATTCTGGACAACCTTTTTTCGGTAAAAGATATTGAAGTGGTTCCGGACGCATTTATGGATCAGTATAAGAATTCCGGTTTAAGCGCACTGGAAATTGCAAAAAAAACAAAAGCTGATTTTATTCTCACTGCAAAAGGGGAAACAAGCAACGAAAATACAACGGTGTGGTTCGAACTTCTTGAAACTAAATCGGGCAAAGTAATTTTGCGCGAAAACGAAAATCTTTCACTTTCAAATTATTTTGAATTACGAAAAGAAGTTGCCTATGCTGTGGTAAACGAGTTAAAGGCAAATCTCTCGGTAGAAGAAATTGAAGAAATTGAGAAAATACCCACCAATAACCTGGCGGCATACAACAAATTTTTATTGGGAGTAGAGTATCTGAATCTGTCCGCATTAAATGTCAGTTTTGGAAACAGTGAACAAATGGCATTAATTCAAAAGGCAAAATTGAATTTTGAAGAAGCAATTCAACTGGACTCAACTTTTGCCGAAGCCTATGTACGTTTGGGACATATTTATATTAATACTTTATCGTTTGTGCATATTATTAATTTATCAGAACAATACATGGACTCGGGCCTGGTAATGGCGCAAAAGGCAATCCATTACGATGAAAAAAATGGCTGGGCATACGACCTTCTTAAAAATTACTACATACATAAGGGCGATTTTACAAAGGCCAATGAATACGACGATAAATCGGAAAAATTGAGCAAAGAGAATATTCCAGACTGGGAAAAATACAGGATAAATTTTTGGAGAACAGGTGCAATGAATGATCATTATCACGCAATTGAGAATTTTTACAGGTATAAAAAAACCAAACCCCAGGAAATAAAAATAGTTCCAAACACATTACAAGCGCTTATATTATAATTTAGATGCTACTAGGTTTCCCTGAAGTCTCGCAAAAAGTTGCACTTGAAATTCTGAATTTTGATAACGATTCTGCCTATTTTTTCAGGAGATTGTGGAGGTCGGAATTGTATTCGGGGAATTTCGATGCCAGCCGTAAATATGTTATAAAATCCAATTCATTTTCCAGTAACAAAAATGCTTATTTGTTGTATGACCTTTTTCAATTTTATTTTTATTCAAAAGATTATAATAAAGCCATCAACTGTTTCAATGAGATTTTACAATTCTTTGATGAAAGTGAATTTCCATACCAACTCGTTTATGAAGCCGGTTACATTTATTTAGTTCAGGGTGAAAATGAAAAAGCAAAAAGTTATTTTAACAAGTCGATTCCTGAAATTCAGAAAGAAATTGAACTTAACCGGAGGGCTGCACAGATTTATGAAACCCATTTCAGTTTAGCCTGTATCTATTCCACATTGAATCAAAAAGATAAAGCAATTGAATACCTTGTTCAGTTAAAAAAACGGAATTATATTGATGTGTGGCTGGTAACCCGTTTAAAATACAGTCCGATGCTCGATAACATCCGCAACGAACCCGAATTTGATGAAGTTTTAAAAGATGTGGAAACAAAATACCAAAAGGAACACGAAAAAGTTGGGGAGTTGCTTCGGGAATACGGGGAAATTGAATAGTAACCACCTCCCCCTCGTACCTCGGGTACTCCTCCTCTTCGGGAGGAGAAACTTTCCAAACAATTCTCCAATTCCAATAAAAAATTCCCCTCTTGTCCGACAAAGGAGGAATAGGAGGAGTGTCTCAGTCCGCATAAAGAAATTAACTTATTATGCTAATTTCAATGGACTTAGACGGGGTGGTTTATGATCCATAAATAACTCAAAATAAATTCTTAAAAAATACACTAAAAAATGCCCTTGCAACATCACCTGCAACAAAATTCACACAAATTCAACACCATTTACACACCGCTCCCGAAAGCTTATATTCTTTTCAACACCCGTGTTTAGCGGTGCAACACGCTTTGCTGCAACTTTACACTAACGAAATTGAATATCGAATTTTAAAAAATAAACAAGATGAAAACAAAAGTATTTTTAGTAGCAGGAATGTTGATTGCATGTGTTGCTTTCGGACAAAACAAAGAAGAAAATGAAGTTGAAGTAAAAGCTCCTCAGTTTAAAACTGAAATCGATAATTCGATTGATGATTTCTTAGGAAGAAGTATTGAGTATCCATATGAATTAAAAAACAGAGGAATTGAAGGAATCGAAGTTGTTCAGTTTTTGGTTACTCCTGAAGGAAATGTAACCGATTTTAAAGTCATCAACAGTGTATCACCGGTAATCGATGATTATGTGGTTCAGACATTAAAAATAACTAATGGAAAGTGGAATCCCGGGAAAGTTGACAACAATCCGGTTGTTATGGCAAAGGAAATTTCAGTAGCCTTTTATATCCATTCTGAAAAGGAAATGATTGAGACAGCCAAAAAATATCAGCAAAAAGGAAACGAATGGCTGTTCGAAAAAATTAATCCTGAAAAAGCGCTGAAATATTATAACCGGGGTGTGACGCTTTTACCCAACGAAGAAAGCCTTTTGGCATCGAGGAGTTATTGCAAATATTTAATGGGTGACAACGACGGCGCTCTACGCGACTGGGACAGATTACAGACTTTAGCCAAAAGAAACGGAAATGAAACAGAAAAATATTTGGCAATCTATGATTTAAAAGATTATTCTGACAAAATGAACTCTACGTCGATGAATCACGGAATAAAATGATCTTTCGGCATTTCGATCTATAATCCCCAGGATTTAATATTAAATGTAGTTTCCGGTAAAAGCCATTCGTCGGTTGACGGATGGTTTTTCTGTTATTTCAACAACCAGTTTATGGCAGCCGTTTCGGTTGAAAATGTATCAATAATATAACAGTTTTCAATTTTCGACAGTCCTAATTTCAGGATTTCGGCATAGGCAACATGCTCCGGTTTTGAGGTAATAAAAGCACATTTCCGGTTCAGGTTAAAACAAGCGGATGCTTTTTTGGCAAAATCAACAAAAACCGGAAGGTCATCAATAAAATTAAAAAAACTGGCATTCCTTACATCCACGAGCATCTTATAATCATCACGATAGCCAGGACTCGTCATCATATTCCAGCGGTGAGTAACAATCTCATCGACGGTTATTTCACCACTCAATGTTTCGTGATTAAT
The DNA here is from genome assembly GCA_963821855.1 of uncultured Prolixibacteraceae bacterium. Taxonomy (GTDB): domain Bacteria; phylum Bacteroidota; class Bacteroidia; order Bacteroidales; family Prolixibacteraceae; genus Draconibacterium. Next base: position 24,442 of record CAWGFJ010000010.1, on the reverse strand, counting down.
TTTTAGATAATGATGTACGACATCATGGAATTTCTCCATTGTTCAGACTGGCTTATTGTTGGTTTGTAAAATCGGTGCAAAGCTATCGATTTTTTTGGATATACAAGTAATAGTATAAAATATCAAATTCATGAGTTTAAATAGATTAAATAAAAATCTATCCAATATCCTTTAATTTTTCATCGCGTACAGATTTGTTCAGCCGGCCAAAAATATAAACATGGCATTCTGCATCAAATCATAAATCATCTTATCTCAATCAAATTTTCATTACCTTTTTTGTTAATTAAACGATGGTTGATTATAATATCCTATTCCCGTTTTCAAAAAAAATGACAAATCGGAAATAATTGGAACAAACATTCTCTAAAACCAGGTTGTTATTTTTAATTTTAACAACAAATCATTAAAAAGATAATTCATGAAAAAAATTTCAGCAGTGTTCACATTGGTTTTGTTAATCGCAATCTCGCTTCAGGCACAGGTCGATGCACGTCTATTCCGCTATGCCGATGTTTCAAAAACACATATTGCCTTTGTGTATGCAGGCGATATCTGGATAGTTCCAAAGGCAGGAGGTCAGGCTTCGAGGTTAAGCTCTCCGGAAGGCGAAGAGGTAATGCCAAAGTTTTCTCCGGATGGAAAAACACTGGCCTATTCAGCCAACTACGATGGCTCGCTCGACGTATATACTGTTCCTTCCAACGGAGGATTGCCCAAACGCCTCACCTGGCGTGGCTGCGTTGTAAAAGGCTGGAGCCCCGATGGAAAAAATATCCTATTCTCAACTTCAAAAGAAAGCGGCCGGCAACGATTCAGTCGTCTGTTTCTTATCGATAAAGAAGGTGGGCTTCCGGAGCCATTGCCACCTGTTTATGCTGAAAGCGGAAGCTTTTCACCCGATGGAAAACAATTGGCTTTTACCGATAAATCGAGGCTTTACCGTACATGGAAACGCTATCGCGGTGGTATGGCGCCCGATATTTATGTGATGAATATGAATGACTATTCAACGATTAATATTACAAATAATGATGGTAGCGACGAATTGCCCATGTGGCACGAAAATAAAATCTATTACCTATCCGACAATGGCCCGGAAAAACGGTACAATATCTGGGCGTATGAAACGGATTCAAAATCAAGTAAACAAATAACCACTTTTTCTGATTACGATGTGCATTTCCCATCGATTGGACCCGATGATTTGGTTTTTGAAGCCGGTGGCGAGCTCTATTTGATGAACCTGAATTCAGAAGCGATAAATAAGGTGAATATTGAAGTGGTTACCGATATGTCGGCAACAATGCCAAAAACGGTTAAAGCACAGGAATATATACAAAACGCAAATATTGCTCCTGAAGGCAGCCGCGCATTAATTGAAGCAAGAGGCGAAATCTTCTCTGTGCCTGCGGAAAAAGGTTATTCACGAAATCTCACTCAAAGCTCAGGATCGGCACAACGTTACCCTGCGTGGTCGCCCGATGGAAAAACTGTAGCTTACTGGAGCGATGAAACCGGAGAATACGAGCTTACACTTTATAACCTGGAAAAAAACACCACAAAAACGGTTACCAAACTTGGCCCGGGTTACCGCTATCATATTTTTTGGTCGCCCGACTCAAAAACGGTTGCATTTATCGACAAAGCCATGAACATTAATATTTGCAATGTTGAATCGGGTGAAGTAAAGAATATTGATAAAGGTCTTTGGATGTACCAGGGAGATCTCGATAATTTTTCGGTTTCATGGTCACCCGACAGCCGGTTTTTAACCTGGAACCGCGGTTCAGAAAACCGCAATCAGATTGTATATATTTATGATTTGGACAAAAATGAAAAACACCAGGTAACTTCCGATTTTTATAACAACAACTCACCGGCTTTTGATCCGGAGGGAAAATATCTCTATCTGCTTACCAACCGTTCCATGAATCCGGATTACAGCGATTTCGACAATACATTTATCTATAGCAATTCGACACTAATCGCTGCTATCAGTTTAAAAAAGGATACACCGTCGCCGGTTGAACCTGAAAACGACAAAGTTGAACTGAAAGATGATGGAAAAGGCGAAGAGAAAGGCGATGAAAAAGGCGATGAGAAAGGCAGAGGCAAAGGCAAAGGCAAAGGTGAAGGAAAAGATAAAGATGATGATAAGAAGGAAGAAGTAAAGAAAGTTGAAATTGATTTTGATGGAATTGAAAACCGATTGGTTTTGTTACCCATCGACGAAGGAAATTACAATAACCTGACAACAGCAAAAGGTAAAATTGTTTTTCATGATTTAACAAATGCCCGCGGCAGCAAAGGCTCTCGTCCAATTGTTTACTGGGATATTAAAGATCGCGAATTAAAAACAATTGTGGATAATGCAGATGATTACCTGATATCGGCCAACGGAGAAAAACTGCTGATTGCCGACAAACGAAAGTTGGCAATTATAGATGTAAAGGAAAAGCAAAAGCCTGAAAAATTTATACCGGTTCAGGATTTGGAAATAACCGTAAACCCAAAAGCGGAATGGAAGCAACTGTTTACTGATACATGGCGCTTCGAGCGTGATTTCTTCTATGATGAAAGCATGCATGGCCTCGACTGGAACATGATGAGAGACAAATACGGAAAGCTGGTTGATCAGGCAGCAAGCCGTGAAGATATTAATTTTATTATCGGCGAACTGATTGGAGAAATGAATGCCTCGCATACTTATAAAGGTGGCGGCGACCTCGAAAAAACAAAAAACAGAAATACCGGATATCTCGGTGTCGATTGGAAAATAAATAACAATGCTTACCAAATCGCACATATTTATAAAGGAGCAGTTTGGGATGCCGAAGCGCGCTCTCCGTTATCCGAACCAGGCATTGAGGTATCAGAAGGCGACTATGTATTGGCAGTAAACGGAATTCCTGTTTCGGTGAATAACGAACCTGCCGCAGCTTTTTCGGGATTGGGTGGAAAAACAGTGGAATTAACAGTATCTAAATCCGGTTCAAAAAACGATGCCAAAACGGTAATTGTAAAATTACTGGATGATGAGTCAAGGCTTCGTCACCTGGAATGGATTGAATCCAAACGCAAGCATGTGGACGAATCAACCGATGGCAAAGTCGGATATATTTATGTAAGAAGTACCGGAATCGATGGACAAAACGAGCTGGCCCGGCAGTTTTACGCGCAATGGAATAAAGACGGATTAATTATTGATGAACGTTTTAACAGTGGCGGACAAATTCCTGATCGTTTTATCGAAATGCTCAACCGAAAAGTAATAGCATACTGGGCTGTTCGCGATGGCCACGATTGGCAATGGCCGCCTGTTGCGCATTTTGGGCCGGAAGTGATGTTAATAAACGGATGGAGTGGCTCCGGCGGCGATGCATTTCCCGACTATTTCAGAAAAGCTAAACTGGGCCCGTTGGTAGGCTCAAGAACATGGGGTGGATTGATTGGAATTACAGGGCTTCCGCCACTTATCGACGGTGGCTCTATTACTTCGCCTACATTCAGAATGTATGATCCCGATGGAAAATGGTTTAATGAAGGACACGGTGTCGATCCCGATATTCCGGTTGCTGAAGATCACCAGGCATTGGCGAAGGGAGTTGATAACCAGCTTGAAAAAGCCATTGACTGGATAAAGGACGAACTGCAGAAGAATCCTGCACAATGGCCGCAACATCAGCCATATGAAAAACGGTAATTAAATTATTTTTTGAATTAGGCACTTAATAAATACTTCTAATACTCTGATGATTAAATTGAACCCTTTTAGGGTTCTCCCTTTATTGGCATATTTTTCCATCCCGAATACTAATCGGGACGGCTATTATTGTATCACCCAACAGCCGGTGGGTGAGATCGGCTTTTACAATCCGTTTGCGGATTGAACAAAAATAGCCGTAGGTGCAAACCTACGGTTGCTGTAATGTGTCAAATAAACAATCCTGAAGGGATTGAACGGAAAAACCTGTTGTCTATTACTTTAATGCCTAATTCAATTATTTTTCTTACATAAATCGGGCATTTGTTAAAGTCGAGTGCCCGGTTGATAGTATTATAATAGATATCAATAAACCGTACAATAAAACACATGTTCAACTTTTCATGAATTATCAAAATTCATTAAAAACAGTGTTAATCATGAGGGAAGCTTTTCAATTCACCTATGAATATATTTGCGGCAACATAAAATTTGTCTGATCTCAGATACTAAAGATGATTTGTAAGAAAGATACCGGAATAGCAGATTTTATGCTTCTTGCCCTTTGGACTATAAAAGCTTCTTTTAAAGTTATACCAGCCATAAATCTGCCACCTTCATTTCAGCTTAAACAAACATTAAAAATAGTATTGCTTTTTATTCCTTGTTTTTCGTAACTTCTCTTTGAATTATACTCCTTTTTATCCGATGCAATATGCAACTTTTACAAAGGGGTATAAATTTCCAATAAAAAATTTGATATAAACTTAAAAGCTTTAATTATGAAAAAATTTACCTTACTATTCATTTTAGCAATTCTTGCAAGTCAGTTTAATGGTTTTGCGCAACGGGGAACCATAGTCAATGCCACTCCGCTTATTACGCTTACTCCGGAACATAATTATGCAAAGCCTGCAGTCGCAACTGGATGAAACAAGTTTTTTGTTGATCAACTATTTTACCTATAAAAATAATGATGTTACTGCTGTTAAGATCATTTACAATACCATTGACGGAAATGGTAATCCAACGACTGCTTCCGGTGTGGTTTTTTTGCCTGCAGTTCAAACCGAGACACAAATGCCTGTGTTCTCCTATCTCCACGGAACGATTACCGCAGACTTTGAAGCCCCATCTAATTTAATAGGATTAGAATCTGCTATTGGCTGGATAATGGCTATGGATGGTTATATTTCGGTGTTACCGGATTACCTTGGCCTTGGCGATGGCCCCGGAATTCATCCTTATTCACACGCAGAATCGGAAGCATCGGCAAGCATCGACATGTTAAAAGCTGCAACTTTATATTGCTCAGGTCCATCGGTATTTGCCAAATCAAACGGCGAACTTTATTTAAGCGGTTATTCACAGGGAGCTCATGCGGCTCTTGCCACACAACGCGAATTAGAGAAACATCCATTGCCAAATCTTACTTTGCAAAAAACAGTTGCCGGAAGTGGCGCCTACAGTTTGTCTTTCATTCAAAAGAATTTTATTTTTAATAATCCTGGATATCCAAGTCCTTCATTCCTGCCCAATTTATTGCTTGGCTATCAGGACGTATACGGTAATCTTTATTCCAATCTGAACAAGGTATTTGTACCACCGTATAATGCTTTAATCCCTGATTATTTCGATGGATCAAAAACGACGGATGAAATTGACGCGAATTTACCTGTAAACTGGAAATCGATGTTTGTTCCCAAATATCTGTGGAATATTCAGTACAATTATTTTCATCCGGTAAACAACGCGTTGCGAAAGAACGATCTCATTAATTGGAAGCCTAAAACCGACCTGTATTTGTATTACAGTACCGGCGATGAACTGGTGGCAAAAGAAAATTCGATGCTGGCTTATTTATCGTTTTTATTAAGAGGAAGCAGACATGTAACCTGTTTGCCGGTAAGTAATTTACCGCATTTCGAAACTGCGCCATTCGTTTTATTGTTAGCTAAGATTCAGTTTGACTGCGCATCGGGAATCAATCCGTGCGGATTAAATCTTCCCTTACTGGCCAGCCTTACAAAATCAGCTTCAACTGCCGATCTTTCTTTGCTGGAAACAGCGCTTAACGAAAATGCAACGCTTGATATCAACGATATTTATTCAAATAAAGAAATAGAAGCCTATCTGAAGGAAAAACCCGGTAGCGAAAAACAGTGGAGTATTTATCCAAATCCGGCTAACGACAGGGTTACTTTACAAATTTTCGACGACGTTTCAATAAATAGCAGAATAAGTATTTATGACATGCAGGGTAGGATTGTTCAGGATAAAACTTTTAATGAAAACACAGTTGAATTAAACGTAAAGCCAATGAAAGTCGGTGTTTACAAAATTATTTTAAACGGTGATTACACCAGTTCCAAATCGTTGGTTATTGCAAGATAAGCGATATATAATTTTTACTTTGATCTATTCACCCGTTGACTCCAGGTCACCGGGTGAATTATTTATTAATTTAACACGAGGTTCTGAATGATTGGCTGTGCCGCAGCCAACCAACCCCTACTCCTATAAGAATCCCTGCATTGTAGGTTATTGCGATCCGACAGCTCTGGCGGTGAAGCAATCTTTGATTTTAACCGGACACCAGTGAATCAAAACAGAAAATACATTTGTTTTTTGTATTAACAAAATCATATATATCAATAAAATCTTTTTGTATTTTGAGCGGTTCAAAAATAACTGAAATGAAGAAATTATCGTTTTTCCTAATAATTATGGCACTCGTAACAAAAACAGGTTTTACACAGGATGACCAATACCTGTGGCTCGAAGAAGTGGAGAATCCAAAGGCGCTGGAATGGGTTGAACAATGGAATGAAAAAACACTCGATGTATTAACCAGTCAAAAGGATTATCAATCGATCTACGACAAAAATCTCGAAATTTATAACTCTACCGACCGTATTGCCGATCCGGTAATATATGGAAATTACATTTTCAATTTCTGGCAGGATGAAAAAAATGAACGCGGAATCTGGCGTCGTACGACCTTAAAAAGTTATTTGAGCAAAAATCCGGATTGGGAAACCCTAATCGATTTGGATAAGCTTTCGGAACAAGACGATATTAAATGGGTTTGGAAAGGAGCTTCAGGACTTTATCCATTGTATCAAAAATTTATGGTAAGCCTTTCAAAAGGAGGTGGCGACGCTGTTGTTATAAAAGAATTTAATATTGAATCGAAAAAATTTGTCGATGGTGGTTTTGAACTGCCTGAAGCCAAAGGTGGCGTTAGCTGGATAGATGAAAACACATTGATGGTTTCCACCGATTTTGGCGATGGCGTAACCACATCGGGTTATCCAAAAGAAGTAAAATTATGGAAACGCGGAACACCTCTTTCGGATGCCAAAACGCTGTTTGAAGGAAAAGAAACCGATATGGGAATTTGGGGTTATACCGACCAGCAACCTAATAAAACCTACCAGTTAATCACACAGCGTACTTCCTTTTACAGCGGAAATTATTATGTAATAGAAAATGGCCAACTTGTAAAACTCGATTTACCGGACGATATCGAACTTTCAGGCATTTTTAACGGCAATGCAATTTTTCAGCTAAAATCGGATTTAACCGCCAATGGCAACACATTTCCGTTAGGTTCGGTTGTAAGCATTAATTACGATGACTTGGTTGCCGGGAAAAAGAATTATCAGCTAATTTTAACTCCCGATGATCGTTCCAGCGTGACAGAAATTTCAAATACAAAAAACGCTTTGCTGATAAATATGCTGAACAATGTAAAAAGCGAGTTATATAAATATACGTGGAAAAATGGCTGGAAAGCTGAAAAAATTAATGCTCCTGAATTTGGAAATATTACGCTGGGTGCATCAGATGATATCAGCGATAATTATTTCTTTTACTTTACCAATTTCCTCGAACCTTCATCGCTTTACCTTGGCGATGCATCAAAAAAATCGGTAAAAAAAGTAAATTCGCTATACTCATTTTTCCCAACCGAAAATTATCAGGTATTGCAATATGAAGCAACTTCGAAAGATGGAACAAAAATTCCTTATTTCGTTGTAGGTTCGAAAACCATGAAATACGATGGGAAAAATCCAACACTGCTTTATGCTTACGGTGGTTTCGAGATTCCAATGCTGCCATCGTATAGCGCTGTAACCGGAACTGCCTGGCTTGAAAAAGGCGGAGTTTATGTTTTGGCAAATATTCGTGGCGGCGGCGAATTCGGGCCAAAATGGCATCAGGCCGGGTTAAAGGAAAAACGGCAGAGTGTTTACGACGATTTTCATGCTGTTGCGGAAAGCCTGATAGAAAAGAAAATAACATCACCGGAAAAACTGGGAATTTTTGGCGGAAGCAATGGCGGATTGCTGGTTGGTGTAGCATTTACACAACGGCCCGATTTATATCATGCAGTGGTTTGCGCAGTGCCGCTTCTCGATATGAAACGGTACAATAAATTACTTGCAGGCGCCAGTTGGATGGCTGAATATGGAAATCCGGACATACCGGAACAATGGGAATATATTAAAACATATTCACCATACCAGAACATAAAAAAAGGAATGAATTACCCTGAAGTATTTTTTACCACTTCCACACGCGACGACAGGGTTCACCCGGGACATGCCCGAAAAGCTGTGGCAAAAATGACTGATATGGGCTACAAGGTATATTATTTTGAGAATACAGAAGGCGGACATGCAGCGGCCTCAACCAACGATCAGCGGGCACGGATGTATGCGCTTATTTATTCCTATTTACAAATGAAACTGATGAATTAATAAAAGACAAACTGATATTAAATCAGCATTTTTGAAGTCCTTAATCAGTTTTATCTACCTGTTATTTCAGAATCCATTTAACATAGATATTAAAATGTGCATATATTTTTGCACACAGGAAATGAGAGACTAACCTTTAAGGTGATAAAATCGAAGAGAAGAAAACAAGAAGTAATCCTAAGTAGACGTGGGATTACTTTTTTTTTGATCCCAATTGCACAAAATTTACCAAATAAGTATTTTGTACAAAAAGCAAACTGAAGATTCATTCATACATTATCTTTTAATTTTTTGCACTCAGAATTTTTGAAGTGAATAATCAGCATTTTTAACCTTTGTTTTAAGTGAACGGAATTGGCTGAATATAATTTTCACGTGTATTTTTGAATCGTAGAAAAAAAGCTACAAACCCTGGCCATTAGGTATATTAGGAATGTGATAGAAGAAAAGTTAGTTAATTGAGAAAATCCCGGAGTGGACGCCCGGGATTTTCTATTTTATGTCACTCAGTTCCAAACCGCCGCAAATCAACTTCATTAAAAACAGCATAATTTTTCATGGTTAAAAATTTGAGCGTTTCCTGTGCAAAATAAGGCGCAAGCATAACACCTTTTGTTCCCAAACCGTTAAAAATTGCAAGATTTTTATGTGTAGGATGAAATCCGAGTACCGGCCTTCTGTCGCTTACCGTAGGCCTGATTCCTGCCCATTGGTTTTCAATTTTGTATTCCAGCGTCAACAGGTTTTCCAATCGATGAACGATAGACTCTTTTCCACGATCGGTTACCTGTTCGGTTAAATCGTCCCAGTCGTAAGTGGAGCCAACCTTGAAACGCCGATCTCCTGTGGGTAACACAAAAACCTTTTTATTCAGAATATATTCCTGCGAAAGTTCCGGTGCATAAATTTGCAGCACTTCACCTTTTACCGGTTTCAGTTTCACAAACGCAAAAAACGGATTATTTGTAACATGGTAACCTTCGCAAAACACAATTCCCGATGCCGTAATATTTTCAATGGTGAAAGTTGTTGCAAGCGGATTTATTTCATGATACGACAATGTTTTGTCGACGATTAAATTATTCTTCCGGAAAAAATCTTCAGCAGCATTTAAAAACCCGGAAAGATTTACATAACCTGAGCCACTTACCTTTCCATAAGCAAAAGCTTTATTTAACTGCTTCAACCTCGCAATCGTATTCCACCGCGGTAATATATTTTGAAAATTCGTGATTATTGCGTCTTTCCTGCCATAATTGCATTTCCTGTTCGGAGAGCGGTTTTAGAATATCTTTCACATAAAAGAATGGCGTTCCGAGCAAATTTTCCAGTTCACGATATTTTTCTTTCATAACCGGAAGCAACTCATCCACCATCCAGCTTTTTGTGAGCCGCTTAAAAACCAGCGGATTTATCATTCCGGCTGCTACCATCGATGCACGGCTTTTTTCGGGCGAAGCCACAATCCGGAAATCAATGTTGTTTTTCCACATTTCAAAAGCCAGCATTGTTCCTGCCAAACCGTTTCCGATAATAAAAAATTCCACCTTTTTCATTTAATCTTCCCGAAGCAGTTCAAATGCTTTTTCAACTGAATTTACCGGCATTTTGCAAACGCCTTCCCGGCAAATATAAATCAGTGTTTTACCTTTGCTCAGCCGGTCTTTTAACAGGGGTATTTCACTTTCCGTTTCGGAGAAAGCCCAAAGCATCTGCGGCTGATAGTTGTGCTGCATTTGCTGAACTATTTCTTTTGCATTTTTACCGCAAACAGCAACTTCAAAATACGGCCCGTTTAACTTTAACATTACTGTTCCCCAATTTGCATAAGCCATTGGATATTTCGAAAATTGAAGTGATATATGAGAAAGCATTTTCTCCAACATCTGTTTATATTGCGGCTTTCCAAAAATCAGGTATAAACAATACAGATTATTTGCCATTACTGAATTTGCTGCAGGAATCACATTGTCTTCCTTTTGAAAATGATTGGTTAACACTGCATTCGAGGTTTTTTCGGAAAAATAAAACAAACCGGTTTCCTGATGATAAAAATGTTCAATAGAATAGGTAGTTAATTTTTCTGCCAACTCAATCCAGTTTTCTTCGCCTGTTGCTTCAAACAGCGAAACAAAAGCCTGAACAGTTAAGGCATAATCTTCCAGAAAACCATCGATTGTCGCCTTTCCTTTTTTCCAGCTATGAAAAACTTTACCATTGGGTTGAATGACATTTTCCTTCAAAAAAGTTGCATTTTCTAACGCCAATTTCAAAAAATATTCATCATGAAAAGCTTTGTAAGCATCGGTCAAACCCTGTATAACCAAGGCATTCCATGATGTCAGCGTTTTATCATCCAATCCGGGCCTTATTCGTTTCGACCGTTCTTTAAGCAGAGTCTGTTTCCATTCTGAAACCTTTTCCTCCAGGTGCTTTACAGTTATTCCATGAATGCCGGCAAACTCTTCGTTATCCATAGTCCTTAACAGAATATTATTTCCATTTTCCCATAATCCAAGACTGTCGACATTGTAATAGTCGGCAAAAAGCGGATAATCTTCATCGAGGATATCTTTCAATTCACTTGAATTCCAGACATAAAATTTTCCTTCTTCACCTTCGCTGTCGGCATCGAGCGAAGAATAAAATGCGCCGGATTTATCCGTTAATTCCCGCTGAAGAAATTCGGTTGTTTCGTATACTACATTTTTAAATTCCTGATTTTTGTATTGCTGAAATGCTTTGGAATAGATACTCAGCAATTGCCCGTTGTCGTACAGCATTTTCTCAAAGTGCGGAACTTTCCATATTTCGTCCACGGAGTATCGGGCAAAACCACCGCCCACCTGGTCGTAAATTCCGCCACGAGCCATTTTCAAAAGTGTGGTTTCTACAAATTCGAGCGAAATTGTATCGTTTTTTATAAATCCGAAATACAACAGAAAATCGAGATTTACCGGCATAGGAAATTTCGGAGCGCCAAGCCGGCCGCCGTTTTCCATATCGAAACGTTTTTTCCAAACTTCAACACCTGTATCCAGTACTGCAGGTTCAAATGCCTTTTCTTCCACCGCAGAAGTCAGCAAAGTTTGTTCGATTCCATTTTGCAGGCTTTTGGCGTATTCTTCGGTTTGTGTTTTGTTTTTCCTGTAATATTCGGCCACACCCAGCAAACTTTTCATCCATGTGTCTTTTGGAAAATATGTGCCACCCCAGATTGGCCTTCCATCGGGCAAAGCAATTACATTTAACGGCCAGCCACCCTGCATGCTCATTAGTTGAACCGCAGTCATATAATACTGATCTACATCGGGCCGTTCTTCGCGATCGACTTTTACACATATAAAATTCTCATTCATTACCTGCGCCACTTCTTCTGTTTCAAAACTTTCGTGTTCCATCACATGGCACCAGTGACAAGCTGCATAACCAATGCTAATCAGTATTAGCTTGTTTTCCTGTTTTGCCTGCTTCGTTATTTCGTCGCTCCAGGGTTGCCAGTTTACCGGATTATGCGCATGTTGCAGCAAATAAGGTGAAGTTGAGTTTATTAAGTCATTTGTGTATTGAAATTCCATCTTTTTTGAATTTTTATTCCGACAACTAAAAATTGCCAGTAACAGGCATATCAGCAGAATACTTTGTTTCATTTCAATCATTAACACCAGCCTGCAATGAAAGTTTTTACAGAAGAAACAGCAAATCTTAAAAAACTTAAAATCATCCTGATGGTAAATTTCATTAAGCTAAAATTTATATATTGCAACGTTTTTTCAAATAGTGTTCAGCCATGATTAAATCAGTTAAAACAATTGTACTGCTTTCCATTTCCGTTTTATTCATTATAGCTCAATCCTGCCTGTCGTACGAAGATCCGGATGTACGCACTAAGGATACCGAAACCGGGGAATTAATATTAGCCGTGCAAAAGCTGGAGGCAACGGGTTACGACATCGACACTACTTCCAGTGGCTTACTTTACGTCATTCATACACAGGGAACAGGCGAATTTCCACAGGCAGGCGATACCTGTTATGTGGAATATGCCACGTATTTTATCGATGGTGTTTTGCTCGACGCATCGGTTAAATATTTTACCGATGGAATTTGGGAAATGGTTTACAAAGCCGAACCAACCATTGCAGGTTTTAATGAAGGCCTTTCGCTGATGAACAAGGGAACCGAAGCCGATTTTATTATGCCATCGGAGCTCGCTTATGGCCCGTTGGGAGCAAATGGTGTTCCTGGTTACACGCCTTTAATATTTTCCATAAAACTGCATGATTTAAAACCTAAAGCGGAATAGTACTTGGCATAAAAGTCAGGCAATACCCAGGGAATTAAGATGGGTGTGTTTACAGGCATCAATTGACTTTTTTGCCATTTCAAAATGCAGCAATTAGCAAATTCCAGGCTTTAGCCTTTAATACCGATTTGTGTTTAATTTTACTCATCAATTTCACTTCGTTCATTCCTGATTATTAAATATCTATCGGTCTGTCCGGCTGCACGGCCAGACGGGCATTATACCATCAGTTTTGTGGGTAAATTTGTCTGTAAAACGGTATAAAATGCTGAAAATTCAAGGTTAAAGCCGACTATCATTCAGAATGAAATCACCGGGTTAAAACCCGGTGCAAAAATTAATCCTTTTGATTTAAATCCCGGAAAGTTGTTTAATAACATCTAATAAATTCACAATTCTTATGACGATAATCTTCGTTATACGAATATTTGATTGTACCTTCGATACGCAAAAAACTGAAGTAAAGAAATCATAAAAACATGGAGAAACTTGTCAATAATTATCTTAATGCGTTTTCCTGTTTTAACCTGGAAACCGGTGATTTTCCGGGGCCGGTGGTAACCATTTCGCGACAGGCGGGTTGCTCGGCACAGCGGATTGCAATAAAACTTTCGAAAATACTTACCGGCTATAGTTATATGGCCGACACAAAAACCAATGTAGAATGGAAATGGGTCGATAAAAAAGTATTCTCGAAGGTGGTTCAGGAACTAATCGATGAAATTGAAGACGGCGATTATGATGATAAGGAAGAAGCAATTGAAATGTTAAGCGAAGTTGCAAAAGCCTTTTCAGATGAAACTATTTATGAAATCTCGGATGAAAAAGTGATCCGGATTTTCAAAGGTGTAATTTGTCGTTTGGCATATATTGGAAGAAAAATTATAGTGGGACGTTCGGCCGGCGTTATACTTAAAAATGTTCCGAATAAATTAAATGTGCGCTTGGAAGCGCCTGTGGAATGGCGCATAAACCGGATAATGCAAATCAGGGAGTTCAGCCAGGCGGAAGCAGTTGCATTTATAAATGAAATGGATTTAAAACGCGATACATTCATCGAAAAAATTAATGGCAGAAAAGCACAAAACGACGATTTCGATGTAATATTCAATTATTCTTCGCTTGAAGATGACGAGATTGTGGATGCAATAATAAACATTCTGAGAAACAAACAAATTGTTTCACAGCAATATGGATATTAGGGTGTATTTTTATACATTTGACCTGGAATAATTTTAATTGAATTAATAACTGATTCTCACCTTACAAACCTTCCTTCGGGAAGGTTTTTTTTATTTATTGTTAAACAGTAAATAATTTACCTGAACTAAAACACTATTATTTTTACTAAAAATTTCCTGTGAAAAATTTTACAACCTTTTAAATATGAGTGTTTCTGGCGATATTCAGCGCAACGTTAAAATAATAATTAAAAAAGTACAATAATGTATAGATTATATGACAAATAGTGCTTTTATTTGTATAATGAAGTTTAAAAGTTTTACTGTGAGAGATTTAAGCAACCATTACATTTTTTCATGAATGAAAATTATTTTCGGACGCAAAAATCAACGGATTAAAAGCATCTTCATTGTATTATTATTTAATTTATTATTGTTCTATTTTTTATGAATTTATTTGTTGCAAAATTAAGCTCATCAACAACCAGTGATGATCTTGAAAAAATTTTCTCCGAGTACGGAGAGGTTTCATCTGTCAAAATAATTTTCGACAAGGTGACCCAAAACTCTAAAGGTTATGGTTTTGTAGAAATGCCAAACAGCGAAGAAGCCGAGAAAGCTATTTCTACTTTAAACGACACGGAACTGGACGGAAAGCAAATTGTGGTTAAAGAAGCTAATGCCCGTGAAGAGCGGCCACGCCGAGACTCCAGAGGTGGAGGTGGTTTTCAAAGTCGTGGCGGTGGCGGCGGTGGTTTTCAGCGTCGTGACAGTCGTGGCGGTGGTGATCGCCGTGGTGGCGGACGCAGAGACGATAACCGCGGTGGTGGTTATGGCGGCGGCGGAAACCGCTGGTAATCCATGCAGAAAATCTAAAAAAAAGCTCTTCGTATTCCGGAGAGCTTTTTTTATTGATTCTAAATTAACTTCCCAACATATTTTGAATGCAAACTTTTGCTAATTTTAGTGCCCAATAAGCATATGAAATTTCACCGATCGATGGAATTTCATTAAACCAAAAATTAAACAGACCTATAATGAAAATCTTCAACCTCATCGTCGTATTCAGCATTTTATCTGTTGCTGTAACCAACACCTTAGCACAAAAC
The DNA here is from genome assembly GCA_963821855.1 of uncultured Prolixibacteraceae bacterium. GTDB lineage: Bacteria > Bacteroidota > Bacteroidia > Bacteroidales > Prolixibacteraceae > Draconibacterium. The sequence continues at coordinate 9,374 of CAWGFJ010000010.1, read as the reverse complement.
ACTTATGTTCCTGATGATAACTTCGAATTGGCATTAATCGATTTAGGGTACGACTCAGGAGTTCCCGATGACTATGTACCAACTGCCAACATCAGCTCGGTTACAATATTAAATGTAAGCGGAAAAAGCATCAGCAACCTTACCGGTATTGAAGCTTTTGCTGCATTAACCGACTTAAATTGCGCAAATAATAATTTAAGTTCGCTTGATTTGAGTGGAAACCCGGCATTGCAGGAATTATCGTGTTTTAATAACCAGTTGACCGGCATCGATGTAAGTTCAAACTCCAATCTGGCAGAATTGGTTTGTTACAACAACCAACTCATAAGTCTCGATGTAAGCGAAAATCAGGTTTTATTAAAACTGAACTGTTCCAATAACCAGTTAACCGCACTCGACTTAAGCCTCAACACTTCGCTTACTTATGTGAATTGCAGTAATAATGAATTAACATCACTAAACCTGAAAAACGGAAATAACACCAACATGACAGGTGGTAATTATTATGACACCGGCATTGACAGCAGGAATAACCCTGACCTTTTTTGCATTCAGGTCGACAATGTCGAAAACGCTATTTCATATTATACATGGTACGAAGATTTCTGGTCGGAATACAATTTAGATTGTTCAGGATTCACAATTGAAAAAGCGTATGTACCTGATGATAATTTTGAACAAGCCTTGATTTCATTGGGCTATGATTACGGAACTCCCGATGATTACACTCCAACTACTTCCCTAAAAAAAGTTACTTCACTGAATGTTAACAACCGAAACATTTCTAATCTTACCGGAATAGAATCTTTTAACGCTTTAAAAACACTTTATTGTAGTTCCAATCAACTTACTGAATGTGATTTTAGCGCCAATACAAACCTGAATTATTTAGACTGTTCATCTAATCAGATAACGCAATTGAATATTAGCGGTAATAGCCAGTTGCAAACCTTATATTGCCAGTATAATGCGTTGGTTGATATTGACATAAATTCAAACACTAATCTAACAAGATTGTACTGCAATAATAACAAGCTTACCGGATTGGATTTAAGAAACGCGAACAGTAGCCTAAGGATCAATGCTACGAATAACCCGAACTTATTCTGCATTCAGGTTGATGATGAAGAAGCAGCATCTAACAATTATAATTGGGACAAAAGCACATACACAGCATATTCGGAAGATTGTTCCTCGTATGTTCCTGAAATGACTTATGTGCCGGATGATAATTTTGAACAGGCTTTAATAAATGCAGGTTGCGATGCCGGAGATCTTAACGATTCGGTTGCGACTATTGCAATTAAGTCGAGAACATATTTAAGTATTGGTTACAATAATATTGAAGACTTAACTGGTATAGAAGATTTTGCTGCGCTGGAACAATTAGACTGTTACAATAATCAAATTATAACCCTGGATTTATCCTCAAATGTAAATTTAAAAGTTTTAAGATGTTATAGTAATAAGATTACCAGTTTGAACCTGACTTCAAATCCGCTTCTTACAGAACTGAATTGCAACAACAACAGTTTATCTGAACTCGATATTAGCTCAAACCCTTTGATAACAAAACTGGATGCCAGAAACAACCAACTTTCAGGGGTGAACTTAAGGAACGGAAATAACAGCAATATGAGTTGTGACTTAAGATATAATCCCGATCTATTATGTATCGAAGTTGATGATCCGGAAACTTCTTATTCAAAAAGCAATTGGTATAAAACTGCTTATGCCGGTTACTCGGAAAATTGTTCAGTATATGTACCCGAAATGACTTATGTTCCGGATGATAATTTTGAACAGGCGTTAATTGACGCAGGATATGATTACGGGGAACTGAATGATTCGGTTCCAACTAACGCAATCAAATATATTAAAACATTTAGCATAAGCTATAAAAATATTAAAGACTTAACCGGAATAGAAGATTTTACGTCTTTAACAGATTTCTACTGCAGCGGGAATATGATTTCTGAAATAAACCTAAGTAATAACATTCTGTTAAAAAACCTATATATCGATAACAACAATCTTGAAGCTCTGGATTTAAAATCCAATACTGCTTTGACATACCTGAATTGTTCAAACAATCATTTATCGTCTCTGGACCTACGAAACGGGAACAATACAAATATGACCGTCAATACCCAAAACAATTTTTTGACCTGTATTGCAGTTGACAATCCTGAAGTCATAATCCAATTCTCAAACTGGCATAAAGATGCCTGGACTGAATATTCATCTGACTGTTCGGGTTATATCAGCGAAATGGTCTATGTCCCCGATGATAATTTTGAACAAGCCCTCATAAATTTAGGTTATGACTTTGGCGAATTAAACGACTCAGTCAGCCAGGCGATTATTCGAAATGTTACGAGCCTTTATATCGTTGGGAAAGGCATTAATGATTTAACCGGGATTGAACACTTTAATAATCTCAAAAGACTTGAATGCGGTCAAAATGCATTAGCTAGTCTCGATCTATCAGCTAATAAAAAACTTGAGACTCTAATTTGCGAAAACAATGAGCTTAACGCTTTAAGTATACAATCCAATAATTCTTTAACAACCGTTTACTGCTATTTAAACAACTTAACTGAATTAATTCTCCCTGAAAGCGATTCACTTGTTTATGTTTCATGTGGTAATAATCCTTTTGAAACATTGAATACTTATTCTCTATCAAACCTGGAAACATTAGATTGTTCCAACGGCTCACTTAAAAAGTTAGATATAAGCAAAAACACAAAATTAAAATATATTTCAGTTCAAAATAATCAACTGGTTGACCTAAATCTGCAAAACGGTAATAATGCCAATATGCGGGCTACCGTAAATAATAATCCCTATCTTTTTTGCATTCAGGTCGATAATCCTGCATTATCCGCAACTTACACAAAGTGGTATAAGGATTCATGGGCAAGTTATTCTGAAGAATGTATTTCGTATTCGGCAAAAACCTATATTCCTGACGATAACTTCGAACAGGCACTAATTGATTTGGGTTATGATTCTGGAGCTCTTGATGATTCAGTGCTGACTATAAGTATAAAAGATATTACATCCCTTAATATCGGTAATAAAAATATATCTGACCTTACAGGAATAGAGGATTTTGAAAGTTTAACAAGTCTGATTTGTTCCTTAAATCAATTAACAGAACTCAACCTAAATAATAACAAGAATCTGAATTATTTGGAATGTGGTAGCAATAAACTGGATAGTCTCAACCTGAATTCACTAAACCTTTCACACATTAGTTGCAGTTATAATAATCTATCTTTCCTAAAATTTGATAATAGCACCAATTTAAATTATCTGAATTGTAGCGTAAATTCAATTGGCAATATTAATCTTATAAATTGCCCGTTTTTAGAAGAATTGCATTGTAGCAACAATAAATTAACCAGTATTGACTTAAGTAATAATTCCGGTTTAACAAAAGCTTTTCTGTTTGAAAATGAACTTAGAATGCTAAATCTTCAGAATGGAAATAATTATAATATTTCAAATATTGACGTTTCGAATAATACAAACTTAAGCTGCATACAAGTAGATAATGTTCCCGAAGCAAATAGTTTTGTCGGTTGGACAAAAGATAACTGGGCAAATTATTCAGAAGATTGCTCAAATTTCGATAATAGAAGAACGTACATTCCTGATGACAATTTTGAACAGGCTCTAATCGATTTGGGCTATGATTCGGGAGAATTGGATGACTCTGTATATACTGCAAATATTGAGGATCTAACTGTTTTAAACATATCTAACAAAAGCATTAGCGATCTAACTGGTATTGAGGACTTCAAATCTTTAGAATATCTATACTGCCATAACAATTTATTGAGCACACTAAATCTTTCTTCAAACCAGAAAATTTCTTGCTTAAGTTGTGATAATAATAATTTAACTGAACTTATTTTAGGAGCTAATAAAAATATTAGACGCCTTGAATGTTCTCATAACCAGCTAACTTCGGTTAAATTAAACGGACTTTCCAAATTACGGGAATTACATCTTGATTTTAATAATCTTGTAAATATTGAACTAAATAATACTGATTCACTAACTGTTTTTTCAGCTAATAATAATGAATTAACTACGCTTAATTTATCTGGCAAAGATTCCTTAATTTCTTTAATGCTTATTAGTAATCAACTGTCAACGCTTGATTTATCTGATAATGCTTTATTGTATTACTTATCTGTTCAATTCAATCAACTAAATGATTTGGATTTAAATACGCTTACACAATTAACAAATTTAATTTGCAGTGACAATCAACTTATTTCATTGGATTTAAGCCACAATATTAATTTGTACGAAGCTGACTTAAGAAACAATAATCTGACTGAATTAAATGTGCAAAACGGAAACAATAACATTCTGACCATTAATATGCAAAATAATCCTAATTTGCTCTGTATTCAGGTTGACAACCCGGAAGCATGTAATTCAAATCCAAAATGGAATAAAAATCCTTATGCCCAATATTCAGTAGATTGTTCTAATTATAATTTTGATATGGAAATGGTTTATGTTCCCGATGATAATTTTGAACAGTATTTTATTGATCATAATCATGATTTTGGCCCGCTAAATGACTCTGTACCACGAATTGGATTAGATACAGTTCTTTCTCTTTATCTTCCATACAGTAATATTTATGACTTAACGGGCATTGAGAATTGTGAAAATCTTGAATATTTAGAGTGCAGTAATAATCACTTAACCTCACTTGATTTAAGTTCTAATACCAAGCTAATTAGTCTTTTATGCTTAAACAATAATTTAACCGAACTTAATTTAAAAAACGGAAATAATCCTAATATGACCGGATTCGGGAATATGAGAGCAACAAACAATCCAAATCTCACTTGCATTCAGGTGGATGATGCTGTCGCTGCTGCAAATTATTCAGACTGGTTTAAAGATTATTGGGCCCGGTATGCTGAAGACTGTTCCATAATGCCTGATATGGCTTACGTCCCCGATGATAATTTTGAACAAAGACTAATTGATTTTCATTTTAATCAGGGTCCGTTAAACGATTCTGTAGTGGTTGCAGCACTTGAAAAGGTTCAAATGCTGTGGCTCGATAACGCGAATATTAAAGATTTAACAGGAATTGAAAAATGTAAAAATCTCTTCTTCCTTACCTGTTCCAACAATCAGCTTACCAAAATCGACTTAAGTAAAAACAGGGAATTAACCGATTTATATTGCTACCAAAATCAAATTGCCAATTTAAATTTATCATCAAACACAAAACTGAAAAGGGTAGTTTGCAGCAACAATCTTCTCACAAGTCTGAATCTCAATAAGAATGTCAACCTTGTTTCATTGGAATGTCAGTACAATTCAATCGAATACATCGACCTCTCAAACAATCCGAGGCTCGACACCATGTTCTGCAATAATAACCATCTGACTTCGGTAAATATTAAAAACAGCAACAACAGCAGTTTACATTTTGCTTTATTTAATGACAATCCAAATCTAACCTGTATCCAGGTCGATAATGTAGGGAACGCACAGAACAATACCGCCTGGGTAAAAGATTCATGGGCGGAATATTCCCTGAACTGTGGCGCTGCGGGTCCCGGTGTTCCCCTTTCAGAATACAACGCCCTGGTTGATTTCTACAATAATCTGGATGGCGATAACTGGTCGAGAAACGATAACTGGCGCGATACAACAAACGTTTCAGTTGCCGACTGGTATGGAATAACTGTTACAGATAATCACGTAACAAAAATCGAATTTGGCCCCTACGAATATTACAATCTGAATGGAAGTTTGCCCAACAGTATCGGCGACTTAACCAAACTGGAAACGCTTTCAATTATCACGGATAATTTGCATGGGGAAATCCCTTTGCGTCTTTTTGAATTAACGAATTTAAAAACGCTCACTATTAGCGAATGTAAGCTATCCGGCTCTTTACCAAAAGAAATTGGGAACCTTACCAACCTTGAAGTTCTTGGGCTTGAAGCAAATAATCTGGAAGGTTCTATTCCCGCAGAAATAGGAAATCTGAAAAACCTTAGATTTCTTTCGTTGAGCGAAAATAACTTTTCGGGCGAACTGCCATCGTCAATCGGTAATCTCACCAATCTCTGGTACCTGGGATTGGCCGACAATGATTTATCAGGCGCTGTTCCGTCAAGTTTCGGAAACCTCACCAAACTTCTGTTCCTTCTGCTGCATAACAACAAATTTGTTGGTCCGTTGCCGGAAGAACTGGCAAACCTCATCGATATAAAGAAGATCAGTTTAAAGAATAACCTGATTGGAAATATTGATTTAAACAAATCTGCACAATTGGACGATAACCGCCAAATTCCCGATGAACTGGCTGGTTTGCTTCAAATGGATACACTTTACCTGGGTGGAAACAAACTTCAGTTTAACGATATCGAGGCCATTTTCTCGTGGGAAAACTATAACAGCTTTCATGAATTTGTGTATGCGCCACAGGATTCCATAGGTAAAAACCAAACATTAATTGCCCAGGCAGGTAATGCAATTACGCTAAGTATTTCCAATTACTATCCGGGTCCATCCGACCAATACCAGTGGTATAAAAACAATGCTGCTATCGAAAATGCAACCGCAGCAACGTTGGAATTATCTGAGCTAAACTTAAATGATGCAGGAAAATATTATTGCAAAATCATCAATCTTGTTGCGACCAACCTTACGTTGAACAGCAGATTGATTTCACTAAATGTGGTTGAAGATGCAAAAGGCGCCGGAGTGCCACAGAAAGAATTTACAGCTTTGGTAGAACTGTACGACAATTTTTACGGCGATGAATGGTTAAACCACCAAAACTGGCTCGATACCATTGCCCACTCAGTCAGCGACTGGCACGGCATAACAGTGGAAAATGGAAATATTACTGCCCTCGACTTGTCAGGCTTAAATCTCGAAGGCGATATTTCCTCCTATTTTGCCGATTTCGATTCGCTGAAATGGTTAAATCTCGCCGAACAATCATTTCAGTGGAAACTTGTCTGCATTATTTGGAAAAGGCGATTTGCAAAAATCACTAATATCTGAAAATTCAACTCTGGGTTACCTGAATATAGCCAATAACTATTACACTTTTGCCGATTTAGAACCTAACGCAAGCGAACTAAATTCTATCGGTGAATTTATCTATTCTCCACAGGCAACGGTTGGAACGAAAAAGGACACATCTGTTTACAGGGATAAAAACATAACACTTGAATTCCCAGCATACATTCCTGCTACAAATGATTATTATACATGGTTAATGAATGGCTCATCACTTGACAATTCGAATTTGTTATCGTATACCATTGAAAATACGGCCTATGCCGACAGTGGCTTTTACACGCTTTCCGTAACGAATTCACTCTTTCCTGAACTTACGCTAAAATCGGATACCATTACGCTAAAAGTCCTGACTCCGGTTGGAAACAGGGATATCACGTTGTCAGACATTAAGCTATATCCCAACCCGGCAGATGACAAAATCTTTATCGATTTAAATCACCGGCAAACCGATCTTAAAATATTCAACTTTGCGGGAATTCTGATTTACGAGGAAAAAGCCTACAGCACAGGTTGGCTGGATGTTAAAGCATATTCTCCCGGTATTTATATTTTCCGGTTTGAGAATGAAGATTCAGGAATAATTAACAGGAAAGTTGTGATAGAGTAAATTGAATTTTGCCTGTATATTTAAAGAGGCGGCATAAATAGTCCTTTTTTGTCATTCTGAGAGGTTACTCAATTTTTATTTGAGCATAATGAGACAATGACAAAGATGCTGAACCAAGTTCAGCATGACGTTCAAATCAGCTTTGGTGAATTAGTTAAGCACGTCACCCTGAACTCGTTTGTGGGTCTTGATAGTAATCTGTCATTGGCAGCGTAGTCGAAGTGTCAATGCCTGAAATAAGTTGACCATTTAATAACTATAAAAGTATAAAAAATGGCAACACGTGAACAATTTAAAATGACTACGGAAGAACGTAGAAAAAGAAGTTTTAGTGATAACTTTAAGATCCAAAAGGTTCGGGAAATTGAAAGAGGCAAAACAAAGGTTTCAGAACTTAGCAAAGAATATCAGGTTTCCAGTGCCAATGTTTACAGGTGGATACGAAAGTTTGGAACTATGAAAAACAAGACCGAACGTGTAATTGTAGAAGTTGAAAGTGACACTAAACAGCTCCTGGAACGAAACGGGTAGCAGAACTGGAAAAAATTATCGGGCAAAAGCAGATTCTGCTTGATTTTAAAGATAAAATGATAGAGTTAGCCGAAGAAACTTATGGAGTAGATATTAAAAAAAAATTTTCTACCCCACACTCGAATACATCTGGTTCAACCGGGAAAAATACGCCTTCAAAATGAACAGGTTATTCCATGCAGTTGGATTAAGCAAACAAGCCTTTCATCAGAAAATGGAGCGTGTACATAAAGTACGTTCTGAGCAACAGCAACTGCTGTTTTTAATTTATCAGATACGGCAAGACCATCCCACAATGGGAGTTCGGGACATGTATTTTAAGCTAAATCGGGTAAACATTGGCAGGGATGCTTTCGAGGCCTTCTGTTCAATCCAGGGGGTAATGATTAAACGAGCAAAGAACTGGCGCAGGACAACTGACAGCTCTGGTGTGATACGGTTTGATAACCTGATAAAAGGAATACAAATAATACAGATAAATCAGGTTTGGCAAAGCGATATTACCTATTTTGAAGTCAATAACATTTTCTACTATATCACTTTTATTATTGATGCTTTTTCCAGAAGGATAATTGGCTATTCAACGTCAAAAAGGTTGACTACAGAATATACAACCTTGCCGGCTTTACAAATAGCAATAGCAACCAGGAAAAAAGAAAAACAAAGCATTACAGGAATGATATTCCACTCGGATGGGGGTGGACAATATTACGATAAGGAATTTTTAAAATTGACCAAAAAAGAAGAGATAAATAACAGCATGTGTGAGTTTGCCTGGGAAAACGGCAAAGCTGAAAGGCTGAACGGAGTAATAAAAAACAATTATCTAAAACACCGTTCCATCAACAGTTTTAGTGATCTGGTCAAAGAAGTTGACCGTTCGGTATCACTCTATAATTTTGAAAAACCACATATAAAGTTACAACGAAAAACGCCAATGGAGTATGAAAAACACTACATTTGCAATGGACAACAATCCAACGATGACAAGTCAGCGACGGAATTAAAACCTCAGCTTACAAGGGCTTTTTCAGCCCTTCGGGCTGAGGACAACAATCCTTCTGAATCAAATATCGCTCAAGAATTAAAATTCAGCAGGAGTTATGAGTAACAAAAAAACGGTCAACCTTATTTAGGCATGCACAGC
>CAWGFJ010000009.1:0-501142 GCA_963821855.1 uncultured Prolixibacteraceae bacterium | reverse complement strand
GAATTGCCAATTGCTGGTGGACGATTTGGTTCAGTATTTCAGGCGGCCATGGGATATTCCGCAAAAAACGGCGGTATTAAAATTAAATCATGTATCGCAATATGCAGCCTGGGTATTACTGCACGGAAACGCTGTGAACCACTTTACGGCTTTTATCAACTATCAGGAGGTAAAGGAATCGCCTGATTTGCGAATCGACATGCCAGGCGCTTTCCGATGCCGGAGTTCCGATGAAGGATACTCTGGAAGGAGAAAAAGGCAGCAAGCTTCAGCAATCGTCAACACAGGCTGTGAAAGAAGAAGTAGAAGTGAGGGGCGACGATGGAATTGAAAAAATTATCATGGAACCTACGCTTATTACGAACTTGCCGAACGCGGTTATATCACTGAAGGCGGAATTCAAAAAATGTTTACCGGTTTTCTGGGCGAACAGGCAACCCATTTATTTGATATGACACAAACGAGAGACAATTAACACTATCTAAACCAACAGATAAGCTCCAAATAACGTATCATCCCTGGCCTCAGTCAAAGGGAAAAACCCGGATTCTATTTTATGGTCTGTAATGTGAAGTGGAAACCTTTGCTCCATGTCGCGAACAAATTGCTGAAAAGTTGTTCCGGGAATATAAAAAGTACGGTAAATCGCTTTTTTGTTTGCGGTAATTAGTTTTTCGAACTGAAGCGATAACAAACCCATATTTTGCCTCACATTTATTTCGAGGCAGGGGTTTATTTTCAGTTCGTTATTTTTTGTGACAAAAGTTAAGGTATCCACGCTAAAGTTTCCTTCATAAAGGTTTGCCAGCTCGCTGTTTTCCAGAATCTGAATTAATGGCGGAAGTATTTCTGAAATCGCTTTTTGCTGAAAATCTACAATCCTGGGACTTACATCATCGGGTAAACCATTTAAGCTGTTTCCCAGATATTGGCCTTTTTTGTCGGTAGAAAAATTACTGATACCAATCCAATTTATTTTTCTGCGCTGAATTTCAAACTGAAAAGAAAAATCGAGCACTTTATCAAAATAAGGTTCTGCCATTGCGTAACCCTGTTCATTTATAATGCCTGTTATTCTTTCCCACACCTTTGAATGAACAGGTGTTCTGGTTATCGGCTGCAATCCTCTACCAGAACTGCTCCAGGGGGCTTTTACCATAATTTTTCCCCACTTTGCAATAAGATTTTCAATTTCTTCATGCGTATGGCATACTTCAGGAAGAAAATATTCAGGAATTAAGTTATCGGATTTAAACGTTGATAATAACCGATTAAGGATTTTGCATGCAAACTTCTTCGAATAAATTTCTTTATGGTTGGCAGTCCAGCTAAAAATAGGCGAATTCATAAATTCGGAGGAACAATTCGACTTTAATGGCGATAATAATTTATGTGCTGCAGGACTCCAACCCCATGGCAATAAATTATTTACCGGGATATTAGCTTTATTTATTTCATTTTTCAGGATAAAGCCAGGGATATCCGGTTTTAATTTTTTTATCGAATTCGAAAAACTATCGGAAGGCAAATACTCCGTAATTATATAATCATTTTCTCCGGCCAAATATAATGGCAGCGCAGATAAGTCATATTCCATTTTCTGCAGCAATCGGTTGGGTTGCCACGATGTATTTCCGTTTGCAACTGCATATTCGCAGGTGGGATTGAATAGAAAAATATTTGACTGGAATGACTTCATTTATATATTGTTTAAAACAAAAATATAGAAAGTGTTTGTTGATCCGATTGTAAATATTCTTTTTATTCGATAAACATTTCATGCCGTTTTACCGACAAAATTAAACTTGCGTAATCTGCTGTTTAAGCGAGGCCAAACTTAATAAAAAACAGGTTGCAACATGCAACCTGTTTTTGTTTCAACTTATATTAAAATGGTTAGGTATTATGGTACCGAATTGATGGCCTGTTTTGAAGCGATTTCCTGATTTTGAACCGGTGGCTCCAGCAATACAATATCTCCTTCATTTAATCCTTCTTCCACAAGAACAGATTCTTCATTTTCGAAACCGGTTTTTACCGGCTGTTGAATTATTCCATCAGTAGTTTTTAAATACACGTATTTTGAACCATTACCGCTATATACCGCTGCTATAGGTACGCTAATTGCATTATTTAGTTTGGTAAGAATTATATCGTTATTGCTGGACATTGCAGGTTTTAAACCTTCGTGGCTGTGGTCGAGATTGATAACCACCTTAAATACTTTCATATCAAAATCCTTGTGATCTTCACCCATCCGCGCAATATCGTTTATGCTGCCCATAATTGTTGTGCCTTCCAATGCATCAAAGGTAACCCGAACACTGTCGCCAACTTTTACTTTTGAAATATCTATTTCCTTTACATAAATTTCGGAAATCACACTCGACATATCAGGCAGCGTAGCTATTGCCGGTGCAAAATCATAGGTGTAGATATTATCATCTTTGCTGAATTTTTTCCCTTCCCAGCTTTTACCGAAAATCACAATTCCATCTTCGGGAGCTGTAATTCGCGTCGACTGCATTGCCTGTTGAAATTTCTGAAGCTTTTCATTGCTTGCTTCCACCCGGTCTTCCGAACGCCTGACCTGCATTTTCAGTTTGTTTTGTTCGAGAATATAATCCCGTCGTTTTTTTGCGATTTCATTTTCTGCTTTCTGATAGGTCATCTGTGCTTTTCGCTGGTAGGCTTCCGATTCATATTTCGATTGCTCAAGATCGATTTTGTTGTATTCCAAATCAAGTAATGCGTTTTTAATGCCTTCACGCTTCTCTGTTAAATTTACCGCACTGTCGATTTTTGCATTTTTTAGGTCGGCTTCTTCTTTTTCCAGGCTTTGCCGAACTTCACGCATTCCTTCCATAACCTGGTTGGCATCGAGCTGAACAATAAAATCACCCTTTTTTACACTTTTCCCATCCTGTGTAAGATCGACAATCTTCATCGACCAAAGCCTTAAATCGCGGTCCCCAAGAACTTTTGGCGCCTTAATTTCAATAGCCTTCATTCCGTTTATTTCACCTTTGCAGGATAGAACAGCTTCAAATTTTCCGCGCTTTACTTCGTAATACTTTTCGACTTTCTGACTGGTTAATGTGAGAGAAAACGAAGCAGCCGAAATAATTACAACTAATACAACTACTGCTATTATGATATTTTTTCTTTTTAAAGCCATGATTTTAATTTTCTAAAATTTGATCATAGTCTACCACCAATGGTTTCTGAGCTTCAAAGTCAAACAAAGTTAAACTCCTGATTCTGAAATATGAGGTCCAGAAATCACGTAAACGATTAAGATATGAAATTCGTGCTGTTTCCTGGTCGGTACTGGCAATGTTTAGTTTTATAACATCAATTTTGCCGATTAAAAAACGCTGAAAAGTAACATTGTAACCCAGTTGTGCAACGGTATCAGCTTTGGCAGCATTTGCCACTTGTCCTGCCTTTAGGTTGAATTCGAGTACACTTTGCATTACATCCATTTCAAAATCAACCCGCTCCTGGCGAATGGTTGCCTTTGCAACTTCGCGGTTCGATTTGGCCATGGAATAACTTCCTTTTCTTCTTCCCCAATCCACAATCGGAATGTTCATACCCACCGTTAAGCGCTGGCTTTTATCCGGTTGGTCGTATACATTTTCAATATTTTCCGACGACTGGCTTAATCCGTACAATGCAAATAATGAAGTATTTATTCCCGCCTGTGATTTTGTGCGGGCCACATTTTCATCCTGTTCAAGCAATAGCTGCTGATGGTCTAACATTTCAGGATTATTCTGTAAAGCCTCGCTAATTGCTTCTTCAGGATTAATTTGCAAAGCCGGAATATTACTCGGAACAACACATTCGATTTCTATACTTTTCTCCATACCCAAAAATGAATTCAGGCTTGCCTGTGCGCGCTTTTCTTCCAGTTGCGCCATACTTAATGCCTGTTCAGAATTCAAAAAGCTGAGTTCGAGTTTTAACAATTCATCCTGTGTTACCGTTCCAACCTGAAATCTCCCCTGGCCGATTTTATAAAGCGTATCGGCATTCGAATAGTTGGTTTCAGCAATTCCCTTTTGTATTTGAGCATTTATTAACTCAAAAAAACGTGTTGTCGATTTTACGCGAAGATCTTCAATATCCTGGATAAACCCTTTTTTTGCCTTTTCAAACTTCAACGGTTCAATTTTCGATTTCCATTTTAACTCGTTGTATCCATTCAATTCCTGCGAAAAACCAACACTTATCGGTGTGGCTGAAAACGAAGTTTTTTTGTCGCCGCCAAGGTTTTTTACCATACCTAAATTGGAGCGCAGAAATAATTGCCCGCCGGTGAAAGTTACGTTTTGTACCGCTGATAATGTAAGATCAGAATTAAAATATTCCCTTAAACGGTATTCGTCTTCTCCGGTTTCAAAATTATATTCAATTCCACGGTAACGGTTAAAATCAATAGGGTTGGCATTTAACGACAGGCTTGGCAGACGTTCGGCCTGGTAGTAACGAAATTCCCAGTAACTGGCTAAATACATATTTTTATTTCTGAATGCATCGATGGATTGTTGTGAAGCAATCCTGATTACATCGTCGAGGCTTAAACGCATTTTGTCCTGCGATTTCAGTGGTAAGGTAAAGCAAATAGCGATAAAAAGAAGGAGAGATATTTTTTTCATGTTTTCTGGTTTTTGGTTTTATGAACGTAGTGAAACAACCGGATCGTTTTCAGCCGCTTTTTTTGCCGGCAGATATCCAAACGATATTCCAACCAGCGCTGAAACGCCGAAAGCAATAAAAATGCTGAAAACTGAAACAATGGTTTTTATATCGAAAACTGCGGTAATAACTTTCGAAAGTACGACTCCAAGAATAATTCCGATTATTCCACCGGTAACGCTAATCAGGGTCGATTCGGCAAGAAACTGCGCAATAATGTCTTTCTGTTTTGCCCCGATGGCCTGCCGGACACCGATTTCGCGAATACGTTCCATAACCGATGCAAGCATAATATTCATGATCCCAATTCCGCCGACAATCAGCGAAATTCCTGCGATAGCGCCTAATACAACGTTGAAAATGTTTTTTGTTTTCTGCTGTTGTTTCAACAATAATTCCGGTATGGTAACTTCAAAATCGTATAAATCGGAATGTCGGCGCAAGAGCATTCGTTTAATCAGGTTTGCCGATTCGTTAAGTTCTTCGGTTTCCTTTACCTGAACGATGATTTTATCCAACTGATTCAGGTTCTTATCATTATCAACAGCAGCGTCTCCAAATTCCTCGGCGCTGCCTCCGATAATAATAACCATTCCGTTTTCTCCACCTTTGTTGGCTTCGGCAATTTCATCGCCACGAAGCAGCGAGCGGTTTTTAAACCGAAGCAACATGGTTTGAACAGGAATAAAAATTTTATTATCGGAACTGCTGATTCCTAATTCATCGGACGCTGAAGCTGTAAAATCGCGACGTTCGATAACTCCAATAATTTTTAACCAGATTTGTCCGCATTTTATATATTTCCCTAACGGATCTTCCTGCCTGAAAAACACATTCTTGATGTTATCTCCAATAATACAAACCGGAAGTCCCTTTTCTGTCTGTAGGTCATTGAAACGGCTTCCATCGGCCAATCCCATATTAAAGAGATCAAAATAATGATTATCGATTCCTTCCAGAACAATAGGTTTGCTTATACCGTCTAACAAAGCGGAGTAGTTGAAAGAAATTACAGGTGAAATTCTTTCAATAGTCGGAAGTACCTGTTTTATGGCATTAACATCCAGAAGTGTAAGTCCTTTCGAGAATTTTTTTCCACTTGGTTTATCATTGCCGGAATCGCCATTACTGCCGGAAGAGCCTTCGTTTACGGCAAATGTGCTTGGAGTAATAACAATATTGTTTACACCAACAAGCTTAATTTGTTCGAGAATTTCCTGCTCGGCGCCGTTCCCAATAGCCAGCATACTAATTACCGCAGCAACACCAAAAATAATCCCAAGAGCGGTCAGTACCGATTTTAGCCGATTTGCAAATATTGCTTCAACGGCTATACCTATATCATGTAAATACGTTTTTATAAACATTCGGATTTAGTTTAGGAATTATTTGCTTGAAACTACAGTTCCTGACACATTTGGAAGCATGATATTTTTGGGCATTGGATTTACTTCCTGTTTCTCAAGTTTTTCCTGCTCTTTTTTGGCTTTGGCTTCCTCCTGTTTTTTTAAAATATCGGCATAAATTTCAAAACCCGTTAAATCGAAATCTTCCGCACTTTCGGGTTCTGAAAGATAGAGTTCCTGGTCTTCGGTTAATCCTTGCTTAATAACAACAAAATTCTCGTTCTCTTCACCGGTTTCAATAATTTGTTTATTCATTTTTCCATTGGCAAGATATACGTACGATAGCGTGTCGTTACTGAAAACAGATTCGATAGGAACATAAAGGACATCTTCCAAATGATTGGTTTGAATGGTATTGCTTGTGGTCATTGCCGGTTTTAATTCCGGGTCTGAACCATTAACCTGAATTTTTACTTCGAATACTTTGGCATCACTATTTGGCATTGCCTGCCCCATATTTGCCACTGAAACAACTTCACCATTAAGTTCCTTTTCCGGAAAGGCATCGATACCAATTGTAACCTTTTGACCGGGTTTTATCAGCGAGACATCAATTTCGTTAATAAATGTTTTGGTTACAAGGTCATCCATATTTGGAAATGTGGCAATAATGGGTTGATATTGCGAAACGCGAAATCCGGTTTTTACCGTTGCATACGGGTATTTATAGTACGAGATAATTCCAGACCGGGGAGAACGAATTATTAGTTGGCTTTTTAATTCATTTATCGCGTCGACTCTTTCCCTTGTTTGTTTATAATTGATAAATGAACGGTTCACCTTATTACCTTCCTGTTGCGTAATCAGCTTGTATGCATCTTTAACCTGTTCAAGCTTTCTTTCAGCCTTGTCGAGATCCATTTCCGCTTTTCTTTTCACAGAAGGTGATTCATAAGCCGATTCGGTTACAGTAATTTCTTTTTCTTCCAAATCGAGCTTTGCATTCACGATTTGGTCGCGTTGTGTACTAAGCGTAAGATTTGAATCGATTTTACTGTCCTCATATTCCGATAAAGCTTTTTCAAGATCGTCCATGGCTGTTTTCAGTTGTTCTTCGACAGCCTGGTAATCAAGTGTTGCAACATAGTCGCCTGAATCAACATAAGTTCCTTCGTCAACCATATCGGTTATGGTTAAATAGGAAATCCGTGTTTGGCGATCTTTTAGTTTTTCAGGAATCAGAATATTATCTGAATTTTCCGATTCGAGCTGTCCGGTTGAATATACCAATACTTCAAACGGGCCACGCTGTACTTTGGTTGTCAGGGCATTTGCTTCCGTTTTTGATTTCGGAATCAGGAAAAATGCCAGTAATAAAATTGCGATTGCAATAATGACGATTAGCCAGGATTTTCTGTTCATGGTTTAAAAATAGTTTGATTTCAACAGGCTTTATTTAACAAAAATTATGCCTCTAATTTAGCTGAACGTAAAGTTCCGAAATATATTTCAGAACAAATGTTAAATAACCTTTTATGATGTTAATGACGGTTTGATATCCGGTTTATAACAGCTTCAGCAGAAAATTTTGCTATTATTTATATGCTGCTTTTTTTAAACCTGATGATTCCTGCCTGTGCCAATGCCATAATAAAAATGCCAATTACAGTGATGAATCCGCCAATTAATTGATGACGCAGTGGAAAAATTCCGAAAAACAAATAGGAGCCTAACAGTACAACAATACCTTTTAATGTTTGAATGATGGAAGAGCGCGATGCTTCAATAAATTGGAAAGAATAATAAACGGTAAGAATTGCAATGAATTCAAGAATTGCCCCAATCATTGTGTTTTTTAGTGCGTTGCCCGAATATACATAAGGCTCGTCGAGAACCAAAAACATGATTGCTGAGAAAATCAATAGCCAGACAGAACGATTAAGGTTTAGAATTTCAGGACTGATTCTTCGAACATGAACTTTTACAACTAATGTTGCTGCGGTGGCAAAAAGTGCATTCAGCAAAACAACACCTGTGCCTTTTATAAAGAATGTATTTAATGTATTTCCACCGGTATAACTGATTACAAAAGCGCCGCTTAATGCCAGGAAACCACCGAATATTTCAACAATCCCAAAACGCTCGTGTAACACAAAAATTCCACCCATCATTACCATCACCGGATACAGGTTTCCCAAAAACGAGGTAACCGAAGGATCGGCAATAATATGAATGGAAAGAAAAAAAAGTGTTGTGGTGAAAATCTCGAGGAAGCCAAGCGTTAGCAAAATCCTAAATTCCCGTTTTCCAAAAAGCCTGAACTGTTTTAACTTCTTATTGAAAAGTGCAAACAGAAAACACGTAATGGTTACCACGATATACCACCAGCTACCGAATTGCGCCAATGGAATTTCATTTAAGGCCGCTTTGCTAAAAATATAAACATTCGAATAGGCAAGGGTTGCGATAAATGCAAACAGATATCCTTTTAAGGTTTCCGACTTCATTCAAATTTGTTTTAGCGGCGGCTAAAGTACAAAAAATTGGAAAGGCAATTCTTTCTGCTTACATGAACACAAATCCTAAAATAATAAAACGTGAGAATGATTTGCCTTTGAAATACAGGCAGATGGTTTGTTGCAAAAACATAGTTCACAAAGATTATTGGCGATGCAGACTACTTGACAATCTGAAGTTATCTCCCGATATTTGATAATCGCAATTAGTAGCGGGTTTGAAATTTTGTTTTAATGTATCAACATAGATTTTAATCATGAAAATTCTAATATCATTTTTCTTTCTTTTTATTCTGATTTCGTGCAATACAAAAAAGAAAGAAACGGTTATAAAAAGCGTTAACTGGCAAAACAGGATAACTCAGATAAATCAGCAGGAATTGCATTTTAATGGCAGTTCCTATTTATCGGTATATTCCGATATTTACGATATGACCGATGAAACAAAACATCTTTTAACAGCTACAGTGAGCCTGAGAAACACAAGCTTAACCGATTCGTTATTCATTCTGAAAGCCGATTATTACAATACACACGGAAATCTTATTCGCTCCTATATCGAAAAGCCCGTTTATCTCGTGCCAATGGAAACAGTAGAAATTGTAATCAACAGAAAAGATACAACAGGTGGTTCGGGAGCAAATTTTATTTTCGACTGGGCAATGAGAAATGAAAGTACCGAACCGCTTTTTGAATCGGTAATGATTTGGACTACCGGAACCCAGGGAATTTCATTTTTATCGAAGGGAGTTCGCTTACAATAAATTTGTAAATTATAAAGTCATCACATCAGAAATTTTTTCTCCATCATATGAAGTTGTTATCATCCGAAACCGGAAAGCCCGGAAATATTCATAAGAAATCTCGTATTGGTAGCATAAGAAATAAGTCACAACTACAGGCAATACTTTCAAACCATTATCTTTGTGTGTATAAATAAATAGAAACTTTGAATTTTATTCTTGATAATCAATAATTATAAATTATGCTACCGAAAATAAATCCGATGACAACCAAAGCCTGGAGAAAACTGGAAGAATACTGGTTCGGTTTTGAAGGAACACATATGAAAGATCTTTTTGCCGCTGATCAGCAACGATTTCAGAACTATTCGATCAAATTTGAGGATATTCTTGTGGATTTTTCCAAAAATATGATTGATAAAGAAATAATGGGATTGTTTAAAGAACTTGCGCTTGAATGTGGTTTAAAGGATGCCACTGAAAAAATGTTTACCGGGCAAAAAATAAATGCAACCGAAAACCGTGCAGTTTTGCATGTGGCGCTGCGAAACCGTTCGAACAATCCGATTTTGGTTGATGGTGAAAATGTAATGCCTGAAATAAACGCAGTTCTGGAACAAATGAAAGCATTTTCAGAAGAAGTGATTTCAGGGAAATGGAAAGGTTATACCGGCAAAGCCATCACCGATGTAGTAAACATTGGCATTGGCGGATCCGATTTGGGACCGTTGATGGTTACCGAAGCATTAAGGCCTTATAAAAATCACCTCACATTGCATTTTGTTTCGAACGTGGATGGTACTCACATTGCAGAAACGCTGAAAAAGGTAAATCCTGAAACCACATTATTTATTATAGCCTCGAAAACTTTTACAACACAGGAAACCATGACAAATGCAAATTCTGCACGCGACTGGTTTCTGAACGCTGCAAAAGATAGATCTGTTGTAAAAAACCATTTTGTTGCTGTTTCCACCAACGAAAAAGAAGTTGCGGAATTTGGAATCGACACTAAAAATATGTTTCGCTTCTGGGATTGGGTAGGTGGCCGTTATTCGCTCTGGTCGGCTATTGGTTTGTCGATTGTTTTGGGAATTGGCTACGAAAATTATATTGAGTTACTTGAAGGCGCTCATGCCATGGATAACCATTTCCGTCATGCTGAATTAGGTGAAAATATTCCTGTTATACTGGCGCTGTTAGGCATTTGGTATAATAATTTTTATAGTGTTGAAACCGAAGCAATATTACCATACGACCAGTATATGCATCGTTTTGCAGCTTATTTTCAGCAGGGAAATATGGAAAGCAATGGAAAGTATATTGACCGAAACGGTGAGGAGGTCGATTACCAAACCGGCCCGGTTATTTGGGGCGAACCGGGAACCAACGGGCAACACGCTTTTTACCAGCTTATTCACCAGGGAACAAAATTGATTCCGTGTGATTTTATTGCGCCTGCAATCAGCCATAATCAATTGGGTGATCATCATCCTAAATTACTGGCTAACTTTTTTGCACAAACCGAAGCGATGATGGTTGGCAAAACCGGCGAACAGGTAGTTGCCGAGTTAAAAGCGGCCGGGAAAACAGATAAAGAAATAAAGGAACTGGCGCCATTTAAAATATTTGCCGGGAACATACCAACCAATTCTATCCTGGTAAAAAAGATAACACCACGTGTTTTGGGTTCGCTAATTGCCATGTACGAACATAAAATTTTTGTTCAGGGAATTATCTGGAATATTTACAGTTTCGACCAGTGGGGAGTTGAGCTTGGAAAACAACTTGCCAGTGCAATTTTACCTGAGCTGATTTCTGATGAACCCGTTATCGGCCACGATAGTTCAACCAATGGATTGATAAACGCTTATAAAGAAATGCGATAGAATATCCCGAATTTAACCGGGTGCGGCGATTTTCAATCGCCGGTTTAAAAAAAGGAATCATTCTATTAATTCGCATAACGTAAAAAGATTCCATCAGTCTCAGATAGATGGAATCTTTTTTATGCGATTAAAAATTGCATCACCCCAATTCAATACAACATTCTTGCCCGGATTGTATGCGGAATTTTTTTCAGTTCCCTTAAAATAACATCACTCAGTTCGCTTTCGGTATCGATAATTACGTAACCGATATCGGCATCGGTTTGTAAATACTGTGCAGCAATGTTAATGTCTTTGTCGGTAAAGATCCTGTTGATATTGCGAAGCAAACCCGGCATGTTTTTGTGGATATGCAAAAACCGTTGTTTGTTCAAATTTTGCTGCAATGAAATTTGCGGGAAATTCACTGCTCCGATTGTTGAGCCGTTATCGCTGTAGCGGATGAGTTTTTCTGTTACTTCAAAGCCGATGTTTTCCTGCGCTTCCGAAGTACTTCCGCCAATGTGAGGAGTCAGTATCACATTGTCAAATTCCTGCAAAACTGAAACAAACTTTTCATCGTTTGAAGCGGGTTCTTTTGGAAATACATCGGCAGCGGCGCCGGAAAGTTTGCCCTCTTTTAACGCTTTGGCAACGGCATTGTAATCGATTACCGAACCTCGTGAAGCGTTTATCAGCAGTGCATTTTTTCTCATCAAAGCAACTTGCTCATCAGAAATCATATTCCGGGTCAGGTCCGTTTCAGGAACATGCAGCGTTACCACATCCGACACTTTTAACAATTCGTTCAATGTTAAACAGGGAGTGGCTTTTCCTAGATTTAGTTTCTTTTCAATGTCATAATAAAAAACATTCATTCCCATAGCTTCCGCCAAAATGGAAACCTGCGAACCAATATGGCCATAACCGACTACTCCAATATTTTTACCCCGAACTTCAAACGAATTTTTTGCAGCCTTTAACCATTCACCACGATGTGCTGCGGCATTTTTTGCAGGAATTTCGCGCATCAGCATAATTGTTTCGGCAATTACCAACTCGGCGACCGAACGGGTATTCGAAAATGGTGCATTAAAGACAGGTATGCCAAATTCTTTAGCCGACGAAAGATGAACCTGATTGGTGCCAATACTGAAACAACCGATGGCAAAAAGTTTTTTTGCTTTTTTCAAAATTTCATGGGTAAGCTGGGTTCTCGACCGTATTCCAATAATGTGAACATCCTTTATTTTCCTTTCCAACTCTTCCGTATCGAGAGCCGTTTTTAGATATTCAACATTGGTATAGCCCGACTGTTTAAATGTGCTAACTGCAGATTCATGAATTCCTTCGAGCAGTAAAACGCGTATTTTGTTTTTGTCGAGAGAGAATTTTTTTGCCATTGGATTTTTTTGTAAAAATAGAAAGCATTGTTTTAACTCTATTCACCGAAGCCAATAAATTCAGGAAATTTAAATAATTTTTTATTTTATGAGTGAACTAATTCAGCAGAAAACAGACAATGTGTGCATATCAAACAGTATCATTTGTTCGATTGAAAAAAAAGTCTACTTTTAAATGCAACTAATCAAACCATAGATGGTTAAAGAAAAAATTTTCAACGTTCCCAATGCATTGAGTTTTTATCGTATTCTGGTTTTCCCTTTGGTATTGTATTTCCTGATAAGTGGACAGGAAAGGATATTTGCCATTTTTCTGTGTATAAATTTATTTACCGATGCATTGGATGGTTTTATTGCACGTAAATTTAATTTGTCGACTAAGTTTGGCGCCCGCTTAGATTCAATAGCGGATATTGGAACTTATATTCTTGCCTTTTGGGGAATATTTAAATTTAAGTCGGAAGACTTAGTCTCTCATGGTTGGATTTTATATATTTTTCTTTTTTTATTTGTATTAATTCAGATCCTCAATTTAATTAAATTCCGGAGTTTTCCGAGCATGCATTTATTTACTTTTAAAACGACAGGATATATTCATGCGATTTTATTTTTTAGCTGGTTTTTTATTCAGTTTTATCCGCCCTACTATTATTTTGCCATAGGATTTGGATTAATTGCAGAAATTGAATCTGTTATATTAATCTTCCTGTTAAAAGAACGCCGCTCCAATGTCAAGGGAATTTATTGGGTTTTGAAAGAATGAAATGGGTGACGAATTTTATATAAAGATTTACATTGTTATTGCTATTTTGTTTCTGGCAGGAGGAATCGGACTTTTTTGGCTTAATCCATAAGAAAAAAGATCGAAGCAATTAAAAATAAAATTCTGGGTTTATATTCTCGTAGTTTTTACGCACATTTTCCTGATTCAATTCTATATTCATGCATTTCAAATTCTTTTAGTTTTGGTTTTACTCGTTGGTTTGTATGAAATTCATAAGTTGTTGCCATTTGCCGGTAAAAACCTAAATCGCAAAACAGCAATAATCACCGAAATTATTTATATGCTATTAAATCAGTTTTGTATCTTCAATTGATGCTTACCGGATATGCGGTAAATAAGATTACAAAAACATTTCTAACTTAATTTTTCAGTTAACTGAAGTATTTCTTTCCGTGGCGATACATTTTCATAAAGAATACGATACACAGCAGTTGAAATAGGCATATCGACATTATAATTCTTGTTGATTTCGAATATTGATTTGGCGGAATAATAACCTTCGGCAACCATATTCATATCCATCTGCGCTGTTCGTACGGAATACCCTTTTCCAAGCATGGTGCCGAACAAACGGTTACGGCTGAATTGCGAATAGGCAGTAACCAGTAAGTCGCCCAAATAGGCCGAACTTTTTATATCTCTTGAAATCGGATGAACCGTATCCACAAATCGCTTTATTTCCTGGATTGCATTTGAAATCAGCACGGCCTGAAAATTATCGCCGTATCGCAGCCCATGTGAAATTCCCGAAGCAATGGCGATAATGTTTTTAATTACCGAGGTATATTCTGTTCCCCAAATATCGTCGGAAACATTGGTATTAATATATTCGCATTTTATGAGTCGGGCAAAACTCGAAGCCTTATCTTCATCGGGGCTGGCAATAGTTAAATACGAAAGGTATTCCAGCGCCACTTCCTCGGCATGGCAAGGGCCGGCCAAAACGCCCATATTATTATATTGAACATTAAAATATTTGTGCAGGTATTCCACTACAAGAAGGTGTTCATCGGTAACAATACCTTTAATTCCCGACAAAACATATTTTTTACTGATATCGACCTGAAGATTCGAAAGAATAATTGGTAAATAAGCTGATGGAACTGTTAAAACCAGAATATCCGATTCTTCCACAATTTCGTTGATATCATTATAAAAACTGATTCTGTTAGTATCGAATTCAACACCCGGCAGGTATCGTGGATTGTGTTTTAATGTTTCAAATAACTCAACGGTTTCAGGTTTCCGGATAAACCAGTTGATGTTTTTTACATTTTCAAGTAACATTTTCGAAACCGCAGTAGCCCAGCTTCCACTTCCAATAACTGCCACTCTCTTCGTTTTTATATTCATGCCCTACATTTACTTTTTCGAATAATGCTCCGGTTTCAACAATTTAAGGACTGCAAATTTAGAAGTTTTTTACTGCGAAGGTGATTTTTTAACTTCAATTAAAATTTCAGCAGGAATTGTATTTGGGTTTCAGGATATTGAGAAAATTTCAGAAGATCGTCTGCGTTGGGTAGAATTGTTTGTTTACTCCCGTCATAACAAAGCTATAATACAGTTCCAAAACTTTCGGTATTATTAATCCTACCGGTGCCTGATTTAAAATGGAATTAAACAAAAGCCACCAAACAACCCTGCACACTATTACAGGTTCTTTAGAAAGGATTTAAATTGCCATTTCTAAGTTATTGCAAGTCAGTAAATTCAAAAAAAAAAAAACGAAAATTATTATCTTTTGCATTGCTTTTTGGATACATCTTTTGTAAATTGTATCGAATAAAAACCAAAAATTAAATCGCTGCAACCCACTATCGCAGCCCGCTAACAAAAAACAAGATGCAAAACAAAAATACCCGAAATTTTACGAAGTTGATTTAATAGCCTCCCCGGTATTCCCCACCCGGGGAGGCAAAAGGTTTTTCGCTTTGCTGCGCGGGGAATCTACACGTAAATACAAAATTAATACTAAAAAAACCAAAAATTAAAACACTATGAAAATTTCGAAGATCGTAATACCAGTAATATTTCTTTTTTTGTTATCCCTTAATGGATTCTCACAAATTAAAGTCAATTCCACCGGTAAGGTTGGGATAAACAATACTTCACCAACACATCAATTGGATATGGATGGAGACTTTTATTTCGATTTGACCGGAACATCTGTAATAGAAATGCCAAATGGAGCAACAATGTATCTCTCCAGTGGTGACTTTTATACAAGCACTTACATCGATCTGGGGAAGAGTGGTTCCTGGTGGAATGAGCTTTGGGCTTGGTCACCTCATTTTTATAATTATCCGCAATACGGTTCCGATGAAAACCTTAAAAAAGAAATAAAAGACATCGACAGTGTAATTTCAAAACTTGTCAAACTACGCCCGGTTTCATACAAAATGTTATCGAAAAAAGAATATGAAGCCAGTTTAGGCAAAGAGCCACCCTCTTTTGCTGATGATCAAACAAAAACCCAGGTGGGCTTAATCGCACAGGAAGTACAACAGGTATTCCCTGAATTGGTCAGCCAAATGGACAGTAATTATTTAGGGATAAGTTATACCGAATTTATTCCGCTGTTGATTAAAGGATTACAGGAGCAACAGGAAATTATTGATATATTACAATCCAGAATAGATTTAATTGAAACCGACTGTTGTGCCAAAAGTGAAAATTTAAAGAGTGGTTTTACGGGTGAGAGTAATAGTAAACCTGAATCAGAAGGTGCAAAACTACTTCAGAACATCCCCAACCCGTTTTCTGCGCAAACAACCATCCGTTTTGAAATACCCGAAACAATACGAAGCGCCCAACTGCATATTTGCAACATGACCGGGACACTTTTAAAAACAATTACCGTTAACCAAAGAAGTGAAGGGAACGTAGTTATAAACGCTAATGAATTTGTTGCCGGTATGTATTTGTACAGCCTGGTTTGCGACGGAAGGATCATTGATACGAAGCAGATGTTGTTGACAGAATAAGAAATATCATCATGTCATATTCAGATTTAATTTATTTAAAATGAAAACTTACAAACCAACGATCAGAATAATACTTGCATGTTTTGCTGTTTTACTACTATGTTTTAACACTACAAGCGCCCAGTTTCTGAATAAAAATGCTACATGGAATGTTCTTCATCAGGGAGTTGATGGAGGACCGGATATAGTTATTAGCTTAAAAATTGAAAAAGACAGCCTGATAAACGATACTGTGTACTCCATTTTCAAGCATGGGTATGAAAAATACGCTTTGCGTGAAGACAGCAACAAAGTGTTTTTCAGGTTACTGAGGCCGGACTTATCCCCTGAATATGGGACAACAGAGCATTTACTGTACGATTTTGGTTTGGAACTAAACGACTCAATCCGGCTCAACCTGTTATGGAGCGAATTTTATACAAGGTATTTCTGGAAAGTAAAGAATATTGATTCGGTTTTGGTTGGTCACGAATACAAAAAACGCATCCTGCTAAAGGTTAATGAATCAGCAGACTATCCTACGGAAGGAGTGGAATACTGGATTGAGGATGTCGGAAGTACGGCAGGCCCATTATATTTTACCGGTATCACTGAATTCGAGACCGTAATACAGTTATCCTGTTACTGGGTAAACGGAGAATTACTTTATCGCAACGAATATAGTAGAGGCGATTGTAATTATCTTGATGCTGATCCAGGACACCGTATAAACAAAGATGTATTGTTTTACGACAAATCGCTTCACGAGGTAAAAGTAAATTTACCACAAAAAGAAAGTTGTCTTCTGTCTGTTTATAACATAAATGGCCAAAAGGTATTCAATAAAGAAATTCCATGTAACCAATATGTTAAAACAGTGGAATTAAATACGGGCATATACATTTTTGAGGTTAGGGCAGGTAATTTAATACAAAGAGAAAAGGTTATTATCTATTAAAACAGACAAAATGAGAAACATATTTATATCAATTATAATCCTGATTATTGGGCTTACCCAGACAAATGCCCAGTCGTTGAACAAATTAATGAACGATAAATCCAAAGACTACAAAGACATCATTAACGAAATAAAAAAGGACAAAAGGTACCTGGATAATGCATCCGATAAAGAGTTGAAAATGTATGGCAGATGGAGGTGGTTCTGGGATACCCGGGTGGACAGTTCAGGCAGTTTTGAAAAATATAATGCAGCCATGAACGAGTGTTTTAATACCATTTATCCTGACGGGATTGTTGCCTCGACATCGTTGTTAAAATCGGCTTCTGCTTTAACATGGACGTCCCTTGGCCCGTCAAGCAGGCCAACGTATAATTATAATGGAATAGGTGATTATCATTTTCATATTGGCCGGGGCAGAATCCGTTGTATCTGGGTTGACCCTTCCGATTCTGAGCATCTTCATCTTATGGTTGGAGCCGACGGTGGAGGGCTTTGGGAAACCGATGATGGTGGTGATAACTGGAATTGTTTAACAAATAACTTGATGACAGGCGGAATTTCGGATATTGCAGTACATCCTACCAGCGGTTATATTTATATTGCAACAGCAATGCACCTTAACGGGGATATAGGCCTAAGCGGAGATTATTCCTTAGGAATTTTTAAATCGACAAACGGAGGAGCCAGTTGGACTAAACTTAATATTTCAACATCTTCAGGAGAATCGTTTCAAAAAATACTGATTAACCCGGTCACACCCTCGATACTCTATGCCTTATCAACTAAAAAAGTATATAAATCTACCAATTCAGGCAGTTCCTGGCAGGCTACTTCACTCTTGATACCTTCTCGTGCAGGATTGAGGGATATTTTGTTTAAACCCAATAATCCAAGTACATTATACGTGAGCGGGGAAAATGCATGGGATAGTGGCGAAAATGCCATTTACCGGACAACAAATGCAGGAACATCATGGACCGATTTATCAGACAGCCTTACAGGATTGTTTCCAAAATCACGCATTGCAATTGCAACTAATCCGACTGATGCTAATGAATTATATGCATTTTACTGCAACAAAAATGGTAGCGCTAGTTTAAATAAAATAGAAAAATCTGAGGATGGAGGGAATACATGGAATCTCATTAAGTCTGATAATTTACAAGGTGTTGGTTATGCATTAACAATTAAGCTATCTCCTAATGGTGATATTTATTTAGGCGGGATGAAAATACGAAAATCAACAAATGGTGGTAGTTCTTTCGCAGCACTGACTTCAAATTATATTCATGATGACATTATGGACATTGAATTTCCTGACCCCAATGACAATGATTTAATCCTGTCCCATGAACTGCCTCCCACATCATCCATATATACGCCGCCGTCGCATGCAACAAATATTAAATCATTGTCATTGGGGTCAGGAAATTCAATGTCCATAATGTCATCATGAATATAATTTGAAGTCAGTGCTGCGAAAGAACTACCACCATTTGTTGATTTTCGTATTTTCATCCCGCCTAAATAAATATCACCATTAGGAGATAGCTTAATTGTTAATGCATAACCAACACCTTGTAAATTATCAGACTTAATGAGATTCCATGTATTCCCTCCATCCTCAGATTTTTCTATTTTATTTAAACTAGCGCTACCATTTTTGTTGCAGTAAAATGCATATAATTCATTAGCATCAGTCGGATTAGTTGCAATTGCAATGCGTGATTTTGGAAACAATCCTGTAAGGCTGTCTGATAAATCGGTCCATGATGTTCCTGCATTTGTTGTCCGGTAAATGGCATTTTCGCCACTATCCCATGCATTTTCCCCGCTCACGTATAATGTACTTGGATTATTGGGTTTAAACAAAATATCCCTCAATCCTGCACGAGAAGGTATAGAGAGTGAAGTAGCCTGCCAGGAACTGCCTGAATTGGTAGATTTATATACTTTTTTAGTTGATAAGGCATAGAGTATCGAGGGTGTGACCGGGTTAATCAGTATTTTTTGAAACGATTCTCCTGAAGATGTTGAAATATTAAGTTTAGTCCAACTGGCTCCTCCGTTTGTCGATTTAAAAATTCCTAAGGAATAATCTCCGCTTAGGCCTATATCCCCGTTAAGGTGCATTGCTGTTGCAATATAAATATAACCGCTGGTAGGATGTACTGCAATATCCGAAATTCCGCCTGTCATCAAGTTATTTGTTAAACAATTCCAGTTATCACCACCATCATCGGTTTCCCAAAGCCCTCCACCGTCGGCTCCAACCATAAGATGAAGATGCTCAGAATCGGAAGGGTCAACCCAGATACAACGGATTCTGCCCCGGCCAATATGAAAATGATAATCACCTATTCCATTATAATTATACGTTGGCCTGCTTGACGGGCCAAGGGACGTCCATGTTAAAGCAGAAGCCGATTTTAACAACGATGTCGAGGCAACAATCCCGTCAGGATAAATGGTATTAAAACACTCGTTCATGGCTGCATTATATTTTTCAAAACTGCCTGAACTGTCCACCCGGGTATCCCAGAACCACCTCCATCTGCCATACATTTTCAACTCTTTATCGGATGCATTATCCAGGTACCTTTTGTCCTTTTTTATTTCGTTAATGATGTCTTTGTAGTCTTTGGATTTATCGTTCATTAATTTGTTCAACGACTGGGCATTTGTCTGGGTAAGCCCAATAATCAGGATTATAATTGATATAAATATGTTTCTCATTTTGTCTGTTTTAATAGATAATAACCTTTTCTCTTTGTATTAAATTACCTGCCCTAACCTCAAAAATGTATATGCCCGTATTTAATTCCACTGTTTTAACATATTGGTTACATGGAATTTCTTTATTGAATACCTTTTGGCCATTTATGTTATAAACAGACAGAAGACAACTTTCTTTTTGTGGTAAATTTACTTTTACCTCGTGAAGCGATTTGTCGTAAAACAATACATCTTTGTTTATACGGTGTCCTGGATCAGCATCAAGATAATTACAATCGCCTCTACTATATTCGTTGCGATAAAGTAATTCTCCGTTTACCCAGTAACAGGATAACTGTATTACGGTCTCGAATTCAGTGATACCGGTAAAATATAATGGGCCTGCCGTACTTCCGACATCCTCAATCCAGTATTCCACTCCTTCCGTAGGATAGTCTGCTGATTCATTAACCTTTAGCAGGATGCGTTTTTTGTATTCGTGACCAACCAAAACCGAATCAATATTCTTTACTTTCCAGAAATACCTTGTATAAAATTCGCTCCATAACAGGTTGAGCCGGATTGAGTCGTTTAGTTCCAAACCAAAATCGTACAGTAAATGCTCTGTTGTCCCATATTCAGGGGATAAGTCCGGCCTCAGTAACCTGAAAAACACTTTGTTGCTGTCTTCACGCAAAGCGTATTTTTCATACCCATGCTTGAAAATGGAGTACACAGTATCGTTTATCAGGCTGTCTTTTTCAATTTTTAAGCTAATAACTATATCCGGTCCTCCATCAACTCCCTGATGAAGAACATTCCATGTAGCATTTTTATTCAGAAACTGGGCGCTTGTAGTGTTAAAACATAGTAGTAAAACAGCAAAACATGCAAGTATTATTCTGATCGTTGGTTTGTAAGTTTTCATTTTAAATAAATTAAATCTGAATATGACATGATGATATTTCTTATTCTGTCAACAACATCTGCTTCGTATCAATGATCCTTCCGTCGCAAACCAGGCTGTACAAATACATACCGGCAACAAATTCATTAGCGTTTATAACTACGTTCCCTTCACTTCTTTGGTTAACGGTAATTGTTTTTAAAAGTGTCCCGGTCATGTTGCAAATATGCAGTTGGGCGCTTCGTATTGTTTCGGGTATTTCAAAACGGATGGTTGTTTGCGCAGAAAACGGGTTGGGGATGTTCTGAAGTAGTTTTGCACCTTCTGATTCAGGTTTACTATTACTCTCACCCGTAAAACCACTCTTTAAATTTTCACTTTTGGCACAACAGTCGGTTTCAATTAAATCTATTCTGGATTGTAATATATCAATAATTTCCTGTTGTTCCTGTAACCCTTTAATCAACAGCGGAATAAATTCGGTATAACTTATCCCTAAATAATTACTGTCCATTTGGCTGACCAATTCAGGGAATACCTGTTGTACTTCCTGTGCGATTAAGCCCACCTGGGTTTTTGTTTGATCATCAGCAAAAGAGGGTGGCTCTTTGCCTAAACTGGCTTCATATTCTTTTTTCGATAACATTTTGTATGAAACCGGGCGTAGTTTGACAAGTTTTGAAATTACACTGTCGATGTCTTTTATTTCTTTTTTAAGGTTTTCATCGGAACCGTATTGCGGATAATTATAAAAATGAGGTGACCAAGCCCAAAGCTCATTCCACCAGGAACCACTCTTCCCCAGATCGATGTAAGTGCTTGTATAAAAGTCACCACTGGAGAGATACATTGTTGCTCCATTTGGCATTTCTATTACAGATGTTCCGGTCAAATCGAAATAAAAGTCTCCATCCATATCCAATTGATGTGTTGGTGAAGTATTGTTTATCCCAACCTTACCGGTGGAATTGACTTTAATTTGTGAGAATCCATTAAGGGATAACAAAAAAAGAAATATTACTGGTATTACGATCTTCGAAATTTTCATAGTGTTTTAATTTTTGGTTTTTTTAATATTAATTTTGCATTTACGTGTAGATTCCCCGCGCAGCAAAGCGAAAAACCTTTTGCCTCCCCGGGTGGGGAATACCGGGGAGGCTATTAAATCAACTTCGTAAAATTTCGGGTATTTTTGTTTTGCATCTTGTTTTTTGTTAGCGGGCTGCGATAGTGGGTTGCAGCGATTTAATTTTTGGTTTTTATTCGATACAATTTACAAAAGATGTATCCAAAAAGCAATGCAAAAGATAATAATTTTCGTTTTTTTTTTTTGAATTTACTGACTTGCAATAACTTAGAAATGGCAATTTAAATCCTTTCTAAAGAACCTGTAATAGTGTGCAGGGTTGTTTGGTGGCTTTTGTTTAATTCCATTTTAAATCAGGCACCGGTAGGATTAATAATACCGAAAGTTTTGGAACTGTATTATAGCTTTGTTATGACGGGAGTAAACAAACAATTCTACCCAACGCAGACGATCTCTGAAATTTTCTCAATATCCTGAAACCCAAATACAATTCCTGCTGAAATTTTAATTGAAGTTAAAAAATCACCTTCGCAGTAAAAAACTTCTAAATTTGCAGTCCTTAAATTGTTAAACCGGAGCATTGATTGAAATAGTAAATGTAGAGCATGAATATAAAAACGAAGAAAGTAGCAGTAATTGGAAGTGGAAGCTGGGCTACTGCGGTTTCGAAAATGTTACTTGAAAATGTAAAAAACATCAACTGGTTTATTCGGAAACCTGAAACCGTTGAGTTATTTGAAAAATTAAAACACAATCCACGATACCTGCCGGGTGTTGAATTCGATACGAACAGAATCAGTTTTTATAATGATATCAACGAAATTGTGGAAGAATCGGATATTCTGGTTTTAACAGTTCCATCAGCTTATTTACCAATTATTCTTTCGAATCTTCAGGTCGATATCAGTAAAAAATATGTTTTGTCGGGAATTAAAGGTATTGTTACCGATGAACACCTTCTTGTAGTGGAATACCTGCACAAATATTTTAATGTTCAATATAATAATATGGGCGTTTTGGCCGGCCCTTGCCATGCCGAAGAAGTGGCGCTGGAATACCTTTCGTATTTAACTATTGCCAGCCCCGATGAAGATAAGGCTTCGAGTTTTGCCCGACTCATAAAATGCGAATATATTAATACCAATGTTTCCGACGATATTTGGGGAACAGAATATACCTCGGTAATTAAAAACATTATCGCCATTGCTTCGGGAATTTCACATGGGCTGCGATACGGCGATAATTTTCAGGCCGTGCTGATTTCAAATGCAATCCAGGAAATAAAGCGATTTGTGGATACGGTTCATCCGATTTCAAGAGATATAAAAAGTTCGGCCTATTTGGGCGACTTACTGGTTACTGCCTATTCGCAATTCAGCCGTAACCGTTTGTTCGGCACCATGCTTGGAAAAGGGTATTCCGTACGAACAGCGCAGATGGATATGAATATGGTTGCCGAAGGTTATTATTCCGCCAAATCAATATTCGAAATCAACAAGAATTATAATGTCGATATGCCTATTTCAACTGCTGTGTATCGTATTCTTTATGAAAATGTATCGCCACGGAAAGAAATACTTCAGTTAACTGAAAAATTAAGTTAGAAATGTTTTTGTAATCTTATTTACCGCATATCCGGTAAGCATCAATTGAAGATACAAAACTGATTTAATAACAGATAAATAATTTCGGTGATTATTGCTGTTTTGCGATTTAGGTTTTTACCGGCAAATGGCAACAACTTATGAATTTCATACAAACCAACGAGTAAAACCAAAACTAAAAGAATTTGAAATGCATGAATATAGAATTGAATCAGGAAAATGTGCGTAAAAACTACGAGAATATAAACCCAGAATTTTATTTTTAATTGCTTCGATCTTTTTTCTTATGGATTAAGCCAAAAAAGTCCGATTCCTCCTGCCAGAAACAAAATAGCAATAACAATGTAAATCTTTATATAAAATTCGTCACCCATTTCATTCTTTCAAAACCCAATAAATTCCCTTGACATTGGAGCGGCGTTCTTTTAACAGGAAGATTAATATAACAGATTCAATTTCTGCAATTAATCCAAATCCTATGGCAAAATAATAGTAGGGCGGATAAAACTCAATAAAAAACCAGCTAAAAAATAAAATCGCATGTATATATCCTGTCGTTTTAAAAGTAAATAAATGCATGCTCGGAAAACTCCGGAATTTAATTAAATTGAGGATCTGAATTAATACAAATAAAAAAAGAAAAATATATAAAATCCAACCATGAGAGACTAAGTCTTCCGACTTAAATTTAAATATTCCCCAAAAGGCAAGAATATAAGTTCCAATATCCGCTATTGAATCTAAGCGGGCGCCAAACTTAGTCGACAAATTAAATTTACGTGCAATAAAACCATCCAATGCATCGGTAAATAAATTTATACACAGAAAAATGGCAAATATCCTTTCCTGTCCACTTATCAGGAAATACAAAACCAAAGGGAAAACCAGAATACGATAAAAACTCAATGCATTGGGAACGTTGAAAATTTTTTCTTTAACCATCTATGGTTTGATTAGTTGCATTTAAAAGTAGACTTTTTTTTCAATCGAACAAATGATACTGTTTGATATGCACACATTGTCTGTTTTCTGCTGAATTAGTTCACTCATAAAATAAAAAATTATTTAAATTTCCTGAATTTATTGGCTTCGGTGAATAGAGTTAAAACAATGCTTGCTATTTTTACGAAAAAAACCAATGGCTAATAAATTCTCGCTCGACAAAAACAAAATCCGGGTTTTACTGCTCGAAGGAATTCATGAATCTGCAGTGCATGCATTTCAAAGCGGGTTATACAAATGTTGAATATTTAAAAACGGCACTTGATCGGAACGAACTGGAACAGAAAATTAAAAGACGCACATTCTTGGCATCCGGTCACGTACACAGCTGACGAATGAAGTTTTGAAAAAAGCAAAAAAACTCTTTGCCGTTGGCTGTTACAGCATTGGCACCAACCAGGTTGATTTTAGTCGGCTAAATTTTGGAATTCCTGTTTTCAATGCGCCATTTTCAAATACACGTTCGGTTGCCGAACTTGTTATTGCCGAATTGATTATGCTGATGCGGGAAGTCCCGGCAAAAAATGCGGCAGCCCATCGCGGTGAATGGTTAAAAGCTGCAAGAAATTCGTATGAAGTGCGGGGAAAAAACCTTGGAATTGTTGGTTATGGACATATTGGTTCGCAGGTTTCAATACTGGCCGAATCACTGGGGATGAATGTTTTTTATTATGATATTGAAAAAAAACTGAACCTCGGAAAAGCAATGATATGTAATTCACTTGAAGAATTGCTCCGGATTTCGGATGTGGTTACGCTGCATGTTCCTGAAACTGAATTAACATTGAAAATGATTTCTATCGAGCAACTGGCTCTGATGAAAAAAAGTGCATTGCTGATTAATGCATCACGGGGTTCAGTGGTTGATTATGATGCAGTTGCCAAAGCTTTAAAAGAGGGCAAACTTTCGGGAGCTGCTGCCGATGTTTTTCCCAGAGAACCGGCTTCAAACGATGAAAAGTTTCTTTCGGTTTTACAGGAATTTGATAATGTCATCCTGACTCCGCACATTGGAGGAAACACTTCGGAAGCGCAGGCAAATATCGGACTTGAAGTAACCGAAAAACTTATCCGCTACAGCGATAACGGCTCAACCATTGGCGCAGTGAATTTCCCGCAGATTGCATTGCAGCAAAACATCAACAAACAACGATTTCTACACATTCATAAAAACATGCCGGGTTTGCTGCGAAACATCAACTTGTTTTCACAGAAAAGGATATAAACATTGCCTCCCAGTTTTTGCAAACCGATGCCGATATTGGCTATGTTATTTTTGATACCGAAAGCCAGTTGGTGATTCTATTTTAAAAGAACTGAAAAAGATTCCGCATACTATCCGGGCAAGAATGTTGTATTGAATTCGGGAGCTGGAATTTTATCGCATAAAAAAGATTCCATCTATCTTAGACTGATGGAAATCTTTTTAAGTCATGCGAATTAATAGAATGATTCCTGTTTTTAAAACGGCGATTGAAAATCGCCGCACTCGTTTGGGCTTCTATCTCATTTCTTTATAAGCATTTATCAATCCATTGGTTGAACTATCGTGGCCGATCACCGGTTCGTTTGAAGTCAATTCAGGAAAAATTGCACTGGCAAGTTGTTTTCCCAGCTCCACTCCCCACTGGTCGAAACTGTAAATATTCCAGATAACTCCCTGAACAAAAATTTTATGTTCGTACATGGCAATCAATGAACCCAATATTCGTGGTGTCATCTTTTTTACCAGTATCGAGTTTGTTGGGATGTTACCCTGAAATACTTTAAACGGCAACAGTTCAGCAATTTCTCCGTCTGTTTTTCCGGCTTCTTTTAATTCTGCTACTACCTGTTCTCCGGTTTTTCCCACCATCATTGCTTCGGTTTGTGCAAAAAAGTTGGCCAGCAATTTCGGATGATGATCACCCACTTGATTATGGCTGATGGCCGGCGCAATAAAATCACAGGGAATCAGTTTTGTTCCCTGGTGAATAAGCTGGTAAAAAGCATGTTGCCCGTTTGTTCCCGGTTCGCCCCAAATAATCGGGCCGGTTTGGTAATCTACCTCCTCTCCGTTTCGGTCAACATATTTTCCGTTGCTTTCCATGTTTCCCTGCTGAAAATAAGCTGAAAAACGGTGCATATACTGGTCGTACGGCAATATTGCTTCAGTTTCGGCACCATAAAAATTGTTGTACCAAATGCCAAACAGCGCCAGAATAACAGGAATATTTTCATCGAATTCGCATTACGGAAATGGTTATCCATGGCATGTGCACCTTCAAGTAACTCAATATAATTTTCAAAACCAATTCCCAAAACAATCGACAATCCAATAGCCGACCACAGTGAATAACGGCCGCCTACCCAATCCCAGAAGCGAAACATATTTTTAGTGTCGATTCCAAATTCCGCAACTTCTTTTTCATTGGTGGAAACAGCAACAAAATGGTTTTTTACAACAGCTCTATCTTTTGCAGTGTTCAGAAACCAGTCGCGTGCAGAATTTGCATTTGTCATGGTTTCCTGTGTTGTAAATGTTTTCGAGGCCACAATAAAAAATGTGGTTTCAGGATTTACCTTTTTCAACGTTTCTGCAATGTGAGTTCCATCCACATTCGAAACAAAATGCAATGTGAGGTGATTTTTATATGGTTTTAATGCTTCGGTAACCATCAACGGTCCCAAATCGGATCCGCCAATTCCAATGTTTACAACATCGGTAATTGCTTTGCCGGTATAACCTTTCCATTTCCCTGAAATCACTTCTTCTGAAAATTCTTTCATTTGTTCCAGAACTGCATTTATTTCAGGCATTACATTTTCACCATCCACCATTATTGGATTGTTCGTACGGTTTCGCAGCGCCACATGCAACACTGCACGGTTTTCGGTTGCATTTATTTTTTGCCCGGTAAACATTCTTTCAATGGCATCCTTTAAACCACATTCAAGCGCAAGTTCTGTAAACAATCCCATTATTTCTTTGTCAATCATATTTTTTGAAAAATCCACAAGAATATCTTCAAATTTGATCGA
The DNA here is from genome assembly GCA_963821855.1 of uncultured Prolixibacteraceae bacterium. Classification (GTDB taxonomy): domain Bacteria; phylum Bacteroidota; class Bacteroidia; order Bacteroidales; family Prolixibacteraceae; genus Draconibacterium. Next base: position 473,515 of record CAWGFJ010000009.1, on the reverse strand, counting down.
ATAGTTCTGAAATCGTTGCTGTCAGCGGCAAAAAGATCTTTCATATGTGTTCCTTCAAAACCGAACCAGTATTCTTCCAGTTTTCTCCAGGCTTTGGTTGTCATCGGATTTATTTTCGGTAGCATAATTTATAATTATTGATTATCAAGAATAAAATTCAACGTTTCTATTTATTTATACACGCACAAAGATAATGGTTTGAAAGTATTGCCTGTAGTTGTGACTTATTTCTTATGCCGCCAATTTGAGATTTTGTATATGAATATTTTCCGGTGTTCCGGATTCGATTGAATAATAACTTCATATTCATGTGAAAAAATTTGTGATGTGATGAATTTCTAATTTACAAATTTATTGCAGGCGAACCCCTTTCGATAAAAATGAAATTCCCTGGGTTCCGGTAGTCCAAATCATTACCGATTCAAAAAGCGGTTCGGTACTTTCATTTCTCATTGCCCAGTCGAAAATAAAATTTGCTCCCGAACCACCTGTTGTATCTTTTCTGTTGATTACAATTTCAACTGTTTCCATTGGCACGAGGTAAACGGGCTTTTCGATATAGGAGCGAATAAGATTTCCGTGTGTATTGTAATAATCGGCTTTCAGAATGAATAACGAATCGGTTAAGCTTGTGTTTCTCAGGCTCACTGTAGCTGTTAAAAGATGTTTTGTTTCATCGGTCATATCGTAAATATCGGAATATACCGATAAATAGGAACTGCCATTAAAATGCAATTCCTGCTGATTTATCTGAGTTATCCTGTTTTGCCAGTTAACGCTTTTTATAACCGTTTCTTTCTTTTTTGTATTGCACGAAATCAGAATAAAAAGAAAGAAAAATGATATTAGAATTTTCATGATTAAAATCTATGTTGATACATTAAAACAAAATTTCAAACCCGCTACTAATTGCGATTATCAAATATCGGGAGATAACTTCAGATTGTCAAGTAGTCTGCATCGCCAATAATCTTTGTGAACTATGTTTTTGCAACAAACCATCTGCCTGTATTTCAAAGGCAAATCATTCTCACGTTTTATTATTTTAGGATTTGTGTTCATGTAAGCAGAAAGAATTGCCTTTCCAATTTTTTGTACTTTAGCCGCCGCTAAAACAAATTTGAATGAAGTCGGAAACCTTAAAAGGATATCTGTTTGCATTTATCGCAACCCTTGCCTATTCGAATGTTTATATTTTTAGCAAAGCGGCCTTAAATGAAATTCCATTGGCGCAATTCGGTAGCTGGTGGTATATCGTGGTAACCATTACGTGTTTTCTGTTTGCACTTTTCAATAAGAAGTTAAAACAGTTCAGGCTTTTTGGAAAACGGGAATTTAGGATTTTGCTAACGCTTGGCTTCCTCGAGATTTTCACCACAACACTTTTTTTTCTTTCCATTCATATTATTGCCGATCCTTCGGTTACCTCGTTTTTGGGAAACCTGTATCCGGTGATGGTAATGATGGGTGGAATTTTTGTGTTACACGAGCGTTTTGGGATTGTTGAAATATTCGGTGGTTTCCTGGCATTAAGCGGCGCTTTTGTAATCAGTTATACCGGTGGAAATACATTAAATACATTCTTTATAAAAGGCACAGGTGTTGTTTTGCTAAATGCACTTTTTGCCACCGCAGCAACATTAGTAGTAAAAGTTCATGTTCGAAGAATCAGTCCTGAAATTCTGAACCTCAATCGTTCGATCTGGCTATTGATATTTTCTGCAATTATGTTTTTTGTACTCGACGAACCTTATATATATTCGGGCAACGCACTAAAAAACACCATGATTGGGGCAATGCTTGAATTCATTGCAATTCTTACCGTTTATTATTCTTTCCAATTTATTGAAGCATCGCGCTCTTCCATCATTCAAACATTAAAAGGTATTGTTGTACTGTTAGGCTCCTATTTGTTTTTCGGAATTTTTCCACTGCGTCATCAGCTAATTGGCGGATTCATTACTGTAATTGGCATTTTTATTATGGCATTGGCACAGGCAGGAATCATCAGGTTTAAAAAAAGCAGCATATAAATAATAGCAAAATTTTCTGCTGAAGCTGTTATAAACCGGATATCAAACCGTCATTAACATCATAAAAGGTTATTTAACATTTGTTCTGAAATATATTTCGGAACTTTACGTTCAGCTAAATTAGAGGCATAATTTTTGTTAAATAAAGCCTGTTGAAATCAAACTATTTTTAAACCATGAACAGAAAATCCTGGCTAATCGCCATTATTGCAATCGCAATTTTATTACTGGCATTTTTCCTGATTCCAAAATCAAAAACGGAAGCAAATGCCCTGACAACTAAAGTACAGCATGGCCCGTTTGAAGTATTGGTATATTCAACCGGCCAGCTCGAATCGGAAAATTCAGATAATATTCTGATTCCTGAAAAACTAAAAGATCGCCAAACGCGGATTTCCTATTTAACCATAACCGATATGGTTGACGAAGGAACCTACGTTGACTCAGGCGACTATGTTGCAACACTTGATTACCAGGCTGTTGAAGAACAATTAAAAACAGCCATGGACGATCTTGAAAAAGCTTTATCGGAATATGAGGACAGTAAAATCGATTCAAATCTTACGCTTAGCACACAACGCGACCAAATCGTGAATGCAAAGCTCGATTTGGAAGAAAAAGAAATTACTGTAACCGAATCGGCTTATGAATCACCTTCTGTGAAAAGAAAAGCGGAAATGGATCTCGACAAGGCTGAAAGAAAGCTTGAACAGGTTAAAGATGCCTACAAGCTAATTACGCAACAGGAAGGTAATAAGGTGAACCGTTCATTTATCAATTATAAACAAACAAGGGAAAGGGTTGATGCGATAAATGAATTAAAAAGCCAACTAATAATTCGTTCTCCCCGGTCTGGAATTATCTCGTACTATAAATACCCGTATGCAACGGTAAAAACCGGATTTCGTGTTTCGCAATATCAACCCATTATTGCCACATTTCCAAATATGGATGACCTTGTAACCAAAACATTTATTAATGAAATTGATGTCTCGCTGATAAAACCCGGTCAAAAGGTAACAATTGGTATCGATGCCTTTCCGGAAAAAGAACTTAATGGTGAAGTTGTTTCAGTGGCAAATATGGGGCAGGCAATGCCAAATAGTGATGCCAAAGTATTCGAAGTAAAAATTCAGGTTAATGGTTCAGACCCGGAATTAAAACCGGCAATGACCACAAGCAATACCATTCAAACCAATCATTTGGAAGATGTCCTTTATGTTCCTATCGAATCTGTTTTTAGTAACGACACGCTATCGTACGTATATCTTGCCAATGGAAAAATGAATAAACAAATTATTGAAACCGGTGAAGAGAACGAGAATTTTGTTGTTATTAAGCAAGGATTAACCGAAGACCAGGAACTCTATCTTTCAGAACCCGAAAGTGCGGAAGATTTCGATTTAACGGGTTTTGAAATTTATGCCGATATTTTAAAAAAACAGGAGGAAGCCAAAGCCAAAAAAGAGCAGGAAAAACTTGAGAAACAGGAAGAAAATCCAATGCCCAAAAATATCATGCTTCCAAATGTATCAGGAACTGTAGTTTCAAGTAAATAATTCCTAAACTAAATCCGAATGTTTATAAAAACTTATTTACATGATATAGGTATAGCCGTTGAAGCAATATTTGCAAATCGGCTAAAATCGGTACTGACCGCTCTTGGGATTATTTTTGGTGTTGCTGCAGTAATTAGTATGCTGGCTATTGGGAATGGCGCCGAGCAGGAAATTCTCGAACAAATTAAGCTTGTTGGTGTAAACAATATTGTTATTACTCCAAGCACATTTGCCGTAAACGAAGGCTCTTCCGGCAGTAATGGCGATTCCGGCAATGATAAACCAAGTGGAAAAAAATTCTCGAAAGGACTTACACTTCTGGATGTTAATGCCATTAAACAGGTACTTCCGACTATCGAAAGAATTTCACCTGTAATTTCTTTTAACTACTCCGCTTTATTAGACGGAAAAAGCAAACCTATTGTTCTGGAAGGAATCGATAATCATTATTTTGATCTCTTTAATATGGGATTGGCCGATGGAAGCCGTTTCAATGACTACAGACAGAAAAGGGACTTCCGGTTTGTATTATTGGAGATAACATCAAAAATGTATTTTTCAAGCAGGAAGATCCGTTAGGGAAATATATAAAATGCGGACAAATCTGGTTAAAAATTATTGGAGTTATCGAACGTCGCGATTTTACAGCTTCAGCTCCGATGAATTGGGAATAAGCAGTACCGATAATAAAATTTTTATTCCTGCTAAAACCATGTTGCTGCGGTTTAAAAACCGCTCGCTGCTTCGTGGCGATGAAATTGCCGAAGCCAACAAAGGTGGAGAAAACGGAATGGTTATTATTATCGGAGGCAGCGCCGAGGAATTTGGAGACGCTGCTGTTGATAATGATAAGAAACCTTAATCAATTGGATAAAATCATTGTTCAGGTAAAGGAAACCGAATAACTTAACGAATCGGCAAACCTGATCAAACGAATGCTGTTGCGCCGACATTACGATTTATACGATTTTGAAGTTACCATTCCTGAATTGCTGCTGAAACAACAGCAGAGAACAAAAAACATTTTCAACGTTGTATTAGGCGCTATCGCAGGAATTTCGCTGATTGTTGGCGGAATTGGGATTATGAATATTATGCTTGCATCGGTTATGGAACGTATTCGCGAAATCGGTGTCCGGCAGGCCATCGGGGCAAAACAGAAAGATATTATTGTTCAGTTTCTTTCCGAATCAACACTGATTAGTGTTACCGGTGGAATTATTGGAATTATTCTTGGAGTCGTACTTTCAAAAATTATTACCGCAGTTTTCGATATAAAAACCATTGTTTCAGTTTTCAATTTTTATTTCTTTCGGAGTTTCAGCGCTTGTTGGAATATCGTTTGGATATCTGCCGGCAAAAAAAGCGGCTGAAAACGATCCGGTTGTTTCACTACGCTCATAAAACCAAAAACCAGAAAACATGAAACAAATATCTCTCCTTCTGTTATCGCTATTTGCTTTACCTTACCACTGAAATCGCAGGATAAAATGCGTTTAAGCCTCGACGATGTAATCAGGATTGCTTCAGAACAATCCATTGATGCATTCAGGAATAAAAATATGTATTTTGCCAGTTACTGGGAATTTCGTTACTATAAGGCCGAACGTCTGCCAAGCCTGTCGTTAATGCCAACCCTATTGATTTTAACCGCTACCGTGGAATTGAATATAATTTTGAAACCGGAGAAGACGAATACCGTTTAAGGGAATATTTTAATTCGGATCTTACATTGTTAGCGGTACAAAATGTAAGATTCACCGGAGGACAATTGTTTCTCCGCTCCAATTTAGGTATGGTAAAAAACCTTGGAGGCGACCAAAAAACTTCCTTTTCAGCCACTCCTATAAGTGTCGGTTTTTCGCAAGAATTAATGGATATAACGAGTTAAAATGGAAATCTAAAATTGAACCGTTGAAATTTGAAAAGGCAAAAAAAGGTTTATCCAGGATATTGAAGATCTTCGCATAAAATCGACAACCGTTTTTTTGAATTGATGAATGCTCAAATACAAAAGGGAATTGCTGAAACCAATTTTTCAAATGCCGATACGCTTTATAAAATCGGACAGGGACGTTTTCAGGTTGGAACCGTAACACAGGATGAATTGTTAAAACTCGAACTCAGCTTTTTGAATTCCGAACAGGCATTAAGCATGGCGCAACTGGAAGAAAAGCGCGCACAGGCAAGTCTGAATTCATTTTTGGGTTTGGAGAAAAGAACAGAAATCGAATGTGTTGTTCCGAGTAATATTCCCGATTTGCAAATTAATCCTGAAGAAGCAATTAGCGAGGCTTTACAGAATAATCCTGAAATGTTAAATCATCAGCAGCTATTGCTTGAACAGGATGAAAATGTGGCCCGCACAAAATCACAGGCGGGAATAAATACTTCATTATTTGCATTGTACGGATTAAGCCAATCGTCGGAAAATATTGAAAATGTATATGACCAACCGGACAAAAGTCAGCGCTTAACGGTGGGGATGAACATTCCGATTGTGGATTGGGGAAGAAGAAAAGGAAGTTATTCCATGGCCAAATCAAACCGCGAAGTTGCAATGGCAACCATCCGCCAGGAGCGGATTGATTTTGAAATGGATGTAATGCAAAGTGTACTTGAATTCAACCTAAAAGCAGGACAAGTGGCAAATGCTGCGAAAGCTGATACAGTTGCCAAATGGGATACGATGTTACATTTCAGCGCTTTTTAATCGGGAAAATCGATGTTATAAAACTAAACATTGCCAGTACCGACCAGGAAACTCACGAATTTCGTATCTTAATCGTTTACGTGATTTCTGGACCTCTTATTTCAGAATCAGGAGTTTAACTTTGTTTGACTTTGAAGCTCAGAAACCATTGGTGGTTGACTATGATCAAATTTTAGAAAATTAAAATCATGGCTTTTAAAAGAAAAAATATCATAATAGCAGTAGTTGTATTAGTTGTAATTATTTCGGCAGCTTCGTTTTCTCTCACATTAACCAGCCCGAAAGCCGAAAAGTATTACGAGGTAAAGAGCGGAAAATTTGAAGCTGTTCTTTCCTGCAAAGGCGAAATCAACGGCATAAAAGCTACTGAAATCAAGGCTCCAAAAGTTCTTGGGGATCGTGATTTAAGACTTTGGTCGATGAAAATTGTCGATTTGGTTCAGGATGGGAAAAGTGTAAAAAAAGGTGATTTTATTGTACAGCTCGATGCCAACCAGGTTATTGAAGGAATGAGTGAAGTACGGCAAAGCCTGGAAAAAGAAGAAGCCGACCTTAATAATGCAAAAATCGACAGTGCGGTAAATCTAACAGGAAGCGTGAAGATATTAAAAACGCATTGCTTGATCTGGAATACAACAAAATTGATCTGGAGCAATCGAAATACGAATCGGAAGCTTACCAGCGAAAAGCACAAATGACTTACCAAAAAGCAGAGAATGATATTGCAAAGAAAAGACGGGATTATATTCTCGAACAAAACAAATTAAAAATGCAGGTCAGCGTTCGGAAGACAAGGTTGATGTTAGTAATGAAAAGCTTCAGAAATTTCAACAAGCGATGAGGTCAATACGAATTACAGCTCCTGAAGATGGAATTGTGATTTTCGGGAAAAGCTGGGAAGGGAAAAAATTCAGTAAAGATGATAATATCTACACCTATGATTTTGCACCGGCAATAGCAACGCTGCCTGATATGTCGAGTGTTATTTCCGAAATTTATGTAAAGGAAATAGATATTTCAAAAGTAAAAGTTGGCGACAGTGTTCGGGTTACCTTTGATGCATTGGAAGGCACAACAATTATGGGCAGTATAAACGATATTGCACGGATGGGTGAAGACCACAAGGATTTTGATATGAAAGTATTTAAAGTGGTTATCAATCTCGACCACAGCCATGAAGGTTTAAAACCTGCAATGTCCAGTAATAACGATATAATTCTTACCAAACTAAATAATGCAATTAGTGTTCCTTTAACAGCGGTATATAGCGGTAATGGCTCAAAATACGTGTATTTAAAAACTACTGATGGAATAATTCAACAGCCGGTAAAAACCGGTTTCGAAAATGAAGAATCTGTTCTTGTGGAAGAAGGATTAAATGAAGGAGATATTGTATTGCTGGAGCCACCGGTTCAAAATCAGGAAATTGCTTCAAAATAGGCATCGATTCGGTACCATAATACCTAACCATTTTAATATAAGTTGAAACAAAAACGGGTTGCATGTTGCAACCTGTTTTTTATTAAGTTTGGCCTCGCTTAAACAGCAGATTACGCAAGTTTAATTTTGTCGGTAAAACGGCATGGTATGTTTATCGAATAAAAAGAATATTTACAATCGGATCAACAAACACTTTCTATATTTTTGTTTTAAACAATATATAAATGAAGTCATTCCAGTCAAATATTTTTCTATTCAATCCCACCTGCGAATATGCAGTTGCAAACGGAAATACATCGTGGCAACCTAACCGATTGCTGCAGAAAATGGAATATGACTTATCTGCGCTGCCATTATATTTGGCCGGAGAAAATGATTATATAATTACGGAGTATTTGCCTTCCGATAATTTTTTGAATTCGATAAAAAAATTAAAACCGGATATCCCTGGCTTTATCCCGAAAAATGAAATAAATAAAGTTAATATCCCGGTAAATAATTTATTGCCATGGGGTTGGAGTCCTGCAGCACATAAATTATTATCGCCATTAAAGTCGAATTGTTCCTCCGAATTTATGAATTCTCCTATTTTTAGCTGGACTGCCAACCATAAAGAAATTTATTCGAAGAAGTTTGCATGTAATATCCTTAACGGTTATTATCAACGCTTAAATCCGATAATTTAATTCCTGAATATTTTCTTCCTGAAGTATGCCATACGCATGAAGAAATTGAAAATCTTATTGCAAAGTGGGGAAAAATTATGGTAAAAGCCCCTGGAGCAGTTCGGGAAGAGGATTGCAGCCGATAACCAAAACTCCTGTTCATTCAAAAGTGTGGGAAAAAATAACAGGCATTTTAAATGAACAGGGTTATGCAATTGCAGAACCTTATTTTGATAAAGTGCTCGATTTTTCTTTTCAGTTTGAAATTCAACGAAGAAAAATAAATTGGTTGGTATCAGTAATTTTTCTACCGACAAAAAAGGCCAATATCTGGGAAACAGCTTAAATGGTTTACCCGATGATGTAAGTCCCAGGATTGTTGATTTTCAGCAAACAGCGATTTCAGAAATACTTCCGCCATTAATTCAAATTCTGGAAAACAGCGAGCTGGCAAACCTTTATGAAGGAAACTTTGGAGTGGATACTTAACTTTTTTCACAAAAAATAATGAACTGAAAATAAATCCCTGTCTGGAAATAAATGTCAGGCAAAATATGGGTTTGTTATCGCTTCAGTTCGAAAAACTAATTACCGCAAAAAAAAAGCGATTTACAGTACTTTTTATATTCCCGGAACAACTTTTCAGCAATTTGTTCGCGACATGGAGCAAAGTTTCCACTTCAAATTGAAGACCATAAAATAGAATCCGGATTTTTCCCTTTGACTGAGGCCAAGGATGATACTTTATTTGGAGCTTATCTGTTGGTTTAATGGTTACCCATTAAATGTTCATATTCATCATAATTTTCTTAATTTTAAACTTTGGTAAAATCCATTTAATAACTCATTATTTATGGAAAATTCAGAACCAAAATCTGATAAAAAAAGAAATCTTTCAGATAAACTTTATGCAAAAGGAATTAAATCGCTTCAAATTGAGCTTGGTTAAACTCCAGGAATGGATAAAACATAAAGAATTAAAGGTTGTGGTTATTTTTGAAGGACGAGATGCAGCCGGAAAAGGAGGAACAATAAAACGAATTATTCAAACCCTGAATCCAAGAATTTGTCGGGTGTTGCGCTTGGAACGCCAACAGAAAGGGAAAAAACGCAATGGTATTTTCAACGTTATGTCAGCTCATTTTCCGGCAGCCGGAGAAATGGTTTTGTTCGACCGAAGTTGGTACAATCGGGCCGGGGTTGAAAAAGTAATGGGATTTTGCACCAACGATGAATACTGGGAATTTTTGCGTTCGTGCCCCAATTTTGAGAGAATGCTAATTCGTTCGGGAATTATTTTGATAAAATACTGGTTTTCTGTGAGTGAAAAGGTTCAGGAAAAACGCTTTCTATGCCCGAATTGAAGATCCGACAAAACGCTGGAAATTTAGTCCGATGGATTTAAAATCGAGAGAATTGTATGTGGAATATTCAAAAGCAAAAGATGAAATGTTTGCTTACACCGATACGAAAATAAGTCCCTGGTATATGGTTGATGCCGATGATAAAAGAACGCGCCCGGTTAAATTGTATTCATCATTTATTATCGTTAATTCCTTATAAAGATTTAACGCCTGAACCTTTCGAATTACCTCCCGGAAAAGATAATAAAGGTTATGTGAGTCCTCCTCTTGATGAAATGACTTTTGTGCCTGAAGTTTATTAATTATCGCAGGTTTTGGTCATATCGAAAAGATGCGTTGCCTGTTCGCCCAAAAAACCGTAAACAATTTTTTGAATGCCGTTTTCAGTATATAAAACCGCGTTCAGCAAATTCGTAATAGGCGTAGGTCCAGGTAATTTTTTCAATTCCATTGTCGCCCCTCACTTCTACTTCTTCTTTTACAGCCTGTGTTGACGATTGCTGAAGTTTGCTGCCTTTTTCACCTTCAATGGAATCCTTCATTGGAACACCGGCATCAGCAAGCGCTTTGCATGTTGTTTGCAAATCGGGCCATTCCTTTACCTCCTGATAGTTGATAAAAGCAGTAAAATGGTTCACAGAGTTTCCGTGCAGTAATACCCAGGCTGCATATTGCGATACATCATTTAATTTTAATACCGCCGTTTTTTGCGGAATATCCCATGGCCGCCTGAAATACTGAACCAAATCGTCCACCAGCAATTCCGATGCCTCTGTAGGCAGAGTGCCATGTTCCTGTAATAAATTGAGTAACTCAATGCTTTTATCCGACAACAAATAGGGAGTATCTTTTACATGGTTATGAATAATTTCCTGCGCCCATACAGGTAATAGTTCCACTTCAAGCTGACTGACAAAAATTTTAGGAAACAACTCATCGGGATGTTCAAAATGCACCGCGTTCAGCTTTTTCTTCTGAAAATTATACTTTGCAACCGGTTTGTAATCCAGATAATTTAAAATATGTTTTATAGCTCTTATTCCTTCCGGTTGCTCGCCTGTATGGGTATTAAAAGTTCGTAATGCTATATGATCGTTTACCACTCTGCCGCCCTTATGAGTAACCAGTTCTACATACGTTTTTGCATACGAAACCCGAGCGATATAATTTTGCCAAAGCCTGTTGAACAGTTCTTTGGTAATTTCTTTTGTTGTCCGTTTCATAAAATGAATTTTTATTTAGTTAAACAACAAAATGAAGAAATAAGTTACCTGATTTGTAATGTTTAAAAGTATTGTTTTTTTGAAAACTTTATTAAGCCAATTCCTTTTGAGAAGTATTCTTCATAAAAGCAAGCACATCTTTTTTGTTAAAATAAGATGTGGCCCCGCGTCGCATTGTATTTAACGCACCGGCAGCATTTCCGAATTTCAAGGCGTTTTGAATTGTTTTTCCATTTAGGTAATAATGAAGAAAACCCGCGCAAAATGCCATACCCGATCCCACATTATCTTCAATTTTTATATCGTAACCCGGATCGTAATGCGCGCCTCTTGTTTTATGATAAACAAAAACTCCGTTCTGACCACGTGTGATTAATACCAAATCGACTTTAAATTTTTTGCAAAGCTGGCTACTAAAAGTTTCCAGATTCTCGTTGGACAACTGCAATTCATTGGCCAGAAATTCAATTTCTTTTTCCTTGATACGCACGATATGTGCCGCTGTCAGTAAATCGCCAACTACTTTTACATTAAAGAAATGCTGAAATAATTTTAAATCGAGAAAATGTATAGAATCGGGCGATTCCTTAATTAATTCGCGAATTGTGTTTTTTGAAATACCAAAACGCTGAGGAAGCAAACCAAAAAACAGGCAATCGGCATTACGCACTAATTTTAGGGCTTCTGCTGAAAATTCAATATGATCGAAAGCGACATCCAATTTTACTTCAAACTTCGCTTCATTATTTTCATCGAGACTGATATTTACGGTTCCGGTCGGAAATTCTCCGTCAATTTGTACGTTGGTATCTGAGATTCCCAATTCTTTAAGCTGATCCAATGCTTCGATACCCAATTCATCGTCGCCGACTCTCGACAAAAGAAAACCTTCCTCGTTGAAACAATTGCAACGAAAAACCATATTCGATGGCGTTCCACCCAAAATTTTTCCATTGGGCAAAATATCCCAAACCACTTCACCAAACGCAACGACTCTCTTTCGCATATAAAATTGAAATGAACGCCAAAAATAGGAAATATTGAAAATGAATCAAATTTACAGGCTCGCTTATTTTGCTAAAAATTCTGAATATTTTTTTGTTGTTCGTAAATGGGTGTTAAAAGTGAAAAATGTTAATTCATTTTTAACAGGCTCACTTCGATATTATTCCTAAAGTCAGTTCTATGTTCCTTTTTCAAAACAAAAGCTAAATTCCGGCGTTCCATTTAAAACCCGTGCATTAATGAATTATCTGGCGCATATTTATTTATCTGGTGATGACGAAAATATTATTGTTGGAAACTTTATCGGTGATTATGTTAAAGGGAAAAGTTATTTACAGTTTCCCGATAAAATTCAAACCGGAATTATCCTTCATCGCCATATTGATACATTTACCGACTCGCATTATCTGACAGGTGAAGCAAAAAATCCGTTACGCCCTGAATTCGGATTATATTCCGGTATTATCGTTGATTTTTTTTACGACCATTTTCTTGCAGTCAACTGGAATAAATACTCCGATGAATCGCTGCGTTCATTTTCCAAACGTGTTCATGCCATATTGCTTTCGAATTTCAGGATTTTACCACGCAGAGTCCAGGGATTTTTACCCTTTCTGATTCAGAACCGAAGATTGGAATCCTATGCCAGTATCGATGGAATTTTGGAGTCGATTAAAATTATGAGCAAATACTCCTCTTTGCCCGACAAACAGGAATTTGCAAGAGATACATTAATCCATAATTACGATTTTTTTACAGCGAATTTCTTTTCATTTATGACAGAACTGATGGATTTTGTTTCTACAGATTTTCATATAAATTTCCAAAAACCGGGTTTTGCTTAGGGCTCTTATACTCTGGTTCAATCAGAACTTTTCGTATCTGCTGGCATCAAGCCGTACGAAAATAAAAAGCAAAATGGTAAACGACCAAAGCGAAGAACCGCCGTAACTAAAAAACGGTAAGGGAATTCCAATAACCGGCACCACTCCAATGGTCATTCCGATATTGGCCATAAAATGAAAAAACAATATTACTGCAACAGAGTAACCATAAATTCTTGAAAAGCCCGATCGCTGTCGTTCAGCCATCCAAACCAGGCGAATAAACAAAAACAGAAACAGGCCGATTACAGTTAGAGTGCCTAAAAAACCCCATTCTTCTCCTACGGTACAGAAAATAAAATCGGTGGTTTGTTCCGGTACAAAATCGAATTTGGTTTGTGTTCCTTTTAAAAATCCTTTTCCGGCAAATCCACCCGAACCAATGGCAATCTTACTTTGATTTACATTGTAGCCGGCTCCAAGCGGATCGGATACAATTCCCAGGTATTCGTTGATACGCGCCTGATGATGCGCTTCGAGCAAATTATTAAATGAATAATCCACCGTAAAGGTAAAAAATACCGCGCCCAGATAAACGAGTGCAATAATCACATAATTACTCAAGCGTCGGCGCATGCTATCGAATATAACCACAATTGCACCTAAAACCGAACCTGCCGAAATAGCATCAGATATATCGTATATTGTACCGGTTGCTGAGTTTAAACCAATAAACAGGAGTACGCTTGCCAAAAAAATCACCAGAATTCTGGAGAATTGTTTCATTCGCGGATTAAAAATAAAAAAGGCGATAGTAACCAGGCCAAGCAACAACACCGCAAGAACAAGATTTGAAAGTACCAGTGCAAGCACAAAGAGAATGGCAACGAGCGTACCAAAAAACAGAACAACGCCTGAAAGTCCTTCGCGATATAAAACCAAAACAAATGCAAAATAAACCAACGCAGAACCGGTATCGTTCTGAAGTAAAATAAATGTTGCCGGAATAAAAATAATAGCTGCAATGTTTACCAACGATTTAAACCTGAGAAGCTTAAAACCATAAGTATTCATGTAATTTGCCAGCGCCAGTGCAGTTGCAAACTTACAAAATTCGGCGGGTTGCAGTCCAAAACCTCCAATTTCAAACCACGATTTGGCACCGTTGATTTCCTTACCAACAAGCAAAACAAGTACAAGCAGCAATACAAGGAAACCATAGATGAAGTAAGAGAAAAAAACATAAAAATTTGAATCGATGATGAGAATCACAAAAGCAATCAATAATGCTGCGCCAATCCATATTAATTGTTTTCCGTAGCGTTGTGTAGTATCGAGTATGCTTTGGTGCTCCTGGTTAAAAACCGAAGCATAAATATTAATCCATCCAATTAATACAAGGAGGAGATATAGAATCACCGTAATCCAATCGATGTTTGCCCACAGGCTGTTTCTTCTCGGCATATCAATTCACCTGTTTCTGATGTATTAAGTCGATGTCCAGCATTCGTTTTTCCACCCACTTTCGACTCTCTTCAATTTCTCCCTTTAAATACTTTTCCACCAGCAAACTCGCTATAGGCGCAGCATAAGTTGCCCCGTATCCACTGTTTTCAACATAAACCGAGATTGCAATTTTAGGATTATCTTTTGGTGCAAAAGCCATAAACACAGCGTTATCTTTACCATGTGGATTTTGTGCAGTTCCTGTTTTCCCGCACATTGTTATTTCCGGAATACGTATTAGTCGTGACGCATTGGTTTCTTCAACTACCTTTTGCATTCCAACAATGACGGGTTCAAAATTCTCAGGCGAAATTTTAGTAGTAATTTTTTCGTGTAACTTTTCAGCTATCTGACCATTCTGTATATTTTTTACAATATGCGGAGGATAATAATATCCCCGGTTAGCCACGGCTGCGCAATAGTTGGCCAACTGCAAAGGTGTGATTCCTATTTCGCCCTGTCCTATAGCCAGCGAACGAATGGTAAGTGCACTCCAGTGACCGGTTCCATATATGTTGCTATAATATTTTTCAGTTGGAATATTTCCGCTTATGACATTGGTCAGGTCGGTATTTAATTTTTGTCCAAGGCCAAAACTCAGTGTATATTTTCGCCATTCATTAAATCCCTCAGCTGTATTTCCAAAATGGTTAATAATTGATCGAAAAGTATTCCACATAAACGGATTGCATGATTGTTTAATTGCCTCGATAGGGCCAAGTGGAGAGATATGAAAGTGTGTGCATTTAATCGGAACGGTAGACGGTCCGTTACAGGTAAAACGAGTATTTAAATTAATAGCATCTTCCTGAAGTCCAATCAGCACATTCAATACTTTAAAAGTTGAGCCTGGCGGATATTCAGCCATCAATGCACGGTTAAACAGCGGCTTGAGCGTATCATTCTCGAGCATCACATAATTCTTTCCTCTTACACGTCCAACCAAGCATACCCGGGTCGTAAGTTGGTGCACTTAAAATTGCGAGTATTTCGCCTGTTGAAGGCTCAATTGCCACAACAGATCCCTTCTTATTCTGAAAAAGTTTTTCAGCATATATCTGCAGGTCAATATCAAGGGTACTGTAAATGTTCTGACCTATTTTTGCCGGTGTGTCTTCTATACCGTTTCTGAAACTTCCCTGGATACGGTTGTGGACATCCACCAATTGTTTTTTAATTCCTTTTGTTCCGCGTAATTGTTTTTCGTAAGTTCGTTCGATTCCGCTTGCACCAATGTAGTCGCCCGATTTGTAGTAGATATCCCTTTCTATATCGGTGGCATTTACTTCGCTAACATAACCCAATACATGCGCAGCAACAGGATTTTCGTATTCACGAAGTGTTCTGGATTGCGTGTGAAATCCCCGGAATTTATACAATTGTTCCTGCAAAATGGCATAACTCTCGGGTGGAATTTGCTTGATTATAATAGAAGGTTTGTACCAGGAATACGCCTTTGCTTTGTTAATTCCTTCAATTAATTCGGGTTTTGTAATATCCAGAAGCTGGCAAAAATATGCCGTATCGAATGTTCTCACCTCACGCGGTGTTACCAGTAAATCGTAGGCCGGCTTATTAAATACCATCAACTTTCCGTTACGGTCGTAAATTAATCCACGTGCCGGATACTGCACAATTTCGCGCAGAACATTGTTTGTTGCAAATTCTTTGTAATCAGGATCAAGCACCTGAAGGTTAAACAGCTTAATGATAAAAATCAATCCAACTGCACCAAATATTGCAATAACCAAATATTTTCTTTTTGAATAAATATCCACCCCCCGAAACGATTAATCTCTAAAAACCAATAACTGACTTAAAACTATAATAAAAACTGAAAAAACAGTACTTAAAAACGCCCGATAAAATGTACTTCCAAAGTTAGAAAAAGAAAACACTTCAAGATAAAAAAGAGCTATGTGATGCAAAAAAACGATAATAGAAACATACGATAAAAACCAGATAATACCATTCTGAAATAAACCGGGATAATCGTTTCGGTCTTCCTCGCGGCTGGAGATAAGACTTATAATAAACGGACGCACGTAAGCAGCTAATACTGAAGCAGCCGCATGTACACCAAGGCTGTTAGAAAAAACATCGACTGTTAAGCCAATTAAAAAGGATAATGTTAACATCAGATAGCGCGGTGTGCTCAATGGTAACAGGAGGATAAACAGCACATATATATACGGATTAACAAATCCGCTAAACCGGACCTGGTTAAGTACAAGCACCTGCACCAAAACAAGGCATATAAACATGAATCCGTATTTAATCAGAAACCGAATCATCTATCCTCAGATTTTCTAATGCTTTTATTTCTTCTATCTTCAAATTATCAATTACTTCGACATACGAAACCGATTTAAAATCAACGGCAAGTTTAACCGTAATCTCATAGTAATTCTCTCCCTGTGGCTGTTCGAAATCGCTTACCGTTCCAATTAAAATTCCTTCCGGAAAAACAGACGAATAACTACTTGTAACTACTGTATCACCAACTGCCAAATCCACATGAAACGGGATTCCGTTTAAGTTGGCATATCTGAAATCATTGCCATCCCACGAGATTGGCCCGAAAGTACCATTCTTTTTCAATTTGGCTGAAACCCCCCATCTCCGGTTGAGTATGGAGAAACCTACGGAATACGATTCCGAAACGCTGATTATTACGCCAACTACACCCGAAGCATTTATAATCCCCTGGTCGGGCTTAATGCCATCTTTTCTTCCCTTATTTAAGGTAATATAGTTGTATTGCTTATTAACCGAATTGTTTATTACCCGGGCCGAAATAAAACGGTAAACCGTATCGACTTTATTCCCCGGGATAACCAGAGAATCAGCCGAAATACTGTCTGTTACATTCACTAAAAGCGATCGCAACCTGGCATTTTCCTCCGACAATTCACGGTTAACTTTCGTTAATCCAAAATAGTTTATTACCGAATTATAGGTATTGTAAACCGACGCTGTTACACTGTTCGATGAGTTCAGGTATTTCGAGTGTTGATAGGTATTGTATTTAAAAATCAGCACAAAAGAGAATACTTCTAAGAGTAAAAAAAGAAGAAATGCATAATTTTTTAATACATACCTAAGCAGACTTCTCATTGCCAAATAGGAGTAAAATCCTGATTTCTATTTTATCAGGAAGGAGAATTTATCAACATTCTTAAGCGCAATTCCAGTTCCCCGAACTACGGCCCGTAGTGGATCTTCAGCAATATGAAACGGAATTCCTATTTTATCAGTTAAACGTTTGTCGAGCCCTTTTAAAAGTGCGCCCCCGCCTGCAAGCCAGATTCCTTTTACTACAATATCGGCGTATAATTCGGGCGGCGTTTGTTCCAAAGCGCTAAACACTGCGGTTTCAATTTTCGAAATCGATTTTTCCAGGCAATGCGCAATTTCCTGGTACGAAACCGGAACTTCAATCGGAAGCGCGGTCATTTGATTTGGCCCCTGAACCACATAATCCTGTGGCGGATCTTTTAACTGCGACAAAGCAGAACCTACATGAATTTTTATTTCTTCCGCAGTACGTTCACCAATTTTAATGTTGTGCTGGTGCCTCATGTATTCCATAATATCAGCAGTTAAATCGTCACCGGCAATTCGTATCGATTTGTTGGTAACAATGCCACCCAACGAAATAACAGCAATTTCAGTGGTACCACCACCAATATCGACCACCATATTTCCTTCCGGCGCTTCCACATCCAAACCAATTCCAATTGCTGCTGCCAAAGGTTCATAAATCATGTAAACCTCGCGTCCGCCCGCATGTTCGGAGGAGTCGCGCACAGCACGTATCTCAACTTCCGTACTTCCAGAAGGGATACAAATCACCATTTTCAACGCCGGGGCAAACATCTTAGGCTTTGGGTTAATCATTTTAATCATTCCCCGAATCATTTGTTCCGCAGCGTTGAAATCTGCAATAACACCGTCGCGCAAAGGCCTGATAGTTTTCAGGTTTGCATGCGTCTTCCCCTGCATTTGTCTGGCTTTTTCACCAATTGCCACCATTTTTTCCGTTTTCAAATCAATGGCAACAATCGAAGGCTCGTCAACCACAATTTTATCGTTGTAGATAATAATTGTATTGGCTGTTCCCAGGTCAATCGCAATCTCCTGCGTTAAAAATGAAAATAATCCCATGTGAATTTCTAATTATCGTATCTGTAAAGATGCTTTCTGTTAATGTTTAAAATGTCTTCTTCCGGTAAATGCCATTGCAATTCCAAACTCGTTGCATGCTTCAATCACTTCGTTGTCGCGAATACTTCCTCCCGGTTCAACAATGTATTTTACACCGTATTCATTGGCTGCTTCAATACTGTCGCGGAACGGAAAAAATGCATCTGAAATCAGCACCGAATTTTCTATTTTCAGTCCTTGCTTCATTTCGAAACGCGGCATGGTTAAATGCTTTAAACTATCCAGGCGGTTGGGTTGCCCCATTCCTGCTCCTGTCAGCCAAAACGAACCGTTTTCATTTTCGGTAACAATGGCAATGGCATTACTTTTTAAATGCTTGCAAGCCGTAATGCCAAATTTTGCAAGGCTTATTTTTTCTTCTTCAAAAGCTTTGCCGGTTACAGTTTCAAACTGAAGATCCAAACCTTCGTCTTCATCCTGAACCAGCATTCCGCCGCTAATCGATCGGTATAATTTTTCGCCGGTAATTTCCTCTTTTACAGGCGTCACCAATAAACGCAAATTTTTCTTCTTTTCAAATACCAAAAGCGCTTCTTTGGTAAATTCCGGAGCAATAATTATTTCAACGAATTTACTCCCAAACCATTGTGCTACATCTTTGGTAACTGTATCGGTAAAACAGATAATGCTTCCAAAAGCGCTAATTGGGTCGCCGGCCCAGGCTAAATCAAGCGATTCGAGGATATTTCCTGTAACGGCAAGTCCGCACGGATTTAGGTGTTTAACTACCGAAACTGCTACTTTATTTTGAATATGTTTTACTGAATGATAAGCATCGCTGGCTGATTTCCAGGCTGCATCGGCATCGAGCATATTGTTGTACGAAAGCGCCTTGCCCTGTAAAACTTTGGCTTCCGAAAGTGAAACTTCCTGTGGTGAATTTTTAAACTTATAGAAGGTGGCTTTCTGATGCGGATTTTCCCCGTAACGCAAAACCTGTCCGTCGTTCAGACTTATTCGTTCTGTTCCTTCGGCTCCTTCATTGAAATAACCAAAAATAGCAGCATCGTAATGAGACGAAACCCCAAATGCTTTTCCGGCAAACCATTTACGATCGGCCAGTGAAAATTCGCCATTCTTTTCGTTTAAAAGCTGCAGCAATGGTTCGTATTCTTTTTGTGACGGAACAATCACCACATCCTTGAAATTCTTGGCTGTAGCCCTGATAAGTGCAATTCCGCCAATATCGATTTTTTCAATGATTTCCTGTTCTTCTGCTCCCGAGGCTACTGTATCTTCAAAAGGATACAAATCGACAATAACCAAATCAATTTCAGGAATTTCGTATTCGGTTAACTGACTGACATCACTCTGATTATCCCTTCGCGATAAGATTCCGCCAAAAACTTTCGGATGCAACGTTTTTACACGGCCTCCCAATATGGAAGGATACCCTGTTAAACTTTCAACCGAAGTAACTTCAACACCCAACGATTCGATAAAATTTTTTGTGCCGCCGGTACTCAGAATTTTAACATTCAACTGGTTTAGTTTTTGAACTATCTTATCGAGATTTTCTTTATGAAAGACCGAGATAAGAGCCGTCTTAATTTTTTTATTATCAGCCATTTATTCTACTTTTCCTTTTTGGTTGCAAAGATAAAAAAATCAATGTAGTTTTAATAAAAATTCAATTTCAAAAAATTCTCCCCGAAGATATACCCTTTTTTAAAGAGATAAAAAAAACCATGTGTAATCTTTTTCAAAAAAATGCACTAATTAATGTGGACTTATTATTGAGTTTAAAAAAGCACAAAGTTGAATGGTAACAAAACAAATTTTAACTTTACAGCTCATAAACTGAAAAAAGCAAATGCTTCTGATACGACTAATACTCGAGAGTTTTATTCTGGCTTTTAATTCGTTAAAAGCAAATAAGCTACGTACATTTCTCTCGCTACTTGGAATTACCATTGGTATTTTTGCCATTATTTCGGTATTTACGGTAATCGATTCGCTTGAAAGATATATCAGGGAAAACCTGAACAGCCTGGGAAACAACATGATTTATGTTCAAAAATGGCCATGGACTCCGCCTGAAGGTGAAACGGAATACCCCTGGTGGAGATATTTAAACCGGCCTTCGCCGGAAATTGAAGAAACCGGAGAAGTATTAAGACGTGGAAGGAGCATTGATAATGCAGCGTTTCTTTTTGGATTTTCAAGAACTGTGCAGGCAGGCAGCGACAAAATTGATAATGTAAATATATATTCCACCACCTATGGTTTACTTGATGTATGGAATTTAAAGGTTGAGCGCGGGAGATATTTTACCGAAAGCGAAATGGTTTCGGGCGCTCCGGTAGCATTGCTTGGTTCGGAAATTGCCGAAAAGCTGTTCCCTGGAATGGATCCGGTAAACCGGACAATAAAGATTCAGGGCCAGAAGCTAACCGTAATAGGGGTTTACGAGAAAAAAGGCCAGGATATGTTTGGCACTTCTCTGGATAAGAATATTCATATTTCAGCTACCAAGTCGTTTTATATGACCGACATACGCGACCGCGACCGTGGTCAAACCATTTGCGTAAAAGGAAAACCCAATGTTGATCCCGAAAAATTCAAGGCAGAACTGGAAGGAATTATGCGCTCTCTTCACCGTTTAAAACCAATTGAGGAAAACGACTTTGCCTTGAATGAAGTAAGCGTAATTTCCAATCAGTTCGACCAGTTTTTTGCCGTTTTTAATATGGCCGGTTGGATTATTGGCGGTTTTTCGATTGTTGTTGGTGGTTTTGGAATTGCGAACATCATGTTTGTTTCTGTAAAAGAAAGAACCAAAATTATCGGCATTCAAAAATCGCTGGGAGCAAAACGCTATTTTATCCTGTTGCAGTTTATTTTCGAAGCCATTGTTTTATCTGTTATAGGCGGTGTGGTCGGATTATTCCTGATTTTTATCGGAACCCAAATAGTTTCGTACGCCACCGAGTTTGACATTGTTTTAACTGTCGGAAATATAATTACCGGATTATTGATTTCGAGCGTTATAGGTTTTGTCGCCGGGTTAATGCCTGCACGCGCTGCTGCAAAACTCGACCCGGTTCTGGCAATAAATGCAGTATAATTTTACTATTTGAATATTTAAACACTCAATATATCTTCAGGTAATTCAAGCGTCAGGAATGATGGCATCCCACCAAGGGAATTTGAACTTAACTCTGAATTCTGATTCTCTAAACTAAATCCTGCCTACTGCTCATATAAAAATGATTGAAGGATTGAGTAATTGAATTATTGAATGCAGAATATGCAAAAATAATTGAATGCTAAAATGTAAAGCTGCAAGCCTCAAGCCATAAGCCTCAAGCATTATTTCAAGTGTAAGCACTTTTTCCCAAGCTTTGAGCATGACACTTTTCACTTTCTTCCTCTGAACACTTTAAAGCTGCAAGCCACAAGCCACAAGCATTCACTGCGACTGTAGACTGCGACTGCTTTACACTTTGAACTTTGAACTCAGCGCTCTTCTCTACCAACTGATTGGTTTCATTCCGTTTTTCTGTAAAAAATCATTTGCCTTGCTGAAATGATGATTTCCAAAAAAGCCGCGGCTTGCAGATAATGGCGACGGATGTACCGAAGTCAGTACCAGATGTTTGTTTTTATCGATAAATTTTCCCTTGCTAATAGCATAATTTCCCCAAAGAATAAAAACCACATGCTCCTTTTCTTCATTTATTTTATGTATTACAGCATCGGTAAACTGTTCCCAACCTTTGTTTTGGTGCGAACCTGCCTCATATGCACGAACGGTTAACGATGCATTCAGCAATAATACGCCTTGTTGAGCCCAGCTGGTTAAATTTCCGCTATTGGGAATTTCTTTGCCAACATCGCTTTTCAATTCCTTAAAAATATTGCGCAGGCTTGGAGGAAAATCAACGCCATCGTTAACAGAAAAGCAAAGGCCGTGTGCCTGTCCGGGCCCGTGATATGGATCCTGCCCAAGGATTACAATTTTCAGATTATTGAATGCACAATGATCGAATGCATTAAAAATATTTTTTGCCGCAGGATATATTTTCCGGCTTTTGTATTCATTCCGAACAAAGTCAGTCAATTTTATAAAGTATTCTTTTTCAAATTCATCGGCTAAAAGCGATTTCCAGCTTTCTTCAATTTTAACATCCATTACTTATGGTTTTTATTCATTTTCCGAAATTAAAAAAATAAAAGCCTTTTTTAAACCATTCCAATTCTTTTTACTCATCTGCTGCAAAGCTCAATATCAATTTTGTATTTTTAGCTTCTGTAAAAAACTAAACATGGAAATACTCTATCTGTTTGCCGGGCTTATAATCGGTTTCATATTTGCGTTTTTGCTCGCTAAGTTTCTTTCAAAATCGAAAGAAAATAAATTACTTGAACAGGGAAACGAACAGGTAAAGTTACTGGCTCAACTCGGGGAAAGGGTGAATAATCTTCAAACCGAAAAAGAAAAATTAATTACGGAACTGGAGCAGGCAAAAACCTCGAACGAACGGCAACTGGAACGGCTGGCTAAAGCAGAAGTTGAATTTACAAACCTGCACGAAAAACTTGCATCACAAAAGCAGGAAATGGAAGATTTGCAGAAGAAATTCACCACCGAATTTGAAAACGTTGCCAATAAAATCCTGGAAAAAAACAGCGAAAAATTCACCGCGGCCAACCAAAAAAATATCAGCGATGTTTTAAATCCGCTAAAGGAAAAGATTCTGTTGTTTGAGAAAAAAGTGGAAGATACATATCAGAAAGGATTAAAAGACCAGACCGATTTAAAAGCTGAACTAAAAAAACTTTACGACCTGAATTACAAAATCAGCGAAGAAGCCAATAACCTGACCAAAGCGTTAAAAGGCGACGTTAAAAAACAAGGGAATTGGGGCGAAGTGGTTTTGGAGCGCATTCTCGAACGTTCGGGTTTAAACGAAGGCGAACAGGGCTACCGGAAACAGTTTAGCGTTTCAGGCGACAATGGCAAACGAATTCAACCCGATATTGTGATTAATTTGCCGGATAACAAACATGTTGTCATCGATTCTAAAGTATCGTTAATTGCTTACGAACGAGCTGTAAATGCGATTTCAGAAGAAGATCGGGCCAAATTTGTAAAAGAACATCTTTTCAGTTTAAAGACACACATAAAAGGATTAAGTGAAAAGCATTACCAAAATGCCCAAAACCTGAATTCGCCCGATTTTGTATTGTTGTTTATTCCTATTGAATCCTCGTTCAGTGTTGCAATTCAGGAAGATCAGGATTTGTTTTCGTATGCGTGGGAAATGAAGGTGGTATTGGTAAGTCCGTCGACATTACTTGCAACGCTTCGCACAATCGCATCTATTTGGCAGCAGGAAAACCAAACCCGGAATGCCATTGAAATTGCAAGGCAGGGTGGCGCTTTATACGACAAATTTGTAGGTTTTATTGCCGACATGGAAAAGATAGGCAGAAATATTTCGGCTACGCAAAGCACATACAACGATGCAATGAATAAGCTCAATACAGGAAGCGGAAATTTGATAAAACGAGCCGAAAATATAAGAAAACTTGGAGCGAAGTCAACAAAGGAATTACCAAAACAGATGTGGGAAGATGACATATCCCGGAAGGAAATACCTTAAGCGGAAACAATTTCGTTGTATATTTTGAAAATTCTGAATCCAGCGGGAAAGCAGCAGCAATTTTCATCCTCTAAACACTAAACCCTGAACTTTCATCCTTTGAACTCTGAACTCTGAACTCTGAACTTTCATCCTTTGAACTTTACACTTTGAACTTCTTCATACTTTAAACTTTACACTTCACACTGCTATAACCTATTGTTAACTATGTTATTATAAATTGAACCAAACTGAATGCGAACGCCAATTCCGGTGTAAAGTTCGAATGTGGATGGTAACTGAACTCTGTTAAGCAATATATCTTCGAGACTGGCTTCACTTTGCGGAAGGTAAATCTGGTCATGTACGTTTTCAGCTCTGAAGTCAAGGTTCACTGAGAAACCGCGAATAATTCGGACCGATAATTCAGAATCAAAGGTTATCCGGTTTTTTGTAAAATCATTTAAATAGTTACTTGCATGAAGTCCGGCCTGAAGTTCTCCCCACGTTTTAACGAGCTGCAAGTCCAACCTGAAAGTTTGTTCCCAAAGTGCATCATCAAACCTCCCGTAAATGGTTTCTTCATAATATTTCTTCCATTCCGGTCCGATATAATAAGCGAGCGTAAATACTTTACGGTCCGATACATCCCAGGGAAATATATTGTATTCCACGGCAGGTTTTAACGATATAGAGTAAACAATGTTGGAATAATTGCTATTGGAATAACTTGCAAAAGCTCCTGCCGACCAACGTGAATTAATACTTTTCACCACGCTCGAAGACAGTTCGTGACTTATATTCTCCGAAAGATACTCTTCACCTTCGCTGGTATACCGCCGGGTTCGCACCGACATTTGCGCCCAATTCCTATACCTCCATTCTTCTGTAACCTTGTCGGCTCTTAAATTCAAAAAATAATTCAGGTCTTTGCGACTCTCCTCCATCCTCATACTCCCATTAAAGTCGCCACGGAAAGTCCAGTTATTCCACGGATCTTCAACATCAGTCGCAGTCGCCTCTTCTTTGCCACTGTAACGGATTGAAACTTTATTAGAGATTTCAGTTTGATTTACAAATGGCATTAGCCCCAATGAAACTGCGTCGGTAATAATTTTCCGAATTTCATCCTGAGTATTGCTTGCTGTTGTTGTACATGTTACAGTAAAGTCGGAAAGTGTTTCAAATGTCCGGTTTGTAAACATGAGCGAATAAACACGGCCTCCCGAACCACTAATCCTTGAGTTAATAATAATATGAACATCGGAAACGGCAGGATCGACGACAAAATCCACAAAGCGCATATTGCGGCGCATGTAATCCATATCCAAACGAATACCTTCGATAAATACTTTTGGTTTGCCTTCTTTTTTGTCGTAAGAATAACCGGATTTGGTTTTTGTGTCCGTGTCATTATTTCCGGCAACACCAAAAAGAACAGTAAATAGTAACAGTATGATAATTGAAAACGATTTGTAATACATGATATATAAAAGGTTTACCGATTCTTGGTTTTACAAAAATGTTAAAAAAATTGAGCCTTGGCAAACAAAAATCATGCAAATGAAGAAACTTAATCCTTTATTAGTATTAAGTTTTAATTATCCTCCTGAATTTCAGATTGACTTCACTAAAATTTATAATCATTCAAAATTATGGAACAAAAAAACCATCTGCCGTTCAACAGGTGGCTTTAATGAATTTTGGATTCTATCTCTTTCAAAATAACTGACTTCGGTAATTTGGTCGCTTAATTTTTTACTGGCTTTTCAACAAATCCTTAATTCCACCGATTGAGCTTAAAATTCCACTTGCTTCGTATGGAAGATAAACAGTTTTATTGTCTTTTCCGCTTACCATTTCCTTAAATGTTTCCAGGTATTTCATGGCAACCAGATAGTTGATTGGATCGCCGTTTTTAGCCACAGCATCAGTTACTTTCAAAATGGCGGATGCTTCACCTTCAGCACGACGAATCCGGGCCTGCGCATCTCCTTCAGCAATTAAAATCTGGGCTTGCTTTTCACCTTCTGCCTGGTTTATCTGAGATTCTTTGTATCCTTCAGCTTCTAAAATCTGTGCCCGTTTTAAACCTTCGGCTTCCAGAATTTTTGCCCGGCGATCGCGTTCGGCACGCATTTGTTTTTCCATGGCATCGCGAATATCACGAGGCGGATTAATGTCCTGCAATTCCACGCGGTTTACCTTTACGCCCCATTTGTTGGTGGCATCGTCAAGTATAATCCTCAGCTTACTATTCACAGTATCGCGCGAAGTAAGCGTTTCATCCAGATCGAGTTCACCAATCACATTCCTTAAAGTGGTTTGTGTAAGCTTTTCAATGGCATCGGGCAGGTTTTCGATTTCATACATTGCTTTTATCGGATCCATAATCTGAAAATAAAGCAGCGCGTTAATTTCCGTTCCCACATTGTCTTTGGTAATTACATTTTGTTTGGGAAAGTCGTAAACGGTTTCACGTAAATCAATCCTGTCTTTTGTTTTGAATTGGACAATTTTCCTGCCTTCAAAATCTTCGCGTACATAACGCCAGGTAATTTTTCGCGGAATATCAACAATAGGAATTATAATGTTAATTCCCGAAGAAAGTGTGCGGTGATACTTTCCCAATCTTTCAATAAGCATGGTTTGTGACTGCTGAATTATACGAATACCTGTAGCTGCAAATACAACTACAAAAACAGCGAGCAGAATTAGAATAAAGATGGTTGCATTCATGATTAAAGTTGTTTTTAATTGCGTTTTTTTACGATTAATATAATACTGTTTAACTGAACAATTTCAACGAGCGTTCCTTGCGGAATAATTTCGTTGCTGATAGAGCGGGCCTGCCAGACATCGCCGTCGAGCGAAACGCGGCCCCGGTTATTTTCATTGCATATTTCTTCGGAAACAGTTGCCTGCCGGCCGACCATTGCATCCATGTTGGTTTTAAAATCTTTTGTTCTACGGTAGGCAAACCTTTTCATCGCGGGCCTGATAAGGAAGAAACTCATCATTGTTCCGGCTGAAAATAATACAATCTGCCATTCCAGCGAAAGATTTAACCCGGCAGCAAAGGAGCCAATAACAGCACCTATTCCGAAATTAAAGAGTACGAAAGAAGGAATAAATATTTCCATGATAAAACAAATTAGTGCGACAATTAACCAAATGTGCCAGAGTTCGAATTCCATGACGTTTGTTTTAAAATTGTGATACTCAAAATTAATTGTGCAAATTGTTTTGTTGAAATATTTACGCCTTGTTTTTTCCGAAGTGATATAAAAACACCGATGAAATCATTTCGTCGGGAAATCTCTTATTTTAAGCCATTCCCGAAATGCTGCCGCCTTTAGTCTGCTTACTGTAATGTTGTTCGGAAATCCGTTTTTCAGACTCAACTGTACATTCAGTTTCCCGTTTTGGAGCGGTTTTATTTCCTCAATTACATTTCGGGTTACGATGAACTGCCGGTTTGCGCGATAAAACATTTCAGCAGGCAAAATGTCATTCAGCGTTTCGAGCGATAAATCATGAATATATTGTTTGCTTTCGTTGGTAACAATATAGGTTATCTTATTTGATGAATATAAAAATGCAATTTCATTAAAACCAACAAAAAAAGTACGATTACCAACTTTTAATGTTAACCTTTCATTTTTGTTTTTTACAGGAATTTCGATTTCAGGATCTTTAATCGGATGGTTTTCTTCAAGCGGCTCTACGGTAAGAATAATACTGTCGATATTCACCACGCGAACTTTTTCGCCCATTTTAATAACCTGGTTATTTACCGGAATACTTTTCCACAGATCTCCGTCGATGGCAACACAACCTGTATTTTCTGCCTCATTGATTTCTTCTTTTACTTTTCCGATTCGGCCTACCAAACCACCTGCATTGGTTTTAATTGCCTTTTTGTTGTATGCATATTTCTTCATCAACGGTTTTATGCTCATAATTCCTGCAAGCGTCCCGATTATAAAAAGTATGAGTTGAATGGAAAACGGAACTTTAAAAACCGCACCGGCAAAAGCAAGGATACAGCCAATGCCAATGCTTGCCATTAAAAAGGAGGGGATGAAAATTTCGAGAAAGAAAAATACAATTGCGGCAATAATCCAATAATGCCAAATTTCAAATTCCATGGTTATTTCTGAGTTCGGTTATTTTTTTCATGAACTGTTTAACATTTTCGCGATTGACATCATTTTCCCATTTACCACTTTCCTTAAACGATGAACCAACAATAAATGCATCGGCTAAATTCCAATATTTTTCAATCCTCACTGCATCAACGTCTTCGCTGGCTAAAATTTCAGCTTCATGTACTGACTTTTCAATACTATTTTTTAAGCTTTGTGAATTCTTTGGAGTGCCGGGAAGCGCCCCAGTGTGAACCATTCCAATAATGCTATTCGACAATTGCAAAGTTTAAAATTTAGGTGACCGTTAAAGTTAATGTGAAATGCATAAAAATCAACAAACAGATTAATAAAAAGTAATTTGACTGCAAAATTTCTTTACGTAAGCTAAAACCGAAAAAAACAGAATTTTAAAAAGGCAATTCCCAATGTTTAAGTAATTTTGCACGCAGTATTTTACCTAAATCAATTACAAATGAAAATTTCATCTTATTTACTTCTGATTACAATTTCAGTATTTCTTTTTTCGTGCAATGCGGTTGAAAAAAAAGAAATGAACTCTTTAACCAAAAAAGAAAAAAAAGAGGGCTGGGAATTACTCTTCGATGGAAAATCGATGGACAAGTGGAAAATGTTTAACGGCGGCGACGAAGTTACAGGCTGGAAAGTGGTTGATGGCGAAATGCAAAACTCCGGCGTAGGTTCCGATCATGGAGGGGATATTGTCACCAAAAAACAATACGAAAATTTTGAACTGTACCTCGAATGGAAAGTTACCCCGGAAAGTAATTCGGGTGTTTTTATCCATGTTCAGGAGGGCGTTACAGATGCCATTTACGAATCGGGCCCTGAATACCAGCTGATTGATGACAAAGGCTGGCCGGGCGAGCTGGAAAACTGGCAGCATACTGGTGCAAATTACGCAATGAATGTACCTGAAGGTGCCGAAGTGAAACCTGTCGATGAATGGAACACAACACGTATTATTGTAAAAAATCCTCATGTTGAACATTGGCTGAATGGTAAAAAAGTAGTTGAATACGATTTGTGGAGCGACGACTGGAAAGCCAGAAAAGCTGCCGGGAAATGGGCGGATGCACCGCATTACGGAGAAGCAAAAAAAGGCCATATCGGATTACAGGATCATGGCGGACTAACTATGTTCCGGAATATTAAAGTCAGAGAGTTGTAGTCCTGTAGTTTTCATTTACTTTGGCAATAAAAACTATCTTTACCCGAAAATTTCAGAATATGGCATTTACCGCATTTCGCGACATGAAACCATTCCCGCAACTTATGTTTTCCATTTTT
This sequence comes from uncultured Prolixibacteraceae bacterium, assembly GCA_963821855.1. GTDB lineage: Bacteria > Bacteroidota > Bacteroidia > Bacteroidales > Prolixibacteraceae > Draconibacterium. The sequence continues at coordinate 443,909 of CAWGFJ010000009.1, read as the reverse complement.
GTGGTTGTTGTTTGTTTAATCGCTTTTATTGTGATTTCACTGGCGGTTGCAATTCCATTGTTCGGTTTCAATTCGATGTTAAATATTTCCGATATGAACCAGTTGAACAATCCTGAAACTTTAGTGATTTTAAAATTTTTCCAGGTTGTTCAGGCAATCGGAGTTTTTATTATTCCACCATTGGTTTTGGGTTATTTATTTTGCGGAAGTTTCTCTCGCTATTTATATCTGAATAAATCTTTTACGTTTGTATCGCTTTTTTTGGTAATTGTAATTATGTTTTTTGCCTCGCCGTTTATCAATTTCATTGGTGAAATTAATGCGAACATGCATTTGCCTGAATGGATGTCGGGAATTGAAAACTGGATGCGGGAATCGGAAGACAAAGCTGCAGAACTTACCGAGGCTTTCTTAAAAGTCGATACAATTGGCGGATTATTCTTTAATATTTTTATGATTGCTTTTCTACCGGCCATTGGTGAAGAGTTGCTTTTTCGAGGAGTTATTCAGCGAATTTTAACGAGAATGACCAAAAGCAATCATTGGGGAATCTGGATTTCAGCTATTTTGTTCAGCGCTTTGCATTTGCAGTTTTATGGTTTTCTTCCCAGGATGTTGCTCGGTGTTTTATTTGGTTATCTGCTGGTTTGGAGTGGCTCGATATGGTTACCGATTGCTGCACATTTTATTAATAACGGGTTTGCTGTTGTTGCCATGTACATGATTGATAACGGCACAATGAATCCGGAAGTTGAAAATTTTGGCGCCGAAACCGAAACTTACTATTACGCCATAATCAGCCTGTTGTTTGTTGGCGTATTTTTGTGGCTATTAAAAAAACAAAATATCGGGAATTCACTTTCCGCCGAAAATCTGAGTTAAGCAAAATCAAACAGCAAATCGCGCTGTAACTCTTTTGGATTCAGTACTTTCTTCTCTTTTCTTCGGAAGACATAGACAATGCCATATTCCTGGGCTATTGGCGTTTAATCTTTGGAACATCCGATTTTATATTTTCCTCAATTTCATTCCACATCCGGCTGATAAAGTCGTTGGTAGATTTGCGCAATTCCTGCATTTTTTCGTAAGTACGCAAAGTATTTCGTTTTAAGTTTTGCTGGTACATTGCAGCATCCTTAAATTCTTCGACTTTAATTTTCACAAGAGCAATCGATGGATTGTAAATTGCGCTTCCACCATTTCGGATACGTTTTTGTTCGCCTTCGATAACTTTTTCGCCCCAGGTTAAAATTTCTTCTTCGTTGTTTAAAGGCGGAACTTTGCCTTCGAAATCGTCAAGACCGTAAAATTTTATTCCACCGTTTATTTCTCCCCTCTCCGAGGTTAAAAACAAAACCTGTATAAAATGTGAAATATACATGCGGGCAACTTCCATTGTCGCTTTATAATCCTGATTTTTCTGCGACTGAATTTTAATATTCTGTTCGTATTGTTTTAAAAGGTTTTCGAATTTATTTTTAACTGTTTGCAACTCGTCAATTGTCTTGTAAGTCATTACAAGTTTCCCACTTGGAGTAGTATCCACTTTTTTTGTAGCCGCCCCCAATGCCCTTAACCGGGCTCTGTCCGTTGTTGGTAATCTTCTGTATGGCATAATATTTTAATCTAATTGGAGCGAAGTTACAAATTTTGACATCTTGGTTTGTTTGTTCGCGCATAAACTTATACACAATTTGATGTCAATTATTTTTCAAAAAAAAGACCCGATCTGTCGGTTGACGGATCGGGTCTGATAATTCAATATTTTTGTTATGCTTTCTAACTGAAACTATTCACTGAAACGAGCAACCAGATATTCCCGGTTCAGGCGGGCAATATTGGTTATTGATATACTTTTCGGGCATTCAACTTCACACGCGCCGGTATTTGTGCAACCTCCAAAACCCAGTTCATCCATTTTTGCCACCATATTACGGGCACGTTTTTTAGCTTCCACTTTTCCCTGAGGCAGTTTTGCCAAATGCGAAACTTTTGCCGAAACAAACAACATTGCCGATGAGTTTTTACATGCTGCAACACAGGCGCCACAACCAATACAAGCTGCTGCATCCATGGATTCTTCCGCATCTTCGTATGCTATTGGAATTGCATTTGCATCGGGAACGCCACCTGTATTTACCGAAACAAAACCACCTGCCTGAAGAATTTTCTCAAAAGCTGTACGGTCAACAACCAAATCCTTTATTACCGGAAAAGCTTTTGCTCGCCATGGCTCAACCGTGATAGTTTCACCATCGTTAAATTTTCGCATGTGCAACTGGCATGTGGTCACTTCGGTATCCGGTCCGTGCGGCCGACCATTGATGTATAAACTGCAGGTTCCGCAAATTCCTTCGCGACAATCGTGATCAAATGCAATCGGATCGATATCTTTTTCAATCAGTTCGTTATTTAAAATATCCATCATTTCAAGGAAAGAAGATCCGGTAGAAATATTCTCGATTGGATAAGTTTCAAATTTTCCTTTGTCGGCTGCATTTTTTTGCCGCCAGACTTTTATATTTAGTTTTTTCAGAATTTTATCAGCCATTTTTCTATAGATTACAGATTAATAGATTTGAGTATTGAGACATTAACTTTTAGTTTTTATAAGAGTTTGTTTGAATCCATAAATCATTTTTTGAATCTCATTTAATTTTTTGTCAAAATATTCAAATTCCTCGTGTGATATGAAATCCAAATCATAAGATAGTATTATCAGAGTTTCTAATTCGAAAGCACTGCCGTTAGCAATGTCCATGAAACGATTTAAATCTGCATCGCTGTTCCTTCCACAGCCTTCAGCAATATTTGACGGAATTGAAACAGCACTTCTTCTCATTTGAGAAGTTATTCCGAAAAGCTCATCTTTGGGAAATTTATTCGTAAGTAAATAGATTTCTTTTACAAGATGCTCTTCCTTTTTGCCAAACTTTCAACTCTTTAAACTGATGCATTTTTCTTTATTTTTATTGTATTCTGACTCTTTACTCAATACTTAATACTCTGTACTTACTACTTAATACTCTGTACTTACTACTTATAACTTCTCTGAGTCAGTTTCACATTCTCAAATTTCAAATCTTCCTTATTAAGTACCGGCTCTTTGCCTTCACCTTTATATTCCCAACACGAAACATAAGTGAATTTTTCATCATTACGTTTTGCTTCGCCTTCTTCGGTTGCCGATTCTTCGCGGAAATGGCCGCCACATGATTCGTTTCTGTCGAGTGCATCGCGGGCCATCAATTCGCCAATATCAAAGAAATCGGCAACACGTCCTGCTTTTTCCAACTCCGGATTCAGATTATCGAGTTCACCGGGAATTCTTACATCTTTCCAGAATTCTTCCCTGATTTTCTTGAATTTCACTTAATCGCTGTTTTCAAACCTTCTGCATTACGCGACATTCCAACGTAATCCCACATTATGTGTCCCAGTTTCTTGTGGAAATAATCCACCGATTTGGAACCTTTGATATTATATAATTTTTCCAGACGGCCGGTCACCGCTTTTTCGGTTTCTTCAAACTCCGGAGCATTAATATCGATTTTTGGCGTCATAATTTCATTGGCCAGATAATCACCGATTGTATAAGGCAAAACAAAATATCCGTCAGCCAGGCCCTGCATTAAAGCCGATGCTCCCAAACGGTTTGCACCATGATCCGAAAAGTTAGCTTCACCAATTGAGTATAATCCGGGTATCGATGTCATCAAATTGTAATCAACCCAGGTTCCGCCCATTGTATAGTGAATTGCCGGGTAAATCATCATCGGCGCTTTATACGGATCTACATCAGTAATTTTTTCATACATCTGGAAAAGGTTACCGTAGCGGGCTTCAATTACATCTTTACCCAAACGGTCGATAGCATATTTAAAATCGAGGAAAACAGCTTTTCCTTCAGAGTTTACCCCATAACCTGCATCGCAACGTTCTTTTGCAGCACGTGAAGCAACGTCACGTGGAACCAGATTTCCATACGACGGATATCTTCTTTCGAGATAAAAATCCCGACCTTCATCAGGTATATCATTCGGGTGCATTTCGCCCTTCTGTAATTTTTCGGCATCTTCCTTTTTCTTTGGAACCCAAACACGTCCATCGTTGCGCAACGATTCCGACATCAATGTCAGTTTCGATTGCTGATCGCCGTGAACCGGAATACACGTTGGATGAATCTGAACAAAACAGGGATTGGCGAACATTGCTCCTTTTTTGTAGCACTGCCATGATGCCGAGCCGTTACTTCCCATAGCATTTGTAGAGAGGAAGAAAACGTTTCCGTAACCGCCGGTAGCTACTACAACAGCGTGTGCACCATATCGTTTTATTTCCCCGGATATCAAATCCCGGGCGATGATACCTCGTGCTTTCCCGTCAATTTTTACTACATCAAGCATTTCGTGGCGGCTGTACATTTCAACATTACCGTTTGAAATCTGACGATTCAACGCCTGGTAAGCTCCGAGCAGCAATTGTTGACCGGTTTGTCCGCGCGCGTAAAAAGTTCGGCTTACCAAAACACCTCCGAACGAACGGTTTGCCAACAGACCACCATATTCACGGCCAAAAGGTACGCCTTGTGCAACACACTGGTCGATAATATTTGGCGAAACTTCAGCTAAACGGTAAACATTTGCTTCGCGTGAACGATAGTCGCCGCCTTTGATGGTATCGTAAAATAAGCGAAAAACCGAGTCGTTATCGTTCTGGTAATTTTTAGCAGCATTAATTCCACCCTGTGCAGCTATGGAGTGCGCACGGCGCGGGCTGTCCTGGTAACAAAAAGCTTTTACTTTATATCCCAATTCGGCTAATGAGGCTGCTGCAGATGCGCCTCCCAGTCCGGTTCCGACTACAATAATTTCAAGTTTTCGTTTATTGGCCGGACTCACCACTTTTATCGCTGCTTTATGCCTGTTCCATTTTTCAGCCAATGGCCCTTCCGGTATTTTTGATTCAAGTTTGCTCATAATCAGTTTCTTTTAAATTAGAACTTAATAAGAAAATACAAGGGAATTACTGAAAAACCTACCGCTACAATAATCGCGTAAATCTTTCCTAAAACCTGAAGTCGTTTCATCCAGTTGTTATTGCTTAGTCCCAAAGTTTGAAATGCAGACCAAAAACCGTGAGAAAGATGAAATCCCAGCAAAATCGCCCCAATTACATAAAATGCATCATAAAGTGGATTGGTCCTAAATAAATCGGAAACCAAAACATATGTATTTTCCATTTCAGTTCCACCAATAACTGTGGTTCCCATGGTGTAAGGTTGAAAGCGGATTATCCAGTAAAAGTCGATGATGTGCATGACCAGGAAAACCAAAACCAGCGCACCCAAAACCAGCATGTTTCGCGATGACCAGGTACTCGAACCACTTACATTTTTCTTGTTGTATTTAACAGGTCTTGCCTTCCAGTTTTGATATTCAAGAAAGAACGACCAGATAATATGGATCATAAATCCCAGGCCCAGTATTGGCTCCATGATTTTTATAAACGGATTTGTGGCCATAAAATAAGCTCCCGTGTTAAATAACTCACCGCTGTCGTCAAAAATCAGTAACAGGTTAACAATCAAATGGACAGCGATAAATACGACCAGGAACAATCCGGTAATACTCATCATAAATTTTTTGCCAATTGAGGCCAATAAAAATTTACTCATAGAATTTTTATTTAGTTGTAATCGAATTTAAAAGCACAAATGTAGATGAACCGCAGATTTCTCCAAAGTCCGGGGGTCTAAATTAGTTAATTTATATTGTTTCTAAGAAACATTTTTTTCATAATTAATAAGAACTGTATGAAGAAGTTACCCTGTTAAAGATTCGCTACTGTATTAATTTAATTTTAACTTGTCATTCATCGAAATATGAATTCCGTGTTTGAACTTTCAATTCAATTCTTTAAATGCTTTATTCCAATCTCTTAGCGAAAACTGATCGCTTATGGCAATCAATTCAGTTGGCTGATATGCATTTTCTGTTTCAAGTAATTCGACTGTTTTTGTTGTACATTGAACGGCAACGGTTTTCCCATCGACTAAGTTGACAAAGCCTTTTATTCGATAAGCTTTTGAAGTCCAGTTTTCCAAAAATTCCTGAAGCGAGGCCTGTTTTACTTTTTTCCCGCTTTTTATTACCATTGAATTTACATCGGGACGAGGCATTGATTTTACTTCACCGAAATAAAATTTCGTTTTTGCGCCGTCTTTCAATTCGAAATCGAAATTGCAAAATGTAGTTTTTTCAATTTTGGCAAAAGGATTTATTTTCCTGATTTCGCCTAATATATTATCTACGCCGTTTTGTACCAAATCTATTTTGTTAATGAGTACAATGTCTGCCATTCGAAGCTGATGTGTAACCCGTTGTTTCATTAGACCCGAACGCTCAAAATTAATGGCATCGACAATGCACCAGTTGGAAGCAAGATAAATCTTTTCTGAAAGCGAGCCGGAAGAAATAACTTCGGAAACAGAAGTTGTATCGGATAATCCTGAAGCTTCAATAATTAAAACTTCAGGATGATATTCATCGATAAATTTTTCGAGCGAACGGACAAAATTTCCCAACAAACAAACACAAAATACCGAGCCGTTATTAATTTCGAGCAGATTAAAATTTTTGCCCGATTTTTTTAATTCGGCCCCATCGACATTTGCCGGGGCAAATTCATTCTGTATGATACCGATTTTTGTTTCGTCCGAGTATTTTTCAATTATTCGTTTTAAGAATGTGGTTTTCCCACTTCCCAAAAATCCGGAAATAATATGGAATGGTATTTTTTGCACTTTGGTTTCTGACATCACTTTTCTTCTCCTCTTTGTCATTCCCGTGAAAGCGGGAATCTCATCATAAAAACATCAAATATCTATATGCTAACGGATGTAACTAATTTAAATATAGAATCTTTTTACCCCTCCGCATTCGGCATCTCCCCTGAAACAGGGGAGGAAATTAAAAAATCTCATTTACTATCTACAGCCTCTCTCACTTTGCAAATATGTCCGGGAGTTGTACCGCAGCAACCTCCAATAATATTGGCTCCTGCAGCAATTATTTTTGGAACCAATGCTGACATTTCATCCGGTGTTTCCGGAAAAACGGTTTCGCCATCCTGGTAAATTGGCATACCTGCATTGGCATGGACCAGAATGGGAATATCGGGATTTGCTTTTCGTATTTCTTCTACAATACCTATCATATTTGAAATTCCATTTCCACAGTTAGCGCCTATCAGTTCGGCTCCGGCATCGATTAATGTATTTACCATATCGGTTGGTGCAACACCCATCATCGATCGAAATTCACCTGAAACCGTTTTTTCAAAGGTCATGGTGCAAAACACCTCACATTTCGTATTTTCCTTTGCCGCTTGAATTGCCAATCTTGCTTCGTCCAAATCGGTCATGGTTTCAATCATGATGGCATCTACACCGCCGGCTTCAAGCCCCAACACCTGTTCCCTGAATGCATTATAAAGTTCTTCTTCGCTTACGTCGCCCATCATCAGAATTTTCCCGGTAGGGCCAACAGAACCAAGCACAAATTTATCCCCTGCAGCTTTTCGGCTAATTTCAGCAGCGGCTTTATTCAATTCAAAAACCTTATCTGCCAAACCATATTTTTCAACTTTAAAACGGGTTCCGCCAAAGCTATTGGTTTCAATCATATCGGCGCCTGCTTCGATATAACTTTTTGCAATATCAAAAACTTCATCTGGGTGAGTTATATTCCATTCTTCCGGACACTCGCCGGTTTTAAGCCCTTTTTGCTGAAGGAAAGTACCCCAGGCGCCATCGGATACGAGGACTTTTCCTTTTTTTATTTGATCGATTATTTTTCCCATTTAATTTGTTTCAACAAAAAGTTTTACAGTCGATATGAATTTTTTCATTTCATCAAACAAAACCTCAATATCAATTTTCTCGAATTCCACAAAAGAATCGTAATCAGCTTTTGTAGTCGGTAACTGATGAGAGATTGTTTTTCTTCATCGGCTAAAGTCATGCATAAATCCCTTTCTTTAAGGCTGTCTGAAAAATGGGCTGTCGTCCCCGTAATTGGGTTAGCTCTTCCTCAGCGAGAATATGAACATCAGTAAATACCTCATAAAGGAGGACAATTTCATAACAGTATTCTGATATTTTTCTTTGCAATTTCCAATCTGGTTTCTCCTTCAGAATAATCAAAAAGTCATAATCAGAGTAAGCATGTGCCCCGCCGTATACCTGAGAACCAAATAAAATAATATCCTTTAGAATATTACCCAATTTCTCTGATAAGGTAGTTTTCATTGCATCCAATATCTTGTATTTATCAGCCATTTATGGAAATTTGTTCCTGCGAAATTACAAAAAACTTATAATTCTTTTATTACATCGAGCGAAGGATCGATTCCTTCCGCATGATATATCCGGTTCAATATTTAACAGTCATATTTTTAGTCAAATATTAATCCTGATTAAATTGCAAACTTCTGCTTTGTTTAAATACTCTGTACTAAAAATCTCAGTACTAATTAAACTAAATTCGAATTCAGGTATTCAACCAATCCCTGCGGATCCGGAGCATAAGCATCAGCGCCAATTCTTTTTCTGAAATCGTCGGTAACCGGAGCGCCACCAACAGCCACCTTGGCTTCAGGAGCTGCTTCCTTAATTGCCCTGGTAATTTTTTCCATGTTCACCATGGTGGTAGTTAGCAAAGCCGATAATCCAACAAAAGCATTTTCGTGTTCTTTAATGGCAGCCACAAATTGCTCCGCTTTCACATCAGTGCCCAAATCAACCACTTTCCAGCCATTGCCTTCCACCATCATCGAAACCAGGTTTTTACCGATATCGTGCAAATCGCCTTCGACAGTACCGATAATAAATGTACCTTTTTGCTTTACTTCACCGGAGAGGAAATAGGGTTTTAAATGAATCATTGCGGTGCTCATTGCCTTTGCTGACATTAATACCTGCGGGACAAAAACCTTGTTTTCACGAAATTTAATACCCACTTTTTCCATCCCAACCATTAATCCGCTGGTAAGGATTTCCTGCGCCTTAACTCCTTCGTCAAGCGCTTGTTTTGTTAATTCATCGGCACCGTCCATGCCTTTCATCTGGGGTGGATACGGAGCAGCTTTGTTGATTTTTCCGAATTCGATGCAATCGGCAATTTTTTGCAGGATTTCACTCATGGTTTAAAAATTAGATTTATTTGATGGACAAAAGTATCCCTCATTTCTACTCCAAAAAATAGCGTTTTTTTAGAAAAAGATGGAATATATTACTTTATTTTGCTTCAAAACTGATTTCCCGGAAATAAAATATCACAGGTTTTAGAATGAAAGAGATTCGTTATTACAGAATTCCACCACACCTGATTGAAGAGCAAAAAATAAATATACTCATCGGTGATTTATATTTTACTGAAATCGGCGAGATTGAAATTGAACGCGGGACTATCTGGAATCTCAATAAAAAGCTGGAAAATAATATGCTCGCCTTTTGCACCAAAGGAAGCGGTATTTTGATGATTTCGGGCGAGCAAATTCCGGTAAGTTCCGAGCAGTTTTTTATTGTTCCGAAAAGTGAAGATTTCAAATTTTATTCAGTAATCAATGAAAATACCCGTTTGCTGTTGGCACATTTCAATGGAAAAAAATCGGAGAGCCTGGAGAATGAATATTCGTTAGTTCGAAATATCATTCCTTCGGTGAATAATCGTGTTGCCAATCGTGAGATGCTTTTCGAGGAAATATTTAATAATCTTTCGCGCGGTTTTCATGATGAAAACCTGGAATATGTTAATTTCTGCTTTGGCCATTTACTTGCTACATTTATTTACGCGCACAAAACCAGTGATGATTTTACCGACGATTCAAATCCTGTCATCAGGCGTTCCATCGACTTTATGAATAGAAACCTCGATAAAAAACTTACTTTACCTCAGATTTCAAAAGAAGCAGGTTATTCCCCAACCTATTTTACCACAATATTCCGAAACGAAACTAACTATTCGCCTTTAAGCTATTTTTCGCATCTGAAAATTGTAAAGGCCTGCGAATTTCTGGATTACACCGGAAAAAAGGTGAAAGAAATTTCTTTTGCGCTTGGCTACACCGATCCTTACTATTTTACCAAAGATTTTAAAAAGAAAATGGGAATGTCACCAAGGCAGTACCGTAATCGCGTTGGTTAGCAGTCGTCTCCCGATTTGGAGTCGGGTGACGACTATCCTAATTTACTGAAGTTTCCTAAAGCTCGGGTGATGACTCCCCTAATTTATACGAGCTGAAATCGGAAGATTATCAATCAATTTCCGGTGTTAGTGGTCACCCGAACCGGAGTCGGGAGACCACCATTCAGAATGGCTTTAACATTAACTTATATTTCTTAACGCCAGGTAATACGCGATATTTCTGCAACACACGGCTGGCGGTATCACCAACTCCGGTAACTTCGTAATCCACATTTAAAATAGTATTGGGAGACTCTTTTAACTGGTAGGTATAAACTGCTCTTTCAAGGTTTTCGGTTGAAAATTTATGCAAACTAAAATTTAGCAAATCGTCGCCTTTTATGTACAACCCTTTGCCGTGGCTGTTTTCAACTTTTAACCAGTGTACATCGCTGCGGTTTCCGTAATCCTGTGGGATAATGTAGGGAACGTACATTTCATCAGCATTCGAATTATATCTGCCCACTTTTGCTCCTGTTTTGCGATCCGGATAATTTTCGAAAGGACCACGACCGAACCATTCCACATTGCAGAATGCTTTTGGCAACTCAAATTGCAAACCAACTTTTTGCAGCATATCAGGCATTGGTCCGTGTGGAATAATTTCCTGTTCGAGTTCAATGGTTCCATCGGCTGAAATTATCCAGGTATTATTTTGTTCGAAAGCTGAAGAACCTTCGCCTCCATTCATTCTTTTAGCAGAAGATTGCGTGGAATTGGAGAATACCTTCATTCTGACAGTTACTTTTGAATCTTTTTGCTGAACTGCAACTTCATCCACCTGAACCTGCAAATCTTTCAATCCTAAAGTACGGAGTTGATTATCGATACTTCTTCCAAAACCCGGGGTAAAATTACGATCAGTAAATTGCCGGCTTCCCCACGGATCGGTATCATTGGCCAAAGGTGCGCGCCAGACATTGAAAACCGGGCCACTTTCCAGATATTCTGTTCCCTGATAGTTTACTGAATTTAACTCTCCCGAATTTTTACTGATTACATATTTAAAATTGCTTCCGTTTATGTTGATTTCATCGTTAGTTTCAACAACATGGATCGTACCTTTTATTTCTTTCTTTTCCTTTGGAACAATAATCGCCGGAATATCAAATTGTTCCCAGGCAATTTCATGTCCCGCATCAGCCCAGTTTGTACCTTTTTTTAGTTGAAATGAAATTGTTAATATACATTCCGAATCTGATTCAATTTCAGGCATTCTAAAATCGATTGTATCCAAAGCCGATTGTTGTGCGGGCAAATTGATATTGAAAAATCCATGCTGAATCGTATCGCCATTAACTGCGAGTGTCCAAAGCCCATCGAGTTCATTCAGGTTTTTAAACTGATGGCGGTTGGTAATCCTTATTATTCCGTTTTCGATATCAACAGCCTCAATTTTTATTGGTTGACCTGATCTCTTTATCTGCCAGATTTCAGGTTGAATTTCGCGATTTGGCCAGATTATACCATAAGTTCTTCCACCCAAACCGACTGCATAAAAGTCACCTTCTTTTTTATCGTTTTCAAAATCGAGCGCCAAAACTGCATCATCGGTATTGCTTTTTAAATCAGAAACTGAAACTTCTTTATCAAAAACACGGACATCATCGATTATCATTTTTGAAAGCCGCCCCGAATATTCACCCTGATCCTGTGTGTCGGCATCGCGGCCAATACACAGTGGGAATGGCGTGTCACTGATATTTCCCGCATACCGCGTTTGTCCGACCAGCTTTTCATCAACATACAACTTCAGTGCAGAGCCACCAAATATTCCGGCAATGTGATGCCAGTTTCCGTAAAAATCAGCTTCTACTTTGTATTTTGCCGAATATCGTTTATCTCCATGAACATAAAATTCCAATGTTTCGGGATCTTCCATAATAATTCCGTAACCATATTTCCCTTTTGTAATAAATGTATTGGGTTGTGGAATTTCATAAGGTTTTACCCAAAAGCCAATTGATAGTTGACTGCCAGTAATATCGAGGCTTGAATCGCGGTAAAACTCAATCCAGTCGTCGTGACCTGAAAATTCCAATCCCCAGCCATTTTTGCCTTCTTTAAAAACCGGCCTTCCCATTATCTGTCCGTCATTATTTTTAGGTGAAAGATCGGGCACAATCCAACGTGGAGTATTTATTCCAGGGCTAATCCAGTCCCAAATAGCGCCACCTGTTAATCGCGGATATTTCCAAATCAGTTCCCAGTATTCATCCATTCCACCTAATCCGTTTCCGGTAGCTGCCAGGTATTCATCCATAAAAGAAGCACGCTTGTCATTCGAAGGAAGAATTTTTCCTTCTGCCAGATTTTTTACATCGATGGGCAACCAGTAACGTGGCCCAACCAAATCTTCGAAAGGAATATAAAACTTATTTCCTCCATACATCCATGCCGGGCGGCTCGGATCGATTTCCTTGCCGGTTTTTATCACTTCGTGAATATTTTGTCCGCTACCCGATTCATTGCCTGCACTCCAAACAATTACTGACGGATTATTTCTGTCGCGGTAAACCAGTTTCCGGCTTCGGTCTTTGTACATTTCTGTCCATGCCGGATCGGAAGAAAGTTGGGTATTTGAGTGAGCTTCATCGCCAACTTCAGAAAAAATGTAAATTCCCAGTTCGTTCGCCAATTCAATGTATTCAGGCGATGGCGGATAATGACAGGTACGAACACAGTTTATATTAAACTGCTTCATTATGACCAAATCTTTTTTCAGCGTTTCCACCGGAACTGCCTGCCCGTGTTCAGGATCATGCATATGGCTGTTTACGCCATTTAGTTTAACCGGAACTCCGTTTACAGTTAGGATATGGTTTTTGTATTCCACCTCGCGAAAACCAATTTTTTTTGTGAAAACTTCCAGCGTGTTTCCTTCTTTATCTTTTAAATGAACTACAAGCGTGAACAGGTTCGGATTTTCGGCTGACCATTTTGGCGGATCAACAACAAGTGCGGACAGCGTTACCTTTTTCGTTGAAGCTGAATCAATCAGGAAATTTACAGTTTGAAGCCCTTCAACTAAAATGGATTGTTCCTCATCATCCAAAACATCCATTTCGATTTGACATTTTGCGGTATCCGGTAATGCATTTTTGATATCAATTTCCAGTTTCAGCGTAGCATCTTTGTAATCTTTATCCAAATCGGTAACCACGTAATAATCGTGGATGTACGTTTTTGGCTGGGCATACAATTTTACATCGCGAAAAATTCCTGAAAGCCGCCACATATCCTGGTTTTCGAGATACGAACCATCGGAAAAACGGATCACTTCAACCGCCAAATCATTTTCACCAACTTCAACAAATGGAGTGATGTTAAATTCTGCCGGCTCAAAACCACCCTGGTTATATCCCACGCGTTTTCCGTTTACCCAAACATACGAAGCTGACTTAATTCCTTCGAAACGGAGCATAATTTCCTTGTCCTTCCAGGATTTAGGAACTGTAAATTTGCGTTTGTAACAACCTGCCGGATTAAAATAATCAGGAATAATTGGCGGATCGCTTTCAAAAGTCAGTCGCACATTTCTGAATTTCGGGTAACCAAATCCTTCCATCTGCCAGTTGGATGGCACCTTTATTTCATCCCAATCATCCACATCAAATTTTGGCTCCCAAAATCCATCCGGAACCTGAGCAGGAATTTCAACCCATTTAAATTTCCATGTTCCGTTTAACAACTGGTAATTTTCGTTTTTACTGATTCTGTTTTTTATTGCATCGTATTTCGTTGAAAAGGGAATATGAAAAGCATGAGGCAGGTTTTGTCCTTTTTCAAAGACCGCAGGATTTTGCCAGTCGGTTGGAAGAAATTCAACTTCCTGGGAAATAGCATAGTTTGTTATAATTAAAAATGAAAAATAAATTTCAGAAAGCGGTTCATTGTAGCAAGATTTGAGTTATTATAAGCGAAGCTAAAAAATTATCGATAAAACTCAACTGTACGTTTTATATACTGGATATCATTGTTCTTGTAAAAGCAATAAATGAAATATATATTTGATGCATGCACTTAATTCAGAAACTTAAGTAAAAACCAAAAATCATGTATGCCTTTTTTAATCTTTGTTTTATCGTACATTTTGATGCTTATTTTAAATTGAAAAACTAAAATATTATGAAGAGAATATGTATTATTATTCCTTGTTACAATGAGAAAGAAAATCTTCAGTATTTAAATAAAAGGCTTCAGGAAGTTATTAAAAACAAATCGCTAAATAATTACAATTGCAGGATATTATTTGTGAATGATGGTAGCAATGATGATTCGATGGAGGAAATTAAAGAACTAATAAAATTAAACACAAACATTGACTACATTTCATTTTCAAGAAATTTTGGTCATCAACAAGCAATAAAAGCCGGAATTGATCATGTTAATGCAGATGCTGTTATAACAATGGATGCTGATATGCAACATCCACCTGAATTAATTCCTGAATTCTTAAAATTCTGGGAAGAAGGTTACGATGTTATAAATTCAAAGAATAGTTACAAAGAGAATCAATCTGCTTTAAAAAAAATAACATCGAAAAGTTTTTATGCTTTGCTTAATATGCTTAGTGATGTTAAAATTGAATCAGGGACTGCAGATTTCAGGCTAATAGATAAAAAGGTTTTAGAACAACTTAGAAAACTTAACGAACAAAATTTATTTATAAGAGGTGCGATACCCTGGATTGGATTTAGTCAGTATACACTCAAGTATATTCCAGAAGATCGAAAGTTTGGAAAGACGAAATATACTTTGCGAAAAATGTTTAGCCTTGCCATTGCAGGGATTACCTCTTTCAGCATCAAACCATTGAGAATTTCAATCTATTTTGGGCTCATTTTTTCTGTTATTGCAATTGCTTATATGTTGTATGCATTGTATATCGGATTATTTACTGATAAAGCCATACAAGGCTGGACATCAGTAATTGTAAGCGTTCTTTTCATCGGAGGCCTTCAGTTACTGATGTTAGGAATTATTGGAGAATACCTGGGCAAACTTTTTCTCGAGAATAAAAAACGACCAAACTATATCATCGATCAAATGAAAATATCTAATGAAAAATAAGAACTTCTTTAAACATATTACTAAAAATCGTTTGTTTATCATTTGCGCAGGAATATTTCTGATAGGTGATTTTGCATTTTCATTTATTCAGTATTACAACGCGCCTTTACAAGGAGATTTAGCCGGCCATGTTTTACCTGATAAATTAATACAACCGGTTTTCGATGATCCATTTGGATTTAAAATGTTATTTACCGGAGAAACTCATTCCAATCCCAACCGTTTTTTTGCACACTGGGCAGTCGCCAAGTACTTTCAACATTTTCCATTATGGTTACAGAATTTTACTAACCCAATCAATTCGGTTTATCTGTCCAGTGCAATTGCCAAGCTGGTAATTCAACTGCTATTTGTTTATTTGTTAGCATTTTTTACTAGCGGAACACCAAATCCGTCACAAAAGAATTTCCTCATTGTCGCGGCTATTATCCACCATTATTCCAGGTTTATGGTTGTTGATCGAATGGGAATTGTGGATAAATCTATTGTTTATACTTTCTTTTATGCACTACCAATCGTAATATTGATGCTGTTCTTCCTTCCGATTTTTAACCGGATAATACATAATAAAAAAATTACGCTTCTCCATTATTTATATATGATACCGCTTATCGTTATATTACCATTGACTGGGCCACTGATGCCAGCGGTTATTTTAATCGTTTCATTTCTTATTTTTCTAAATTTATTTATTCAATCCGAAAAAAGAAACCTGATTATATATCTTAAATCAGCGCCAATTTCATTATATATCGTGCTAATTCCGACTAGTTTATGGAGTTTATATTCGCTTTTTCTGGGATTTTACAATTCAAATTATAGCGGTGAAATGATTTCATTGGCAGAACGTTTTTCCCGATTGCCGGAAGGAATTTTTTCACAGCTTTTTCATTCTTTAGGTTTTCCGCTTATGCTTCTGTTTATCGGTATCAACACCTGGTTCATTAAACGAATAAATAACCCTAAAGGAAAAATCCTTATACGCACATTAATCTGGATAGGTATTTTTGCCTTGATTTACACTATTTTGTTACCATTTGGTGGTTACCGGCCTTATCGTCCGAAGATAATCCGGTATGATACATTTATGCCGGTTACGGTTGCCTTAATGTATTATTTTGGCGCATCAACTTACATTTTAATAAAACATTTAACAAGAATCCACAAACATAAATACCTACCTGCACTACTACTTTGTCTCCTGATATTTACCATTGCAGATTTTAAGGGCATCGGTAGAAACCTTTGCGAACGGGCAGCTCTCGAAAAAATGGCTAACTCAGAAGAAAAAATTGTTTCGATACCAAATGGATGTTTTGTGTTAGACTGGTCAAATGAATTCGACTACACAAAATCAGAAAAAAAAGCAGAATTAATTTATTACTGGAAAATTACGCGCGAACCAAAGTTTTTTTACAACGAACCGTAATAAAAGTATTTCCCGTTAACAGCCGTAAAATAAACCTAAAATGCAAATTCCACCTTATGATCAAACTCTTTAAAATAGTCGGTTGGCGTAAATCCGGTATGTTTTTTAAAGGTGCGGTTAAAGTTTGAAATGTTATTAAAGCCACTTTCAAAACCTACCTGCGAAACCGACATCTTTCCTTCGATAATTAACCGGCAGGCATAACTTATACGCAAATCGCCAATATATTCCGACAACGATTTTCCGGTTTTTTCCTTGAAATACCTGCAAAATGCCGATGGATGAAGATTCGCAATTTCGGCTACTTTATCCAGTTCAATTTTACGCTGATAGTTGGTACTTAAATAATGCATCACTTTTGTGAGACGGCTATTGGTAAAGTCGAGGTTTTCAAACTCATAAAGTTCACCTGCCAGTAACCGGTAATCGGCAGCTTTGGCCAAATCCTGTAAAACTTCCTGTAATTTAATAATCCTTTCAAAGCCGGTTTTCTTAACAATCTGAATTATTTTATTGCTTATTTTTTTAGAAAATTCAGGCGAAAAATGAATACCACGTGATGAACGTTTTAGCAATTCACCAATTAAATGATATTCGGGATAATTGTTAATTTCATCTTTTAAGAAATCGCCGGGAAACTGAATGACCACATATTTCACTTTCATTTTTCCCTGACTGTTTAAATACGAATCGTCGCTTCTCCAAAAATGAGGTACGTTACTGCCAATCAAGGCTAAATCACCCGACTGAAATTCTTCGATATTATCGGCAACAAAACGGGTTCCGTAACCTTCGATTACATAAAGAATTTCAAACTCGCTGTGAAAATGCCAGGGATAGGTAAAGTGAGGCATCTCGCGCAGCTTTACTTTTACTGCCGACCGGCCGGGGAAATCGATTTGTTCATGCATCAATTTCATACGAGTCAATAGTACGAAAAATGTTAATCCAATACAAATCATTGCAAAATAAATACTGTTGTTTTAATTTCGGGAAAGCTAAATTTGTACGACTAACTAATACCTAAAACATGACAAATGACCAATGGGAACTGTTGCTAAATACAGTTCATGGAAACACGCCTGCGAAACCCGTTACCGGCTTTATAATCGACAGTCCGTGGATACCGGGTTGGGCACAAATTTCAACTTTACAATTCTATTCATCGGAAGAGATTTGGTTTCAGGCCAATAAAAAGGTTATTGAAACTTTTCCCGATATTATATTCCTGCCCGGATTCTGGTCGGAGTTTGGGATGTGTACCGAACCTTCAGCATTTGGAGCGAAACTGGTTTGGAACGATTACAACCTGCCACATGCCGATAAAATTATGAGCAGCATTTCGGAAGCCGGATTATTAAAAGTGCCGAATCATAAAACGGATGGATTGCTTCCTTTTATTATTCAGCGACTTGTCAATTATCAAAAACCGATTCAGGACATGGGCCACGAAATAAAATTTGCTATTGCCCGCGGACCATTGAACATTGCTTCTTTTCTTCTGGGAACTACTGAATTGATGATGGGTTTTATGATGGATCCTGAAAACAGCCATAAATTGCTTGAAACCATTACTCAATTCACCATAAACTGGGTAAAATATCAGAAAGAAATGTTTCCTTCAATTGAAGGAATTCTTTTGCTCGACGATATTGTTGGTTTTATTGGTGATGATGAATGCAAAGAATATGCTATACCATATATTAAAAGGATTTTTGAAGCTTTCGACTCGAAACTGAATTTTTTCCATAACGATGCGCAGGGATTAATTTCAACGCCTTATTTAAAAGAAATGGGTGTGCATTTATTTAATTTCAGTTTTGAACATAGCATGAAAGAAATCCGTGAACTGGCCGGGCCGGAGGTTGCGTTAATCGGAAATCTTCCGCCGCGCGATGTACTGGCGGCAGCAACACCCGAAAAGGTTCGGACTGAAACGCAAAAAATGGTTCGGGATTTCGGCGATAAAAACCGGGTAATCTGGTCGTGCGGAGGTGGAATGCCACCCAATGTAACCACTGAAAATATTATTGCGTTTAAAGAAACGATTGAGCTGGAAGTGCCAAAATTATGATCCGCAAGACGCGTTGTTCGTTTTGGTCTGTGGAAGACCGCATGTTTATCATTCTATACGATTAATTTCTGAAATGAAGTTTAAATCAGTGTTTTTAAAGAGTAACAAACCGACTAAAAATTCAAAAGATGAAACGAAGAAAATTTATCAGGATTTCGACAGTTGCATCGGCGTGTGCTGTTGCACCGTTTAATATCCTCAAAGCCGGCCCATCGCCAAACGACAAGTTAAACATCGCTGTGATTGGTGTTGGCGGCCAGGGTTCCGGTAACGCACAGGCGCTATCCAAAACGGACAATATTATTGCATTTTGCGATGTTCATGAAAGCTGGCACAAAAATGCTATTAAAAGATACTCTGGCCTGCAAAACGTTAAACTCTGGAAAGATTACAGGGTTATGTTCGACAAGATTGGCAAAGACATAGATGCCGTGGTTGTTGCAACTCCTGAACATGCTCATTTTGCCATTTCAATGTATGCCATGCGCCATGGAAAACATGTGTATTGCCAGAAACCTCTTTGCCACAATCTCGAAGAAATACGCCTGTTAACTGAAGAGTCGAAAAAACACAAAGTGATAACCCAAATGGGTAACCAGGGCCACTCCAGCCATAGTGAAGCAAATATTCGCGATTGGGTTCAGGCTGGCGCTATCGGTGATGTAAAAAAAGTGATTTGCTATTCAGAAAAAAATTACTGGACTGACAAATCTCCCGTTACAGGTTCCAAAATTCCGGATGATTTGGATTGGAACCTGTTTCTTAACCGGGCAGGCGATATTCCTTTCAGCGACAGCTATATGGATCGTAATTGGATCGATTTCAATCATTTTAGCGGCACTGTAGGCGATATGGGCGGCCATATCCTCGATCCTGCTTTTTATTCTCTTGAATTGGGTGCGCCAACCAGCGTAAGAGCCGATGTTGAAGTATCTGGCCAAACCCTGGTCGATGCCTCCCGGAAGCGTCATTACCTGGAAATTCCCTGCACGCGGTACTATGCCTCCGGTCGAAATGCAATTATATCTTGGCGACACCTGGAAGAAGGGTCCACGCCCTGAACGACTGGAAGCATGGAGCTAACGAAAGTTTCATGAACAGCGGTTCTGTTATGATTGGTGAAAAGGCATCAATTATCGCCGGCAGCCATGGCCAGAACGGAAGGATTATTCCTGATATCAAAGCAAAGGAAATCGGCGAGCCGTCCGGAAAATCGTATCGCGTTATAAATGGCAATCATTTCGAAAACTTCTCACGCGCCTGTAAAGGCCTGGAAAAAATCATGTCGCCGTTTGTATATTCCGGACCACTTTCAGAAATTATCTCTCTTGGTGACATCGCCTTGAAAAATCCAAATAAAACATTGGAATGGGATGCAAAAAATATGAAATTCACCAACGACGAAGAAGCTAACAAATGCATGTTTTTGCGTCGCCGGGAACAGCGCGATAATTTGAACTGGTATTAATAAAATATAAAAATGAAAAATATAATTTTAATCGTTTTACTTTTAGTCGTGTTCCAGGGTTTTTCCCAGGAACTTGCGAAGTTCATTGTAAAAACCAATGATGCCCGAATCGATGACCCGGTGTCGGTTTCACTTGACGGGATAAATTATAATACTGATAAGGGAAATCTTGTATTATATGAAATAACCAATTCAGGGGAAAAGGAAATTCCCTGTCAGTTGGAAGCCGGACACTCAGCACGCTTGTGGTTTGTTTTAAAAGGCGAGTCACCCAAAAATTCAGAGCGTGAATTTGTATTGAAACTGGAAGAAAATCCGGCAGAAACAAACACCATGGTTTCTTTGAAAAAAGATTACAAGGATTTGAGTTTGATGGTAGATGATAAGCCGATTCTGAGTTACAGGTATGCTATAACTTACCCACCCGATGGTGTCAATCCTATTTTTAAGCGCTCGGGTTTTATTCATCCGCTTTGGTCACCCGGAGGCGAGGTACTGACCAGAATTCAGCCACCCGACCATTACCATCATTATGGAATCTGGGGGCCGTGGACACATACTCATATCGATGATCGTGCCGTCGATTTCTGGAATTTGGTTGCCGGACAAGGAACAGTTCAGTTTGCCGGTTTTCTTTCGGAAGTTGAAGGCGTTGTTTTTAGTGGGTTTAAAGCGCTTCAGCAACATATCGATTTTGGCGCAAAAGGAGAAGACCAGATTGCACTGAATGAAATTTTGGATGTACGCGCGTGGAATCTCGGAGAACGCGTTTGGATGGTGGATTATACTACATCGATAAATAGTCCGTTAAAAAATGGAATATTGCTGGATGCTTATCGTTATGGTGGTGGAATTGGTTTCAGGGCTACCGAAAAATGGAATAAGGATAATTGTTCTGTATTAACTTCGGATAACAAAACCAGGGTTGATGCCGACGGTTCGTTTGCGAAATGGTGTATTGTTGAAGGGGAATCGGCAACCAGTGCAGGCCGTTCGGGAATTCTGTTTCTGAGCCATCCATCAAACCGGATGCATCCGGAACCGATGCGTGTATGGCCGTTGGATGCCAATGGCGGCCGTGGCGACATGTATTTTGAATTTGTACCAATTCGTCATGAAGAATGGAAATTGGATCCAAATCATGAATACACCTTAAAATACAGGATGATTGTTTTTGATGGAAAACTGGATGCCGAAACTGCAGAAAAATACTGGAACAGTTTTGCATCCAATCCTGAAGTTACATTTAAATAAAAATAGCCACAGATTCACAGATTATAAATGGAATATTCAAATGCTAAATATCCATTTAAAGAGGAAAGTTACCGGATTATCGGTATTTGCATGGAGGTTCATCGTATATTGGGAAAAGGGTTTTTAGAAATAGTGTATAAAGACGCACTTGAATATGAATTCAAAAAGAAAGGTATACCTTACGAAAGGGAAAAGAAATATGAGATAGAATATAAGGATATTATTTTACCTCACCATTTTTATGCTGATTTCGTAGTATTTGATAAAATAATACTCGAAGTTAAAGCACAACAGGGAATTGTGGAAAACCATATAAAATGGGTAATTAATTATCTGGCTGCATCAAAATGCAAACTGGGATTAATAGTAAATTTTGGTGAAGACTCATTAATAACCAAAAGAATAATTTTATAATCTGTGAATCTGTGGCAATTATATAACTTTAAAAACAATAAAATGAAAAAGCTTATTATCTTAATTTTTTTCTCTTTTTATTTTATCTCTGTGATAAATGCTCAACTAAAAGAATTTGCCTGTACTCCCGAATGGGTGCAAAAAATTGAAAAAATGGCGCCGGAGAAACCGGCAGTTCAACCTAAAAAAGAAAGAAAGATACTGGTATTCGATAAATTCACCGGATTTAATCATTGGGTAATACCACATGCCACTGCTGTTATCCGTGTTTTGGGTGAAAAAAGCGGTGCTTACAAAACCGACGTTACCGAAGACCTTTCTGTCTTCGACCCCAAAATTTTAAAAAAATACGATGCGGTAGTGCTGAATAACAATTGCTCCGTTGGCCCGCGTCGAAACCAGATTTTGGATATGCTGGATGAAGACAAAAGTTTAACTGAAGAACAAAAAATAAAAAAAGCTGCCGAACTGGAAAATAACCTGGTCAACTATGTGAAAAATGGCGGGGGATTAATGGTGGTACATGGCGCCATCGTTATGCAAAACAATTCAGAAGCCGTTAGCGAAATGGTAGGTGGAAGCTTTGATTATCACCCTCCACAGCAGGAAATTACTCTTGAACCTGCCGAGCCGGATCATCCTTTGCTTGCAGCTTTTGAAGGAAAACCGTTTGTTCATGTCGACGAACCCTATTTGTTTAAAAACGCCTATGCACAAAAGAATTTCAGGCCAATGCTTTATATGGATACGGATAAATTAACGAAAAAACCAAAACCAATCGACGAAAGAATAAAATATGTTTCGTGGATTAAACGTTACGGCAAAGGGCGTGTTTTTTATGTGTCGCCTTCGCACAATGCGCAAAGTTATGAAGATGCCCGAATGTTAAAATATTATCTGAATGGCGCTCAATATGTGCTGGGAGATTTGAAATGTGATGATTCACCTTTAAAAAGTAAATAATAAATAATTAATTAAATCATAAAAACAGATACAAGATGAAACGTAGAAATTTTTTAAAAAACACTATGGCTACAACCGCCGGAGCAATCATTGTTCCGACCATTGTACCTTCTACAGTTTTTGGTAAAACTGCTCCAAGTAACAAAATACAATTAGGTCAGATTGGTTGCGGAAGAATCGCAACTTCGCATGATATGGCTGAGTTGCTTAAATACGATCAGGCAAGATATATTGCGGTTTGCGACCTCGACAAGAATCGTTTGGCATATGGTAAAAAACGCGTTGAAGATGTGTACAACAAACAAACCGGAAGCGATAACGCAGTCGATGTTAAGATGTATGACGATTACAGGGAATTGCTTTTAAATAAAGATATTGATGCTGTTGCTATCAGTACACCCGATCACTGGCATTCCCAACCGGCCATGGAAGCTGCTTTGGCCGGAAAAGACATTTATTTGCAGAAACCAACATCATTAACTATTGCTGAAGGCCGTACGTTAAGCGACGTGGTGCATAAACAAGGCGTAATTTTGCAGGTAGGCACACAACAGCGTTCTTCACCACAGTTCAGAAGAGCTGCTGAATTGGTTCGAAACGGACGGATTGGAAAAGTACATACAGTAAAAATTGGCTTACCAGGCGATCCCGGAGGCCCGCTCTTCCCGGTTATGCCAGTTCCAAAAGAATTGAATTTTGAAATGTGGCTGGGTTCTACACCCGAAGTTCCTTACACGGAACAACTGGTTCACCCGCAAAAAGGATACGGACGTCCGGGCTGGTTACGTCACGAAAATTATGGCGCAGGAATGATTACCGGCTGGGGACAACATCATTACGATTCTGCAGCCTGGGGAATGGATACCGAATATACAGGACCAATTTCAGTGGAAGCTGTTGCCGAATTTCCAAAATCAGGAAGCTGGAATGTACATGGCGATTTTATGGTAAAACAGGAATACGACAACGGAATAACGGTTTACACCAGCGGAGGATTTCCAAATGGCATTCGTTATGAAGGAACCGATGGCTGGATATTCGTTACCCGTGGAGCATATCGTGCAACACCCAGCGATCCGATACCTGAAGGTTCTACAAAAGCGCTTGACGCCAGCAGCGATGATATTTTAAAATCCGTTATCGGAGAAAATGAAATACACTTATATGTAAGCGATGAACAGCATGGAAACTGGCTTGACTGTATACAATCGCGCAAAGAACCGATTTCACCAGTTGAAATAGGTCACCGTGCTTGCACCGTATGTTTAATCAGCCATATTGCCATGAAAATTCCGGGAATTTTGGAATGGGATCCAATAGCTGAGCGGTTTATCAACAACGATTTGGCCAATTCAATGTTAAGTCGTCCGCAACGTTATCCATACGGAACTGATTATGTAAAGCGAACTTAAAATACAAATATATCCCTTGGAAACAGGGGATATGTGTAACTTAACAATAAGGCCTGATAGATGAATACAATTCGATATAACGCTGAATTGCAAATATAGTATTTAAGTTTGCAAACATGAGACAAGATTCGAGTCTGCTTTTTCTTTTAATTTGGTCTGC
This sequence comes from uncultured Prolixibacteraceae bacterium, assembly GCA_963821855.1. Taxonomy (GTDB): domain Bacteria; phylum Bacteroidota; class Bacteroidia; order Bacteroidales; family Prolixibacteraceae; genus Draconibacterium. Next base: position 419,415 of record CAWGFJ010000009.1, on the reverse strand, counting down.
ACTAAGGAACAATAATTAAGTTCGTCACAGATAATGGGAATTTGGGCAATGTTATGTAACTTGATTATTCAAAATTATTAACTAATTAATAAACTAAAATGACTATGAAACACAAACGATTTCAGTTAATTTATCACGAAATTATTTTTTATCCATAAATAACATTTTCAGGCCGGTCCGTCAGCTGACGGATTTGGCCCTTTTGTATGTCAAACTATATCTGGAATACTTTAACCTTTTAAAATCTATGATTTATGCAAAAACTACTATTATTGTTAATGGTGCTGATTGTTACCATAAGTGGTGCAATGGCACAGAAATCGGTTACAGGAACTGTAACTGCAGATGACGGTTCACCTCTACCGGGTGTTACCGTATTTGTAAAAGGAACTACCACCGGTGCTATTACCAACATCGATGGGGTTTACAATTTGAATGACATTCCCAGCGATGCTCAAACCCTGGTGTTTTCTTTTATTGGAATGAAAACGCAGGAAATTGAAATCGGGAATCAAAGCACAATTAATGTTCAGATGGAATCTGATGTTATTGGTCTGGAAGAAGTGGTTGCCATTGGTTATGGTACGGTGAAGAAAAAAGACCTTACCGGTGCTGTAACCCAAATTAATGCTGAAAAACTGGAAACAGAAGCCACTTCGAATATGACATCAGTACTCCGTGGATCAATTCCGGGATTAAATGTAAACTTCACTCAGTCTGCAAAAGGTATAAGCAATTCAAGTGACCTGCTAGTTAGGGGACAAACTTCTTTAAGAGAGCATGATAGTGACGGTACTGACGCACCATCAAGAGCTGCAAATGCTCCGTTAATTGTTCTTGACGGAATGATCTATTATGGTGACCTTTCTGATATTAACCCTTCGGATATTGAAGCTTTTGACGTTTTAAAAGATGCTTCTTCTGCAGCAATTTACGGTCCAGGGCTTCCAATGGTGTAATTATTATCACCACCAAAAAAGGGAAAAAAGGAAAACCGATGATTAATGTAAATGCAAGCTTAGGGATTGCTACTCCTGCCAGTTCAAGACTTGATTTGCTTGGGCCGGATGAATTTATTGCACTGGAGGATCGCTGGTTTTGAAAGCAACGAACGGCACCAGGTGGATATTGGTGCTGGTTATTATAACAGTTCTGAAAATCTGCCATCGGGTGTAACCGTTGATCAATGGAAAGCATACGACGGTTCTTCAGCAGCGACCGATCTTAACAGCATTTGGCTAAACCGTTTGGGCTTTTCGCCAATCGAAATTACCAACTATAAAAACAACACCTTGCATGATTGGTACCCCGATCTTTTGCAAACCGGAATTACACAGGACTACAATGCAAGTATTTCCGGAAGCTCTGACCAGGTTTCATATTATTTCTCATTGGGATACACCGATAATGAAGGTATCAGGTACAATGAAGATTTCAAGGTAATCCGTTCCAGAATTAACCTGGAAGCCACGGTAACTGATTTTCTTAAAGTAGGTACCAACAGTCAGTTCTCGGTTCGCGATGAAAGCGCGGTTACCGGTGAATTAAACTGGGGCGACCTTAACCCGTTTGCTTCATATTACGAAGCCGATGGCAAAACCATTACCTTTGCGCCTACCGGAAACGTATCAGCTTCGCGCCACCCGCATCGTTATGTTGTAAACGAGGACCGATTCAGAAAATACAATGCTTTAAACAGTAAAATTTATGCTATTGTAACATTACCGTTCGGATTCTCATTTACTTCGGAATACATTACCCGTTTTAACTGGAACAGGGAATATATACACCGCAGTTCGGCAGATTTGGAATGGGCCGCTGAAGGTGGACGTGCATGGAGAAGAAACTGGACCATTTTCGAATGGCAGGTAAATAACATTTTGAAATGGAATAAGGATTTTGACGATCATTCATTCGATTTCACTTTCGTACAAAATGCTGAAATGTACCAGTATTGGTACGACCGTATGGACAGGCATCAGTTTCAACCAAGCGATGTACTGGGTTACCACCGTATGCAGGCAGGAACCGAAGACGTTGAAATTTCGAGCGACGACCAGAAAAGCACCGGCGATGCCTTACTGGGCAGGCTAAATTATACCTATAAAGGAAAATATCTTTTGACTGCTTCAGTACGTCGCGACGGTTATTCTGCTTTCGGACAAAGTAATCCGCGTGCAACTTTCGGTTCTGCCGCTTTGGGTTGGACTATCAGCGAAGAAGATTTCTTTAATGTTTCATGGCTCGATATGTTGAAACTACGTGCTTCATACGGTACAAACGGTAACCGGGGTGTTGGGATTTACGATGCACTGGCAAACTTAAACACAGGTAAATTTGTTTTCATTGATGGAACAAATGAATATTATGTGTCACAGTTATATTCCAGCAGGATGGCAAACGCCGAATTAAAATGGGAACGTACAGGTGCTTATAACTTTGGTATCGATTTTTCAACAGCAAAAGGAAGAATCAGGGGAAATATTGAGTTGTATCAAATGATTACAAAAGACTTGCTGATACCTCGCCAGTTACCTGATATTACCGGTTATGCAAGTGTATTCTCTAATTTGGGACAGGTAAACAATAGTGGTTTCGAACTGGCACTGAATACCATAAACATGCAGAAAAATAATTTTGAATGGAATATGGGATTCTCATTGTCATATAACAAAAACGAGATTAAACACCTGTATTACGACTATGATGAAGAAGGAAATGAAGTGGATGACATCGGAAACCAGTGGTTTATCGGACATTCCATCGACGAAATCTGGGATTATAAACTGGATGGTATCTGGAGTACCGATGAGGCTGAAGAAGCTCATAAATACTCACGCGACCCGGGTGATTTTAAACAGGTGGATATTGATGGTGACGGATTTTACACCAACGATGATAAAGTTTTCCAGGGAAACCGCCAGCCTAAATTCCGCTGGACGTGGCGTAATGATTTAACGCTTGGAGATTTTGAATTGGGAGTGAAAATATACTCTTACATGGGTTACTACGGAACGAATAACCATAGAAGACAAAACGACGTATTCTACGACAGGGGTGCCATGTTAAACGTACCCTACTGGACACCCGATAACCAGCAGGATATCTGGGCACGTGTCGAGAGTTATGAATCAGGCTTTAACGTATGGGAAAAGAAAGATTTCATTCGTTTGGATAATGTTTCACTTTCTTACAACATACCGGCCAGTTTGTTGCAAAAAGCAAGTATTGTAAATTGTAAACTATCATTGATTGCTCAAAATCCATATGTCTGGACAAAATGGAGATGGATGGACCCGGAAATCGAAAACTTTGCTCCGACCAATGTTTCATTTAAAATTAGTTTAACGCTTTAAAAACTGAATAATATGAAAAAATATAAAATAATTTCAATGTTAACAGTGGTTATGGTCTTATTGTGGACCAGTTGCACAGAAGATTATCTGAAGCCGGAACCACTGTCGTTTTATGCTCCTGAAAATACTTTTATAAACGAAGACGGGTTAAACAGCGCGCTGATTGCCTGTTTGCGTAATTCGAGACATGATGTGTACGGTGACTGTCCTCCGTTTCTAAACGACAACATATTCTCTGAAGTTGCTGTGGAAGGTACTACTGATAAAACAGGACCCCTAATGGATATGCCGGCGCAACTTCTCCCAGATTTAAACATGGACGATGGTGACCGGACAAAAATTGGCCGGTTTTGGAACGAAGCTTATAACCGTATTAAATATGCAAATACTGTTGTTTCGCGTATTGATGTTCCCGAGTGGGATGGCGGAGAAAGCGATCCGGTACGAAATAACATACTTGGGAAAGCCTATATTCACAGGGCTCGCGTTTATTATCATTTAACACAACACTACGGCGATGTTCCGTTAATCCTTCAGGAAATTACGCAGCCACGACTCGATTTCTACAGCTGTACCCGCGAGAGCATCCTTCAGAAATGTAAAAAAGACTTAACCTATGCTACCCAATGGGTAAAATCTGAAGCCGACGGAGCGCCTGTTGGAGATATAAACAAAGCTACAGCTTACCATCTGCTTGCTAAAGTTGATTTGGCTTTAGGTGATTTCGACGGAGCTATTGCTGCATGTAATGCCATTATTAACGATGGATGGCATCATTTAATGACCGAACGTTTTGGCGTCGATAAAGATGATGGTATCCACGATGTAACCTGGGATTTGCACCGCGAAGCTAATAAATCGGCACCTGATAACCACGAACGGATTTTTAACTGGGTTTGCAGTGAGTCGCTTACTGAAGACGGCGCCAGCGAAAAAATAAGCGTTATGCGTCAGGCAGTACCATTCTGGGGCGGTGCCGGTAAAAACAAAACTCCATCGGGAGCAGCAGGATTGAGCGACCAGCCAGCAGGTGTTACAGTCGGTAAAGGGGAAGTGGAAATTGACCAGGTAACCGTTTATGGACGAGGAATTGGCCGCCAGCGTGCCACGCCTTATCTTCAATTTGACATTTGGGCCGGAGAATTTGGTAATGACCAGCGCCATAACGAAACCAACTGGATGACTATGGAACAGCTGGTTTACAATCATCCTGATTTAAAAGCTGATGGCGATCCATATTACGGACAGCATTTACAAAAATACGATGCCAGCGGCGGTATTTTATGTACCGATACCATTCGTTCATGGTACAACTGGCCTTATTACAAACTGTATACAGTTGACCCAACCGACGTTACTCCCGACGGTGGAAACGGCGACTGGTACTGCTATCGTTTGGCAGAAACCTACTTGTTAAGAGCTGAAGCTTATTGGTGGAAAGGAGAAAACCAGCTTGCAGCTGATGATGTGAACGCTATTCGCCAAAGAGCCGGAGCCACAAAATTGTATACTTCAGGCGAAATTAACATCGGTACAATTCTCGACGAACGTGCACGCGAATTGTATTATGAAGAATTCCGTAAAGTGGAATTGGTTCGTATCGCCTATTTGTTTGCTACACATCCTGAAAAAACTTATAATGGCAAGTCATATAGTTTGTCCAACATTACTACCGACAACTTCTGGTACGACCGTGTAATTGAAAAGAATATTTTCTATAGATTGAATGTTGTAGCGCCTCACTATACCTATCGTCAGGCTCCTTATCTGATTCATTACCCGATTCCGGCGAATGCAATCAATGCAAACAGCCTTGGAGTTATCAATCAGGTTCCTGGTTATCCGGGTACCGGAAATAACGTAACTCCTTTAAAATGGGTTGATGGAGAAGGTGAAGGTGAACTTGTTGAACAGTAAAAGATCCTGGATATTATTTCATTATGATGAAATAGTTTAGTTAAGTTTAAATGAAAAGCGCTGTCCGTCGGTTGACGGGCAGCGCTTTGTTTTTTCCGTTATTCTCAATTCCTCATTCCTTTCCCTTTCCGGGGCAATCTTCCTGACTTTTTCACGCCGCCCTTTGCCCTTTGCACAATCATGTTGTAAAACAATTTTATTTTTTGAAACAATTTTTATATTTTGCGAATGTTCGAATTAAAAACCCGAAGCAAATAATTTAGACCATGAAAAAGCGGAACCCAAAAAAGAAAATCAATAAACGGAATTCCGGTTACAGATTATTTCTGCCCCAAAGCAGAAAAACCAAAGTAGAAAATAAAAAAGCCACCTGCATAGTGTAAAGCTTAAAGGCGGCCCGCAGGCAAATAAATATTTTTTTTACAAACCAACAAAAATCAATTATTATGGGATCATTAAACGATAATGAAAAAAGAGCTTTTATAGCTGAAACCATTACAATTACTACGCAGGAAACTGCAACGTTAACTGCTGCCGGGTACGACCCGGCAAACCGGTTAACACAGTTACAAACTAAAGTAGCCACTGCCGACGATGCCGAGGCTGCACAGCAACTTGCGGCGGTGGCGGCAAAAGATGCTACGCTGGCTGCACAGAATTCACTTTCGGATGCATATAAAGATGCGTCTGCAATGATTGACCTCTTTGAAGGGCTGCTGGGTAAAGACAATAGCCTTGTTCTTCAACTCAGGCAACTGAGGAAATAATAATTAAGAATACAGGCCCTGGTTTTTTAGCCCGCGGCAGGGCCTGTACTCACAATCTCCCGATAATCCAAAATCTTTTCGTTTCCGTTCATACATCTGTCTCAGGTCAGAAGGTTCCTGACCCGGGTTAGAAGGTTTCTGTCTCGGGTCAGAAGGTTCCTGACAAAGGTCAGAGGGTTTCTGACTCAGGTCAGAAGGATTATTTCACGGGTCAGAAGGCTCCTGTCTCAGGTCAGAAGGTTCCTGACTCAGGTCAGAGGGTTCCTGACCCAGGTTAGAAGGTTGCTGACTCAGGTCAGAAGGTTCCTGACTCAGGTCAGAAGGTTGCTGACCCGGGTCAGAGGCTTGCTGACCTGGTTCAGAAAACCGCCAAAACGATTGCGAATAAAGGGATACATGGTTTACAATAATGTGTTCTTTACTTATAATGAAACCATATCAGGGTTTTATTCTGTTTTTTATTCATACTCAAATCAGAAATTGTAAATTTGTGTACGTTTTTAATGATTTAAACCATATAATCCTATTCGGTAATGAGAAAAATAATAGTTCCGGCAATTATTGCAGCAACCGTTCTGGCAGCTTGTTCAGGCGGAAGTCAAAAAACAGCACAAACCAACGAGATGAAAAATAAATTTACAGGGGCAAAAGGCGAAGTAAAAATTATGACACTCGACCCGGGGCATTTCCATGCTGCACTGGTACAAAAAAACATGTACGGGCAGGTCGATTCTACAGTTTATGTTTATGCACCCGAAGGGCCCGATGTTCAGGGGCATCTTGCACTGATAAACAGTTACAATACCAGGGCGGAAAATCCTACTTCATGGAATGAGAAAGTTTATACCGGCCCCGATTTCCTGGAAAAAATGCTGGAAGAAAAACCCGGCAATGTCATGGTAACTGCAGGTAACAACGCCAAAAAAACCGAATACATTTTAAAAACCGTTGAAGCCGGAATAAATGTTCTTGCCGATAAACCAATGGTAATTTCTCCCGAAGAATTTCCAAAGCTTGAAGATGCATTTAAAGTAGCCGATGAAAAAGGAGTTCTTTTATACGATATTATGACCGAACGCAACGAAATAACTACACTTTTGCAACGTGAACTGACGCATATTCCTGAAGTATTCGGCGACTTACAAACCGGAACAGAAGAAGAGCCTGCCATTACCAAAGAAAGTGTGCACCACTTTTTTAAATATGTATCGGGAAGCGCGTTAAAACGTCCGGCATGGTTTTTCGATACGGAACAGCAGGGAGAAGGAATTGTGGATGTAACCACACACCTGGTTGACCTGATTCAATGGGAAGCTTTTCCTGAAGTTATTCTCAGCAAATCGGATGTTAACATACTTTCTGCAAAACGCTGGACTACCGATCTTACTCCGGCAATGTTTGAAAAAGTCACCAAACTCAAAGAATTTCCCGATTATCTTCAGAAAGATGTAAAAGATGGTGTACTAAAAGTATACAGCAACGGTGAAATCAATTATACGCTTAAAGGGATTCACTCGAAAGTTTCAGTTATCTGGAATTTCGAAGCTCCCGAAGGAGCAGGCGACACGCATTATTCCATTATGCGCGGAACAAAATGTAACCTTATCATTAAGCAAGGCAAGGACGAAGGATATAAGCCACAATTGTATATCGAAGCTTCACCTGATGTAGATATCAAAGAATTTACCGGAGCGCTTTACAATGCAGTTCAGGGTCTTACTTCAAAGTATCCGGGAATCGAACTCGAAAAGCTGGGCGATACCAAATGGAAATTAAATATCCCTGAAAAATACAAAGTGGGCCATGAAGCACATTTTGGCCAGGTTACCGAAAAATTCCTTCAATATTTAATCGACGGAAAACTACCCGATTGGGAAGTTCCGAATATGATAGTGAAATATTACACTACTACCGAAGGATTAAAAGCTGCGTTGAAATAGCAGCCTGCCTTAATCTTCCGGTTGCCCGGAACAGGCTCTCCATAGGAAGGGATAAAAAAACTAAAAGCTGTTTGGAATGGATTCAAACAGCTTTTTTATTGCATACTATGTCCTATTTCCCGGGTTTTGAGTGATGGTTAAAATTAATGGAATCCCGGTTTGCAATTTCATTCGCCACCAAAAAACACAAATCAGCAACGCGCTTCATTTTATCGAAATTAATTTTTGAAACTTCGTCGGTGGCTTTATGATAGTCGGCATGATAACCGGTCGCGTAATTTAGTATCGGCACTCCTTTGTTGTGAAACGAAAAGTGATCGCTGGTACGAAGAAAATTATCGGGTAATGAATAATCCGCGATAAACCCCAGCGAATCGCACAATTCAGTGTTAATTTCCTTTAATGCGGGCCATAGATTATTTGTCAGCGTAAACAAGCCGTTAAAATCCTTTACTTTTTTGGGAGAATTTTTCCACACTGAATCGCGAGGTTCATATACTCTTCCATCCATATCGATATTAATACATGCCACTGTTTTATTTAATGGAAACACAGGATTTTCGGCATAAAACTGTGAGCCAAACAAACCAAATTCTTCGCCGGTTACCCACAAAAACACTATGCTTCGCTTTGGTTTTTGCTTCATTTTTGCAATCGCTTGTGCTACTTCCATCACGGTAACTGTTCCCGAGCCATTGTCGTCGGCGCCATTAAAAACATCGCCGTTTTTATCCACTCCCAAATGATCGTAGTGTGCCATAATTACGACGCATTCATTTTTTAATTCGGGATCGCTTCCTTCAACTACACCAATTATATTTTTTGCATTAACCGGTTTAGTTTTAAATTTCACATTCCATTTAATAGATTTTTCTTCTACCTGTTTTACCGGTGGTATTTGCTGAGTTTTTGTTGCAGCCAGGTATTTTTCAAAACTGCCTTTATGCCCCAACAATGCATCTCCAAAGTCATGTGAAGTGATGAAAACCGGGATTTTATCGTTCGTTTTTTTTGACTCAAACTGAAACCTGGTTCTGTTTCGCCATGCGCTTAACTGCATATATATTTTGTTTTGTTTGTCGTGAGGATTTGTTACCAGGATAATTGCAGCGGGATTTATCCCGGCCAATTCTCTAAATTTCGTTTTTTCGAAATGATTGTTCCAGTGAATATTATCCTTCTGGTGAAACGATTTTTTATTCCCCTGCGCGATTATTACGATTTTGTTTTTCAAATCCAAACTTTCCAAATTATCATCTCCAAAACCTGCAAGAATTATTTCTTTAGCTCCGGGGAAGTTATCCGAACCTGAATCATTCCAATTTATTATTGCATTTCTATGGTAAACTGATTTTCCTTTTCGGTTTTTGATTTCGATAAAATTACTATCAGAAGGAGTTTCTGAAATCAGGTCGAGCTGTTGAAAATAATTTTCAACGCCCGGTTTTAATCCGATTTGTTGAGCAAATCCGGCAATGTATTCCGCAGCTTTTTCAAGTCCTTCATCATCTGCTCCAAGTTTACGCCCCAGGAGTTCATCGGAAGCAAGGTAAGTCAAATGTTCTTTTAAGTCATTTTGGTCAATGAATTTTAGAGCTTCGTTTTGAGCTTTAACAATAAAAAACAGGAAAACAAGAAAAATTGTAAAAGTTAATTTTGATTTTGGCATGAAAATAAATTTTATGAGAAAATCCATTTTGATTCGTGATGTTAAAATTAGCATTTTAAGAGACAGGAGACCATCTCACCGAAGCGTAAAATGCAAATTTATTTCTTGAAAACATTACAATCAGAATTGGACAGATAAAAAAAGGAAGCAATGCTTCCTTCTAATTGAGCGGGAAACGAGACTCGAACTCGCGACCCCGACCTTGGCAAGGTCGTGCTCTACCAACTGAGCTATTCCCGCAATCGGTACCCGGGGGGGGACTTGAACCCCCACGAACATAATGTTCATTGGATTTTAAGTCCAACGTGTCTACCATTCCACCACCCGGGCATCCTTATTTTATAATGAACGTGAGACGGAATTTCCTGATTCGAAATCGAATCACAGAATGACTTTTCCTCCCTTTCAGACTTGAGCGGGAAATACTGACGCTTCGGTCAGCACTGGCGAGACTCAAATGCTGACGATTTTGTCAGCATCCTGATTTCCTGATGATAGTCAGGAACGTCAGGACTCGCGACCCCTCTAATCTATTGAGCGGGAAACGAGACTCGAACTCGCGACCCCGACCTTGGCAAGGTCGTGCTCTACCAACTGAGCTATTCCCGCAATATACTCTGGCTTTTATGTATATGAACTCGCGACCCCGACCCTGGCATCCGTCAGCTGACGGACTACCAACTGAGCTATTCCCGCAATATTTTAAACTTTAAATTGTCTGGCTCACTTATGCTTTCAATATGTATAGAACTCGCGACCCCGACCTGGACGTCAGCTGACGGACTCAACTGAGCTATCCCGCAAATATTTTAAACTTTAATTGTCTCTCACTTTTGCTTTCAATATGTATATGAACTCGCGGCCACGACCCTGGCATCCGTCAGCTGACGGACTACCAACTGAGCCATTCCTGCATTGATTAAAGAACGTTTCTTTAAAAGCGTTGCAAATATATTGCTATTTTTTTATCTCACAAAATATTGAAATTAAAATGTCAGCTATTTCAAACCAGTGAGTTTTTTAATCTCGTTGAGCTTGTTTAAAGCTTCAATCGGCGTAAGATTATTGATGTTTAAACCGGCTATTTCATCCCGTATTTGTTTTAGTACCGGATCATCGAGTTGGAAAAAACTGAGTTGCATTCCTTCCCGGTTTTCCCCGATTTCAATCAAAGGCTTTGAAAGGCTTTCCTTTTCTTTTCCACCTTCCAGCTTTACCAGAATTTGTTCTGCACGTTTTATCACCGATTTTGGCATTCCGGCCATGCCCGCCACATGAATCCCGAAACTATGATTGCTTCCTCCCCTAACCAGTTTTCGAAGAAAAATAACCTTATTTCCTACTTCCTTAATAGAAACATTATAATTTTTTACCCGGGGAAAAGCGCCTTCCATTTCGTTTAATTCGTGGTAATGTGTTGCAAAAAGGGTTTTAGCTTTTGCACGCGGATGTTCGTGCAAATGTTCCACAATCGACCAGGCAATTGATATGCCGTCGTATGTTGACGTGCCACGCCCCAGTTCATCAAAAAGAATTAAGCTTCGGTCCGAAACATTATTAAGAATACTTGCAGCTTCGTTCATTTCAACCATAAATGTCGATTCACCTAACGAGATATTGTCGGAAGCGCCAACACGTGTAAATATCTTATCGACATAACCGATTCTTGCCAATTCTGCAGGAACAAACGAGCCCATTTGCCCAAGTAAAACAATTAATGCAGTTTGCCTCAACAATGCCGATTTACCTGCCATGTTCGGCCCGGTAATAATAATTATCTGCTGTTCTTCCTGGTCGAGGGTGACATCGTTTGCAATATACGATTCGCCAATCGGAAGCTGATGCTCAATTACAGGATGCCGTCCATTTTTTATTTCCAAAGAGTTTGATTCATCGATTTGCGGCCGGAAATATTTGTATGCTTGTGCACAACTTGCAAACGATAACAAACAATCGATTTGAGCCAAAATAGAAGAATTTAGCTGAATTGCTGAAACATATTCTGCGAGGGCAAAAATCAAATCGTTAAAAATTTTGGTTTCCAGGGTTAGAATTTTTTCTTCAGCCCCAAGAATTTTGGTCTCATATTCCTTTAACTCTTCCGTAATGTATCTCTCGGCGCTAACCAATGTTTGCTTTCTAATCCAGTCAGCCGGAACTTTATCCTTATGTGTATTTCGTACTTCAATATAATAACCGAACACATTGTTAAAACTAATTTTAAGCGAAGGGATACCATGTTTTTCGCTTTCGCGTTGCTGAATTTTTACGAGATAATCTTTCCCCGAATAAAGTATATCTCTTAATTCATCCAATTCCTGCGAAATACCATTGGCGATAACCCTGCCCTTACTAATTGCAACCGGCGGATCGGCCAAAATTTCCTTATGAATTTTTTGACGTATAATATCACAGGGATTTAATTGCTCTGAAAAACGATTTAATGCCTGATCACCGGTTTCTGCGCACTCCTGTTTAATTGGCAGAATAGCATTCAATGCATTTTTTACCTGAACCATTTCCCGGGGATTTATTCGTCCAACGGCCACTTTTGAAATCAGGCGCTCTAAATCGCCAATCTGACGGAGATTATCCTCCAGGTTTTCTTTTAATTCAGGTTTTTTGAGAAACAGCTCCACAACATCGAGCCGCTTTTGAATAGGTTCAATATTTTTAAGCGGAAGCGCAATCCACCGTTTTAACAAACGCGATCCCATTGGCGAAATAGTTTTATCTATCACTTCGATTAACGACTTTCCGCTTTCGTGCAATGGTGAAAACAGTTCAAGGTTACGAATTGTAAAACGGTCGAGCCAAACGTACTTCTCCTCTTCAATCCGGCTTAAACCGCTGACATGGCTCAAATTACGATGTTGTGTTATATCGAGATAGTGTAAAATTGCTCCGGCCGAAATAATAGCCAGCGGAAGTCCCTGAACACCGAATCCTTTTAACGACGCAGTTTCAAAATGCCGTGTAAGCCTGTCGTTTGCCGCATCGGAAGTATAAACCCAATCTTCAAGGTTATAGGTATAATATTTCGAACCAAATATTTCGTTGAACTCTTTTCCTCTTCCGCGCTGAAACAAAACTTCCTTGGGTTGAAATGAATTCAGCAGCTTATCGATGTATTCATAATTTCCCTGTGCCGTTAAAAATTCGCCGGTTGAGATATCGAGAAATGAAACACCGGCAACTTTCTTATCAAAATGAACCGACGCCAAAAAGTTGTTTTCACGGTTCTCTAAAATATTATCGTTAATGGAAACACCAGGAGTAACCAGTTCGGTGATTCCACGTTTTACAATTTTTTTGGTCAGTTTCGGATCTTCCAACTGTTCGCAAATGGCTACTCGTTGCCCTGCGCGAACAAGTTTTGGTAAATAAGTATCCAGCGCGTGATGCGGAAATCCTGCCAGTTCGACATAACTTGCTGCGCCATTTGCCCGACGTGTTAATGTAATTCCAAGTATTTCGGAAGTTTTAATTGCATCTTCACCAAAAGTTTCGTAAAAATCGCCTACGCGAAACAGCAAAACTGCATCAGGATGTTTATCCTTGATGGCATAGTACTGCTTCATCAAAGGAGTTTCGACATATTTTCGAGATTCGGCCAAACCGGAAATTTATTAATGAAAAACAAAGATATAAGTTTCGTATCAGGAAGGAAACTGCACCAGATATTGTTCATACAATTTTTTCAACAATGGGCTAAGAGCCTGTTTTGAATTTACTCATTCATTGAATTACGCTGAAATACTTATCCGGTTTTTTCAAAATAAAAAAAGAATGAGTGATAGAACGGCATAACAACATCAGAATAAAAAAATAGTGAACCGGATTAAATTTCTGAGGTAAAAAAGCTTCTGCAAAAACAACCAAAACAAGCCAACAGGAAATAATTACATGATAATATTTTATTTTAGAACGCCATTTTTTTACTTTCCAGGCAACTGCAAAAACCAGGTTTAGCGGAACTGCCCACAACAGATTATAATTTGGACGAATGGCAGGATGTGCTGAAAAAATGATGAACCACAACATTACCATTCCTGTAAAACCGGTTAAGCCGTAAATAAAATAATCGGGCCTGGCGGTAATTTTATTCGTTCGATACTGGTGAATCGAGAGGAATAACACGAGCAGAAAAAGCAATCCAAAAACCACAAAAGGGTGTGTAATTTTCATACTTATAACTTTTGCTTCAGGTGCCTGATATATTACGTTCGATTGCTTTACCAGTGGCTTAATTTCGTTATTCGTTTTAATTGAAGCCACTGCAAAATACTTCATCAGGTAATCGGGCAAGAACATTTCTTCCGAAACTGTGGCAATCCGGTCGGCAGGCGCCGAAATCAACAGGTCGACACCGAAATTTAGCCATCGTAATTTCGCATGATATTCTTTAATGAGTTGCCGGAACGTTTTTGGAGTTTCAGGCTTATCAGGAAAGATTACCTCGCCTTCGGTTTTCTGTTCAATTACATCTCGAACCCGGGTTGCACAATTATCAAAAAAAAAGTTATAACGGTAAACCCGGTTTTCCGGTTGAGCATTCCATAGTAAAAAGTCGAAGATTTTCTGCTTTTCCGCTTGATTAAGGTTTAGCACCTGTTCGTAAATGCTTCTTTTTTCGATAACATACTCCTCATAAAAACTTTGAAATTCGTATGCTCCAAGCAGATAATCCGTTTCTCCGCGCGCAAAACGATACAAAAAATTTGGCGTATTGAAATCGAAAAGTCCGTAATTAAAAACAACATCGTAACGATACATTTCGTCTTTAACACGAATTGCCGTATGGCCGTATACCGAATATGTTTCGTTTCCGGGACTACAGGTTATAATACTTATTTCGGCAAGGTTGGAAAGCCGGGCTGCATTTCCTGCAAGGGGAATTACAAATAGAACAATCCATAAAAAAAATACATTTAATCTTTTCTGCATACTCTTTACACACGATTGATGTGAAGCAAATCTTTTACCGGATAAAAGAACGAAAAAAGATGGATAAGAAAGAATTCCGTGTAGTGAAATTTAAACGAAGCGTGCGATGTGCGGATTATTTGTTTTATAGTGAAAATAAAAATCGCTAAACCCTAAATTTGACTGCCATCACCAATATTAAGTTTTAAATTAAATAGCAATAATTTACAGATATTTAATTCTTTTTTCAATCTTTGCACAGAATTATTTAAAAGAAGGGAAGAAATGAGTTGTTCAGGATGTTCATTTAATAATTCAACAGATAATCAGATTATTGACAGTTACAGTTGGTTAAACGATTTACCCGACACCTCCGACCAATCTGATATAGTTGAAGTTAAATTTAAATCGACAAGAAAAGAATATTTTAAAAACACAGATAATTTAACGATAAAACGAGGAGATAAAATTGTTGTTGCCACTTCACCCGGACACGATGTCGGCGAAGTTACGCTAACCGGTTATCTTGCTGAAAAACAATTTAAACGGAAAATAAGGAATCCATCGCGATATACATTGAATACCATTTACCGGAAAGTTACCTCTAGCGACACAGAGCTTTTGCAACAAGCGCGTAGCCGTGAAAAGGAAACGATGATTCGGGCGCGCCGCATTGTTCTTGACCTGGGACTGGAAATGAAAATCGCCGATGTTGAATTTCGGGGCGACAATAAAAAAGCTATCTTTTATTACCTTGCTGAAGGCAGGGTTGACTTTCGTGAACTGATAAAAGCTTATGCACAGGAATTTGGTATTCGTATCGAGATGAAACAAATTGGTGCGCGCCAGGAAGCCGGAATTGTTGGAGGCATTGGTTCCTGTGGCCGTGAACTCTGTTGTTCGAGCTGGCGAACCGATTTTACAAGTATTTCGTCGGAAGCAGCGCTAAAACAAGGACTTTCGCCATCGGCACAAAAAATGGCCGGCGCATGTGGAAAATTGAAATGCTGCCTGCTTTATGAACTCGATACGTATATGGAAGCCAGAAATGAATTTCCGAATGAGCTTTTAAACCTGGAACTGGAAAAAGGCCTGGCAGTGCCATTTAAAACTGATTATCTGAAAAAAGAAATCTGGTATATGCTTGAAGGTTCGTCGGGTGTTACTTTTAATTTGTCGATACCACAGGTAAAGGATATTATTCAAAAAAATAAGCGCGGAATAAAGCCTTCAATCGAAGCCAGCGGAGAAAAGAGCAAAGAAGAAAATCACATGCAGGTAAATCTGGATGAACGAATCGACAGGTTTGATAAAAAACCCGGAAAGCCGAAATTAAAGCGAAGAAGAAAGCAACATCATAAAAGGCAACATTAATACTGACTTATATCTCTTCTGTTTTATATTCTATAAATTTCTCGATCTTTTCCTTTAAGATCTTTAGCGACACGGGTTTCGAAATATAATCGTCGCAACCCGACTCAAATGCCTTTTCCCTGTCTTCTTTTAAGGCAAAGGCTGTTTGAATAATTACTGGTATTCCCGGCAGTTCCGACTTAATTATTCCAGTGGCTTCAAAACCATTCATTTCCGGCAGTTGAACATCCATCAATACCAAATCGGTTTTGTTTTTTCGAATATATTCGATTCCTTCGCGGGCATTATCGAAATTTACCAGTTCGAAGCCCAATAAATCGGTTACTATCTTTAAATACTGGTAACTTGCTTTGTCATCTTCAAGCGAAACGATACGCCGAGTTATATTATCGTTTACTTTTTTCCTGTATTCAGGTTTACGAATATGAATTTCACGCATTTTGGCTTCCGAATTATTTCGTGGAAGTGTTACATAAAATGCAGAACCTTTGTTTGGCTCAGACTTCACTTCTATTTTACCGTTCATTCTTTCAATTATTCCTGAAATAATAGCCAGTCCAAGCCCGGAGCCATCGTATTTCCTCGAACTTCCTTCTTCCGCCTGACGGAACGATTCGAAAATTATTTCGGTTTTGTCTGTTGAAATACCAATGCCGGAATCTTTTACATAGAGCTTCAGCATTTCTTCATTCGAATCTGCACAACCAAACCTGATAAAACCTTTCTCGGTAAACTTAAATGCATTGTCGAGCAAGTTCTTGTAAATCTGAAAAAGACGGTTTTTATCGGAAATTATAAATCCATGTTCGCGGCTGGCACAGAATTCAACTTCAAAATCGATGGCATGTAACTTATCCGATTTCTGATTATTATAAACGATATACAATTCCTCGAGCAGCTCGTTTATATTAAAACGCTCTTTGTCAATCTTTAACTGGTTCGACTGTATCATCGAAATATCGATAATATCGTCGATAACTGTCATCAGTCGCTGGCCTGAATTTTCGATTATTTTTCCGTATTTCTGCAACTTTTCCTTATCGTTTAAACCTGCACAGATAATATTCGAAAATCCTAATATTCCATTTAACGGAGTTCTAATTTCATGACTCATATTTGCAAGGAAAATCGTTTTTAGCCGGTCGCTTTCTTCGGCTTTTTCTTTTGCAAGCTCAAGGTCGGTAATCATTTCTTTCATTTTGGTAACATCTTCCTTGATAGCCACAAATTGCTTAATTTCGTTCCGTTCGTTGTGTATAGGTGCAATTACAGCGCTTTCCCAATACATCGAACCATCTTTTCTTTTATTATGAAATTCGCCATGCCAGTTTTTCCCCGAACGTATAGTGGACCAAAGATTTTGATAGTATTCATCGGTCTGTTCTCCCGATTTCAGAATACTTGGTTTTTTTCCGATAGCTTCCTCGCGGGTATAACCGGTAGCTTTTTCAAATTCCAGGTTTACATATTCTATAATTCCTTCGGTATTCGTAATTACCACGGAAAGCGGGCTTTGTTCGATAGTTTGCTGAAGTAAGCGCAGTTTTGATTGCTGTTCCTTCATTTCTGTAATATCGCGGCCAATACCAACCAACCCAAATACTTGGTTATCATCGTTCTTTAAAGGGATTTTCGATGTTAAAACCCATCTGAATTTATCGTCGAATGGCAGAATTTCCTCGCGGTTAATTACTGCTTTGCCCGTTTCAATTACCCGTTTGTCGTCGGCAATATACAAATCGGCTATTTCGCGTGGGAATAATTCATAATCGCTCTTGCCAATCATTTCAGAAACATTCCTGATTCCGCAATTTAATGCATCGCCTTTATTGGCCACAAGCTTTCTGAAACTTTTATCCTTCATGTAAATTGCATCGGGAATATTATCAATTACGGTACGCAACAGTTTATTCGAATTATTCAGGTCAACTTCTATTTCCTTGCTATCATTAATATCCTGAATTGTTCCGCGAAGACAATACCCGTTAGGCCCTTTATCCGGTTCGGGCTGACAAATAATTTCAATCCATTTAGTTCGGTTACCGGTTAAACTTATATTGAACTGGTGTTGAAACGGGATTCCTTTTTCGTTGGCCACTTTTAATGATTTAATAAACCGCTTAGAATCGCTTTTCCCGAGTGTATTTTTTAGTTCTTCGAGTTTAAAATGCCCGTCTTCCGGATCTCTTTCCAAAATTTTATAAACCTCATCCGACAACGACTCATTTTCAACCTGAGGATTGTATTTCCAGTTTCCGATTTTTGCGATTCGCTGTGCCATTTTCAGGTCGCGTAAACTTTCATCGAGCGCTTTTTCAGATAATATCCTGTCGGTAACATCGTTAAAAGTAACGGCGAAAAAATCAGGTTTTGGCGAATATGCAGCACATTCACAATATTTATCGATCATTTGCGAAAAGTCGGTAAACTTTACCGGTTCGCCTGTTAATGCCACTTTACCATATCGTTCTATCCAATGCGGTTCTGTTTCAGGATAAACTTCCAGAATGGTTTTACCAATTAAATCTTTGCTCTTTAACCCGGTAAATTCTTCAAATTTTTCATTTACATCAAGAAAAATATAATCTGTGGGTTTGCCTTTATTATCCGTTACAATTTTATGATAAGCAAAAGCACTGTTCATATTCTGAAATAAAAGCTTAAAGTTGTCCTCACTTTCGACCAGTGCTTGTTGCGATTCTTCATGATCCGTTATATCATGCAATACTCCGAAGACCATTTTTTTGTCTTGCCGGTATTCCGCAATCGACTGAATTATTCTTATTTCACCGTTTTCCGGCCGCTGAATTTTAAATTTTACATTGTATGGTTTATTCTCTGAAATCAACTTTTTAAGGCTTTCATCCAGTGTTTTGCGATATTCAGGAAGCGAAATTTCCTTAACTTCATCGAGTGGAATTGGTGATTGTTTTATTCCATAAATATGGACAGCGCCCGATGAAGCATAGACAATTTTTTCGTCGATATTAAATTCCCAGTACCCGAAATTTGCCAGCTTTTGAGCCCTTATTAATCGCTTACTGTTTATTTTAAGTTCCTTTCCCGAATTAATCTGTTCGGTAATTTCGGTATAATTCACCAATATCAGGTCTTTTTTAAGGACTGAAATATTGGCTTTAAAATGTCTTTTATCTAATCCGTAACCTGAATTTATTACTAACTCAGAACCTGAATCATTCTTTAAGATTTGCTGACAAACACAAAGATCATCAGTTTTCCCGCAAGGCGAATCGTTATCGAATATCGTATTAAAACAATCACTGTCCCGATCTTTTACCGACTCATCGTTGGTAAGCACAATTTTCCTTGTCTTCAAATCTATTACGTAATACTTTAGGGGAAGAGCGTTTAATATTAAGTCTGGCTGTAGTTGGTCCATTATTTCTACACTATTTCTTATACTCCAAAAATTCACACAACACTGCCTCACATAACTACAATATCTGTTTCAGCAAATATCAATTTATGTCGGTTACCTGAAAAAATAGTATTTCAAATACAATTGTTTGCAATTTCACTGCTCTTTTGGATTTCCACTTTTATAAAGTCAGGAATTAATGGTTCGTTTTACTTAAGCGCAGCATAAAACGCATTTAACTTTTTTCTCAATCATATTCAAAAATAACTGCCTGAAAGTAAGATTTCTTCTCAATTTAACCAAATTTTCACATTTATATTTATATATATCAGTGTTTTGGCCATTGATTCTGAACAATGTAGATGGATTCAGAGTTTTACGGATTTTGCCTCTAAAACCAATTGCTGATACAGGAGTACTACTTTTTTCGTATTAAAGTCATTCCATCGCGAACCGGAATAATTACTTTTTCAATACGCTCATCATTCTTTATGAGTTCGTTGAATTCAATAATACCTTCGGTTTGAAGATCATCCTGTTTGGGCTCATCGAGTACCTTTCCGCTCCATAAAACGTTATCGGCTAAAATGTAACCACCGCTTTTTACTTTATCAAAAATAAGATGATAATAGCTTGAATATTCCTTTTTATCAGCATCGATAAAAACCAAATCGAACTGTTCGTTGAGTTGCTGAATAATTTCAATGGCAGATCCGATTTTTTGCTCAATTCTGTCCCGCAATCCTGCTTTTTCGAAATATTTCGAAGCCATGCTTTCCAGTTCATCATCGATTTCGATGGTAATCAGCCGTCCGTTTCTATTCAGTCCTCTGGCCAGGCAAATGGCAGAATATCCGGTAAATGTTCCGATTTCGAGGATCAATTCCGGCTGAATCATTTTTGAAATCATGGTAAGTATTTGCCCTTGTAAATGCCCTGAAAGCATTCTTGCGCCTAATATATTTAAATACGTTTCCCTGTTTAATTCTTGCAAAACCTCATCTTCCGGCTCAATATGATCCAAAATGTATTTATCGATTTTTTTGTCGTGATGCATATTCAAATTTTTAATGATAAACCAGGGTACTCAGGCTGTTATCGTCCAACACCTGATTGGCAACCTCTATCAACTGACTGGCGCTAATTTCCTCAATTTTATTGAAAACAACCCGTAACGGATCGACATAATTAAAAATCATATAGCTTTTCCCAATTGCCAGCATTAGGTCGTCGTGGCTTTCGGTCGAAATAGCGATTTGTCCGATTAACTGCTTTTTTGCCTTACTTAGTTGAACTCCGCCGAGTTTTGTAGTTCGCAGTAATTTAAATTCCTTTTTTACCAGTTCATATGCTTTCTCAAAATTTTCTTTGTCGGTTCCAAAATATACATTGAACAAACCGGTATCGGTATAGGCGGTGTAACCCGATTCGATGTTATAAGCCATTCCTTTTCGTTCGCGAAGCGCGAGGTTTAATCTCGAGTTCATTGCCGGCCCGCCAATAATATTGTTTAGTAAAACCATAACGTTGCGCATTGGGTGCTTAATATCGTGCGCTATATTTCCGAGTACGCAATGCGTTTGAAAAGTATCTTTAACTATCGATCTGAATCCGGGCACATAATTTTCAAATGGTAAGCGCTTTTCCTGCCGAATGCGTGATTCTGCATTTCCAAAGTATTTTTCGATAATCCTGACCAGTTTTTCCAAATTTTGATTTCCGACTGAACTAACTACAATCTGGTCGGTATGATAGTTCTTTTCAATAAACTTCAGGATAGATTCACGGTTAAAGCGTTTGATATGCTGATTGGTTCCCAGAATGTTTCGCGCAATCGGATGACCATCAAAAACCAATTCTTCAAACTCATCAAAAATCAGGTCCGATGGCGAATCCTTATATGAATTTATTTCTTCCGCAATGACTTCCTTTTCGCGGTTAATTTCTTTTTGCGGATAAACGCTGTTAAAAAGTATATCGCTTAATAGTTCGGCAGCCCGCTCATAATCCTGGCCCAAAAATGTAGAATATAACGCCGTCTCTTCTTTGGTTGTATATGCATTTAATTCGCCGCCGACATCTTCGATACGACTTAAAACATGATATGCCCTTCGTTTTTGGGTTCCTTTAAAAACCGAATGTTCAATAAAATGTGCGAGGCCATGTTCATGTTCATCTTCATCGCGCGAACCGGCATTGATTAAAACGCCTAAATGTGCAACCGGCGAATCGGTTTTATAATGAATTAACCGAATACCGTTTTTTAATGTATGTGTCAGAAAATCAGTTTCTACCATTCTAAAAATAATCAGCGTGCAAAAGTATAAAAAGAAACGCGGAACACAAGTGAGAATCGCCGTTTTCAGATAATCTCAACTATTTTTGATTTGAAAGAATTATTTTTTGCGGATTTAAAAAAATGTTTACTTTTGTCACACCAAAATTTTAGGGGTGCCATAGCTCAGTTGGTAGAGCAACGGACTGAAAATCCGTGTGTCCCTGGTTCAATTCCAGGTGGCACCACCGAACGAGGGGAAGACGCAGGTTTTCCCCTTTTTTATTCCGAGGCATGACACATTTTGTTTATATCATTTACAGTGAATCTTGTGATAAATTCTATGTCGGGGAAACTGTTAACGTAACCGAAAGAATCAAACAACATAATTCCGGCATTTATAAGTCTGCCTTTTCAAAACAAACATCTGACTGGAAATTATTTTGGTTTTTTGAATGCAAATCAAGAAGTCAGGCTTTAAAATTCGAAAGATTTATTAAAAAAATGAAAAGTCGGAAGTTCTATTTCAAAATCAAGGAAAACCCACATATCGCTACCGAAATTGTTCAGAAATTTTCAGAATAAAATCCGTGTGTCCCTGTTCCCCCGAAGTGTCGGGGCCAGGTGGCACCACCGAACGAGGGGAAGACGCAGATTTTCCCCTTTTTTATTCCGAGGCATGACACATTTTGTTTATATCATTTACAGTGAATCTTGTGATAAATTCTATGTCGGGGAAACTGTTAACGTAACCGAAAGAATCAAACAACATAATTCCGGCATTTATAAGTCTGCCTTTTCAAAACAAACATCTGACTGGAAATTATTTCGATTTTTTGAATGCAAATCAAGAAGTCAGGCTTTAAAATTCGAAAGATTTATTAAAAAAATGAAAAGTCGAAATTTCTATTTCAAAATCAAGGAAAACCCACATATCGCTACCGAAATTGTTCAGAAATTTTCAGAATAAAATCCGTGTGTCCCTGTTCCCCCGAAGTGTCGGGGCCAGGTGGCACCACCGAACGAGGGGAAGACGCAGGTTTTCCCCTTTTTTATTCCGAGGCATGACACATTTTGTTTATATCATTTACAGTGAATCTTGTGATAAGTTCTATATCGGGGAAACCATAGATGTCCCGGATAGAGTTAAACAACACAATCCACGAATAGATAAAGCTGCTTTTACTAAATGAGCTTCCTGCTGGAAATTGTTTTGGTCATTAGAATGTGGTTACCGAACTCAAGCATTGAAAATTGAAAAGCACATCAAAACAATGAGGAATAGAGCTTGAATAAATTTCGGATGTTGCCACATTACAACGGATTTTAGGTTATACAAATATTTCTGAAACTATGATATTTGGCCATATTTCAACACAAAAAATAACTGAGCAATGAAGAATTTTGATCGGATACCGGGGCTTTGTCAAAACAAATCGGAATGAGTGCCGGTTCGCACTAACTGAATTTCTTTTGCAGGATCGTTTTGCTTCCAGATTAACAGCCAATCCGGTTTAATGTGACATTCCCAGCAATCTGCGTAATTCCCGGAAAGTTTATGTGGCTTTAATTTATCCGGTAATTTTTCACCGGATTGAAGCTGAGTAAATACGTTTTCGAGCAGATTTAAATCATACCGACGTTTTTGTATTGTTTTAAAATCGCGCTTAAATTGTGAGGTAAAAGAAAGGGTGTATTTCATTATTTAAGTTTATCCATAAGGTCGGAAACATCTTTTGTCCTTGTTACCTTCCCTTTTCTGGCTGCTTCGATAGCTTTTTTTGTTGTTGCGTTGGGTTCCTGCTCGATCTGAATGAAATTCTCACCGGAAAAACATTTCAAAAATTCCAAAAGCTTTTTTCCTTTTGTGGTTTTCTCGTTGATAATTACAGTTGTCATTTTAAATTATTTTTGACAAAGTTAGCAAATTGAGATGAATTATTTTAAATAGGTTTTTGCCATAACAACTACTAATGCTGCCAGCTACAAGATAAATTTTTAATTCCAGGAAATGTCATTAAATGTTAGTATCGCGGAAAATAGTTTCGCGTGGTTATAATGGAATTTTGTTTTTTGTAGAGTTAGTCTTTCAGAAACCGGCCGAACAATACCGATTCTTCATTTTGCGACTTTAAAAAATATATTCCTGAATTTAAATCTTCAACATTGATATTTGACGTCGCAGAAAAATCACTGACGCTTTTAACGATTTGTCCTTCAGAATTAAAAATTGAAAGCTGTTTTATCGCCGATGCCAGGCCTTCATTCACATTCGAGGTTTAAAACATCGTGAACCGGATTGGGATAAATTTTGAATTTTTCGACCGGCATTTCATTGATTCCTGTTTTTGTGTCGTTGTATTCACCAATATCGTAAACGCGAACATAATCCACAATAAACGAATCGGGATACTGTGCATTCTCCGGATTATTTGACCAGTACTGATTAATTGCCCAATCTTCCGTTGAAATTTCGCCTGTAATTTTTACGTAACCTTTCTGATTGCAGACTCCTCCACCTTCACTTCTCCACGATTCTTTTCCGTCGATATAAAAAATGTACATTTCAGGATACCATTCAAGCGTGTAGGTATGAAAATCGTTTCGTACTCCGTTGACTGTTTTTTTATTGCCTGTGCTTTTATGTTCCGAACCATAACCATCCCAGTGTATTGCCTGGTTTATTTTGTCGTTCCATCCAAAACCTTCCATAATATCCACTTCGGAACCGTCGACTCCGCCATTTGCAACAGAACCTACATTTCCCTGCATCATCCAGAACGCAACCCACCAACCTTTTTGGGTCGGCAGTTTACAACGAATTTCGAATTTGCCATATTTAACCTCAAATTTTCCCTTGGACCGTATGGCGCCAACACTGTAATCGTAGGCATCGCCGTCGTTGTTTTTATTTGCTATTTTCCGAACGCGGATAATAAGATTACCGTTCCCGTCGAGATAAGAATCTTCTTTGCTCCACCATCCGTCAGGACCATTGTTGTTGTTTCGCCGATTATATTCCGGCCGATCCCATTTGCTGGGATTGGGAATTCCGGATCCGTCAAATTCGTCCGACCAAATGAGATTACCTTTTATTGTATCACTTACCGATTTTTCGGACTGGCCAAACGAAAAGATTGAAATGAAAAGAAATGTAATCAGGCTTAAGTTTAGTTTCATGAATTTTGGTTTTTAAAAATACAATTATTGCGATTTTTGCAATTTGCCGGATTTTCCGCTTCGCTAACAGTTTTCTAATTGATAATCAACTTTTCCACTTTTTTCATATTTTGGGTTTCAACAGCAACAAAATAAATTCCCGATATTAGTTTTTCACCCACAGACAAATAATTCACTCCCTGGTTAAAAAACCGACTAGCCAATTCTTTTACCATTTTTCCATCCGCAGAAAATGCTGATACTGTTATTTTTTGATACCTGGGATTTGTAATCATTATATTGGCTGCATTATACGTCGGATTTGGATAAATCTTCAGTTCAAAATCGTTCATTCTGGAATCGATTGCTGAAGTTCCGGTTTCCGAGACAATCAAAAACTGTGGCGTTTCCGTTAGTGTTAAATTCACTGTTGAACCATTTGTAGTGAGCTCAGTTTTTTCGCCATCCAAATCTTTGTCAGCCGGTTTTATTACATAGGCGTAATCAGGATTGTAACCTAAATCAAATGCGTATTCCAGTGTTGCGCCATCATCTGTTTTAGAATTTGGTTTCCGTGTCCAGATTGCGTATATTTTTTCGTGATTTTCGTTGATAAATGAAAAATTATAAACTTCCTGCTCATTAACAATTTCGCGATATGAGATTATACTGTCCAACACTGCATCGCCAAGTACATTTTGCATCGTTGCGAGGTAATAATACGACTGTTTCTTCGTCAGTCCCGAACCCTGGTCGGAAAGTAAACCACTCGATGAAAACTGAATTGTACTTGTACTGTTTGGATCTTTGTCCATAAAAAGAAAAGCCTTTTCAAACCCCATTTTTAGGGTAACAAAATACGAACGAAGAATATAATTAGCCTGTTGTTCGTATGGTGCGTAAGTGTATGAATGGCTTCCGTTATTAATGTATGTATCCCAGCCAAACTCCGTTAGCCAAACCGGAATACCCGGAATATTTGAATTGCACCAATTCATAAAACCGCTTAAATTCTTCTCGAGTCCATATTTTTCGTTTTCAGGAGAATAGGCATTGGATTGATCGGTGCAATACGTATGAACATTAACTACATCGAAAGGTATTCTGCCATTCGATTCGTTTACCACAGTTTTGAGATATTCGAGGTTTCCGGTCAAACCAGCCAGAACATGCATGGCAGTGGAATCAACCGATTTTATTCCAAGCAACGGATAATTTTCACTGGTTTCAACCCCTAAGCCGTCGTGTACCGCGTTACAGTAAACGGCGTAATTTTCAGCCGGCCAGCGTGGCGTTTCCCACCAGTAATCCGGTTCATTGTCATCTTCGTAATACTTAATGTAATCCAAGCCGGTAACTTTATCTGCCGTTTCCAGTTTCGACTCATCAATTTTTTGCGAGCCGTAACGCGCAACCAATTGTCCCATAAATTCGAGTTTATCAAGGTAATCGGTAGCTTGTGAACCATCGCCGGTTGAATAAGCTCCGGGCGCAGAACCAGCCCACTCCGGCTTATTTAACACATCGATTAGCACATTGATTCCTAACTGCTTACATTGATCCATAAATTTATTATGGTCGGGCCAGGTATAAGTGTACGGAGTTTTTGTAATGTTGTCCCAGCGATAATAATTGTCCGCAACTTCGTAATGTGCCCATGAATGATATTCGCGCATCCACTTTGAACATTTCGCCAAATCGGAAAGATATTTTTGATCGTAAGATGCCACATTGGAATTAACGCCAATAAAATCCGACATTTTAAAATTTGGTTTTACCTGTGCGTTGACAGGATAAAATAGAACAGTTGCAATAAAAAACAGGAAAAATTTCATTACAAATAGATTTAGTTGATTGCAAGTTTGTAAAACTAATTGCTTGCTCCGACTTTGCCAACTTAAATGAATGGTTTATTTTTACTTTTCAATAATATAAAATGAATATGAATATTGTTATACTCGATGGCTATGCCTTGAATCCGGGAGATTTAAGCTGGCGTGGAATTAAAAATTCAGGAACTTGCACTATTTATGACAGAACACCGCAAGAATTTACTGTTGAACGTGCTAAAAACGCCGATGCAATTTTTACCAATAAAGTTATTTTGAACCGTGAAGTTTTAAGTCAATTGCCAAACCTGAAATATATTGGAGTTTTGGCAACCGGATACAATGTTGTAGATATTGAAGCCGCACGCGATGCAAAAATTACAGTTACGAATATTCCGGCGTACAGCACCAATTCGGTTGCTCAAATGGTGTTTTCACACATTCTTCATTTTGTTCAGAATGTGGCCATACATGCTGATTCGGTAATCAAAGGTGAATGGGCAAAAAGCAGCGATTTTGCATACTGGATTACGCCGCAAACTGAATTGAGGTGTAAAACGCTTGGAATTATCGGTTTTGGACAAATTGGCCAGGCAGTAGCAAAAATCGGTCTGGCATTTGGCATGAACGTAATTTTTAGCAACCGAAGTAAAAAGGAAACCGAACTTAACGCAAGACAGACTGATTTGAACACACTACTTTCAGAAAGCGATTTTATCAGTATAAATTGTCCGCTAACGAATGAAAATGCAGGTTTTATAAATAAGGAGTCTATCAGCAAAATGAAAAAAACTGCATTTCTTGTAAATACACGGTCGCGGGCCGTTGATTAATGAACAGGATTTGGCAGATGCATTAAATGCAGATAAAATCGCCGGAGCCGGTTTGGATGTGCTTTCGGTTGAACCTGCAAAAGATAATAACCCACTGATAAATGCAAAAAACTGTTTTATTACGCCTCACATCGCCTGGGCTACTTTTGAAGCACGAACGAGATTAATGGAAATAGCGGTTAAAAACCTGGAAGCTTTTATTGCAGGAAAACCGCAAAATGTGGTCAGCTAAAAATTCAATTATAGTGTTGCGGATAATCTGTTCGCATAATTTTTGGCCGGCTGACACAATAAATTTTGAATTCCGGCTTTTCATTTTCGTGAAATGGTAACTCTTAAACCTGCATTTTTTCAAGCATTTATTAAATTTTTGTTAATCCGTTTATTCAACAGGCATAAAAAATAGTTAAGATTTATTAAAGCAAAAATAATCTTGAATTTCATAAAAACATTTTAATCATATTTGCGTTCTTAAAAGACTTATTCACGCATATGATTTTTAAAATAGTACAGGTTATTCTTCTTGCTTCGGTAAAGTACTTTCTCACTTTGCCTTACGCTATGATTATAGGACTTGAATATAATCAGGCGATACTGGCTTTGCTTTTCGGAGGCATTGGCGGATTCCTGTTTTTCTACTATTTAAGCACTTATGTTTATAGGGGTATGTCGTATGTAAGGCCTTATATCTGTAAAATGGTTCCGCAGTTTATAAAGAACAGGGTTCAATTTTATTGCATGGAAAAATTACAAAGCAGGCCAAAGAAGCGTTTTACCAGAAAAAACAGGTTTATTGCACGGTTCAGAACAACATATGGTTTTTGGGGTGTGATTATCGCTACTCCATTTATCCTTACAATTCCGGTCGGCGCTTTTCTTGCCAACAAATATTACTCAAAACGGAAACAAACTGTGCCTTATATGATTATGTCGATTATTGGCTGGGCAGGAGTGCTAACAGGTATTATTCATATTTTCCCAAAGGTATTCTTTTAAGATATCCTGATTTTGTTTCAAATTAATTAGTTTTCGATCGGCTTCCAATAACCCGGCTTTCATTAATTCATAAAAATCAATCCACTTGAAATCGTAATGTTCATTTAGCTTTATTTCCCCATGATTTACCGAACACAGAAACGGAATCAGTTTAATCCTTTTAAAGCCATAATCGTATTTCACCGGTATCAATTTCTGCAGAATTTTTATATTCAACTGAAAGCTCTTCTTTTATTTCGCGTTTAATACATTCTTCCGGTGTTTCTCCGGTATTTATTTTTCCGCCCGGAAATTCCCACAAAAAAGGATGTTCCGATTTTTCTCCATGTTGCGTTACCAGGATTTTGTTCTTGTTAATAATAATTGCACAGCTTACTTTTAACATGATTCAAAAATAGAAAAGATTAATCTTGTTAAAACTTCATGATTTATATTTGCAGAAAACCCATCTATGACCAAAGGTGAACTTTTTGAGATAATTGCTTCCTGGGAAAACCTTCCGATTGTAATAAAGGAAATTGTCAATAATCCGGAGTATTATAAAATGCTGATGGATTTGGCATTATACCACCCGGATGAAAAAAGCTGGCGTGCAGCTTATCTTGTCGATAAAATAAATGATGACTTTCCCGAATTATTACAGCCATATATCGATGAGATGATAAATCAGCTTAAAGCCGAAAAAAACAGCAGCAAAAAACGTCATTTTTTAAAGCTTATCAGCCAAAACATGATCGATGAAAAACATTTCGGATTTTTAGTTGAAAATTGTATCGCAATGCTTACATCGGCCAGGGAACCAACAGCAGTCAGGGTTCACGCAATGCAGGTATTATATAATATTTCGGAAACAGAAACCGGTTTAAAACCCGAACTAATACTAATAATTGAACACGAAATGGAGTTTCATTCTACTGCAGGGATTCTGACGCGTGGACGAAAACTGGTTGCAAAACTCAGAAAACAGGTACAGATAGTCTAAACATTTATGAACCAATTTCATTTTGCAGATTTGTAATAACTTTCTGTAAACGCGAATCAATTTCGTTATACAATTCCTGCTGTTTGTATTTCTGCGTTAGAATAAGCATATTCTGCAAGAGCGCCATCTGTCGGTTTTGATCATCTTCAATAGCACCAACAAATCTGGTGGGAAGCGACAGATAATATTCCAGCAAAGCAAATGCATTATCGCAAAGTGTTCTCACAAGGCTATTTGCTTTTTCATTCTCATTCATCATGTAATATGCTTCCACCATTGGTGTTGAATCGTAACCTAACGGAATTTGGCTGTCGGGAAATAACTCAAACATTTTATCGGCCACTTTTAAGGCTTTTTCTTTTTTATTTTCCTCAATTAATGCACGTGCCAACCTTGCAAATACATATCTTATCTGAATGATATTCAATTCCTTTTTATTGTACTCATCGAGATAAATATCAGGATCATTTATATTTCCCCAAACAAATTTGTTCATTACATTATCATACAAAATGTCAGTATCTATTCTGCCTGTATTTATTCCGCTTGCAGTTGTTTTAATCGGAACAAACCGGTAAGCCAGGCCTTCGCATTGCAGGTAGTCGGTAAAAAATATATTGCTGGTGTATAACAGGCTGTGGTCGATATAAATCGGACGTTCCCAGTTATTGGCAGCAATCATGTTTAAAACAGCCATTTCACTTTTTACGATATACGATTTGGTAATTTTAAACTCAACCTTGTCCACAATTTTATCGGCATCTTCAGGTTTTACTGTTCCCGTTTCAAGAACTTTTTGCTTATCCACCGTAATATGAAAATTCCGCGACGGCAAATAATCGATCATTTCGCCCGACATTACGCGTACTTTCGTTCGCACATCATCACTCCCCAAAAACTTCATCGCTTCGCTTAATTCCACCGATTCCTTTATTCGTTCCTGAAATAAAATCGCATCCATGCGTCCCATGTAGTATTGCTCTTTATCAAAAGTAAACGGGATTGGCTGCGCTTCGTATGTTGCCAGTTGCTGCTGCCTTATATACCAGTCCATTCCAAGGTAACTCATATTTACAATTTTTATATCGGGGCGTACTCCTTCCACTTCCTGGACATACCATAGCGGAAAAGTATCGTTATCGCCATAAGTTAACAGAATGGCATTTGGTGCACACGATTCAAGATAGTCGACGGCAAAATCCCGTGTCATGTAACGGCCTGAACGATCGTGATCGTTCCAGTTTTGAGCAGCCAGAATTCCGGGAACCAAAACCAGGGAAACCAAAGTTACGGCAACTGCTCCGGGAACGCCTTTCAGTATTTTCTGAATCATGGAATAAATTGCAACAACTGCCAATCCAATCCAGACAGCAAAAGCATAAAACGATCCGGCATAAGCATAATCGCGTTCCCGTGGCTGGTAAGGATATTGATTCAGGTAAACGATAATTGCAATTCCGGTAAAAACAAACAACAACATTACTACCGAAAATCCTTGTTTACCTTTTTTGCCATTATTGTACTGGTAAAACATTCCGATTAATCCGAACAGCAACGGAAGAAAATAATAGGTATTCCGGCTTGGATCGTTTTCCATAAAACCGGGCATTTTATCCTGTGGACCGATTTTGGCTTCATCCAGAAAATTTATTCCACTTATCCAGTTGCCATTGTTAAAACTTCCTTGTCCCTGAATATCGTTTTGTCTACCCACAAAATTCCACATAAAATATCGCAGGTACATATGACCTAACTGGTAGGCGAAAAAGAATCTCAGGTTTTCCGAAAATTTTGGTTTCACCAGCGTTTTTACTTCGTTTCCATCACGAACACGAACAGGCTTACCTTTAATTTTGCCCCATTGCTTGTATGCCTGAACATGACTTGCATTACCGCTGTACATACGCGGAAAAACGGTTTCCATTTTAGGATCGTATTTTGTGCCTCCGGCGAGAGTCCCTGTTAGTTTATATTCACCATCAACTTTGTTATACTGCGGCTTTTCTCCTGTAGTGGCAATAGCCGGAGCGTTGTAATACTGTCCGTAAATCAAAGGCCTGTCGCCATATTGCTCGCGGTTTAAATAGCGTAAAAATGCAAAAGCATTGTCAGGGTAATTCTGATTCATAGGAGGATTAGCCGAAGCACGGATAATAATTAAGGCAAAAGATGAATATCCGATTAAAATTACGATGACCATTGTAATAGCCGTATTCCAGATATGCATTCTTTTTTTAATTGTATAGCGAATTGACCACCATGCTGCGGCAATAATTACTATAACAAGAAAAAATATTCCGCTATTAAACGGAAGTCCAAATCCGTTTACGAATAATTTATCCATTATAAATGCAACTCGGGGAACACCCGGAATAATAACGTACTGAATACCGCCAAGAATAGCAATGGAAGCTGCTATAGCAATAATTGCTCCTTTCCATGAGAACTCGTATTTTCTGAAATAATAAACCATGCCGATAGCCGGTATAGCCAGAAGGTTAAGCAAATGAACTCCTGTCGATAATCCAACTAAATAAGCTATCAAAATCAGCCATCGGTTTGCATTGGGCTGATCGGCCACATTTTCCCATTTAAAAATAGCCCAAAAAACAGCCGCTGTAAAGAAGGATGATAATGCATAAACTTCTCCCTCAACTGCAGAAAACCAAAACGAATCTGTAAATGAAAATGCCAATGCTCCAACCAGTCCGCTTCCCCAAACGGCAACCTGTTCTCCGGGAGTTAATTCTTCGGAAGAAAATAGTTTTCTGGCCAAATGAACAATACTCCAGTATAACAACATAACCGTGCCGGCACTTGCCAGGGCCGACATTGCGTTTATCATAAATGCTGCTTTTGACGAATCGGGTGCAAAAATTGTAAATACTCTGCCCAGAATCATCTGAAACGGAGCGCCGGGTGGATGGCCCACTTCCAGTTTGAAAGCGCTGGCAATAAATTCACCGCAATCCCACCAGCTCGCAGTTGGCTCAAGCGTTAAAAAGTAGGTTATGGCGGCAATTAAAAAGACGGTCCAGCCAAGAATATTGTTGATTTGTTTTGTTTTTTGCATGATTGCTTTTTTTGAACACTGGCAAATATAAGGTTTTAATAGAAAAGCTAATCCCCTGTTTTAAAATTGGTTTGTTAACATTTTAGTAGTCAAATGAAAAAAAAAGTGGTCAATGTTTCAAAAAGAAAAAAATTTCTATTTTTGCACCGTCTTTAACGAAAAGGCAATAGAGGACTGTCCCGTGGTGTAACTGGCAACACGTCTGATTTTGGTTCAGAAGAGTCCAAGTTCGAGCCTTGGCGGGACAACCAGAAAAAATTAAGGAATTCAGTTTTACTGGATTCCTTTTTTTATTTGGAATATTATATTTATTCTAAAAAATCAAAATGTCATTTTATACTTATGTCATTTACAGCAAAAATTACAATCGTCTTTATAAAGGACATTGCGAAAATATAGAGAAAAGAATTATTCAGCATAATAAAGGTTTTACAAAGTCTACAAAACCATTTATCCCCTGGGATTTAATTTACTTTGAAGAATTTAAAACAAGAGAAGAAGCGATAAAGAGGGAAAGATACTTTAAAACGGCTGCAGGAAGAAGATTCTTAAAAAAGAAAATTAAGCCATAAAAGTTTTTATCAAAGTGTGAAATGACTGGCAACACGTCTGATTTTGGTTCAGAACCCGCCCGAACGTACCGGATTACGATTTAATTTAGATACAAGAAATACGTTCGGTACGGGCGGGGAGTCCAAGTTCGAGCCTTGGCGGGACAACCAGAAATGAAGAAGAGTACAAAATAGAATTTGTGCTCTTTTTTTATGTACAGCAAATTGTATTTGCCAAGGTGAGAAGCCCGTCCCGACAATGAAATTCGGCTGGGAGCCTTGGCAGGATAACTCGGTCAATTTGACAACGCAGGGATACAATTTGTCTTCATACTCATTTTCTATTATAGTAACCTTGATTCCTCCAAAGATATTCTCAATTCATGGCTCAGGCAATCCGGCTCCCATACATTCGTTTATAATTTTGATTATTTCAATTGTCCTGTGTATAACAGCATTTGCCCAGACAACACCAAAGTTTCTTTAAAAAAGAACTTTTTGAAAAGTCCTTTAAAGCCTGAAATATTCTATTTACATATATTAAAATGTATCTGATAAAGGTAGCCATACCACCTATAACAGATACATTTTAACAATTATGCTTTTCAATTTTAATTACATTTGTTATTCTTGCTTCAAAAAGAGTAGTATGACTACGCAAAATGAATATAAATTAAGAATGCTTTTTCAGGAACTAAAACCAGGTTACGTTGTGACTACATCATCGTTAAACAAAATGGGAATTTCAAAAGACCTAAAGAAATTTGGGAAGGTTTCAAAATCGGCCTGATAAGCCATTATAAACCCGTTAATGAATTACTAACTCCTATACTGAAAGATCAGAAATCGGCATTTGAAAAGCAGTTCGCGGGAATGACTATAGAATCATTTACATATGACGATTATGAAAACACCAGAAGAATACTAATCGAAATCATACAACAAAAGCTAACAGATAACGATAAAAAATTCTTATTAAGCTTTGAAACAGGAATGCCCGAATGGGATTTATTTCCTTTTGAACTAATAAAAAAATTGCCTGCCGTAAAGTGGAAATTATTGAATATTCAAAAACTCAAAAAAGCTAATCCGAAAAAGCATGAGCGAATGATAAATGACCTCATAAAAACTCTTGGATTATAGAATTTTATGTTTTATATATTCTGTAACCAAATGTGCCAACCATGGATAACTATCTACAACTTATGCTTTTTATTTTGCATCTCAGCATTAATAAACTTCAACACAACCTCATAATTTTCAAATAAAAATTTCGATACTTCTCCGGTTGCGGCAACCCAAAATGAAGAAGAGTGCAGGGTGAGAAGCCTCTCCTGACAATATTGTTCGTTGGGAAGCCCTGGCGGGATTATCAAACAAAAAAAGGAACTCAGTATAAACCGGGTTCCTTTTTTGCTCTCTGTTGTTCAGAAAATTATACTAATATCTTTGTTTGCAGATTTTTAATACTGGCTCCGATGGCTTCAAAAGGCTTACCATTTCCCTGATTGTCATCTTCAACAAAGAAATATTTTAAGCCTGCCGTTTTACGGGCATCCCAAATTCGTTTAAAATCGATAAGCCCTGAACCGACCGAAGTAATATCGTCTTTTATCACCTCATAGAATGGCGCACTTTTTTTCGACATATCTTTAAAGTGAGCCAACTGGAAACGTCCCGGATACTTTTTGAACATTTCAACCGGATCCTGTCCAGCCTTACTTGCCCAGTAGATGTCGAGTTCCATAGTAATCAAATCCTTGTCCATTTCAGGCATAAATAAATCGTAATACGGAACCATTCCGTTAACCGGTTTAAATTCAAAATTATGGTTGTGATAACCAAATTGAATTCCGGCTTCCTTCATTATTTTACCGACTTTATTCCAGTCGCCAATCATTCTTTTAAAGGTTTCAATGTTGCGATCTTCTTCATTCACCCAAGGCTGAATACAATATTTAGCGCCAAGTGCGGCATGGTCATCGGCCATTTTTTTTGCATTTTCCATGGTAATGCCTGTCGATTCAACACCTGCATGACTACTGATAATCACCATTCCCAAATCATTCACCATTTTCTTAAAATCTTTTGGTGCATGGCCGTAGAATTTTCCATTGGCATAATCCGCAAGTTCCAGATTTTTATAACCAAGATCTGCAACTTTTTTTAGTGATCCTTCCAAATCGGCAGCAATCGCATCGCGGATGGTGTATAACTGAAGGCCGACATCCACTTTTTTTGGTGCCGCAACATTTGCTGCCATCGAACCCATAGCCACCATTCCCAAAGCGCCGGCAGCCGAAATTTTTATAAAATCTCTTCGTTTTTGTAAGTTGTTCATCTGTTTATTTTATTGATTGTAGTTTTATTTGATTTGTAAAAATAACTGAATCCTTTAATTTTCATGGCGAAAGAACCGAAATATTTTCAATTGGAGTTATTACTCAATACATTCATATAAATAATTTACCTACTTCTTTCCTGCTAAATGTTTCACTTTTTCCCAAATTCCATCATCAACAGGAATTCCCAACTTCAGATTTTCCTTTCTTGTTTTTAATGAGTTTTCACCAGGGTAATAAACTTCTCCGTTTGCTTTTGCCGGTTCCGATGATTTTAACTGTTGAATTGTTTCATTTAATACATTATCGATAAATTCCTGCGTATTAATTTTTAACGGATTAATAGCAATAAAAATCTGGTTACAACTACCGCAGCTTCCTTTTCCGGCTTTGTCGATTTCGGCAGTTGAAAGGCCATTACTAAGCAGCGCCGAAATCACATCGAGCAAAATAGCAAAACCCGAACCTTTCCAGTAACCCGTGGGTAAAATGCGCATCGTTTCTTCTATCGGACCGGGAACATCGGTCAGGTTTCCTTCTTTATCAAATCCTCCCGGAAAAGGCAGACGCTCATTTTTTAAACGGGTTACCTGTAGTTTTCCGTAAGAGTATTGCGACATAGCCATATCCAGAACAATATGCCCCTCTTTTCGCGGAACTGCCATGATAAACGGATTGTTCCCGATGCCAATATTTTTTGCGCCCCATGCCGGCATACACGATTCGGTATTTGTCCAGCAAATGGCAATAAATCCGTTATCAGCAGCCTGCCAGCCATATGCACCACCACGCATCCAATGTGTTGTATTGTTAAGGGCAACCAGTCCAAGTCCTGATTGATCCGCAATTTCGGTTGCACGATTCATGGCAATACGTGCATTTAAAATACCAGGGCCCAGATTCCCGTTATATATTTCGAGTGAACCAAGATTTTTCTCCAACGTGGGTTCGGCAAATACATCCACCCATCCACGATGAATATAATCGACAAAACGTTCCACACGGTTTAGTCCGTGTGAGTAAACGCCATCGCAACTCGATTCTGTATGGATTTGAGCACATATGTCTGCCTTTTCATCGGGCATTCCTGCTATTACAAAAGCGGCTTTAACCGTAGTTTTCATCTCATCAAAGGGTATTCTTGTCATTCTGCTTCCTCCGAATATTTAGTAGGATTTAATTGCAAAGAACCCAAAGTTAAGCGATACTTTTTAAAATCAAATTGGTTCAAATGAAAAAGTGCCTGAAGCTGGATTTCCCTGGTAAATTGCCGGGAAAAATACCTGAAAACAGCCGCAAGCCGAAGATTTCTCAAAAAGAAAATTCCAATTTAGAACTTTTATTATATTTTTGCAGCCACATTGACCTGTGGTGTAACTGGCAACACGTCTGACTCTGGATCAGAAGAGTCCAGGTTCGAGCCCTGGCAGGTCAACAAATATCAACAAAAGTCATTGCTGTACAATGATTTATGTTTCCTGAAGAGAGAATAAAAAAGATTTCTTGAATCTGTTTTATTCATAAGAAAAAGAAGTAATCCCCATCTGCCAATTCATACATTATTTCCAGGCAATAACAACTGTTTCTTCGGGGTATAGTGTTAATTTATTTTTCTGAATACTTTTAACTGAATCGGAATACAAAATTCTCGGAGTTAAATCCTCATTTTGAAACCGGAGTTTAATTTCCTGTTGATTTGGATCTTTATTTACAATAATTGTAATGAATGAATTTCCAGATTGAAGTGTTTTCATCAACATATTTTGGTGTCGTTGCTGAAAGCGAACAGGCAAGTTTTCAAAACTTGTTTCAGCTTCCTTTTCCAGGAATCGTGCTAATCCTGAATAATCATTTTCAATCCTGCCACCTAAGCCTAAAAGCGACGGAATCCAAACCACTTCGCCTTTTCCAACTTTATTACGGATTCCAACCGATTCAGAATTCATTTCCATGAATCAACTCTCCTGAGGTTGCATTTAAATATCCCTCGCCATAAATGCGATGGAATCTCAATTCCTTCTGCATTCAAAGTAAAAATGTTGTCCACTAAGTTTAAATTCGCTAACATTTCCGCCAAACAGCTTTTCAAAATCAAATCCTGTTTTCATGGTGTTGTGCATGTTTTCATCGAAAAATGCCGTCAATCCGTCAACTATTAATTTACCACCGTTCAGCACAAAATTTTCCAGTGAATCTGCATAATTTCCGGGCATCGAAATCTGATGTGCCAGAATTATAGTTTCTCCCGAATAATCATTTTTTGAGAAATTGAATTCATCCATTGTCTTTCAGGTTTGGACTCACTCCCATTTCAGCTAAGGCTTCAAAATATCCCAGTGCCGATTTCATCACACCACCCGGATTTCGTGCCTGGTAAGCACCTGGCTAAATCGTCATTTTCGATTCAGCCCACAATGATTCACGCGCATACAAAATTGAAATTTCTGGATCTATCTTTTTTGCATTGGCAAAAAGTTCACCGATGTTCCTGAATGGTTCCGGCTACTTTTGCCGCTTCGTCATCCTGTCCGAAGGCTGGTCCTGAAAATCAAGCAACGCCCACTCCCCTGCCTCAATTCCCGAACTTCGCGGATTCAAGCGTCCAGAAAATTGTTCCTTCCGATTCGGTACCAGTAATTATCCATAACCACTGGGCAATTTCTTCTTTTGTGGGACAAATTGGATTTCCTCCGCTGTAGGTATTATTTCCGCCCTGTAGTTCAGTCATAAACCACGGCAAATTGCCCGCGCCGGAATAAATTATTTCGCTGTTTGCCGACATGGCCACCGCATATTGCTGCCGCGATAAAATAGCAAAATGCCAGCTCGGATGTGCCGAACCACCCAAACTTGTCAGAAATTTTCGCCATTCCGGGAAAATCATATTCAGCTACATTTGCTAAAAATGGCGTGGCTGTTTACATGAATATCATGTTGATTATCATACTTTTTTATTTCTTCTGAAATCCATTTTAAAAACCAGGTGTTGTAATCGAGCAAAAAACGCTCTTCCGTAAAATCAACCAAAACCGGATAATCCTTTTTCTGTAGATTCTTTTGCTGGATGTTTTTTCTATCCATTCCTGAAATTTCTGTTCGGCAAATTCATTCTCTGGAATTTTCCACCTGTGCCAGGTTCATTTATTAACACCCAGCCAAATAAACTTTCATACTTGACTAAAATGCGTAACTGCATTTTTCAATATAAAACTCCGATTGACTTCAAATGCGCTTCATTGCGCGGAAATTTAAACCCGCCAATATCTGTTTTTTCGGTATATGGAAAAAGTGTTGCATAAACCTGAATATCCATATTTTTCGGCCGCCTTAAAAGCTTCGTCGAACAATGCTAAAATCCCAGTTGTAATTTTCATCGCGCATGTACGATTCAAACATCCGAATCCGGCAAACAGTCATATTATTTTCTTTCAACATGCCGGAACCAGTTGTCGATATCTTCCGTTGTTTGTCCAGGTTCAATAAAAACCTGCGCACCGATAAAAGGCACAACATTTTTTTTGACCTGAGCGTTTAATGCATTAAAATGGGTTCCTGCAAAAAGAAACAATAAGAATAAGAAAGTTTGATTTCGTTTCATTGTATGTTTTTAAATCCTATTTTTTACTTTTTTCATATTTATCCAAATCGAAAAGAAAAATACCACGGCCATTTCCGGCGCCCGCCATAAACCCGTACTGCAGTGCAATGTACTTTCCATCCCTTGAAACAACCGGGTTATCTGAACGAAGGATACCGGGATATCGTGTCGAGAAATCTGCCAAGCGTTCTGCTTCGCCACTACCGTCGAGTTTTAATTTATAAATATCGAGTTTATATTTATTCCTTTCCGACATTGGCTGATGACGATCGCTTTCTATCATGGTGTAATTTCCATCGGGGAAAACACCTTCACATTCATTGTAACTGTCTGGGAAATTAGTGTATTTTGTAATATTTCCTGTTTCCAGATTTAATCCATACGTTTGGGAATGATGGTATTGGTCATTAGCGTCGCCCCAATAATGGGTATATAAGAGTTCTTTACCAAAAGGCGGCCTAAAATCCTGACTCTCCAATCGTACAAATTTTGCCGAATCGTTATAATCAATTATTGTTTTAACATTATCCAGTTTCGGAATCCCATTGGTATATTCAATATTTGCCATTTTGATTTCGCGTTGCCCGGGTAAAGTCCAGGCAATCGTCATCTTATTTTTTGAAAGAGCCGGACCTTCATCACACACTTCGCCAAGTGGATAAGGATGGTTTCGTTCATCTTTTTTGAGTATAAATAAACGCAAACCCGTATGTCGGTCTCGTTCCGGATTTTTCGAATCAAAAGTATCGCCGCCCATTGCCAAAAGTAAATCGCCATTGGCCAGGCATTGCGCCCTAAAAATCCCTCCATGAAAAAAACCATCGGTAACACAGGTTACTTCCTTATTTTTTATGTTGATTTTAAAAACATCGCCAATTATTTTATTTAGAAAATAGATGTTTTCCGAAGTTTCATCCCAATCGGGACGTAAACCCCATGTAGTAAGAACTGAAAAATATGGAGGAAGGTCTTTTGCCAATGTTTCAATAGTTTGTGTAAAACCATTGACTGCAAATGCAATTAAGATAGTAAACAGCCAAATTTTTCTCATCGATTATAGGTTTTAAATTCTCAAATATCAATTATCAAATCCTTGTTCCACCAAACCCGTGAATGTCGGTAATGTCGTAGCAGCCGATCCATTCTGAAATCAGACATTTGCCAGAGCTTCCGGCATTTGAACTTAAAACATTAAACGGTAAAATTGAAGCTGCTACAGATGAAACAGTGGTATTAAAGAACTTTCTCCGGTTCATTTTGATTTAGTTTTAATAAGGATAAAATTATTACTTTTGCAATAAAATCTAAAGCAAATCTACCAAACTCTAAAATAATTCAAATAAATCTGA
Source organism: uncultured Prolixibacteraceae bacterium (assembly GCA_963821855.1). GTDB lineage: Bacteria > Bacteroidota > Bacteroidia > Bacteroidales > Prolixibacteraceae > Draconibacterium. Next base: position 379,100 of record CAWGFJ010000009.1, on the reverse strand, counting down.
TAGTATTTTGAAAATGCTATTCGGTATTATCAAAAGATTTAGCAGGCTTTCAGATTGGACATCCGGGTAAACCAAAACATAAGCTGAATTGCCACCATCACCACACTTACCTTGGAGAAAAAAGTTGAATGTCGGGAAACTTCAGAATGATTTAGAGATTGTATTGACTCAGTTAAAAGAAAATCAGAATTAGGAGGCATAAATGAAGAAAATGATATTTTTAGTTTTACTTATTTTCGGAGCGGTCTCGTTGAGCTTTGGCATTGACGATAAACCCGTTGTAATTATAACAACAGACGGTGAAGTTGATGACAGAAGTTCCTTTATGAGATTTTTACTTTACACACCGGATATTGATTTGAGAGGCGTAATAGCTACAAACTCCAAGTGGCAGAAGAATGGACATGGTTTGGATTGGATAAACGAAGCCTACGGGTTATACGAACAAGTACTTGGCAACCTTCTTTTGCATAATCCTGACTATCCATCGGTAGAATTCTTGCAATCGATAACTGTTTTAGGCAATGAGAATCCTAAATATTTAACAGGTGTGCCTCCATATGCAGACTCAAAAGGGGCTGATTTAATCGTAAAGGAACTTTTAAATTTAGAAGATAACACATTGCATATAAATTGCTGGGGAGGCGTTAATACTGTGGCACAAGCTTTATGGATATTCAGAAATAATTATCCGGCAGAATTTAAAAAGAAAGCACCTAATGTAAGATTGATTACAATAGATTTTCAGGATGAAGCAGGAGATTGGATAGTTAAAAACATGCCGGAAATCAGAATAATCCGAAACAATGCTTTTCATATGACATGGAATTATCACTCTCTGGATAAACCGTTACAACATAATCCGCATCCAAATTTTATGAGTAAAAAATGGCTGTATGAAAATGTAAAAACAAATCATGGGCCTTTAGGCGCTTGGTATCCTCAGGATAATATAAGCGAAGGCGATACTCCTTCTTTTTTAAATTTCATCAATAATGGACTGAAAGCTTATGCAGATTATTCATCAGGCGGATGGGGAGGCCGATATGTTTCTGTTAAAGATAATTATTGGATGGATGCACAAGATGATAATAATACGCATAAAACACTTTGGAGGTGGATTCCAGACCTGCAAAATGATTTCGCTGCCCGTGTTGATTGGTGTATAAAATCATTTAAAGAAGCAAATCACGCACCAGTGATTGAGAATGTAGTTTATCCTGAAGTAGTTATTCACGGTCAAAAAGTAGAACTGAAAGCAACCGGCAGTGACCCGGATATGAATAATATTTATTATTATTGGTGGCACTATCCTGATCCTTCTGGTATGGAGCAAGCTATTATGATCAATCAAGAATCCTCAGGTAATGCATATTTTATTGTTCCGGAAACGACGAGTGAAAATATTCATATTATTCTGGAAGTAAAAGATGACGGTAGTCCGAGCCTGAAAAAATATAAAAGATTAATTATCGAAGTTAAAGATTAACTAAAGCCAGAAGCGGTTATATCCAATTTGCCTGGCGTAGGCGCAACTCAGGTATACTATCCGGACTGCAGGCTGATATAAAACAATTTATTCAATATAATTATTTGATATGAGAAACCTAAACCGGAAATTGTTTATTCTTTTTTTGATAGTTGCATTTTTTTATCAAATTTCATCTGCCCAGTTTATAATTACCGGCCCAGACAGAGTCAGAACGCCGTTAAAAGTGGATATGAAGCTTATTGGCACCATTCAAGCCCGCAGCACCAAAGAAATTGGTTCGTCACGGTTAACGGTTGGATGCGAAACATTGGATCGCGATCACACCATTTGGGATAATTATAAAGATTATTTACCACCGCTTGGTGTAAAAAAAATACGCCTGCAGGCAGGTTGGGCAAAATGCGAAAAAACACCAGGTGTTTACGACTGGAAATGGTTAGACGAAATTATTGATTATGCAGTTGCCAACGACCTGGAACCCTGGGTGCAAACATCGTATGGTAATCCTGCCTATCCGGGCGGCGGCGGGGTTAATCTTTTAAACAGTATCATGACTTCAGAAGAAGCATGGGCAGCATGGGATAGATGGGTGGAAGCACTGGTAATTCGTTACAAAGACCGTGTTAAAGAATGGGAAATATGGAACGAACCCGACCATCCTGGCCAGAATATATCGCCCGAAACAACTGCACATTTGAATATACGAACGGCTGAAATAATCAAAAGAATTCAGCCGGAAGCCAAAATTGCAGGATTGGCATACACATCAAACAGCGACAAAGTTTATCTCGATAAGTTCCTTAAAGTGATTGCCGATGCCGGAAAACTGGATTTATTTCACTGGATTTCATATCACAGTTATACCATGCGTCCCGAAGATGCTTACACTGAAAAGAAAGTACTCGGGTTACGTTCGGTTATCGAAAAATATTCAAAAAATATTCTCTTGCGACAAGGAGAAAACGGTGCTCCATCAACCTACATCCCCAGTTTTGCATTGTCGGAATATTACTGGACAGAATATACGCAGGCTAAATACAACATGCGCCGCATGCTGGGTGATTTGGGTCACGACATTGAAACCTCGGTATTTACTATTATCGACATCTATTATAACTGGGGCGATCGCGCGGTTTTAAATACCAAAGGACTTATACAGTCGGATATTACAATGGCTGCCATCCGTCCGAAAGTGGCATATTATGCCATTCAAAATCTTGCTGCCCTATTCGATGACAATATGGTGCTCAATCCTGAATTTAAATCCACCAGCACAAATAAAGAATTGATATCGGTATATGGCTATCAGCATCAGCCAACCCAAACGCCACTGGTAGCACTTTGGTTTGATGGGCAAAATGTTACCAATTCATTCGAAACAAAACCTGTAAACATTACATTGGAGAACCTGAATTTTAAACATCCGGTTTGGGTAGATTTAATGACGGGTGCAATTTATGAAATCCCAAAATCAGATTGGAGCAAATCAGACAGGAGTTGTAAATTTAATATTCCGTTGTATGATTCGCCGGTGCTGATTACTGAAAAAGGATTTTTAATAAAATAACCGTCTAATTATCTGATTTAAAAAAAGAATCCAGATGTCAAAAAAAATTTTGTTGATTTTTAGTTTTTGTTTTTTAATCATCACAAGTTTGTTTGCTACCGATTATTATGTGTCCGCACTTTCCGGTTCCAATTCAAACAACGGATTAACTCAAAATTCAGCTTTTAAAACCATACAGACAGCGGTCAATAAAACCAATCCGGGCGATACTGTTTTTGTTATGGACGGAATTTATAACTCCACTTCGGGGCCAATATTAAATTTAACTCCGGCAAATTCAGGCACTATCGAAAAGTATATTACTTACAAAGCACTACCTGGGCAAAAACCAAAAATAACGGCTTCAAAAAATGTTTGGAATGCAGTTTCAATAAATGCATCGTACATTGTTCTTGATGGATTTGAGTTGGAGGGAAACAATGCAAATACTACTTACGAGGATGCATATCAATCGTATGAAGATTATATCAACGGAATAAAAGATTGGGCGAAAATTGCCAATTTCAATACAAACGCACTTACCGTTGGCGGCCCATCGCAGGAAAGTAAATTGCCCCACCACGTTATTGTGCGCAACTGTGTTGTACATGATTTTCCCGGTGCAGGGTTAAACTCCATTCAGGCCGATTATGTTACTTTCGAAAATAACCTTGTGTATAACAATGCCTGGTACATGATGTATGCTGGTAGCGGTATCAGCATTTTAAATCCGTATAATAGCGACACTACAACGACTTATCGCAATATCGTTCGCAACAATATCTGCCACACAAATAAAACAACCATCCCTTGGGTTTCGGGACAAAAGTTAAGTGATGGAAACGGGATAATAATTGATGTAAATGTTGAACCCTATTCTGGTGGGCCAACCGAGGGGCAAGGTCCATATGAAGGACGCACGCTGGTAAGCAATAACCTGAGTATTAATAATGGAGGCTCGGGAATGCATTCTTACAAAGCCAATCACGTTGATATTGTGAATAACACAGCATATCATAACGGAATTGTAGTTGGTTACCCCGATATTTTTACAAACAATTGTTACGATGTAAATATTCTTAACAACATTGTTTATTCGCGTGATGACGGCGAAAGCAATTCAAATCCACGGCACCAGGCCTCCGAAATTTACGACTACAATATCTATTTTAATGGCAGAGTAGGTAAAAAGGGTGTGCATGATAAAGTTGCCGACCCTGATTTTGTTAACATGAGTTTGAACCTTGAAGAGGGTGATTTTCGGTTAAAAGTAGGTAGTCCGGCAATTGATAATGGAACTGCATATTTAGCCCCAATCATTGATTTGAATGGGAATCCGCGTCCCTACGGTGTTGCAATTGATTGTGGCGCATACGAATTCGAAAATACCACAAAGGTTTCGAACGTTCAATTAGAAACAAATGCGTTTCATGTGTATCCAAACCCGGCATACGATAAAATCAATATAGAAAGTTCTTTGGCTCGAAGCAGTCGCCTTCAGGTAAGTTTGTTGAACCTTCAGGGACAAACCCTCATGAATAAATCTTTTGCAGGTACTGATAATGATTTCAAAACGCTTCAGTTTGATACAAATATAACTTCCGGAGTGTATTTACTGAAATTGAGTAACAATGAATTTACACAGGTGAAACCCATAATTATTAACAGATGAAAGCGAAACAATTTTTGTTAGCGGAAATAATTTTTTCGGTACACGATTTCAGGCAAGCTTTTCGGGGCTATTATTTCCATACACACATCTGGATATTGTTTTACTATTTTAAATAGAGGGAATAGAACGATGAAGAAAAAAAATATCTTCGGATTAGTCTGTTTTATAATGATGTTTCTTGTTTCCGGATTGTTAAATGCACAACCTGTTAAAAGAATTTATATCGGAATCGACGACCATACTGATTTTATGTGGACGGCCAACGAAACTGATTATGATTCAGCGTTTGTACAAATGCTCGACTATTACCTGGACCAAATTGATTCAACAAAATCGAATCCCGATGATTTTCAGGCACGTTTTAACTGTGATGGGAGTTACTGGATGCAGGCTTATCAACGTCATCGTTCGCCGAAACAATTCGAAAGGTTAATTGCAGCAATCAAATCGGGTCACATCAGCGTTCCGTTGCATGCACTCATTAATTGTTATGGAGGAATGCCAACAGAAGCTGCTATTCGTGGAATGTATTATGCCGGACAAATCGAACGAAAATATGACCTGCGTTTCCGGATGGCCGGAACCATGGAAAACAATACTTTGCCGCTGGGAATGAGTTCTATCTGGGCTGGCTCCGGAGCAAAATACAGTTGGTATGGCATTGGTGGTTATGGCAGTCAGATGAGCTACGAATACCGCGCCAACCGTCGCCACCAGTTGTATAACTACACAGGACTGGATGGTTCATCGGTGCTGATGAAATGGTATATGTACAACGAAAAAAAGACGGCTCCCTTGGGAAGTTATGCCGAATTGCGCACCACAATGAAATCAAAAGATGCCATTTCAGAAATTGGCAGCATGATTCCACGGCTCGATACTATGTGCGATACAATTTCTGCTGATTCGAAATATCCTTATAATGCTGCTGAAGCAATTGGTTATGGCCACGATGATTTGGCAACTTATTTATCACCGGAATTTATTCAGGTGGCAAAAAACCTGACAACTCCCAACCGAAAAGTCAGGGTTTCAATTGCAGAAGATTTTTTTGAAGACATGGAAAAGAATTATCCCAACCTGCCCTCCGAATCGGTTACCTATGGAAATGAGTGGGATTTGTACCCGGCATCAATGAATGAAACTACTGCAAAAATGAGAAGGGCTACTGAAAAATTACGGGGAGCTGAGGCGCTGGCAACGGTAGCAAGCCTCCCCCTAACCCCTCCTAAGGAGGGGAGCAAAAAAGGCAAGGTACAAGAAGACCCAAATAGCATCTTTTATTCGGAAGAAATGAAAAGTATGCGAAACAAAGCATGGGACTCCTTTGGCTATTATTGGGAGCACGACTGGACAGGCGACAGCAAACTGGCCAGGGAAGAAAGACCGGCATGGCAAATCAAACTTCAAAACAATTTAACTTCTTATGTAGATTCATTGCAAAACCTGTCGGTACGATTATTGGGAAGCCAGATAAAAAAAGCAGAACATCCAAGATTTTTCGTTTTTAATCCCTTGAGTTGGAAAAGAGATGATGTTGCCGATTTTGCCTGGAACGGCGACGTATCCGGTAAAAGTGATTGACCTTCAGAATGAGAAAGAAGTTGCCAGCCAGTTAGTCACCAAATCAGGGAAAAAGTATATTCGAATTTTTGCGGAAAACATCCCTTCTGTAGGGTATAAAGTATTCGAAATCAGGAACGAAAAACCTGCCGAATTTCCAGCTACAATTATTGTCTCAGGACCAAACAATAACCAATAGGTTTTACAGTTTGCGACTTAGCCGGTCGGGCGCAATTACCAGTATTACTGACAAGCTTGCAAATAACCGGGAGTTGGTGAAATTTATTGAAGGCAGATACCTGAACGACCTTGGAAGTGGCAATGTTGATAGCGGAAAGCCAATTGAGGTAGAAAACGCAGGTCCTGTTTCGGTCACGTTGAAGGCAGTTTCAGATTACCCTGTAAAACATACGGTGCGGGTAACACTTTTTGCAAACAGTCCGCGAATTGAAATTGAAAACAGTATCGATGCCAATTTTGGCGATGTAAAAACATGGGCCTTTTCAATGAATTTGAAAAATCAAACAACCAGATATGAGGAGCTTGGAGCAATTCTGACAGCAAGGTTAGAAACCAACGGCGGCCATTATGCCTCTCAGAATGCCCGCTATGACTGGCAGACTTTTAATCATTTTGCCAACATGAGCGAAGCGGATTATGGAATAACCATCTCGAACCTCGACTGCAGCTTCTTTAAACTTGGTCAAAGTTCGGTGTATTCACTTGACGAAAATTCTTCGCAACTAAATGCTTTGGCTGGTGGACAGGTAGATAAAAAACGGGAAGATGGCGGATTTCTTGGATTCCCAAATCAGAATGGTGAAACCAGCTTCCATTATCACTTTGCAATAACCAGCCATCAAATGGATTTTGACCCGGTTGTCCCGATGAAATTTTCTCTTGAACATCAAAATCCTTTAATAACAGGCAAAGTATCCGGTGATGAATCTGCATCAAATCAACTTCAATATTCGCTTTTAACGGTTTCCGATCCCAATGTGCTGCTTTGGAGCATAAAACCTTCGGAAGAAGGGATAGAAAATGGAATAATTGCCCGGTTTTGGAATTTCAAAAATGAACCGGTCCGCCCTTTGATAAAACTAAATACCCCAATTAAAAAGGCATGGCAGACATCACATATAGAAACAAACCAAAAAGAGTTAAAACCGGAAGATGATAACATTTCTGTGTCCTTTAATAAAAATCAGATAAACACCTACAGGTTTCTTCCTGAAACAAATTAATGGAATATTACATAGATAATGATTTAATCAGTATTGAACCAATTGAATGGAATAACAGGCAAATCCGGTTAAAAAAAAGATTGAAATCAGCGAAAATTGAATATTTTGTGCAATCATACTTAGAATTTACCATATGACAGAAAATAATCATTTAAACCGCAGGGAGTGGTTAAAACAAACAGGAATAATTGCAGCCGGACTTGCACTTTCTAACCTGCTTACAGCCCGGACATCAAAAAAGAACCCAACCATACTGCTTGTTTCAGGCTGGCAGGATGTAAATATCGGTGACATTGCCCATACTCCCGGATTATTGCATGTACTTGAAACATTTCTTCCGGAAGCTAAGATTGATTTTGTGGAAGAAAAGCGGTTATAACAAAAAAGTATCCGAAATCTACAGCAAAAATTTTCCAAAGGTAAATGTACTCTATGGAAATGTGAATGAGCAAAAAGAAGTTGACAATCCTGAATTGTTAAAAGTATTCAAGGAAAGTGACATTCTGGTCCACGGCTCCGGGCCGTTGCTGGTCGCAGCCGATCATGTGGCTTCATGGATAAAATATACGGGCAAACCTTTCGGTGTTTTTGGTGTAACATTGCAAAATCCAAATCAATATCATCAGGAATTGTTAAAAAAAGCAGCCTTTATTTTCACGCGCGAAACCCATTCAATTCAGCACCTTAAAAAATCCGGAATTGAAGGGGAGCATATTGATTTTGCTCCTGATGCTACTTTCTTTCTTAACATTCGGGATGATAAAAAAGCCGAACAATTTATGGCTACGAACCGCCTGGAGGATAAAAAGTTTATCTGTGTAATCCCGCGTCTTCGTTATACTCCTTATCACCTGATTTATCCTGAATCCAACAACTGGGACAGTGACAGAATAAAGACAGTAGAAGAAACCAATAAAAAAAACGGGGAAAGAGATCATGCAAAAATGCGGGAAGCAATGATTGCATGTGTGCGCGAAACCGGCAATAAAGTGCTCGTTTGTCCTGAGATGACATATCAGGTTGATATTATGGATGAATTACTCATCGATCCCTTGCCTGAAGATGTAAAACCTTTTGTGATAAAACGCGGATACTGGCTGCCCGATGAAGCTGCCTCAATTTATTCAAAATCCAGTTCAGTAATAAGTTTTGAATGTCATTCACCAATTATTGCAGCCGCCAACAATACACCATTTATCTATTTGCGCCAGCCCGAAGACACAATTAAAGGGCAAATGTATTACGATTTGAATTTTAATGACTCGGTTTTTGAAATTGAAGAAACCAGCGGAAATCAGATTACCAGCCGTCTGCGTGAAATCTGGACCAATTATGCAGAAGAAGAATCGAAACTCAAAACACGAATGGATAAAGTAAGCCTAATCTATTCGGATCGGGTAAACAGGATGAAATCTTATACTAATTTATAAACCATTATATTGAAAATGAAAAGTTATCACCAGATTTTAAATAGCCTTCATTTACTTTTTATTTTGTTTACACAGGAATTGTCTGCCCAATTTGCTTCCATGTATTGTATTTCAATCACTTATCCTTAACCATTAATATTTTTTATTTTCAGGAAACATTTGGGCGATAAGCCTGTCCTGACAATGGTCGGGAAGCCTCAGCCGGTCAGCTAAAAAGCTCGTGAATTTGATGGACTTTTTTCTTATTTTCATCATAATTATACTATTTTAACTGAATCAGAATGGAATTGTAACCGAACATTTGCAAATTTCGCTCAACCGAAAATTAACTACCACTATTATAACTGATATCAAAAACCATTGAATGTTTATCTGAAAAATTGCCCCCCGGTAACTGACACGGAAAATATAAAAATATTTCACTAACTTTTCGCTGCTTTAGTTTTATTTCATTTATTCTCATTTCCAAATTATTAATACAAGATGAAAGAAAATGTAACATATGACAAAAAACTCACATGGGATATTTTTGTTAACAAGAGCGCAAATGAGGCACTGCAGGAAATTTACGATCATGCAAATAATATATCGCTAAAAAGCAGATTGTGGTATTGGCGTAGCGCTAAAAGAAAAAAGAGATTTTCCCTGGTTTTCAGAGTTATGATTTTTATACTTCTGGTATGTGGTGTGGTTTTGCCAATTTTAGCCGGACTTATAAATGATATCGATACCAGATTAAAATTTACCCAATTTGGTGTTGCAGCACTTGCAGCCGCTGGTCTTCTGCAAGTTGCTGACCGAATATTTGGATTTTCATCGGGTTGGATCCGGTATATAAGTACGGTTATGGCAATGGAAGATTTAAGCCGCAGATTTGAACTGGATTGGGCTAACTATATAATCAGCAAGTCGGGAAGTTTGTCGGATATCGATAAAAAGCCCTTGTTTGATATTGCTAAAAAGTTTGAGGATGACATATATACGAAACAAAAAGAGGAAACCGATAAATGGGTCATAGAATTTAATGAAGGAAACGCTCTTTTAAGTGAATTAATTAAATCGCAACGCGAAGCGGCTGAAAAGACCAATTCCGAAGAAAAGGAAAAGAAAAAAAATCTGGAACCCGGTGGCCTTGAATTAACGCTTACACATACAAATGCTGCATCACCTGTTAAAATCAGAATTGATAATCAGGCAGATGAAATTTTCACCGGAACCGTATGGTCAAAAATTGGTTTAATGCCTGGCTTACATGAGGTTCATTTAGTTACTTCAACCCCGAATCCGGTAACACAAAAATTTGCAGTAAATATTCAACCGGGAGCAATATACAAAACAGAAATTACGATTTAAATCCGGTACAAGAATTTAATGGAAGAAAGAAATTATAGCGCAGGTCAGACACAGACTGTGCATTTCATCTGAGACAAGACAATATATTTTGGCTCGTTATCCCAGTTTGTACACATCAATATTACTTGTTCTGAAATTACGTTTTCGGGCGCAAACTTCGTACCCTTCGCGCGAACCTTCGTCGTTGGTGTTTCCTTCAATGGTATGAATCCAATCATTTTCAATTCCGGTGATAATGCCTGTATGTGTCCAGTCTTTCGATGATTTAACCACAAGGAATAAGTCGCCTTGTTCAACGAGCGCGGGGTTCTTTCTGAATTCATCATTTCGAATTAACCGCTTATTTTTGAGGCCATCGTTGCCAACAACGTCACAACTGTATGTAACAGGCAAATAATCTTTGAGGCTTCTGCCGGAGGTAAAACTTGCCTGGTCGATAACGGTTTGAACAAATCCCATGCACCAGGGCCAATTACGTCCTTCCTTTCCATCCATATAAGCTCTTACCCATGTGCCTTCGTTTTGGTTAAATTCGCGCGGGCCCGCTTTTAAGTGGTTTTCGGCATAGGCAACAACCAGTTCCCTGAAACTTAAGGCGGAATCTATCCGTGTAAATGCTATTCGCATCGGTTCAGTTAGTTTGGCCCAGGTAACATTGCCAACAATACCATCCTGCGACAAACCATGGTATTTCTGAAATTCGATAACTGCCGCTTTGGTTGCAGGGCCAAAATCCCCATCGATAGCTACCGATATATTCCAGTTTTTATCGTAGCGTTTCCACAGGTTAAGCCACTCCTGAACCTTCATTACATCTTTGGCATTTTCCATACCTTGCTTTACATAAGGCTCGTTGGTTTTTAATTCCAAAATATATTGTTTCTTAAGCATGGCAATTGTTTTGATTATTTATTGAATATTTTTTTTATGGCAGACGTAAGCTGTTTTACAGGCCTGGTTTTTATTTCGTATTTAATTTCATTCGATTTGAATTTTTTAATAACCGCTACATCTTTCATTCTGAGAGAATCGCCAAAAGCATCGCCGGTTAAAATGTCCGTTTTATCAATATATGATTCAACAACGGAGTCGACAAGAGTTGTGTCAGACAGTTTAAACGGAAGATAAGCTTCACCCGGAATTGAAATCCATGGGTATTGCAAGTCGGTAAATTTGAATTTGCGTTCTTTGTTTTTGTGCACAACCTTATAATGAAACACTGTATCGGCATTCACTATATTTATAATTGTATCAATGTAAAAGTGTCTGTTGTCAATCTGAAAACGTTTCATTTGCCAGGGAAGAAGCGTAACGGTGTCCTCTCTCTGCTCATCGACTTCCGAAGCCTGCATTTCAAGCACATTTAACATGGCATTAAAGCCGATAACAAATTCAGGGTAGATAATTTTGTATTTGTTGCTATCGGGAAAAGCTGCAAACAAAATATATTTTTTATTTGGAGTCAACTTTTGCGTAATCGGTTTCCTGAATTTAGCCAGCGAATCATAATCAGCCTCCGAAATAAATAATTTATGATCAAGTATTTTAGCGGCTTCTGTCATAAAAATATTAAACGGAAGACCTTTATTGAGAAACCTAAGTTCGTCCAACTGATGAATAAAAATATCCAGTTCTTCCTGGTACGATTCTTTATCGGGAGAAATTGCATTATTTATTTTTTTACTGCTTTCATGAATAATACTGTCGATAAGCAATGCTTCGCTTACAGTAATAATTGTATCGGCTTTAATCATGTTCAGCTTATTTTGGAAAGGCAGGTTTCGAAACTCCACTTTTAAATCAGGTTCATCAATTAAGAGTGAAAAGAAATTTCTCAACGATTCTTCGCCATTTATCTGCGCCTGATTAAGTATATCGGCTTTTCGTGCCTGTTCAAGAAGTTCCTGTTTACATCTGATTTTAACAGCTTTTGCCTCTTCGAAAGTAGCGCGTTTATAAAAGTCGACCAACTCGTAACCCTTCACCTTTTTTTCAGGAATAAACCATGGATTTATGTCGTTGTCGAGCACCACCGGCGACAAACCGTAAAAACGCACTGTTTTATGGTCGGCATCGTAATGGAAATTTGAATTGTTCAGCTTTTCGAATTTGTATCCGGCTTTTACCCAGCCACGGCCGATAAATACAATATCTCTTTTTTCCTTTTTTATCTCCTGTTTATTCAACTGGTAATGAAATTCAACCACATTTTTAAAATATTCAGGAATAGAATTCAGATATGCTGATAATTCTTCTTCGGCAATATTGCGCTTCGCAGGTTCTGTATTTTCAACTATACTGCAAATTTCATTTACCAGTACATCGAAAACTGGTTTCTCAGCATTGTTTTTTAATTTCTCTCCATCAACATCATAAAAAAAAGAAACATCGGGTTTAACAGCTGTTATATCCAACAAAAGTGATAAGGTGATAAAAAACGCTGTTTGTCTGATATTTTGTGATAATTGGTCTAAGCTGATTTGAAATTACGTCGGAAACAAGCTTATCCCTATCCCGATTCGTTAACCTCGGTTTACTCCCAATATCATCAAGTACTTTATTTGCAAGTAAATACTTAAGTTCGAAAAGCAATTTTGAAATTCAGGAGTCAGGCTATCGACTTCCAAATCGTAAATTTGCGTGCCTTGTAAACTGGAAATTACTTCGCCGTAATATTCTGCTGTTACCAGTTCGCCAATATCTTTTACACTTGAAAGTATGTTTGCAGTATTTCTTAATTTGCGGTTACTGAATATTCCAAACGGATCGAATAGTGTAAGCAGAACAATTGCCGCAATTACGACAATGACATCGAGAAACAACTTCCAGTTTTTTAGTATCCAGCCTATCATTTCCCGGTTTAATTTTTTATTTCACTTAATTCGGTAAGTTCTTCCACTTCTGGTATTAATTCACCTTCTTTAAAACTGATATATATTTCATTATAGCCCAGATTTTGCAACATAGCTTCCAGCATTGTCCTGGTTTTTTGCTGAGTTGTTTCTATAATTCCCATGTATTTCAAACTGTTCCTGATATCAATCTCCGCTTCCTGAAAAAAATTCTCCTGATCTTCCAGATTAATTTTTGTCGAAAACGCATTGGATGTTAAAATGTCGATTTTTTCAAACGAATCTGCCGGATAAGAGAAATTAATCACCTCAACCGGCGGCAAAGTAATGCTGATTTTGTTCTGTTTAATTTTTATGTCTTCTTCTTTTAATTTATCGAGATTTATACCGGTTTTTATCGTTGCCTGCGATTTTGCCAGAAACTGAGCTTCGTTCAGTTTTACAACCCACAATATTCTTTTATTTTTCACACCGAAAACCAGCTTATCTACTTTAAATTCAGTTGTCGCAAGTTTCGACGCCTTTTGAATTTTACCTACAACCAATGCTCTCTTATTCGTGCACGAAACCAGAAGAATAAAAACAGACAAACAAATAATGATCGCGTTTAACTTCCTCATTTCATTTATTTTAGTGGTGCCATTGGATCGAATGGTTGAATTGGCGGTATTTCCTTATCGTCGACTATTACCTTTTCAGCTTCTTCGTCTTGCGAAGGAATTACAACAATTTCAGGATTATCAGGATCGTTAAACCGATGGTCGTTGTTATCAGGTTTTCCCGGTTTATGCGTTCTGTCATCTTTCGAATTTTCGGGATAAAGATATTTTAACGAATGGCTGCCAAAATAAAAAGCTATCATCATTAAAAAAGCTTTCTTAAAGAAATCGAGCTGATCGACGATAAGACTGTCTGCTGCCGTGTTATTTTTCAAACCAAAACTTACAATCACTAATGCAAGCGCTCCATAGAGCAATGTAAATGCAATCATTCCCCGAACTGTTCCTCCCGGAAAACCGAATGTTTCATCCTTGTATGGATTTTCTGCATCATCGTCAATATCCTCTTCGCGATAGGGTTGTCCTTTAGAACGGTTTAATTTAGCCTCTGCAACGCGTTTCCTTTTTTCCAAAGAAAAACCTTTATTGATATTGTAGAAAAATATGGCCCATATAAAATAACAGATAAATATGCAAAGCCAAATCATGATCATACCAAAGCCAATCGCTTTATAAACCTGTCCTTCTGAGTTGATTCTGTTGTCAAGGATATTTTCAATTCCGAGATACATAAAAAATACAAACAACAAAATAACAATGCCAATTAACCATTTAATTGCATTAGAGCCTTTTAATCTTTCCATTGTTGGTTCAAATTGAGTTTTTGTGAAATTTAAAACCGTAGATCCACCACTTTTTATGTTATCTATGATTTTCATGTTTTAATACAATTAGTTATCAATGTCAATCCCGAATATCCTGAAAGTCCCGCTTATAATATGAAGCCATACTTCCGTGACCTAAATCCGTATAAGATCATTTCTTCAATTGTTCTTTTCAAGTTTTCGCAGATAAGAATAAACCGACTTTATTGTTCGTTTAACAAATGCAATTATTGGCCCAATCAATCCGATTATCCATAACCAGACATTTTCGAGCATATCTGGCCGATATAGCGCCAGCATTATGGCAATGGTTACAACTGCGACCACTAAAAGGATAACGAAATGCCGAACAGGGCCAATCCCTGACTTGCCGGTGTTATTTTCCTGTTTAATCTGATTTTGCTTTTGATTCATTCAATTTGTCCTAAACTAAAAGTTTGATTTAACGGATGACCTGATCTTATCAAGCTTCTTTCCTGTGCTTTACATAAATCCATTCCGATTGATAAAACATTATTTGAAAATCAAAAGTCTGGTTCTGTATTACACTTCAAATTCGTTGAACTTACCGTACAAGTTACAACTTTTACACCCACAAGTCAATATTTCCAATAAAGTAGTATTTTGTCTTTTAGCTGAATAATTTTTCCCGGAAGTTTTAAAACAAAAAACGGGTGACCAGTTTTATCCTGACCACCCTAATCCTGAGAAATTATTATGAATTATAAAATAACTGTCATTATGGAATGTGAAAGGCTTTCCATGTCAGCAGCCCTTTCCTGGCACCAGAGCTTAAATTTCATGTTGTTATCGGTAGTATTCAGAATCACCACCACTATTTTTCCATCCGGATTTACCCAGGCAGTAGTTTGTAATGTGTCGCGCGACGCTGACGAAGAAATGCGTTTCGCTCCGGGTTGAATAAATTTTGAGAAGTGGCCGATATAATAATAACTGTTGGTGTAAATCAGTTCACCTGTATTGGTGTCGGCATGCAAAGGCGCAAAGCAAAAATTCCCCACATGGTTAGGGCCACCCTTTTCGTCTAAAAGAACATTCCAGTCTGTCCAGGCAACGGTTCCATTGTTAAAATCATTCACCATAGAATAACCGTATTTTTCGCCCCATTGCCAATCATAAATCGCATCTTTTTTAAATGATTCGGCACATCCTTCGGTAAAAACCAATGGTTTATCGGGAAAAGTTTCGTGAACTGCTTTTAGGTTGTTGAACATCATGTCGCTACCGGTCCAGGTTTCGTACCAGTGAAATCCAATTCCCCAAATGTATTTTGCAGCGTCCGGATCGTTGAAAATTGTTGATGCACGCTGATAAATCAGGTCGCGGTTATGATCCCACACGATCAGTTTTTTATCACTTAATCCCGATTTCTCCAATGTCGGGCCAAGATAATTCTTTACAAAATCACGTTCATCGGTAGCTGTAAACACACATGATTCCCAAATTTGAACAGCCATTGGTTCGTTCTGAACTGACAGCCCCCAAACCGGAATTCCTTCAGTTTCGTATGCCTTTATAAATTTCACATAATGATTTGCCCACGATTGTTTATACTCATCCAACAGCTTTCCGCCATGAAGCCTGTCATTGTTGTCTTTCATCCATGCCGGAGGACTCCACGGGCTTACAAACATTTTTATTTTTCCACCGGCAGTTTCAAATGCTTTTTTAATTAACGGAATTTTGTATTGCCTGTCGTGATCGATTGTAAATGAAGCAAGCTCAGCATCGCCTTCCCCCACATAATCGTAACTTCCACTCGAAAAATCGCAACTGGCAATGTTTGTTCTTGCAAATGTATAGTTGATACCTTTCTCGGGATTGAAATAAGCAGTTAGAAATTCCTGTTGTTTATCTTCAGGAAGTTTTGCAAAAACTTCAGCCGAGGCATCGGTTAAAGCGCCACCGATTCCAATCATTTCCTGGAATGTATGTGTTGGATCAATAAATACGCAGGGTTGCGTTTCCGGTGGCTGTCCATAATCGGAAAACTCAATATTCCCGGCCTGAGCAAGCTTTTCCCCTGTACTTTTTGCTGTACGATAAACCGTTCCATTAACCAGCTTCACAGTTTCCGAATGACTTTCATTTTTTACTTCTTTTTTAGGCGAGCAGGAAAAGCTTAAAATAAGAGCCGAAATGTAAATCAGTTTTACTTTCATTTTATTTTAATATTTTTGGTTATTCTTGTTTTTTCAGGCTGAACAGACTTTAATTAAAACTTTCAAATTGATAAAAATTTCTCTTCTGCAATTTTAATTATTCCATATATCCGGAATTCCGCCATGGCCTCTTGCCCGTTCAGGTTGCTGAGTCACAGGGCCTAACTCTCCCGAGTGAATTCTGAAAAGCATTTTCGACGTTTCCATCATTGCTTCTGTTTGATATTTATAAGGACGATCGGTAACGTCAATCAAACCACAGTTGTAATTTTCGCCGTCGAACCGGCCAGTTAAATCCTGGTCGCACCACTGAAAATAGGCTGTGCCGATTATCCCTGGATGAGAATACGCTTTTTCGGTATAAAACCGGTAGGCAATACCTCTTTCCTTTTGCGAGTTCACCTGCCAAAGCGATTGCGCAAGACCACGATCTACCGTGCCGAAATGATACTCGCCAATAATCATAGGCAAACCGGTTATTTCAGTTGCCCGGTCAAGCATCTCTTCTTTTGGGTACAAATCGTAACAATTAAAGCTGAGCACATCAAAAGTTTCCGTGCAAATTTCAAGAATATGACGATCGATATCCATCACATTTCCAAACCGGATTCCCAGGTTCAGATGATTTGGGTCGTATTCATTCAGCGCTGCATCCACGGTTGAAAGGAAAATTCCAAATGTTTCATGAATAAAATCTTTTCGAATTTGAGGAGAATCTTCCTTAGCCAAAACAGTAGAAAGTTTTTCCTTTATCGGCCGATCATCGCCTTCCATAATCATAGTGCAAAGCCGTTTTTCCTGACCTAACCATGCAGGCTCATTTCCAAGAAAGTAGCCTAAAACCCATGGATTTTCTTTGTAACGTTCCACAAAATTCTTAACTGAATTTTCAACTCTGTCTTTAAAATCAGTTGAATATACATCGGCCAATCCCATCAGGCTACCATCGATTCCGATACTGCGCAACTGAAGTACAAAAGCCTTTTTATTCCTATCGTAAACATCTGATGATGACCAGTTGGCGATGGTGTTGAGCCCCCATTTATCCATTCGTTTGAATATCAATTCATGCGATTTTTCCTCATAATCATTGCCAAATCGCCGTTGTAAATTCCAAAGTCCAAATGAAGGTGTTTTTCCTCCTCTGCGGCTCGCTTGCCACATGTCTTCGGGAGGAAGTTCCTTATACATTCCGTTGCGTTTATCCAAATCCCGGACCATACCACCACCACCAGGACTCACACAATCGACGCCCACCGATAAAAACAGATAGCCTTCGGGATCGACAAACCACCAGCGATCGCCCACTTTTTCAGTTCTGAAAAAACCGGTGCCTTTTACTTGTGCGTTTAAATATCCTCCAAATTTTGAATACTGATACTTTTCGGTTGATACTTCCTCGTTTTCCTCATTGGCCCATTCTTGTTGTAGCTGTTCCAGTGAAGCTATTTTTCCTTCGTAGTCGCACAAATTAGACTGGCCAAATTCATCGACTGCAGGGACGGTTTCAAGGTATACATCTCCCGGATCTTCAACAGAAAGAGAAACTGAACGAATTTCGAACGTTGGATTATTTATAGGAACTCGCATGCGAATTCCGATTGAATCTACGCCATGTAACGGTCCACGTTGTCCTCCAAGGTTTATCCAGCCTGTGTATCGCGGTTGATTGTAAGTTGCGGCCAAATCGGCCTGAGCGCCAGGGAGATTGCGATAGAACTTCAATGGGATAGCCAACTTGTTCCAGCCGTTTGGCGTGTAAGACATTACACGTAATTCATTATAACCCCAATCGGTGGTAAAACCAACATGAAAACGCTGTGCTGTTGAAATTTTAAACTCAAGCACAACAAAATTGTATTCGTCCCAATTCGCCGGCAAACCGGGAGAAATGTCTTTTAGGGCGAATTTTGCTCCTGAAACTTCTTTACTGCTATCGAATTGAATTTTAAATGTTTTGGGTGAATTACAACTGAAAAGGGCCAAAAATAAAACAAAATAAAAAAGCCCAAATAACGATTTTTTCATAGTTGCTGGTATTAGGTTTTGTTGATCTGATTTGAAACTTTAATCTAATTGTCGCAAAATTAGTAAAATGAAACCATTAAGACAGCGATTTCAATATTTTACTTTTTCTGGCTGAATCTGAACATTAAAAAGTGCTTCCGTCGGTTTTATTTCCACAAGGCTCAACTTTCTTATCATTGGTAAATTTCAGAAAAGATAAAATGATTTATTCACTGACTCTGCCCGGCTCCCGGCGATTTTTCCCCGGATTATTAGTTAGATCATCTCCCAAATCCTCACGCGCTTCATCGGCAATTTTGTTCAGCCTTTCAACAATTTCGGGATGATAATCCATGACATTATACCGTTCACCCGGATCGCGTCGTAAATCGTACAGGCCCGGTTCCACATCCGAATTTTCATTTACTTTGCCCGGCATACCATCTTTCCCCGGTTCAAAACCTACATAAGTTCTTCCTTTGTGTGGAAAAACCAATTTCCACCGGCCATCCTGCACAGCTTCAAGATTGTTTCGCCGGTAATAGTAATAAAATTATTTTCGTGGTGATTCTTTTGCTTCGCCTTTTATACAGTTGAAAAAGATTTACTCCATCGATCTTCCTTTCAGGTAAAGGAGCACCGGCAATATTTGCAATTGTGGGAAGAACATCGATTCCTGAAATTAAACTGTTATTAACAGTTCCGGGTTGAATTACCCCTTTCCAGTACATAAGACACGGAACACGCTGACCGCCTTCATAAGATGTACCTTTTCCTTCGCGCAAACCGCCAGTGCTTCCTGCATGATTGCCGTAATTGATCCACGGACCGTTATCTGAAGTAAAAATAACCAGTGTATTTTCCTCGAGATTCAGCTCCTTCAATGTTTTCATAATTTGTCCGACGCTCCAATCGATTTCCATCATTACATCGCCATAAAGTCCCTGAACCGATTTCCCTTTAAATTTATCGGAAACAAACAATGGAACATGCGCCATTGGATGCGCGAGGTAAACAAAAAACGGATTGTCTTTATTCTTCTGAATAAATGAAACTGCCCGTTCAGTAAATTCTGTGGTAAATTTCGATTGATCGGGATTTGTCGCCACAACCGAATCGCCTTCGATTAAAGGTAACGGCGGATAATAATTTTTGTTTGTGGGATGATTTGGCCACATATCGTTGGAATACGGAATGCCAAAATATTCATCAAAACCATTGTGTGTAGGCAAAAATTGTTTCTGAAGGCCCAAATGCCATTTTCCGTAAGCTGCTGTTGCATATCCTTTCTTTTTCAGCACTTCGCCAATGGTTTCCTCTTCAGCATTAATCCCGATTTTTGCTGTATGATCCAACGCTCCATGAAAACCAACACGGTTTGGATAACAACCGGTCAACAGTCCAATTCGCGATGCGCTGCACACTGCCTGCGGCGAATAATAATGCGAAAAAAATACGCCGCCTGAAGCCATTTGGTCAAGATTTGGAGTAGAATAACCCAAAGCGCCTGTTAGAGCAATATCGCCAAATCCAACATCGTCGAGATAAATTATTACAAAATTGGTTGGCTTAACCTGATTTTGTTTGCACGAATTCAATAAAAACGTAAAAAGAAGGAGGCACAGAATGAAAAAAGATTTTGGAAACATTAAACTGATTTTTTTGATTTATAAGTTCTGTATGCAAACATAATTCATAAAAACTGAGAAATAAAAAATGGCTGAAGAAATTTATTCTGAAGAAATCCGGATTTCTTAAAACAATAAAAGGGCAGCCCCGACGCCACCCTTTGAATTCGCATAATTTAATGAAGATAAAAATAAGGGTTCACAATTATAGCAAAACAAATTATTCGATACTTGTTAAGGTGTTGATTTTTATTAACAAAAACCGGTGAATAAGTTAATAAACTCTTTATTTGCTTATTAGGAAAGAAAACTGTGCATCCGGAATTTAGCTTAGTTGATTTTAAATTCTACTTTCCACATTCCCCTGAAATCGTTTAAGCTGTAACCTGTTGCCAAATCGTTGGGATATAGTTTATTTATTTTTTCCAAGGTTGACGTATTAATATCATGTTCAGTGTCGCCATGACATTTCAGACAAGCCGGAAGCGCAATTTTTATAGATTTGTAGTATACCAGCGATTGCTTATTTCGAATCAGAGTATCGATCGAAAGCTTTACCTGCATCTGATTCCATAATTCTTTTTCCTGTTGTGATTTTAAATTATTTTCAGAATTTCGGTTTTTATCTGATACACGGGAAATTATGCAATTATTTATTTGACTTAGGCTGTCTGCGAGCACCGATGCTTTCAGATTACAGAATTCAACAGCAAATTCAGGTCCGCCTTTTTGAATTGCCTTACTCACATTTCCAAGCAATGTTGCCTGCGCCAGATTGGTAATTTCGTCGCCTTTTTCCAGGTAAGTTGTATACGTTTCATCATCGATTTTTGATTTCGAAAAATTACAGGATAAAAGAATAAACAACGATAATGTTAAGGTTAAACGATTTTTTGTTATCATTTTTCCGGATGTTAGAATTAAGCCATCAATTTATGAAAAGCAGAATTCGAATGCAACCTGAATTCAATTAAAAAAATCAAGGTTCCATTCATCCATCCATTCGAGGTAAGGCAATCCATTTTCCCTGAACTGAATTGGCAACCAGATGTATCTTCCATCGATGGCATTTTGTGGTGTCCACCTGTCGGCCATAAAAATGAATGCGTCTTTTTTCCCTACAACCGGTAAAATATAGGTGCTTTGCGAATGAAAAGTTAAATCTTTGTCATCGCCTACACATGGATTGTCGATATATTCCCAGTTTCCCATAACCGAATCGGAAACCATTAAACGCGCAGCATTTGGATCCCAGCCGGTACAGCCGGAAGTTATCATATAATATTTCCCGTTACGTTTGAAAATTGAAGGCGCTTCGTTATGGCCCGTAGGATACACACGGATATATTTCCCTGTAAACCCGGTATAATCAGAATTTAATTCCGAGATATGAATCGTTAGGTTTTCTTCTGAAGCATGAATATGATAAGCTTTTCCGTCATCATCGACATACAAGGTCATATCACGCGCCATCTGGCCTTTTTCAAAATCGCGGTGAACAAACATTCCTTCTTTAACCGCCTGTAACCATTCATCTGTCCAGCCTTTTAATGTGTCGGGAAAAGTTTTTGTTTTCAGTTCTTCGGGATATCCAACCGGCCACACTCCGGCATTTGGGTTTAACGCTTCCAAAAATGTATACGGACCTGTTGGTTTATCGGCAACAGCAACTCCGGTTTGTGCAGCGCTGTAACCTTTCCCTTTTAATTCGAGGTGAAACCACAGAACAAATTTTCCGGTATTTCTATTGTAAATTACTTTGGGCCGTTCAATAACACAGCCAATGTTAATCGGGCTATCGGGATTGTCACTGACTTTCATTGCAATTCCTTCATCTTTCCAGTCGTACAGGTTTTTGGATGAATAGCAATGCACACCAACTCTTGCAGAATTTCCACGGCGGCCTTCTACTTTGTGCTCACCAAACCAGTAATATATGCCATCGAAGTACAAAAATCCACCTCCATGTGCATTAATGTGAACTCCGTTATTATCGGGCCAAATTTCTCCGGGCTTAAACGACTCGCTATTCTCATTAAACGAAAATAAAATGGTTATTGAAGTGAGAAGAAAAATTGCTTTAATTAATTTCATTTTAAAATAGTTTTAGTTTTTCTGTAGTTAATTAATTATACAGGCACCACAGCATTAAGCCTCATCTTCCTTCTCAAAGACAGGAATTTCGAGGAAAAATGTTGTTCCTTTTCCGGGCTGGGTTTCGAACCAGATTTTTCCCGCAAAGTTTTCAACAATGTTTTTTACAATCGAAAGTCCTAATCCCATACCGCTGGTTTTTGTTGTAAAACTCGGGCTAAAAAGTTTCCCCTGTAATTCTTCAGGAATTCCTGTTCCGTTATCGGAAACTGAAATAACTGCCATGTGATCGCGCCGGTCGAGCTTAATTTGGATAAGGCCTGACCGGCTTTTTGGTATTGCCTGAATTCCGTTTTTAATCAGGTTGATTATTGCGCGTGATAATTGTTCCCTGTCGGCATTAACTTTTAAGTTTTTATGTTCGCCAGGATAAAATTCGATATGAGCGCGGTTGTGCGTTTCGTATAAGTCAATTACTTTTTGCAATTGTTCGGCCAAAACAAAAATCTGGTTTCGCGCTACAGGAATTTTTGCAAAATTTGAAAATTCGGTAGCTATATTGGAAAGGTTATCGATTTGTTCAATTAATGTTGCAGTTACCCGTTCCAGAAATTCATTATATTCTTTGTTTTTGCCTTTTGTGCGCTGTAAATACTGGATGTTCAGTTTCATTGGCGTAAGCGGG
The DNA here is from genome assembly GCA_963821855.1 of uncultured Prolixibacteraceae bacterium. Lineage (GTDB taxonomy): Bacteria > Bacteroidota > Bacteroidia > Bacteroidales > Prolixibacteraceae > Draconibacterium. The sequence goes on along the minus strand of CAWGFJ010000009.1, from coordinate 355,967 downwards.
TTTTTTATTTCATGAGCAATTTGCTTTGCCATTTCGCGCCATGCGGATTCGCGCTCTGACCTTGCCAGTAAATCGGCGCTCACGGCAAGTTCATCCACTTTTTTATTGTACTCTTTTACCAGGCTGCCAATTTCGTCGTTTCGTTTATATGTAATCGGTTCATTTCGTTTTCCGAGTTCCATTTTTTGCAGATTTTCCTGGATAACCACCAATGGCCGGGTAATTTGGTTGGCAATAAATACCGCCACAATTATGCTTGCCAAAAACAGAAAAACATACAAATTAATAAATGCGACAATAAATGTGGAAATCTCCTGACTGTAATTATCTTGCCTGATAAAATAGGGTAAATTGATGGAACCTAACAATTGCCCCCGGTTGTTAATTATAGATTTATAAGCGGATAAATACGATAACTGTCCGATTTTTTCGGGTTGAAAATAACTGTTAAACTGAAAGTTTTGAAAAATTTCGTAATAAGCCTGAGAGTTGATACGCGATGAAACCAATCCACGTTGAAAAATTTCATCGCGCGAAGATGCAAGCAAATTGCCGTTAACACCATAAATATTTATATCGGTATGAAAGATATTCGACAGCCTGGTAAGCTCATCGTGAAGCCAATCGATTAAATCAGGAGTAATTTCATCCTTGTCTTCCATGCGCAAATCTATTTCTTCGGCAATCGATTTCATTTTTTCATCCAAATCGTTCTGGCGTTTCGACTTGTATTGTTCTATGTTGTAAAAAATGGTTGCCAGCGCTACCAGCAATAGCGATACAAATACGATGGAAATAATAGCAGCCTGAATATTAAATTTCAGATTAAAAACAATTTTTTTGCCAACAAATTTACGGTGTCCCACAAAAAGGAGAAATAGTATGGAAACAAAATAAAATACAAACAAGTAGGGAAAAGAAATCAAATATTCACCTAAAGTGAACATTTTCCTTGATACGATGATATAATTATTCTCCCGAGTATGATATATTAAGTGTTCGTATTTATCCCATTTTCTGTACGAAAATTCCTTATCGGATGGTTGATAGGTATCGATATAAAAATTGTAGTTATAATCGCCGAACTTATCTGCAAGCTCTCCTCCATAATATTTGGCGTAATTGTATTTCCTGTAATTTTCGGAACGGGCAATGGATTTATCGATTAACAATTCAGGAAAACCTATCCCTTCAAAAAGTAAATCGGAATCAAGGTCGATATAAATCGAGATTCCTGCGCTATCGGTCAATAATGAATAATGAAAATTACCGGTATAGGAAATCCTTCCGTTCATGTTTTCCATATAATAGAAATTGGTTCCCGGAATCTGAACTCCCATATCGTGAATCATGGCATCCATAAACGGCATACACGGAACCATTCGTTTATCGGGTTCAACAATAAGACTGTCCAGGCTTCCGCAAACATAAACTTCGAGCAGGTATTTGCGGAAATAACTGTTAAAGTATGTCCTTTCTATGTATTCTCTTGGATCTTCGTTCTGAAGGATTAAACTTAAAATTACCGGATCGTTTTCAACCTGGTATTGGATCTTAGTCAGAAATTCTTCCGCTGCCGGATCCCGTTCAGCAACCAGCGTAGTAACAGCGAATACTTTTTGATTTTCGCGCTCTTTTTCGCTTATGTTGTGATAAAATACTATAAGTGAATAAACGGAAGCTACCGACACAAAAATAATAAGCGAGCCAAGAGAAATTTTTCGAATCGACTTTTTGCTGAACAGCGATGCTAAAAATGCAATGGACAGAAAGAAAAGATATACAATAAAAGATATTTTATTTATGGCAATTAATTGTACTATTGCCAGAAACACAACTATTCCGGTTAATACAAGCGATAAGTGACCCATTTTAAAATCGCAGTGCGCTTCTTCCACTATTTTGATGGTGAAAAATATTATGGCCGATAAAATTAGTCCGACCGAAAAAATACCCAATACACTTTGCGCAGAGATACTCGTAATTTTATTTAGTGAAAACGAGATGGTTGAATTGTAAATTAAGACTTCGATAAAGTAATTTGAAAGCAAAAACAAACTGGCCGAAAAAAGTAATAATAGGGTAACTATTAGTTTTCTGGAAACGGCAGATTCTTTATAAATCTGTTCTATGTCAAGTTCTTTTGTAAAGTTATAAAGCCAGAAGGCAAAGAATAAAACCAACAGAAAATAGTCGCCAAGTGAAGGAAGCCAATCGTTAAATGCAAATATTTCGGGACTAAAAAACGGCAGATAAAGAAATATTGCCGGAATGTCAAACAAAAGGTGCAACCAGTAAACTATAAATAAGGCTGTTGCCAGTCCGAGCAGCTTTAGGAAATAGGTTGCATTGGAATCTAAAAATTCTCGGCGGAAGTAATATAATAAAATGAGCAAGCCCAGAAAATAAAGTATTCCGGGAAAATAAAGCTGGCTTTTTGTACATAAAAATGGCCCAGCCGGTTGTATCGAGAACAGATATTTATCTTCGTTATTAACAATTGGAAATGAACCATCCTGGTTTTTTGTCAATATCTGAAATTCTTCCGGTAAACGGTAATCGCTGTAAAATTTATTCTGAAGATATTTGTTTTCGTGTTCATAATGATATTTAATGAGATGTACACCAACAATATCGTACTGATCTACAGCAATATGATTAACAAGATAATATCCGTTTTTAAACTGGATAAGCCCGTTTGTAGTTTTAAATTCCTCCAGAAAATTATAAAATGAGATTGACCTGTCGGACCAATAAACCAGATTTCCGAATTCATAAACCAGAAAACCCATTCCGGTTTCGTCAACTGAACGATTAAAATCTTTCAGGTCATCAAAAAAGTCATCATCAAAATCATCAGCCGCAACAATATTGGAAATATTTTGCGTTTCTAAAGCCACTTTTTTCTCGTTTAATAAAAGCTCTTTCTGAAAATCTCTGATTAAATGGCTTTCGGGATGTTTCCGAAGCAAATTGTTTTCAATAATAGCAGCAACAATAAAAAAACTGATTGCAGCAATCAGGTATATATATTTGTTCAGCTTCAGAATCATAAATTAATCATGATGGTAAGGTTCTCCCTTTAAAATGGTAAAAGCACGGTAAATTTGTTCGACACACAAAAGTCGCGCCATTTGATGCGAGAAGGTCAGTCGCGATAACGATATTTTTGAAACAGCTTTATCGGTTACTTTGGATGAAAAACCATAAGGTCCACCAATAACCAGAACCAACTCCTTTAAACCGCTTACCATTTTCTTCTCTAAAAACGATGCTAATCCACGCGAGGTAAACATTTTCCCGTTCTCATCGAATATATGCATTTCTGTTCCGGGCGATATTTTTGAAAGAATAAGATCACCTTCCAGATTTTTCTGAATATCAATACTTAAGCTTTTGCCTTTTTTGATATCCGGAATTACTTCCATTTCAAAATTAACATAATGCCTTAACCGTTTTGAATATTCGTGTATTCCTTCTGAAATATAAGCTGCATCGGTTTTACCGACAACCAGTAAAGTAATCTTCATTATGCTGCCCGAGTTATATTTTTATAAAAGTACATTAAAATTATACCTGCAAAAAAGTTTTGCATAGTTTTTGCTAAATATTTGGTTTTGCATTATTTATAGGGCGGTACATGAATTTCATTAAGATGAAGGCTTTACAGGGATTATTAATAGTTATGTTCTTATTTGCTGCATTTGGCTCATTTGCACAAATTCCACCCGAAATTGCGATCGGGTTTAAACGGGGCGATGCAAAAATGATTTCCAATTATTTTAATCAAAACATTGAATTGGCTGTGATAAGCAAAAGCAATATATGCAGTAAATCTCAGGCCAGGCAAATTTTGAATAAGTTTTTCAGCGAAAATCCAACGGAGAGTTTTAAAATTCTGTCGTATGAAATGAAAAAAGAATCGAAATACATTATCGCGATTTTAAATACAGCCAATGGCCCGTTCAGAGTTTATATGCTTCTTAAAAACACCGGGAAGGTGGATACTATTCATCTTTTAAAAATTGAAAAAAAAGCGGATGAATAACAACCATCTCAATATTTATGGAACAAAACGTGTAATATTTGCAAAGCCGGTAATCTATGCATTCCGCATAAAGTAAGCGCCCTTCCATCAATTGAATTATAATTTTATAAATTTGCAATACATTAAGAGACTGTTTGGATTTTATTCTTTAGAAATATTATGATGTATTTTTTGCTTAAACAAGGCAAAATTGATGCGAATAGCACCAGCTATTTAAAGAAATTTTGCAGCAGTATAAGTGAAAAAGACGCATAATAGAATGAATGAGTAAATTCAAAACAGTCTCTAAAATCACCGGAAAGGCATATATGACCGAATCCGGAAAAATGATTAAATTAAACGACATGAAATCGAGAAAAACGATACACTACTTATTTTTCATTGCCGTATTGCTGATTTTACCAAATTTACTTCACGCCCAGATTCCGGATGAAATTTTTACCAGCATAAAAAACGGAGATTCAAAAATGCTTTCGGAATATTTTAACCAGAATGTGGAGCTTGTAGTATTGGAAAACGACAATGTGTACAGCAAAGCACAGGCACAGCAGATTGTCAGTAAATTTTTTAGTAGCAACGTGCCCGAAAGCTTTAATGTTATACACCAGGGCGGAAAAGAAGGCGCAAAATATGTAATCGGAAATTTAAAAACCAGTACCGGAAATTTCCGTATTTATTTTTTGCTAAAACGAAATAACGGAAAAAACTATATCCACCAGTTGCGAATTGAAAAACAATAACTTTAATGGATAAGGCAGAACCCTATATCAAACGAGTTAAAGATATTGGAGAAAAAATTGCTGAACGTGCCGAAAGAATTACGTTGCCATTTTTCGACGGAGTACCGTTATACGATGTAGCGCTTTTTTTCTGGCGCAGTATTATCGAAGGTTCGATTACGACGCGGGCATCGGCTATTGCTTTTTCATTTTTCATCGCCTTGTTTCCATTTCTTATTTTCCTTGTTACCTTAATTCCACTCCTGCCAATCCAAAACTTTCAGAATGAACTGTTGATTTTGATTCAGGATTTGTTACCACCCGAAACCTACAATACCATTGAAGAAACACTTATCGATTTAATGCGTCCGCGCGGAGATTTATTATCGCTCGGGTTTTTTATGGCGCTTATTTTTTCCACTAACGGACTTGCATCGATGATGAGCGCTTTTGATGCATCGATAAACAGCATTTACCGGCGAAGTTGGCTTAGCCAGCGGTTTACTGCCGTTTTAATGCTACTGGTTTTGTCGTTTCTGCTTACACTTGCCATTGCCTTGCTAACCGGAGGTCAGGCATTTATAGGCTACCTCGAAAATCATTTTATTCTACACGACCGCTTTACAGTTATTCTTATCACTTTCGGGAAATGGGTTATTACCCTGTTATTGTTCTTTTTTGCTTATTCTTTTCTTTATTATATGGCGCCGGCCAAAAAAACAAAATGGAGATTTATTTCGGCAGGCGGAACACTTGCCACTGTTTTAAGCATTTTCGCGCTAATAGGCTTTACATTTTATATCAACAATTTCAGCCAGTATAATAAACTTTACGGCTCGATTGGCGCATTGCTGATTATTCTTTTGTTGACCTATGTTATGTCTTTAATTCTGCTGGTAGGATTCGAACTTAATGCAAGTATTTACAGCGCCCGAACCAGAAACGAGGAATAACGAATCTACTTTTTCCCCTGGCTGAAGAGAATTTCTTTTTCCGATTTCGAAAGACTGTCGTAACCCGATTTCGCAATCTTTTCCAGAATACGGTTAATTTCTTCCTGTTGAGCATTTTTCATCCGGGCGTATTCGTAATCGTCGCGTGGAGGTTCTTCCTGTTTGTAAGTAACCCTCATTTTACTTTTTGGTTTGAATATTTCGGCTATTTTATTTACCAGTTTTACTATTCCTGAACTCATGTCGTTTCCCTTTCCTAAACGATGAATATAAAACCAACCCATTAAAGCGCCTCCCAAATGCGCTATATTTCCACCCGGATTAGTCGATGAAATGCCGATAACTGAAAGCACCACATAAAACAGTGCCACATACTTTAGCGGATAAGTTCCAAATAGCGGAATCATTATTCCCCGGTTTGGATCGTAAAACGCCGCGGCAACCAGTACTGCAAAAATCGATGCTGAAGCTCCGAGCAATAAACCATTTACCGACTGAAATACCGGAATAAGATTATATGCTGCCACATAGAGCAAAGCCCCTGCAATTCCGCCCAACAAATAAACACCTATAAGTTTGTTTCCTTCAAAATGATAGAGAAAAAGCTTTCCAAACCAATATAAACCCAGCAGATTAAACAGAATATGAATAAAACCTTCATGCAAAAACATATAGGTGATAATTGTCCATGGGCGGTGAACTAAAGCCACAGGATCTGAAGGAACCGCCAACCAGGTGATTACAGGCATTGATTGTCCGCTCAGATAGAAAAAGACGCCGATAATTTTTATCAGCAAAAATACTCCGAGGTTGATGTAAATAAGCTTTGTTAAGGCTGAACCTTGTTTAAACGTTATTTTTATGTCCTGTAAAATATCCATCAATAAAAATGTTTTGAATTTTTATTCCAGTATTTTATCATGAAAAACCCAAATAACATGCCACCTAAATGCGCAAAGTGTGCAACATCACTTCCGGGTTGGGTAAATCCAAGGTAAACTTCAACCAATCCGTAACCAATTACAAAGTATTTTGCTTTAATAGGAATAGGCGGAAACAATAACATTAACCGGGTATTCGGAAATAACATTCCAAATGCAAGAAGAATTCCGAACACTGCCCCCGAGGCGCCAATGGTTGGAATATCCATTTTAAGCGTAAGAATGCGCTGCATTAGATTTTCTCCTTCGCTTGCATACGAATTGTTAGTGGGGTCGTTATACCACGACATGATGAAATCCCTTACCTGGTTGGAAGCATTGGGCAGGTTTTTATTTATAAATTTATCGAGTATTTCAGGCGATGGCGTATTCTGAAAAGCAGTAATCGTATGCTGCATAGACGAAATTTCGAGGTAACTTACAAAAGTGTGAATGGCAATAGCTCCAATTCCTGTAACAAAATAGTAAATCAAAAATCGCCTTGGACCCCAGACACTTTCCAATACCCTTCCAAACATGAAAAGGGCAAACATGTTAAAAAATATGTGCATTAGGCCGCCATGCATAAACATGTAAGTAATAATCTGGTGAAGCATAAATTTATCAGAAGCCGGATAATGCATTCCGAAAATATCGACCAGGCTTACACCCATATTTTCCAATACATACGTTGCAACGAAAAATAAAACATTTATAATGATTAAATTTTTTACTACCGGGGGAATTGAATTAAACGCTGGCCTGTAATTCATATTAAAATTTTTTACCGGTCTAACAATAGCCAGACCATTTAAAGTAGCTGGTTAAATTAACGACATAATGTCACTTATTAAAACTTTTTTCGATATCCGGTGTCGGGAAAATGGTTAACACTCTTTTTCCGTCGGGTGAAAAGTTAGGTGTAGCGCAGGCAAAAAGGTTATCGATAAGCTGGTCAATTTGTTCCTGTGTTAAATCGGTTCCATAATCAAGCGCAGAAGCTTTGGCCAACGAAATGGCAATTTTTTCTTTAACCTTCACTTTTGCATCAACGGGTGAGCTTTTATACTCTTCCAGCAATTTCTCCAATATAATTTCAGGCGAAGAAACATCCAGTACGCCCGGAGTTCCGTTAATAATGAATGTGTTTTTACCAAATTCGCGAATATCGAAACCCAGCGACAGAAGTTCGTTCAGAATGCTTTTCAGAATTTCGGAATCTGCCGGATTAACTTCAATGGTTTGAGGAAAAAGCTGTTGCTGGCTGGCTACCGATTCCGATTTTAAAATTTCCATAAAGCGTTCAAACAATATCCGCTCGTGCGCCCGTTTCTGATCGATTATCATTAACCCCGATTTTACCGGCGTAAGAATATACTTTTGTTTTAACTGAAGTGTTTTCTTTCCCGAAAACTGCTCCACGGAACCGGCAAATAAGGTGCTTTCATCAATTCCCTGTTCCTGTTTTTCGGGTTTAAACTTTAACTGCGATCCCTGGTATAAATCTTCCCAGTGATTTAAATTCGCCTTTTCGCTTTTTGAATTACCTGTTTGCCCCGGTAAAGTACGGCCTGAATGAAACGGATTATATTCAGGATTAACCTGTATTTCGGGAAATGAAATATTTTCGATGTTCTTCTGCGGAACAGGAATATCGATATTACCGCTCTGATCGAAATCGATGGATGGAACCACGTTGTGCTTTCCCAGAGATTCGCGGACAGAAGCATGAATTATCTGCCATATTTCCCGTTCATTTTCAAATTTTATTTCGGTTTTTGTGGGATGAACATTGATATCGATTGCTGAAGGATCGGTTTCAAGAAACAAAAAATACGAAGGAAACGAATCCGTCGAAAGCAATTGCTGGTAAGCCTGCGTCACCGCTTTATGAAAATAAGGATGGCGCATATATCTTCCGTTTACAAAAAAGAATTGTTCGCCAAGTGTCTTCTTTGCATATTTTGGCTGACCGATAAACCCGATTACATTAACCAGGCTGGTTTTTTCATTTACCGTAACAAGGCTCTGATTAAGGCTTTTCCCGAAAACATCGACAATTCGTTTTCTGTAATTCGCTTTTGGCAGTTCATATAACAGCGAATTATTATGGTACAGCGATATTTTAATTTCGGGATTTGGAAGCGCAATCCGCTGCACTTCCCAGATAATGTGCCTAAGCTCGGTGGAATTCGCTTTTAAAAATTTTCGTCGTGCAGGAACATTAAAAAACAGGTTTTTAATTATAAAACTTGTACCATTGTTGCAGCCTGCCGGCTCCTGTGTCCTAACGTCGGAACCAATGATATGGATTAAAGTTCCGACTTCATCTTCCGTTTTTTTTGTGCGGAGTTCCACATCGGCAATTGCAGCAATTGAAGCAAGCGCTTCGCCGCGGAATCCCATGGTACGGATGCTGAAAAGGTCGTTTGCTGAATTTATTTTCGATGTTGCGTGGCGCTCGAATGCCATACGTGCATCGGTTGGCGACATACCACAACCGTTGTCAGAAACCTGAATCATGGTTTTACCGGCGTCTTTAATATGGATAACAATTTCTGAAGCTCCCGCATCCAGCGCATTTTCCACCAATTCTTTTATTACGGAAGCGGGCCGTTGTATAACTTCTCCCGCCGCAATCTGGTTGGCTACCGAATCGGGTAATAACTGTATTATATCACTCACAGATTTTAACTTAATTTGAGAATTGAAGCGTGAGATTAAAATGTGAAATCGGAATAGAAAAACAGGTAGAAAACCAGGGCCAGAATCAGAATCAAAATAATTAATCTTCTGTTCTGCGATCTCCGTGCTGTTTCCGAAGACCTGGAATGCCACTCATCTGTATTTCTGAATCTGCCTTTTACGTTTGGCATGTATGGTTTCCCATCATCTACCTTTTCATCCACAATCCCTAATTCATTCTTAATCCTCTTTTCCCTTTCCTCTCTTTCTTCCTTCGCAGGATCATAATATATAGGATTAATATGAAACTTTTTTGCTGCAGGTGTATGAAAAAATTTCCCTATCATAACTTAAACCAATTGAATGTTACAAAGATAAGTTTTATTCTGCAAAAACCGTCCCAAAGCTTGTGCATCAAACCGATTTCTCTAAAATCCACAAGAGCTGCTCATCGTCCAATACCACCGGATTTCCTTTCATACTGCTGGCATTTTTAGCCTTTTGCACCAACTCCGGATAATATTTTTCTTTTATTCCGAAAACGGAAAGTGAAGGAATTTCTAATTTTTCAATCATGTTTTTTACCCATTCAATGCCTTCACTTGCCTCGGCCGATTTATTGCCGGTAAGAATTCGTGCAATTTCGTGGTATTTTTCAATTTTTACATATTGTTCATTCATTGCCTGTATATTCATTTCCATTACAGCAGGTAAAAACCGTGCGCAAACCGTTCCGTGGGGAGCCGGAAACATGCCGCCAACCGGGCCTGCAAAACCATGAACCGCTCCCAGTTTTACATTGGCTAAAGCCATTCCGCCAAATAAACTTGCCATTGCCATGTTTTCACGCGCTTCCAGATTATCGCCTTCCATACAGGCTTTTTCCAGCGAGAGAGCAACTCTTTTCATCCCTTCGCGACAAAATAAACTGATAAACGGGTTCGACTGATTCGATACAAACGTTTCCATCAGGTGAGTTAATGCATCGACACCGGTTGATGCGGTAATTTCGGGCGGCATCGAAATCATTAATTGTGGATCGACTACCGCAGCACTGGGATACATTAAATCGCTTCTCAGACTAACTTTCACCTGGTGCTCTTCCGATTTTATCACCGAATTTTTAGTGACTTCTGCGCCTGTTCCGGATGTAGTTGGAATGGCAACTACCGGAAGCGGTTTCTCTGTCAGTTTTTTTCCTTCACCAATAACTTCAAGATAATCCATTAATTCACCTTCATTCGGAACCAGTGCGGCTATGGCTTTCGCTGCATCGATAACGCTTCCGCCACCAAAGCCGATGATTAATTTGCAACTGTTATCTCTTGCAATTTGAACGCCGTTATTAATAACTTCAATAGTTGGTTCCGATTTTACCTGGTAAAATACAACCGGATAAGTTGACGGCAAATTTGCGGTCAGGATTGTTGCCCGTTTAGTGTTGTTCCCCACCACAATCATCAAATTTCCTGTAGTTGCTGAAATAATCTCTGATACCCTTTCTACCGAACCACTTCCAAAAATAATTTTTGATGCAGTTGAAAATTCAAACTTCATTTTTACTTCCTCCATTTTGGAAAAAATTTCCTGTTTATCTCCTGGAATACCAAACTTATATTCAATCTGGAAAACCCGGATCAAAAAGAGCCCTTTAGTGGAACATCATTTTCAATCCCAACCTTCTTCGTTTGGATGAACATTCACATATTTAACCGAAGTCCTGGCTTCCTCCATCATATATGAAACTGAATCGCGCCACCTGTTATAATGGTCGGTTTCCTTGTGTTTCAACGCATCTTCAGGAGAGCGGTAAACTTCAACCAATACAAAACGGGTTGGATCGTCCTGTTGCTGAATTACATCGAAACGGGCAATTCCTTCTTCCTTGTGGCTGCTTCTTGCGTTTTCGATTGTTGCCTCAATAAACGAATCGATACTATTTTCCTTTACATGAACAAAAACGTGAACAATATGCATAATTGTAAAATTTAGCAGGAATACGAAAGTTGTCATCTGTAACCGAATTTAATAACGACCAACTCCTTTTATCTTCCTGAATTAATTAAATCGTTTATATTCAAACTCGCTTTGCAAAATTGAAAAATATTTTCGGTTCAATTCCAACCTTTTTGAAATAACTTCGTCCTACAGTTAAAAATCAGCGATTGAAAATAAAATCCGGCATAAACGAGGTAAAACTAATTCAGCTCTGTAAAAAGGGCGACGAAAAAGCGCAATACCGCATATACCAGTCGTATTCGAAAGCTATGTTTAATATCGCTGTTCGTATGACGGGTGAAAAAGAAGCTGCCGAAGATATTTTGCAGGATTCATTTATAAAGGCTTTTAATGAGTTACATAAATTGAACGACGCGAAAGCTTTTGGAGGATGGCTGAAAAGAATTGTGATTAACCGGAGTATCGATGAAGTGCGAAAGAAAAAATACATGTTTACTGCTTTTGATGCCCTTTCGGATAAACATGCTGAAATTGCCGAAGAGGTAAGCGATAATGTCGACCCGGAATTTGTGCACCATATGATAAAAAAATTGCCGGGTGGAGCACGCGAAATTTTGGTCCTTCGTGCTTTGGAAGGATACAGGTATGCTGAAATTGCCGAAAAGCTGGATATTACTGAATCGACAGCAAAAACACAGTTTTTCAGGGCAAAACAGCTTTTGGGAAAAATGATAAAAGAAACAGATTATGCAAATGGATATCGAAAAATACCTGACGAAAAACAGGTTGAAGCTTGATGCAGAACAGCCGGATAATAATAAAATCTGGAACAAGATAAAAAAGGAAACCGGTAATGCGAAATTAGTTCAAAATAACTGGTTTTGGAAGATAGCTGCCGTATTTCTGTTTGGTGTTCTGCTTACTTATGTGGTGGTAAAAGAAACTCAGAAAGACCGGATTGTAATTGTTACTCTTGCCGACATTTCGAAGGATTTGGGACAACAGGAAACCGAATTAAAGCAAATTGTGGATACCAAATGGAAAGAAATTGAACCTTTAACCGCAGAACAAAAAACCGAGTTTCAGTTTTTGCTGGACGAGCTCAATGAACTCGACAAAATTTATAAAACCTACGAAAAGGATTTATATACCACCGGCGAAAATGAACAAATTATACATGTGTTGCTGGATTATTATCAGAAGAAAATAAGGATACTGAACCGGCTGGCACTCGAAATTCAAAAACAAAAAAACAATGAAAACAATGTTACGCTTTAAGCTTTTTATCGCAGCTATAATTTTGGCATTTGCAGGCAACGCATTGGCGCAAAATTCAAATGGCTCACGCACCGTAAACAAATCGACCGATGTACCTTCAGGTGTTACCATCGATATGAATAATCATTCGGGAGATTTAAAAATAACTACTACTTCCTCCAACAATGTGAAGCTGAAAACCACCATTGAAGTAACAGGCGACACACCTGCTGATGAAAAAAAAGTTTTGCAATCGGTTGAAGATTTTAAATTTGAATTGCATGGCGATGATCTGGAAATTGACACGCGATTTTATAAAAACATGAACACGAACAACAACCGTTCAACAATGACTTTACTGAACGGAGATAAAGTAAAGGTTAGAGATTTCAAAATCAGGCATGAATTGGAAATACCAAAATCGGCCGATCTGGAATTGAACAACAAATACAGCGATATTGAAATGGAATCGCTGGATGGCAAAGTTGATTTGACAATTTACAGTAGTAAATTATACGCCCACGATTTTTCAGGCGAAACAAATATTCAGTCGAAATATTCAAAAATTAAACTGGGGAATATAAAAAAGGATGCCGAATTCGATTTATATGATACCGATATTGAAATGGAATCGTGTGGCGATATGGAGCTTAAAAGCAAATATTCGAAATTCGTAATCGAAAAAGCCGGCAAACTCGAAATTGATTCGTACGACGATAAATTTACTGTTGAAGAATTAACCGGCCTCGATTTAAATTCAAAGTATTCCGATTTTAATTCGGAAGCTGTGTTGCAGGATTTGAATCTTGAACTTTACGATTGTAATATCAAAGTTAAATCGGCACGAAATGCCAGATTCAACGGGAAATACTGCGACTTAACACTGGGCGATGTCGCCAATATAACTATCGATGATTCATACGACAATAATATATATTTGGGAAATACTCAAAAAATTGACATTGGAACCAGCAAATACAGTTTATACGAAATTAAATCGGTTTCCGGCTTTTCGCTTGATGATGGTTATGACGATAATATAAAAATCGGAAAACTGAACAACGATTTCAGCGGGCTTACCTTTAACGGAAAATACGGTAAAATTGAAGCCGATGCCGGTTCAGTAAAATTTAAAGTCGATTTCAATATTAAATACCCGAAAGTTGATATTCCTGAATCGGTAAAAATTTCGAAACAAATTAAGGACAACAGCAATCTTGAACTTATTGGCGGAGAATCGGGAGGAACGATAAAAATTACCGGTTACGATATGAAGGTTGTTATTGACGATTAAACAATTGGTAAAGCAGCTCTTCGTTTAATCTATTCACCCGGTGACTTTGAGTCAACGGGTGAATAACTTTGAACTCTGAATTCTGAATTCTGAACTCTGATCTCTGACTCTGAACTCTGAACTATTTCTGCCTGAAATAAATCTGGATTGGAACACCGGTGAAATTAAAGTTTTCGCGAATCTGGTTTTCCAAATACCGTTTGTATGGATCTTTAATGTATTGAGGCAAATTGGCAAAAAAAGCAAACGAAGGTGTTGGCGAAGGTAATTGGGTTACATATTTAATTTTAATGAATTTCCCTTTTATGGCTGGCGGCGAATAGGCTTCGATAGCTTCCAAAAGCACGTCGTTTAATTCCGAAGTTTTTACTTTTTGCTGACGCCTTTCGAATACTTCCACTGCTGTTTCCAAGGCTTTATGTACGCGTTGCATTGTTAATGCCGAAATAAATAAAATTGGCACATCGGTAAAAGGTGCTATCCGTTCCTGAATTTCTTCAGTAAATTTTTTGGTTGAATGTGTGTCTTTTTCAATTAAATCCCATTTGTTGACCAGGATTACCACACCTTTTTTGTTTTTGATAATCAGGTTGAAAATATTCATATCCTGCGCTTCCACACCACGGGTGGCATCAATCATTAGCAAACAAACATCCGAATTCTCGATGGTTCGCACAGAACGTAAAACCGAATAGAATTCCAAATCTTCGCTCACTTTTCCTTTTTTGCGAAGACCTGCAGTATCCACAATCATAAAATCGTGGCCAAATTTATTGTAACGGGTATGAATTGAGTCGCGTGTTGTGCCTGCAATTTCGGTAACAATATTCCGGTTCTTGCCAATCAATGCGTTAATAAACGACGATTTCCCCACATTCGGGCGGCCAACAACCGATAAATAAGGAAGTTCGTGCTCTTCATCCTCTTCTTCTTTTTTTGGGAAATTTTCAACTAAAACATCCAGCAAATCTCCTGTTCCGCTTCCTGTCATCGACGAAATACAATAGATTTCACCTAAACCCAGTGCATAAAATTCCTGTGCATCGACAATACGACTGTTGTTATCTACTTTATTTACGGCTATCAAAACCGGCTTTTTTCCACGCCTTAAAATGGCTGCGATGGCATCGTCAAGGTCGGTAATCCCCGATTCCACATCAACCAAAAAGAGGATTACGTCCGCCTCATCAATAGCCAGATGCACCTGCTTGTTGATTTCGGCTTCAAAAACATCGTCGGAATTTACCACATAACCACCGGTGTCAATTACCGAAAATTCGACGCCGTTCCATTGCCCTTTTCCGTAATTACGGTCGCGGGTAACTCCGGCAGTTTCATCTACAATAGCTTTTCGCTGCTCTATTAAGCGATTAAATAAAGTTGATTTCCCAACATTTGGACGTCCTACTATGGCTACTATTTTGCTACTCATTTTTTTCTGTTTGTTAAGGGCTAAAGCCCTGTGTTTTCTGAGATTTCCCTTCCCCGACTTAAAAGTCGGGGTTACTTTACGGAACACTTTAAGTCTATCTACTAAGTACTAACTACTTAGTACTTAGTGCTTAATTCGCATCATATCCGAAATTCTTCAACTGTTTGTCTTTCTCACGCCAGTCTTTTGCGACTTTTACCACCAGTTCCAGAAATATTTTCTTGCTAAAAAATTCTTCAGCATCTTTCCGGGCTTCTGTTCCAATTATCTTTAACATTTTTCCCTGGTGGCCGATAATAATTCCTTTCTGGCTTTCGCGCGATACGTAAATGATACAACGTACATGTATAATTTTTTCGGTTTCTTTAAATTCCTCGACTTCAACTTCCACCGAATAAGGAATTTCTTTCTGGTAATTCAGCAATATTTTTTCGCGAACAATTTCCTGCATAAAGAAACGCTCATTGCGGTCGGTAATATCATCTTTTGAGAAATAAGCCGGCGCTTCGGGAAGCAGTTCCAGAATACGATCAAATATGGGTTCGATATTAAATTTCTCCTGTGCCGAAATAGGGAAAACCGTTGCACCTGGAAAAATACCGGACCAGTAGTCGTATAACTTTAGCACTTTTTCCTGGTTCGAGAGATCGATTTTGTTGATTAAAACGATAACCGGCATATTCGATTTTCGGATTCGTTCAATGTACTCAGGATTTTTGTCCGGCTTTTCAATTACATCGGTTACAAATAAAATTACATCGGCATCAATCAACGCGGAATCCACGAATTTCATCATGGTTTCCTGTAATTTATAACTGGGTTTTAATATACCCGGAGTATCGGAATAAACAATCTGGAAGTCGTCGCCGCTGACAATACCTTTTATGCGGTGACGCGTAGTTTGCATTTTTTGCGTGATGATAGAGAGTTTTTCTCCAACCAGTGCGTTCATTATGGTAGATTTTCCCACGTTCGGGTTACCCACAATGTTGACAAAACCTGCTTTATGAGTCATAATTTCAATTTTAGGTGTTCCTTCCCAAAAGGGAATTCTATTCATTCGATATAAACCGGCGCAAAGATATAAGAATTAATGAAATAGAACTAAAAGCAAGCTATTGATTATATCCATATTACCGGATAAAACCCAAACATGGCGACCGCTGTTAACCCCAGGCCTGTAAAGTCTTGTGATATTGAAAACTCAAAAATACGGGCTTTAGCCCAAATATTCTGTTGGAACCAGGAAGTGTTAATTTCAGGTAAATATTTATTCCACATCAGGAAGCCTATAGATTTATCTTAATGTATTCCATCACTTCCATAAAGGTACCGGTGTAGAATTCATCTTCGTTTTCTTTTATGTATTCCAGAAGTTTGTGATGTTCGTCAGCTCCAACATTCAAATATCCGCCACCTACACTATGAAACATAAAGACTGCGATAGTTCCGTTTGCCTTAGCTTTTTCAACGTATGCAATTAAATCTGCGGTGGTCGGACTATCGACTCCCCAGCTTGGAGTTTTAAAAATTTCATACCCATTCATGGTTTCCGGAACCGGGCCATCGCATCGCGCAGCCACAAAAAGCTTTTTCACATCGGGAGTGAAATCTTTTCCTCCGGCAATGTAATCGCTGCATGTATAGCCAAAAGTACGGTTTTCATTTCCGTCGATTGCCTTTAAAAGCGTGTTAGCTGTGCGGAGTTCATTTACAATTTGTTCCGGCGTGTAATTTTTCAAATTGTATTCGGGTTTTACCCAAGCGCCCTTGCTGCCATCACAGGGATGAAACAGCGTATGATTTCCGATTTCGTGACCGCTTTTTGCAATTTCACGCCACTCGTCTATCCGCCGGCTCAGGCTTTCCGAATTTCCTGTGCAAAAAAATGTTCCTTTAAAACCAAACTCGTCCAGTTGTGGAACCGCAACATCGAAATGGCAATCCAGACCATCGTCGTAGGTAAAAACAACTGCTGCTTTTTTGCCATCCGGCCATTTAAACTGTGCGTTAACTGTTGAAATCATAAAGACTGAAACAAAAATTAAAACACTGAAAACTTTCATCATAATTTATTTATATCGTGAATTAATTCGTTACTTAAAGTACCGGAAGCAATTTCGCGAACAGCACCTGTCATTCGTATTTCCCAGTCCTCATCAATTTCGATTTTTAAATTTCCGCCCGGCATTTTTACGTTTAGCTTTCGTTCTGTCAAACCTTTTTTTACCATTACTGAAGCAACAGCACACGATGAACTTCCCGAGGCAAGTGTCCAGCCGGCACCACGTTCCCAAATAATTATTTCGACTTCATTTGGTGAAATTACCTTTGCAAACTGAACATTGATACGGTTTGGGAACATCGGATGATTTTCAATTTGCGGCCCAAAAGTTTTTATTTCATTTTCGTCGAGTTCGTCTTTTATAACCACGCAATGTGGATTTCCTACTGAAACACAGTTTATTTTATATTCTTTATTTTCGAGTTGGAGCGTTTCATCGATACACTCGTCATATGCCGACTTCACCGGAATCCTTGACGACTCAAAAATTGCTTTTCCCATTTCCACTCTTATGGTTTCAGCTTTACCGTTTTTCTCTTCGATAATTTCCGCACGAACTATTCCGCCCGGAGTTTCAATGGTGAACATTTTATCCGATGTATACCTGTAGTCATACAAATATTTGGCAAAAATCCGAAGCCCGTTTCCACTTTTTTCAGCCTCTGAACCATCGGGATTTAAAATCCGTAGTCCAAAATCAGCATCCAGGCTTAACACTTTTAAAAGAATTCCATCGGTTCCCAATCCGTAATGGTTATCACATATTTTTACAATCGCATTTTTTGTGAGTTCGAAATCAATTTTTTCCTCATCAAATACGATATAGTCATTTCCAAGTCCGTGAGATTTTACAAAGAAATTTTGCATAACTATTTGTTTTCTCCTGCAAAAGTAGGAAACTGTGGTGAAATACCGTTGCAGGAACAATACCAATTATAAATGTTTCTCTGAAAAAGATGAATAAGAAGGTTCTGAGCTGCTGAATGAGTTTTGCGGTAAGTTAGGAAAAGATTAATCACGCAACCTAATGAACCAAATTTTCATCTGAATTGAGTAACGATACCTGTCGATTTGATTTTTTATTTTTGTGTTATTTTAATGAAAGTGTTAAATAAAATAGCTGCAGCTTTTTTCTTATTTGTATTGCCGCATTTTTCCGGAGCACAACCGGCAGGAATGCAACTGTTCGATGAAACATATTTGCATACCATAAAATTTGAAGCTGATAATTTAGAAGACATTTTGATTTGGGAAAAAGGTTTTTACGTCGATCCGGTAAAAATGATTATAGATGGCCAGGTAGTGGATTCCGTATACCTGAGAAGAAAAGGATACACCTCTAACGAATTTAACGAAACCAACCCGCCTTTTAAAATTGATATCGATCATTTTGTGGAACATAGGGAGTTTGATGGCATTGATAAGTTTAATTTGCACAATCACCACGTAGATAGTTTTTACCAGCGCAATGCACTTGCATACCACTTGTACCGGCGAGCCGGCGTTGCTGCCCCGCGCACTGCTTTTGCGGAGGTTTATATTAACAATACGTTTATCGATATTTACACTATTACCGAGGATGTTGAAAAAACGTTTCTTAAAACAAACTTTGCATCCAATGAAGGGAGTTTGTATAAAGGCCAGGAGTTCCCTTTTAATAGTGTCTCTGTGCAGGAAGGTACTATTGATGCATACAATAAGTTTATCAATGAGTTGAATAATGAAAACATGAACTCAATCTTAAACATCCATAATTTTTTCAGGGTAATTGCGGTTGATTTAATTATAAAGGATTGGGACGCGTATTCGTTCGGAAGTCATAATTATTACCTTTATCACGAACCAAAATCCGGGAAATTAAACCTGATAACATGGGATCATAATTTTGCATTTCCGTTAAACGACACAACTGAAAACTCACTTTTTACGTCTCGTCCTCCGCTCGCCGAATTGATAGCTGAACCAGTAGTTAAAAAAATGTATCTCGAAACGTTTTGCAAACTGATGGCATACCTGATAGATGATAATTTCATCAATTTCAAGATGATGCGAAACTACGAAGTTTTATCTTCGAACCGGAATGAACTTAAAATACCCGATCCTGCACCAATCACTCAATTTGTAAAAGAACAGCGCCAATGGTTTTTAGAAGCTTTGCGTGCAGAAGGATATTCCAACTGTAATCAGTTGATTTCACCTGTTGGTAAAAATGATTTGGTAATTAATGAATTTGTAGCACGAAATAATGAAAATGGCATAATAGATCCGGATGGGGGCACTGCTGACTGGATTGAATTGTATAACACAACAAACCAGAATATTACCTTAACAGAAGATTTTTACCTTAGCGACAGCGAACAGTTTCCCAAAAAATGGCATTTTACAGCTGACACGGTTCTTCCCTCCAATGGTTATTTAATACTTTGGGCTGATCGGGACGTTCATCAGCAAGGCATTCACACCAATTTTAAATTGAGCGGTTCAGGCGGCACGCTAATTTTGTCTCATGAAAATACCGAGATTTTGCAACATGTAGATTATGAAGAACAACTGTTAAATCACGGGTTCGCGCGCATCCCAAATGGATTTGGCGAATTCATTATTCAGCCACAAACTTTTAGTTCAAATAATGGTACAACCGGATTTGCTATTGAAAAATGGTTAGAAGCTCCGAAATTAGTATATCCAAACCCGGCTACGGACAAATTATATTTTAAGGGCGTTGAAAGTAACATTAAAGGTTTGGTGAGATTGATTAATTCGATGGGGATAACTGCCTTAGAAACAGAAGCTGCCTTCGAAATTGATATTTCAGGTTTGCCGGCGGGCCTTTACATTGTTCACCTCAAAACGGACGACAAATTATTTTTACAAACTATTGTCATTCAGGATTGAAAAAATTTTGGTTAATAAAACTTCAATAACCGAATGCAACTTGTTATTTGTTATTTGCTGCTGTCTATATTTTTTATCTTTGCCATTCATTTTGAAGTAGAACAAATTTGAATTTTAAATAGTAATGGCATTAATTAATGAAAATTACCTGAAACTTCAGGCAGGTTATCTCTTCCCGGAAATCGGCCGGCGGGTAAGCGAATTTATTGCAGCCAATCCCGATAAAAAAGTGATTAAAATGGGAATTGGCGACGTAACCCAGCCGCTTGTTCCAACTGTTGTAAAAGCATTTCATGATGGTGTGGAAGAAATGGCAAAAAGCGAAACTTTTAAAGGTTATGGCCCGGAGCAGGGTTACGCATTTTTAAGGGAAGCAATAGCAAAAAATTCATATCAAAACCGGGGAATGAATATTTCAGCTGATGAAATTTTTATTTCCGATGGTTCGAAATGCGATACAGGAAATATCCAGGAAATATTTGGTGCCGAGAATAAAATTGCCATTTGCGACCCGGTTTACCCTGTGTATGCCGACACCACAGTTATGGCAGGAAAAACAGGTGCAATTCAATCCAATGGATATTACGAAGGAATAATATACATGCCATGTACCAAAGAAAACGGATTTATTCCCGACCTTCCAAAGCAAATTCCTGATTTGATTTTCCTGTGTTATCCTAACAATCCGACCGGTACAGTTGCGTCAAAAGAAGAATTGAAAAAATGGGTGGATTTTGCCACCGAAAATAAAAGCATCATTCTGTACGATGCAGCCTATGAATCTTTTATCAGGGATAACGAAATTCCGCGTTCAATCTACGAAATTGAAGGAGCTAAAAATGTGGCGATTGAATTCCGCAGTTTCTCAAAAACTGCAGGATTTACAGGAACGCGTTGCGCATACACAGTAATACCGGATGAACTGGTTGCCTATGACGCTGAAGGGAAAGCGCATCAGGTGAAGAAATTATGGAACCGACGTCAATCTACAAAGTTCAACGGCGTTTCATACCCGGTGCAAAAAGCGGCTGCAGCTATTTTTACTGAAGATGGGAAAAAAGAAGTGAAAGCAGTGATTTCCTATTACATGGAAAATGCACGCATTATGAAGGAAAGCCTTGCAGCAGCAGGATACGAAGTTTTTGGCGGAGAAAATGCGCCATATATCTGGGTGAAAACAAAAAACAACATGAAATCGTGGGATTTCTTCGACAAAGTTTTAAATGAAGCCAATGTGGTTGGAACGCCGGGTTCGGGATTTGGCCCTGCTGGTGAAGGATATTTCCGCTTTTCAGCATTTGCCGACAGGGAAAATGTGCTGGAAGCGATGGAGAGAATAAAAAAATTATAGGAAGCCTCTCCCTGGCCCTCTCCGGGGAGTTAATATTTCCTGATTTCTTATTTAAACCATAATTTTTTCTAATTCATATTCTCAAACAGATGTGTATAAAGATTAGGCCTGGGAGACGGAATAAGAAATAGAAATCCGGCTAATTCAGGATTGGCAAAATAATCTTTGATGCATGTTCAGCATCATGAAAAACCTTGATGTTGCTTTTTACAAAGTCCGATTCATCGCAATGGTAAATATCCACAAACTGTTGCGGGTTTCGGTCAACCAAAGGAAACCAGCTGCTTTGAATTTGTACCATAATCCGGTGTCCGGTTTTGAAAGAATGGGCAATATCGGGCAATTCAAATTTTACTTCTTCCACTTTCCCGGGCATAAAAGCCTCCGGTTTTTCAAAGCTGTTTCTGAAACGGCCACGGAAAACTTCTCCGCGAACCAGCATTTGGTAGCCTCCCATCGGATATTTTTTCACAGGAGTTTTTTCGTCATAAACATCAACTTCGTTGTATCCCAAATAATCAGGGAAAACATCGATGATCTTTACCACAAAGTCAGCATCGGTAGTGGAAATACTGGTTAAAATATCAGCAAAAACGCTTCCGGTAACTGTAACAGCTTCTTTTAAAGTATCGGTTTGAAAAACCAAAACATCAGGGCGGCGGGCTGCAAAGCGCTGATCGTTCGACATATATTCCCGTGTCCGGTTAAAATGAACGTATTCTTCATAGGGGACCGGTTTTGACGGATCGCTGATATATTCGCTAAAACTGTTTTGATCGGTTGGTTTTTCCCATGATAACTGCCCGTTTTTCTGCAAATAAATTGTTTTATCCGTTTTCTTTGCAGGTGGCCACTGGTCAAATTTTTTCCATTCATTTGCACCTGTAATAAAAACATTGGCTTCAGCAATTTGCGAAATATCGCCTTTGCCTTTTAAGAAATAATTGAAGAATGGAATTTCGATGTTTTGCTGATAATATTCGTTGGTATTCGATCCAAAATAAATATTGCCATGATGTGTTCCGTCTCTGCCCGCCCACTGTCCATGTGACCATGGGCCTTCAACGATTTTATTGAATGATTTTCCCGGATTATTTTCTTCAGCAGCTTTGTAGGCATTCCAGGCGCCCCAGCAATCTTCGGCATCGAACAAACCGCCAACCCAAAGCATTGCAGGCTGCAGATTTATGGTTGCATTTCGTGCATCGCGGGCTTTCCACCATTCATCGTAATTGGGGTGATTCATCATTTCGCTCCAGAAAGCAATCGTATCGCCGGTCAATTTGGTCAGGTTTTTCAAACTGCCTTCTTCGAGGTAAAACTTGTAATTATCGTGAATTGGAAAACCTGCAGATTTCGGACCAACTTCTATTGGTTTTGGATGAGGAACACCAAATGAACCGCCAAGTGCCGAATAAAAGCTAAATGCATCCATTTGAAAGAATGCACCGTTATGATGAAAATCGTCGCCAATAAACCAGTTGGTTACCGGTGCCTGCGGACTAACGGCTTTTAAAGCCGGGTGATTGCTTGCAGCTGCCATTGTGGAATAAAATCCCGGGATAGGAAACGCCAAATACGCCTACATTGCCATTGTTATTCCGGAAGGTTTTTAACCAGCCAATCGACGGTATCACAAGTATCGCTTGCTTCATCAATTTCCTTTCCCTTTTTATTTGGATTAAATGGCCTGACATCCATAAATTCTCCTTCGCTCATCCACCTGCCACGAACATCCTGAGTAACCATGATATAACCTTCTTTTAGATATTCTTTCTTATACGACCGCCAAAGATTTGAATATTTATCATCGCCATAAGGACGACAGGAATAAGGAGTTCTGGTCATTAAAACGGGATGTTTTTCACTTTTGCTTTTCGGAATGTAAATCGATGTAAATAACTTTACGCCATCGCGCATGGTGATATAAACCTCTTGCTTTGTGTAGTTTTTTCTAAACCAGGTTGAATCAATTTCCTGTGCATTAACATACAGCCCGAGGATCACAAGCAGAATAACGAATATTTTTTTCATTGTTTCAATTTGATGTTAAAATCCGTTGAATAACCAGATTTTACGATTAATTAAACAGCTTTTAAAAGTAATTTTAATTCAGTTGAAATAAATGCAATTTGGGCAAGTTTTTTACATGAGCGCATAAATAAATCAAGCTTTAGTCAAAACAAAAAAAATCCGGAAGATAAAAATCAACCGGATATATATTCTTTAGTTTTCTTCGCTAATCACTTTTTGCCTGACTTTACTGCCGGGATAAACTTTTAATGCTTCTTCCAGAATTTTCAGGCATATGGCCAAATCTGCTTTATTTAAAACATAGGCAATTCGCACTTCATTCATTCCATTTCCTGCAGCGGTGTAAAAACCTGAAGCCGGCGCCAAAAACACGGTTTGATTTTCGTAATCAAAATCGGAAAGCAACCATGCGCAGAATTTATCGGCATTATCGACCGGCAAGCGTGCAACGGTATAAAAAGCCCCCATCGGAATCGGTGAATAAACACCATCAATCCGGTTTAATCCGTCAATCAGAAACTTTCTCCGGTTTACATATTCATTATAATTATTCAGCATATATTCCGGATCGGCATCCAGTGAAGCTTCAGCGGCAATTTGCCCAATAAGCGGCGGACTTAACCTTGCCTGGCAAAACTTCATTACATTCTTCCTCACCTGCTCATTCTTGGTAATTAACGCACCGATTCGCAATCCACATTCACTGTAACGTTTCGAAACCGAATCGATAAGAACCACATTTTGCTCAATTCCTTCCAGATGAAAAGCCGAAATATATGGAGCGCCTGTATAACAAAACTCACGATAAACTTCATCGGAAAATAAATACAAATCGTATTTTTTAACCAGATCGCGAATTTTATTCATTTCCTCGCGGGTATATAAGTAACCTGTTGGATTGTTCGGATTACAAATCATGATTCCCTTTGTTTTTGAGGTAATCAGTTTTTCAAATTCCTCCACTGGTGGCAATGCAAATCCTTCCTCAATTTTTGCAGCAATCGATTTAATTTTTGCTCCGGCCACAATGGCAAAAGCTTCGTAATTGGCATAGGCGGGTTCCGGGACAATAATTTCGTCACCCGGATCCAGGCAACTCATAAAGGCAAAAGTAACGGCTTCGCTTCCTCCGGTGGTAATAATTATTTCATCGGCATCAACATCGATGTTGAATTTATGGTAGTATTCCGCCAACTTTTCGCGCAACGAGCGTATTCCTTCACTTGGCGAATATTCAAGAATGGTTCTGTCGATATTTCTTATTGCCGCGAGCGCTTCAGGAGGAGTAGGCAAATCGGGTTGCCCGATATTCAGATGAAATACTTTAATCCCTCTCTCCTTTGCTTTTTCTGCTAATGGCGCTAATTTCCTGATTGGTGAATCAGGCATTATCCTTCCCCTCTCTGAAACTGTTGGCATGTTATAAAATATGTTTTAAAAAGTTAGCAAATATACAAGTATCAATTTGAAATCGATAATCTGATTAAAATTTCATTTTGTTATCTTATTAAAAAATTAACTTCCAATCTATTAACCTTATTGTATAGATAATGTTCAAAACCGGGAATTCTTGTCAATCATTAATTTTTATCATGTTTTGCTAAGCACTGCATTTCTATTTTTGAGCGTTCAAAACTTTTAAACTTACAACAATGATTATTGGAGTACCAAAGGAAATAAAAAATAATGAAAACCGGATTGCATTTACACCGGCAGGTGCAGCCGAATTGGTAAAACGCGGCCATGAAGTATATGTTCAGGCTGATGGCGGCAGTGGCAGCGGGTTCAGGGATGAAGATTATATTGCAGCCGGTGCCATTATGCTGCCAACCATCGAGGATGTTTATAATATCGCTGAAATGATAATCAAAGTAAAAGAACCCATTGAATCGGAATATAAACTCATCAAAAAAGGGCAGATTTTATATACCTATTTTCATTTTGCTTCTTCGGAATCATTAACAAAAGCCATGATCGAAAATGGCTCCGTTTGTCTGGCTTACGAAACAGTTGAGTTGGATGACCGTTCATTGCCATTGCTTGTTCCGATGAGCGAAGTTGCCGGCCGTATGTCGGTTCAGGAAGGTGCAAAATACCTTGAAAAAACGTATGGCGGTTATGGTGTTTTGCTTGGTGGAGTTCCGGGTGTTCTTCCTGCAAAAGTTTTGATTATCGGTGGAGGTATTGTGGGAACTGAAGCTGCTAAAATGGCTGCAGGCCTTGGCGCCGATGTTACTATCATGGATGTTTCCCTCAAACGTTTACGTTACCTCGACGATATTATGCCTGCCAATGTAAAAACCATGATGAGCAACGATTACAATATCAGGGAAATGGTAAAAACCCACGATGTAATAATTGGCGCAGTTTTTATTCCCGGAGCAAAAGCACCTCATTTGGTTACGCGCGATATGCTGGAAACCATGCGCCCGGGAACTGTTTTGGTTGATGTAGCCGTTGACCAGGGTGGATGTTTTGAAACCACAAAGGCTACAACTCACGCTGAACCAACTTTTATTATTGATGAAGTAATTCATTATTGTGTTGCCAATATGCCGGGTGCTGTTCCGCGTACTTCAACAATTGCACTTACAAATGCAACTTTGCCTTATGCCATTCAGATTGCAGAAAAAGGATGGAAACAGGCTTGTATCGACAGTGTTCCGTTGCGCAAAGGATTAAATGTAGTTGATGGGAAAGTGGTTTACGAAGGAGTTGCCGAAGCATTTGATATCCCTTTTGCAGAAGTGGAAACCGTTCTTTAATCCGGAATTTAACCTGATACAATATATTAAACAGCTACGAATAAGCTTCCTGTTTTATGGGAAGCTTTTTTGTTTTACAGCCTTTCCTTATATTTAGATTTTCGAAATTTAGATGAAAGGCACAAGGAACAAACTCTACGAAATTATATTTGAAGCCGACACCCCGGCCGGTAAGCTGTTTGATGTTGTTTTGCTTATTATTATTCTTGTAAGTGTGGTTCTTGTATTGCTCGAAAGTGTTCCTTCAATCCGTTTAAATTATCAACCAACCTTAAGAATTCTTGAATGGATAATCACCATCATTTTTACCATTGAATACATGCTCAGAGTTGCCATTATAAAAAAGCCTTTCAGTTATATTTTTAGTTTTTACGGAATCATTGATTTTCTGGCTGTTATTCCAACATATCTCAGTCTGGTTATTGTTGGCTCGCACAGTTTGGTTGTAATCCGTATGCTGCGATTGTTACGGGTTTTCAGAATATTAAAACTCACACGCTATACCGATGCAGGCCGTTCTTTGGGACGTGCAATGTGGGCCAGCCGCGAAAAAATAAGCGTTTTCATTTTTTTTGTTGTTACGCTTGTAGTTATTATCGGAACAATAATGTATATGGTTGAAGGCGAAACACATGGTTTTACAAGCATTCCGCAAAGTATTTACTGGGCTGTTGTAACGTTAACCACGGTTGGTTATGGCGATATCAGCCCGGCAACGCCATTAGGGCAGTTTCTGGCAAGTATTGTAATGATTCTGGGTTATGCAATAATTGCAGTTCCTACAGGAATAGTAACCGCCGAAATGATAAAGCCTTCAATAACAGGCAATACGCAGGTTTGCCCTAACTGCCTGCATGACAAACATGATGACGATGCCGTTTTCTGTAAAAAATGTGGTACGCAGCTAAATTAGTTTTCGACATGACTTTCTGACCCGGGTTAGAAACATTATTACTTAGATTAGCTCCGGATAATTCGGACGGTAAAATGAATGATCATTATCAGTTAAAAACTCTAAAACAATTGTGGATATTTAAATGTATTAGAAGTGAATCTACTTTTTTCAAAAAACTATTTTTGCAAAGATTTGAGGGTGATGCGTCCCGCATACAAATCGGGTCCAATACGCATAAGAAACGGCGATTCGGAAATCACCGCATCTATATTTAAGAAAGGAAAAAATGAGACAGTATTTAAATCTTTTGGAAACAATTCTGAATGAAGGGACGGAAAAGTAGATCGAACCGGAACCGGCACTATCAGCCGGTTTGGACACCAGATGCGCTTTGATTTAAGTGAAGGATTTCCGGTGGTTACCACAAAAAAATTACACCTGAAATCCATTATTCATGAACTGCTTTGGTTTCTGGCAGGCGATACCAATGTAAAATATTTACAGGATAACGGAGTGCGTATCTGGAACGAATGGGCCGATAAAAATGGCGATTTGGGCCACATATACGGTTACCAGTGGCGAAGCTGGCCAACTCCCGACGGACAACATATCGACCAAATTTCGAAGCTGGTAGAATCGATAAAACACAAACCCGATTCGCGCCGCCATATTGTAAGTGCATGGAATGTGGGTGAACTGGATCAAATGAATTTACCGCCGTGCCATATTCTTTTTCAGTTTTATGTTGCCGATGGTAAACTTTCGTGCCAGTTGTACCAGCGCAGTGCCGATGTTTTTCTGGGTGTTCCGTTTAATATCGCTTCGTATGCATTATTAACTTTGATGATGGCGCAGGTAACCGATTTAAAACCCGGCGATTTTGTGCATACTTTTGGCGATGCACATATCTATTCCAACCATATTGAACAGGTAAAACTGCAACTTACTCGCGAACCATTTCCGTTGCCAACCATGAAAATCAATCCGGACGTAAAAAATATTTTTGATTTTAAATTTGAAGATTTTGAACTTGAAAATTACCAGGCGCATCCACATATAAAAGGTGAAGTTGCGGTATAAAATAAGTGCGAAAAAAACAAATTCAGATTGACAAATAAGTTCCAATTTTCAAAATCTAAATTCAAAACGCCTTCCGGCTTTATTGAACCAGATTGAAATTTGGATTATTGAGATTTAAACATTATTTGTATTTTGATTTTTGAAATTTGAGGTTTACAGTAACTATGATACATAAAAACATTTCCATAATAGTCGCCATTGCAGAGAATTTTGCCATCGGGAAAAACAACGATTTACTGTTTCATTTGCCGAACGATTTAAAACATTTTAAGGAAATAACGTCTGGGCACAGTTTAATTATGGGCAGAAATACTTTGCTTTCGTTACCGAAATGGCCGTTGCCCAATCGCCGGCATATTGTAATTACCGATAAAAAAGATGACATGTTTCCCGGGTTGCGAAGTGGTTTACTCCATCGAAGAAGCGGTTGAAAAAGTGAAAAACGAAAAGGAAGCTTTTATCATTGGCGGCGGAATGGTGTACCGGCAGTTTTATCCGCTGGCGGGAAAACTATATTTAACGCTTGTACACCAGCCTTTTGATGCCGATGTATATTTCCCGGAAATTAATTATTCTGAATGGAACGAAACTTCTCGCGAAGATTTTTACGACGAAAAGAACGATTTCCACTATTCCTACCTAAATTTAGAGCGAAAATAAATCAGCTTTATTAACTCATTCTCTGTGATATTCAGGTTGCTTCAGATTCTATGTGGTATAAAATCTAAAAGTTAATTAGGCAGGCACCAGGTTTCACAGAGAATATCGTAATCAGAAAAAATGAAATCAATTCTGTTTGTTACCATTCTCTTTCTTTTAAATACAGCTTTTCTTTCAGCCCAAAACCAGTCACTACTTCATTTAAATTACGAAGAAAACTACACTCCAACATACGACGAAGTGATTGAGATGTATAAACTGCTGGATAAAACCTACGATAATGCACTTTTAGTGGAACAAGGAAAAACGGACAACGGAAAACCGCTTCATCTTTTTGTAATAAATAATGAACCTGTTTTTGATCCGTTGCAAATCAGGGAGCAGGGAAAAACAGTTTTGCTGATAAACAATGGAATTCACCCCGGCGAACCGGAAGGCATTGATGCCAGTTTATGGTTTTGCGACGACATTTTGCGGAACAAAGACGGAATGGCTGAAATTCTGAAAAACACAGTAATTATTATCATTCCGGTATACAATATTGGCGGACACCTGAACCGGGGAGCCTATAATCGCTCCGGACAAACCACCCCATACGAAACAGGATTCAGGGGAAATGCAAAACACCTGGATCTAAACCGCGATTTTGTAAAAGCCGATTCACAAAATGCACTTAAGCTTTTATGAGATTTTCACGGAATGGAATCCTGATGTTTTTCTGGATACACATACCACTAATGGTTCCGACCATCAATACTCGATAACGCTGATTACGCCATCGCCCGCCAGATTTCCAAAAGTGCAGCAGGATTACATTCAAAATGAATTTATTCCCGCGCTTTTTACCGGCATGAAAAAAGGCAAATATGAATTGATTCCCTATGTCGATTTTATTTATGATGATCCGCGAAAAGGAATGGCACTGTTCCAGGGAAGCCCTCGATATTCCAACGAGTTTGCCACCATGTTTCATTGTTTGGGAATGGTAACCGAAAACCAGATTTATAAAGCTTTCCCAGACCGGGTAAAATCATGTTACCAATTTATTAATGTATTGGCAAAGTACACGTCGGAAAACAGTGAAACGATAAAAAAGAAACGTGTGGAAGGAGTTCGGGAATCAATGGCAATCAAAGATTTTCCTGTTTCGTATAAGCTCGACACAACGACTTTCAGGCGGATTGAATTTAAAGGATATGAAGCAGTAAAAAATCAAATCAGCCCGCTAACTGGGTTGGAACGGTTTGGTTACGATACTTCAAAACCTTACACCGACAGTATTCGCTACTTCGATCACTGGGTTCCGGTTGAAACGGTAAAAGTGCCTGAATTCTATATCCTTCCGCAAGGTTATACGGATGTTATCGAACGTTTTGATTTACTTGGAGTACGGTATTCTCATCTGGAAAAAGATTCTTTAATAAATGTAACGGTTGATTATATCGATGATTTTGACCAGTTATCCACGACCGATGCAATGGTCATTATTATCACAATAAAGTTAGTACACATAGTGAACAGCAACAGATTCAGTATTACAAAGGTGATTTGGTGATTCCGGTCCGGCAGGAAAAAATAAAGTACCTTCTCGAAACCCTGGAACCAAAAGCTGAAGATTCGTTTTTCCGCTGGAATTTCTTTGACAATATTTTAGATCAGCGCGAGTATTTTTCCTCTTACGGATTTGAAGAAAATGCTTTGAAATATTTAAATGAGTATCCGAAATTTAAAGCTGAATTTGATAAGAAGAGAAATGATGATCCGGAATTTGCCAAAAACCACCGTGCACAACTGGCTTACATTTATAACAATACCGAATGGCTCGAAAAAACCTGGAAACGATATCCGGTTGGAAAAATTTTCTAAAGATTGATTTGTCGTACCTGTAGCGTCATGCTGAATTTATTTCAGCATCTTAAAAGCCAAATGAGATTCCGAAAGAAGTTCGGAATGACGAGGTAGCAGTCTATGATCGTCACGTGACAAGCTTACGCCCAGGCTTTTCTTAAAAAGCGAATAAAATTTTTATACATCACATTTTCAATATCCTGCTGAGCATAACCCCGGTTTTTTAGCAATTCCGGGAATTTCTGCAAATCGGCAATGGTTTCCAAATCATACGGACTTTGTTCTTTTCCAAAAGCGCCGTCGAGGTCGGAACCGATTCCTGCATGAAGCGAATTTCCTGCCAACTGGCAAACATGATCGATATGATCCACCACTGTTTGCAAACTGATATTTTCACTTTCCGGAGTCGATTTACCACGAATCCAGTTTGGTGTTAACATCCAGTCGTCGAGAGCAGCGCCCAAAACTGCACCGCGTTCAATTAAGACTTTTATTTGTTCGTCGCTGAACTGCCGGTTATGATCAACTAAAGCACGGCAATTCTGATGGCTTGCCCAAACCGGGCCTTTAAAAATTGTTATGGCATCCCAAAACGCATCGTCGTTTAAATGGGTTACATCGAGAATGATGTTTAGCTGTTCCATTACTTTCAGCAATTCTTTGCCTTTTTCATTTAAATGCCCCGATGAATCAGTGCCGTTGGCATAAACTCCCGGCCCGTAATGTGCGGGGCCAACTGCCCGAAGTCCTGATTCATATGCACGCTCCAAATGTCTCATTGAAATAATGGAATCGGCGCCCTCCAGACTTAAAATATATCCGATTGGTTTTTTATCCTGATTTTTGCTGTCCATCCATAAATTAAGCTGCTTTTTCAATCCTTCCACATTTGTAATCTGAACCATTTCGCCAGCTTCTTCCATGGTTCTGTACCATTCGAGCTGCCCTTGTGTTTGCGCCCATGCCTGTTCCTGCGAGTTCCAACCTGGAATTTTACTGCC
The DNA here is from genome assembly GCA_963821855.1 of uncultured Prolixibacteraceae bacterium. Taxonomy (GTDB): domain Bacteria; phylum Bacteroidota; class Bacteroidia; order Bacteroidales; family Prolixibacteraceae; genus Draconibacterium. Next base: position 324,106 of record CAWGFJ010000009.1, on the reverse strand, counting down.
GGGTTTAACATGCCTTGCAATCTGAGTTGCAACGACAATGCCAATCCTCCCCTCCTGCATTTCAGGAAAAGCAACCGTTCCTTTCCACCGATCGGGTTTATCATCCATTCCTTTTTCCATTTCGCGAATGGCTTTTACCGGCATTCGCAAATCGCGATTCCATTCAAGGGCGTTCATACTCAGGTCGAGGTGTGCGTCAAAAATGATATTCATGGTTTATCAGATTGAAATTTTACGGTTTCGGGCAATGATTTTCCATTGGCCAACCGATTTTTTGTTGGTAATAATTTCCGCTTGACCATACAAAGCCACCGTTGGACAAATGTGTTTTGGAATGGCATAAAACGCATCTCCAATTTGATAATCGTTGCTATTTTCCACTTTAACAACAAGATGTTCTTCGCTTTGCGAAACAGGAATTGCATCCGGGTGATTCAGAAATTTAACACGCGGCAACGGATTTTCCGAAGCTACCGATTTATAACCCATATCCAGACAAATGTGATTTTCGGCTGGTTTGGAAATTACGCGTGTGAGCAATAACGCAGCCGGTAAAAAATCCAAATCGGGAAAAGCTTCCTGGTAGCCGTAATCCCAGAAAATGCTGGTTCCCGGACTGCAAATGGTTTCGGGAGTTTTGGCATGAATCGGGAAAGTTGGTGTTCCGCCGGCAACAAGGATAAGATTCAGATTATATTTCGTTTCAAGTTTCTTTTTAAGTGAATAGACCTCCCCAAAAGCATCCCGGCATTTTTCTTCCCGAACTGTTAAGTCTGAATCGTGTATTTGTCCGTCGTAAGCATGAAATCCCATCATTCTGACATTACCATGGGAAAGGCCAAATTCAAAAAGCACTTCGGCGTCCTTATTTGGAAGAATCCCGGTTCGGTTCATTCCTATATTTAAATCGATGTAAATCCCTGGTTTCTTTTCAGGATTCCCTATAATTTCAGAAAAAGTCGAAAGTGATTCAATGTTATCGACAATGACCGAAAAAAGAGTTTCAGGATATTTTAAGCAAAGCTCTTTTACGCGGCTACAATTGGGCCCCACCGGCTGATAGGCGATCAAGACTTCCGCAGCGCCAGCCAAACCCAACATTTCAGCTTCAGCAATCGTAGCACATTTAAATTTGTGTATACCAGCCTGAATCTGCATTTCAGCAATTTCTTTTATTTTATGCGTTTTCACATGTGGCATTAACCGGTTTGCATCTCCGGCGACAGATATCATTCTACTGATGTTTTCTTTTACTCTTTCAGGATAAATTAATAATGCAGGGGAATGGATTTTTTTTAAATTATCAACTTCAAACCACATGTCTTCCATAAACAAAACTGATTAGTCGGCAAGTTCGAAAATTGCTTCAATTTCAACAGGAATATTGTCGGGCAGGCTTCCCATGCCAACGGCACTTCTAACACCAATTCCGTTTTCGGGGCCAAAAACTTCGGCAAAAAGTTCGCTGCAACCATTTATAACGTAAGGATGTTTTTCGAAATCCGATGAACAGTTTACCATACCCAGCACTTTTATCACCCGTTTAATTCTGTCGAGGCTTCCAAGATTGGTTTTTAAAGTCGACAGAATGGTTAATCCAACCTGCCGCGCTGCTGCTTTTCCGGCTTCCATATCCAACAATTCACCAACTCTCCCCGTAATTAAAGAACCATCATTTTTCACCGGGCCATGACCGGAAACATATACATATTTTCCATCGATTAACATGGGTTTATACACTCCTTTTGGTGACGGTGCAGGTGGAAGTTCAATTCCCATCTGCTCTAATTTTTTATCTGCTTCTGCCATTTTCTTCTAAATAAAAATATTAATGATTAAAACACCTGCCAATCCGAGAACTGATATTATCGTTTCCATGACCGACCAGGTTTTAAATGTATCTTTTACCGACAGATTGAAATACTCTTTAAACAGCCAGAATCCCGAATCGTTTACGTGCCCGAGAATAAGGCTTCCGGCGCCAATACTCAAAACCATCAGGTTGGGATTGATTCCCTGTTGCAATGCAAACGGTGCAATAATTCCAGCCGATGTCATGGCGGAAACCGTTGCCGAGCCAATTGAAACCCGAATGATTGCAGCAATTATCCAACCAAGTAATAAGGCCGAAATCTCAACATTTGCCAAACTTTGGGCGATGTACTCGTTTACACCACTGTCGGATAAAATCTGATTTAATGCTCCCGCGCCGCCAATTACCAGCATAATTAGCGCAATATCTTTTACCGAACTTCCCAGGTTTTGCATTATCACCGATATTTTCACCCCTCTTTTTATTCCCAGAAAATAAACTGCAACAAGCACAGAAATCAGCATTACCACAACAGGATCTCCAAAAAACAGAAGGATTCTGTGCGGCAGGGTATTTTCTTCAACCAGATATTGAAAAACCGAAGCTAATAACAGCAAGATGACTGGTGATAACGCCACCAAAATACTTTCCGTTAACCCGGGCATATTTTCCTGTTTCCCCTGGTTCGGATTGTAAAATACTTCCAATGGTTTCGGATCATATTTTTTTAACGTGCGGGAAAACAGAAGCCCTGAAATCCAGATTACAGGGATTGCAATGATAAAACCGTATAACAGTGTTTTCCCCATGTCGGCGCTAAAAATGCCAATAAGCGCGACCGGAGCCGGGTGTGGCGGTAAAAGTCCGTGAGTTACCGATAACGCAGCTACCAGAGGTAATCCAACGTAAACAAGCGGCAGCCTGGCAGTCGCCGCGATGGTAAATACCAAAGGAATAAGGATGATAAATCCTACGCCAAAAAACAGCGGGACTCCAACGATAAACCCGGCAACCATCAATGCCAGCCTGAGCCTTTCTTTTCCAAAAACCGATATTAATCCTAAAGAGATTTGATGTGCGGCGCCACTTTCGGCAACCATTTTTCCCAACATGGCGCCAAATGCGAGAATAATTGCCAGGAAGCCAAGTGTATTTCCAATTCCATGCTGAATGGATGCGGACAAATCTTTTAATGGCATTCCCAGCATAAGGCCGGTAACAAGAGACGTAATAATGAACGACAGGAATGCATCAACTTTAAATACGGTAATAAGTACAATCAATAAAAGTATTCCGATAACAACTAAAAGAAGAGGCATAATCAATTTTATTAGACGATGAAAAACAACAATATCAGAGTGCCTGATTCCAATGTTATCAAATTTATGCTTTTAAAGTACAGGAACAGAATTATCAGGAAAGTAATTTTCCAAGATTATCAAACTTGAAGTTATAGTCTTCCATCGAACGTTTTATCACTTCGTAGGCTTCATCTGCCTCATAAGTTGCCGGAATCTCGGTTTTACTGTCTTGCCCGGGCATATCTTTATAGGTAAGAAAGTAATGCTCCAACCGTTGGATTACAATTTTGGGTACTTCCGAAATATCTTTAAAATGACCGTAAACCGTGTCGTTTCGCAATACAGCAATAATCTTATCATCCGCCTGATCGCCGTCGATCATTCTAAATCCGCCAATCGGCCGGGCGTTCACCAAAAGGTCGCCATGAGCCAGTGTTTTCTCAGTTAAAACGCAAATATCGATTGGGTCGCCATCGCCTTTAATATTTTTTCTGCCGGTTTTCTGATTACAGTATTCACCTACTTTATCGCCACAATAGGTTTGCGGAATAAAGCCATACAATGCAGGAACCACGTTCGAAAATTTTTGCGGGCGGTCGATTCTGAGATAGCCGCTTTCCTTGTCGATTTCGTATTTTACGGTGTCGGTTGAAACCACTTCAATAAATGCTGTAAGTTCTTCGGGTGCATCTTTACCAATGAAAACGCCGTGCCAGGGATGCGATTTATAACGAAGCCCCATTAATCGCCCGATGGGGTCGGAAAGTCTGTCTGCCATTTTGTTAAATTATGTTTTACAGTTGAACCAATGGAAATTGTTTTGGTTCATAGTCCTTAAATTTTTCGTATTTATTAAACATAAACTTTATATTTATACAGTTGAAGGTATCATGTCATGAACGGAAAAAAGGAATAATGGCACGTTGGTTTATTATAGCAGGAATTATTTTGATTGTGATTGGGCTGATCCTTTATTTTGCCCCCGGCGTGTTGCACTGGTTTGGCAGACTGCCCGGCGATATCCGCATCGAAAAGGAACACAGCAAGGTATTTATCCCCATCACCTCCATGGTGCTGGTCAGCATTATCCTGACAATTGTTGTAAACCTGATCAGGTGGTTGTTAAAGTAAGGAAACGATAAAGGTTCCTGATGATCTTAAATCGTTGTTTTGTAGTACAAAAAAGGTCCCTTCGTTTTGATTCTGAAAGAGACCTTTTCAGTTATAAGTCTATTCTTCTTCGTATTTGATAATCTCGACAGGACATTGTTCTGCTGCATCCTTGATACCGGCAACATCGGTAAGATCGGCATCATCTTTTACAAATGCTTCTCCATCGTCATTCAAATCAAATACTGCCGGACATACATCACTGCATATTCCATCGCCAATACAACCTTCTTCGATTCTAACTTTTTTAATTGCCATAACTTTATATTTTAAAAGATTTTCCCTGAACTTTTTACAGGTACAAATCTTTGATTATTTAATGCGTGAAATTATAAATTAATCCCCGAAACCTCAAATGTCAATCCCATCTTTTATAGCATATCAACATTATTTTTAGCGGGATGTTATACATTGTGGTTTTCAAAATACAATCATGGAAGAACTGCAACCTTTCCAAAAACTTGTAATTGCCAATGCCCGACATGTAAAAGGACTAAAAGTTGGCGATAAAGCGCCTGATTTTACCTTGCCCAATGCGGTTGGTAAAATGGTTTCACTCAAAAAACGCTTACAGTCAGGGCCTGTAATCCTGAAGTTTTACCGGGGCGAATGGTGCCCTATTTGCAACTTAGACCTGAAAGAAATTCAAAAATATTTACCGCAATTTAAGGAGATGGGGGCACAGATACTTGCTATTAGTCCGCAAAGCCCTGACAAAGCCCTTACCATGAAAGAGAAAAATGATTTGGGTTTTGAAGTTCTGAGCGATACAAATCAAAAGGTCATAAAAGCCTATAACCTGCAATTCGACCCGGGTGATGATTACCACAAAAGAAGGGACCTTTCAAAACTAAACGGCGACGGTTCTGTCCTCTTACCCGTTCCCGCAACTTTTATCATTAAACAGGATTTTACCATTGTTGCTGCGCATGTTGATGCCAATTATACAAAACGGATGTCGCCGGTGCAAATGCTGGAAGCCTTAAAAGAAATTATGCTCTAAAACAGTTTGATTATATAAAACGGATTTTATATTTTGCGACTGCTTATTTAGAAAAAAACAAAAGGCCCAAGGCATAAAAAATTAACCGTTGAAAATAAGAACCCAAAAATCGCAAAAGAAATTCTGCACTTACTGTTGCACTCCTGAACCTGTTGTTTTTAACCCACAGGCTGACGGATATGCAAATTTTTATAAGAGGTCGCTTAACCGGCCGGGTTACCCGGAAGAATATGCATTTCTGCATAAACAAGCGGCCTCTGATCATATAGTTTTCATAAACCATAAAATCATAAAATTATGAGTGGATATAGTGAAGCAAAACAACGCGACTTTGTGTCGCAATTGACTGTGATTCTGCAACAGAATTCACAAGCGTTAACCGACAAGGGTTTCGACCCTGCGGCTAAAATCACTGAACTTACACAGGAGCTAACGGCTGCAGATGAAGCGGAAGGCCGTCAGCGCGAAGCAATGGCTGCTGCCAAAGATGCAACCCAGGTGACAAAGGATGCGCTCGCGGCAGCTTATACTGATGCATCGGCTACTGTAGACCTCATTACAGGTTTGTTAGGGAAAAAAAACAACCTGGTACTTGAAATTAAAAAACTTAGGAAATAGGCCATTAGGGCCTGCTCTTTTATTGCAGCAACAGTAAGAAAAACCAAAAATCCGCTCACAATACCGTGGCGGATTTTTTTGTTGGTCTGCTGAAAACCTATAATTTATTTGAAAGAAATGTGTAACCCAATTAAATGGAAATGCCAAATCTTTAATTGTCCGGCAATATTGCGGACAAGGTCATGATAGATATTTCCTATTGGATTGTTTTCCCGGAGTTGGTCATATCTATGATGGACAAGTCCGTGAACATCATGGACAAGTCCACAGGCTTTATGGACAAGTCCGGGAACATTGCGGACAAGGTCATGATAGATATTTCCTATTGGATTGCTTTCGCGGAGTTGTCCGCGTCTATGATGGACAAGTCCGGCATCATCATGGACAAGTCCGGTTTTGTGCCCCCTGAGGTTTCCTAAGAAATTATTAGTTTTTTAAAATGGTAAACAGCATTAACAGGGTTCTCAATGTACCCCAAACTAACGTGAGTAAAAGAATGATTACAAACATTATTCCCAAATCAGGTATAAAAACCAAAGCAATGGGTATTGTTATCATTTTTTGGGGAAGCAGTATTCCAAGTATATAGATGGAAAATAAGACATCAATTACAAGAGGAATTACCGCATAAAGTAAAATAAATTTCAAGCGATGTTTGTTCTTTTTATTCATCAGATGCCGGTATCGGAGATTGCGTAATGACCAGAAAAATCCTGTAATTAGAAGAATAATGACACCCATAAAAATTATACGTGAATGTTGAATAAGAAAAGATTCAGCTGGCTGGGGATATGAAGGCTCATTGCCAAAATATATTTCCGAAATAAGCCAGCCAAACCAGGAAAGAATTGAGTCTTTCGTTGGATCATCCACATTGATTAAAAGTATCATTCCGAATTTTGTTTCCGGAACCAGCAGCATAAAAGAACGAAAATAAGGTCCGCCCCCACTATGGGATATTGCTGTATATTTTATATTATTAGGTTCATAATCAGGAAAAACACCCCATCCCATTGCATAATTGTCTTTCTCTGGTTTAAAGAGTTCAGCTATTCCACCCGGAGAGATGATATTATGCTCCAGGTAGTTGCCCTGACTGAGATGAGCAATTAGATAATGTGTCATATCTTCAGCACTTGAATACAGGCCTCCCCATGGAGTAATTGCACGCGACAATGGTTTGTCATATTCGGTAAGAATACCAAAGAAAGGATAGTAGCCTCTTGACGCTTCATCCTTTGCATCTGATAATGATGTAAAAGAATGCCGCATTTCCAGTGGTTCAAATATTCTTTTTTGAATATAGGTTTGATAAGATTCTCCGGAAATCTTCTGAATAATTAATCCTAAAATTCCATAATTAATGTTTGAATATTCAAATTTTTGTCCAGGAGGAGCAATAAGTTGTGTTTCTTTCAAACTTCGCACATAATCTTCCAAAGCGTTTTCTTTTCTATCGGAGTCCGTGTATTTTCTCCTTCCATCCAGCGTAGAAAATCCACTTGTCTGGTTCAGAAGTTGTCGGACAGTTATTTGTGATGTTGCATTATTATCAGCTACGCGAAACCATGGTAAATATCTTTGAACCGGAGCATCGGGATCAATTTTCCCTTCCTCAACCAACTGCATTATTCCAAGTGCAGTAAACGATTTAGTTACCGAAGCCAATAAAAAAGAAGTCTGTGGAGTTACTTTCGTTCCATTGTCATCAGCATAACCATATCCTTTAAGATATACAACTCTGTCGTCCTTTACAATACCAAGTGCACAACCCGGAATATCATAGGTTTTCATCTGGGTTTGAATATAATTGTCGATAATCTTATAAGTCAGTGAGTCCGGGTTCGTAGCGGAAATTTTACCGCAAAAAGGAAAAAGAAGTATTAATAATAGAAGTGTTGGGATAATGAATTTATATTGTTTCATTTTTTAGCATGAATTAATTTTTTAATGATAATTAAACTAAAACAAGTAAGGACAGCCTGACTATTTTTCAAGTAAGATTAAGAACAGTTTCCGGACAATTCCAGTGTAATGGATCGGAATTGACAATTATTTAATTGCTTCTCTCAAAACCAAATATACAAATTTGATTACAGAGTGTTCTGATGGAAATGAAAGTTAATTCTTTGTGAATATTCTGATTTTAGCATTGAAGTTTTCAATCAGGTTTGCAGTGTATTTTATTTTGCAAATTTCCAGGTGGAACTCTAAGAATACGCTAAGGTCTTCCCGCTGCTGCCCATAACTACCCCTCGTTTACACCTTAAATCCGCATGTTTATTTATGGATTGGCAGGCGAAAGGAACAAAACAAACCATTGATTTTCTGGCTAATGATATCAAAAACATCGATTTGGAATCGTAGTGATTTACTAACCTGTAAATAGCTTGAAACCTCCAAACAAGACTTTTAAATTGCTATTGAGCAGGATGAAACGACCTCAATGCAATTCATAAATAATGCAACAAGCAAAATATCTAATTTTGAAAAAAACAATTTTTAAATTCATGAAGGATAACATGAAAGAAGTATGCTTATATAAACATTTTAAAAAGCTATTCACCGGGTGAATATTTGTTACAGATTATATTCACCCGGTGAATGAGTTAAACGGAAGCTTCTTTAGTCTCAATAATTTTTGAAAGGAAAAATTGTAGCTAATCAGCACGTTCAACCAATAGAAATAAGAAATTATCTTTTCATCAATTTCCCGGAATAAACTATTTTTTCGCCGTTCATTAATTTGAAAAAGTAGATGCCGTTTACCAGATGTGATACCGATACATTTTTCCCTGGCTGAATATTTTGTTCAAGCACCATGGCGCCTGTTATCTGGTACATTTTCAGCATTAGCTGATTGTTATTTCCTTTCCAGTTAAAACTAACTGCATCGGAAGTTGGGTTTGGATATACCTCAAAACCTGTATTTGCAAATTCATCGATGGCAGTTGATGAACCGGCAGAATAATAAAAATTAGTTATATCGGAATGTTTCCATGTTCCGCCAGTCATTTCAAAACTGTTTAAAACGCTGATTGCTTTGCCGAATCTCAATTCAGACTGAGCATAATCCTCCGCAAATAAAACGATAAACGCCGGGAATCCAACTTCCGAGAGATCCACTGTACCATATTCATATTCATCTTTGGAGTCATCGGCCCAAGCTGTTCCGTTCCACGATGCATAAGTTAGAACCGAAATATCGCCATTGGTATTGTACTGATATTGATCCCGCTCGCTTTCATCAAGTGTTAATTCAATAAAGTTTGCTACGTAATGTTCGGCAGCCATTAACCTGTTGGAACCATCGTACATATATATCACTTTACCACTTGGGTATTCTTCACCATCAAAAAGAAAATACGAGATTGATGTCTGAACTTTTCCACCGGCATTATATGAATAATCTGTTTTCATGCCTAAAACCAGGGTTACCGAATCTTCATCCAAAGTCCAGATTTCGGTTCTTGCCAGTTGTTTCGATGCATTGTAATGATGAGCCTGTTTTAACGCTAAATCCCAGGTAACGCCATTGTCTTCCGAGTAAGAAGTAACAACAGAATCAGTCAGTCCGTCGGAGTTGTAAAAAAAATTGAATTTACCTGAGACAACTTCCATGTTTTGATCCGAATCCCAGTCGTATGACATCAATGTATTTACCCGGCTGTTACCGTCGTAGCCCAACTCAGCCCGATAATCGAGGACCCAGGTATGGGACTCAGCGTTCCATTCTTTTTCAATCCAGCTTTTGTTCCTAAATTCACTGTCATACAGAAATTCATCTTTGTAATCCTTTAGCCACATTTGGCTGCCTGTATCGAAAAGAAGGTTTACCGTGCTGTCGAGTTTTTGTGAAATAACAGCGCTTTTAAGTTCCATTTTACGGTAATCGGAATTTGTAAATTTGTTGATCCTTGTAATCTGTTGTGTTATGTCGGAATATTTTTTTTGCATATTCTGAAGCTCTAACGCGAGATCGCTTCTATTCTGCGCATTTAATACAACGGAAATCAGTAACAGACAAATAATAAATGTAAATGTTTTCATTTGGCAAAGTTTTTAAACAGAAATTAATACTAATAAGTCTTATTCAAATGTATGACTATTCAGGCGAATTATCAATAGGCAGAATGCACGTTATTTGACTAAAAAAGAATGATTTATAATCACTACTTTTTTTCTTAATTTGACATTGGATAAAGCGAATTCATTTTACATATTGACATAATCGCCTGGGCATATAAGAAAAACAACACTTCATTTATATTGTTATTTTAAAAGAATGAAGAAACGAGTAAATCATATATAATGAGAAGAATTTCGATTGTAATTGATAATATGGAATTAACAGCCACTTTGCTTGATACTCCAACCGCCGATGCTATTTATAATGCGCTTCCGCTTGAAGGTTTGACGAAAATATGGGGTGATGAAATTTATTTTGAAATACCGGTGGAAGTGAATCAGGAACCGGATGCAAAAGAAGAAGTTGAGGTAGGCGACATCGCTTACTGGCCGATTGGTTTAGCGTTTTGTATATTTTTTGGAAAAACCCCTGTCAGCACCGGAAATAAACCACGAGCCTATAGTCCGGTAAATGTATTTGGAAAAATAGAGGGTAGCCCGGATGCACTAAAAGCAGTTAGGTCTCAAAGTTTGGTTCAGGTTACAAAAATTTAAATGTAATACCGTTTTATAGACAAAATTACGCACAAAAATTTGTGGTATAATGCCCGTCTGTCCGTGCAGCCGGACAGGCCGATATATGTCTAATAATCAGGGACGAGCAGCCTGTCCCGACCAAATCGGGAGAGTAGAATAAAATGTCGATGGAATTGACAAACAGCATAATAAATATTATAGCGCATGTGCAAAGATTAAAGCGAGAACAGGACTTTCAAGGCTTACTTAACGATAGACAATTTCCGAATGCTTGAATCATTCCCGACTTTTAACTGGTAAAAATAAATGCCACGGGGTAAATCACTTCCGTCAAAGTCAACCTGGTGGATTCCTGACGGCAATACATCATTAACCAACTCTGTAATTTTTCTGCCGTTCTGATCAAACACAAGCAAAGTGACGGTTGCAATTGAAGGAGTTTGAAACTGAATCGTTGTTACAGATGAAAACGGATTGGGATAATTTGTAAGCTTAAGATCGTTTTTCAGTTCTCTGTCAACTGATGTTGGATACAGCAGGTTGCTGCCCGCTTCAACCATAATAAACTGAACCGACATTGCAGGAACATCCAGTTTTATTGCCTTATCAATGGGAAAAGCACTTGCAGGAATAGTTTCCAGATTCTCTCGTGGCCCCCATTGTGTTCCGGTTGGTTCCACTCCGTTTACCGATACATAAAAGGAAAAATTGCCATTGTCGGTTCCGCCTGTCAATGAGTAATTATAATATTGATTTCCTACACCAATCATCTTTGGATCGATTTTTACCGTTTGGTCGGTTTTTCCTTTATTTACAATTACTACCCCGGTTTCACCTGAAGCAAATTTAGAAGCATAAGCCAAAATATTAGCGTTGGTTGAGGTCGCAGAGATAGCATGATCGCCGGTAAATTTCTGCTGATAATACGCATAATAGAAATCGGGTCGTGGTTGCCACCTTAAACTGTTGTTGTTTCCCATATAAAACATTCCATCCTCGCCCGTGGCAAGTAGCCATCTTGCACCCAATCCAAAATTATTCTTAATTAATTCATTAAACAGTATAGTCGCCTGCATGCCATTGACAAATGACCTTACCATGCTTTCATTTGCAGAATTATAATTTATATTATATTCTGTTATGGCAACAGGCTTGGGAAAAGCATTTTTATCAATAATATCCTGCTGAATAAAGTCGATGTTTTTCTTTGGTTCATTAGCTGCAACTGATAATACGTTTTGTGCATTTGCATCCTTTCCAAAATAGTTATGCATCACGTAGAAATCAGCCGCATCGCCAACTTCGGATAAAACTCCTTTATTCCAGGTACGATCCACCGAATTCCAGCTATTTGTACCATCAAAATGCAATACCTGTGCACCGATATATATTGTTGCGCCCACTTCAGCTGCGGCTGCTCTCATTGAATCGGCAAAAACCCTGAAATGCTGACCATAAAGTTGGCCGGTAATGATTTCAGGCTGCCCGTCTTTATTGGTTTTTGTATTAATCTTCCAACCGACTTCCCATGGACCGCCATTTTCGTTTCCAATTTCCCAAAATTTTGTACGCCCGTTATCATAGCGTACCCATTCAGCGGCCAGATGGGCAGCCTGCGCAACAGGGTTATCGCTCAACCCGTAACGGGCATAACCATAATTGACTGTTATGAGTCCTTGTGAGCCAGTTTGCTGGCGTAATTTGTAATAGTTATCAGTTGTAGTGGGCCAGTCATTTTTTCCTGAAATAGCGTAAAATTTTACCCTATTTCTCGATGAATCGTAAGCAGAGTCAGGTACATCGGAAGGAGCCCCATCCCAGAAAAATATATTGGACCAGCTCCCTCCCGGAAAACGGATTAAGGAAGGATTTAATAACTGGGTGTTTTTTACAAATTTCGTTTCGCCTGTTATATTTCCAATCCAAACAGCTATGGCATTCCCAAAAACATATTTTGATATTTTACCCAGTGTATCGGTCGTTAAAGTTACAGTTACAGTTGGTGTGCTGGTTGTTTTATTTGCAACGACCGACGGGGGTATTACGGCTGTCTTTGGCGTAAAATCTTCTAAAAAGCAATTCTCATTTTGCGCAAAAAGCGATAAGGATGATACCACTGCCACCATACACGCCACCAAAATACAAATGTTCTTCTTTTTCATTCCTGTTCTTTTTTCAGTTAACCACAATAACACACGTTTGAGGGTTCGCAAAAATAGCAGAAGTAGAATCAATCCTTTTTACAAAAAGCGACAATCTATTTACAAAACCGGCAGGAATTGGGAAAAATACCAAAAAAGAACGAGCCTTACAAAGAGGAATCTGTTTTGGATTTGTTCCGAAACTCAGTTGGGCTGATCTGCATCTCCGATTTAAAAACCCTGTTAAAATGAGTTTGATTATTGAACCCGACCTGAAATGCAATTTCCCCGATGTTAAGATCCGTTTCCAGAAGTAAGCGCTTCGATTCGTTAATCCGCAGACGATTGATATAACTTTTAAAATTGCAACCAAACTGATTTTGAATATCATTCGTAATTTTGCGCTGGCTGACTCCTGTTTCACCCGAAACCAAAGCCAGGGTCAGATCACTGCTTTGGAAATTACGGTTTATATAACCAATAAAGTCTGCTTTGGAATTTTCGATTTTGTTATTTTCGACTGGTTTGTAGGAAATGGTTACCATTTTCCTATTCTCCCTGATTTTTTCAGCGGCATACAAAACGATGAAAACGAGGAAGACAAAAACAAATTCCAATGCTAAAATCAGGATAATAAGCGGTTTGTTGTTCCGGGAAAATACGATTGAACTAATTTTAATGGATTGTATTTGCCCGTTATTTGGGGTAAATGCACTGCTTACATTTATGGTTCGCAGGTTTTTCATTTCCGGTTTTATGGCCGATGCATCTTCAAAGCGGTTATTTTCACTCCACCATCCCGGAATTTCAAATTTATTTATGCTAATCTTATAGATATTAGCTTCAGGTTCAATTTTAAAAATATGATAAAATAATATTTCCTGATTTTTTATATCCCTGTTTTTAAGGTGATTCATCGTAACCAAAGCTATGCCAATACCATTTATGCTATCCCCTTCTAATTGAATTAACAAACGGTTATAACGCCCCATATCCACTAATTTGCTTTCCCTTGGTTCGATATTTATTCCTGCATACGGAGTGCTTATTTTATTGCCAATCTTAAAATCGATTTGAATAATGCTGTCGGTTACCAGTTGTTTGATAATTTTTGAATCACCACCGGCCTGGTTGTCGGAGAAAAACCGGTATTCAAAATTTTGACTATTCGGAAAAACGGGAAAATCTTTAATACCTGAAAAATAGATAATAATAAGGGCGCCTAAAATTAAAGCAGGTATGGTAGTCAAATAAAACAACTTTGACCGGAATATTTTTAATGCCAATTGTACCTGGAAAAATGACATTTTTGGTTTAAAAATAGTAAATTTCAAGCTTCAATTGCAGTTATTTAAAATATTGACGCATTGAATATGCCTAACAAGCACCACCCCTGACTTTGCCGGGACAGGCAGTTGCAAACGAGGGAATGGAAAGATTTACCGGCGTTCCTGAAATTAAAGTCTCACTAACTCAAATTGTTTATCTTTCCCCTAAAGTAAGGGAAATAGTTTTTGCTTCTCCTCCCCTTAAGATTCCGATTTCGATTGTATCTCCGGGTTGGAACTTTTTAAGTTCATTGGAATATTCCATGAGCTTTTTCACCAGTTCTCCGTTTACAGAATTAATAATATCGCCGGCAAGCAAACCTGCCTTTTCTCCTGCAGAGCCTTCAATTACAGATGCAATTTTAACGCCTTCACCCGTGTAGGCAAAATCAGGAACCGAGCCGGTTGATGCCCTTCGATTGGTCTTAGGCATGTCTGACGAGGAAGGAACTGATGCCTGCAGAGTACCGGTAAATTCAAAAGGAGTGTCCCTGTCGGCAAGGTATTCCACCACCTCTTTGGCAACTGAAGCCACTTTTACAAGCCCTTTGCTGTCTATTTTATCAAACGTGTCCGAAGGTTTGTGGTAATTTTCAGTAGCGCCGGTAAATAACTGAACTGCAGGTATTCCTTTTTCGATAAAAGCCACCTGGTCGCTTGCATCCAGTTCCTGCATAACCACATTACTTTTAACACCTGTTGTAAAGTCGGTACCCATAAATACAAACTTCCATTCTTTAGCTGAATTTCCATTCAGTACCATCAGGTTTTTGTCGAATAACGAACCGTCCGTATCGAGATTTACGTCGGCAATAATATTTCCCTGAAAATATTTTTTCGCCTGACTGACAAAATATCGCGAACCAATTAATCCGGCTTCTTCACCGGTAAACGCTGCAAAAATAATGGTTCTTTTTGGCTGAATAGTTCCTGCCATCGATTTGGCGATTTCGAGCAAAATGGAAACCCCACTGGCATTGTCGTCTGCACCGTGATGAATTTTCCCTTCATCACCTTTGTGTACATCGGGCCAGCCCAATCCAAGATGATCGTAATGCGCTGAAATAACAACCGGCGAATCTTTTAATTTTTCATCGTTACCCCTGATTATTGCCACCACATTTTTCATTTGAACTTCCCCTTTATCCGGAAAGTTATGCTTGAATTGCTGAAAATAGGAGCCTCCCATTGGCTCCAGATTGTACTCTTTAAATTTATTTGCAATATAATTTGCGGCTTTATCCAGTTCCGGTGTTCCCAAACCGCGCCCTTTTAGTTCATCCGATGCCAGGTATTTAATATGATCCATCATTCTTTGCTCCGAAAAAATGGGAGCCAAATCCACTAAAGGTTCTCTTTTTTGAACCATATTGACTTTTTGAGCACTGCTATCAAAAATCTTTATCATCGGCGAATTAAGCACAGGCCATTCCCCTTTTGCCACATTTACAGGCTCGTCGCCTTCAAAACCCAGGTAACTGTATTTACCGTAGTGAGGCAATTTCCGTATGAGTCCTTCAATGGCTTCTTTGTTATCGATGGCGATAAATGCCATGTTATATTCTTTGTTCGAATTGTTGTACACTGTCAGCACAAAACTGTGATTCTTTTTTTCCGTGGCAATATTTTCGAATCGTACCGAATCGCCCTTTATTGAGGAGTGAGAGTTGGAAATTGCTGTATTTATTTTGTCGGCAAACCGGTTTTCAAAACCAATAATCCAGCTTGTTTTTCCGGCAGGTAACGATTTTATTTCATTATCAAAAATAACTTCGAAGTCATCGCTGTCGACAGCTTTCCATTGGTCGACAAAATCTTTGTACAATTGTAATTTGCCTGCATCAGCTTTCGACGGCAATACAACCATGTTATCCCTGCTGGCCAAAATCTTCGACCATGTTGGCGGCACCTCCATCGGATCCAGAATCCTGAACACATCATATTGCGGATCAACTGCCAGTTTCAGCGGTTCTTTATTTAAGTCGAATTCAAATACCTGATTTCTTTTATCCATGTTCACCACAAAAGTTTCGAGACCCTT
This sequence comes from uncultured Prolixibacteraceae bacterium, assembly GCA_963821855.1. GTDB lineage: Bacteria > Bacteroidota > Bacteroidia > Bacteroidales > Prolixibacteraceae > Draconibacterium. Next base: position 308,026 of record CAWGFJ010000009.1, on the reverse strand, counting down.
TTTAGTAGCAATTACAACGGGAATATCAACATTAAAAATGTCAAATTTTTGTTTCTGTTCCAGCGCCAGTGAAACATGAAATTTATCGCCCTTTTTTTCCACATTCGCTTCACTGATGGCGATTTCAGGCGCCCCAGTCCGGGTTAACCACTGCGTAAAAAATGGCGTTAAATCGGCGCCGGTAACCGTTTCAAATGAAGTGCGTATGTCGTCGAATGAAGCCGTTTTAAATTTGAAATTCTTATAAAACAAGTGCAAATCCTTTTCTGAAATTGTCATCACCCACTTTCTGCCGAAGCATGTGCCACATCATCATCGATTTTCCATAACCAATGGCTTCGCTGGCCGCATCGTGACGCGAGAGAAATTTGTTCAGCGGAAAATCATTGGATTCATCCACCACATTTGTAAATTTTTGCAAGGTAGAGCGACGGTATTCTTCGCCCTGTCCCCGTTGTTCGCTTATCAGATGATCGGCTTCGTAGGCGGTTAATCCTTCGCACCAGTTGCCTTTGCCAAAATCGACATACACGCTGTTTCCCCACCAGTTGTGCAGCAATTCATGCGGATACGAAGAATACAGGATAAACGGAAAACGAATGATTTTTTCGCCAAGCAACGTAAATGAAGGCATGCCGTAACCGGTTTCCCAGAAATTTTCAACCAGGGCAAATTTGGTGTAAGGATATGGCCCGATAAGTTTCTGGTACATGTCCATATATTGCTCGGTTAAATCGAGGTATTTATTTGCAAGCGCTTCGTCGGGAGTCCGTAAAAAAGCCATTGCCCCAATTCCACTGTTCATGGTGTGTGCATATTCGTTAAATCGGGCGCCAATCAGGAAAATCTCTTCCTGTGGCGTGTCGCAGTTCCATGTATCGGAATGCTCGTCGCCGCTCGTCTTTTCAGCCGTTCTTTCACCTTGCGAAACAGTTTTCCATCCCGATGGCAGAGTGGTAGTTAATTTGAATGTTACAGGATTTTCATTAAACGACGGAACCCAATGTGTTGAACCGGCAAGATATATTCCTGAATCGCCAATAATTCCCGGCGTTTCACTAAATCCTCTTGCATAGTCTTCTTCGCTGCCGGAAAAAGAGAAATTAATTTTCCCTTCGTAGCGCACAACAAAATGATTCGTTGCGTTTTTTAACGTCACTTTCCATTTGTTTAATTTGAAGCGACTGCTGTTTCCCCCGCTGTCGTCGCGGTCCATGCCCACATCTTTAGCATTTTCGCCCGAAGCAAGTTGTTCAATTTTAGCATTTTTTGAAAACGAAGTTGGTAAAAGCGAAGCGTTTAGGCTAAATTCGGTTTCACCGGATTGCAGGTTGAAAACAGAATCGCTTACAATAATATATGCCGTGGCAGGATTAATCTGAACGGATAAATTATGCTGAATGGGTTTGTTATTTTGCGCAAATCCAACAAAAGCGGTCATGAAAATTAAACCTGCTGCAACATATTTTTTTATCTGGAATTTATTCATTGTTTGTATTTTCTATTCATCTGCCTCCGTTCACACGGTTTTGCAAATTTTAATTTGTTTGCAAAAATAAAAAATTATTTACCCTAACGGTTATGGAAAAACCTGCAATGGCTATCTGAATGTGTGTTATGAATTTAGAATGTCGTTACATTCGACGATCGGCTAAACCATCGTTACAGCTTCAATCCACATGTATGTTTTCAAACACAGATCAGGCTTCGACTCCGCTACCAATGACAAATTCTATTTTTTGTCATCTCGACGGCAGGAGAGATCTTTCATACAAAGAGATTTCTCCTTCCGCCAGCTGGCGGATCGAAATGACAGATTATTAATCAAGACCCTGAAACGAGTTCAGGGTGACGTACTTAACTAATTCCGCAGGAATCACTTCGCGGAAAGGATGCTCGTTCACAACAAATTACTTTCGAGCATATGGAATTAAAGTACAAGCGAAGGTTCGTGGAATACTTCGGAAGCCTTCCTACTTCATTTGTCGGCGTTCGATACGTTTTGATTGAATTCTAACCAAGATCTTTGCAATATATCCTGTTGCGTTTGTACTGGTTGGCGTCGTAATATCTCCAGAAATTCTGCACTTTTTCGTTTTCTTCCATCTCCTGATTTGATTCGGCGTAATTTATTCCTTTTTCAATACAAACCTGCGTGAGGTCAGTCATAAAAATGGAGTTTACCCCTTTGTTCTGATAATCGGGATGTACTGCTACAAGCATGATATCAATGCGTTCCGGATTTTTCATTGCTTTCAGAAAATGGATAAATCCAAAGGGATACAAGTGTCCGTTTGCTTTTTGAAATGCCTTTGAAAGCGATGGGATCGAAATCTGAAAACCGACCAGTTTATCGTTTTCATCGAGCACGGCAGTTATATAATCGGGATTAATAAACGAAAAATATTTTTTTACAAAGAAATCAATCTGTTTATCTGTTAGCTTCACAAAACCAAACAGCGGTTCATATGCTGCATTTATTACATCGAAAACCTGCTTGGCATACGGCAACAAATCTTTTTTATGTTTTGCTTTCAGATATTTCAGCTTATACCGTTTTATTATCAGGTCGCGGATTTTCAACGCTTTATCCGGAATTTCCGAAGGTGTTTTTACTTCGTATTCCACATAATCGATATCTTTCTCATAACCTGCAGATTCAAGATGAGCGGGATAATATTCATGATTGTATACCGAGGAAAAGGTTGGCATTTTACCAAATCCTTTATACACAATTCCCTGGCGTTCAAAGGTGGTGAATCCCATGGGGCCAAATAATTTTGTCATTCCCTTTTCCCGCGCCCAGTCCTCAACGGCAGAAATTAATTTTTTCGAGACTTCCTTGTCATCAATAAAATCGAACCAACAAAAGCGGGCATATTTTTTTTCCCAGATTTCGATAAATCTGCGGTTAATAATTCCGGCAATACGGCCAACCAGTTTGCCATCTTTATATGCCAAAATATATTTCCATTCGCAATGCTCCAGCGACGGATTTTTTTCAGGCTGTAGTGTTTCCAATTCGCCTTTTATCAGCGGCGGAACCCAATACGGGTTATTTTTATACAGACTGAAGGGGAATTTTACAAATTTTTTGAGATCATTCCTGTTGCGGACTTCTTTTAATTCAATCGCCATATCGACTTACTTTTCTTCAGCTATTCTGATTTCGAAATAAATTATTTTAACGATGAACAGAATTAATCCAAATCCCTAGACATTTTTTGCATGTGAACTTTGCAGGCATTCATTGCCCGTAAACTATTTCCGAAAATGGAAACCTTTTCGGCTTCCTTGTTTCCTCCGCCATGTTTTGAACCGAACTGAAGCAGACCGCCTTCATTTGAAGCGACCAGAACCCGTATCAATTCATTTAATGCGTATTGGTCTTCAATGGAAATGTTCTTTTTCCTTGCCAGTAATTTCTCTACCTGTCTCCGGTATTTTTCGTCTCCAAGCAGTTCTTCGTATGGAAGGTTTGCGGGTAAATTGCCGGCCATATCCTGCACAATGCCCAATACATGATGAAAAGATTCACTCGCAATATATTTTCCCATGTTGGCATACACCGCGTTGGGCAACATGGCACCGCTTTCCTGTTCTTCGGCATCTTCAATGGCAGCTTTCGACAAACCCTTAACCATAATGGCAGTTTTATAGATTTCGAAAATCTTTTCGGAGGTGTTGCTTAAGAAATATTCGCCACGTGTTCCGTTGTATTCCGATATTAACATTGCAGCGCCTGTCAGATTTTCGTAAAGCGTCGGTTTGCAGGCCGTGTAGGCAAACCTGTGTAAAGTGGCAAAAAGATTGGCAAATACAGCTGCATATTTATGTTCGCCACAAAGAAATACCCTTTCCTTCGGCACAAATACATTGTCGAAAACAACCATGCCTTCTTTATTTAAAAACTTTCTTCCATGGGTAGGACTGTATTTTCCCTTCAGCGATTTAATTTCAGGGCCGAGCACAAAAACTTCAACACCTTTGGTATCGGTCGGAACTGCAAATGCCACGGCGCAATCGCTGTCTTTCTCGGTAAATTGAAGCCCTGGTATTACAATAATCTCTTCGGAATAAATGCTCATAGTAATCGGCGTTTTTACCCCGCTGACATAGATACCGTCATCGGTTTCCTTTACAATATGAACATAGCTATCCTTAATCGGCTGTTCTCCCGGCGAAAGGCTTCGGTCGCCTTTTCCATCGGTAACTGCACCCGACGGAGCAATGTCGTTATCCTGGATATATTTCAGATAGTCGAGAAATCTTTTATGATATTCGGTCTTAAAATCGTTGCTTTTATCCACTTTATATGTGCCTATATGCAAGGTTTGCAAAGCGTCGGAGCCAACACACCGTTGTGCGCAAAACACATCTTTAGCCAGCGTTGAAATCATCTGTTGCTTTTTTCTCAGATCATCTTTAGTTTGCGGAATATGATTAAACCGGTTAATGATTTTATTATTATAGGGCGATTTGGCTGTCATGAAATCCTTGTTTTTTTCTTCCCTGGCTTTTTCATAACTATAGGCAACAACATTTACCCCTTTTTTAATATCCTCATCATCATAAGGATTTTCAACTAATTTTCCCTTGATAATTTGCGGGTTCATTTTTTTCAGGGCTTCTCTGTATTCTTCAGGCGATTTTAATGCTTCATTATTTTCCATGGTAGACGTTTTTTATCGTGCGGTTAAAGCGATAAATGTAATGGAAACTTATGGATTTCAAAAATTTAAGCAGATGCTTCAACGGTCCTATTCCATTGAAACCGTGAGCCTGTCAGGATATTTATCTTTCAGAGCGGAGAAAATATAAAATCGTTATAAATAAGAGTTATGATAAAACTCAAAATTTCGAGCCGTTGCATAAAGAAACTTTCTTTAACCGGCATAGCATAAATACAAATTGGATTTTACAAGGAAGAACTAATTAATCATCCAATATTTTTTTTAATGCATTTATGCTCTCCTCATTTTCCGGGTTTATCTCTAATGATTTATGGTACATTTGAATTGCCAATTCCTTTTTCCCTGCTTTTAAAAGTCCTTCACCATAGCTGTCGTATACATTGGAGCTCTTTGGAAATAACAATGTATTAATTTTAAAAACCTCGCATGCGAATTGAATATGGCCTTCGTAATTGGTTTCGTATAGGAGTTGATAACCCAAAAGATTCATCTGGCTTTCACTCAGGTAAAAATGCACAGAATCGGCTCTCAAGGCAACAAGACGACAATAAGCTTCATCGATACCATTTTTCACCAATGTGCTACCGTACTCCTGCACTATCATTTTTTTTACCTTATCTATTGGCTGCCCGTTCAGAATTTTCATGGCATTTACTCCATCTCTGTAAACTCCTTCGTCAAAGGTATTATCAAATACCACTACCGTTTGTTTCTTATCAATATTACGAATAAAAATACTCAACCCTCCTGGTACGCCTCCTGTGTGCCAAATAATTTTTCCGGCCGACGTTTCAGAAAAAATAAACCAACCCAAACCATACGATGCGTCACCAATTCCAATATTTGTTTTTACTATTTCCCCGTTGTTTAGTATTGTTGGGGTAAAAGCTTTTTCCATACTTTCCGGTTTTAATAATTTTCCTGAATATAAAGCCTGGTCGAATTTCAACAAATCACCTGTGGTGCTGATGATATTTCCCTGGCCCGTAAATCCACTAAGGTTATAAACTCTCCAACGTAATTTTTCTATTTTATTTACATCGATTGGTTCAGAAGAAAACAATGCAGGAAACTGGTAATTTGTCACACTATATTTATTCGTAAATTTCGTACTTTCATTTAAAAAAAAAGTATTTCCCATTTTTGCCTTCTTAAAAATATATTTGGTCACATAATCCGTGAAAGGCATTCCAGATACTTTTTCAACCAATAATGCCAACAGATTGAAGTTTGTATTTGAGTACTGCCATTTATCTCCCGGAGTGAAATAAATCGGCTTTTGCCATTCTAACAGTGCAGGAATAACATCGTTATTATTAAATATCTTCTCAGGATGTTGATCCACTAATGCCCCATAAAGCTCATAATCAGGTAAGCCTGAAGTATGCGAAAGCAAATGCCTGATCTTTATATCCGAATATGGGAAATTAGAAAAATAGTGCACAAAATATTCATTCAAATCAACCTTATCTTTTTCCAACAATTGCAGGATCGCAGTCGAAGTAAAAACCTTAGCTATTGACCCAATGCTGAAACAGGAGCTATCCTGAACAGGCTTATTATTGGAAAAATCGGCAAAACCAAAAGATTTTTTATAGATAACATTGCCTTTATCCGCAACAAGAACATTTCCATTAAACTGCCTGTTTTTGTATAAGAAACGGAATAAGCTATCAAGTTGATTTTCGATCTTGTTTTGCGAATATACCCGGGTAATTGAAACTGCTAAAAAAAGAATAATACAAAGATTTTTCATTTGAAATAAATTTGGTTTAAAAAAAGTAAATTGCTTTTTAATACCTTGTGAAAAAAAGCTTATGAAAAGCTTAAGAAACCTTTGGAAAATATGAATCATATGTATGAGACAGTATTTATTCTCAATAATCGTTATAAGGTTGACAGACCTAAAAATGAAATTCTCGATACACAAGCCGGTCAGATTCACCAGGTAGAGTTCCGGCTAATGGAATTACTTTGCATTCTGGCAGGGAATGCGGGCAGCGTTGTAACGCGCAAAAAAATCATAGGTGAATTATGGCACGATTACCCCGGAGGAAACGAAAGCCTTAATCAGGCAATATCCTATCTTCGCAAAATACTGGAAGACGATAAAAAAAATATTATTCAAACCGTTCCTAAAAGGGGATATAAATTAACTGCTGACATATCAACGGAAAATGAAGCTGTAACGATTAAGAATAACCGTAAGAGGAAAAAATTATTTGTTCAGGCATTAATTCTATTTGTAATTCTGGTAATAGCGCTACTGTATTTTGTAAATAATAATACCAAAACAACACGGCAAAATGCAGATAAACAAAAATTGATCGAAATGTCAAAAGCCGATTCACTCCGTCAGGCTACAAAACAATAATGGTAAGATGGAATAACATTGAGTGAGTAAAATTCCACATTATCCATATTTGTGCCTTAAATCCGCAGCTATAATTGAAAAATGTAGAGCTTTACTTCTGCGCTTCCAAAACCGCAATAGTAATCATATTTACAATCTCCCGTACCGAACAGCCAAGTTGTAAAACATGCACCGGCTTTTTCAGTCCTAAAAGAATCGGGCCAATAGCTTCCGCTTCGCCTAACTCCTGGATGATTTTATAAGCAATATTTCCGGACGCCAAATCGGGGAAAATAAGCGTGTTTGCCTTGTTTTGAATAAGGCTGGAAAATGGAAATTGTTCTTTTAGCAATGCCTCATTCAATGCGAAGTTTGCCTGTATATCTCCATCCACAATCAGTTCGGGGTGTTCGCGGTGCAGTATTTCCACAGCTTCGCCAACCTTCTCGGGAATTTCCCCTCCTACCGAGCCAAAATTGGAATAGGATAACAGGGCAATCCGCGGAACAATGTTGTATCGACTCACTGCTTTCGCGGTAAGCACAGTGATATCCACAAGCTCCCGAACCGTAGGATTTACATTCATTGTTGTATCTGCAAAAAAGATCGGGCCGTGCTTTGTCAGCATCAGGTACATTCCCGCTGCACGGCTCACATTTTCCTGTATGCCTATAATTTGTAGCGCCGGACGTATGGCATCGGTATATTTCCTGGTGATACCCGATATCATGGCATCGGCTTCTCCGGTCTCGACGAGCATGGCTCCGAAGTAATTGCGATCGCTCATTGCTTTTAGCGCCTCGTAATAGGTAAAACCTTTGCGTTTCCGTTTCTCATGGAAAATTTTTGCGAATTCAGTTCTACGGTTTTCTTCTTCCATGTTTCTCGGATTGATAACTTCAACATCGTCGAGCACCAGGTGATTCTCTTCAATAAGCGCTTTTATCCGCTCTTTATCACCTAAAAGAATGGGCTGTGCAATTCTTTCGTCTTTCACAACCTGCGCGGCTTTCAGTATTTTATAATTGTCAGCTTCAACAAAAACAACACGTTTTGGATTTTCCTTTGCCCTGTTGGTAATCGAACGCATCAGTTCGTTATCCAGCCCCAAACGGTCGATAAGCCGTTGTTTGTATCCTTCCCAGTCGTCAATCGGATTTTTTGCGACACCCGATGCAATAGCCGCTTTGGCCACTGCCGGCGAAACCGCATAAACAAGCCGCGGATCATTGGGCTTTGGGATAATGTAATCGCGGCCGAACGAAAGGTTTACCGAGCTATAGGCAAGATTAACAATGTCGGGCACAGGCTCTTTTGCCAGCTCGGCGATGGCATGAACAGCGGCAATTTTCATTTCCTCATTAATCGTTGTAGCCCTTACATCAAGCGCTCCCCGAAAAATATAGGGAAACCCTAATACATTGTTTACCTGATTCGGATGGTCGCTTCGGCCTGTGGCCACAATCACATCTTCGCGTGCCGAAATAGCTTCTTCGTATGCGATTTCAGGATCAGGATTTGCCAATGCAAAAACAATCGGATTATCTGCCATGCTTTTCACCATTTCCCGGCTTACCACATTCCCTTTTGAAAGGCCGATAAAAATATCTGCGCCTTTCAATGCGTCTTCAAGCGTTTTAGCCTTTGTACCCGAAGCAAAAAACTTTTTATGTTCTGAAAGGTCATCGCGCTTTGTCGAAATCACGCCCTTGCTGTCGAGCATAATAAGGTTATCCTTTTTTACCCCAATCGAAAGGTAGAGATGCGCACACGAAATTGCCGATGCTCCTGCCCCGTTGATAACAAGTTTTACTTTTGAAATATCTTTTCCTGCCAGTTCGCAGGCATTAATCAGCGCCGCTGAGGATATGATGGCTGTACCATGCTGGTCGTCGTGCATAACTGGAATATCAAGCTCTTCCTTTAAGCGACGCTCAATTTCGAAACATTCCGGCGCTTTAATATCTTCCAGGTTTATCCCCCCAAAAGTCTGTGCCATGACTTTTATGGTATTTATCAAAACTTCCGGATCTTTTGAGTCGAGTTCAATATCATAAACATCGATATCGGCATAAATTTTAAAGAGCATCCCCTTTCCCTCCATCACCGGCTTTGAAGCTAACGAACCTATATCGCCAAGACCTAGTACCGCTGTGCCGTTGGATATAACTGCCACAAGGTTTCCTTTGGCCGTATACTGGTAGGCTTTTTCGCTGTCTTTTTCAATCTCGAGACAAGGATATGCCACCCCGGGAGAGTATGCCAGCGAAAGATCCCGTTGAGAGGTGTAAGGTTTTGTGGGTACTACTTCCAGTTTGCCGGGTTTGCCCTGCGAATGATAATTCAGCGCTTCGTCTTTGTTTAATTTAGCCATGATGATGTGGATTTATTTGGGATTAAAAACAATGGGTATGAGATATAGTTCATGTTAAAGTCCTTCAACTACCCAGTTTCAACCAAGGATAGAGAGATTGGAAATATTTATCATAACCCTGGAAATTATCTGCGCGGAGTGTTCCGGCAAGATTGGTGGAATTGAACTTATTCAAATATATTGCAGTATAAACATAATTTTTTTTAAGTAAATATAATTAATTGTTGACTTATGTTAAAAAAAGAGTAACTTGTCTGATATATTAATAATTTAAATTTTTGTATTATGAAGAAAAAAAGTTTTTGGGTCTTTATTTTTGCTTTGTCAGCATTGACATTGATTTTTAATTCAGGTTGTCAAAAAGAGACACCTGTTGATATTTCTACCAATGATGATGTGGCAATTGCGAAAGCCAAACTGATTGAATTTATCAATGAACACAATTATGTCCCCAGATTTAGTCCCGGGACAGTTGAGCAGCCAATGACCAAATCAGGTAAAATATCAAAACATAGTAACAAGCTTGATTTATCAACGATTCCTGATTATAGTTATTACCAACGATTAGTTGAGCGTGCAATAAATTCGGATGATTATGCATGCGGTCCAACTTATATTGATGATTACGTTAATCACAGCGTTGAAAACTGGACAATTGACGACTTTACATTATATTCTTATTTTGGAGGTGTTGCCTTTGATTATGTTTATGTATTTGATAATACCAATGGCGGGCAATATTATGGTTCGAATGGTCAGTTTACTAATGCTACAAACCGCACCTTTAAAGACTTATTGCGATTCTGGAATATCCCGACAGATATTCTTCTAAGGGATGCTCATGGTAATACATATGATGATGAAGCCAAGGTAAAAGCTATTTTATTACTTTATGGTTATCCAGATGATTATGCAACTTACCTTTCAGGATTGATTAAAACTGTATTTGGCTCTCCAACATTTATGAACTACAAACATCCTCTATTAACTTTTAACGCTTTTGCTGCAGAAGCTGACCCTTATTTTGGAACTGTTAAGAAAATAGTTATGGGTGATGGTATCCTGGAGGCTTATAATGACCTTGGGTTCGGAGATGTAGCTCCGCAGGCACTATTGGCTCATGAATATGGTCATCACGTTCAGTTTGCAAAAAATGTAGTATTTGAATATAGCCCGGAAGGAACAAGAAGAACAGAGCTAATGGCAGATGCTTTTTCAGCTTACTATTTGACTCACAAACGAGGAGCCACCATGAACTGGAAAAGGGTAAAAGAGTTTTTGGAGGTTTTCTATGGAATAGGAGATTGTGCTTTCGAGAACGATAATCACCACGGGACCCCAAATCAAAGAATGAAAGCAGCAACTTTTGGGTATAATCTCGCCAATGTTGCAAAAGTAAAAGGGAAGATACTTACCAGCGAAGAGTTTATTGCGCTGTTTGAAGCTGAATTGCCGAAAATCACTACACCTGATGCGAAATAAATTATTCAATTAGAATATCAGGCTATTTAAACAATATAGAATCGGTTATATTCTGATAATTCCAATCCACCGGCCTCGGTCGGGGGATTTTTAGTATTTTTGTACAAACAAATTGCTGAAAACAGTTTTGCTATTGCTTTTAAATGCAGGAACTTCACTTTTGAAAATTTTCAATAATATTAAATTTTCCTCAGCTACTTCCACTATCCCTTATCTGCAACAGCATATTTCAATACACACTCTAATCTCCTATAAAATAATTATCTGCTGGCAGATTTATTCAATGTTTGGTTTAAATATCGATGCAATTGGCTTTCGAGATTTCTCCTCGCATATTTGCCTTCCAAAGGCATCGCTTTGCGGGAAAAGACAGCCCTATTCAAGTCTACTGTCGAGTTACAATTGTCATATCAAATTTTTGCACTATGGTCAATTGATATGCATCATCAAAGTCAAGTTTAAATTTCCCGATATTTGAAATTATATCCGTAAAATCATGTGGCTTAAGTGAAATTTGCTCAATTAATCCATTGAAAAACAAATCATTTACAAATTTGTCAAGTATGTCAAGTTTTTTAAGTCTTGACATAATTACTCCAATTGAATGCAAGGCAAAATCACTAATAAAAATTTGGTCTAATGGTATTTTATCCAGGAATTTGGAAACAACCTCCGATTTGTTCTGATCTAATAATCTCTCAAGCCAAATGTTTGTATCGACCAGATATTTTATTTTTGTCTCCAATCAAGCGCTTTTTTTTGTAAATCAATTGAATTATAATTTTCTCCTTTTAATCCTCCTGCCCAATCCTGAGTTAATTTTTTTGGTTTTTTGGCTGAATTTTTATTAATCAAATAATTTAAATAATGGTCTAATTCATCTATTAAATCAGGACTCAATTGATTTATTTTAGTTTCTATATTTTTTATTGCTCTCATATTCACAAATGTACTAAAAATCGAAAATCAATCAAACAATTGAAAAATTGGTATTCGGAGGTTTTCTGACTACTCTTCGTTTGCAACAGCTTGCCCTTGTTTATAAGAAAGAGAGCAAGGATTAATAATATGAAATAAACTGCGTTCTGATCATCTATAAAATCATTATCTGCTGGCAGATTTATTCAATGTTTGGTTAAAATGTCGATGCAATCGACAAGCAGCTTACCCCCTTAGATCAAACGTGGGGGCGGAGACATTCAAAATGCAATTGAACACTCCACTCGTTTCACACGAGGGGCGCAGCTGGAGAAGTACTATTGTGTCCTTGTTCGCGGCAAAGGGTTGCAAATGTGAGATACTTATATCCACTAAAAGGAGTAATTATCTGCTGACATATTTATGTGAACAATATTTACTTATAAATGTCGATGAATAATCGATTATTTTGCCAACTTAAATACCGGCTCGGTGCCGAAATCGCTCAGGGGGATGGGGGGGGGTTTTTGGACAAATTTTACTGCCCTTGCTCTTTGGAAGCGTAAAAATCGTATTTTAAAGGTGGTGACTTTTAAAATAAAAATAAATGACTATCAGGTAATTATTGAGAATTTTACTCAGGTTTGCACATTAGTCGTATAATAGTGATTTATTTTGTAACTTTTTTTATTTCATTTTGTGAAAAGTCATTAAGGTTGGATGCTGAAGTAATTAGATATTAATTTATTGCTTGAAAAAATTGCATGTATTATCCCATGCAGAATATAAATTTTTAAAATATCATTATAATAAGATATATGAATAATTGAAAGATAAGGCATGGCTAAAATATTTATAAGCTACAGAAGAAAAGGGACACAAGAATTTTCTTACCGGATTTATGACCGACTGATATTAGAATTTGGTAAGGACAATGTTTTTATGGATCAGGAAGAGATATCTCCCGGAACGCTTTTTCCCAAAAAATTAGAACGAAATTTATATGAAGCTGATGTCCTACTTGCTGTAATTGGCCCGGATTGGTTAGATGTAAGAGATGAAAATGGACAAAAGAAATTATTTGATAAGAATGATTTTGTACTCCGGGAATTATCTGCTGCGTTGGAAAGGGGTATTAAAATAATACCTGTATTGGTTAATGACACAAAAATGCCTTCAATGAACGATTTACCTGAACAGTTACAGAGTTTGGTAAATTACAACGCAATTGAGCTTAAAAAGAATAGCTTTCATTTGGATTTAGACAGACTTATAGAATCACTAAGAGGTCTGGACTATGTAATGTTGGGTATACTTACATTTATTGCTGCGTTAATTTCAAGTATTTTGATAAACCTTTTCCAAAATTCAGTAGAAACCATAAGTGACGAATACGCTTATCGCAGTTCTCAGTATGTCGACACTTTACTTACTGGTTTAAGAATGTCTGTTATTTCGTTTGGTGTATTGTTTGGGCTTAAAAAAACATATGGTTTTAGGATTGAACAAATATTCGTTTTGGCAATATTAGTTGGTGGTGGAGCATTCATGGGCGATATTTGCAGAACTATAATCCAGTTTAATATTGATCAAATATATGAATATGTTGGTATCGGAATTTATTATGCATTCATTGGATTTGGCCTGCTAATCGGCCTTAAAAGAAATCATATCATAACATGGAGAAACGTATTAACCACCACAGGATCAATATTCATTGGGGGAGTTCTTGGTTCTTTATTTGTGAGTTATCTTGGAAGATTGTTTAACTTGATACATGCTCCTGTTAGTATTTTCTTGTTACGAGGTATTCTTAGATATTCTTATTTTGTAGTAATGGCATTTATGACATTATCTTTATCAAAATCGTTTTTCAAAATTAAGAATAAACAAATTTGGTTTTTGCTATTGCACGTTTTTTATGGAATAGTAACTGTTGCAATACTCAGAGAATTAGGACGCTTAATACAATATAAAGAATTTATGAAATGGATTTTATCACCGATATTTTATACTCCAATGGTTTTATTTATTTTTTGGGGAATATTTAAAATTAAAGATCAAAAAATCGTATATAATGAGTAACTAAAATTAATTATCCCAATATGGCAACCAATACAAGCTATAAACTAATAATTGATCAGCAATATACAAGTGGGCCAATGGGCAATCTGTTCCAAGTTTCCAATTCCCTGCTGTCGCACGATTGCATCAAGTGGCATTATTTAGCTACCTCCACTACCCCTCGTTTGCAACGAGGGGTAAGCTGTTCTGAGTTTGCAACTCACTAAAACTACCTTAAATCTCAATCTGAACATTCACATATCCTTTTCCACCTGCATAATCTACTGCCGAGCTAAATAAATATTCATGCGCATTTGCAACAATTAATGCACGTACCGGATTTTCGTGGATATAATTTATTCGTTGATCAACCATTTCATTATTGTCAAGCAAAACTGCGTGGTTTGTTTCCTGCCAGAATTTATATTTCTTAATCCGGTTGTCAAACTTCCCCGCAAATTCAAACCGATATAAAAGCCACTCTCTTCGGCTTTCCGGGATTTCTTTAACAGAATTAACTATCGCTTTTGAAGTAAATTTTTTGAAATCCCTGATAATTGCGCTGATACCAAATCCTTCTTTCGCCTGACAAACCAAATGCAAATGATTGGTCATCAGACACCAGGCATAGACAATTAATCCTTTGTTTTCAATGCAATAATTTAATGAATTGACGATCTCGAATTTGTATTCTTTTCGCGTAAAAATATCGACCCAATCTGTAACGGTAAATGTTAAAGAATAAACTGCGTTCTGATCTTCTATGAAATAATTATCTGCTGACATGTGTATTTTAAAAATAATAAACTTCTAGATTAACGCATTGCAAATGCTTAACAGCTTACCCCTCGTTGCAAACGAGGGGTAGGTCTGCCAACTGCGACTGAACACTGTACACTTCCTCATCCTCCCCAATTCTCCCGATCCAAACTTCGGTAATGAATGGCTTCCGAAAGATGATGTGCCTGCACCTGTTCTTCGTTTTCCAAATCGGCAATGGTACGGGATACCTTTAAGATGCGGTCGTAGGCGCGTGCGGATAGGCCAATCCTGTCCATGGCATTTTTTATGAGTTCGTTGCTGGCTTCATCGAGCACCACATATTTGCGTATCAGTTTTGAATTCATCTGGGCATTGGCATAAATACCCTTATTTTCGGCAAAACGTTCTTCCTGAATTTTCCGGGCAGTCATAACCCTGTCGCGAACAGATTCGCTGTTTTCCGAAGAACCCAACTCCGAAAGTTTTTTAAACGGAACCGGAACTACTTCGAGATGAATATCAATCCGGTCGAGTAATGGGCCGGAGATTTTGTTCAGGTATTTCTGCACCACGCCGGGCGCACAAACACAGTCTTTGGAAGGATGGTTATAATATCCGCAGGGGCATGGGTTCATACTGGCCACCAGCATAAAACTCGCAGGGTATTCCACCGAAAACTTTGCACGCGAAATGGTAATATTCCGGTCTTCGAGCGGCTGGCGCATTACTTCCAAAACGGTTCTTTTAAATTCGGGTAATTCATCGAGAAACAAAACACCATTATGGGCTAAAGATATTTCTCCCGGTTGTGGATAGTTTCCGCCGCCTACCAGGGCAACGTCAGATATCGTATGATGGGGACTGCGAAACGGGCGTTGGGTCATCAATGAAGTTTCCTTGTCAATTTTACCTACTACCGAATGGATTTTGGTAGTTTCGAGCGCTTCCTTCAGCGTAAATGGCGGAAGTATAGTTGGAATCCGTTTTGCCAGCATGGTTTTTCCTGAACCCGGCGGGCCAACCAGAATGATATTATGTCCACCTGCCGCGGCTATTTCCAGGGCGCGTTTTACATTTTCCTGTCCTTTTACATCAGCAAAATCCAGCGGATTGTTATTTACGCGTTCGTAAAATTCGGCGCGCGTATCAATTACCGTTTGTTCCAGGTCCGATTCATCGTTTAAAAAATCGATGACTTCCCTGATGTTTTCTGCGCCATAGACTTTCAATTTATCAACTACGGCAGCTTCGCGCACATTTTGTTTTGGCAGAATAAAACCCTCGAAACCTTCTTTGCGCGCATTAACGGCAATAGGTAAAACGCCTTTTATAGGTTGAAGCGTTCCATCGAGCGACAGTTCTCCCATTAAAACATACTTGCTGAGTTTATCGGCATTTATTTGTTGCGATGCTGCCAGAATACCTGCTGCAAGCGGCAAATCATACGCCGACCCCTCTTTGCGGATATCGGCCGGGGCCATGTTAATAATGATTTTGTACCGCGGCCATTTCAGCCCGTTCAGACGAAGGGCCGATTCAATCCGTTGCTGGCTTTCCTTAACTGCGTTGTCGGGTAAGCCAACCAACATAAATTTTATTCCCTGAGTGACGTCTACTTCAATAGTGATGGTCGTTGCATCGATTCCAAATACAGCGCTTCCAAAGGTTTTAACTAACATGAAAAGGGTGTTTTATTGGTAAAACCTAAAAGTAGGGATTTTAATTGAAAAATGAAATGATCACAAATTAGGCTATGATTGAAATTTCAATTTATATGCTGTATTTCAAATCAGCGCCAGCAATTCGTATCCGGATCATGTATTGCTTTATACGAAGAATAAGATGGGGGAGTTCCTTGCTGCCAAACTTCTCATTCGAAAAGTTTGCTTCCGGAATCTCCGTGATTTTTTAGGTAAAATTGGTATTCATTTAGCCTAAATGAGCTCATTTCTTACCTACTTCAGGTACTTACATGTATAACATTAATAACTCAGTTACACCAGGTTGAAAATAATTATTTAAATCAGTCCCTTTTCTTTCAGCCATTTTCCTACCCCCTCATGATTAATCTGGTATTTGGCTTCCACATCTTTAAGTATATTCTGAAACCTTGGCTCATCGCGGATACTGTCGAAATAAGGCACATATTTGTATAAAATTACCCACCACCTGGGATAGAGTGGTTGTTTAATTGCTATATCCAGACATTGATACGCTTTTTCCTTTTCCCCCGAAAAAGCATAAATCTCTGCCATATCAAATTGAGCACTATACAGATCTTCGTGCCCCCTGCCCAGTTTTATAATTTCAAGATAATTCTGAATCGTCTGGTTAATATAAAACTCTGCTTCTTTGTTTCTTCCTTTTTGCAAAAGGCAATAAGCAAAGTCTTTTGGAATGAACATATCCATTTCACCTGACTTTTTCAAACGTTCCATCATATTTAAATTGATATTTAATGCTTCATCAATACGACCTGTCATTAAGCAATAACCGGCTAAACCGTTGTTCCTGTTTAAGTCTTTATAATAATCACTATTTCTTTTCGCAATTTGATATGCGTTTTCAAAGTTTCCATCACTATATTCCACTGTTGCTAACCAATCTAAATGTGATGCTGAATCTCCATCCAGTTCCAGGGCTTGCTGAAGATACTTTCTTCCCAAATCAGGATATCCGGAATTTACCAGTATATTACAAAAGATTCTTAAATAATCCGGAGATGCATGATTGCGAAGCATAGCTTCATACCAGTTGCTAATCACACCAACATAATCCTGTTCATACCTGAAAATATCACTCCGCAACTTATATGCCTTATAATCGTTTGGATTGATTTGAATGGCTTTGTCAATCTCTTTCAATGCTTCTGTTTTTTTTGAAGTTTGATTATATACCCTGGACCTGTATAAATAAGCTTCTGCACACTGCGGGTCATAAACAAGCGCTTTATTGGCATAAATTAAAACAGAATCCATAAACGTTTCAGACATAAAATTTTTCCAGTAATACTTCCAATAGCTAACCGCTGCCAAACCGGTGTATGCCAGTGCATAAGTTGAATCCAGCTCTAAAGCCTTTTGGAAATGTTGTTGCGCTTTTTTCAAATCAATTGAGTCACGTTTATTCCCATTTTCATATTTCTCCAATACATCAATCCCTCTTTCGTAAAAATCATAAGCTGTTAAATTAGTCGTTGGCGCTTTTCTAATGAGTTGCTGTTCCTGCGGTGTAATTATAGCCTGTAATTGCGTGGCAACTGTTTCGGCCACTTCGCTTTGAACAGTAAAAATATCCTTCCATTGCCTGTCGTATATATTCGCCCACACGTGGTTTTCATCCCTTGTTTTTATTAACTGTAAGATTAGCCTGACTACATCATTTTCCTTTTGAAAACTGCCTTCCAGAACATAGGCAACATTTTGCTCCTGCCCGATAACTTTGGATGTTTTGTCGCTTTCACGGTACTGTTCTACTGACGTTCGCGAAACAACACGCAAATCCTTAATTTTCGATAATTTGGTTAGTACTGCATCCATTAAACCGTCGGAAAGGTATTGTTTTTCAGGATCATCACTCAGATATTTAAACGGAAGGACAGCAATTGATTTATCTTCTATTGCCTTTTTTGATAACGTTATATTCCTGGCAATGAAAACCGAAACCGGAATAAGAACGAATAATAAAACAACCATTCCAATCAGGATATTTGTTCGTTTTAACTTTTTTGGGATATGTTCTTCCGGCTTTTCTTCCGGTTCGTTTACAGGTTCGATTACAGGTTCCTGGTTTCTAAGTTCACCGGGTGCAACTCCAAAATAATCGCGAAAACATTTGCTGAAATAGGTGGGGCTGCCAAAACCAACACGGTACGAAACTTCCGAAACCGTGATGTCTTCGTTCTCCAGTAACTCTTTTCCCTTTTCAAGCCTTAGCTCCCTGATGAACTGACTTCCTGATTTATTTGTGGACGATTTAATTTTCCGGTACAGGCTCATTCGGTTCATCCCCATTTCTCTGGAAAGTTCTTCGATGCCAAATTTATCGTTTGAAAGATTTGCTTCTATAATTTCGTTGAGATGCTGTAAGAAATCCTTTTGCATTGAGATTCAATTTACCTTTTATTCAGCTAACCACCTGCCCCCATAAACTTACAACATTATTAACTCACTTACAATAGGTTGGACATCGGTAAAATAAAACTAACTGTTCTTCGGCAAAGTCGTTCAGAACCAACCGATTTCTGTTTCCAATTATCGCACTTTTAATTAAAAAATGTCGCCCATTAATTTACCAGTGTTACCCGAGTGACGGTTTTGTTACAGAAACGCAAGCTTCTGTTACAGGGTTTAAAGGTTTTGAAACCATTGTGCTATGCATAATAATCTGTTTCAAAGTAACTTAGTTCCATGATTACTTAAAGCATATAAAATACATTATCATCTCAAATTCTTTAACAATTTTAAATTATTAATTATGAAAAAAATTTACTTTCTCCTAATCTTAGGATTAGCATGTTTTGTTAGTCCTGTAAAATCTCAAACTAATCCGGCAAATAAATGGATTGCCGACACATTTTTTGTCGATTCATTATTTGTAGAATACCGGCTTTTTGTTCCCGAAAACTACGACAGTACGGTAAATTATCCTTTTATTCTTGTTTATGGAGGTGTTAGCGATAATGTCGAACCCTATTTTGCTCATTTTGATCTTGCCGGAACATGGATATCTTTTGCAGATTCGGTTAATCAAAAAAATAACCCATGTTTTATATTGGTGCCGGGATTGCCGCAAAGTGGTGAATGGTGGTGGGAACCGGCTGTTGACATACCTGTAAACGCGTTATTTGCTTCTCTTCTAAAAGAATATTCAATTGATCAAAACAGAGTGTACCTTACCGGCTTTTCATTGGGAGGTTTACAAACTTATATTGGATTGGAATACGCATACTGATTTAATTGCTGCAGCAATACCCATGTGTGGCAATTATGGGGAAGCTGATAAAGTTAAAATATTCAAGGATGTGCCTAATTGGACTTTTCATGGTCAAGATGACGGTACTGTTAATGTTAGTAATTCCAGAGTTGTGATGGAGGAGTATGAAAAACTAAATTCAAAAGTAATTTATACCAATTCGAAATACCGGCAGGAAATTAATTTGAGTGATGACCAAATTCGAAAATCATATTTTAGCCCATTCTAACCCTTTTTATACTGAATATCCGGGAGTAGGTCATGATGCCTGGACGCAAGCATATAATACTCCATTGTTGCAGGATTGGCTTTTCAGTAAGTATAAATTAAAAGCCGGAGCAATTAGATTGACCAACTTAAATAATTCAAAGGATTATCCTGTTTTAAGTGAATCCTTTTCAATTAAATGGAATTCCAGCAACCCAGCAGATAGTGTTGAAATATGGTTTAGTAATAACAATGGCGATTCCTGGGAATTAATTCAATTCCAAAAAAATACCCGTAGTTACAACTGGGATGTAAGCAAAGTACAGGATTGTTCCTTAGGTAAGATTCGGATACTGCTCAAGAATAGTTTGGGATTTGTCTATGGTATTAGTGAATCAAGTCTGTTTGCCATTGATAACGCTTCTTCAAACGGTGCACCTATTGTTAAAATCCTTAATCAGGAATTCATCAAAGATCCAAATGTGAGATTAGACAGTATGAACCTTAAATTATTGATTGCTAATCCTGAAAACGACTCCGTCACAATAAATCTATTTTATAGTGTTAATGACGGGATAAACTTTGAAAGTTTTGACAGTTTTAAAGAATCCATTCAAATTGATACTGTTTATAGAATGGTTAATCTGGCAGATTTACCACAAGCGTACCAAATGGTTTTAAGGGCTGAGATAAGTGATAATGTATCCAATACCGCGGACTCTACCTTGTGGTTTTATAACGCAAGAGGAATACCAATAACATCTGCAGAATATGATATCGAAAATTCTGATATACAAATATATCCAAACCCGTTTGATGGTGAACTTACTATTCAAACAAGCGAAAACAGGGAGTATTCTGGTTGAATTGACAACCATAACCGGTCGTACAATTTATCAATCAAAAATGGAGGGGAATTTTCACCAGATAAATCTTAGGGATTTAAGCAGCGGTATCTATTTTGTGCGAATGAAATCGAACAACTTTCTATCGGTTCGAAAAGTGATGAAGCAGTAAGTAGACAAAATGGGGAAATACCTTATTTGTAGTTTTAGCCCTTAGTTCCCCAAAAGGTAATTTGTAGAATTCAATGAAATAATACTTTTGAGAGTGAACGCAAGATTTGATATTTGAATTGGATTGATTCATACGAATTTGTCGGACGAATTGGATGAAACTAAATTACTCCAACACTAAAACTACTAAGATTTTGTGGCCGATTAAGCGTGAATAATCTTCCGTTTATTCCACCAAAAACTTACTTGTAACAGTTTTACCATTGTTTTTGACAGAAAGTATATACATCCCGGATTTCATGCCCGAAACATCAAGCCGGGTTGTTTGTTTGTAAACAGATTCGGTATTGAATGATTTTAAAATTCGGCCTGCAATATCTCTGATTTCAAATTTAGTTGTACCGGTAAATCTATCTGCTGAAAAAAACAATTCATCGTTTGCCGGTATTGGGAAAATAAGGAAATTTTCGTTCTGCTCCATTTTCATCGAAGAAGTTGTTCCCGATTTTGTCAGTGCATCGAGCATCTGGCGATCGAGTTTGTAACCCTGGTAGCTTTCGTAAGTGCAATCACTCCGGTCGCTGTTCATAATTCCAAAACTGCCGGTGAAATTCCATAAAGCCCAGCCCATGTTATATTCGCGGAAAAAAGCGCTTAAATCGGCAAGAAAGTTTACAGCTACATCGTGAGGCGTCTGATTATGTACACCAAATTCCTGTACCATTATCGGTATATTGTTTTCCCTCGCCAAATCGAAATTAGTCTTGTAATTTTCAAATGGAAAAGGTACGTCTCCGTCAATAGTTTTTAATTTCCAATTTTCGTCTATGGTATAAGTCGCTTGTTTGCCGCCCCAGGTATCATCTGCCAGAAAGTAAGTATGAACCACATCACCGGATTTTATTGCAATGTAGTTGACGGTCATCCAGTCGCCGGAAGAATTATCAAATGAAAGCGAAGTAGCATCTTCGCTTAAAGTGGCTGAAAAATCCTTGTTTGAAATATTCTGGTATCCCCACTCCGTTTCAACAATTTGGGTAAAATCCTCACCCAAATCGGCGGTACAAACAAATTTTTTCGAAAGAATAGTTTGGGTATTTGCCCTGATTCTCAAAGTCGACTCCGTAGATACCTGCCTGACATTAACAATAATTTCTGTTCCTTCAGTAAAATTTCCCTGCAATGTAAGCGTACTCTTAAATTCGCTTTTCCATGGGCCGTAAAGATAATTGGAAACCCAAAGCATTGGCCATTGCGGAACCGGCCAACTATCGGAACCATCGACCCAACTTGCTTTGTAATGCGTTAAATGAAACGGATCGTAACTGTGAATAGCCTGTGCAACATTGGGCTCATCTTTTAATGCCAGTATTATCTGACGGGCATATCCCATTCCATCTACAAAAATCAAACGGTTCGGACTAATAGAGTGAATGGTATCAATCGCCATTTTCATAATACGTACATAGTCTTCTTCCGAAACATCGTTATTTGGCTCATTTACAAGATTGAAACTTAACCGGCTTGCAGGAATATCTTTGTAGCGTTCGGCAAAAAATCGCCAGTGATTTAACAAATGCAGCCTGTGCAACTGTATCTGTCCATAAATCCAAATCCTGGTTTGCGGGCAATGTGGCCGAATTTACACAATAGCCTGGCGCACGATGCAAATTCAGACAAACGTGTACATCGTATTTCTGCCCGTATTCAATAGCTTTATCGATTTTTGCAACCCATTCTTCAACAAAATAATCCCAATTCCCGTTTAAGGTGTATGTTCTGTAGTCGACAGGTAATCGCACGAAATTAAAACCCAACTCATGAATTGTGCTGAATTCCTTTTCGGTAAATCCACCGTTGCTCCAGGAAACATCAAACTTTCCCAATAAATTAAATCCTTTTTGTTGTGAACAGAAGGCTTGCAAATCCGGAATTGGTTCGTCATTCTGTGCTGATGTGGAATTGAAGAATACGTGTAAGATTAAAAATGCCAGTAAGCAATTTTTGATAAGATGGTTCATTTTCACCGGTTTTTATTTAAAAACCAAAAATGACAATAATCTTTGAAAGTAAAGCATGGAATGCGATGTTTTTCAGGAATATCCGGGAATTTGGAATCGGTATAAAAAAGCGCTGAAAAAGTTCTTAATATAACTTTTTTCGTTTTACAAGATAGGAAAACAATACCTGGTTAAAATCTTTATTGATGTCGGCTTCAGCGAGGTCGATCTGGTATTGCCCGCATTTTACCTTTAAATCCTCAAAATAAGAACTGACGGAACTTACGTAATGAGATTTTATTTCCAATGGATTGAACTTGATAGTATGCCCGCTTTCGAGATCGATAAATTTATGAGGCCGGTTTCCAAAATCGAATTCGCGTTCCAGTATGTGATCTGTAACGTGAAAGAGAATGACTTCGTGTTTGTTATAGCGAAGATGTTGCAATGCTGAAAAAAGTTCTTCGGTTTTGTTACTATCAAGCATATCGCTGAAAATAACTACCAGCGAACGTTTATGAATGTTTTCAGCAATTTGATGAAGCACTTCGGTAGTGTTTGTATTTTTTCGAAGATGTGCGTTTTCGGGTTGAATAAGTTCTGCAAGCTTACCAAACATCAGTTCGGCATTTACCAGTGAAAGTCGCGGACTGGTATGAAATTCGATTTCGTTTGAAAAAAGGGTTAAACCCACTGCATCACGCTGTTTTCGAAGAAGATAAATTAACGCAGCGGCTGTGTAAACCGAGAATGAAAGTTTGTTCCTTAAATGTTTCTTTCCTTTTGAATACGGAAACAGCATGGAAGAAGAAGTGTCGATAACCAACTGGCAGCGAAGATTGGTTTCTTCCTCGTATTGTTTTACAAATAATTTATCGGTACGTGCAAACAATTTCCAGTCGATATGTTTGGTAGATTCGCCCTGGTTGTACAACCGGTGTTCGGCAAATTCAACCGAAAATCCATGAAACGGACTTCGGTGCAAACCGGTAATAAATCCCTCAACAACCTCGTGGGCAATCAATCCCAGGTTATCGAACTGGTGAAACTGTTCTATGTCGATAATATTTTTCAAACCGATATAAAAAGAAAACTGTCATTTCGATCCGTCAGCCGACGGATGCCAATGACAGCCTTTAAGTTATTATTAATTTAAATAAGTGCATCGAGCTTTTTGGTAAAAATTTGCTTTGGTGCTGCGCCAACCTGTTTGTCGGCTACTTCGCCGTTTTTTACAAACAATACAGTTGGAATGTTTCGTATTCCGTATTTCATTGCAATGTCAGGATTTGAATCTACATCAACTTTGCCAATAACGGCTTTACCTTCGTATTCTCCCGACATTTCCTCCACAATTGGAGCTATCATCCGGCAAGGTCCACACCAAACCGCCCAAAAGTCCAGCATAACCGGTTTTTCTGATTTTGCCACCAATTCATCAAAATTGGCATCTGTGATTTCTATTGCCATAATTCAATATTTTTTTGATTTTAAAATTTTTCGCAAAGTAACTAATTAATTCTATAAGAAATGTCCAAATCGTTTTCAAAGAAACTAAGAAAGCTATTGGTCAATTCAATTTTCGATGTTCTGGAAAACATCTGAATATTCATATTATTTTCCACATCGTAAACATTAAATCTTAACACCGTTTTTCCTTTATTGTTTCTTGCCATTTTTTCGATTCCTTCTATCACCGATTCATTTAATTTATGAATAGGCAGGTTAAGCGTAATGCTCTTTACCTGGTTTCTTCTCACTTCCGAAAGCAATTCAATCTGGGCGACTTTAAACTCGTAATAATCGCTGTTGTAACGCTGACGAACGGCGCCGCGTACCAGAATAAACAAGCCTGGTTTGCAGTAATTATGAAAATTCACATAATCCTGCCCGAAGAAGAAAAATTCGTACGAATCGGTATAATCGGAGAGCGTTAACGAACTGTACGGTTTTCCGTTTTTAGAAGTGGCTTCGCGGGCCGCCGTAACCATTCCACCAAATGTGAACTCCTTGCCTTTGTATTTTTCAATATCGTTGTTCAGGTCTTTTAATGATATTTCATGCGAACAAAAAGTATCCAATTCCAGCCGGTAATCGTCGAGTGGGTGAGCTGTAAGATAAATGCCAATCAGGTTTTTTTCCTTTTCCAGCAGAACCAGTTTTGCCCATTCTTCCACCTGGGGAATGTCCGGCGTTTTAATAACCTGGCTGCCGGTCATTTCACCAAACAGACTTTGTTGCGCACTTTGCCTGTCTTGTTGAATTTTATTTCCATAACGTATTAGTTTTTCAATAAATGAAGTAGAATCATTTGCGTCGTCGCCGGCAAAAAAGCTACTTCTTTTAATCCCGTTTAAATCATCGAATGCCCCGGCCATTGCAAGCGCTTCGAGGTTTTTCTTGTTTACTGTTTGAATATTTACATTTTCCACGAAATCATAAATAGTTTTAAACTCACCTGTATTATTCCTTGCGTTTATGATCTCCTGAACCGCTCCGGCCCCAACGCCTTTAATTGCGCCCATCCCGAAACGTAGATCACCTGCTTTGTTGGCTGTGAATTTGATAAAACTTTCGTTAACATCGGGACCGAGAACGTTCAGCTTCATTCGTCGGCACTCCTTCATCAACTTGGTAATATCGGTAATGTTATTCAGGTTACGGCTTAAGTTGGCTGCCATAAATTCTGCCGGGTAATGTGCCTTTAAATATCCGGTTTGATAGGCAATGTAAGCATAGCAAACCGAGTGCGATTTGTTAAACGCATATTCAGCAAAAGCTTCCCAGTCTTTCCAGATTTTTTCGATGACATCGTCGGGTTTTCTGCCTATTAATTTACATTCGTCGACAAACTGAAAATTGGCTTTACAGCCTTCAATAAACTTCACTTTCAGCTTATTCATTACTTCTATATTTTTTTTACCCATCGCTTTTCGCAAAGTATCTGAATCGCCTCGTGTAAAACCTGCCAACAGCCTTGAAAGGAGCATTACCTGTTCCTGGAATACTGTAATTCCGTAAGTTTCGCTCAGGTATTTTTCCATCATTGGCAGATCGTATTGCACTTTTTTCCTGCCATGTTTCCTGTCGATATAATCAGGAATATATTTCATTGGTCCTGGTCTGAAAAGCGCATTCATCGCAACCAAATCTTCAAAGCGGTTGGGTTTTAAATCGCGGAGATGTTTTTTCATTCCGTCCGATTCAAACTGAAATATGGCGGTAGTTTCGCCATGACTAAATAATTCGTATGTTTTTTGATCTTCCCATGGAATCTTGTCAATGTCAATCTCAATTCCTTTGGAAAGCCTGATGTTTTCAAGCGTTTCTTTAATTATTGAAAGCGTTTTCAAACCCAAGAAAATCCATTTTTAACAAGCCGATGGATTCTACAAAACGACCATCGTATTGTGTTGTCTGAAGTTTCGCTTCATCTTTTGTCGGCATTAAAGGAATATGATCGGTAAGCGGATCACGACTAATCAGAATTCCGCAGGCATGAACCCCTGACTGGCGAACAGAACCTTCAAGCGTTTCGGCAAATTTTATGGTTTGAACTACCAACTGATTTTCAGAAATCTTTTCCTTTTTCAAATCCGGACTTTCTTTAAATGCCTTCTCGAAAGTCATTTTTGGCGCATCGGGCACCAGTTTAGCTAATCGGTCTGCTTCAGGCAAAGGAAGCTTTAAAACCCGGGCAACATCGCGGATGGCCAGTTTTGTTGCCATCGTTCCGAAAGTGCAGATGTGCGCCACCTTATCCTGTCCGTATTTTTCGGTAACATAATCGAGCACCAACTGACGGCCGTCATCATCAAAATCGATATCGACATCGGGAAGTGAAATTCGGTCGGGATTTAAAAACCGTTCGAAAAGAAGATTATATTTTATCGGGTCGATATTGGTAATACCAGTGCAGAATGAAACAGCCGCTCCGGCAGCAGAACCACGTCCGGGGCCAACCAAAACGCCCATTTCGCGTGCCTTATTGATAAAATCCTGTGTAATTAGAAAATAGCCGGGATAACCCATAAGTTTAATGGTTTCCAACTCAAAATTCAATCTTTCGGAAACATCATCAGGAACCGGATCGCCAAAGCGCTGCTTTGCACCTAAGAAAGGTAAGATGCCTTAAATATGCAGCTTCCAGTTTTATGCGGATAATTTTATGGTAACCACCTAATCGTTCAAATGTTTTTTCACCAAACTCTTCCAGTAAGGCTTTTTCGGGGTATTTTTCCCGAAATTCTTCTTCCGTACCAAATTCTTCAGGAATAGGGAAAATTGGCATTATTGGCGCTGTATCCAAATCGAAATTCTCAATCTTCTCGACAATTTCTGCAGTATTCATCAAAACCTCAGGAACATCACTGAATAATTCGTTCATTTCGGCCTGGGTTTTAAACCACTCCTGTTTTGTATAACGCATTCGGTTAGGATCGTTGATGTCTTTACCGGTGTTTAGGCAAATCAGTAAATCGTGAGCATCGGCATCTTCGGCATTGGTAAAATGAAC
The DNA here is from genome assembly GCA_963821855.1 of uncultured Prolixibacteraceae bacterium. Taxonomy (GTDB): domain Bacteria; phylum Bacteroidota; class Bacteroidia; order Bacteroidales; family Prolixibacteraceae; genus Draconibacterium. The sequence continues at coordinate 280,666 of CAWGFJ010000009.1, read as the reverse complement.
ATCGTTGGTGGCAATTACTTTAATTCCATATTTTTTTGCCAACGGAAGTATCAGCTTATTTACTTCAACCTGTCTGTCGTAAACATCCTGCCGCTGCTGAGGTAGTTCCGATGGATGACGCTGAAGTTCGAGATAGTAATCTGCTCCAAATATTTTTTTAAACCACTGAATAGAATCTTCGGCATCTTTTACATGGTTATTCATTAAAAGATTTGGGATTTCGCCACCCAAACAGGAAGACGAAACAATCAGGCCTTCGCTGTATTTTTCCAAAAGCGATTTGTCGATACGGGGTTTATAATAAAAACCTTCGTTGTTTGCAATAGAAATCAGTTTTATCAGGTTTCTGTAGCCGGTTTTGTTTTTGGCCAGCAATATCAGATGATGTCCCGAACGGTCGATCTTATCGTTTTTATCGTAAATGGTGCGGGCTGCAACATACGTTTCGCAACCCAGAATTGGTTTTATTCCTGCTTTTTTACAGGTTCCGTGAAATTCTTTAATCCCGAACATCATGCCATGATCGGTAAGTGCCAGCGCTGACATTCCATCGTTTTTTGCCTTATTAACCAGTGATGAAACACTTGCTGCACCATCTAAAATAGAATATTGCGAATGGACGTGTAAATGTGTAAATGGATTCATTCTTCTTTAACCTTTCAATTAAATTAACACTAAAAGCGAGCTATAAAGTTAAAGATTTTGAGTAGTGGTTTTGGGAATGTTAATAAATAATGGCAATTAAAAAGCCTGCAAAAATAACAGTCTGTTAATCGATATTTGAAGCTATCAGTGCTGTTATTTCCTGAAACTCTTTGGGTGAGAATTTCATTTTTTCTGAAAAGTTCAAAAGGTCGGATTCGTTTTGCATTGGCACAAGGTGAATGTGTGCATGCGGTACTTCAAGCCCTAAAACCAGAACTCCAACCTTTACGCATGGTATGGCTTTCTTTAATCCGTTTGCTACTTTTTTTGTGAACAACTGCAATCCTGAATACAGTTCATCATCCAGGTCGAAAAGATAATCCACCTCCTTTTTAGGAATAACTAAAGTGTGGCCTTTTGCTACCGGGGAAATATCGAGAAAAGCAAGATAATTCTCATCTTCGGCAACCTTATAGGCCGGAATTTCGCCATTTACTATTTTTGTAAAAATACTCGCCATTATCCTAATGAAATATCAACAATTTCGAACGGAATTATTCCTGAAGGAACTTTAATATCGACCAAATCACCGACTTTTTTTCCAATCAATCCTTTTGCGATTGGCGTGCTTACAGCGAGTTTGCCTTTCTTCAAATCGGCTTCGCTATCCGGAACCAATGTATATTTCATGACAGTGTCGTTCTTTCTGTTTTTTATGGTAACAACATTCAGAATCTGTACGCTCGATGTGTTAATTTTCGATTCATCAAGAATACGCGCATTGGCAATCTTGCCCTGAAGTTCTGAAATTTTAGCTTCAAGCATACCCTGCGCATCTTTTGCAGCATCGTATTCGGCATTCTCCGAAATATCGCCTTTTTCGATAGCTTCGCCAATTTGCTTCGATATAGCCGGACGTTCAATATTTACCAAATGCTCGAGATCTTTTTTTAATTTTTCAAGACCGGCTTTTGTAAGATATGTTACTCTTGACATTGTCAAATCTCCTTTTTATATTACCTTATAAAAAAACAGAAAGAACTCCGGTAAACCGGAACTCTTCCTGATGCAAAATTATACAATTTATTGGAACTAAAAATATTCTAACTAAAAATTCTTATAAATGAACTATTTAGCAAATGCTAAAAATATTTCCTGTTTAATATCTCACTGTAAATTACCGCTTTCTTTAGAGAAAATTTTTCGCCCGCCACTTTTCTGGGTTTTTTCACCGGTAATTTTACAACTACTTTTTTTTGCACGATATCTGAGCTTCCTTCTTCTCGTGCCTCAAATTTATATTCAGGAACAGAAACTTCTTCTTCCATATCTTCATAATCGTTCTCCACATATTCCTGTTCCGGTATTTGCGGCTCAGGATTCATTTCACGCTGAATAGCTTCCCAAAAATTTTGCGGTGAATTATTTTCCTGTGGCTTTTGCTGAGCGTTTTTCTTCTTTCTTGCCTGGCTGACCAAACCAATTACAGCAACAATTAATGTTAGTATGATAACAACAAAATCATCCATTTCTGTTTCCGCTTTGAATACAATAAATATCTACTTTTACAGTTTTCAGTAAAAGTACAAAAAATGAAGCAGTTAGTATTGAAATGCATAAAGTATTTCTTATTTATCGCCATCCTCTTTTTATCGGCAAATTCATGCGATAAAATACAGGATTCTCAGGTTCCGGATGTACCTGTTTCATTTACAATCGATTTAAATATATTTAACGATCTTCTGATTCCGGGAAATTCCCGGCTTTTTCCCAATGTAGGTTTTGGCGGAATAATTGTGACTTATGAACCCGAAGGAAATTATTCGGCATACGATGCCACATGCACCTACGAAATCAGTCAGAACTGCCGAATAAAAAACGAAGGAATACTTGGCACCTGTGAATGTTGCGATTCGCAATTTATTTTAACCGGCGGCGCTTATCCGGCAAAAGGCCCGGCTGCTGCACCTTTAAAAAACTACCGGGTTTCAAGCATTAACGGTTTTACCTTACGCATTTACAATTGACAAAGCATAAAAAATGGGTTCCCTTTTTAGAAACCCATTCTGTATCTTTCCTAAACTATATTATTAATATCTGTAGTGTTCCGGTTTAAACGGACCTTCTTTTTTTACCCCTATATAAGCTGCCTGTTCATCACTCAAAGTGGTTAGTTTTACACCAATCTGCTCGAGATGCAATCGTGCAACTTCTTCATCAAGTCTTTTTGGTAATACATAAACCCCGACTTTATATTCGTTTTGCCAGAGATCCATTTGCGCCAGCGACTGGTTGGTAAAGGAATTACTCATAACAAACGACGGATGTCCGGTTGCACATCCAAGGTTTACCAACCGGCCTTCAGCCAGCAGATAAATGCTGTGACCATCGGGATATGTAAATTTATCGACCTGTGGTTTAATGTTTGTTTTCCTTATTCCCTGCCATTTTTCAAGTTGGGCAACCTGAATTTCATTATCGAAATGGCCAATGTTACAAACAATTGCCTGGTCTTTCATATTTGCCATGTGTTGAGCGGTTATCACATCCTTGTTTCCGGTTGTGGTAACAAATATATTTCCTTCGCTTAACGCTTCTTCCATAGTCTTTACTTCAAAACCTTCCATCGCTGCCTGTAACGCACAAATAGGATCGATTTCCGTAACAATTACACGGGCGCCATACTGACGCATGGATGCGGAGCAACCTTTTCCAACATCGCCATAACCGGCAACAACCACAACTTTTCCTGCAATCATAACATCGGTAGCTCTTTTTATGCCATCGGCCAAGGACTCACGGCAACCATATAAATTATCGAATTTCGATTTGGTAACCGAGTCGTTTACGTTAATGGCCGGCACAAGCAATTCACCTTTCTCAAACATATGATAAAGACGATGAACACCTGTTGTAGTTTCTTCAGAAACGCCTTTCCATTCCTTTACGGTACGATGCCATTTCTGTTTGTCTTCTTCCAGCGTTTCCTTAAGCAGATTCAATATTACACTTTCTTCCCTGTTTTCCGGTTCCACATCCAAAACAGTTGCATCTTTTTCAGCAGCATAACCTTTATGAATAAACAGCGTTGCATCGCCACCGTCATCTACTATAAGTTGCGGGCCTTTACCATCCGGAAAACTCAGAGCTTCTTTTGTACACCACCAATATTCCTCCAGCGTTTCGCCTTTCCATGCAAAAACCGGGATTCCGGCTGCTGCAATTGCGGCGGCAGCATGATCCTGTGTCGAGAAGATATTACAACTTGCCCAACGCACTTCTGCGCCTAATTCAACCAGCGTTTCAATTAAAACCGCCGTTTGTATGGTCATGTGAAGACTTCCTGTAATTCGTGCACCTTTTAGTGGTTTTGACGGTCCGAATTTTGTCCGGATCGACATTAAGCCAGGCATTTCCTTTTCTGCAATTTCAATTTCTTTTCTACCAAAATCGGCCAATTTAATATCGGCAACTTTGTAATCCAGCATTTCTTTTACAGCAATACTCATTTTTATCTTGTCTTTAAATTAATCAATTAAAAGAATCGGCAAAACTAACAAAATCTGAATTAAATAAGGGTGATAATCAGAAAAATGGAAGTGAAAAAAGGTTATCAGTTTCCCATATCCGATAAAAACTTAATGCGCACTAACCTGATATCTTCTTCCGAATATTCATCTTCTCCCAACTCCTGCAACGCATTTTCAATCGAATCGTCATGGGATTCCCGGAAATATTCGAAAATTTCCTCCTGATGTTCTTCATCGAGCACATCTTCAATATAATAATCGATATTTAATCTTGTTCCTGAATTCACAATAGCTTCCACCTCTGAAATTACATCCTTTACTTCCACACCTTTCGAATCGGCAATATCCTCGAAAGATAGCTTTCTGTCGATACTTTGAATAATAAACACTTTTAATTTGGATTTATTGGCAACTGTACGGACAACCATATCTTCGGGCCGTTCGATTTCGTTTTCCTCTACGTATTTTGCAATTAACGCAACAATTTCTTTTCCATATCGCCGGGCTTTTCCCTGGCCAACTCCCTGAATATTCTGTAATTCTTCCAGATTAACAGGATACTGAATAGACATGTCGGCTAAGGATGGATCCTGAAAAATTACATAAGGCGGCAGATTATGTTTTTTTGCAATCTTTTTTCTTAAATCTTTTAGCATAGCAAATAACTGCGGATCGCCACTGGAGCCTCCTGAAGGCGCTCCACCCGATTCATCGGCGAGTCCTTCTTCTTCGTAATCGTGGTTTTTAACCAGCATAAAACTGGTGGGATTCGCCAGAAAATCGTGCCCGCTTTGTGTAACTTTCAATAGCCCGTAGTTCTCTATATCTTTATTGATAAGACCTGTAACCATTGATTGCCTGAAAACTGCATTCCAGTATTTTTCGTCGTGGTCGCTTCCTTTGCCAAAACATTTTAAATTGAAATGCTTAAACGATTTCACTGCAGCCGTTTTGTTTCCTATTAAAATATCGGCAATATGTTCGGCTTTATATTGTTCGTCCACTTCAAGAACCGCCTTTAATCCACGAACCACTTCATCTTTTGCTTCGATTTGTTCCTTTGGATTCAGGCAGTTATCGCAGTTTCCGCAATTATCGGATTCGTATTTTTCGCCAAAATAATGCAATAGAACTATTCGGCGGCAAATTGCCGATTCGGCATACGAAACCGTATCTAAAAGCAATTGTTTACCGATTTCCTGCTCAGCCACCGGTTTACCATGCATAAATTTTTCCAGCTTTTGTATGTCTTTATAACTGTAAAAAGTAATACATTTCCCTTCTCCGCCATCGCGTCCTGCGCGTCCGGTTTCCTGGTAATAGCCTTCAAGGCTTTTTGGAATATCGTAATGAATAACATAACGCACATCGGGTTTGTCGATTCCCATTCCGAATGCAATTGTTGCCACCATCACATCCACTTCTTCCAAAAGGAATTTATCCTGATTTCCGGAACGTGTTGCTGCATCCATTCCTGCGTGATAAGGCAAAGCTTTAATTCCGTTTACCTGCAGGGCTTCAGCAATTTCCTCCACCTTTTTACGGCTGAGGCAATAAATTATTCCCGATTTTCCTTCGTTTTGCTTTATAAACCTGATTATTTGTTTTGTTGGCTTTACTTTTGGCCTGACTTCGTAATACAGGTTTTCGCGGTTAAACGATGCCTTATAAATTTCTGCATCGAGAATTCCAAGGTTTTTTTGAATATCGTGCTGTACTTTTGCAGTTGCCGTTGCTGTTAAAGCAATTACCGGAGATTTTCCGATTTCTTCAATTATCGGCCTTATTCTTCTGTATTCAGGCCTGAAATCGTGGCCCCATTCCGAAATACAATGCGCCTCGTCAATAGCATAAAACGATATTTTTATTTTCTTCAGAAATTCAATATTTTCTTCTTTGGTAAGCGATTCCGGAGCAACATAAAGCAATTTGGTTTTTCCTTCCAGCACATCGTTTTTTACTTCCTGTATTGCCGCTTTCGATAACGATGAATTTAAAAAATGTGCAACATTATCTTCTGCCTGCATTCCGCGAATGGAATCCACCTGGTTTTTCATTAATGCAATCAGTGGCGAAATTACAATCGCCGTTCCTTCCATTAATAGTGCGGGAAACTGATAAATTAATGATTTACCGCCACCGGTTGGCATTAACACAAAAGTGTTGTTTCCATCTAACACATTTTTAATAGCTTCTTCCTGCTGACCTTTAAAACGATCGAATCCGAAATATTGCTGAATTTATCTGTTAATGAAATATCCTGATACATATTTTATTAAAGTTTCATCCCAACCTCCATCCCCTTATTTAATGTTTTCTAAATTATTAAAAGTAACTAAAATGACAATACGTTTTAATAAAATTTATGAATTTAATACCACATGAAAGATAAATAGATAAAGCGGAAGCTTCTAAATATTAAGAAGTATTTATATTTGTGGAGTTTTTTCAAAAAATAAAATAATTTTCATGAGTGAAGAAGAAACCAGGGAAGAACAAACCACAAAAAAAAGGCGTAAAAAAAATATCCAGTCAGAAATGTCATTTCTGGAACATCTGGAGGAATTGCGCTGGCATATTATACGTTCCGCAAGTGCAATAATTATTTTTGCTGTGGTTGCGTTTATTTTTAAAGGATTTATTTTCGATACCGTAATATTAAAACCAAAAACACCCGAATTCTGGACAAACCGGATGTTTTATAAACTTGCGGATTTGGTTGGGACCGATTCGTTAAGAATCAATCAGAAACCGCTGACATTAATCAGTATAAAAATGGCCGATCAGTTTATGATTCATATCTGGACTTCGATTATTGCAGGCTTTATTCTGGCCTCACCGGTTATTTTCTACGAATTCTGGCGATTTATAAAACCCGCTTTATACGAAAAGGAAAAGAAACATGCCAGTGGAGCCGTATTTTACACTTCAGTGCTTTTTATTCTGGGCGTTTTGTTCGGGTATTACCTTAATTGTACCACTTTCTATTAATTTTCTTGGGACTTACAGTGTAAGCGAACAGGTAACCAATCAAATTAACACGCGTTCCTATATCAGCACGGTTACTTCAATTTCACTGGCGGCAGGCGTAGTTTTCCTTTTACCAATATTTTCTTATTTCTTAAGCAAGGTCGGGATTTTAACCCCAACGTTTATGAAACAATATCGCCGGCATGCAATTGTGGTTATGCTTTTGGTGTCTGCGATAATAACACCTCCAGATATTTTTAGTCAGATAATGGTTTGTATTCCATTGGTAATTCTATACGAAATCGGCATTATAATTTCACGAAGGGTCGTTAAAAAACGTGAAAAAGAGTTAGACGAAATCTGATTCTGACTAAAATCAACTAATTTGCCGCCATGTTATTACGCGCAGAAAATATTGTAAAAAAATACCGTAAACGAACTGTTGTTAATGGAGTAAGTTTCGATGTAAAACAAGGAGAAATTGTTGGATTGCTTGGGCCAAACGGGGCAGGAAAAACTACATCGTTTTATATGATTGTCGGATTAATTCAACCTTTTTCAGGAAAAATTTATATCGATAAAGAAGAGATTACAAAGCTTCCGGTTTATAAACGTGCAAAAAAAGGTATTGGTTATCTCGCACAGGAAGCCTCGGTTTTCAGAAAATTAAGCATTGAAGATAACCTGAAAGCAGTTCTTGAAATGACCAATTATACCAAAGAATACCAAAAGGAAAAACTTGAAACGCTAATTGAAGAGTTTGGTTTGCAACATATCCGGAAAAGCAAAGGAATTCAACTTTCGGGAGGCGAACGACGAAGAACTGAAATTGCACGTGCTCTGGCTATCGATCCAAAATTTATCCTTCTTGACGAACCGTTTGCAGGCGTTGACCCAATTGCCGTAGAAGATATTCAGGAGATAGTGATTCAGCTTAAAGAAAAAAATATTGGCGTTCTAATTACCGACCACAATGTACACGAAACATTAAGCATTACCGATCGGTCCTATCTGCTGTTCGAAGGTTCCATTATGAAAGCCGGAACAGCAGAGGAACTGGCAGCCGATGAAGATGTTAGGCGTGTTTATTTTGGGCAGAATTTCGAACTGCGTTAAATTAAAAGTGTAAAGTAAAATATCTTTAATCTTTCATTTGCAGATTCAAAAAACATCATTTTCTTTGCTGCGCTAAAATTTAAAGCTTCCTTTTACAAGAAAAAGAGAAGATTAGCAATAAAAATTTCACTTAAAATTTGGTGGATTATAAAAATGAAGTATTTTTGCAGTCCCAAAATTATGGGAAAATAGGATGGCCCGTTCGTCTAGGGGTTAGGACGCCAGATTTTCATCCTTGTAGCAGGGGTTCGAATCCCCTACGGGCTACTTAATTTTAAAGAAATATTTAACAGAATGGCACATCATAAGTCGGCATTAAAAAAGATTCGTCAAAACGAAAAAAGGAGAGTTCATAATAAGTATTATGCAAAAACTACGCGTAATGCCATTAAAGTTCTACGCAACACTACCGATAAGGAAGAAGCAGCAAAATTATATCCTGATGTGGTGTCGATGATTGATAAATTGGCAAAACGCAATATCATTCATAAAAACAAAGCTTCGAACTTAAAATCGAAATTAGCAGTTCAAATCAATCAGTTGTAAAAAATACTTTTATTATAGGTAAAACCTCTTCGCTTATGTGAAGAGGTTTTTTTATGCTCCAAAATTAGCTCTGCCGTTTTTAAATCCCACTTATAATCCCTATTTTTAAATCCAACTCCATTGCAAATGAACGAATACAAAAAACTAAACATCAAATCGTGGGCTGTCGAAGATCGCCCGCGTGAAAAGCTGCTTTCCCGTGGATCCCGCTCGCTTTCCGATGCCGAACTTATTGCCATTCTGATAGGATCAGGAAATCTGGATGAAACCGCAGTTGAATTATCACGGAGAATTCTAGGTTCGGTAAATAACAACCTGAATGAGCTTGGCAGAAAAAGCATTGAATCGCTGAAAACCTTTAAAGGCATTGGCGAGGCAAAGGCAATTTCAATAGCTGCAGCCATGGAACTGGGCCGAAGGCGAAAAGATGCCGATGTATTCCGAAATAACAAAATTACCGGAAGCAAGGACGCTGCCGATTATTTTCAGCCATTGCTGGGCGACCTGAGCCATGAAGAATTCTGGATAATGCTGCTGGACCGCGGAAACAAAATACTGGATACTTTTATGATTAGCCAGGGAGGAGTTTCAGGAACTGTAATAGATGTTCGGATAATACTGAAACCTGCTTTGGAAAAACTGGCAAGTTCAATTATTCTGTGTCATAATCATCCGTCGGGAACAATGCAGGCTTCGGATGCCGATCTGACAATTACCCGAAAAATCAGAGACGCAGCAAAATTGATGGACATTAGCATTCTGGATCACATAATTATCGGGCAGAACCGGTTTTTAAGTTTTGCCGATGAAGGGATTTTAAATTAATACCATATTACTCGCCATGATTTTAATTAATACTGATTTCTCCAGTTTTTTTCACTCTAAAAGTTTTAAAAAATCATATTTTTGAATTGCATTTTAATAAAATAAGTCGTTAAGAATATCGGATTAAAAAATAATTCAACATAAAACCCAACCTGTTTTCAATGGAAATAAAAATATTAGGCAATAATCATTCAATTTTAGATCAATACCTTGCTGAGATAAGAGACGAAAATATTCAAAAAGATCCGCTTCGGTTTCGTGAAAATATGTACCGTATAGGCGAAATTTTTGCCTACGAAATCAGTAAATTACTTGAATTTGAAGTAAGTGAAGTTATAACTCCACTTGGTATTGCCAATGTTCCGCAACTAAAAAACCAACCGGTTCTTGCCACAATTCTACGTGCAGGCCTTTCTGTTCATAACGGATTGTTAAAGATTTTTGACCATGGTGAAAACTGTTTTATTTCGGCCTACAGAAAATATGTTGAAGGCGGAAAATTTGAAATTGAATTTGAATACATGGCTTCACCATCAGTTGAAAATAAGGTTGTAATCCTTTCTGATCCGATGCTTGCTTCAGGCAAATCAATGGAAATCGGCTATCATGCCTTATTCAGTAAAGGAACACCAAAACATGTGCATTTAGTTTCGGTGATTGCAAGCAAACAAGGTGTTGAATATGTTACGAAGAATATAACAACAGACAATGTAACACTTTGGTTAGGAGCCGTTGATAATGAAATGACCCCCAAATCGTATATCGTCCCGGGGCTTGGCGATGCCGGCGATTTGGCTTACGGCGAAAAAATCGATTCGAAATAATAGCTGAAACGTATTGTGGAATGCTTTTTTGCTGGTTCACAGTTTCCGCGAAAAGAACCCCTTGGAAGACTTCGTTCACTGTGACCGTCAGACTGAGCGAAGTCGAAGTCTGCAATTAGCATTGCTCCGATATCTATCTACTCAATACTAAAGTCTCACTACTTTTTAAAATACCGCTTTTACAATTTCACTCACATTATCCGAAATTCCATACGTGTAAATATGCAGCGAAGGAGCATTATGTGCCACCAAATCCTTTGACTGGTGAATGGCCCATTCGATCCCTACTCTTGCAGCTTGTTCATTGTTGGTACATTTCGCCAGTTCCGCAGCCAGTTCCTGCGGCAGGTCTATACTAAATATTTTTGGCAGAACCGTTAACTGGTTTTTCAGATTAATGGGTTTTATGCCCGGAATAATCGGAACTGTAATCCCTATTTTTCTGCATTTCTTTACAAAATCGTAATACACTTTATTATCGAAAAACATTTGAGTTACGATATAATCGGCACCTGCATCCACTTTTTGTTTCAGGTAAAGTAAATCCAAATCCATGTTTGGAGCTTCGAAATGCTTTTCGGGATAACCTGCCACCCCAATACAAAAATCAAGCGGGGAATTGTTTTTTAAATCATCGTCGAGGTATTTTCCCTGTTTTAAATCGCTGATTTGTTTCACCAGTTCGCTGGCATTGCCATGACCACTATTTTCGGCACGGAAAACATGTTGATTTTTAACGCCGTCGCCACGAAGCGCCAATACGTTTTTAACACCTAAAAAATTCAGATCGATTAATACGTACTCTGTTTCGCTTCTGGTAAATCCACCGCAAAGAATATGTGGCACAACCGGAATACCATATTTATGTTGAATTGCGGCAGCTATTGCTACTGTACCGGGCCTCTTTCTTACTGTTCGTTTCACAATCGAACCATCTTCGCGCTCGATAAATTCCTGTTCATCGCGATGCGTGGTAATGTTAATATATTTTGGATCGAAATCCACGAGACTTTCAATGGTCCGGTAAATTCTGCTGGCATCGTTTCCTTTTAATGGCGGTAAAAGTTCAAATGAAAAAACGGTTCGTTCTGAATTATTAATAATGTCAATTACTTTCATTGGATTTACTTGAATATGTTTTCGATTTTGTGTTATGCCTTGTTTATCTGCCTGTCTACTTCTTTTCCGACTGAATTATTAAAATAAAGCATCATGTCGGGAATAAACAGAACACGATTCCAAAGATGAACCAAATAAACATGCTTCGAAATTTTTTTTTCATAGTTGTTTTTTAAGTCTGTCAAAAATACAAAAAAGTGTGTTTTCATTCATGAGAGACAAAAAGAGTATTAGATTGTTTTTATATCATTGAAGTAATCAATTTCTTTTTTCAAAGAAAAATCGCTTACAAAACGGGAAATACCATGAAATTCTAAAGTTGCATTTTAGTATTTTCATGGTACTTTAACATTGCGACTTATTTGTAATTTAAATTTGTAGGGATAAATTTCTCAATAAATTCAATGGATTCACCTTTTCGTTTTGCATAATCCTCCATCTGATCTTTTCCCACTTTTTCAAGACTGAAATAACGCGATTCGGGATGAGCAAAAAATTCGCCTGAAACTGATGCATTGGGATACATGGCAAAATGTTCAGTTAATGTAATTCCAACTTCTTCAGCTTTTAACAGATTAAACAGATTTTTTTTCTCTGAATGTTCCGGGCAAGCCGGATAACCCAAAGCAGGACGTATTCCCTGGTAATTTACTTTCAACAAATCGTCAAGCGAAAGATTTTCGTCGGGGACATAACCCCAATATTCTTTTCGGACTTCCAAATGCAAAACTTCAGCAAATGCCTCACTCAACCTGTCAGCCAAAGCTTCCAGCATTATCGCTTTATAATCGTTGTTTTCAGCTAAAAATTGATCTTTCCATCTTTCAATGCCGATTCCGCCTGTGGTGGCAAATCCTCCGCAATAATCAACTTTACCCGAATCAATCGGTGCCACGAAATCGGAAAGACAAAAATTTGACTGCCCCTGCTTTTTCCTTTCCTGTTGGCGGAAATGATAAAAGCGGCCTATTTCTTTTTTCCGTGTTTCATCTTCATATAAAACAACATCGTCACCATCGGCATTGGCAGGCCATATTCCAAAAACTGCATTGGCCTGCACCATTTTTTTTTCAATTATTTCATCCAAAAATTCGTTTGCTTCGGCATATAATTTTCGCGCTGCTTCACCCTGATTTTCATCTTGCAGAATCTGCGGATAATGCCCTTTTAATCCCCATGTCAGGAAGAAAAAAGTCCAGTCGATATATTTCCGCAGTTCGCTTAGCGGATAATCAATCAACTGTTTTACTCCAATAAAATTTGGTTTGTAAATGGGTGTATTATCCCAATCAATTCTAAATTTATTTCGTCTTGCCTGCTCCAACGTCAGATATTCTTTTGGTTTTCGTTGTCCCTGGAATTTTCTTATTTCGGCATATTCATCCTTAACCGAATCGATATATTTTTGATTCTTTGCTATCAGATTCGATACCACATTTACTGCCAGCGAAGCATCTTTAACATGAATTACAGGATGTGAATATTCAGGTTCGATTTTTACCGCAGTATGAATTTTGGAAGTTGTAGCCCCGCCTATCAATACCGGAATATTCAGATTTCGACGTTCCATTTCTCTGGCAATATCAGCCATCATTTCGAGTGAAGGAGTAATTAATCCACTTAACCCGATAACATCCACATTTTCCTTAACTGCCGTATCAATAATCTTTTCAGTTGGAACCATCACCCCCAAATCGATAATTTCGTAATTATTGCAACCCAGAACCACGCCAACAATATTTTTCCCGATATCGTGAACATCGCCTTTTACCGTTGCCATCAATACGCTGTTTCGTTTATCTACTGTTTGGTATTTTACTTTATCGGCTTCAATATATGGCAAAAGAAACGCCACGGCTTTTTTCATTACCCGGGCAGATTTAATTACCTGTGGCAGAAACATTTTACCTGAACCAAACAAATCGCCAACTACGTTCATTCCGTCCATTAACGGGCCTTCAATAACATTTAATGCAGGATCGTATATTTTTACAGCCTCAGCCATATCTTCATCTACAAATTCCGGAATTCCTTTTACCAAAGCATGTTCAATCCTCTTATTCAACGGAAGTTCTCGCCATTCGTTACCTTTTCTTCCTTTGCTCCGGTTGATTTCACACTTTCGGCAAATTCAAGCATTCTCTCTGTGGCATCCGGCCGACGATTTAATATCAAATCCTCAACTCTTTCAAGCAAATCTTTTGGAATTTCATCGTAAATCTGAAGCATTCCAGGGTTTACAATTCCCATGTCGAGGCCAGCTTTTATTGCGTGATAAAGAAAAACTGAATGCATTGCCTCACGAACTAAATCATTCCCGCGAAACGAAAAGGAAACATTGCTGATTCCTCCACTTGTTTTTGCGTAAGGCAAATTCTCTTTTATCCATCTAACCGATTTTATAAAATCAATTGCATAATTATTGTGTTCTTCAATTCCGGTACCAATAGTCAAAACATTGGAGTCGAATATGATATCCTGTGGCAGGGAATCCAACTTTTTCAGTAAGAATTTTATAAGCCCTGCTACAAATTTCTTTTCTTCGTTCGAGATTATCGGCCTGCCCATTTTCATCAAAAGCCATCACAACCACAGCAGCACCAAACCGTTTTATGGTTTTTGCCTGTTGAATAAACGTTTCTTCACCTTCTTTTAAACTGATGGAATTAACAATGGCTTTTCCCTGCACACATTTCAATCCTGCTTCAATTACTTTCCATTTCGAAGAGTCAATCATTACCGGAAGTTTTGCAATGTCGGGTTCTGCCATCAACAAATTCAGGAACCTAACCATTTCCTTTTCAGCATCGAGCATCGCATCGTCCATATTTACATCAATAATCTGTGCTCCGTCTTCTACCTGTGCCCGCGCAATGGAAAGCGCTTCTTCATATTTTTCATCCCTAATTAACCGTGCAAATTTTCTGGAACCCGCTACATTACATCGTTCTCCAATATTTACAAAATTGGTTTCTCTGGTCATGGTAACCGGTTCCATTCCACTGAAACGGGTATTTGTATCTCTTTTATTTAGAATATGTGGTTTTGCTTTTGCCGCAATTTTTGCAAATTCATGAATATGGTCGGGAGTTGTTCCGCAACAACCTCCTATAATATTTACAAAACTATTATCGAGATAATCTTTTATGTAACCAGCCATAATTTCAGGCGTTTCATCGTATCCGCCAAATTGGTTGGGCAACCCGGCATTTGGATGAGCACTTATATGAAACGGCGCTTTTTGGGAAAGTTCCTTTACATAAGGACGTAAATCACTGGCTCCCAAACTAGCAGTTTAAACCAATGCTCAACAAATCGACATGGGAAACTGAATTTAGAAATGCCTCCAGCGTCTGTCCTGAAAGTGTTCTTCCACTGGCATCGGTAATCGTTCCTGAAACCATCAGCGGCAGTTTTATATTTCTCGCTTCCAGTGCTTCTTCAATGGCAAAAATAGCAGCTTTTGCGTTTAATGTATCGAAAATCGTTTCAATTAAAAGCAAATCAACTCCACCATCAAGCAATCCTTCAACTTGCTCGCGATACGTCGATTTTACTTCATCGAAATGTATACAGCCCGGTAACCCGGATCATTTACATCGGGCGAAAGTGAAAGTGTTTTATTGGTTGGGCCAAGTGAACCGGCCACAAATCGGGGTTTATCCGGATTTTTATCGGTAAACTTGTCAGCAGTTTTTTTTGCAATTTCTGCCGACGCTTTGTTCATTTCATAAACAATTTCCTCCGTTTCGTAATCTGCCTGAGAAATTCGGTTGGCATTGAATGTATTTGTTAAAATAATATCGGCTCCGGCTTCCAGGTATTTCGTATGAATTTCGTTGATTATTTCAGGATGTGTAAGTGAAAGCATATCGTTATTTCCTTTCTGATTTTGAAGGGATCTTTAAACGTTCTCCATGATAATCGGCTTCAGTTAATTCGTATTCCTGAATAAGTGAGCCCATTGCACCGTCCATGACGAGTACCGTTTTTAAGTTCGTTTTGTATGTCTTTTTTCATTTTCATATTCATTTTTTATCACCTACCCTCGGGATGGGAGAGGCCTTTATTTCAAAATTCTCATTTCATAATCTCCCCTAATCCCAATTTTATCTTCGCAAATAATCAACATCGAAAGGATTTCAGGAAATTTTTCGGATTGTTTAATTACTTTTTCCACATCGTTTGGCTTTTTCACTTTATTTCCGAACGCTGTAGCAAAAGCGTCAGCCAATAATACATCTTCACAAATTACAACTACTGCATCTGCTTTACCATAACTCAATGACGGGCCGACTGTTCCTGCAGAAGTGCAAATCCCTAACTTGCTTTTTCCATCTGGAATAACCAATCCAATTCTTTCGGAAAGGATAGATTCTCCGGCAAAAACAGAAAACACCATCTCATTGTTTAAAAGAACATAAATATCGCCACCGTTCTCAATAACCATTTCTTTTACTGAAAAGTTTTGAATAATTTCTTCGCCTACTTCACGTGCAAATAATCCAGCTACTGCGACATTGGACCGATTCCGGCTTTTTCAGCAGCCAATGCCATTTCAATTGCCTCATTAGGTGCGGTTTCGTCAGGCTGAAAATGGTTTCAACTTTTTTTAAAAAACGGTTCTGTTTCGATATATTCATCCAGAATTTTGACGGAGATTTTTCACTTTGTTCAAGCGAAAATTCCTTCATTTCATCGTGAAAAGATTGCGGATCTATTCCAATCCACAAATCCGTTTCCAGATGTTTTATTTCAAAACCGGTAAAACGTGTTGTATTAAATTGCGATCGATATGTACGAGGCTGAAACAAGTTCATCGGAAATCAATTTCAAACAAATTCAACGGACAGGCAGGAATACAAAATTCACAAACTACACATTTGTCTTTATCAAATTCCAGTTTCCAGTTTCACCTTGTTCATTATCAGTGCGCCTGCAAAACAAACAGCCGTGCAATTTCCGCAATCGATACATTTTTCTTCCTGAAAATGAATTCGTTTATCCAGCGGTTCACAGGTTATTTGGTGACTCTTAATGTATTCAACCCCTTTTTCAATATTTTCTTTTTTGCCCTGTAGTTCAAGCAAAAGACTTCCACGCTTTCCTGGAAAAACTTCAGCTTTCAAAATATTTATACGAATATCGTAATCTTTTACCAGATGATATGTAAAAGCTTTATCACCACTTTCAGGAGGAAAATTCAGAATATATCTTTTTTTAATCATTTTCAACCTCCGTTTCTTTTAACGATTTTAATGAAGTGTTTTTTGGAAACATTTGCACCGGTTTGCTTATTTCAAATTCGCCGTTTAAGCAGCCATTTTTTTAATTCTTCTGCAATTTTTCTGGCTTTTGAAAGCTTGAAACCGGCGCAGTCCGAATTTTTTTTCCTTCAATTTTTATTGTTCCCGAACGCAATTCTTCGTAAGTAACCTGCCCCAGTTTTGGCATTCCAACCGTTCCATAATCCAGAACCGATGTTTCAATCTGGCTGTTATTTACTGAAACCCTTTTTGCAATATCAACATCCAGAACCGGAATCGGAATCCAATTCCAACAAACATACTCACTCCGTATTTTTCATAATATGCAGCCTGCAAATATTCCGACGACATCTCTTTTAAATTTCCAATAACCGCAATTGTTGCGCGCATTGGTTACCGGAATTCCAAATTCATTTTTTGGTTTTGTAGTATGAAACTGTGTTCCGGGCCAAACCACAAATCCTTGTGCACCACCCAGAAAAATGCGTGTGCCGATTCCAATGGTTCTGAAATTCCGGATCATTAAGCAACGGACTTAATTCACCTGAAGTTGAATATGTTGCATTTCGTAAACCGGGTAAGCAATGTTCCCATGTATGTGTGAATCATTTTTTTTGTTGTGTTTACCGCAACATTGTAATTCTGATAGGCATTTCGCGGATTAAACAAAGTAAATTCGTTAATGGTATTAATATTGATTTTGGTTTTAATATGTTTTCTTGGATAACAATCTGTTCCTTTTGCCCAGGCTTCCAAAACTACATCTTTTCCTTCCAGTAAATCCTGAATTACATGTGCTCCACCGTATTCGGATTTTCCGGATCACAGGCAGTGGCACCAATGTATGAATCGACAGCCGCCAATCCTTCGTAACATGGCACGCCGTTTAACCGAATCTTTTCCATCCGAATAGGCGGATTTGCATGTCCAAAATTAATTATTGCTCCTGACGAACACATGGCTCCAAAAGTTGCAGTAGTAACTACATCTACTTTTTCAACAATTTCTTCAGGTGACATTTCGAGCGCCATTTTCGACACTTCTTCGGCTGTTAATACAACTGCTTCACCGGATTTTAACTTCCGGTTAATTTCCTCGTAGGTTTTTATTTTTGACATTTTTAAATGATTTTAAACAAACAATACTAAAATAATATTTCTTAAATGCGGTTAAAACCGCTATACATACACATATTCGAATTGTGCATATAATTAGTCAGAAATAATTTGTACAGTTGTTTTTTCATGATGTTTGTGTTCAAATTATAATTCCGTTTCCGGCCGGGTATTGGCACCTTTTCGATCCGTCAGCCGACGGACGGATGGTTGCCAGAGTTTCACTGAGCCCGCTCTCTCCACTCTTCTGTATAATCAAACACCCTTTGTGAAGAATATTTGATATGTTGCAAAATTAGTTGAAAATATTGGATTACAAACAGAATTCTGACATTAAGAATAAAATCGTAATAAGCAGTTAATGAATTTCGAACAATTTGTTGTGTATTTTCGGGCAAAGTTGTAAACTTGCACTCCGAAATTTCGAGTTTTAATTTTCAATATGACTTCGAGAGACACTTTGAACATTGAACTCTGAACCCGGAACTTTTTTTTGGGCCTATAGCTCAGTTTCCGCCGGCTGGCGGATGACTCATAATCAGGGAGTCAATAAAAGATATGATTAATTGAAATAGAAATATTGTAAAATATATATTCCGGGCCTATAGCTCAGTTGGTTAGAGCACCTGACTCATAATCAGGGGGTCCCTGGTTCAAGCCCAGGTGGGCCCACATAATAAAAATGAAGCACTTACGATTTAGAAGTTAAGTGCTTCATTTTTTTATTTTACACACAATTTGCACACAATTGCTCGCTTTTGCTTGTTATCTGTCGCTATCTCTTTATTAATGTTCTCGCTGATAATCACGTTTGAAATAAGAATCATTTTTCAGGAATGAATTAAGCGCCTGAGCTGTATGCGGCGAAAGTCGCGCGTGCAGTTCTTAGGGGGCGTAAGCTATCCGGATAGGCAAGGCGAGAAAAACGACACAGCATATGGATACAAATGATTTATCAAGAGAAACACATACAGCGATTATTGATACAGCAGAGCGATTTCATCATGATTTAACTTTACAATTTGGAGTATCGGCTGGTGATTGCCATTCCGATAACGAATTTCTTGATGAATCTGAATCAATAATTAAAGAATGGCTGTCTGATTGATATTTGGAAGAAGTAATGATGGATATTTTCTTTGATAATCCACCGAGTAAAAAGGAATTTGAAAAGATGCTTGATAAAATATTGAAAAATATTGAAAACGTGAGAAAGATTCCGACGGAACAACGTAAATTTGACCTTTGGTAAAATAAAACAGAATGGATATATCAGAACAATATAGAGATTTGACAGCAAAGATTAATGAGAATCTTCCTTTAAAAGCATACCCAATTCGAGAATTAGTGAAGATTTTTCGTAATAACGGACACCCAATTACTTTAAAGACAGAATTGACAATTACAAGTGTTCATAATAGCGGGGATGTTTCTGGGATAATGTGTATCGTTGAATTAGTTGACGGATATAAAATGGCTTGTGCATTGACTCATTTGATTTTTTCAAAGACTGTTATATTTCACTCTGAGATAACTGATTATCAAAAGAAACGAGAGAAAAGAATAAATCGATTAAACTCAACCGGATTGAATTGAAAAACACTCAGCCTGCAATTAAATAGCCCGCCCCACCAGCAAACACTGACTGGGAGAGGCTCTTACATCATCCCGGTTAGGCGGCATTTTCAAATCAAAATGGAATCACATAAATAAAAAGCCGGACTAAAAGCCCTGCCTTTGTTATCTTAAACAAACTTCTCTCTTTTCTGCAAATTAAATAACCCGTACAGGATAAACACCAGCATTCCAACTCCCAAAAAAATCCTGTTCTTGGAAATTACGCCCTGCCAGATGACCTGATTCATGTTATTGGGAATTTCAAATGGATTCAGGAATATATTCCATTGCGTACGTTCCAATGCATCGGCAAGAATTAGCAGTGCGACTCCAATCAATACCATAACCACGGCAGTTCCGTTTCCGTTTTTTATGAGCGTTGAAAACATAAAAGCCATAGAACCCAGAAAAATCACCGGGTACATCAACTGATACGCCATTTCAAGAATATTGATTTTATACAGAATTACAGAGGCAACAACTGCAAACAGGGCAATCATAATAAACACCAGAATGTAAATCATCATCAGCCGGATAAGCCAAACCTTATACCTGTAATTAGGTATTCCAAAAAGGATTTCAAGCATTCGCGAATCATCGTCGTTTTGAATTCCAAATACCGAAGGATAAAAAATAAGCAATATCCCCGGGAAAAAAAGCATGTAGTAGATTGAACCGTCATCGATATTCTGCCGGTTTAAAACAGCATTTACAGCGAAAAATACAAAAAATGCAAAAGCTGCTATCAGGAACCAGATAAACCGGTTGGCAAAAATTATTTTCAGGTTGTAACGTATCATCCGAACCGTTACTATAAGTGGATTTCGTATATCTAATTTACTCATCTTACGATTATTTTGAAAAATCTTTTAACAAGCACAAATAAGCATCTTCGAGATGTGGCGAAACATTAACTGCATCGGGATGCGGTTGTTCTTTTGAAAGAACTCTTAAACGAATATTTTCGCCGTCGCGCATGTGGTGAACAATTAGTTTTTTGTCGGCAATCTTATCAAATTCATTTGCCGGAACCGTGTATTGCCATACAAAACCGGTACCCATATGAACCATATCGTTTGGCGTTCCGAAGTATTTAAGGTCGCCACGGTTAATTACAGCCACCTGGTTACACGAACTCGAAATATCTTCAATAATATGTGTGGAAAAAATAACAATACGTTCGCGGCTTAATTCAACCAGTAAGTTTCGGAAACGGATTCTTTCCCTTGGATCAAGTCCCGCGGTTGGCTCATCCACAACCAGAATTCGCGGTAGATTCAACAATATTTGTGCAATACCGATTCGTTGTTTCATACCTCCTGAAAATGAACCGATTTTATCGTTCCGGCGTTCGTACATGTGCACATTTTTCAGTACATATTCCAATCGTTCAGCACGTGTATTGGCATCTTTAACTCCTTTCAGAATTGCCTGATAATCGAGGAATTCCCACGCCGACATATTTTCATAAGTACCAAATGCCTGGGGCAGATAACCGATTAATCCCTGCAATTCTTCGCGGTATTTCTGCGTGTCGAAGCCATTGATCCAAATTTTACCATAGCTCTGTTCCAGTATTCCGCAAATAATTCGCATCATAGTTGATTTCCCTGCACCGTTCGGCCCGAGTAAACCAAACATACCTGTTTTTATTTCAAGTGAAACGCCATTCAATGCACGGAAAGGATTTTTACGTTTCCCGATAATCGGAATCTGGCGAACCATATTGAAATAGCCTCTTCTCATTCCTGAAAGCCTTCCCTGGATACGGGCGATATTTAACTTCTTTTGCTGAATATAATCTCCCGAGCTATATATAATTAAAAGGATAAATGAAATGATGCCTATAAATAATACCATTCCAATATTGTCCCACTTTTTGTAGAAAATATAGAGGAAAATTAACGGAGTGCCCCAGTAGAGAATATTTTTTATTATCCGGTTAATTTTTAGGTAGGTTTTTTTACCGGTAGCTTCATGTTTGTTAATCAGCACCTGGTTTACAGGCACATATAAAATAAACTGATAGAAGAAAACAAGATTGGCCAAAATCCACATCCATAAGCTGCTTTCCATATAAATAAATGTGAAATATACCAGGAAACCAAACAATGGTAACTGCCATACCAAATCGTTAAAATCGCGTAAATGTTTGTAATCCTTTGTTAATCCCGCGCGTTCCCTTATTCTTAAACCCGATTTCCACTCCCGGACAAAACGATTGTCGCGGTCGTAAACTTTCACCAGTTTTCGAACCTGTATTCTTATCGGGTCATTATCTTCAATAAGCTTGGTGCTTGCATTGCGTAAACTTGTCATTGCAAATGCAACCACACCCGGAACGAGAACAATTAAAAGCATAAAATCGAGCAACTGCCAGATGAATGTACCTACTTCAAAATAAATATAAAATGCGCCAACCACGAATACGGTAAGCATTCCTGCTTTTAGCGTCCAGTTCAGCGATTTAATCCAGTTAAGTGCATTTTCCATACCGGCATATAGCGTTGGAATAAATACCAGGGTAAGCACCGTACTCAACGATAATCCGCCGATAACGGTAATTGCAAATGGAGCGCCAATTGCACCCACATATTCTGCCTGACCCATTGCCAGCGGGAATAAAGCAACAATAGTGGTTATTGCGGTAATTAAAATCGGTCGCACACGCGATAACCCGGCCGTAATTAAAGCGCGGGATTTGCGATGTCCATCTTTTCGCAGGATGTTGGTGTAATCGATTAAAATAATTCCGTTATTAACCACAACACCAAGCAAAATCAGGAACCCCATAAGGGTATTGGCGTTAAACAAGCTGTTTCCGGTAAATATTAACGCAAGGAATGAGCCTATTGCAGCTAAGGGCACAGAAAACATCAGCACAAATGGTGTTACCACCGATTCAAATACCGATGCCAAAATCATCAGGATTAGGATAAATGCTGCCGCAATCAGGAAATAAAATTCAGAATACTGATCCTCTTCGTGAATAACTTCAACTGCCACGCCGGGAGGTAATTTATAATTGCTGACAATATCATCGATTTCCATTCTGTATGCCTCAAGCAAATCTTTCGATTGTTCGGCTTCAGCAACAAAGCGATAGTCAACTTCAATTTGTTTTACCTGATTCACGCGGGTGATGCTTGCCATACCATCGGCATAAACCAAATCGGCAACATCCTGTAAATCGTAAGTGGCTCCCTGGTTGTTGCTAATTTGCAACCGACGAAGATCTTCAATGCCTTTTTCATCATTTTCCTCTTCCGTTTCATCTTCCGGAAGTTTTTGTTTTATTATGATTTCGTATTCTTCCGTACCCTGTTTGAAATTAACACCTGAAGTAAACTGTCTTGAAAATGCACCCAACTCGGAAGCAATGTTATTCAATGAGATATTATATTCGGTTAATAACAGTTGATTAAAAAACAAATGAATTTCTGGCCGGTTTCTGGAAACGCTGATATTTACATTCCTGATGGATTCCAAATCCTCGATGTAGTATTGTAAATCTTCAGCCACACCTTTCATTAAACCGAAATCGTCGCCTTTTATTAGCACTCTTTCCTGGTTGGTGCCTATTCCCATAAATGCGCTGAAGCCCTGTGTGCCGCTTCGTCCGCCACCGCCGCCACCGCCGCCACGGAAGCTTGCACTCGATGTAGGAGCCGTTAAACTGATTTCGGCATTTGAAATGTTTTTAACGCGTCCTTCCACATCGGATTTAATTTCGCCAATGGTGCGGTCGTCGATATCTTTATAATCTTCCTTGCAAATAAATGTAAGTATTGCTTCTTCCTGTTGAATTTTTGAAATCAGGTCTTTCTTTTCGGCCACATCTTCCAGTCGCGATTCAACCTCAGCAACTACCTGGTCGGTAGCGTCCAACGTGGAACCTGTTGGCATAGTAACGTAAATGGAGAACTGGTCTTCTTCCACTTCCTGTAGATTACTTACACTTACGGCAAGAACAATAAAAACCGTAACAAAGAAAAGTACAATTGCACCGAGTACCGTGCCTGCAGGTTTGCGCATACTTGCTTTTAGCAGCAGCACATAAATCTGAATTATACGGTTATTTGTAGTAACTTTTTCGTAAAATATATTGTGCGATTTTTTTCCCTTTAAGAGCATATGAGCGCCAATTGGTATCAGCAACAGCGCAACAAACAGCGAAACAATAAGTGTGGAAATAATTGAAATACCAATGTGGTTACCCAGTAATTTCACCATATAATCGGAAGAAAATACAAACGGAAGGAAAACGGTTACTGTTGTAAGTGTTGCGGCTACAATTGAACGCCATACTTCCGTGGTTCCCTGCACTACTGCACGGTCAGGATCGTAATGTTTTCCCGAAAGCCGGTAAATGTTCTCGAGCACCACAACACTGTTATCCAGCAGCATACCTATGGCCAATACCAAACCTACCAATGTTAAACTGTTCAACGAAATATTAAACGCATAGAAAAGGTTAAATGCAGTGAATACCGAAATGGGAATGGCAAGTGCAATGAATGAAACAATACGAATATTTTTCAGGAACATCCACAAAACAAAAATGGCGAGCAAACCACCGACTAATGCAAGGTTCATTATCTGGTCGATGTTTTTTTCCATTGTTTCGGCCAGGTTGGTTTGAATCACAATTTCGACATCGTTTATCGCCAGCTTTTCGTTTAATGCAGCTATTCGTTTCTCCACACGGTGCGACAAATCAATTAAGTTGGCCTGCGAATCGCTGACAAGCAACATCGAAACCGCATCAAGCCCGTTTATACGGCTGATGGTTTCTTCGTCCTTTACACCAAAATATACGTCTGCAACATCTTTCAGGTAAATTGGCCCTTCAGCAACCACAATGTTTTCAATATCCGAAACATTGTCGTATTCTGCGGTTACATGTACAAAATATTCTTTTTGTGAATCGTGCAGATAACCCGTAAATGTTCTGTTTCTTGTGTTTTGCGTCACTGCATTCCGAATGGTTGAAGGCGTAATACCATAAGCTTCGCAAGCGCCCAAATCGTAGGTAATTTCTATGGAACGCTCTTTGCCGCCGTAAACCGTTGCCGAAGCAATTCCGTCGATATTTTCGATGTCTTCCAGAACTTCCTGATCGACAATGTTCCTTAACCGATCGGTACCACCGCTTCCTCTAATCTGCAGTTCCATAAACTGGTTGGTAAGCTGCTGAATATCGACCCGGTTAACCATTACAATAAAGTTCTCATCGAGGCCGTCGGCTATCTGATCAATTTTTTCCTGAAGTTTAAGAAATGTGTATTTAAAATTTACATTCTGTTTAAAATTTACCTGAATAGATGCGGAACGGTTATTCAGATACGATTCAATACTCTCGATTCCCTCCATGGTTCCAATGGCCCCTTCAATAGGAATTACGGCCTGGTTTTCCATGTATTTCGGGTCCACTTCAATCCTCGACTGAACCTGAACAAACAGCATGGGCAATTCGGCGTTTGGCATTAATTCCACCGGTAACATTCTGTAAGAGACATAACCTAAAACGGTGAGTCCCAGGAAGAGCATGCTGATGAATATTTTTCTGTTTATGATGAATTTCATTCGTCTATTTTGTTTGTTTAGCAGGCTATACCAACACGGCAAAACCTTTTGAAATTCCCTTCTTTTGAATTAATATCAACTTAGTCATTTTGTCGAACGCTCGTTAATTTGCTATTGCTTCTTCACTCTTAGCAGAAGAATCTCGCCTAATCCTGTCGAGTATATCGTACACACAGGGAATTACAACCAGTGTCAGCAAAGTCGATGTTATCAATCCGCCGATAACTGCCAGAGCCATTGGCGAACGCAAAGATGCACTTTCGCCAAAACCCACCGTTAACGGCAATAATGCCAGCACGGTTGTCAGGCTTGTCATTATAATCGGCCTGATACGTTGTTGTCCGGCGTGAATAATTGCATTTGTCCGATCCATGCCTTCTTTTCGCAACTGGGATATCCGGTCGACCAGAATAATGGAGTCGTTTACCGCGATACCAACCAGCATAATTATCCCGATAATTGCCATAATGTTCAACGTTTTTCCAAGCACGAAAAAAGTCAATATCGTACCAACAACGGCCAATGGTATGGTAAGTAAAATGGTAAACGGATGAATCAGCGATTCGAACTGTGATGCCATTACCATATAAACCAAAACAATGGAAAGCAACAAAGCAAAACCAAGGTTACTCACCGAATCCTGTCTTTTTTCTTCTTCACCTGTTACCATAATCCGGTAATTAGGTGGTAATTCAATATTCTCGGTTATTTCACGAATTTGCGTTGCAATGTGGTCGAGTGCGATGCCTTTATCCATTTGAGCTGTAACTTTACCAATTCTGTTTTGGTTACGCCTGAAAATTTCTTTTGGAGAAACGCCATAGGTAATATCGGCAATTTCGCTTAAACGAAATACCTGTGTACCGGAAGTAATAGTTAATTCGTTGATTTCATTCAGGCCTTTCTCCGGAACTTTAATTGTTATATCGCGCATTTCGCCTTCTTTTTCAAGCTGTCCTGCGGTCATTCCTTCCAATTGGTTTTGCAATTGTGTAACTACAGTGTTGATGTCGATATTGTACATTCCGGCACGCATACGGTCCACTTTAATTTCCACCTCCGGAGCGCCGTCTTCAATAGAAGTCTGCACATTAAACAAACCGTCGATTCCGGTCATTCTTTCTTTTACCTGTGTAACAATCGATTCAATTTCGTTTAGTTCTTCTCCGCGAACTTCAACCACAACAGGAGCTTCGTCGGTTCCGAGAATTGATTTTAGTGCAGTTTGTTCCTGCGAGAAACTGACTTCCAAACCCGGAATATTTTCAGTTAACCGGTCAATCGAGCCGATAACCGATTCGGTAGAAATTGTTGATCCTTCTTTTAGAATAATGAGTATTTCAGCCGTATTTTCACCTTCAAAAACTGAATTTTCATCGACAGAGATGCTGGTTGAAGGACCGGACTGAGAATACAAAGTTTCAAGATTATCTCCTAAATAATCGGTAAGAATAGCTTCAATGTTCTTCACCATCGCTTCGGTTCGTCGCAGTTCTGTACCTTCCTGCAGTTTCAGGTCAACTTTAAATTCACGTGTTTCGGTTTTTGGCATAAATTCGGTTCCGATAAATGGAACAAGCAAAAATGCTGCGCCAATTAAAACTGTGGCAACAATCACTACCAGCCATCTTACACCCAATAATTTTTCAAGGAAACGGCCATAACCACCAACGCTAACAGACTTGTGTTTTACCGGCGCTTTCCTTTTTCTGTAATAACGGTGATACATCATCGGAATAAGAAAGATAGCAACGAATAATGATGAAATTAACGAAAAGGCAACTGTCCATGCCTGATCTTTAAATAATTCGCCTGAAGCTCCATGTAAATACACAATGGGCAGAAATACCACAATTGTGGTTAATGTTGAAGCGGTAATAGCGCCGCCAACTTCCGCGGTTCCGTTAATTGCCGCATCTTTAACACTCATTCCGTTTTCGTGGTTTCGGAAAATGTTTTCCATAACCACAATGGCATTGTCGACAAGCATACCCGCGCCAAGCGCAAGTCCTCCCAATGTCATTATGTTGATGGTTAAATGATTGAAATACATCAGATTGAAAGTTGCAATTATTGATATTGGTATTGCAATACTCACGATTAATGTAGTTCCGAAACGACGTAAAAACAGGAAAATAACAATAACAGCTAAAAGAATTCCGATTAATGCAGTTTCTTCCACCTCGCCGATGGCGCTGCTAATAAATTTACCCTGGTTGGTAACTTTAGTAAGTTTATATCCCGGCAAAGCATTTTCGATTTGCACCATGGCTTCTTCGATTTGTTCCACTGCCTTTACCGTATTGTATTTTGTTTCCTTGAAAATGGATAAGCCAACACAACGTTCGCCATTTATATGCACAATGTTGTCAGGTTCTTTATTTCCATACGATACGGAGGCAACATCTTTTAAATGAACCGGCGCCATTTCGACCCGTGGACCTGTTTCGGACTGTGTGCGTGTTGCCCTGTAACCTACAATCAGATTTTCAAAATCTTCGGTGGTACTCAGCATACTTACACCTTTTACGATGTATTGCGTGCCCATTTCACTAATCTGTCCGCCGGATACATTTCGATTAAAATTTTGAATGCGGCTGCTGATTTCATCCATGGTAAGATTCTGCGCTTCCAGACGGTAAGCATCCGTATTTATAATTACTTCGCTCTCTTCCTGGCCTGAAAGTTCGACTTCGGCGACGCCTTCCAAACGCACCAGTTCGTTACGGATATAATTTTCAGCCACTTTCCGGATTTCGTTCATATCGCCAATTTCGGAATGTGTTAAACCGAGAACCATTACCGGCGACGTATTTGGATCGTGCTGTGTAATTTTCAGTTCATCTATTTCGGAGTTTTGTGTTAGCGTGTTCAGCGCCTTTTGCAAATCGAGAAACGCCTCATCCATGTCTTTGTTCCAGATATATTCGACGGTGATTTGCGCCGAACCGACTTTAGAAACTGAAGTAACCTGAATAACATCGGATTGACGAATAGCCATAGCCTCGATGTTTTCCACGAATTGCTTTTCCATTTCTTCGGGTGGTCGCTCGCCCGATTTAATCTCCACAAAAATTCGCGGCGAATTTAAATCGGGAAATAAGTCGACACCCAGTTTGTCGTACGAAATGTATCCGAGAAGTACAACTCCAAGAATAATCATCAGGATTGTTACCGGGTAATCGACAGAAAATTGAGTTAATTTCTTCATGTTAGTTCTTTTCTTGTTTTGAAATTACCGGTAATATTTAGAGAATCACTTTTACTTTTGCATTGTCTCTTAATGTTTCAAATCCTTTAATTATCAGACGATCATTTCTGTTTAAACCATCGGTTATTTCAACATAATCCTGGTTTTCCAATCCGGTGGAAATCCTGCGGTCGTCGGCTGAACTGTTGCGGCCAACTACAAAAACATATTTACCACGGTTACCACTCAGGATAATATTTTTAGGTATAACAATGGCGCTGTCTTTCTGAGCTGTAACAATATCGGCTTTTACAAACATTCCCGGACGCAATTTTAAATTCGGGTTGTTTATTAAAAGCTTACCGCTGAAAGTTCTTGTTTCGGTACTAATCATTGGCGACAGTTCACTAACCACGCCGGTTAAAGTATCTTCAGTTATTGTATAGTTGGTAATTAATACGTTTTGTCCAAGCTTCACTTCAGAGATATTTTTTTCAGGAAGATTAATATCCATATACATTTTGTCGTATGCCATTAAACTTACCATTTCCTGACCGGCTGTAACGCGTGTTCCCTGTGTGTAATAAGGAAGTTCAACAATAACTCCTGAAAACGGGGCCTTTATTTCCATTTTAGCCATTTGAATACCAGCTCTTTCAGAATCGTACTGTGCATTGGTTTTTGAAACTTCCGAATTACGAAGTTCGCGAAGTGTAACACCGCCTTTATCGTATAACGACTTTTGTTTTTCGTATTCCTGCGCTGCAATATCGAGGTTTAATTTTTTCGATTCCAGCGCAATTCCGTTTACATATTCGGCATCTTCGAACTTAATAATTACCTGGCCTTCCTTCACTTTGTCGCCTAATTTAAACAAAGAACCGGTGGCAGGATTTTTCATTAAATGGTATTCACCTGCAATTTCTGAATTAAGCGTGGTTTCGTAAATAGCTTTTGCGGTTCCGGTAGTATTAATATACTGGCTAATGCTTTGGAGCTTAACATTTTCAACAGATACCGGAACTGCCAGTTCTGTCGATTCCGATTGAGGTTGATTATTACATGAAACTGTTACCGCGATAATTCCTGCAAGTAGCAGAAGCATTCTAAATTTCTTCATCTTCTATTTATTTTCTTAGTTATTATTTTCTTTCAAATACAGTTCGGAAGGTAAAATTGCTTCATTTCTTTCAAAATCGTAAAGGGTTTGAATTTTCATATTCAGCAATTCGATTTTATAATTAATTAAAGCCTGGGCAAGATTTAATTTTGATTGTGAAAGCTGCGACTGGTAGAGATTTAAATCCATACCTGTTAAATCGCCGTTTTCGTAACGTTCAAGGTTTATTTCGTATGTTAATTGTGCATTCGTTTCATTCTGTTTTGCAATATCGATTTGGTTTACCTGGTTTTGTAAGTTACGGTAAACCTGCCTGATACCAATAACAATCTGTTTCTTTTCTTCGGAATAACTTAATTCCTGCGATTTAATTGCTGCTTCCTGTGCTGCAATTCTTGCCTTTTTTGCACCCCAGTCGAATAATGGAATGTCGAATGTAATCTGTACCGATGGACTGCTTGTTGGCGAATCAAAAATATTTCTCAGGTTTTCATTATCACCTGTAATACCTAAACGAAGATTCACATCGCCCCTGAATTCGTTTAACGCTTTTGTCTGAATTAAATCAAACTGGCCATTTTCAATATCGATTTCGCGCTGACGAAGTTCCATTCTTGAATTCAGGCCATTTTCGATAGCCAAATCAAGATCGACTTTTACCGGATTGACAGAATAGTCGGCAAGAACCAGGATGTCCTGGAATAAATCCATTCCAAGATAAAGCTTCAATTGATCTTTTGCATTTTCGAAATTTACCTCATTGTTTTGCAACGATGATTTCGATGTCGCCAGGTTCAATTCAGCCTGATAGAGTTCTTCTTTTGCAGCTAAACCTGCATCGACTTTATTTTTGATGATGTCGTAACTTTTCTGGGTGTTTTCCAATTCTTCTTTTGCAATGGTAAGATTTCGCTGCGCCATGAATACTTCGTAAAAGAACTGTGTTACATTTCGTTCGAGATTTAAACGTTGCATAGCATAACCGATGTTGGCATTTTCGTAACTCAACTCGAGTTGTTGTAGTTCCATTTTTAACCGGTTGTAGGTGAACAACGGCTGATTGAGTGTAAGATAAAGATTGTTATAAAATCTTCGGCTTTCAGGATTTACCGCGTTTACAGCATCGGATGAACTGTACTGCCAGCCAAATTCGTTGGATAAAGCAATTGTTCCATCGGTTGGCAAAATGGGCTGCGAAATCAAAAATCTTCCGCTGGATGAATAAGTTTTATTCGTGTACCAATCGGAACGGTATGAATCAAACCGTCGCTGATTACTGTAACTGGCGGGAGAAACACTAAGCGAGAACTGTGATTTTAGCGCTGCTCTTTGCGCATCGAGGTTTTTCTTAAACCGCTCGAGGTTTAGCAACGACTGTTGCAGGTCGGGGCTTCCTGTTTCTGAAATTTCCAAAGCTCGTTCGAGTGTTAAGGCTTCCTGAGCATTCAGCCTTGTTAATCCGAAAAAGATGAGTATTCCCAGCAATACAATTTTCTGCATTTGTTTAATTTTTTTGAGATTAATTATTGTTAAGTTTTTTTATAATTCAACTAATTTAACTGCATCGGCAAAAATCAGCTTTAATTGCGATTTATTGGAGAGCTCGATTAATGCAGTGTCGGAAGTGAAATAATAGGAACCCAGGTTATTCCAGCCTTCATCTGCATTCTGGCTATCAAGCGCCGATTCTTCTGCACCGTCATTTCCATGAATGGTAAAATGATATTCTCCCCTATCTTCATCTCTGCCTCTGCCAAATCTACGCGATTTATAATAGTGAAAATACACATCGTAATATCCCGCTTTTTTAATCGGAACATGCCATTCCGCCTTCAAATCTCCTTCGCCACCTTTAATATAATAGGCCGATCGTACATATTTTCCGTAAAAATCGGTATTTGTTATTGCAGTCCAACTGGTTGGCGGCCTCCAGTAATTTACGCCTGAATATTTACTTGTATTTTCCTTGTCTTTTAAAATCCATTTTTCGAGTAAGCTCTCATTTTCAGATTTTGTAACTGTGAATTCAGGATCTTCATTATCCACAATAATTTCGTTTGGAAGTGTCATCTGTACCGGATCTTCTGTAACTTTTTCATTTTCAACAGGTATTGCTTTTGGATCTTCTTCAATATCCCTGAAAAATTCCATCATGGTTTGTGGAATATTTTTCGATGTCATTGTGTTTATAATTATCATTCTTGGATCGGCATCCAAAAGATAGCTCAAGTCTTTTGTCTGATGAGGTTCCAGATAAACCAGTTTATTTATCATATCATCGCCGCCACCGGGACCGCCACGACCGCCAAATCCACCCAGTCTGAAGGTTAATTTAACCAAACCATCGGTTTCCGAGAAATTGGTCATCTTCAGTTTTATCATCGTGCTCATTTTATTGCCCGATTTTACTTTAACTGCTTTAACCGGCGAAATCAGGTAGCCAGGTAAGGTTTTGGCCCTAAACCAGTCATCCATCATCGGAGTTAGCTCAATTCCGAATTGTTCTTTTATCTTATGGTCAAATTCTTCGAATGTGATATTTTTGAACATGTACTCTGTGAGCGTTTTACGTAAAAAGTCCATGAATTCTTCCTGTCCGGCTTTCCATTCTATCATCGAGAATAACACATCGCCTTTTAGTTTGATAACATTATCGATAATGGTTTTTTGATTCGGATCTGCGAGAATTTCCTGAAAAGTACTGTCTTGCAAAGCAATATTTGCTCTTTCATCCAGACTTTGTCCCTGCATGTTGTTCATAAAAACGGAGCGCATATCGGTAACCTGGTTCTTCAGATAAGCTTCAAAAATCCGGTTGGTAATCGGCCATTTATCCGATTGTATATTATTCTGAAAATTATACAACATCGGAAAAATGAAATAAGGATTTGATGTTGCCGTTGCGTTCATCGGACCTTCATTGTAATTACGCTCCTGCTCGTTGGTAAACGATCTCAGGAAATCTTCAAATACTCTTAACTCCATATCGAAAGGAGTCATATTATTGTCTCCACGACGCCAGCGCTGCATATTTTTCTTTTGATTTTCAAAATCGACTTCGCGAATCATAAATCCTTTTTCAGGAATCAGAACCTGTTCAGGCTGAACGTATTCCTGTGACGATTTCCAGTTGCGTTTATAGGTTTTAAACTGGGCCGGAACTTCAACCAGGGAAAGACGACTGAAAGCATAGTTTAAATTATATGTTCTTTCAAAATCTTCAAAACGTTCATCGATAATACTTGGAATAGTGTCGTTTATCTCGGTAAAGGAATTGGTAAAGAAATCATGACCTTCGAGATACCATATTCCAAATTTAACGTTTTTCCCTTCTATCGTTTTTTGTTCATATTTCCCGATTGCAAGTGTTAACTGGGTTAACGGATGATCGTTTTCAAACTTAAACTGTCCTTCCGATATTTCGTTTGCTTTTCCCTGTGAAACTGCCGTAAGGCCAGGCCTTGTTTTAACTTCAAGATTAAAATTAATAAACTGAGGCTGATACCAGCTCACACTTTCGGAACTGTAGGTTACACCTGCCTTTGGATACCAGTTAGCCTCGGGTGTTAATAAAAGGTAATTGGGTGTAATAAATGCATATCGTTTATCGACATTGATAACAAACCGGCCATATTTTTCCTGAAAGGTTTTCTCGTCGATATCGAGATAGCAAAGCGATTCATCTATTTTCCCATTGTATGTAAATTCAACTTTTGCCTGCTCACCAGGTTTCATGTTAATGTTATCGGAAACAATAACCAGGTGTTTTTCACGTGTAAACGGTGTTTCGCTACCATTAAGTTTCAGGCTGTTAATTTTAAGGCCGCCGTTTAAACTGAATATTAATTTGTTAAGCGTTTGCTTTGTATCGTTTAGCAGGGTAACTTCCGAAGTTACATCAATGGTTTCCGGATGTTGAACCACCGAAATGTTTTGTGCTATTGTTCCGGGAACAGGCTCTTTTACATATTTG
This sequence comes from uncultured Prolixibacteraceae bacterium, assembly GCA_963821855.1. Lineage (GTDB taxonomy): Bacteria > Bacteroidota > Bacteroidia > Bacteroidales > Prolixibacteraceae > Draconibacterium. The sequence goes on along the minus strand of CAWGFJ010000009.1, from coordinate 247,223 downwards.
TTATTCAACTCTACGGCTTCGGCTCTTAATTGTGCACTTTGTTTAAATGAATGAACATGATCGTAGGCTAAATAGGCGCCTGCTGCAATAAAAATAATGCTGAACAAGAGCGAAAAGTAGGTCATAGATTCCGATTGAGGCAATCTTTTTAAAAGAAATATAGTGAGAAAAATAAAACCAATTCCAAGCGAAAGATAGATTCCACGGTGTATAAGAATGGCATCGATATTTCCAAATCCTACGATATCGGAATTTAACATAGGAATATTAAATGCCATATAATCGAATATGTAGTAGAATTTGGCTTGTAATAAAAATAAGGTAATTCCAATATAACCCAGAATAAGCACAAAGGTTATTGCCTGGTTTCTGATTACGCTCATCAGCAGAAACGCAAGGCCCATAATAAATATTAAAGTTGGAATGCTGATTGCAATCAGGTAAAATGCATAAGATTCCCAACTGATTCCGGTTCCTTTGGCCAGCATGTTAAAAATTAATGCCATTAATACAACCGCAATATTCAGTACCATAAAAACCTGCAGGTTTCCCCATGTTTTTCCGATTACGTATTCGCCATTGGTCATGGAACGCATGTAAATTACCTCGGTAGTATCGAGTTTTTTATCGCGTTTTAAAAAATCGGAAGCGAGAAATACGGCAATAATTGCCTGAGCAACGTTTAAAATTAACAGGTTAAAATACGGTATTGCGCTGGGAATACTCCGAATTGCCCAACCGTCGCTGCCACCACCTTCGATAACCATACCGAAGTTCATTCCAAACAAAACCAATAGCGACAAAATGCTAAATATTCTGAAAAACCAGCTACGAAGCAGCGTTTTACGCTCGTACTTGGAAATGGATAATATATTGTGAATCGATATCATTTCAAATCTTATTTCAGTTAAATACTAGTCCATTGATTTAATTTATTCTCCATAAAATGCACGTATGCATGTTCCAGGTTTGGCGCTATCTGTTGTCCGTAATATCCGTTAATTTCAGGTGAAACCACCTGTACCTCCCATCCGCCATCGATAGGAATAGTGGAAATAACGGGAAATTTTTCGTTTATCTCGAGGTATTCTTTTTCTGTAGCTTTTATCAGCCAAACGTTTCCTTCAGCTTCTTTAACCAGTTGTTCGGGTGAACCGGCAAATGCAAGTTTCCCTTTATTGAGCAATGCCATGTTATGACAAGTACTTGATATGTCGCCGACAATATGTGTCGATAGTATAATAATTACATCGCGGGTGCTTAAAGTCGAAAGCAGGTTTCTGAACCGGATGCGTTCTTCAGGATCGAGGCCTGTTGTGGGCTCATCGACGATTATGATTTTAGGATTATTAATTAGAGCCTGTGCAATTCCGAGCCTTCGTTTCATACCGCCCGAAAGTTTATTGGCATTCCGGTCGCGTGCTTCAAAAAGGCCGACTTCTTCCAGCATTTGTTCCACTGCGGTACGACGTGCTGTCGAGTTCTTCATTCCTGCCAGTCGTGCAGCGTAATCTAAAAATTCATACGTTTTCAGCTTTGAAAAAAAACTGAAATCCTGCGGCAAATATCCCAGCATTGAACGAATTTCACGCCTGTTCTTCGCCAAATCCAGATCATTCACTGTAACCTTTCCGCTTGTTGGTTTCATTAATGTTACCAGAATACGCATAAGTGTCGATTTTCCGGCGCCATTGGGGCCAAGCAAGCCAAACATCCCGTTAGGAATTTCCAGATTCAGGCTGTTGAGTGCGTAACTTCCGCCCTTATATACCTTATTTAAATTTTCGATTTTAATTTGCACAATTCAAATTATTGAAATTTATAAACACTGAATTGGACTTTTGAGTTAATAAATAGTTTAAAACAATAAACTATTTAAAAGAAATATTTTGGAATATGACAAATAAAAACGGACAAAATCTATCAATTATACTTTTTTCGGAAACTAAAAAAGGCTTCCATTGCAGAAGCCTTTTGCCATTAAATTAAATTAGAGATTATTTATTCACCAGGAAACGATGATCTTTAAATTGCTCAGATACAACAACTTCGTATTCGCCTCTATTCAAATTCGATAAATCGATGCTTTTTTGAATATCCATACTGTTGCCCAGGTTAACTCCGGTAATATAATCATCGCCCTGATAAACATTCAGATAAACATTTTTTTGAGCAATATTTAAAAACGAGAGGTTCAAACGGTTATTTTCGTAACTGAAAAACGGTTCGTAGAGCTCCATAACCGGGCCTACTTTTACATCCTTCCTGGTTATAGTCAAATTACGGTTTAAACTTTGTCCGCCATAGTTCAGGCAAACATCATAGTTTCCTCTTCCAAGCTTCTTCAGATTGAGCGACTGATTCAGTTTATTTTGAAGCGATTCGCCTTTCCAATAGTAAACTACATCTCCCCAGTTATTGCAAATGGTAATTTCGAGCGGATAAGCAGTTGCTGATTCGAATGTTACCAGTGTATTTTCATTTTCAGTGGTAACTATGTCCATTTTTGGCTTTTCAATAGCAAAACCAACTGTGGAAATAAATAATGCAAGGGCTGTTAAAACCCGGTACTTTGTTTTCATAACTGTTTTCTTTAATTGTTTATAACAATGAGACGCCGTTTTTCAGATGTGGTTACAGCAAAAATCTGTTTTGTTGACGAATGACAGAATTCCGGGTATGAACAGTTATTTCCGGACGGTAAACACAACTTAAAAACCGGATGAAAAAGAAAAAGCCCTGCCAACGCAGAGCTTTTTTGTAACTACCCTTATTAACTATTTAACTAAACTATAAGAATACTCGTTATTCAGGCTCGATAAAACTACTTTATACTCGCCTTTTTCGAGTTTTGCAAGATCAAATCCTTTTTGAAGTGAATAATCGCTTCCCAGTTTTTTTTGATAAACCAGGTCTCCATTGTTATAAATGGTAAATCTGAAATTTTCCTGATCCACGTTTAACAGCGAGAATTTCAGAATATCATCGCTAAACGAGAAATAAGGATCAAATTTCAAAATCGATTCGCCAACCGATAATTGTTTACTGTCTACACGCAGGCTTTTTGATAGCTCTGTGTCATTTACTTTGAGGCTAATTACATAATCACCGTTTTCCAGATTCTTAAAATCGAATGTTTTCTGATAATCGGTAAGAGGGTTGCTTGATTTTTTGTAATATACCAAATCTCCCTTGCGGGTTTCAATACTCACTTCAAAATAAGCTTGGTTCGCATTTGTAATCGACACTACTGCCCTGTCGGGCGAAAGCGGAGTTACATTCATTTGTGGTTTCTCAACTGCAGTTGCAATTGCTGCAATCGCTACTGCCGACATAGTTGTCAAAATTTTAAGTGTTTTCATAGCATTCATTTTTAAATTTAAAATGACAGTACAAACATAATATGTTTTGCAACATAATGCTGTAAAACATACATTAAGACTTCATCAAATTAATGTAAATGCAATATTAAGAATGAAATTATAATAACTGAAGTAGTTTAAAAATCTGTTACATTGGCGATTACAAAATTTAATTTGACACTAATCAATTATTATGCCAGTTTTAAAAGTGGTTCATTGACACTTATTTGTAAGACCTTTTCTAAAATTAATGTCAGATTATTTAATCTTACTTCATTACCGATTTCTATTTTTTATATTTTTATCTCCCATGCAAAAAACCAGATTAACGTTTTATGCCATTCTGCCGGTTCTGTTACTAAATCTGATGTTTCCAAACAAACCGGCTGCTCAGCAAAGTATAGGGCTTGCATATAATTTTGGCGAGATTTATCCACATAATACAGATATTAAACCGTTGGTAAAGGATCCTGTACGAGGCTTTACAATCGATTATTATTTCCCGAATGACTGGGGTGAAGAGTGGCGTAATTATTACAATCATCCCAATTTCGGAATAAGTTTTAACTATAAATCCTATGGAAATCCGGAAGTTGTAGGTAATTCATATTCCCTGGCATCCATTTTTCAGATGTCGGTACTTCCGCGAAGGAAATATTTCGATTTGGGATTTCTTGCATTTACCGGGCTCGGTTATATTTCGAAAATATACGACGAAACCGAAAATCCCACCAACCTGGCAATTAGTACGCATTTAAATATTACAGCCGACTTGCGTTACTACGTAAAAGTAAGGTTTCATCCGGTTTATCTGGAATACTCGAGAGGATTAAACCACTTTTCGAATGGCCTTATTAAGGCGCCGAATCTTGGAATTAATGTTAAAAACAACAATATTACTATTGGTTATGAACTTGAAGATCAAGCGGTACATAAAAAAATTCCGAAAGCCGAAAGAAACCGGGAACCAAGACACGAATTCTGGATTTACGGCGCTACTGGTGTAAAAGAAGTAAGTGGATTACCGGGAAAAAGCTATGTCCCCGTTAATGCTTCTCTCAATTACACTTACCGCACGACCGTAATTAATAAAATGGGTGTGGGACTCGATTTCGTCTATGATCCATCGCTGGAAGATTATGCGTATCTTACGTATTACAACTACCAGGGCGAACCTTCGTTGAATTTCAGATCGGGAATTAGCCTGCATAACGAGTTTGTATTTAAACATACCGGATTATTTACTTCCTACGGATATAATTTCACTTCTAACGAATTCTATGCGCGGCAACGCTATTATAAAGTAGGATTAAAATTCTATTATAAAAATGTTATCGGTGTTGTATTATTAAGGGCAATTCCTTTATTTCGGGCCGATTTGCTGGAATTGGGTATTGGATACCGCATTCCAGTGAAAAGCAAAAATGCTAAAAATGAGAATTGAAATATTACAACTTCTTGAAGGCGCGAAAAAAGCCGAAGGCTTAACAGTTATCATCGATGTTTTCAGAGCATTTTCAACCGCATGCTATGCCTTTGATTTGGGAGCAGAAAAAATAATTCCCGTTGGAGACATTGATTTTGCCTGTCAATTGAAAGAACAAAATCCTGAATTTGTGTTGATTGGAGAAAGAAACGAACAAAAACCTAAAGGCTTCGATTTTGGAAATTCACCTTCGCAACTCATAAAAAATAAAATCGAAGGAAAAACCATTGTTCACACTACCAGTTCGGGTACACAAGGCATTGCAAATGCAGCAAATGCCGATGAAATTATTACCGGAAGTTTTGTAAATGCAGGCGCTATAGTTCAATATATTCAGCAAAAACAGCCAGAAAAAGTATCGCTGGTTTGTATGGGTTATGCCTGCGAATATCCAACCGATGAAGACACACTTTGCGCCAAATACATTCGAAATGAACTTTCAGGAAAGCCAAATAATTTTGTTGAAATGATTGAAATCATACGAAATGGTTCAGGTTCGCGGTTTTTTGATGAAGAAAAACAAAGCTGGTCGCCAAAGAAGGATTTTGAACTTTGCCTCGACATCAATCGTTTCGATTTTATTTTAAAAGTTGAGAACGAAGGTCATCTGAAATATCTTCGGAAAATTTCGGTTTGATTAAAAATGAACAACAAAGCACTTCACACGAAATACAATGAAAAAATACAATTTTGACGAAATCGTTCCGCGGGAAGAAACCAACTGTGTAAAATACGATGCACGTGACTGGGCTTTCAGAACCAATGATGTGTTACCGTTATGGGTTGCCGATATGGATTTCAGAACGCCTGATTTTATTATCGAAGCTTTGCGCGAACGCCTGAATCATGAAATTTTAGGATATACTTTTAAACCGGATTCTTATTTCGATGCGATTATTGGCTGGATGAAACGCCGTCATAACTGGAACATAAAAAAAGAATGGATTTCTTCGAGCCCCGGAGTTGTTGCCGGATTAACACTTGCTATTGAAACCTATTCAAAACCGGGCGATGAAGTAATTGTGCAACCACCCGTTTATTTTCCGTTTTTCGACTGTGTAAAAGGCACAAAACGTAAACTGATTGAAAATCCGTTGAAAATTGAAAATGACCGTTATACATTCGATTTCGATGATTTAAAAGCGAAAATAACAGAAAACACAAAATTGCTGCTGCTTTGCAACCCGCAAAATCCGGGCGGCATGGTATGGACCAAAGAAGAGCTGACGGAACTTTCGCACATTTGTCTTGAAAATAAAGTCATGGTTATTTCCGATGAAATTCATTCAGACCTGGTTTTCAATGGAAATAAACATATTCCTTTTGCAACGCTTTCCGATGAAGCTGCAAAAAACTGTGCAATACTAATGGCGCCAAGTAAAACCTTTAATGTTGCGGGACTTTCGACTTCACTTTTAGTTATTCCGGATAAAACAAAATTCGCTCGCTACGAAAGAACTTTGGGTGTCGGCCATTTGGGAATGGGAAACATTTTTGGATCCATCGCCCTTGAAAATGCTTACGCTAAAGGCGATGAGTGGCTGGAGCAATTACTGAAATATTTATGGCAAAATTATTTATTGGTAAAAAGCTACTTTAATGAAAAGCTACCGAAAGTTAAAGTAATGCCGCTTGAAGCAACTTACCTGGTATGGCTCGATTTTTCTGCCTATAAGATGAATGATGAAGCGCTTTCAAAATTTATTGTGGAAAAAGCAAAAGTCGGCTTAAACAATGGCGGACGGTTTGGCACCGGCGGCGATGGCTGGATGCGAATTAATATTGGCTGTCCTAAAAGTGTATTGCAGGAAGGACTGGAAAAGCTATCAATAGCGTTTAAAAATCTGGATAACTAATAATTTGCATTTATCCATTTTACCGCTTCATCAATGTTCATTTCCTTCATACATTTAAAATGATTTTTCGGGCAATTTTTGTAACCCAGCTTTGAACAAGGCCTGCATTTTAATCCATTTACTTCCAGAATTTTTGACGCTAAATCGGCTTGATATGGTACCATTCCAAAATCAGGAACCGTATTTCCCCAAAACGAAAGTATTTTTTTATGAAAAGCCGAAGCGATATGCATTAAACCTGTATCGTTGGTTAAAACCAGCCTGGCATTTTTTACCAGCGAAGCCGATTGGTTCAGACTTATTTTTCCGGCAAAATTCAGCACATTTCCCTTCGATAGTGCCAAAACCTGCTCCCCTGCCTCGTATTCTTTTTTTCCACCTAAAAGAATTACGGGATAATCGATGGCCTGACAAATTTGAGCTACTTTATCTACCGGCAGCTTTTTTGTATTGTAGGTGCCTGCAATTACAAAAGCAACAAATCCTTTTTGAAAAGGCGCCGGTAAATCAGCAGGTGAAAATTCATCGGCATTTGGAATGAAGAATTCCAGGCCTTTTCCATCGTTATTAACACTCAATGGTTTAACGGTTTCCATGTATCGATCCACAACATGCAAATTGGGCAAACGGTTAATCTTCAGGTTGATTAACAAAAATTTCTGCCAATTTAATTTATGCAACGAATATGTTTTGGTTTTAAGGCTCCGTTTAATCCTGCCGCTTCTGAAATTATGATGAAGATCGATGATATAATCAAAATTTTCGGCTTTTAGCTTTTCAATGACTTCAGTAAGATTATCCTTAAAAATATGAACCTTACTGATGTTTGGGTTCGAAGTAAGAATTCCGGCAAATTTTTGCTTGGTAACAAAATGCAATTCGGCATTTTTCACCTGATTTTTCAGGCAACGCACCACAGGAGAAGTAAGAACTATATCGCCGATGGAACTAAATCTGATTACCAGGATTTTCACCTTCATTTATAAACTAAAATCCCCGAAGATAATAACCTTCGGGGAATATTTAAAACATTCATTTTCAATTATGCAGACTCTATCAAAACGATTATATTATTTGATTTATTTTCTATTACACCGCCGTCGATTTCAAAAAAAAGTTCTTTTCCACTCATATCCTGAACTTTTATGGTTCCTTTTTCCAATGTTGAAATAATTGGAGCATGGTTTTTCAGGATTTCAAATTTCCCTTTGCTTCCGGGAACCTGAACCAGTTTCACTTCGCCTTCGAACACTTTTTTATCGGGTGTAATTATTTCCAAATGCATTACAGAAAGTTTCTATTTAGTTTTCAGCCAACATTTTTTCACCCTTCTCAATTGCTTCTTCAATAGTACCAACAAGGTTAAAAGCAGATTCAGGATACTGGTCAACTTCTCCATTCATAATCATACGGAAACCTTTAATGGTATCTTCAATCGAAACCAGTTTTCCATCGAGGCCTGTAAACTGCGAAGCCACGAAGAATGGTTGCGAAAGGAAACGCTGCACACGGCGTGCACGGTGAACAACGAGTTTATCTTCTTCCGAAAGTTCATCCATACCCAGAATAGCAATAATATCCTGAAGTTCGGTGTAACGTTGCAGCAACATTTTTACATCCTGAGCACAATTGTAATGCTCGTCGCCCACAATTTCAGGAGTAAGAATCCTTGAAGTTGAATCCAATGGATCGACAGCAGGATAAATACCAAGTTCCGAAATTTTTCGGCTAAGTACTGTAGTTGCATCGAGGTGGGCAAATGTGGTTGCAGGCGCCGGGTCGGTTAAGTCATCGGCAGGTACGTAAACCGCCTGAACCGACGTAATGGAACCGCGTTTTGTAGAAGTAATACGTTCCTGCATGACACCCATTTCGGTAGCCAGCGTTGGCTGGTAACCTACTGCTGAAGGCATCCTGCCCAACAAAGCTGAAACTTCGGAACCAGCTTGAGTAAAACGGAAGATATTATCTACAAAGAAAAGAATATCGCGGCCACCTTCTGTAGAACCATCGCCATCGCGTAAACTTTCAGCAATTGTTAATCCTGAAAGCGCTACACGCGCACGTGCTCCCGGTGGTTCGTTCATCTGCCCGAAAACCATGGCCAGTTTTGAATTTTTTAGTTTTGCCGGATCCACTTTTGTTAAATCCCAGCTTCCTTTTTCCATCGATTCCTTGAATTCTTCGCCGTAATCTACAATATCGGCTTCAATCATTTCGCGTAAAAGGTCGTTTCCTTCACGTGTACGTTCTCCAACTCCTGCGAACACTGAAAGCCCGCTGTGTGCCAATGCAATATTGTTGATTAATTCCTGAATCAATACAGTTTTACCAACTCCGGCTCCACCAAACAAACCAATTTTTCCACCTTTTGCATAAGGTTCAATTAAATCGATAACCTTGATACCAGTGTATAATACTTCGGATTCGGTTGTTAAATCTTCATATTTTGGCGGCTCATTGTGAATGTTCAAACCATCCTTGGGCAGGTTTTCCATACCGTCGATGGCATTTCCAACCACATTTAACAAACGGCCAAGAGCAGCCTCGCCTTTTGGCATAATAATCGGGCTGCCTAATGTCTTAACTTTCATACCTCTGCGTAATCCATCGGTAGCATCCATGGCAACGCAGCGTATTGTATTTTCACCAATGTGTTGCTGACATTCGACTATCAAATCATCCTTTCCTTCCCTGACAACGCCCATGGCTTCGTTAATTGCCGGAAGTTCACCACCTTCTCGTTCAAAACTAACATCTACAACCGGACCGATAACCTGTATTATTTCACCAATGTTTTGAGCCATAAATATCTAGATTTTAAAAGCGGTTTAATATTTTTTTAAATTGAGCAACAAATTTAGCATTGTTTTGCGTTTGTCCAACCTATTTTTTCCTTTTTAAGGACATATTTAACACCGACTTTCAATTCATTCAAGCCTTTTGTTTGCAAGTCCAAAAAGCCTTTTTTTTCTATCGGCATTCACAAGATAATTTATTTTTTTCGATTTAGTGCTCCAATAAATTCCATGTGTATAAAATGCTATTTAACCCTTTTCAGCATGCTGTCACTCAGTGCGAGCAAAGAATTTTTCCGCTTTTCTTCCAGCGGAATAGCTTTATAAATTTCTGCAGCTTTTTCAAAATAATAATCTACTTTTTGCTGAACGATTTCTTTTATTCCCAACCGATTGTAAACCGTTGTTACAGCAGCTATCTTTTCGTCTTTGCTAAATTCGGATTTTTTCATCCATGTCAGCAGTTCGGATTTTAAACCATCGGAAGCATTTTCAAGCGCTTTAATTAACAGATAGGTTTTTTTGTTGGAAAGAATGTCGCCACCAATTCGTTTGCCAAATGTTTCCTGGTTTCCAAAGGTATCGAGCAAATCATCCTGAAGTTGAAAAGCAAGCCCGAGGTTGATTCCAAAGTCGTATAATTGTTCCGAAATTATTTCGCCGGAATCTGCAAGCAAAGCTCCCGATTTCAAACTGCAAGCCAGTAAAACCGCTGTTTTTAGCCGAATCATTTCAAGATATTCGTGTTCACTTACATCAGTCCGGTTTTCAAATTCCATATCGTATTGCTGGCCTTCGCAAACTTCGATGGCAGTTTTTGTAAACAATTGTGCTGCCTCCTGCAGATTCGCCGATTTGCATTCAAGCAAAAACTGATACGATAAGAACGCCATAGCATCGCCTGAAAGAATAGCACCGTTGTCGCCATAAACTTTATGCACCGTTGCCCTGTTCCGGCGCACATCGGCTTTATCCATAATATCGTCGTGCAATAAAGTGAAATTATGAAAAATCTCTATGGCAAGCGCTGCAGGAATCACATTCTGAATATCGTCGCGAAACAGGTTGTAACTTAAAAGCAAAAGCACCGGACGTAAGCGTTTTCCACCCATTCCAAGCGCATAATCAACCGGAAGATAAAGCAATTCAGGATTTCGGTTTTTTAATTCTTCCGACCGATTTTGAATTTCAGCATTTAAAATCTGCTGAAGTTCTTTGATGGAATACATTTTATTCTGAATCATTTTTGTCATCGGGTTGCGATATGTTCAAATCTTCCATCTCACTATCTTCCTCTTCGTCGTAAATGTGTAGAATCGGTTCTTTAAACGAGCGGGTTGTGGTTATCCGGTCGAGGCCAAACAGCAACGATGGCAGCAGAATAAGGTTCGATGTAACAGCAACCACAAGCGTCAACGACACCAGAATTCCCATTGCCTGTGTTCCGCCAAAACTGGAAAGCGTGAAAATGCCAAATCCAAAAAACAGGACGATCGAAGTATAAACCATACTTACACCGGTTTCGCGTAAGGCCATAATTACCGAGCGTGGAATATCCCAGCCGGTTGCATTTAATTCCTGGCGGTATTTTGCCAGAAAATGAATTGTATTGTCGACCGAAATCCCAAATGCCATGCTAAATACGAGTATGGTCGACGCTTTTATTGGAATTCCTGCATATCCCATAATTGCAGCAGTAAAAATCAGCGGAATAACATTTGGAGTTAACGACATAATTACCATTCGCCACGATGTAAACATTATAGCCATAAAAGTGGAAATAATGATGATGGCTAAAATAAGACTGGTAAATAGGTTTTTCAGCAAATATTTTGTTCCCAGAAATGTGATAATACTTGAGCCGGTGACAGTTACATCATAATCTTTTGGGCTGAAAATGGAATCGACATCGGCTCTGAAATCACTGTATAATTCTTCCATTCGTTTTGTGCCCACATCTTTTACACGAATGCTGATTCGAGTTGTCTGGCGTGCGCTGTCGACAAATGAGTGCAGCATTCCTGAATTTTCCTCACCGGTTGTCGCATACTGAAGAATAAAATTTTTCTCGCGGTTGTTGGGTAAACTGTAATAATCTTCGCGGCCGTTATAAAATGCCTGTTTCGAAAATTTAAGCAGATTGAGCAAAGAAGTCGGCGCCGAAAGTTCGGGATATTCCGAAAGTGTTTGTTCCAGCTCAGCCATTTTCCGGAATGTAGATAATTGCATAACACCACTTGGTTTCTTTGTATCAATCATAATTTCGAGCGGCATAATTCCTTCAAAATCATTTTCGAAAAATTTCAGGTCTTTAAACACCGGATCGCTTTCGGGAATATCGTCAACCATATAACCCGAGCTTTTTATCAATGTAATTCCGTAAATACCAATAGCAAGAATGCCGATGGTAACGAGGTAAACTGTTTTCCGGTGGTTCCGGGTAATAATAATAAGCCGGTCGATGAGGTGGTTGACAAATTTTCGGTCGAGGTGTTTTAAATGCTTTGAAGAAGGCGGATCGATAAAGCTAAAGATGATAGGAATCAGCAAAAGCGAAAGAACAAACAAACCAAGAATATTTAATGAGGCGATAATACCAAATTGCCTTAAAATTTCGCTTTTTACAACTGTAAACGTTGCGAACCCCGACGCGGTGGTTAAATTGGTTAAAAATGTGGCATTCCCGATTTTAACGATAACCCGTTGCAAAGCTTTAATTTTATTGCCGTGGCTTACATATTCGTGATGAAATTTATTGAGCATATAAATACTGTTGGGAATCCCGATTACAATAATCAACGGCGGAATCATTCCCGACAAAACGGTAATCTTATAGCCAAATAATGTCAGCATTCCCATCGACCATACTACACCAATAAGCACAATAAGTACCGGAACAAATACGGCTTTAAACGAACGGAAAAAGACAAAAAGCACCACAATGCAAATCGCCAGGGCCAGTATGCTGAAGATGTAAATTTCCTTTTTGATCTTTATTGAATTCACTACTCTGATATAGGGCAGACCTGAATAATGCAGCTTTACACCTTCCTGCAGTTCGAAAGCTTTACCAATTTTCCGGATATTGGTTACCATCCTTTCCCGGTTTTTGGTATGCATTTTATCCTTGTTTACCGTAATGGCAAGGATATAGGAATTGGTTTTAGGATTATAAACCAGGTTTCGGTAAAACGGCAGCGTTTTAAAATTCTCCACGGCCTGGTCGAGTTGCCGTTGCGTAGTAATAGTATCGGGGAAAACCTTTTTAATCTCAAACTTTTTTTCCTGCGTGTTTTTTACAAGGTTATATGCGTTGGTAACCGATAACAAATCTTCCACACCTTCCACCTGCGAAAGTTGGTTACACAATTCTTCCCACTTTTTAAATCTGTTGTATTGAAAAAAGTTGGAATCCTGAATTCCGATAATAATCAGGTTTCCCTCTTCACCAAATTTATCGGTAAAATTCAGGTACTCCTGAAAAGCCGGGTCTTTTTTTGGCAGTAGCAATGCATAGTCGTACGACATTTCCACCTTTCGTGCCTGATAGCCGAAAAAAGCAGTAACAACCGCTAAAGCAATGAGTAATAAAATCTTATTACGTAGAATAAACCGGGAAAGCCAAACCCACATAAAATTCTGTCCTTAAATAAAGAGCACGAAAATAAAACAAATAATCGGATATTTAAAAAGCAGCAATTCGCCTGCATAGCCACGGATATCAACAATTAACAAAAAAGCAATAATCAGTTTTAAAGCGAAGAATGGATATAAATAACATTCACATGACAAAAAGTAATATTCACAATTTGCTTTTAACTGATTTTTTATTGTACCTTGGTAACCAGATAAAAATCAGATAATTGAAAAACCTGGCCACATTAATTATTACAGCTTTCTTTGCAGCTTTCCCTGTACGTAATAACCAGAAACCTGATATGTAGCCCGTTTTTACCTACTTTGTTTTATACCCGATAGTTGTGACATTTTAATCCGGCTTTTAGCCTGGTTAGATTGATTGTTAAAACCAGATAGTTGAAATGAAATTAATTTCGATTATAAACTAAAATTTAACCATCATGAAAAAAAATGTTTACCTGACGATTGTATTTGCAATCTTCTCGCTTATAAGTGTAAATGCAAATACAGAAGCCACTTTATGGAGTGAAGATTTTGAAGGGGATTGGACTGCCAATTGGTATGCTGATGCTGGAACATGGGAAGTGGGAGCTCCAACAAGTGGGCCAAATGCAGCACATTCTGGTGATAATTGTGCTGCTACTGTTTTAGGGGGAAATTATTCCGAACCATGTCAATACGCAGATTTATTCGATTTACTTCATTTACTGTTCCATCAGCTTCACAAAATCCACGTTTACGATTTTGGCATTGGTATAGTATTGGTGGTTATGATTATGGAAATGTTCAAATAAAAGTGGTTGGTACAGACGATTGGATAAAAATTTCTACCTGATTATACCAATACTGGAAGCAATGTTTGGACTTATCCTTCTATTGACTTATCTGAATATGCAGGTCAATCTGTCCAAATTGCTTTCTACTTTTATGCAACTCACGGAGTTATGTAGAGCTCAGGCTGGTATATTGATGATGTTGAAGTTATTACAGGACCTATTGTTTTCAATAATCCTGAAGATTGGGAAAACGGACTTGGAGATTGGGCATCTGAAAGAGGCACATGGGAAGTTGGCACACCCTCCAGTGGTCCTGGGGCTGCTTATAACGGGAAAAATGTGCGGCAACTGTATTAAATGGAAATTATGCTGGAACTGTATCTTCAAAATTAATAAGTCCAATTTATATTGTTCCATCATGCTTCACAAAACCCACGTTTACGATTTTGGCATTGGTATAGTATTGGTGGTTATGATTATGGAAATGTTCAAATTAAAGTGGTTGGTACAGACAATTGGATTAAAATTTCTACCTGACTATACCAATACCGGAAGCAATATTTGGACTTATCCTTCTATTGACTTATCTGAATATGCAGGTCAATCTGTCCAAATTGCTTTCTACTTTTAAGCTTACGGCAAGTTATGTAGAGCTCAGGCTGGTATATTGATGACGTTGAAGTTGTTACAGGAACTATTGTTTTCAATAATCCTGAAGATTGGGAAAACGGACTTGGAGATTGGGCATCTGAAAGAGGAACATGGGAAGTTGGAACACCCTCCAGTGGTCCAGGAGCAGCACATAACGGGAAAATGTGCTGCAACTGTATTAAATGGAAATTATGCTGAAACTGTATCTTCAAAATTAATAAGTCCATCTTTATATTGTCCCATCTGCTTCACAAAACCCACGTTTACGATTTTGGCATTGGTATAGTATTGGTGGATATGATTATGGAAATGTACAAATTAAAGTGGATGGTACAGACGATTGGATAAAAATTTCTACCTGATTATACCAATACCGGAAGCAATATTTGGACTTATCCTTCTCTTGACTTATCTGAATATGCAGGTCAATCTGTCCAAATTGCTTTCTACTTTTATGCATACTGCCAGTTATGTAAAGTTCAGGCTGGTATATTGATGACGTTGAAGTTGTTACAGGAACTATTGTTTTAATAATCCTGAAGATTGGGAAAATGGACTTGGAGATTGGGCATCTGAAAGAGGCACATGGGAAGTTGGCACACCCTCCAGTGGTCCAGGAGCAGCACATAACGGGATAAAATGTGCGGCAACTGTATTAAATGGAAATTATGCTGAAAATGTATCTTCAAAATTAATAAGTCCAACTTATGTAGTCCCATCTGCTTCAGAAAACCCACGTTTACGATTTTGGCATTGGTATAGTATTGGTGGTTATGATTATGGAAATGTTCAAATTAAAGTGGATGGTACAGACGATTGGATGGAAATTTCACCTGATTATATCAATACAAGTAGCAATGTATGGACTTATACTATTTCTCGATTATCCGACTATGCAGGACAAACTGTTCAAATTGCTTTCTACTTTTATGCAGCTTCGAGTTATGAAAGTTCCGGTTGGTATATCGATGATATTAATTATTCGAATATGATTCTCAACTATCATCGAAACTGATATTCAACTTACAGTTTTGGAATGCCACCTCAAACAGGAGATGCAACTATTGACGCAACTAGCCAAAACCATCGATATTGAAGTGGAATACGGAACAGATGTTACAAACCTTATTTCCACGTTTACACTTTCCGATGGAGCAACTGCAAAAGTTGGGGATGTTGAACAAATCAGCGGAACAACTGCAAATGATTTTATCAAATCCGGTAACTTATACTGTTACTGCTGAAGACGGAACAACAACTCAGAACTGGGATAGTAACTGTTACTGGCAGTTGTACTAAATATGAAACTGAGATTATCACCTTTGGTTTTGGAACTCCGCCTCAAACCGGAGATGCAACAATCAATGCAACCCTGCACACTATCGATATTGAAGTTGAAGACGGAACAGATTTAACAAATCTGGTTTCCACTTTCACACTTTCTGATGGAGCAACTGCAAAAGTTGGAACTGTTGCGCAAGTTAGCGGAACAACAGCAAATGATTTTACAAGTCCAGTAACTTATACAGTTACTGCCGAAGATGGAACAACAACACAGAATTGGGTGGTTACTGTTACTGAAGCATCCATTATTAAACAACGAAACCGAAATTCTCACTTATAGTTTTGGAATTCCGCCTCAAACCGGCGATGCAACATTAATGCAACTCTGCACACTGTCGATATTGAAGTGGAAAACGGAACTGATGTTACAAACCTTGTTGCCACTTTCACACTTTCTGATGGAGCAACTGCAAAAGTTGGCCCTGTTGCGCAAGTTAGCGGAACAACAGAAAATGATTTTACCAGTCCAGTAACATATACCGTTACAGCCGAAGACGGAACAACAACACAGAACTGGACAGTTACTGTTACAGAAGAGGTTCTTTTAAACGACGAAACCGATATTCTCACCTATAGTTTAGGAATGCCGCCTCAAACAGGGGATTCAGACATTAATCCAACCCTGCACACTGTCGATATTGAAGTGGAAGCCGGAACCGATGTTACCAACCTGGTTGCCACTTTCACACTTTCTGACGGAGCAACCGCAAAAGTTGGCCCTGTTGCGCAAGTTAGCGGAACAACAGAAAATGATTTCTACCAGTCCAGTAACATATACTGTTACAGCCGAAGATGGAACAACAATACAGAACTGGATAGTTACTGTTACAGAAGAGGTTCTTTTAAACGACGAAACCGATATTCTCACCTATAGTTTAGGAATGCCGCCTCAAACAGGGGATTCAGACATTAATCCAACCCTGCACACTGTCGATATTGAAGTGGAAGCCGGAACCGACGTAACTGATCTTGGTTGCATCTTTCACACTTTCTGACGGAGCAACCGCAAAAATTGGCCCTGTTGCGCAAGTTAGCGGAACAACAGAAAATGATTTTACCAGTATAGTAACATATGCCGTTACTGCCGAAGATGGAACAACAACACAGAACTGGACAGTTACTGTAACTGAAGAAGTTTTATTAAACAACGAAACCGATATTACTCACCTATAGTTTAGGAATGCCGCCTCAAACAGGGGATTCAGACATTAATCCAACCCTGCACACTGTCGATATTGAAGTGGAAGCCGGAACTGATATTACAAACCTTGTTGCCACTTTCACACTTTCTGACGGAGCAACCGCAAAGGTTGGCCCTGTTACGCAAGTTAGCGGAACAACAGAAAATGATTTTACCAGTATAGTAACATATGCCGTTACTGCCGAAGATGGAACAACAACTCAGAACTGGACAGTTACAGTATCTATTGCTGCCAATGATGAAACCAGGTTTCTGTCATTCAGTTTTGGAATTCCTCCGCAAACCGGAAGTGCAACAATTAGCGCCGTAATGCACACGATAAACGTTAGGGTTGAATCAGGAACAGACGTCACCAGTCTGGCGCCTTCATTTACATTATCCGATGGCGCCTCTGCTAAAGTTGACGATGTTGTGCAGGCCAGCGGAGTTACTGCAAACAATTATACAAATGCCGTAACTTATACCATAACTGCCGAAGATGGTACAACAACACAGGAGTGGGTTGTTACAGTAACTAAAGTTTCCGAACTCAGCAATGAAACTGAGCTCGTAACATATAGTTTTGGAGCGCCGCCACAAACAACCAGTTCGGTTATAAATTCAACATTACATACGGTTGATATTGAAGTTGAATATGGAACAGATATTACTAATCTCATTGCAACATTTTCAATCTCTGACGGAGCCATGGCAAAAGTTGGGTCCACGGTTCAGCTAAGCGGGACTTCAGCTAACGACTTTTCAAATCCGGTAATTTTAAGGGTAACTGCGGAAGATGGGGTTACAAGCCAGAACTGGACAATAAATGTTACTGTGGCTCCAAGCACCGAAACCGAAATAGTGGAATTCGGGTTTGGAATGCCGCCACAAACCGATGATGCAACTATAGACTCCGAAAATCATACTATCGAAATTGAGGTGGAACGAGGCACGGATGTTACCAGCCTCGTGGCGGAGTTTACGCTTTCCGATGGTGCGATGACTAAAATTGTTGATGTTGAACAAATGAGCGGAACAACAGAAAATGACTTTACAACTCCAATAACATATACGGTTGTTGCAGAAGACGGAACCACAATGCAGGATTGGATTATCACTGTCATGCAGGCGCCAAACAATGAAACCGATATTTTAACCTTTGGTTTTGATACGCCGCCACAAAACGGAGAAACGGTAATTGATACCGAAAATCACACCATTGAAATTAAAGTTGACAACGGCACTGACTTAAATTCTCTTATCGGAATGTTTACGCTTTCCGATGGTGCAACAGCAACAATCGGTGATGTTATGCAGGAAAGCGGCGTTACAACAACAGATTTTAATGAGCCGGTTGTTTATACCGTAATTGCAGAAGATGGAGTTTCTGAAATGAACTGGACAGTAAATGTCAGCTTTATTACTGGTATAAACACCTATTCAATTTCTGATTTTATGGTTTATCCGAATCCGTTCTCTGAGAGAACAACAGTTGAATTTAATAATCCAAATCATTTTAAATACCAAATGGCGATATACAGTCTTTCAGGCGAAAAAGTCTATGAAAAAATTGGTATTACATCCGGACTAATTGAACTAAAAAGAGGTTCGCTGAAATCCGGTCTTTATATCATCGAATTAAAAGGGGATGAATTTTATGGGTTAAAAAAGGTTGTTGTGAGGTAGCCATTTATATTGCAACTATTTAATATTATTTCAAAATATCAGCAAATTATATGCAAACACTAAACTCTTGTTAAAATTAATCATCATGAAAAAAACGTATACCTGACACTTGTATTTGCATCCTACACGCTAATAAGCGTAAATACAAATGCGGAAACTACTTTATGGAGTGAAAAGAATAAAATGTAAGATATCAGAAAAAGAAGGTGACAACAAATTATCCGGATTATTAAAGCGATAGCTAATACATCACTTGATTTAGAAAATATTCTAACCTATAAAATACGAGACAAAGGGAAATAGCCCGGGCTTAAGGGAAACGAATAATTTAAAACCATTAATGCAATCGAGCATTTTGAATCGTGAAATAATAGATTAGTATTCAAATGCTTTTAAGTTAAAAAAAACATCAATGAATAAATTTCTCCTAACAAATTAATTACAATGACTTTAATCTATCACGGTAGACAACAATCAAGCGATTTATATTATAAATTAATTGGCACTGATAGGGAATTCAATGCTGAGCATCAATTTTTTAATCTCACTTGTCTTTTTACAATAATTGGGTTTTCTTTTTTTGTAATCATAAATATCGTTTTTGAAATTGATTTTATGCTTACTCTAATAAAATTATTTGTAGTTGTTACGAGTGCAATACTTTATTATTTTTCAAGGTATTCGCGGTTTAAACCCAATTTTCAATGGTTTTCAGTGCTCTACTTTTTAATGATTTTATTCAGCCTCCTGTTTATTGGTGTTTTAAATGGTGGAGTAACCGGTGGAATTGCACCAATTTATACATCGATTTTGGCACTCATGCTGTTTATTATGAGTGGAACAAAAAGGATTGTACTTTTGACTGTCTGGACAGTTAGTATAACCAGTTTATTTCTTTTGGAATATTACAAACCGAATTTAATTGTGCCATATTCAAACATCCAACAAAAATATGTGGATTTATTTCTGAGTTATTTTTCGGGAATTATTATAGTAGCTTTTGTAGTGGTAAACGTAAAAAAACTATACAAAAAAAACCAGCTTACATTAAACGAACTTATTGAAAAACATAAGTCAGGCAGTATTGAAATTAAGAAAAGGATTAATGAAAAGATGAAACTTCTTTCTACAAGGGAAAGAGAAGTGTGCAATTTTCTAAAAGATGGTAAATCGAATAAAGAAATTGCTGAAGCATGTTTTATCGAAGTAGGGACAGTGAAAACCCACCTGAATAAGATTTATAAAAAACTGGAAACAAATAATCGAAGAGTAACCATCGACCTGATAACAAATTTATAACTTTTTTATAACCTCTAAAGTTTTGGATTAATACTGATACGCTTTAGTTTTAAGGAATTAACTAAAGATCATTAACAATCTAAGCCGTATGATTAATAAGCCCCAAAGGCATGGGCAAAAATTATTAAACTAAAAATCTATTTTATCACTTTCCTCATTCTGTTTTGTAACATTCTATCTCTTGCACAAATTAAGGTTCTAACTACCGATGGCCGAACATTCAATACAACTTCAGTTCAGAAAAACGACAATAGCATTATTGTGAGAGTTGCGGATGAAGATCAAACAATTTTAAAATCAAATGTACTTGCTGTAATCACTAATGGTAAAAAAGCCTATACATATAGAATTAAAAATGGGCAAAAATTAAGAATAAGAAAAAAAGATATAAACAATAACTACAATGGAGCTGACATACCAAGAATGTATGGATACAATTACCTAGGAGTTCAAGCCGACATTCAGAAAATTTATAATACAAATTCAGATTCCAGCTTATCATTTGAAGAATTTAAAACAATATTCACAAAACAGCAAAAGAATTTGAAAACAGGAAATATTGTGAGCATTAGCGCATCCGCATTTATTCTTCTTATTGCTTTTGGTGTGGGACTTTAAAATTTACCATTATGAAAAAATTTGTTCTCTTTATTACCGGTTTATTCATTACAATAATTGTACTTTCTCAAGAAAAACAAGATGTTGTTTATCTTAAAAATGGTTCAGTAATCAGGGGTGAAATTATGGAAATGATCCCTGATGACCACATTAAAATTGAAACCAGAGATGGTAATTTATTTGTTTACACTTTTGATGAAATTGAAAAAATGGAAAAAGAAACTGTTAAAAGTTCATCGCCATTTAAAAACATCAGCAATGAAAATGACGGAAGTTATTTTTCCGACTATTTCGCAAATTCAGCTTTAGGTTTTGCCATTGGTGGTGGTGGAATTCTTGGTTTAACGTACAGGTATTTTCTCGATGAAAAAATTGGAATTGAAGGAGGAGTATTTTATCGTCCTTCATTTTACCTGGATTATTATGATGAGCTAGTAACTTCCTCAACTGCAATGCTTACCGTTGGACCGGTTTTATACCTAAAAACCAGTGAAAACTGGAAGGGCAAAATAAAGAAAAATGGTTTGTCTGTCAAAGTTGGAATTGCGCCTGTTGGTGAACTAAATGAAATTTTTGGATCGATAAATTGGTTACATGACACTTATAATCCACGCAACCACAATCGATACTTCTCCTTCGAACTAGGCTTAGGAGCATTAAATAAATATAAGGTCCCCATTTATGCTGATATTGAATCTCAAAATACAATCTTATTGTATTGGAAATTAAACTGGTTCTTTCATTTAAATTAAGCTATAACATCATGAAGAGAATCATATATTTAATTTGGTTATCAATAACGATATACAGTTGTGGTACAGTACCTAATATAATTTCGTCAAATTCTGAGCCTATAAATATACAAGTTAATAGCACAGAATTAAATATAGATGAAACTTTTGGAGAAAGCCAACCTCTTATTGCAACTCAGTATACATTTCCCTTTGAGGTCAATGATATTGCTGTTGATACAATAGAAGAGAAAGCGCTTGTATTTACAAGAGAACCGGGAAGAATGTCTTATAAGAAGGCGGGAATTTTAATTTACTATGATTTGAGAAAGCAGGAAATTGTATGGTCGAAGAAATCCTTCTGTTGGGATCCAAAGTTTTTTTTGGATGATAGAATCATAATTCAGGGTAATGGCAAAGTTTTCGCAATTAGTAAGCACAATGGTGATATGCTTTGGGAAAGAGAGGGGAATTATTTTTTGTACAGCGTGAAAAGTAAAATTGGTTTAACCAGATCATTAACTGCATTCAGCCTTGAAACAGGAAAAGATTTATGGCATAGAGATTTAAAAACTAAATTTGGATGGGACGAAATCAAATTTACTGATTCTGCAATTATAATAGCTGCTGACGGATTACATTCATTTGATTTAAAAACAGGGCAGGGATGGGATTCTGAGAATGATGACCGGAAAAACCGATGAAGGTGCTGCAATAGCCAAAAGTATAGGTTTGTCAATTTTAACTGGTTTGGTTGGTGGGGGACCTGTAATTGTTGACCCGAAAGTCTGGTCTGACATGACCTCGAATATATTGATTGAAAACAATTTACTTTTCTTTTCAGCCAAAGACCAATTTGTTTGTGTGGATACTGAAACAGGCAGCAAGCTTTGGAGTATATTTTTACCGGAAAAGGAAACAGCTAAAGCTTTCATTCACTTTGACGGCGATAATATTGTTTTGGTTAATACAGGTTCATGTAAGAATGAGGGTAAAATCATAAAATATGGGAAACCTTACATTGCAAAATATGAGAAATCTACGGGCAATCAAGCATTCTTTAACGAGTTAAATGTGAAATCGCCGATTAACGATATACAAATAACAGAAAATGGTTATTTTCTTATTTCCGACGAAACATTTTCGCACTATGATATTAATGGTAACGAAAAAGCAAGACTAAGATATGACAGCGAGTCTGCGCACGAAAAATATGGGAACTTTCGGTTTTTCCCAGATGATAATGGGAGCTTTTCTAAAAGTTATATCGGAGATTTGACGAATTATACCCCGCTTTTTAGTTATTACCAGAATAAATCAATGCCTATGGCTGTAACCGATAAAGGCGTAATAATATTCGACGATAAATTTAATATTGACAATTGGTTTATGATTGAGCAGGTTTTCTGTCCCGAGGTTGAAGCTGCCTCTAATAGATTGTTCAGAAACTATCCCTATTTGATAAATAATTCTCCCGATAAAACATTGGGTGATATCTATTTAATTGATAAACAGGGGAAAAATAACGGAGCGTTGCAAATAAAACAACCAATTTCTGAAATTAACGATTATTTATTTTTTAAAAACAATAATACACTTGTTCTTGTGAATAAAAGCTTTCTATAGTAAGCCAGCTCTTCATGTGCAATTAGACATTAAAAGCAAAATACTGAATTGTATTATGAAGAAATAATTTTAAAGCGTTATTCGATTACAAGTAACATTTCATCTGAAGTATAAAGTATTAGACCAGCTTGCCCATTCCCATTCAGCTTCAGGAACCAGAAAAAACACGGATTGCAGAATTCCAAAATCTTTTTTCCATTGAAGATTTCCACTCATATCATAACAATACAATCCTTCTGAGCCAAAAAATGCAACCACATATTCGCCGTTTGTGGCAGGCGTACTGTTGGCATGCGACGACATCGGGTGGCGTTTTTGTTTTGGAATTCCTTCATGAGCAACTTGTTCCCATTTAATTTTTCCGGTCGCCTTATCCATACAGTATAAAATCCACCGATGGACTGAGGAATCCTGAACCGGGTTAATCGAGCCATAAATTCCGGTTTGCACATCACCTTTATCTTCTGTACTTACCGCAGTTGTAACAAAAACATTTTCGCCCCAAACTACCGGGCAGCCATGTCCCAATCCCGGGATTGGTGTTCGCCATGCTATATTTTCACCGGTTTCACCATTCCAATTTTCAGGCAGATTGGCATTATCCAGAACACCACTGATAAAATTTCCACGATACATCGGCCATTGCCTGTCGGGATTGATTTCCTGTGAAATACCCTGAACACAAAACAGAAATAAAAAAGAAACGAGTGCGACAAATTTGATTTTTAACATGGCTGTATTTTTTGGTAAACCGAAAAATAGTAATTCTTTTTGTTTTATTAAATGGCAATCAGAAGCAAGATTCAAATCTGGTGCACAAATAGTCATCTTAGCGAAGTCGAAGACTGTTTTGAACACATTTCGACTTCGCTCAATGTGACATTGCGATATAAAAAGCTATTCAATCCGGGTATAATCCGTGATTCAAACAATTTATCAATTTCGTGTGATTAACAAAATTCTTTATCCAACCGTATTTCTAAATATTTTTTTTGAAATTTACCAGCAAAGCCAACGTTCCACTATTGATACCGGAAAATAAGCATGACAAAACCAGATTTTAGTATTAGAAAAATAACTACCAAAGATATTCCTGTATTTGTTGAATACCGTTTACGTTATCTCGCCGAACTCCAGCGAGAAAACCTGGAAAAAGATAATTCCAAACTGAAAACCAAACTGGAGAACTATTTTCATAAAGCTTTAGCCGAAAATCGATTTTTTGCTTTTATTGCTGAAAACGAAATCGAACTGTTGAGTTTTGGTGCGATGGTTATCAAGGAAATTCCCGGCGATTTTAAAAATCCAACCTATCTTGAAGGCGATATTCTAAATATGTACACCGTTCCCAAAGCCCGGAAGAAAGGAATTTCAACTGCCATTCTTGAAAAATTAGTTGAAGAGGCAAAAATACGCGGAATCAGCAAGGTAACTTTGCACACATCGCACGATGGTGAAAACATGTACCGCAATTTTGGTTTCACTGAACCGCAATATCCTTACCTTGAAATGGTTTTAAATACGGATTTTACACATTGACAAATGGAACAAACTATAAAAAAAAAAAGAAATCCGTGGACATGGATACCAACCGTTTATTTTGCTGAAGGTATGCCCTACATCCTGGTAATGACGGTTTCGGTTATCATGTACAAACGCCTCGATATTTCGAACACCGACATTGCTTTTTATACCAGTTGGTTGTATTTGCCATGGGTA
The DNA here is from genome assembly GCA_963821855.1 of uncultured Prolixibacteraceae bacterium. Classification (GTDB taxonomy): domain Bacteria; phylum Bacteroidota; class Bacteroidia; order Bacteroidales; family Prolixibacteraceae; genus Draconibacterium. The sequence continues at coordinate 222,452 of CAWGFJ010000009.1, read as the reverse complement.
ATAAAACCATTCTGGAGCCCGCTGATAGAACTATTCAAAACCAAACGCTGGTGGATAGTAACCATGCAACTGTTTATTGGCGCCGGACTTGCGGGAGTTGCATTTACACTTCCCACATCTTTCTTTTTTAAAGGCACACTGGCATTTTTCTGGCTGCTCGCTTTTAGTTCGGCAACACAGGATATTTCCATCGACGGATTCTATATGATGGGCCTGAACGAAAACCAACAGGCGTTTTTTGTTGGCATCCGAAATACATTTTACCGTGTAGCTATGGTCACCGGACAAGGTTTGCTGGTAATGCTTGCCGGTTATCTCGAAAACGCCGGCTGGCTGGGAAAAATGACAAACGACAAACAAATTCCTTTTGCATGGGCATTTACTTTTGGATTGATTGCCGTTGCTTTTATTGTTTTGGCTGTATATCACAAAATCTTTCTTCCGTTTCCAAAAGAAGATGTTCAAAAAACAGCGAGCAGTTTCAAAGCAGTCCTTTCTGGATTTGGAGAAACCATAGTCGCTTATTTCAATAAAAAAGAAATCCGGACGATACTCGGTTTTTTATTGCTTTATCGTTTGGGCGAATCGCAATTGGTGAAACTGGCATCTCCATTTTTGCTCGATACTGCTGACAGCGGAGGCCTCGGATTGTCCACTTCAGAAGTTGGATTGATTTACGGAACCATCGGCATAATAGCACTTACCATTGGCGGAATTACAGGTGGCTGGCTCGCATCAAAATACGGTTTTCAGAAAACGCTTTGGCCTTTTGTTTTTGCCATTAACCTCCCCAACCTTGTTTATGTTTACCTTTCTTTTACACATCCAACAGAATACTGGATTGTTGCAGGCTCCGTAGCTGTGGAACAACTGGGTTACGGATTTGGCTTTACCGCTTACACATTATACATGCTTTATGTTTCGGCAGGAAAATACAAAACTGCACACTTTGCATTCAGCACCGGAATTATGGCTTTGGGAATGATGATTCCCGGAATGATTTCAGGCTGGATACAGGAACAAATCGGCTATCAGCAATTCTTTATCTGGGTGATGCTATGCACCATTCCCGGCTTTATTATGGCAAAACTGATTAAAGTGAATAAGGATTTTGGATTGAAGAAGGAATAAGTTTTTAATACTTTTCCCCTTTTTCATCAATCATCGGCACAAACCGAACCGGTAAAACACTTTTCTGTTTGATTTTACCATTATGTTTTTCGAGAAGGATCAACTGCTGAGTATAACCATTTTTACCCACCGGAATAATCATTCTTCCACATTCGGCTAATTGCTCTTGTAATGGTTTTGGAATATGAGTCGGGGAGCAGGTAACAATTATGGCATTAAATGGTGCGTGTTCCAGCCACCCCAGGTAACCATCACCGGTTTTGCAAACGATATTATTATAGCCTAACTCTCTGAATATCGATTTCGCCTTTTCTCCAAGCTTTTCAAAAATCTCGATAGTAAAAACAGTATCACAGATTTGGGCTAAAATGGCCGCCTGATATCCTGAACCGGTACCGATTTCAAGAACTTTGTCGGTTGGTTTTAAATTTAATGCTTCAGTCATATAAGCAACAATGTAAGGTTGCGAAATGGTTTGTCCTTCACCAATAAGCAGCGGCTGATCGCTATAGGCTTTGGAAAGATATTCCGGCAATACAAACCTGTGGCGTTCAACTTTTCGGAATGCTTTCAATACTTTTACCAATAAGTTCATCAGTCACCACAATGCGGCATTTTCAGATCAAAATGGTATTACATACAAGAATTTGTGGTATAATGCCCGTATGACCGCACAACCGGACAGGCCGATGGATGTTTAATAATCAGAAATGTCCGAAGGACATAAACAAAAATAGCCCTTCCGTAACAATCGGGACAGGTTGTGCGAAGTTCATCTACGAAAACAGTTCGTTTATATCGTTCCGGTTCAGTTTCTTAAGAATGCTTTCATCGGTTTGGATAATGTTGCCTGCAATTTTCTTCTTTTTATTTTGAAGGGTTATTATTTTCTCTTCCACCGTATTTTTGCAAATCATGCGATAAGCGAATACTTTTTTGTCTTGTCCAATCCGGTGACAACGGTCTATAGCCTGGTTTTCAACTGCAGGGTTCCACCAGGGATCCACGATATAAACATAATCGGCGGCTGTTAAATTCAGCCCTGTTCCTCCTGCTTTTAAACTAATAAGAAACACACGCAGGTTATCGTTTTCCTGAAAATTATTCACCGATTGTTCCCGTTGTTTAGTGCTGCTTTGCCCATCGAGGTATTCGTAATCGATGTTCAGTTTTGCCAGTTCGTCCTTAATAAGGCCCAGCATTTTTACAAATTGCGAGAAAACCAAAATTTTATGTTTACCGGTTTTATTGGTAATGTGCCGCACAATTTCCTTAATTTTTACCGATTGTGTCTCATTTATTTCTTCGGAATTCAGAAGTACCGGTGAGTCGCAAATCTGGCGCAAACGTGTTAACGCTTCCAGTACCATCATTTTCGATTTTCCAATTCCATCCGCTTCAATTTTGTCGAGCAACTGACTTCGGTATTCATTTCGATAGGCATCGTAAACACGGCGTTGCTCGCTTTCCATTTCGCAATAAATAATGTCCTCGGTTTTGTCGGGCAATTCAGAAGCCACTTTTTCTTTTGTTCGACGCAAAACAAACGGATTGACAATTTTATTGAGCTCGCCTGCAATCATCTCGTTTCCATCTTTATCTATGGGCGTTGAATAGTTCTCTCTAAATTTTTGCATGCTTCCCAGAAACCCCCTGTTGGCGTAGTTCATTTGTGCAAACAAATCGAAGGTACTGTTTTCGATTGGGGTTCCCGTTAGTGCAATTTTGTTTCGTGCATTAATCAGGCAAGCTGCTTTATACCGGTGCGACAAAGGGTTTTTTATGGCTTGCGATTCATCGAGCACCGCATAATTAAACCTGAACTTACTCAAAACTTCAATATCGCGAAGCAGAATTCCGTAGGTAGTAAAAATGAGATCGTAGTTTTTGAATTCGGCAGTATTTTTTTCCCGGTCGATACCATAATAATAAAATGCTTTTAATTTTGGCGCGAATTTTTTTAGCTCGTTTTCCCAGTTAAAAAGCAAAGTTGTTGGCACAATAATTATATTGGTTCCGCTGAGTTTATTTGCCTGAAGTTGCAAAAATGCCAGCACCTGCACTGTTTTTCCAAGGCCCATGTCGTCGGCTAAAATGCCGCCCCATTGCATTTCGTCGAGAAAATTCAGCCAGTTTAAGCCTTCTTTCTGGTAGTGCCGTAAATTAGCTATTATCTGTTTTGGAACTTCGGTTGTTTCTATACGGGTAAAACTTTTCAGTCGTTGCCTTTTTTCGGCAATTTCCTGTATAATGCTGGTGTCGTCAATATTCTCAAACAGCTCGTCAATTAGCGAAAACCGCAATTTTGAAATCTCAAGTTTATCTTTATTAATTTCGCCATTCCTGAAATACTTCTCGAGTTTATGAAACCACTCCGATGGCAGCACACCCACCGAGCCATCCTTTAACTGAATATAACGCTGCTTGTTCAGTACAGCTTTTTTTATGTCGTTAAGCGTAATCCGGTTATCACCAAAACTCAGTGTAATATCCACCTCAAACCAGTCTTGTCCCGATGAAACCGCTGTGCTTATTTTTCCCTTATATGGCGAGTATTTAAAGTTTTTTAAATCTTTCAATCCAAAAACTTCGATGTTACCGGCCTGTAACTGGTCGAAAAATTTGTAAAACCACATGTCTTTTGTGAAATCGCTGTAATGCAGATAAAATATCTTTCTGCTTTTCTGGCTTTCAAAATCGGGGTGCAGTTCAGCAAGCGATTCCAGAAAATCATTTTCAAGATTAAAGTTTCGTTTGTATTCGGTAATTACTTCGCCTTTTTTTACGAGGATATTTCCTGTCGTATTCAAAATGGCTGAAACATCATGGTCGTATTCAACACAGGGCGTAAAAACCACGTATTCATTTTGTTCCGAAAGAAATAACTGTTTTTTATGAAAATCGAGTTCTACTGTTTCACTATTGAATGTGCCTTTATTGTAGCGGACTTCAAAATTTTTGGAGATGGGCATTACCACTTTTTTAAAGAACTCGTCTTTGTATGCAGCCACCATTTTTACATTTTTGGGGAAATCTGCAAGTATTTGCGCCACTTTCAGGCTTTTCGCAAAATGATAAGTATTGCCTGTTATATAAAAGTAATTGTCGGCTGGTTTCGAGGTAAAATTTTCCGGTTTTCGTAATTCCTCTCCAACTTTAATTTTCAGATTCAGAGTTAAATATTCCTTGTTACGTGCGACTTCAAAAACAACATCAAACGGCTCGGGCGAAAGCGTGATTTCCAGCAAATCTTTTTTCCTAATCCTGTAGGTGCCTTCTTTCAAACCATATACGAACTTTTCTTTCAGCAGATAAGCAAAAGCTTTTTTCATCATCTGAAAATCGCTGCCTTTATTTTCGTCAATCTCGTTCGAGTAACCGCAAAAGTTTCGGTGCGTTTTCGCTTTTATTAATGAGGAGCTTTTCATCCATTTCCACATCGTATTTTTTAATGTGAGTGGCGAAGTGCGGACGGATTATTTTTACTGGTTTTGCCAGTAATCGGCATTATTTTGTATTGGTCATTTTCCTCATCGTAATAGTCGTCGTAACGATTGTAATAGTCGAAAAATACCCCTTTTTTTAACACGAATCCCAGCTCCCTGTGCTCTGTTTTTTTGGGAAGTCCGTCCGGTAACAGTTCATCATTGTTCAGTTCTTTCAATATAGCGGTAATGTAATTATCACCATCCTCTGTTACGGGGACCAACCCTTCGCCTTTTTTCGACATATAATGCAGCAAGCCGCTTTCTTTCGTAAATCCATAGTAAAAGTAATCGTTGAAGTTTGCACTTTCAGGCAGGCCATATTTTCTCAACATTTCGCTTTGCGTTTTCATGATTCTGCCACTAAATACTTCATCCAGCAATCCGGGCATCGCCGAATTGGCAATCATAGCGAGACATCTCGCTTCGGCTGATGTCAGTTTTGGCGATTTTGCTGCCATAGGTGAGGTAACATAAACCTTTCCATCTTCCATGAAAAACTTTACGTAAGCACCGTCGTTGGTGCTAACAAAAGTCAACGAGTCTTTTGAAATTTCAATGGTATAGTTTTGAATATAATTGTGCAGGTATATAATTTGAGATAGAATATTTGTATTGGCATTCTGTTTTACAAAGTCGAAATCGATATGCTTATAATCAGGGATTTCAAATCCCGCATTTTTCCCTTTTCTGTTGCTTACCGAGAATGTAATTTGTGATTGTTTTTCGTTTTTTAACACCGATTGCTCACCTAAATTATCCGAAATAAAAAGCATGGCTGCAACAGCGTGTTTGCAAATACTGCCCCAGTCGAACGGGCAGGTACAACTGGTTTGTATATCCTGATTTTTTACCCCTTTTACCAATACCTGGTATTTTTGCGAGCCAATAACAGTAAATTTCCAGCTATCGGTTTTTTCAATGTAGTCGTTGAAAAACACCTTATCGCGTTTATACAATTGCCGGCCGCGATCAGCAACACTGCTTGTAGTATAAAAATTAATATGCCTTTTTATATGCTCTTCAGTAAAGCGGTCCGTAGTCATTATAACTGTTTTTAAATTGAAAAAAAACCTGTAGCAGAACTTTCAATAATAAAGGTTTCATGGTTCGAAACAAAAAAAATCAGGCAATGTTTTATCAGGTTTTTGTTAACAGTTTATGCAATTCAAGGCTGCCCGTTTAAAAAAAATTAAACCTGAATAAAAACAGGAAGTTCTGTAAATACTAAAATTTTATTCCCCTAAATTCTTGTTACCTTTACAGCCAAATTTAAAACTAACATTTAAATGATTTTTAAAGACCAGGTAAATGATTTGCTGGAGCGCCGGGATGCGCTAAGGAGGCATCTTTGACTACGATGCAAAATTAGTTCAGTTACAGGAAGAAGAGCTAAAAACCCAGGACCCCGAATTCTGGAACAATCCAAAAGAAGCCGAAGCCCAAATGAAAAATATCCGCTCAGTTAAAGTTTGGACGGATGGATTTGATAAAGTAAACAGTAATGTGGAGGATTTTTTGGTATTGTACGAATTTTTTGAAGCAGAAGAAGCTACAGAAGCAGAAGTAGATAAAAGTTATGCTGAAACGCTCGAAAAGGTGGAAGAGCTGGAAGCAAAAAATATGCTTCGGAATGAAGAGGATAAACTCGGCGCAGTGTTAAAAATAAATGCCGGAGCCGGCGGGACGGAAAGCAACGACTGGGCCGACATGCTTTTTAGAATGTACACACGCTATGCCGAAAAGCAAGGCTTCAAAGTTCAGATTGATGATATGCAACACGGCGATGAAGTTGGCATAAAAAGTTGTACCATCGAGATTGAAGGCGATTACGCCTATGGTTATCTTAAAAGCGAAAACGGAGTTCACCGGTTAGTGCGGCTTTCACCGTTTAACGCACAGAATAAACGAATGACTTCATTTACATCGGTTTATGTGGCGCCATTGGTTGATGATACTATTGAAGTTGAAATAAATCCGGCAGACATTACATGGGACACATTCCGCAGCAGCGGCGCCGGCGGGCAAAATGTAAACAAGGTTGAAACCGGTGTCAGGTTGCGCCATGCACCAACCGGAATAGTAATTGAAAATACCGAAAGCCGTTCACAATTTGGTAATAAGGAAAACGCGTTGCGGTTGCTTAAATCACAACTTTACGAAATGGAGCTTCGTAAACGAAATGAAAAAACCGCCGAAATTGAAGCTCAGAAAAAGAAAATCGAATGGGGTTCACAAATTCGTTCGTATGTGTTGCAACCGTATAAAATGGTAAAGGATTTGCGTACCAGTTTTGAAACCGGAAATGTAAATGCAGTATTGGACGGAGAATTAGATGGATTCATTAAGGCATATCTAATGGAATTTGGCGGAAAGTAATGCATTTCATGTTTCTCAATTTGAAAATTTCAGAAGCTTTTCTGATATTGTAAAAATCGAAAATAAGAAAGTAAATATGTATTCAGATCAAAATTTTATTAATCGCGAAATTAGCTGGCTTTCGTTTAACGAACGGGTTTTACAGGAAGCCGAAGATCCGAATACACCACTTTTTGAACGCATCAGGTTTATTGGTATTTTTTCGAATAACCTCGACGAATTTTTCAGGGTTCGCGTTGCTACGGTACGCCGTATGGTCGACTTTGGGAAAGATGAGGAAAACCTGCTGGGGAATTACACACCACGCGAACTCCACGATAAAATCCAGGAAATAGTAATTAACCAGCAGAATAAGGTACAGGAGATTTATAAAAATATTCTGGATGAACTCAAAGAAAACTTTATTTATATAATAACTGAAAAAGATCTGAATCATGCCCAGGGCGTTTTTGTAAAGAAATATTTTTACGATAAGGTGTTACCAAACCTCGTCCCCATTATGTTAAGCAAAAAAAATAAATTTCCATACCTGCGCGACCGTTCTGCATACCTTGCTGTGAAACTGTTTAAAAAGTCCGACCCGAATAATATTGCCTATTCACTAATCCGCATTCCGGGGCGTTCTGTTCCGCGTTTTCTGGTTTTGCCCAAAATGGGTAAAAAGAAGTATGTTATTATGCTCGACGATGTTATCCGGTTTTGTTTAAACGACCTCTTTTTTTATTTCGATTACGATATTCACCAGGCTTATACCTTAAAAATTACCCGCGACGCAGAGCTTGATATCGACGACGATATATCGAAAAGCTTTATGGAGAAGATGAGCCACAGCCTGAAAAAGCGGAAAATTGGAAAACCTGTTCGTTTATTGTACGACAGGGATATGCCGGAAGATTTGAGGGAATTTATTTTTAAAAAAATGAAAATCGATGCGGAAGAAAACGCAATTCCCGGAGGCAGGTATCATAATCATAAAGACTTTATGAATTTCCCTGATATTGGGAAAAAGAAACATTATTATCCAAAACTTCCACCTTTCAGGCATAAAGATTTACGTCCGAATATCAGTGTGCTTCGTGTGCTTCGAAAGAAAGATATTATGTTGCACTTTCCATACCAAACGTTTAATCATTTTATCGATTTTCTGCGCGAAGCAGCAATCGACCCGCAGGTCAGGGAAATCGGAATTACTATTTACCGTGTTGCCGGCGACTCAAAAGTGGTAAACGCTTTATTGAATGCAATTCGAAACGGAAAACAGGTAACAGTAGTTATCGAACTACAGGCCCGGTTCGATGAGGAAGCCAACATTTTCTGGTCGAATAAATTACAGGAAGAAGGGGCCAACGTAATTAATGGTATTCCGGGAATGAAAATACACAGCAAACTTGCCTGGGTAAAACGAAAAGAAGGCAGTGGATATCGTAATTATGCCTACATCGGAACTGGTAATTTTCACGAAGGAACCGCAAAAATTTATGCCGATAACGGCCTTCTGACTTCCGATCCGCGTTTGGCCGATGAAGTGGAAAATGTTTTTGAATTTTTTAAACACAATTACAAACATTTCAAATATAAACATCTGGTTGTTAGTCCGTTTTATATGCGCGATTTTTACAATGAATGTGTTGAACGGGAAATGGAGCTTGCCAGGCAGGGCAAAAATGCCTGGATGATATTAAAAATGAATAGCCTCATTGATCCTCAAATGATGCAAAAACTTTATGAAGCTGCGCAAAGCGGAGTTAAAATACAATTAATAGTAAGAGGTATTTTTGGTTTGCAGATTGGTAAAAAAGGGCTTAGCGAAAATATTAAGGCCATAAGCATCGTCGACAAATATCTCGAGCATTCGCGAATATTTGTTTTTGGTAACGGTGGCGATGAGAAAATCTACATTTCCTCAGCTGACTGGATGCCGCGAAATCTAAATCGTAGAATTGAAGTTGCATGTCCGATTTACGATCCAATGATTAGAGGTGTAATAAAGGAAATGTTAAACATTCAGCTAAAAGATAATCTGAAGGCACGTATTCTCGATCCCAATTTGCAGAATAAATATAATACCGGCGATGCTGAAAAAAAATACAGGGCACAGGAAGATTACTATAATTTCATTCGAAATAAACACCATATTATAATGAAAATATACCACAATCCGCGGTGTTCAAAAAGTCGCGAAGGATTAAAATATCTCGAAGAACAAGGCTTCGATATTGAAATTAAAAAATACCTCAACGATGGTTTAACAGAAAATGAACTCAGGGAAATTATTTCACTTACCGGTTATAAGCCTTTCGATTTGGTTCGAACGCAGGAAAAGGAGTATATAGAAAATTATAAAGGCAAAACTATTTCAGACAATCAATGGGTTAAGATTTTGGCCGAAAATCCAAGATTACTCCAACGCCCGATTGTGGTGAACGGAAGCAAGGCTGTACTTGCCCAACCTCCCGAAAAAATAGATGAAATTGTATAAACCGGATTTAATTGATATTTAGTTTATTCTGCAAAACCTGAATTTCTTTTTCCAGTTTTGTATCTTGTTTAAGCGCTTTCGAAAGCGCAAGTGCATCGCGAACGGCTATTTTATCGTAATCTTCAAGAATAATGTAATAATATTCTTTTCCTAAAAATACGGCCTTAAGCCGTCGGTTTACATTGTTTGCAATAAATTCCATCACTCCGTTATCAGCGCCGTTGCGGTAGGTTACTTTTTCCCATTTCCATTCCATAAAATCGCTGTGGTGATTATTGGGACTATTTAAAGGAATGGTATCTGTCACGGCATCGTCACCCTGATCATAAACGCGCAAAGCAACATGGTTGAGCCAGTTTTTTCCGTGGTAATTGCTGCTTAGCGACAAATCCCCACGTTCATCCAAATGCACCTGAATATACGATCTGTCCCAGGCACGTTCAAAGGTTTGCCGTTTATGGATGTATTGCGTATACCTGTCGAATTCGGTTTTTTCCTTTACAAATGATTTTTCCAAACCGGCAATTTTAACCTGTACCGAATCGAGCATCGATTCTTTTCGTTGCAGCAAATCAAAGTTGAGTTCATTTGCCAGGTTTTTTGCAGCATTTATTGTATACATCGCTTCCGGATAAAGTCGTGGAATGCTGTCGAGTTGAAGTAGTGCATTTGCTGTATCCTGTCTGGCAATCGAAGATTTTGCCAGCTCCATTTTTACCCTTGCTTTTTCTTCATCGGAAGGGCCGCAGGAAATCAAAATTAAAACGGTGAAAATTGTAAGAATATAAATTGAAAACTTCATTTTTCTTTCTTTTGGACAAAATTACTATTTTATACTATAAACGATAAAAGATATGTAATGAATACCAATTCGGTAAATTTTTTTAATGAAAATCCGGTAAAAACTTTTTCCGACGACATTCAACTTATTTTGGCCGTGTGGAAAATAAGAAATCCTGAAAACATCGGACAGGTAATTCGTATTGCACATAATGTTGGAGCAAGCAAAGCATTGTTTATAAACGAAAAAAAAGAGTTCAAAAAGTCGAAAATTGAAAAAACAGCAGGATTTTCCTTTCAGCAAATGGAATGGAATTTTATATCCGAACAGGAATTTATGCCACTAATACAGTCTGAATTTAAACTTATTGCATTGGAAACCTGTAGCGGCGCCGGCAACATTTTTGAAACAAGATTACCTCAGAAAGCCTTAATCCTTGCGGGAAGCGAGTCGCACGGCATACCTGAAGAAATTTTGAAATTGTGTGAAACAAAGATTTTTATTCCCATGCCGGGTGGCTGCAAATCCATGAATGTTTCTCATGCAATTTCAGTTGCAGCTTTTGAATGGTACAGGCAATTTTTTGTGTAAAATTAATTTTAATTTGAACGAGATATATAACCGTCTGCCGAATAATATTTTCGTAAATTTACTTAATTAAAAATTAATCTAACAATTTAAACTATTTAATAGATTTTTTCTATATTTAAAAACTTAAATCAACAACCATCATGATAACGCTTACTCAACTGGAATATGTTGTGGCGGTAGATACATACCGGCACTTTGGCAGAGCAGCCGAAAACTGTTTTATTACCCAGCCAACTCTTTCAATGCAAATCAAGAAACTCGAAGAGGATTTGGAGATCATCATATTCGATAGAAGTAAGCATCCGCTTATTCCTACCGATGTTGGTCAGCGCATTATCGACCAGGCAAGGATTGTGCTTAACCAATCGACAGAAATTAACAACATTGTAAAAGATCATAAAAACCAGGTTTCAGGATTAATCAGGATTGGAATTATTCCAACCATGGCGCCATATCTTTTGCCAATTTTTATTGGCCAATACAAAAAGAATTATCCAAATATATTTATCAAAGTTGTGGAGCAAACAACCGACAACATTGTAAAACTCCTTCATAAAGATTTAATTGATGTAGGAATTCTTGCAACACCTCTTAAAGAGGAAAAAATTAACGAGAAACCCATTTTCTATGAGGAGATGTTGATTTATACGAATCCGTCGCACAAGCTGCATAATCAGAAAGAAATAACGATTAAAGATATTGCAACACCTGAAATCTGGTTACTAAGCGACGGGCATTGTTTCCGCGATCATGTAATAAATCTTTGCTCTTATCTGGGAACAGCCGATAGTGATTTGCCATTCCATTTTGAGGCAGGTTCGCTTGAAACATTAATGAATATTGTTGACCGGGAAGGTGGTTTAACGTTAATTCCGGAATTGGCGAAAATAAGTATGTCGGATAAACGCTTAAGCAATGTGCGTTCGTTTTCCGATATCAGGCCGCTGAGGGAGGTAAGCCTGGTTTATTCACGACATTTTGCCAAACATAAACTCATCAACCTGTTATGGCGCGAAATCAGGGAAACCATTCCGCTGGAACTGCAGGATGTAAATCGGGGAACCGTGGTGGAATGGAAATAGAATGACTTGTGAGTCAATATGTTTCTTTTTATTTCTCAATTTTAATATTTCAAAAAATTACATACCTTTGCGCCGCATTTTGCGGGCGTGGCGGAATTGGTAGACGCGCTAGACTTAGGATCTAGTGCCAAACGGCGTGGGGGTTCGAGTCCCTTCGCCCGTACAAACCGCCGACCTTTCATGACGAAAGTGTTGGCGTTTTTTTTATAAAAAGGTTCTTGAAACAAATAGTGTAGTATTATGAACATCACCAGGGAAAACATCGACAATGTAAACGCGGTGCTAAATGTAAGCATCGATAAAGTGGATTATGAAAAACCGGTAGCCGATAAATTAAAGGAATATCGCCAAAAAGCATCTATTCCGGGATTCAGGCCGGGAAAAGTTCCCGCAGGCTTAATTAAAAAAAGATTTGGAACATCTGTTCTTGTGGAGGAAGTAAACACGCTGCTTTCACAGAAATTGTCGCAATACCTCGTGGAAGAAAAACTGAATATATTAGGTGAACCGCTTCCAAATACTGAAAAACAAAAAGACATTGACTGGGAGAAGGACGAAAATTTTGAGTTTGCTTTTGATATTGCTTTAGCGCCCGATGTAAATATTTCGCTCGATAAACGAAATAAACTGCCATATTACAATATTAAGGTGAGCGATGAAATGATCGATAAGCAGGTTGATTATGCAGCAAGCCAGATGGGAAAAAATATTCCTGACGAAGAAGTGACCGATAAAAGTTCGGTTCGTGGTAATTTTGTGCAGTTGGATGAAAACGGCGAGGTGGTGGAAGAAGGCATTCAGCCAGAAGGTGTACTGATTGCGATAGATATGATGAAGGATGAAGAAATTAAAAAGGAATTCATCGGTAAAAAGAAAGACGATGCAGTGGTTTTCGATCCTGTAAAAGCTTTTGAAGATCGTCACGAAGTAGGCCATATGCTGAATATAAGCCACGAAGCAGCAGATGAACTAAACAGCGATTTTAAATTTACAATCACCGAAATTCTGAAATTTGAAAAAGCAGAAATTAACGAAGAACTTTTCAAAAAGCTTTATGGCGATGAAACAGATGTAAAAACTGTTGAAGACTTCAGAAATCGAATTAAAGAAGAAATCGCGTCTAGCCTGAAATATTCTTCGGAGCAAAAATTTTCGTTGGATACACGTGAAGCGCTGCTTGAGAAAGCCGGAATTGAACTCCCCGAAACATTTTTAAAACGTTGGCTGAAGGAAGTTAACAAAGAATTAACGGAACAGAAAATCGACGATGAATTCGAACCTTTTATTGATGACCTGAAATGGCAGTTGATAAAAGATAAAATTGGTAAAGAAAACGAACTGAAAGTTACGGAAGAAGAGGCCGGTGCTTTTGCTCTTCAAATGGCACAGGCGCAGTATTACCAGTATGGAATTTACAATATTCCTGATGAACAACTGGAGTCGTTTGCAAAAATGATTCTTGAAAAACCCGAAGAGAAAGAAAGGATTTACAAGAAACTGTTCGAAGACAAAGTGATTGCAGTGGTTAAGGATAAAGTATCGCTTGATGAAAAAGAAGTTTCCCAGGAAGAATTTAATGAAATGATGAAATAAATTACACCGGTTTTATTAGTCGGGTTGAAAAAACCAGGCTAAGGTAATTGGCAAACAATTTTTTGTAACTTTGTTGACTGTTTAAAATTTTTTGAACATAACAAAGTTATTTTTTTTACAGACCGATTTTAATATGAAAGATAATAACGAATTTAGAAAATATGCCATTAAGCATGAAGGAATCAGCAGTTTAACTCTGGATCGTTTCAGTTCGGCTTATGGTAACTATATTTCACCGACAATTATTGAAGAGCGTCAGCTAAATGTAGCATCGATGGATGTTTTTTCAAGATTGATGATGGACAGGATTATTTTCCTTGGTGTGCCAATTGACGATACGGTGGCAAATATTATCCAGGCACAATTGCTGTTTCTTGAATCGACAGAACCATCAAAAGATATTCAGATTTATTTTAATACGCCCGGTGGATCGGTTCATGCAGGTTTAGGGATTTACGATACCATGCAGTTTATCAGCGCCGAGGTAGCTACTATTTGTACAGGAATGGCAGCCTCAATGGGAGCAGTTTTATTAACAGCAGGAACAACTGGTAAGCGCTCGGCATTAAAACACAGCCGCATAATGATTCACCAACCTATGGGCGGTGCATCAGGGCAGGCATCGGACATTGAAATTACGGCGCGTGAAATTATGAAAATTAAATCCGAACTGTATGCAATTATTGCTGAGCATTCGGGTAAATCAGTTGAACAGGTTGAAACGGATGCTGACCGTGATTACTGGATGACTTCGGAAGAAGCAGTAAAGTACGGGATGATTGATGAAATTCTGTTCCGAAAAAAGAAAAATGGTAAATAAACTTAAAATGGATAAGTGTTCGTTTTGCGGTCGCGAGAAGAAAGAAGTTAATCTTTTAATTGCCGGAATTGAAGGCCATATCTGCGATCGCTGTGCCGAACAGGCTCATTCCATTATACAGGAAGAAATTAAAAAAGACAGCCAGTTTGATCTGGATGGGATCAAACTGCTAAAACCAAAGGAAATTAAAGAGTTCCTCGACCAGTATGTGATTGGCCAGGAACAGGCTAAAAAAATACTTTCGGTTTCGGTTTATAATCATTATAAACGATTAACACAGGCTATCGATGAAGATGAAACCGAAATTGAAAAATCAAATATTATTCTGGTGGGTGAAACTGGCACAGGAAAAACACTCTTAGCCCGTACAATTGCAAAAATGTTGCATGTGCCGTTTACAATTGTCGATGCAACTGTTTTAACCGAAGCCGGTTATGTGGGTGAAGATATTGAAAGCCTCCTAACCCGGTTATTGCAAGCAGCCGATTACAATGTTGAAGCTGCTGAACGTGGAATTGTATTTATCGATGAAATTGATAAAATTGCCCGGAAAAGCGACAATCCATCCATAACCCGCGACGTTTCAGGTGAAGGTGTTCAACAAGGATTGCTGAAATTGCTGGAGGGTTCAATAGTAAATGTTCCTCCACAAGGTGGCAGAAAACATCCCGAACAAAAACTGATTCCGGTAGATACAAAAAATATTCTGTTTGTTTGCGGCGGCGCTTTCGATGGAATAGAACGTAAAATTGCCAACCGGCTAAATACCAAAGTTATTGGATACAGTTCAGCTAAAGATGCCGACAGGATTGAGCGCGAAAATCTTTTGCAATATGTTGCACCTCAGGATTTAAAATCGTTTGGATTGATTCCTGAAATAATAGGCCGTTTACCCGTATTGGCGTATCTCGATCCATTAAATAAGGAAACACTTCGTTTAATTTTAACCGAGCCAAAAAATTCGGTTGTCAAACAATATAAGAAGCTATTTAAAATCGATGGAATTGAGCTTGAGTTTGAAGAAGATGGCCTGCAGTATATTGTGGATAAAGCTGTTGAATTTAAACTTGGTGCGAGAGGTTTGCGTTCGATTTGTGAAGGTATTATGAACGACGCAATGTTTTATTTTCCTTCTGAAAAAGTGGATAAGCTGTGTATTACACAAAAATATGCCGAGGAAAAGCTAAGTCATTCAAGTATTCAACGTCTGAAAGCCGGTTGAAAATTCTTTCAGTAAATTAAGTTTGATATCCTGTGTCTTTCAAAAGATTCGGTTGCAAGGATGCAGCTACAGCCAATTCATCACAACGTTCGTTTAATGGATTATCTGCATGTCCTTTCACCCAAACAAATTTAACACGGTGTTTTTTATAAATTTCAAGAAAGCGCAACCATAAATCCGGATTCTTCTTGCCCTTAAATCGTTTGCTTACCCATTGAAATACCCAACCTTTAGTAACAGCATCGGCAACATATCTCGAATCGGTATAAATAGTTACTTCGCTGCCGGGAATTTTTAATGCTTCAAGAGCGACGATAACTGCAAGCAACTCCATCCGGTTATTGGTAGTGTGGCTGTACCCCTGCGAAATTTCTTTACGATGATTACCTGAAATAAGTACGATTCCGTAACCACCGGGACCGGGATTTCCACGTGCTGCTCCATCGGTATAAATTGTAATTTTTGGTCCGGCCATATCGATAATGAATTTTTGATTGCAAAGTAGAGTTTAAATACTTACAAACGCAAACTTCAGCTTAAATTTCGATTCATATTCTGATTGATTTTTAAGAGCCAAAAGAAAACCCTGACAGCTTCCTGGCAGGGTTTTCCCAAAATATATTGTCAGAAATTTATTGAACTATTTTCATTTCGTCGATAAGGTTAGTTGCACCTGCGTAAATATCGATTACCCAAAGCACAAATCGTATATCGACATTGATACAACGCTGCAATTCCGGTTCAAAAGCGATATCGCCGCTCATGGCTTCCCAGTTGCCATCGAATGCAATTCCGATTAATTCGCCTTTGCCGTTCATTACCGGGCTTCCTGAATTTCCACCGGTTATATCGTTTGTGGTGATAAAACACGCGTGTAATTTACCATCCTTATCGGCATAACGGCCATAATCTTTTTCGAGCAATAATTCTTTCATTCTTGCAGGAACATCGAATTCAGGATCTCCCGGAATTTCCTTTTCCAGGTAACCATCGGTTGTAGTGAAATAATTGTAGGTTACGCCATCGCGCGGCTGATAATCCTCCACAGTTCCGTAAGTTAAGCGCATAGTGGAATTGGCATCGGGATACAATATTTTATCGGGCTGCATTTCCATTAAACCGGCAAGGAATAGCCTTTCGCCTTCCGAACGTTGTGCGCGTTCTTCACCAGCAAGCTCGCTAACTTTTCGATATGTATCAAAAATATCACGGGCCGATGTATAAATCATATCTTTTTTTAGTGATTTTAACGAAGGGCTTTCAAGAAATGCCGACAATTCGTTTTCATCGTCAAACATTGATTTGGCGAAAAGTTTCTCAGCAAATTTTGAAAAATCGCCTTTATATTTTTTCTTCACATCGGCAAAAAATGCAGGCTGGTATTTTGCCGGAATACTGTCGGCATAAAGTTTAAACAAAGTTGCTATTACCTTTTGGTCGGTTGAAGCATTATAGTCTTTATAAAAATTATCCATACTGCTTTTTATGCGCTCAACAGTGTGTTCAATACTCTCTTTATTTTCCTCCGGTTTTTCCAAAAGATCAGCTAATGAGCGGATTCTGTAGGCAAACATAAAAATCTCGGGGCCTCTTAACAGCGCTTCCGATAAATATGCCCTTGCTTTATCCAGTTCTTCGTTTTCGTACGATTTTTCAATCATCGACAAAGCATCGCCGTATTTTTCTTTTCTTGCAGAATTTTCATTTAACCACTTTGTAAACTTATCTTCAATGGCTTTTTTCTGGCCGATAACATTTAAATCGGTTAAGCCTTTATTTTGGCCAATGCTGAATTTGTAATAATTGGAGCTTCGCGCATATTTCGACGCATACTGGATTCTCGCCTTCTGGCTGGTTTTCATGTAATTACCCCAGATGTTTAACAACTTTTCCCGAACTACAATTCGTGTTTTGTTGGTAACTTTCATCGTGCTTTCCACATTATATGAAGTGGCATAACGGTCGGTTCCGCCGGGATAACCCATTACCATGGCAAAATCGCCTTCATTTTCCCCTTTAATTGAAATGGGCAGAAAGTATTTTGGATGATACGGCACATTTTCCTCTGAGTAATCGGCTGGTTTTCCGTCGGGACTGCAATATATGCGAAACATGCTGAAATCGTTGGTATGGCGTGGCCACATCCAGTTATCGGTATCGCCGCCAAATTTGCCCAAAGCCTGGGGAGGTGCGCCAACCAGGCGGATATCTCTGAAAGTTTCTACCACAAACAGAAAATATTTATTCGAATTAAAAAAGCTGCGAACATATGTCTCGTAATGAGTATCTCCTTTTGCCTCTTTTTCGAGCTTTGTGCCAACTTCATTTATTTTTTTTCTTCTTTCGTCGGGATCCATCTGATCGCTAACATCGGCGAGGACTTTGTCGGTAATATCTTCAACACGAATTAAAAAAGTAACCGATTTACCCGGATTTGGTAATTCTTCGTCGCGCGACCTGGCCCAGAATCCATCCTGTAAATAGTCGTGTTCAACGCTCGAATGTTCCTGCAATTCGCCAAAACCACAATGATGATTGGTTAACAGCAAACCGTCGTTCGACACAACTTCTGCAGTACAGGAACCGTGATCCAAAGCTACAACGGCATCTTTCAGGCTCGAATTATTAATGCTGTAAATATCATCGGCGCTTAATTCAAGTCCCATTTTTTGCATCTCTGCAATATTCAGTTTGTAAATCAGAGAGGGTAACCACATGCCTTCATCGGCCAATGCGGCTCCGTAAATTAATACGGTAAGTAAGAGTATTAAATTTAATTTTCTCATTGTATTATTTTTTCGATAAAAAATGCAAATATAATTTTTCAAAAATCACATATAGTGATATTTGTTTGTTTTACCCGGATTAATCCGAAAAATGGAATTATTTGCAGAAATTCCATTTTTTATCCGGCGCATTATTTTCCTGAAATTTATCTTTCGAGGTTTCATGTTCCGGTTTGATGTTACATTGGTATTGTGTTTATGATAAAAATTACAACCACAAAATCGGTTATTTAAAATCGTTTATTGTTGAAAGGGGAAAATATCAAATTTGAAATTTTACAAAGTCAATCAACTGTTTCGAATATAAAGATTTTAGCTAACGCCGGTTAAAAAACTATAAACTACCGGTTTGTTTTTCAATTCTTTCTAAATTTGTAGCTCTTTAAAAATAACAGGGTGGAAGAAAAAGAGAAAGCGAAAACTTATAGATAAAATAAAGGACCAGTACAGGCTGATTATTTACAATGATTCGACATTTCAATCGATATGGAGTATGAAGTTTTCGCGACTAAAGGTATTTACATTTACAAGCCTTACTTCGGCAATAATTGTAATATTGGTGATTTTATTAATTGCGACTACCGGTTTACGCGAATACATTCCGGGATATCCAAAAGCTGAATTCCGGCAAATGTTAATTAAAAATGCGCTTCAGGTAGATTCTCTGGAAAATGAACTTACAAAAAGAGATGAGTTCTTTAAGGGAATAAAAGCTATCATATCCGGCGACGTGCCTGAAGATAACCTGGTGATTGATTCAACGGTAAGTAACCGTGTGGTTGAATTTGAAGAATATAATCACGATTCAATTTTTCAGGATAAATTACTTGCCGAGCAGTTAAGCCTTTCAATTCAAAATAGCAATAATAATCAACCCGGATTAAGTCAGTTGAACTTTTTTGTGCCGGTAAAAGGCTTGGTTACCAATCATTTTAAGTCTACAGCCGATCATTTTGGCGTCGATTTGGTTAGCGATTCAAATGCAAGAATATCATCAGTTTTAGATGGAACAATTATTTTTTCGGGCTGGACCATCGAAACCGGGTACACGATTTATATTCAACATTCAGCCGATCTGATTTCGGTTTATAAACACAATGCCGAATTGCTTAAAAAAACAGGCGATAAAGTAAAAGCCGGCGAAGCAATTGCTATTATCGGCAATTCGGGAGAATTGTCAACCGGCCCGCATTTGCATTTCGAGCTTTGGCATAACGGAACTGCAATGAACCCAGAAGAATACATTGATTTTTAATGGTATGAAGAAACGATTAGCTATTCTTGGATCAACAGGTTCGATTGGAACACAATCGCTGGAAGTAGTTAGCCAGAATCCGGAGGCTTTTGAGGTTGAAGTGCTTACCGCAAATAACAATGTCGATTTGCTGATAACACAGGCCAAAACGTTTCAGCCCAATGCAGTTGTTATTGCCAACAAAAACAAATACGCTTATATTTCCGATGCATTAAAAAATGAACCCATAAAAGTGTATGCCGGTCAGGATGCTTTAAACCAGGTGGTTCAAATGGAAACTGTGGATATGGTAATTACAGCCATGGTAGGTTATTCCGGACTCATTCCTACGTATCATGCGGTAAAAGCAGGTAAAAATATTGCACTGGCAAATAAGGAAACATTAGTGGTTGCCGGTGAAATTATTACAAAAATTGCCCGCGAACAAAAAGTGGAGATTCTTCCTGTCGACTCTGAGCACTCAGCAATTTTTCAATGTTTGGTTGGGGAATTTATGAATCCGGTTGAAAAAATTTACCTTACCTGTTCCGGAGGGCCTTTTCGAAGGAAATCCATGGAAGAACTTAAGCATGTAACCGTGGAAAATGCATTGGCACATCCCAACTGGGATATGGGCGCAAAAATCACCATCGACTCTGCAACCTTGATGAACAAAGGATTTGAAGTGATAGAAGCACATTGGTTGTTTGGCTTGCCTTCTTCAAAAATCGAAGTAATTGTACATCCGCAATCAATAATTCATTCCATCGTTCAGTTTGAAGATGGTTCAATGAAAGCACAAATTGGGCTGCCCGATATGAAGCTGCCGATACAATATGCTATTGGTTTTCCGTATCGAATTAAAAATGAATTCCCACGGTTTAATTTCCTCGATTACCCTACATTGGAGTTCGAACCGCCAAATACAAAAATTTTTCGTAACCTTGCACTCTCTTTTGAAGCGCTGGACAAAGGTGGTAATATGCCATGTATATTAAACGCTGCAAATGAGGTGGTTGTAGAGGCATTTTTAAAGCATAAAATATCGTTTTTGCAAATGCCCGAAATCATTGGAAAAGCAATGAACAAAGTTGCTTTTGTAAAAAAACCGGAATTGGACGATTTAATTCAAACCAATGCCGAAACAAGAAGACAAACAGAGTTGTTAACAGAAAACAGAAATTAGGAGACTTTAATAAATAATGGAATCAATATTAATAAAAACGGCACAATTACTTTTAAGCCTTTCAATACTTGTGATTTTACACGAATTCGGACATTTTATGTTCGCGCGTTTGTTTAAAACACGAGTCGAGAAATTTTATCTTTTCTTTAATCCCTGGTTTTCTTTATTTAAAACAAAAAAGGGCGACACTGAATACGGAATTGGCTGGCTGCCGCTGGGTGGTTATGTGAAAATTTCGGGAATGATTGACGAATCGATGGACAAGGAAGCTATGAAACTTCCGCCGCAACCATGGGAATTTCGTTCAAAACCAGCCTGGCAACGCTTGCTGATAATGCTTGGTGGAGTTTTGATGAATTTTATTTTTGCATTTGTAATTTATATCGGCATTTTATATGCCTGGGGAAACACATATTTACCTACAAACAATGTGGTTTACGGTATTGAAGTAAACGATGTTGGAGAACAAATCGGTTTTCAGAACGGGGATAAAATTCTTACCGTCGATAATCAGTACATCGATAACTTTGCCAAGATAGTGCCTACGATTGTGCTCGACAATGCTAAAACCGTTCAGGTAGAACGCAACGGCAAAAAAGTGGATGTCGAAATCAGTGATGCTGACCTGGCGCTAATGTTGAAAAGCAAGGAAGTGCTGTCATTCCGTAAACCTTTTAAAATTCAGATAGGCCGGGTTGCTAAAGGACTGCCTGCAGAAGATGCGGGATTGAAAAAGGACGATGAGTTTGTGGCTGTCGATGGAAAGCATTTCGAGTTTTACGATCAGTTTTCAAGATATCTAAAGGAAAAGGCGAATCAACCGGTGGAACTTGAATTGTTGCGAAATGGTGAAAAAATAACAAAAACAGTAACCGTTACCGAAGATGGGAAACTCGGGTTCAATGCACTTTTTACCGACCTTGATATGTTTGAACTGAAAACAGTGAATTATGGTTTCTTTGAATCTATTCCCGCCGGTATTAGCAAAGGTGTTCAAACAGCAGCAGATTATCTGAAGCAATTTAAGCTTTTCTTTAAAAAAGACACAAAAGCTTACGAATCGTTGGGTGGCTTTGCGACCATCGGAAATATTTTCCCCGGTACATGGGATTGGGGATCGTTCTGGAATATGACTGCATTTATCTCAATTATTCTTGCAATCATGAACTTGTTGCCAATTCCGGCGCTCGATGGCGGCCATGTTATATTTCTTATCGGTGAAATGGTGACAGGAAGAAAACCCAATGAGAAATTTTTGGAATATGCACAAATTGTTGGAATGATTGTTCTTTTGGCTTTGGTTTTGTTTGCCAATGCCAATGATATAATTAAAATGATTAACGGAACATTCTAACAAAAAAAATTTTAATTTTGTAACGAACCAATTTATCTTATAATCATGAATTTATTTATAGTAGCAGGATTTATAGGCCCACAGGAAATAATAATCGTATTAATTATTGTGTTATTGCTTTTTGGAGGACGTAAAATTCCTGAATTAATGAAGGGACTGGGAAAAGGAATGAAGGAGTTTAAAAATGCAACAAAGGAGGACGAGGACGTAAAGACAAAATCAGATCCGGAGAAAATCGAAAATTAGTTCGAAATATGCGAAAAAGAAATCCCGTTTCTGCACATTGCAGGTACGGGATTTTTTATTTTGTTGTGGTAAGGTTTTTGTAGCTTAGCGTATCCGAAATTCATAAATATCTATCCGATGAAAAATAATGGCTATCTTTTGATTATCACCGTTCTGGCAACTTTGATTTTTCAGTCATGTTCCAACGACGGGCATACGTTGCATAAAAACATTACCGGCAAGGCAAACGAACTTGTAGTTGTAATTTCCGATGAATCGTGGAACAGTGCGCCCGGAGATTTAATTCGAAATTCCCTGGGACAGGAACAGGCCGGCCTGCCACAGAATGAACCCATGTTTGACCTTGTAAATGTTCCGCAAAACGCCTTTAAAAATATTTTTAAGAGTACGCGAAATATTTTGCAGGTCCATATTTCGTCAACCGTTTCAAACCCAGGTGTATCGATGAAAGACGATGTTTGGGCCTATCCGCAGGCCACAGTGCTGATAAATGCTAAAAATAAGGACGAATTTATAGCCACTTATAATAAGAATGAAAATAAAATCATGTCGTACTTTCTGGCTGCCGAAAAGGAAAGGTTAACCATGAATTACACCAAATATTATGAAAAAGGAGTTTTCAATGTTTTGGATAAAGATTTTGGCATAACCATGAAAGTCCCGCCGGGATTTGAAATTGCAGATCAAAAGAAGGATTTTATCTGGTACAGGTATGAAACTCCTGATATTTCGCAAGGTATTATTTTGTATACGTTTCCTTACCGATCGGATTCGGCGTTTACAGAAAATTACCAGATTCGTGTTCGCGACAGCATATTAAAAGCCAATATTCCCGGACCAACAGATGGCAGCTACATGACCACCGAAAAACGTTTTGTGCAAACCAATAACTATTTTGAACACAACGGAAATTATGCCTCCGAAATGCGCGGTTTATGGCGTGTAATGAATGATTTTATGGGTGGGCCGTACATTTCGCTTGCTGAACTTGATGCGTCAAATCAAAGAGTTATAGTAGCGTATGGCTATGTTTTTGCACCAAATAAAGACAAACGAAATTTAATCCGGCAGGTAGAGGCAATGTTATATTCCTTGAAATTAAACGATCAGGAGAAAAGCGATAAAATTAAAAGTGAGATGACCATGGGAAATTAATTGATACGTTATATAAAAAAAATGCCTTCTGATTGTAAAAACAGAAGGCATTTTTTCTGGGTAAGTTTTGCTTTTATTTTTTCGGATTAAACAATTCTTCTTCTTTCACCACTTTAATCTGCATGCTGTCCTTTAAAGTCCGGTTGATTGCATTGTACGGCGCAATAACAACGTCATCGCCGGTTTTTAGCCCTTCAAGAATTTCTATGCTTGCATTATCCTGAATTCCGGTTTTTACTTCCACTTTTTTAACCCTGTCGCCACTGACAACAAAAACAACTTCCTGCTTTTCATCCCGTTTAACTGTACTTTCGATTTCAGCATCACTGTCGCTTGTTTCAGTAACGGTTTCAGCTTTTACCTCTTCGGTTCCACCGCCTTCTTTTTTAATTCGTGTTGTTACTGCCGAAATTGGAACTGAAATTACATTTTCGCGTGTTTCGGTTAAAATATCAACTGTTGCCGACATGCCCGGGCGGAAAGGATAAATATTTCCGGAGGCTGTATCAATCAAATCGACATAGGATTCGCGCAGCAAAAAAACTTTTACATCGAAATTGGTAACCTGGTCGGCAGTTGTTCCGGTTGTGCTTGCCGAGTTGGCAATTTCTGTAACTATGCCTTTAAATTTACGGTCGAGATATGCATCCACTTCCACCAACGCTGTATCGTTTTTTGCCACTTTTACGATGTCATTTTCATTTACTTCAACCTGAACTTCCATTTTATCCAAATCGGCAATCACCATCATTTCAGTACCAACCATCATACTGGTTCCAACAACACGTTCACCTTTTTCGACATTTAATGCGGAAACAGTGCCCGAAATCGGAGCGTAAATTTTAGTTTTTATCAATTGTTCCTGGGCTTCTGAAACTGAAGCTTCCGCACTTTTCACAGAAAACTGAGCTGCATTGACTTCCGATTGTGCTACTTTATAAGCTGCTTCAGCCGATTCATATTCCGATTGCGCAATTGTATTCGAGTCGAATAGTTGCTTTGAACGCTTGAACGACAGTTCCCGTTCAATCTGCTGTGCTTCGGCCTGTGCCAAACGGGCTTTCGAAGAGTTTAGTGAGGCTTCTGCACGGTTCAGCGCCGAAACATACATTTCGGGTTTAATCACGCACAGCAAAGCTCCGGCTTTTACTTCATTTCCTTCTTCCACATACAATTCGATAATCTCTCCCGAGACATCGGGACTGATTTTTACTTCTGTTTCGGGTTGAATTTTACCGTTAGCCGTTATAAACTCAGTTAATGTTTTACTTTTTACGGTTTCTGTTGCAACACTCACTGTATAATCTTTGCCAAACCATCCGGCTTTTTTACCGATAACAAGCACAACAATTGCCACTATTACAAGTCCGATGGCGTAAGGAAGAATTTTTTTCTGCTTCATTTTAACAAAGTTTTTTGTTATGTGTAGAAATTGAAGTGCTAAAATTACAATACATAATAAGAAAACGAATGATTTTCCACATAAATTTATCTCCATTTCCTATGTTAATGAAGATAAAGATGTTGTGGAGAAATTGAATGAATTTTGTTATGAGCTTTCCTGCCCTTATTTTCGTTAATATATTTTATACCATTTTGGAATCATTTTGAAACAAAAAAATCACCTCATTTTCAATAAAAGTAAACTTAGTATTCAATATAATATATTCAATTAGCAAAATATATAAGTTTATTTAAATAAAATATCGCTTATAATTCAATATAGATAGTGCGAATAGCACTATATTATAGTTATTTATCAATATAGATTATTTATTTATCAACATGGATTAGTTGTTTATTAATATAGATTAGTTGCTTATCAATCTGGATTAGTTTCTTATCAATCTGGATTAGTTGTTTATCAATCTGGATTAGTTGTTTATTAATCTGGATTAGTTGTTTATCAACATGGATTAGTTGCCTATCAATCTGGATTAGTTGTTTATCAATATATCTTAATTGCTATTCAATATTACTGTCATGTTTATCAATATAAATGAATTATATTTCAATGTAATTTAGTTGTTTTTCAATATAACCTAATTGTTTTTCAATATAAATTATTCTTATTGATACTTTGAGCCTGTCCGAAAAACTATCTAATAAAAGATTCAGGTTGGCTTCAATCTATTGTTTAACAAGCATTCTGGCGGTTAACCGGCTGTGTTGTTCCAAATAAATATCTTTTTCTTTTACCATCCAGTCTAACACTTCTTCTGTATAATGGCGAATGGTAATTAAAGTAAGATCGGTATTGTAACGTATGGTGTAGAAATCTTTAAGCTCATCAAAAATTTCCTGCAAATCGGCTTCATGTGCATCTAAAACCAGGTTTAAGTCGATAGCCGATTGTTGCATTAAAGTTACTTTCACACGGTTTTTAATCAGGAAATTAACCAGTCGGTCGATATCTTCGATACTGATAAATGAAAAATCTTTTGGTGAAAGCGTAACCAGCACCAGGTTTTCTTTCAATATAAAGATGGGCGGTAATCCAATTTTATGATTGATGGCGTGAATAACGGTTCCGGGTTCTTCGGGCGAAACAAATGACTTTACATAAAGCGAAATTCCTTTATTATGCAATGGTTTCATTGTTTTAGGGTGGATAATCTGCGCGCCTGAATGCGTCATTTCAACAGCTTCGCGATAGGAGAGTTCGCTGATTTTTACCGAACCCTGCATTTTTTTTGGGTCGGCGCTTAAAACACCCGGAACATCTTTCCAGAAAGTAACACTGCCAGCATTTAAGACATTGCCAAGAATTGCAGCGGTAAAATCGGAACCTTCTCTACCAAGCGAAGTAGTGAGGTTAGCTGTTGTTGAACCGATAAATCCCTGCGTAATATAAACCGTTTCATTTTCGAACGTAAATGTTTCGTTTACCAGTTCTTCGGTCCATTCCCAATCGACATTCGCATCGCGGTACAAATCGTCCGTTCTCAGGCAATTTCGTATATCTATCCACCGATTTTTAATTTCGGCAGAATTTAAATATTCACTGACAATTACTGTGGAAACCAATTCTCCGAAACAAATAATCTGGTCGTATTCAAAATTAAAATCGAGCGAAGGAGCTTTTTTCAATTTTAACTGTAATTCTGTAAAAAGTTCGATTACCGGTTCAGGTATGCCCGTATCCGGAAATAGCTCTTGAATAATTTCGAGGTGATAGTTTTTAAATTCCTGAAAAATATCCCATTTTTTTGTCGATTTTTCAATATAGGCCTTCACGAGTAATTCGAGCAAATTGGTGATTTTACCCATGGCTGAAATTACCACCGTCAGATTTTCGGGTTCATTTTTAATAATTTTCGAAACATTTTTAACCGCTTCGGCATTTTTAACCGATGCACCGCCAAACTTGTAAACCTTCATTGTTCCTGATTTAAAAATTTTAGCAAAACTATAAAAAGCCGGTGAATTGAGAAGGTTTAAAACAGCACTCCGGAAAAAAATGATTATTTTCGTTCCTCTCAAAAAAAGATGACAATCATGGATATTTCTTCAAAAGTAAAACTAAATAACGGGGTGGAAATGCCCTGGTTAGGATTAGGGGTTTTTCGTTCGGAAGACGGGGCAGAAGTTGAAAATGCAGTAAAAACAGCATTGCATAACGGATACAGAAGTATCGATACGGCTTCTGTTTACCAGAATGAACGCGGAGTTGGAAACGGAATTAAGGAAAGTGGGGTAAAACGCGAAGACATTTTCCTTACTTCGAAAGTGTGGAATAACGAACAAGGTTACCAGGGAACACTAAAGGCTTTTGAAAGCAGTTCAGACAGGCTTCAGACTGAATATCTCGACTTATACCTCGTTCACTGGCCAAAAGGGAAAAAATCGGTTGAAACCTGGAAAGCCCTGGAAGAATTGTACGAAAAAGGTAAAATCAAAGCCATTGGAGTCAGTAACTTTCTGGTTCATCATCTCGAAGAATTTCTTCCCGAATGTAAGGTGCTTCCTGCGGTTAACCAGGTTGAATTTCATCCGGAACTGATTCAACCCGAACTTTTGGAATATTGTAAAGGCAAAGGAATACAAATGGAAGCCTGGGCGCCAATTATGAAAGGTAGGGTAAACGATATTTCAGAATTAAAGGAAATTGGTGATAAGTACGGGAAAACAGCGGTTCAGGTAGTACTTCGCTGGGATATACAAAAAGGGGTGGTTACAATTCCAAAATCGGTAACTCCCGTGCGAATCATCGCCAACGCAAACATTTTCGATTTTGAGCTTTCAAATGAAGATATGGCGAAAATTGATAGCCTGGATAAAAATAACCGTATTGGATTTCACCCGGATAAAATACCGTTTTAATTGCTAAATAATGAAGAATCAACTTACTGTTTTATTTTTGCTGTGTACTGTTTTTGCCACGGCACAGATTGAAAAAAACAACAAGAGTTCGCTAACCATCGAACAGATTATGCAGGATCCGGAGAAGTGGATTGGATTTTCGCCGGAACGGATTTCATGGAGCGAAGACAATTCAAAAATCTATTTTAACTGGAATCCTGAAAACGACACACTTCCATCGTTATATGCCTACAGTATAAAATCAGAAAACATCGATAAAGTTTCGCCGGAAGAAAAACAAAGTATTCCCGGAAGAGATGCTGAATACAGTAGAGACGGGTCGAAAAAGGTATTTTCCCATGATGGAAATCTGTTTATACTCGATGTAAAATCAGGCGAAGAAAAACAGTTAACCGACTGGCTGGAGCGTGCAAATTCGCCGCAATTTGTTTTAAACGATACGCATATTTCTTTCATGAAAGACAATAACCTGTACACACTTGATTTAAAAAGCGGATTGATAAAGCAGCTTACGAATTTTGTTTCGGGAGAGGAAAAGAAGGAGCGCGAAACTGTAGGGCAGGCCAAATGGCTGGAAGAGCAGCAAAAAGAAATTTTCCAGGTTTTGAACGATCGTGAAGCACTGGAAAAAGCACGTGAATATGAGCAGAAAAAGGAGGAGGTTGAACAGCCGTTAAAAATATACCTTGGTAAAAAGCGACTTGGTTCGGCAGCTTTAAGTCCTACAGGTAAATTTGTAGTTTACACTACTTTCGAAAATCCGCAAGAGTCTAAAAATACCTCGGTAACTCATTTTGTAACCGAATCGGGTTATACGGAAGAAAAGAATTCCAGGACAAAGGTCGGAAGCCCTCAGTCAAAAGTTGAAATGGCTGTTTTTGATGTAACGAACAACAAAGAGATAAAAGTAAAAACCGAACAAATACCGGGGTTAAAGGATTTTCCCAAATATTTAAAAGATTATCCGGCGAAGATGCCAAAAGACAGTTCTAAATTTAAAGACCGCGAAATAAATGTTTTAAGCCCGCTTTGGAATGAAACCAGGGATTTGGCCGTGGTAATAGCACTTTCACACGACAATAAAGATCGCTGGATATTGTTACTCGATCCTTCAACAGGCAGCCTCGATTTGCTCGACCGGCAAACTGATGAAGCCTGGATTGGCGGGCCCGGAATCAGCGGCTGGGGTTTCAGTTCAGGCGATGTGGGCTGGATGCCCGACGGTGAATCAGTGTGGTTTCATTCAGAAGAAAGCGGATACTCGCATCTTTATGCGGTAAACATTCATACAAAAAAGAAAACTGCACTTACATCCGGTAAATTTGAAGTTTCAGATGCATTTATTTCAAAGGATAAGAAATATTTTTACTTCACGGCCAATAAGGTTCATCCGGGGGTTATGCATTTTTACCGAATGCCGGTTTGGGGAGGTGAACTTACCCAAATAACATCGATGGAAGGCAATAATGAGGTTACGCTTTCTCCGGATGAAAAAATGCTTGCAATTCGGTATTCATATGCCAATAAGCCGTGGGAATTGTATCTTCAGGAAAATAAACCGGGAGCCAAAGCGGAGCAGTTAACACATTCAACCTCAAAAGAATTTGAGAAATATAACTGGCGTGTACCGGAATTTATAACATTTAAAGCTGAAGACGGCGCCGAAGTTTATGCCCGCTTGTACCGGCCCGAAAATCCGGCAGAGCGAGGCCCTGCAGTAATTTTTGTGCATGGTGCAGGCTATTTGCAAAATGCACATAAATGGTGGAGCAGCTATGCCCGCGAATATCAGTTTAATAATTTGCTGGTCGATAATGGCTATACGGTTCTGGATATCGATTACCGTGGAAGTGCGGGTTATGGCCGCGACTGGCGCACCGGAATTTACCGCTACATGGGCGACAAAGATTTATCGGACCAGGTTGACGGAGCAAAAATGCTGGTAAATAAGTATGATGTTTCGCCGGATAAAATTGGTATTTACGGCGGATCTTACGGAGGATTTATCACGCTTATGGCAATGTTTACCAAGCCAGGAGTTTTTGCAGCAGGCGCAGGATTGCGCTCGGTTACCGATTGGGCGCATTATAATCATGGTTATACTTCCAATATTTTGAACACTCCTGTTGAAGATAGTGTCGCTTTTGTACGCAGTTCTCCTATTTATTTTGCCGATGGCTTGCAGGGCGCGCTTTTAATGTGTCACGGCATGGAAGATGACAACGTTCAGTTTCAGGATATCGTAAGGCTTACTCAACGCCTCATTGAACTCGGAAAAGAAAACTGGGAACTGGCTGTATATCCGGTAGAATCGCACGGTTTTACAGAACCTTCGAGCTGGACCGATGAATATAAGCGCATTTTTAAACTGTTTGAAGAGAATTTGAAATAACGTGAATTTCACCTGCATTATTCGGCTCAAGAACGTATTTCTTAATTAAACCTGAATTTTATCGGATTCATGTACATTGCGTGAATCACTTTAAGATTTATGCCATAACTTTGCTGCGATAACAGATAGCTGCCGATTTATATTATAATGAACCGAATATCGATTTTTAAGAATACCAACATCATTTGGTTATCGGTTTTGCTTTTTTTGATTTTATTTTCGTTTGCAGATGGCGAACGATACCAGGAAAACAATGATGTTGTAACTGTCTCAGTTCTTACAGTTCAGAATTCTATTTCGTCATATATCGATTCAGAGGAAACGGATGATCAGCTAAATGATTTATCCTTCGGACTACCATTGATTTACAATTTTCAACCAAAGAATCTTGCAGGCGTCAAGCTTTATTTAAAACACAAAAGTTTTAATAAGAACCAGCTAAACATTGTTTTTTTCAATCTCCCGCCGCCGATTATAAACGTTTGAATTTAAACGCTTTCAGCTAAATTGAGAAGTGCTGATTGTGGTGTTTTAATTTTGAATAAATGGTTTTTATGATTGAAAAAAATTGATGAACAGATTCAAAACAAATTACCTGCTTATCCTGCATTTCATTTCCATAGTAATGGTATTTGAAAGTCTGCTCATTTTGCTGCCTATTATCGTTTCAATAATATACCGCGAAGGAACAACACTGCATCTTTTTTATTCATCGGTAATCATATTAATTCCCGGGATAGCATTAAATCTTTTAACCCGAAATATCAGAAATATTGAACCGGGAAGAAAGGAAAGTATCATTATTGTAAGCATTGCATGGTTTGTTCTCGGATTTTTTGGCACGTTTCCATACCTTTTTACCGGTGCGATACCCCATTTTACCAATGCTTTTTTTGAATCCATTTCGGGGTTTACCACTACCGGATCATCAATTCTGGCAGATATTGAAGTTCTTCCAAAAAGCGTTTTATTTTGGCGGGCTGAAACCCACTGGATTGGCGGAATGGGGATTATTGTTCTTG
Source organism: uncultured Prolixibacteraceae bacterium (assembly GCA_963821855.1). GTDB lineage: Bacteria > Bacteroidota > Bacteroidia > Bacteroidales > Prolixibacteraceae > Draconibacterium. The sequence continues at coordinate 191,191 of CAWGFJ010000009.1, read as the reverse complement.
TGGTAGCGGTAATGCCCTTTCTGAATATTACGGGAATGTATCTGTATCAGTCGGAAACCTCATCAGCAGCAGAAGAACGCATTGCGGTAAGAATCCGGTATGTTGCCCGAAATCTGTGGCTGATATATATTAGCTTTACAATTATAGAAATTATTTTACTGACCTTTGGAGGTATGCCTGTGTTTGATGGTATTTGCCATTCATTTGCTACAGTTGCAACCGGTGGATTTTCAACACAGAACGACAGTATTGCAGGGTATTCTCCATATATTCAGTATGTTATAATGCTCTTTATGTTTTTATCCGGAATTAATTTTGCACTTCATTTTTTGATGCTGAAAAAGGATTTTAAGACCGCCTTTCAAAACGGAGAACTACGTGCATATACTGGCATTATTCTCACCGTTGGGCTGGTTATCGCTTTTATTCTGTATTATAACAGCAACATTTCGTTTGAACAGGCATTTCGCGATTCTTTTTTCCAGGTAATTTCAATGATGACGGCAACAGGCTTTGCAACGGCCGATTATCTGCTTTGGCCAATTCAGGCGATTCTGTTGATTGCGTTTTTAATGCTTATTGGTGCATCCGCCGGTTCTACGGGTGGCGGAATAAAAGTCATCAGACATGTAATCGCGATGAAGCGAATCGGGCAATCGGTAAAAAATATTGTGTATCCAAATCTGGTTACGTCCATTCAATATAGCGGAAAAGCCATTGAACAGAAACATGTTTCAGCAATTATGGGCTTTATATTCTTATATTTTACCATTCTGTTGGTTAGCACACTAATTCTTATGGTTACCGGACTTGATGCATCAACTTCGTTTGGCGCTGCGGCAACATGTATGGCAGGTATTGGCCCCGGATTTGGAACCGTTGGACCGGTGAGTAATTTTCTTAATCTTCCCGAAATTTCGAAATACATTTTAACCTTTTTAATGGTTTTGGGACGATTAGAGTTGTATTCTTTACTGGTAATTTTTACCCGCAGCTTCTGGCGGTTTTAGCTTTCGGTATCCGACATCAGGAAACTGTTATTTTTACCCATTCGTTTTGCCCAGTAAACAAAAGGCGTATCAGCAGCGGCAACAATCCATTTTAAAAAGTAGGTTGTGATAAAAATCTCCCAAAGTACCGATGTCTCAAAAACTCCGTAAAAAGCCGCCAGAACAAATACCGAACTGTCAATAAACTGCGAAACCATGGTACTTAAGTTGTTTCTTAGCCATAGCTGTTTATCGGTTGGAAATCGCTTTTTCCAGAAATGAAAAGCCCACACATCGTGACGTTGCGAAAGTAAATAGGCAATCAAGCTGGCAACTGCAATCCGGGGCATAAGTTTGAAGATTGTACTTGTAGCTTCATGTGTTGTTGCAGCAAAATCATCGCCTGCAAGTGGTGCAAAATACAAAGCAAGGTTCATCAAAATAGTCATCGAAATCAAACTGAAAAAACCAATCCAAACTGCTTTTTTCGCTTCTGATTTGCCATAGTTTTCCGAAAGAATATCGGTAACCAGAAATGAAGTCGCATAAACAATGTTCCCCAAAGTGGCCACCAACCCGAATAATTCAACGGTTTGAATCACCTGGATATTGGCAACAATTACCGAAATGGGAATCCACATTATCAGACCCCATTTACCAAAGAGTTTATAAGCTAAAATTATCAGGAAGAAATTGACCAGAAGCATTACCAGCCACAGAAGTTCGTTCTGCATTTTTTTAATTTTTTACCGCAGGGTGATGGAACCTGCGAATGTTTCAATTTTCTATTTTCAGGGTGCGAAGGTAATAAAATCTGTTAAATCTGAAGATTTTGGCAAAATCTCAAAAGCGCTCAGTAAGGATTCAGGCTTTCAATATTGAAAAGGAGACTTCCCGTAAATCTCCTTTTCTTTATTTAATATGTTTCTTCCTACTTCAATTTTCGGTTTATTGAACCATTTCAACATCACGCGATATATAACCTGTATAATCTTTTAAAGCAGGCTGATAACTTTCGTGGAATAATGCGGAAGAGACAATGAAGTCTGCTGTTGAACGATTCGACGCTGTTGGGATATTGTATAAAACCGTAATTCTCAACAAAGCTTTTACGTCGACATCATGCGGTTGTGGTTGCATCGGATCCCAGAAAAAAATCAGGATATCGACCAATCCGTCCACAATTAAAGCTCCCAACTGCTGATCGCCGCCCAAAGGCCCCGATTTTAATTTTGTGATCGTTGGAGGAACAACGTTGTTTTCAATACATTTTTCTATTAAAGTTTCTTCAACGAGTTTGCCGGTAGTGCCCGTACAAATTAAATCGTGCGGAACAAGCTCCAGCCAGTTGTACGAAACCCATTCAATAATATCTTTCTTTCTGTTATCGTGTGCAACAATTGCTATATTCTTTTTTTGTTTCATGGCTTAACATGTTATGAAAATGGCGACCTTAAAGGCAGCAATTTTCAGGTTTTCGGTACAAAGCTAAGTAACATTTGTATGCAACTAAGCACAGTACCAATAGGAAAACAAAATCTTGTTGTAAATTTAATTATTTGAAGGCTTTCATTTTCAGAAACGGTTGATTATCAGTATCAAATCAATGATTTCATATCCTGAATCATTTTCATGGCCAATTGATCGGCTTTTTCTTTTGTTTTTGCTTCTGAATAGATGCGGATAATCGGTTCTGTATTTGATTTACGAAGATGTACCCACGAATCGGCAAAATCGATTTTAACGCCATCGATATCTGTAACCTGCTCGCTGGAATAGATTTCCTTTATATTTACCAAAAGCTGGTCGACATCGATATCAGGTGTGAGTTCAATCTTATTTTTCGAAATAAAATAATCGGGATATGTTTTACGCAGTTCCGAACATTTTAAACCACTCTTTGCAAGGTGCGATAAAAACAAAGCAGCTCCAACCAAAGCATCGCGCCCGCAATGGCTTGCCGGATAAATTACACCTCCGTTTCCTTCGCCACCAATTACTGCATTTACTTCTTTGATTTTTGCCACCACATTTACTTCGCCAACAGCCGCTGAATAATATTTTTGTCCGTGTTTTTCTGTAACATCGCGCAAAACCCTGCTTGACGAAAGATTGGAAACCGTGTTTCCCGGAGTTCTGCTCAAAATATAATCGGAAACCGCAGCAAGCGTATATTCTTCGTTAAACCAGGAACCATCTTCGTTAATAATTACCAAACGATCGACATCGGGATCAACAACAAAGCATACATCCACATTGCTTTTTGCAACAATTTCAGAGGTTTCGACCAGGTTTTCAGGAAGAGGTTCGGGTGTGTGCGCAAAATGCCCGGTAGGTTCACAGTTGATTTCAACAATGTTTTTTACACCAAGCGCTTTAAAAAGGGCAGGCATTGCAATTCCTCCAACCGAGTTTACTGCATCAACAGCCACTGAAAAACCTGCATTTTTAATGGCTTCAACATCAACCAGGTCAAGATTTAAAACATGCTGAATATGAGCATCAGTATAATTTTTTTCGCTTGTAGTTCCCAGTTCATCGACTTCAGCAAAACGAAAATCTTCCTTATCAGCCATTTCAAGTATTTTCTCACCTTCTGCAGCATTTAGAAATTCGCCGTTAGAATTTAGCAATTTCAATGCGTTCCACTGTTTTGGATTATGACTTGCGGTTAAGATAATTCCGCCATCGGCTTTTTCATCAGTAACAGCAATTTCGGTTGTTGGTGTTGTGGCAAGTCCAATGTTAACTACATCGCATCCCATACCGTTTAAGGTTGAAATAACCAGCGAACTAACCATGCTCCCCGAAATGCGGGCATCGCGTCCTACCACAATTTTTACTTTGTTTTTACCTGAGTTTTGTTTGGCCCATGTAGCATAAGCTGCCGAAAATTTAACTACATCGAGCGGGCTGAGGCCTTCGCCGGGTTTTCCTCCAATAGTTCCGCGAATTCCTGAAATTGATTTAATTAAAGTCATATTTGCTTATTTGAGTTTGAGCATATAAAAATAAAAACTTGTCAGAATTATTCGTCAATCTCTTCGAGTTCTTTTAAAGTTTGTTTGAGTTTAAGAATATAGTTACCGTATAATCTCCGGAAGCCCCAGCGTAAAAACAGGAAAATTCCACCAACCGTAATGCTTAAAACCAGGAGTCCGATTAAAATAATCAACAATAACTGGTTAAACTGAATTTCGGAAGCTGAAATACCACGGTTGCTGAAATTCGCCAGCGATCCCTGGTATAATCCGGTAATAAACCCGGTTGCCATTGTTATGGTAACGGCAATTAAAGCCAGGTAAAACATCCGTTGGTAGATTTTTAACGTATCGATTATTTTAACCAGCGTTTCCTTTATATCGCAAACCAAATCGCAGCTTTTCTTCACCCTGTAATATTTGATAACGAAAAACAGGAAGGTGGTAAAAATAAGTGTATTGCTAAATACCCCCAGGAATAACAACCAACCCGGAACAGTTACATTTTCGCTTACCTCTTCCAGCATTTGAGGCGAGAAAATAAAATCGTCGAGTGTAAAAACCAGGATAAATACGAAAAGCACGCCAAAACCAATTTTAATATTACGATCGATTCGTTCAATTAAATTTTTGGTACGTTTGCCTAACATCGCTCTTATTTGGTCTTCATCCAGCTCTTTATCCGATGAAAGCTTATCCCATGTTTTTTTTAGTTCTTTTAAATCCATCTTTACTCTCCTGATATCATGAACTTTTTAAGCTTTTTCTTAATCCGGTTCATTTTAACCCGCACATAATTTTGCGTGATGCCTGTAATTTCAGCTATTTCCTCGTACTTTTTATCTTCAAGGAAAAGCAGAATTATCGATTTTTCAACGCCGGTAAGCTGCGACACTGCGCGGTGCAAAAGTTTAATGTTATCTTCGGTTTCAGTATCATAATTTTCATCTTTTATCTGAAAATTTTCATATGTCAGCCGGCTTTGGTCGGGCCTGCGTTTTGTTTTTTTAAACGAAGTAATCGCAGTATTCAGCGCCACACGGTACATCCATGTCGAAAATTTCGATTCTTTCCGGAAAGAGGGATACGATTTCCAGAGTTGGGCAACAATCTCCTGAAACAGGTCATCGCGATCATCCTGATCGTCGCAATAAATGTTACACACTTTATGTATAATGCCCTGATTGTTCTTAATAATCTCTAAAAATTCCCTTTCCAAAACTGAATAATTAGTCGGTTTTCCGGTCGAAAATTACATATCGTTAAAATTGTTTTTTTGGATTCAACCACGAACGATTAAAAAATTACTGCATTTTTAAATATTGAATTTCCTTATCGGTAAGAAAACGATATTTTCCACGAGGCAGGTTTTTCTTGGTTAGCCCGGCAAAATAAACACGGTCGAGTTTTTTTACGCGGTAGCCCAATTGCTCAAATATTCGGCGAACGACACGGTTTTTTCCTGAGTGTATTTCAATGCCAATTTCATTTTTCGCTTCCTGGTTGATATAGCTGATTTCATCGGCATGTACTTTCCCATCATCAAGCTCAATTCCATCGGCTATCTGCTGAAGGTGATTCATAGTTACCGGCTTGTCGAGCGATACCTGGTATATCTTTTTCATGTTATGACTTGGGTGCGTCAATCGTTTCGAAAGGTCGCCATCATTGGTAAAAAGCAATAATCCTGTTGTATTTCTGTCTAATCTGCCCACAGGATAAATTCTTTCATCGCAGGCGTTTTTTATTAAATCCATTACAATTTTATCGGCATGAGGATCGTCGGTAGTGGTTACAAAGTCCTTCGGTTTATTTAACAACAGATAAATCTTTTTCTCCGCTGTCAGACGTCTTCCGTCAAATCGGACATCATCGGTGGATTTTACTTTCACTCCCAGTTCTGTAACCGGTTTTCCGTTTACTGTCACAATTCCTGCTGCGATATATTTGTCGGCTTCGCGGCGCGAGCAAACTCCTGCATTGGCAATAAAACGGTTTAACCGCATTTCGTCTGAAGATGCTTTTTTTGGAATATTACGTGTGGTACGTGGTTTAGCGTAAATGTTTTTCGTCCCCGATTTTGAATATTTAAACGATTTGTCGCTTCCGCGTTTATCGTCTCTTTTTTTATCTGAAGCTGCCGTTGGCTTTGTTGGCAGGCTTTTACCAATTCTTTTTCCACCTTTTGGGGTTTCGCGTTTACTTTTTCTGCTGTAATTATTTTTCATGAGTTGTGACTGATTTGTGCAAAGGTCGGAAAAATTCCCAACAAATTTTTCTGCAAGAATTTGTGAATCATTAATTTTATCCTGAATTTAAAATCAAAACAATAGAAATTATGCAATCACACGAAATCGACTACAAAATAATTGGACACGATGTACAGTTGGTAGAAGTTGAACTCGATCCGGGAGAAACAGTAATTGCGGAAGCCGGAGCGATGCTTTACATGGAAGACGGAATTCAGTTTACAGCCAGAATGGGAGATGGTTCAAATCCAAACGCTGGATTCTTCGATAAACTGTTATCGGCAGGTTCCAGGGTAATTACGGGCGAGTCATTATTCTTAACACATTTTACCAACCAGGGATGGGGAAAAAAGCACGTGGCATTTTCGGCGCCTTATCCAGGCACAATTATTCCAATTGATCTTTCAATTATGGGCGGAAGAATCATTGTTCAGCGCGATGCTTTTTTGTGCGCGGCGCTGGGAACAAAAATTTCAATTACATTTAATCAGAAGGCTAGGTGCAGGTTTTTTTGGTGGCGAAGGATTTATTTTACAAAAGCTCGAAGGTGACGGGAGGGCTTTTGTTCATGCTGGTGGAACGGTTATAGAACGACAACTGAATAACGAAGTTCTTCGGGTAGATACCGGTTGTATTGTAGGTTTTGAAACCACAATCGATTATAATATTGAACAGGCAGGTGGATTACGTTCGATGGTATTTGGCGGCGAAGGGATTTTCCTTGCTACACTTCGGGGAACCGGGCGGGTATGGTTGCAAAGCATGCCAATCAGAAAACTGATTCGTGAACTTTCACCTGCTGGTGGAAATGCAAGGAAGGAAGGGACGACGAGGGCTTTTGGACAATCTATTGGAAGGATAAACAATAGAGTCTGATCGAACTTTATCACACAACAAAATCAGAGCGATGTGTCAAAGAGGGCCCAATAAATTAGAAAAGGTATAAATACCCCTCTAAATTTTCCGCCAGCGGTAGGGAGAGAAAGGGGGAATTAAAGGGGGTTAAAACCTATAAATTTAAAGCTGAAATCTTTTAGCTTTTCCTTTTGATATATTCTCTTTCATTTCGAAATTATTATCTTTCTGCATTTGACTCAATTTATGTTATTTTTAGCTTACCGATTAAACGAATTCGATTATTCAAACCGAAATTTATTATGAAGGAAAAATATAAACTACGCAGCGCCGAATGGTTCGGAAAAGACGATAAAATGGGTTATGTACACCGAAGCTGGCTGCGCAACCAGGGGCATCCCGATCATCTGTTTCGTGGAAGGCCTGTTATCGGAATCTGCAATACCTGGTCAGATTTAACACCGTGCAACGCTCATCTTCGGGATTTTGCCGAAATCGTAAAACGCGGTGTTTATGAAGCAGGGGGTTTTCCACTGGAATTCCCGGTAATGTCGCTTGGAGAAACCGTTATGAAACCAACAACCATGCTGTGGCGCAATTTGGCAAGTATGGATGTGGAAGAAACTATCCGTGCAAATCCGTTAGACGGAATCGTTTTACTAACTGGTTGCGATAAAACTACTCCTTCAACATTAATGGGAGCTGCAAGTGTAAACCTTCCAACCATTGTTGTTCCTGGCGGACCCATGCTCAATGGAAAATTTAGGGGAAAGGATATTGGCTCCGGAACTTTTACCTGGCAACTTTCTGAAGGCTTAAAAGCAGGCACGTTAACCCGCGAAGATTTGGTTGAAGCTGAAGTCTTGCATGTCACGAAGCGCCGGGCATTGCATGACCATGGGAACTGCATCAACAATGGCAACGATGGTCGAAGCACTTGGATCTTACACTTCCGGGTGCGTCTGCAATTCCGGCAGTTGACGCACGCAAAAAGGTAATGGCGCATCTTTCCGGAAACAGGATTGTGGAAATGGTAAAAGAAGAGCTGAAAATGTCGGATATCCTTACGCGGGAAGCTTTCGAAAATGCAATAAAAATAAATTCAGCAGTAGGTGGTTCAACGAATTTGATTATTCATTTAACTGCTTTGGCGGGCAGAATTGGAGTCGATTTGAATTTGGACGATTTCGACAAGTTGGGAAGTAACATGCCGCTTCTCCTGAATTTAATGCCTTCAGGAAAATACCTAATGGAAGACTATTTTTATGCGGGCGGACTTCAGGTAATTATTGATGAATTGAAAGATCAACTTCATAAAAATACCATTTCGGTAAATGGGAAAAGCATTGTCGAAAATAGTCTAAATACACCTTGCTATAACCGCGATGTAATTGCCGAACTGGGTAAACCATTTAAAGATAAAGCCGGAATTGCAGTGTTGAAAGGGAATTTGTGTGAAAATGGATCTGTTATCAAGCCTTCTGCAACTTCAGGAGAATTACTGCAGCATCGTGGAAGAGCAGTCGTATTCGAATCGATTGAAGATTATCATGAGCGTGTAGATGACCCTGATTTGGATATCGACGAAACCTGCATAATGGTTCTGAAAGGTGTTGGCCCTGTGGGTTATCCCGGAATGGCAGAAGTCGGAAATATGGAACTTCCGCAGAAATTAGTTAAAAAAGGAATTACCGATATGGTGCGGATTTCGGACGGAAGAATGAGTGGCACGGCTTACGGAACGGTTATTTTACATGTTTCGCCTGAATCATCAGTTGGCGGAACTTTAGCGTTGGTTCAAAATGGCGATATGATTGAACTGGATGTAAAAAACCGAAAACTTACGCTTGAAGTTTCGGATGAAGAGTTACAGAAACGCCGTGAGAAATGGTCTCCGCCAAAACCATTGGCTGACCGAGGCTACGTTAAGATGTTTATCGAACATGTGGAACAAGCGGATAAAGGCTGCGATTTTGACTTTCTGATTGGTGGCTCCGGCTCCGAAGTTTCGCGCGACTTACACTAACCGGAAAACGATTATCATGCTAACTATCCTGATTTTTCTGATAAGTATTTTTTTTATTGTAATAACCAGTACAAGGTTCAAGGTGCATCCGTTTTTGTCGTTGCTGGCAGCCGCGTTTCTATTTGGCCTTTTTACCGGAATGCCGCTGGATACAATTATTGAATCGGTAAACACAGGTTTTGGCGGAACAATCGGAAACATCGGGATTATTATTGTTGCAGGAATAATTATCGGTGCATTTCTTGAGAACTCCGGAGGAGCTCAAACGCTGGCTTCATTTGTTTTGAAAATTGTTGGGCAGAAACGGGTGCATATGGCAATGGGAATGATTGGCTACATTGTATCCATCCCGGTTTTTGCCGATAGTGGATTTGTCATTCTTTCCTCCTTGAATAAGGCGCTAACAAGAAAAGCAAAACTATCGATTGCCGGAACTGCAATAGCACTTTCGCTTGGATTAACTGCATCACATACCATGGTTCCGCCAACACCGGGGCCAATTGCTGCTGCCGGAATTATTCATGCCGATCTTGGTATGGTAATTTTAATCGGGTTTGTAACCAGTGTTTTTGGATTGATTGTTTCAATTCTTTTTTCAAAATACATTGGAAAGAAGATTTATATTGCTCCAAACATGGAAAATGAAACCGATAATATTCAATCCGAAGTAAAATATCAACCAACGGTTTTAAAATCATTTCTACCGATTTTAATCCCGATTATTCTTATTGTTTTGCGCTCAGTGGCGGAATTTCCAACACATCCGTTTGGAGAAGGACAACTGAAATCATTATTAGGATTTATCGGCCATCCGGTAGTAGCATTATTTATCGGAGTTTTTATTTCATTTTTTCTTCCGGAGAAATTCAATAAAGAAATGCTTAGCACTTCAGGCTGGGTGGGTGATGCCCTGAAAAGTGCTGCAATAATTATTTTGATTACAGGTGCAGGCGGCGCTTTTGGGAAAGTGCTTCAAAATTCAGAAATGGCAGCATTGCTTGGTGATAATTTAAGAGCTACAGGATTTGGATTATGGCTTCCGTTTTTGATTGCTGCCGCTATAAAAACAGCACAAGGTTCATCAACTGTTGCAATTATTACTGCAGCTTCCATTGTTTCACCTTTGCTGGGCTCCATGGGACTGGAAACCGAGATTTCGAAAGCAATGGCTGTAATTGCCATTGGTTCGGGCGCAGCGGTAGTTTCACACGCCAACGACAGCTTTTTCTGGGTGGTAACTCAAATGAGCGGAATGAACATCAACCAGGGCTATCGAACGCATAGTTTAGGCACCATTATCCTGGGATTTTCGTCGATGATTTTTCTGACAGTATTAAGCCTGATATTTTAAAATATGGTAAATTACACTTCAAGAATTGATTATAACAATTACCCCTCGAGGGGGTTAGGGGTGATATCAGTTTCAACTAATAAAAAATAAGAAAGCAAATATGAAGTTATACAAAACCATACAAGGAGTTGTTGCAGAGCAGGATAATTCATATTATCTAATTCGGGAAGATTGGGACAGCATTATTAACAGCGATAATCTGATTGAGGATTTAAGAGAGATAACAGAAAAGTTGATTCCTTTTACAAATTCAGATGAAATTATTAAGAATGAATTGCTGGCACCCATCGGCACGCAGGAAATATGGGCGGCGGGAGTAACCTACATGCGCAGTAAAAGCGCCCGCATGGAAGAATCGAAAGATGCAGGCGGCGGCGATTTTTACGACCGGGTTTATGATGCCGAACGCCCGGAATTGTTTTTTAAATCAACGGCTTACAGGGCTGCCGGGCCGGGGCAGATCGTTCGGATACGTAAAGATTCGAAATGGAATGTGCCGGAGCCCGAACTTACTTTAATGATAAATTCCAAAGGAAAAATAATCGGTTATACCATTGGCAACGACATGAGTTCGCGTGATATCGAAGGTCAGAACCCGTTGTATTTACCCCAGGCAAAAACCTACGATTTTTCAGCAGCGATTGGTCCTTGTGTTTATGTAACCGATTCACCATTGCCCGATACCACCAAAATTGAACTTGAAATTGAACGGAATGGAAAATCCGTTTTTTATGGTGATATTCAAATCAACCAGATAAAAAGGAAATTTACTGAACTGGCAGAATTTTTATTCAGGGAAACAACTTTCCCGACGGGATGTTATTTGATGACGGGAACCGGAATTGTTCCGCCAAATGATTTTACTTTGAATCAGGGCGATGTCATCAAAATCAGGATTGAGAATATTGGAGAATTAGTTAACGCAGTTGAATGACCTGTCATTTCGACGAGTGAGCGAGGAGAAATCTGTTCCCTTGAAAAGGGATTTCTCAGTCGTGCCTCCTTCGAAATGACAAATACTTATTTTTATAAAAAAAACTTCAGAATCATGAGCATATCTGGAAAAAACATCATCGGAAACAACGAATCAGCAAAAGGAAGCAATACATTTTATGCCAAAAATCCGGCAACACAATCCGATTTGGAAACTGCTTTTTACGAAGCAACATCTCAGGAAGTTGATGAAGCCGTAATTCTTGCTAAAAAGGCTTTTGATGAATACCGCTCAAAAAGCAACGAAGAACGGGCAAAGTTTTTGGAAGCAATTGCCGATAATATTTTGGCACTAGGTGATGATTTGATTCAGCGTTGTATACAGGAAACTGCACTTCCCGAAGGCCGTTTAACCGGAGAGCGCGGAAGAACAATGAACCAATTGAAATTATTTGCATCGGTAGTACGCGAAGGATCGTGGGTGGATGCAAGAATTGATACTGCCATTCCCGAACGCCTGCCTGCTCCAAAACCCGATATTCGGCAAATGCAAATTCCGATTGGGGCCTGTTGGGATTTTTGGAGCCAGTAATTTCCCATTGGCGTTTTCGGTTGCCGGTGGCGATACGGCTTCTGCTTTGGCCGCCGGTTGCCCGGTAATTGTAAAAGCTCATCCGCTTCATCCCGGGAACTTCCGAATTTGTTGGTAAAGCCATTCAAAAGGCTGCAAAAGAAACCGGAATGCCCGAAGGTGTTTTTTCCATGGTTCACGGAATTTCGACGGAAGTTGGAATGGCCTTGGTCAATCACCCGGAAATAAAAGCCATTGGATTTACCGGTTCGTTCAGAGGCGGAAAAGCGCTGTTTGATGCGGCAAATCGTCGCCCGGTGCCAATTCCTGTTTTTGCTGAAATGGGAAGTACCAACCCGGTTTTTATTCTCCCCGGAGCCATGAAAGAAAAAAATGAAATTCTGGCGAAAGGATTAATTGGTTCTGTATCGCTGGGAGTTGGGCAGTTTTGCACCAATCCCGGAGTAGTAATCTCGCTGAAATCGGAAGATTCAAATTTGTTTCTTCAGAATTTAAAAACATTTAATGCAGAAACTTTGGCTGGGACAATGCTTTCAGAGCAAATCAAAAATAATTTTTCAAAGGGAGTTCAAAATCTTTCAAATACTACCGGTGTTGAAATGTTAAGTTCATCGTCAGAAGAAGAATCAGGAAACCAGGCAAAAACCAATATTTTTTCAACCGATGGAAAAACATTCCGGGAAAATCATTCCCTTTCAGAAGAAGTTTTTGGCCCGGCAACAATCAATGTTTCAGCCGATGATAAAGCGGAAATGCTAAAAATAGCCGAAGAACTTGACGGACATTTAACTGCAACAATTCATGGAACAGAAGCAGGATTTGGAAGAATATGCGGATTTGGTAAAAATTCTGGAACAAAAAGTCGGGCGGTTGATTTTTAATGGTTTTCCAACGGGTGTGGAAGTTTGTCATTCGATGGTTCATGGAGGGCCATATCCTGCAACAACAGCGTCACAATCCACTTCTGTTGGAACGGCAGCAATCAAACGTTTTGCACGCCCGGTTTGCTACCAGGATTTTCCGCAACAAGCTTTACCTGACCAGCTAAAAGATGGAAACCCGCTCAAAATCTGGCGAATGGTAAATGGGGAGATAATGAAAGATTAAAAATTGTAAATTAAAAATTGAATAAATTCCGACATTATTGGTGGTAACCGCGACTGTTCACTGCGACTGCCAACTGCTGCTGAAAACTGCGACTGTATAATGATCACTGCTCTAAACAACCCCTGGCAAACTAATCCCCTTTATCTTCCGGTACAAGTCGAGCGCAAAAACATCGGTCATGCCTGAAACAAAATCGACAACCGACTGAATTTTCAGGTAAACAGAATCGCAGTTGGTTTTATATTGTTCAGGCAACAGGGATAGGATTTTTTTGCTGTACGTATCTTTTGGATTCATAATTGCACCTACAAATTCTTCTAATAATGTTCCGATAATTTTATAACCGGCAATTTCAATTTCAACAACTGAACGATGATTGTAAACCTGTGAAAACGAAATATCCTTTACCAGGTTCATTGCTTTGGCCTGAGTTTCGTTTAAACTTCCAATCAGGCTGTTATTACAAGCTCCCTTCAAGGATTTCAGTTTTGTTTTCTTCAAAACTCCGAATACTTTCATAAATTAGTTTCCCAATCACTCCTGCACGTAAATAGCTGATTTGTTCGTTTTTGTCGGTAACTCGTTGATCAGGTTTTTTCAATGCTTTGCAACTGTTTTTTATCTGTTTCAGAATGATAAAAATTCAAATACAAGTTCTTTGATTTCGTTGTATCCCAAAATTCCAAGTTTGAAATGCATCTTCCAAATCCATAACCTGGTAACAAATATCGTCGGCAGCTTCAACCAGGTAAACCAGCGGATGACGGACGTAATTCAAAGTGTCGTTCCTTTTCCCGAAGGTATTTCAAGTTCATTTGCAATTTTCAGATAAATATCTTTTTCGGATTGAAAAAAGCCGAATTTTTGTTTGGTTGCTAATACCGATTCAAACGGATATTTTACAATACTCGCAAAGTGTGAGTAAGTTAAAGCAAATCCTCCGGGACGTTTTCCTTCAAACTGGTGCGACAGAATCCGGAAGAGCGTTTGCATTTCCATCGAAATGGGTAAAATCTTTCCATTCACCTTTGAGTTAGTTGGGTTTCAAATTCTTTTCCTGAACCTTTTAAAAAGAAGTTCGAAATGGCAGCTTCGCCTGAATGGCCAAAGGGCGGATTTCCCAAATCATGCGCCAGACAGGCAGTGGAAACAATGGTTCCTATTTCAGAAATAAACGGGTTTTCAGAATAATTAGGATCTAGTTTTTCGGCTAACAGATTACCTAATGAACGCCCGACACTCGCAACTTCGAGACTATGCGTTAAACGGTTGTGAACAAAAATATGCTCCGGCAAAGGAAAAACCTGTGTTTTATTTTGCATCCTTCGGAAAGGCGACGAAAAAATAATACGGTCGTAATCACGCTGAAACTGTGAACGGTCTTCCATTTTATTTGAAGCCGTCCAATCTTCCATTCCAAGGCGTTTTGCCGAAAGTAGTTTGTTCCAATCCATAGTTTTTGTTTCTGCTACGAAAATAGTGAAATAATAAATTGCCACAGATTCACTGATTTAATAAAAGGAACAAAAATATCTGTGAATCTGTGGCGTAATTATTTATTCTATTGCATGTGAAAATCTTATAATTCAAAGTCGTAGATAAAATATTTTTCTAATTTTGAATTATGGATTGCAAAAAATTACAGTTTAGCGGACATGCTGTGCAACAGATGTTTAAACGCGGTATAGCTGAAACCGACGTGAATACTGTAATAAAAACCGGCAATATTATAAAAGAATACCCGTCAGACAAACCGTATCCCAGTTGCCTGCTGCTCGGATTCGTAAGAAAAAAACCATTGCATGTGGTATTGGCAACCGATAAAACCGGAAATTGTTATATAATAACAACTTATTGGCCTACACCAGATAATTGGGAAAATGACTATGCAACAAAAAAATAATACTATGGAATGTGTAATTTGTAAAAATGGAAAAACCAGTAAAGGAAAAGTAACGGTAACACTCGAACGCAATGGTTCCATTGTTGCCATTAAAAATGTACCGGCAAATGTTTGTGATAATTGTGGCGAATATTATCTGTCCGAAAAAATGACCCGCGAAGTGCTTAAACGAGCGAATGATGCTGTGAAGAAGGGTGCTGAAATAGAGGTTATTAAAATGGGGAAAGTTGCTTAGATTGTAGTCAGGCAATAAATGGCCGCTAAACAAAACATTTTTGCTTTGCGTTTTCTCAAATCAATGAGAAATTAGTCTCAAATGAACAACAAAACTTTTACTACTAGTTATAAATTAGTTGATATCCGCTGAAATAGTGGTATATTTTAGTAGTATGTCGAGTATTTTTTTACCTGCCGCGCTAAATCTTTCGCTTTAAATCCTGTCAATTCGTTCATTCTGGCCCAAAATTCCGGCCCGTGGTTTTTTATTTCGGTATGAACCAGTTCGTGCAATAAAATATAATCAATTAATTCATCAGGCAGTTTCATCATTTGTAAATTCAGGCTGATATTGTTTTTCGAAGAGCAACTTCCCCAATTTCGTTTATTGTTGCGTATGGTAACTTTATGATACTTTAAATTGTGTTTTGCGGCAAGATCGGACAAACGAGGCAGAAGTAGTTTTTTTGCTTCAAAACGATAGATTTGCACAAGAACATTGTCAAGATAAATTTTGCATTGTTCATTATTTAAATCGGTAACTTTCAGTTCAACAACAGTTCCGTTTCGTCGTGCTTCGTTTTTTAATCCTTCGGAAATATGTACGGTATATAATTTTGTTTGAATCTGTGTTCCATTAATTATCGGGTTTCTCCTGGCTTTAAACTTCTCTTGCTGAGCGGAAATCCAATCCGTATTTTTCAATACAAAATTCTTTACTTCGCGCGTTGAAACGTAAAAAGGAAAAGAAACATGGACCGATTGATCGGGTTTTACGCTAATCTTTATATTTTTGGATCGACGGTTCTTTTTGAACGTTACCAAACCTATTTGCGAGAATTGAACTACATGAACAGACATTTGTTTTTTTAAATTAAAAATCAAAGATATCATTATGGGAAACAACAAAAAAATGGAAGTTTTCGTCAACCTCACCAAAATCGATACAGTAGTAGCCATCGATGAAAAAATTATACCTGGCAGCCTTGTTTTCGATTCCTTAAATCCATTTCCGGGATATTACCACGATACGCCAATGAGTGCGCGGCCGATATACCTTTACCTTGTACTTGACAGTCAGTATGCATTGGAACATATAATTAGGGCAACCCAAAATATTGGCACGGAGTATAACTGGAATTTTGATGCCGGGAAAAGCTACATGACCATTGGATCGCAATTATTAAATGCTATTCGTTTGCGTCATTTGCCCGAGTTGGATATGGTCGAAAAAATACAGCAAGCCTATATAAAACAGGGCTTAAATTTTTTAATGACCAAAAAGCTGAAAGGCAAACTGGAAGTTAAGGTTAAAATCGTAAAATTTTTAAATCTGGAGCAAATCGGAGACGGGATATATTTGAATAGCGATGACACCACTTTTGCGTATGTTGAAATTCCGAAATATTTAAACCAGGAAGCATTTTTCAAAGTTTCAATGGACGTGAAATACAATTGGGACGGACATGAGTTCGATGCTGCCAGGGCTTCGTTTTATTCTGAAGGTAAATTATATGAAGTAGTTCGTATTCGTTCCGATAAAATGAATTTGGAATACTTATCCAAAATCAGAAAATTATTTATTGAAAAAATAAGGTAATTAATCAGCGTATTATTATAATTTCCGGGCTGATTTAAGAAAAAATCAGTACATCATTCCTTACATCCTGCCCAACTTATCAGGCAGGTTTTCAGAATTTTAATTTACTGGCGACCTTACCCTGTAATAAATTTAATGTAAATTCTAAAAAGCGATTCTAAAACTTTTGGTGCATTGCCGTTATTTTGTGTATAAATACCATTTAAGAAGCGCAAATTTTATCTTGTTTTATACCAGTTTTTATTAACTTTGCCCAACTGAAAAACCAGCAAAGAATAATGGGCTATGCTCATCTGGTTTTATCGGTAAAAATTTATAAACCAACTAATTCCTATGGGAACCAGGAAAAATTTATCCATAGTATTTATAGCTGTGTTTGCCTTAATAGCGATAACAGTTATACTTTATTTTTCGGGCGTTTTTGTTCCGAATACCTTGAAATCGGGTTCATTTGAAACAACTGTTGTACATCGTGGCAATGTAATTTCAACTACCCAGGCAACAGGTATTGTTGAATCGGAGAATGAAGTTTTGGTACTTAGCCCGGCCGGCAGCATTATCAAAAGTATTTTAAAAGAACCCGGCGATTACGTGAAACAGGGTGAAATAATTATGCAGTTGAATACCGATGAGGTAAATGAGAATATTGAAAAGCTAAAAGACCAGTTGGAAGTTAAAAGGAATAACCTTGAAAAAACTCGTCTAAATGCCCAAAGCGCCAGGCTCGATCTCGACTATAACGAAGAAGTGAAAAAGCTTAAAATAACATCGCTCGAATCGCAACTTGCCGACCAGAATCAATTACTTGAAGTTGGTGGTATTTCACCTGCCCGCATTGAACAAACAAAACAGGAGATAACATTGGCTGAAAAAGATTTAAAGATGATGATTGAAAGGAATGCCATTCGTATTAAGCAACTCGCTGCAGATGAAACCGGGCTTTTGCTGCAGATTCGTATGGACGAAAAAGTGCTTGAAGATAATATTGAATTGCTGGCGAAAATGGATATCCGTGCTCCTTCATCAGGAATAATATTAAACATTTCGGGGCATGTGGGTGAAAAAGTGAATGCAGACCGAATGGTAGCCCGCATGTCGGATTTAACCTCGTTTAAAGTTATTGGCTCTGTTGACGAACAATATGCCAACCAGGTAAAAACCGGGAAAAATGTAATTGTATCGGTTGAAGATGAAAAGTTGGAAGGATTAATTGGAAGTATCACTCCAATGGTTGAAAATAATAAGGTTCAGTTTAATGTTCACTTAAAGGAAAGCAGCCATCCAAAACTAATAGCAAACCAGAATGTACAGGTTCAAATTATTAACAACAACAAAGAAAATGTACTTTGTATCGATAAACTTCCTGAATTTGAAGATGGGAAATATCAGAAACTTTTTGTTATTCAGGGAAATAAAGCAATAAAAAAAGAAGTTAAATTAGGTGTTGCCGGTAATGAAATGTGCGAAGTTGTTTCAGGGCTGAATGAAGGCGATATTGTTATTTCAGGCGGAATAAATGCCTATAGGCACCTTAATGAAATTGAGATAAATAATTAAGCAGAATATGAGATATTTGGCGATTTGTTTGATTGTTTTTTTGTTTTCGGGAAATCCTGTTTCCGCTCAACTTGATACTTTTAAATATGTTTTGACTCTTGAGGAAGTTATTGATATGGCAATAACACAGTCATCTGCTGTAAAATATGTTCAAAATACAAATGTAAATTACTATTGGCGATACCGAAATTATAAAACCCGTTTCAGGCCACAATTGGTTTTAAAAGGCGACATACCCAATTATGCGCACAATACGCAGGCAATTACACAACCCGATGGAAGTATCGAATTCAAACAGGTTTCCAATTTGTCAGCATCGGCTAATTTATCGCTTAACCAATCAATTCCAATGCTCGGCACTTATATCTGGGCCGGCACGTCAACTTATGGAATCCGGAATTTAAACCAAAATGAAACCAGTTATTCCGGGAGTCCGTTTGTTATTGGATTTTCGCAACCTTTGGGTTACAACTGGATGAAGTGGTACAAAAAAACCGAACCGATGATATACGACGAAGCTCAGAAACGGTTTGTCGAAGATATCGAACAGATTTCGTTAAATGCGACCTACCGCTATTTCAGATATTTATCGGTTCAAACAAATTATAATCTTGCTGAAAATAATCTGAAAAACAGCAGGAATAATTTAAAAATTTCGGAAACAAAAAAGGAACTGGGGCAAATCTCAGACAATGATTTTTCAAGAATCCAGCTTTCGGTTTTAAACGCGCAAAAAGCATTAAACCAAGCCAGAATGGATCTGAAAAACGCCGATTTTGAATTGAAGTCGTATATTGGTTTGGAACAAAAACATGATATAGAGCTAATTATTCCGCTCGAAATATCATTATTTGAAATCGATCCGCAGGAAGCGCTTACAAAAGCAAAGGAAAACAGAAAAGAGACTACCTATTATCAACGCAGGCTAATTAATGCTGACAGAGAACTTGCCCAGGCAAAAAGCAGTACGGGATTAAGCGCAACATTAAATGGTAGTTTTGGTCTTTCAAACAGTTCTGAAGAGTTTCTGGGAGTCTATGATAATCCTGAAAAAGACCGGACTTTGCGTGTTTCGTTGAGCATTCCGATTCTTGATTGGGGAAATTCGGCATCAACAGTAAAACTTGCTGAGTCGCAACGCGAACTAACTATTTTCGACGTACAGAAAGACATTGAGGAATTCGACCGTGAAGTTATCGTTCAGATTGAGCAGTTTGGATTATTAAGAGATCAGTTGAAAACAGCTAACGAAGCAGATAAAGTTGCTGAGAACGGATATCTTATTGCACTTAAAAAATTCCAGAATGGCGAATTAAGCATTACCGATTTAAACATTGCACTTCAGGATCGTGAAAAAGCAAAACGCGATTATATTAATTCCATTCAGTCGTATTGGGTGGCATTTTATCGATTGCGGATATTAACGCTATACGATTTTCAGAAAGGACATAACATAACATACGGAAATCCGATGTTGTAAATCGGTGATACGCCATTCGTTCAGATAAATTAATCCTGAATAGATTTGCGTTTATTTTTCTTCGACACACCAAAATTTATTTATTGATTTCCATGGAACTAAATCTGGTTGTTAAATTCCTGCAGAAAGCACGAATGTTCCGGCAAGACTTGTTTTAAGAAAATTTCACAGGCTTACGGTATTTGAATTCAAGTTTTTTTAACAATGTTAAAAGTTAATAAAATTCCAGGAAGCTTAAAATACTTCAAGTAAATATGAGTTATATAAAAGATTGAAGAGACTAATTAAATTATTGTTGAATTAATTTTAGTGATAATGGCACAATTAAAGTTGGATATTTAGTATTTCTTCATTAACTTGTATGCATGCTAAATTAAAAGTTAGTAATTATAGAGCCAACAATTAAATTATTTGAAATTCAGGAAATAAAAAGATATTATAAAACAAAAAAAGCACACAAAATAATTTCATGAAACCATAAACATTTTCTTTTATTATCCGTTTTAGATTAAATAAATTATGATTTGATGTGTTTTTGTGGGTTTTAGAAAAGCATATGAAGGGGAAAGTAACTTCTGTATTTATGATTGGTTTTGTGCTTAGGGGTTTGTAAAACATCGATCATTTTCTAAATAAAGCGTCTACTAGTTCTTTCCCCTTTTCCCTTTTATTTCAATAAAAACTTCATAATCCAAAAATTTTCATTTAAATATTTGTCAGAAAATAAGGTACCCAATTGGGATATTTCCTCACGAAATATTGTTGTGATTGGAATCCATATATGCAAAATAGTCGAGTAGGTAGGGTGATTACTCCCCGCCCTCTCACACCGTCACGCATGCTCTCGCACGTGGCGATTTCGGTTAAAAATTTAACTTTTCGTAATTTAATGACAAATTAAACAGTTCATGTTCACTAAACCAGGAGTTGTCCATTGCCTGATGAATTTGTGGGGCTGCTGATTTACGCCACCAGCCAACACCGGATAAAGCAATAATCCATGATTGATAGCTTGGTACACCTTGGTCCTTTAAGAAGCGAACCAGTCCAATCGTTGGTTTTGTTTGTTTTATCCTAAAAATATCTAAGCTTCCGGCGAATCCAAGCATCTAAATCTCGAAACAGCCCTTTACTCTTGGTATGTTTGTAATATTCAAACCAGCCTCTAAGTTTAGGGTTGAGTTCAGAAATAACCTGCTCGAAACTTACTCCCCTATTACGTATAGTAATCTTACGAATAGAGTTTTTGAAGCGTTCAACGTTTTCTTTTGCAATGATTAGTTCACCACTCTTTAAGATGGTATGCCCCAACAGTACCGTTTTGTTAACTTCACAAACGACGCTCTTTTCTTCATTCACTTTGAGCTTAAGTTTATTGGTAATGAATGTACTGATGGATTCTTTGACTCTTTCGCCTGCCTTTTGACTTCGGACGTAAATACTGAAGTCATCTGCGCAGCGAACAAAACAATGCCCTCGTTTTTCGAGTTCTTTATCCAGCTCGTCTAAAACAATATTGGATAATAACGGGGATAAGGGACCTTCCTTGTGGTGTCCCTTTTGTGCGTTGAGATATTAGACCTCCCAATAAAATCCCATTTTGTAAGTACTTCCGTATCAATCTCAATAAAATTTTATCTCCTATCCTGGTTGATAGTTTGTACATTAATCGGTCGTGGCTGACTTCATCGAAGAAGCTTTTTATATCCAAATCACCGATCCTCTTATCCATCCCTTTAAAAGGAAGGACGATTGGTAGTCGGAACGATGTTAATACTGCTTCAATATGTCTTTCATTATTTGATAAAATAGTAAACACTTTTCACTACAAGCCAATCGTCTTTCCCTCGCGAGGGAGAGATAAGAGAGAGGATAAAAGAAACTAATGTGATTTCCGTTCATTTAATACTTCCCTCCTTTTTCATCAATCATTGGCACAAACCGAACCGGTAAAACACTTTTCTGTTTGATTTTACCATTATGATTTTCGAGAAGGATCAACTGCTGAGTATAACCATTTTTACCCACCGGAATAATCATTCTTCCACCTTCGGCTAATTGCTCTTGTAATGGTTTTGGAATATGAGTCGGTGAGCAGGTAACAATTATGGCATCAAATGGCGCGTGTTCCGGCCACCCCAGGTAACCATCTCCGGTTTTGCAAACGATATTATTATAGCCTAACTCTTTGAATATCGATTTCGCCTTTTCTCCAAGCTTTTCAAAAATTTCGATAGTAAAAACAGTATCACAGATTTGGGCTAAAATGGCCGCCTGATATCCTGAACCGGTACCAATTTCAAGAACTTTGTCGGTTGGTTTTAAATTTAATGATTCTGTCATATAAGCAACAATGTAGGGCTGCGAAATGGTTTGTCCTTCACCAATAAGCAGTGGCTGATCGCTATAGGCTTTGGAAAGATATTCCGGCAATACAAACCTGTGGCGTTCAATTTTTCGGAATGCTTTCAATACTTTCGAGTCGGAAATTCCACGTGCTTCAATCTGTGTTTTTACCATTTGTTCTCTAAGTTCAGCAAAGTCGCTATTCTGAGAACAGGAAGTGTCACAAAAGAAAAAAATAAAAACTACGAAAGTGCCGTATGTAGCTGTCTTCAGGATTTTTTTTATGGATAATACCTGGTTCAATTTCTCTTTTTTATAATCAACGAAACATATTGTCCGAAGGTTTCCGGTAAACTATATCAACGGCACTTCATAATGCAGTATCATTTATAGTTTATTACGGTAAGACCGGGATAAATACCGTTTTATCCGGTTTAATTATCCAATGCCTTTGGGGAATAAGCAATATCTTCTTTTATTTGGCAGGTGTAAATTGTACATAATCCCAGAATAGCATTCCTGATACCACATTCCGGAGTGTAATAGTATGCTCGGTTGTTGTCGTGAAATCGACATCACCGATAACCTGAAGGCCTGCATTACCTCCTGTTCCCCCATATTGTCCTTCATAAAGGTACGATGTGGCAACTCCATCGATTAAAGCAACACAATTTGTAATGTCGTTCCAGTTGGGTTGATATATCGAAACTTCGTATTTCCCTCGCATCACCTTCGGAAAAGTGATTGTAATCGACCACCAGCCATTCATACTTAAGCAATCGTCATTCATCAGTGCACCGCCGTTTTTAGTATCAGTATAATAATAAAGCATGTAAGAGCCGGTCCATTTGATTTTTGCAAAATCGGTATTTCCATCGAAAAACCGTTTATAATTAGCATGATAATAATCTCCCTGTTGCATGTCAAAAAAGTCGGTAGTTTCAAAAATTATAGTTGCAGGTTTTGGTTCAACAACAGGCATTAAATTATTTATGGTATGTATAGCACCGTTCTTGGCTGGAATATTGGATTCAGGAATAATAAAACCTGTGTATTCCTTGGTTTTACTGTCAAGATTTATTTTATAATCATCTTCGATTGTCATCGATACATTATTATCGCGCGATAAAATCGGGTATATGGTAGTATTAAAATCGGAAAGGTAATAACTGCCATTCAGACAATGATATTCGATATAGCGGTAGAAGGGATTTTCCAGATATGTTATACTGTCGGGAATTGCTTTGCACCAATAAATCAGATCATCAACAGTGAATATTCCATGTTGGTTATAAATTGAATCCGGCACAGCAAGAACAGTGAATCGTGTACGTGCAGTTTTTTTCCCGTACGGCAAATCAATAACCTGTAAAGTATCCTTTAAACCGGTCAGTTTAAGGCCTTCAGAAAATATTCCAAAAGAAGGATTGGAAGATAACAAAGTGTAAACATCCTGATAAACCGGATCCATAACTCTGTCGATAGCCTGAATATATCCGTTGGCGGTAATAATATCTCTTTTAATAATCTTCGAATGTTTATTCACAATAATATCTGCCTGCTGAAACTCAGTAACAACAAAATCACCCAGCGCATTGGTTTCCCTAAGTGCGCCAAGACCGATATCACCTGTGGGGATTGGAAATCCCATGATATGATTTCGCACTAAATCGCTTTTAAACGCGTCGCTAAAATCATCGAGTGAACTTACATTCTTGAAATTGTAATAGGCAAACATAGCATCGTTGTCGGGCAGAAAAACAGTAAACGGCCCCCTGACATTTAGTAGTGATTTCATACCAGTATCATCCAGGAGTTTATTAAACTCTGAATATTTTTCGGGATAATTGGAAATATATTCTCCAATTAAAAGCTCCTGAGATTTAGGTTCCCATAATTGTGGTTCAACGGAACAAAATGAAAAAATAAAACTAATAAAAATCATTAATAGTATTCGGTGCCTGTGGTTTGCCTTTTCGCTTATCAATGGAAAAGAATATTGCTTTTTCTTCATTTAAAATTTCGGGTTAAGTATAATTTCAAAAATTATTCTCAATTAAGCTGCTTCATAATAAAACTAAAACAAACAAAGATATTAAATCGATTCTGAGTTTTAGCAAAAGTATTATTCATATTGTAAATCATTCTTTTTTTATGAAATACCAGTTAAATGTTAAAAAATCATTCACTGTCAGACGTTAGGTCAGGCTTAACTTTTCTTTTTTCCATCCAGTAATAAATAATTGGAAGAACCATAAGCGTTAAAAATGTGGATGTTATTAATCCGCCGATAACCACTGTTGCCAGCGGTCTTTGAACTTCAGAACCCGGGCCGGTATTAAATGCCATGGGTATAAAACCAAGGCTGGCCACCAATGCAGTCATCATTACCGGACGCAAACGGTCGGAGGCTCCCTGGAGAATCAAATCTTTTAACCTTCCTTTTTTCTCCTGGCGCAGTTCATTGATGTGATCGACCAAAACAATACCGTTTAACACTGCAACACCAAACAAGGCTACAAAACCTATGCTTGCCGAAATAGACAAATACATTCCGCGTAACCAAAGTAAAAACACACCGCCTGAAAGGGCAAACGGAAGGTTTAACAATATTAAGATGGCATACCTCATTTTGCCAAAATTAAGATACAGCAAACCGATAATGATAAAAATTGAAAGTGGTACAACCAGGAATAAATGACGCATGGCGCGCTGCTGGTTTTCGAATGTACCGCCATAGTCGATAAAATAGCCTGAAGGAATTTCCGCATTTTGCCTGATTACCTCTTCCAAATTAGCGACATAAGTTCCCAAATCAATATCTTTAATGTTTATCCCAACAATCAATCTTCGCCAGCCATTTTCGCGCTGAATTTCGCGCGGGCCTTCCTGTAACTGAATTTTAGCAACCCGTTTTAACGGTACAAATTCGCCATTGGCAAGATGAACCGGAACATCCTGAATTTTATTCAATTCATTTCGAATATCCTCGGGATAACGCACCACAATACCAAACCTGCGCTGGCCTTCGTACAATTGCCCGGCTTCCTGTCCGCCGATACCAGCTTCTATAACTTTTTGTACGTTATCGACATTCAGCCCGAACGATGCAACGGCTTCGCGATCAATTTCAATGGTAATGTAAGGTTGGCCAACGGTTTGTTCCACATAAAAATTATCGGTTCCGTGCAATCGTGGCAAAAGAGCAGAGATTCGTTCACCCACAGCGCTGAGTACATCCAAATCTTCGCCATAAATTTTTACTGCTAAATCCGATTTTACACCGCTTGTCAACTCATCAACCCTCATTGCAATTGGCTGGGTAAAGTTGTACGCCAGTCCGGGTTCGGTTTTCAGATATGGTTCAATCTCGTTTAGAATATCTTCTTTGGTAATTCCGTTTCGCCATTCATCCATCGGTTTTAGAATTACCCAAACATCGGTTTGATGGACGCCCATCCAATCGTTAGCTAAATCGGAGCGGCCGGTTTTTGGCACTACAGTCTGAATTTCGGGAATACGCTGAACCAGTTTCCCCGCAAGCCAGTTGGCATTTTCAATCGATTCATCAAGGGTTACCGACGGCATCCGAACCTGTTCGATCAATATGGAGCCTTCATCCAACTCAGGTAAAAATTCTGTCCCCAAACGCGTCATCAGAAATATGGAAATGATAAATACAATTCCGGCTCCGGAAATTACGATCCATTTGCGATCCATGTATTTTCCGAGTTCGCTGGTATAAAACGGACGAAGCCAGTTAATCAGGTAATTTTTCCTGACTTTAACGCCTTTTCTGAAAACAATAGCTGCAATGGCAGGCACAAAAATGAGCGCCAGCAATAACGAACCAAGAACCGCAGCAGCAACTGTAATTGCCATCGGACGGAACAAAATCCCTTCCATACCGCTGAATGTCATTATCGGAACGTACACCATTAAAATTATTAATACGCCAAAGAAAATAGGCCGGACTACCTGTTTTGCCGATCTCAGAATTACCTCATCCTTATTTTCACCTTTATCTTTCTGAAGTCCGTGAATGATATTTTCAACCATAACTACCGAACCGTCGACCACCATTCCAAAGTCGATAGCACCGAGGCTCATAAGATTGGCTGCCAGACCAAATTCGCGCATGCCAATAAACGCGAACAGCATGGAAAACGGGATAACCATAGCCACAATTAATGCCCCCGAAATTTCACCAAGTAATAACAGTAGAACAACAATAACCAGGAAACCACCTTCAACAAGATTGGTTGAAATAGTAGCTGTAGTGCGGCTTATTAAATCCGACTGATCATAAAATTTTTCGATGGTAACACCTTCAGGCAAACTTGCATTTATTGAATTTATTCTTTCCTGAATAGCAGAAATTACCTTTCGCCCGTTTCCTCCTCTTAACATCATAACAATTCC
This sequence comes from uncultured Prolixibacteraceae bacterium, assembly GCA_963821855.1. Lineage (GTDB taxonomy): Bacteria > Bacteroidota > Bacteroidia > Bacteroidales > Prolixibacteraceae > Draconibacterium. Next base: position 164,584 of record CAWGFJ010000009.1, on the reverse strand, counting down.
GGTTACTACCTCGCCTTTTCCATCCTGGGTAACTCCACCCTGCCTTATTTGGGTTCCCGTTTCAACAGTGGCAATGTCTCTTATAAAAACCGGTTTATTGTTAATATTAGTGATGATAATATTTTTAATGTCATCGATTTTATTAATCTGCCCAAAACCACGAATGATAAACTGCTCGCCATTATGTTCGAGGTAATTTCCGCCGGAAACACTGTTATTATTTGAAATAGCATCGAGCACTTCGGAAATACCAATACCGAACAAACGCAATCTTCCGGGCTGAACAATAACATTGTATTGTTTTACAAATCCTCCAAAAGAATTGATTTCGGTAACTCCTTTCACGGTTTTTAACTGTGGTGCAATTAACCAGTCCTGGATTTCACGAAGTTCGGTAAGTGAATAATTTTCACCTCGAACTACATACTGAAAAATTTCACCTAATGCGGTTGTAATTGGCCCCAATTGCGGACTCGAAACGTCGGGCGGAAGTTCGTCGGAAATAGACTGAAGCCGCTGACTAACCATCTGGCGGGCAAAAAAGATATCGGTTTTTTCTTCAAATTCAACGGTAACAGCCGACAAACCGAATTGTGAAATTGAACGAACTTCAGCCACATCGGGCAAACCGTTCATCGCAGTTTCAATCGGGTAACTCACCAGCTTTTCCACATCAAATGGAGAATAGCGCCCGGCTTTGGTAATAACCAAAACCTGCACCGGAGTTACATCGGGAAGTGAATTAATAGGCAGCTGAATAAGCGAGAAATAACCTGCCACTGCCATAAGTACCACCAGCGACAATGCTACAAATTTCTGCTTTACACTAAATGTTATTATACTTTTAAGCATGATTCCGGATTTCAGGGTTATTCTTCTGCGATAATATCGAAGCGTGAAAGCGCTTTCAAACTAAATATTTTTGACGAGGCGATTTCTTCCTCATTTGAAAGTCCGCTGTTTACAAACACATATTTGTCACGTATTTCAGAAACATTAATTTTTCGTTTTTCATAAGTTCCCATCCCTTTCTTAACAAATACAACCGCATCGTTACCATCGTAGGTAATTGCTTCAACCGGAATAGCCACAATTTCCTTTTTGGAAGAAGTCTGAATTTCAAGTCTCACATTTTCGCCCGGTTTGGGCCAACCATCGATAGTTGGCAAAATAATATTGGCGATTACCGATCGGCTGCTTTCGTCCAAACCTGGATTTAATGAGCCGACTGTTGCTTTAGCGATATTCTCATTGTTTTCACGCTTTGTTATTAAAACCGAATCGCCTGCATTTATTAACCTGGCATCGTCGGGCGAAAGATAACCGCGAATCAAAACCACACGGGTATCCAGCACTCTCGACAAATTTTCAAGCGCATTAACCGACTGACCCAATTCAACAAAGTTCTTTTCGATTACACCATCGATTGGAGCATGTATCTTTAAAACAGGATCTATTTTTTCTGATTCAGAAAATGCGATAATTTCAGCATCAGGAACACCAATTGCTTTAAGCCTGGAAAAGGCAGCCCTGGATGATGCAATCGCCCGATCGTAATCCGACATGGCCCTTTCCAGTTCGCTTTCCGACGAAATTGTTTCTTCAACCAATTGCTTTAAACGGTTTAAACGGTTCGTCTGAAAATGCTCTTCGGCATGTGCCTGTAAATATTCCGAAACCAGGTTGCCAAACTGAAGGCTTTGAATCCGAAATAATTCATCGCCTTTTTTTACCCAGCTTCCTTCGTATTTATGGATTTGGCTGATTTGTCCGTCGATTGGCGTACTGATTATGCTGGCATGTTCGGGCGCATAAAATACCACACCCGGAGCAGAAACAGAATAATCGATAAAATTACTATTAATCTTTACGGTCTGAATGTTCAACTCCTGTTGTTCTCTATCGGTCAGTTTAATCAGTGAAACTGCGTTATTACCATCTTTTAATGATGGTGGAAGCTCATTTTGGACGGCTTGCTTTTCATCCGGATTATTTTTTGAGCTACATCCGGAAATAAGTAAAACTGTGGTGATCAGAATTAAAAGTGAAAATATATGTTTCATATTTTAATGTTTTTTCATTAATAAACCAGTTCGTCTTCAAGGTAAACTTCAAGTGCAGCCAGTTGCAGGTAATAATCGCGCAATGCCAGTAAATAACGTTGCTCGCTGGCTAAAAAAATCTGTTGGGCATTTAATAAATTCAGCAAGTCGATTTCGCCTAACTGATAAGCGCGAAGTGTGAGGCTTTGCAGTTTGGCTGCCTTGTCTTTCATTGTTGAATTATACCGGTTAACAATGGAACGGCTTACCGAGTAATTATGCCATGCATACTCAATTTGCTTTTTCATTATTAACTTAATTTCCTGTTGTTTCCACTGAATTTCGGCTTGCCTTGCATGAGCTGTTTCAATTTTTCCCTTTTGATCCAACGGGTACCAGATTGGAATTCTTAATCCAATTTCAAAGCCATTGAAGTTGTATCCTTCGCCATAATTCTGTTTGTAGAAATTGAATCGAATATCAGGCAAAATGTTGCTTTTCGCTTCTTTCAGAAAATATTCAGACGCACTAAACTCAAATTGCGAGGCAAGATAATTGGGTTGGTTTTCCTGAACCGCCAACGCAAAAATCTGCGATATTTCAATATTTTTTGCAGAAAGTGTATCGGAAAACTGAATCGAATATTTTTGTTCTTCGGCTGGCAGGCCAATAGTATAAAAAAGACCGTAGCGCGCTTTATGTAAGATCCATTCGCTTTGGTCGAGGTCGTTTTTAGCTTCATCCAGTTTTAATTCGGCATTCGCGAGATCGATGCCATTTCCCATGCCGGTTTCAAATTTCGTATAAACTGCATTATAAAGATCCTGTGCAAGTTTTAGCTGGTTTTGCCTTGAATGCTGCAAATGAAGTGCATATAAAACCTCGATATAATTACTTTTAACCTCTGCTTTTATTTCTCTTTCGCGGGCTTTTATCTGATATTCCAATGCCTTTGTTTCTTCTTTTAGTGCTTTTACATGAAAAGAAGTAGTTAACGGAAAGTCGATTTCCTGTGAAATAGTGAACCTTTTTTCATCAAATACATCACCCGGGCCGCTACCTATTCCTTCTTTAAAATAACTGATTTCGGGTGCAGAAATTCCGGTTTCGGTACGCCACTGATTTTCTTTTTGTTTTAAACGGGCATATAATTGCTGCAACTCAGCATTACGGTTATATGCAGAGGTCACTGCTTCCTGAATTGTAAGTAAATTTTGCTGACTAAAGCCCTGGATGGTAAATATTAAGAATCCAAGAAAAAGTATTTTTCGCGAGTTCATCAGAGTTTCGTTGATTTTGGCAATAAAGTTATTAATACTATTGCACATTTAACCCTTTATTTCAAATATTGTTTAACAGGTTTATGCTGCAATTTTTCAGTTTTTTCCTAAAATTTCTCAGCATTAACTCTTTACCAATATTATCTGAACGGAACTTTCGGAATACTTGTGGTTTTCAAAAAATATCTATGGAAAAATTTATAATTTGCGATAATAAATAATGCCGGAACCAATTATCTTATGAAAAGAGTACTCTTTCTGTTGTCAGTTTTGTTCTTCATTTCCTGCACACATCCCAAAAATAATACAAGTGAAAATCGTAATCCTGAGTGGGAAAAAACTTATCCCGGAGTTTGGAAAGCAACGGTAAACCAGCCGGAAGAATTTAATTTGCTATCTGTTGCAAACAAAGCACCGAATAGTGAAACACTATTAAAAAAACCTGAATCGGAATTTCCGATTTCAAAAGACGAAATCCTTGCATTCACAGAACACGGAAGAACTATTTTACGATTTCCGTTAGAAAAAGATGAACAGATTTATGGTTTCGGATTGAACTTTAAAACCGTTCAGCAGCGGGGACGAATTCTCCGGCTTCATGTCGATCATTATGGTGGTGAAGACAACGGACGGACACATGCACCTGTGCCGTTTTTTGTTTCATCGAAAGGTTATGGAGTATTAATAAATGCTGCGCGCTACATTGAAGTATATGTGGGAACCGGCGTTCGGGTCGACAGTAAAAATCCGCCGGAAGCAAAAGACAGGAATACCGATAAAACCTGGTCGGCGCAGCCCTACTCCGATAATCTTGAAATGGTAATTCCGGCTGATGGTGTTGAAATGGTTCTGTTTGCCGGTGAAAATATGCTCGACGTGGTTCAGCGCTTTAACCTGTATTGCGGTGGCGGAACTCTTCCCCCAAAATGGGGATTGGGTTTCTGGCAACGGACACCTACATTGTTCAATGAGGATGATATTCAAAACGAAATTGATGGCTTTTGCTGAAAAAAACTTTCCGTTAGATGTAGTTGGCCTGGAACCCGGCTGGCATAGCAAATCGTATCCCTGTACTTTCGAATGGGATAAAACGCGCTACCCAAATCCGGCTGAATTTTCAGAAAATATGAAAAGTCAGGGAATCCGGTTGAATCTTTGGATGAATCCGTACATTTCTCCCGAAGGAATTTTATATGACAAATTATTGCCTTATGCCGGAACACACACGGTTTGGAATGGAATTGTGCCGGATTACACGCTGGAAGAACCACGCAAAATTATGCAGGAACATTTTAACAAATATCAATTGGATATTGGGGTCAGTGGATTTAAAATGGATGAAGTGGATGGCTACGACCGCTGGCTTTGGCCCGATGCTGCACAATTTCCATCGGGAAAAGACGGCGAACAAATGCGGCAAACTTACGGACTACAAATGATGACACTTACCGATGAAATTTACCGTCAAAAAAATGAACGCACTTATGGATTAATTCGTGCGGCCAATGCAGGTTCGGTTTCATATCCGTATGTAATTTATAACGATTATTACAACCACCGCGATTTTATTACTGCATTGGTAAATTCCGGTTTTTGCGGGGTTCTTTGGACTCCTGAAGTGACGAGCAAGCAAAACCGCCGAAGAGTGGTTGCGCCGAATGCAAACTACCTGCTTTTCACCACTGGCTATGATAAATGCCTGGGCCAACGGAACAAAACCATGGTCGTTTCCCGAAGTTTATAATCAATGTCAGGATGTTGCTTTTTTACGAATGCAATTGCTTCCTTATCTCTATTCCACTTTTGCCGATTACCATTTTAACGGCACACCACCATTCCGTGCAATGAACCTTGAGGAAGGTTTTGGATATAATGCTGAAGAGGTAAAAAAAGATTTCGATGCCACTGAAAATCCGTATTCCGAAGCAGTACGAAAAGAAGTGAAAGACCAGTATATGATGGGAGAAAATATTTTGGTAGCCCCGCTTTTTGCCGATGATGAAGGCAGAACCGTTATTCTTCCCAAAGGAAACTGGTACGATTTTTACACCGGCAAATTTGTTGGTAACGGTGAAATTATTCAGGTTGATAAAAGACTTTGAAAAAATCCCTCTGTTTGTAAAAAATGGCGGAATTATTCCGATGATTTCCAAAATCAGGCAAACTTCGGAATGGACAGAAAATATTCCTCTTGAAATTCGTGTTTACGGAACATGTCCCCGGCGAATTTATTCTGTATGATGATGACGGAACAACTTTCAATTTTGAAAAAGGGGACTATTACAACAAAAATTTTAAAAGTTAAAGATGGAACAGGAAATATTACCGATTTGCACAACTTCTGAAAACTGGAATTATGGAGAAATTAGCTGGAAGTTCATGATGAAAGAATAATTAACAGAGGAGACACAGAGAAAAGAACTTTGCGAATTCATATCTCCGCATGCAAAAAAAGAAAAATCAGTTTTAAATTGTTTACCTATTAAAATGCCAACAGTTTTGCACATAAAAAATATGGTTTGTCCGCGTTGTATCGAAACCGTGGAAGAGGTTCTTACTGAAAAAGGATTTGAGGTGAACTCGATAAAACTTGGAGAAGCGGAAATCGACAAAACACCTTCTGCTGAACAAATTTCGGAACTTTCAGCCGCGCTGCAGAATCGTGGTTTTGAACTTCTTACCGACAAAAAAAGCCAGATTGTTGACCAGATAAAATCGGAAATTATTAAACTTGTACATCACAGCGAAAATAAAATCCTGAATGTGAACCTTTCCAGTCACCTCGCCGGATTAATTGGCGCCGATTATTCTTCCATCAGCAATCTTTTTTCCACTTCCGAAGGCATAACCATCGAGAAATTCGCCATCCTGCAAAAAATTGAAAAGGTAAAGGAACTTCTCTCATACGGCGAGCTTGCGATAAGCGAAATCGCCTGGAAAATGGATTACAGCAGTGCGGCGCATCTTTCGTCACAGTTTAAAAAAGAAACCGGATTGACCCCCGGACAATACAAAAACCTGAAAGAAAAAGAACGGAAATCGTTGGATGAAATTGGGAAATAACCATAATCTTACAAATCTTCTCCAAAATTATATAACGATTCCACCATCGTTGCTTTATACATTTGTACCCATATAATTGTACAAAATGGAAAAAGTAATACTAAAAACCGATTTAAGTTGCAGGCATTGTTTAATGCGGGTTGAACCCATTTTAAAAGGTGAAAAAGGTATAGTCGATTATTCCATCGACCTGGAACACCCCGATAAATTGGTTACCATTTCATCAAATGGCGCAGATATAGAGGGAATTATTTCAAACTTCAAAAAAGTTGGATATTCTGCGGAGATGGTGTAAACATCTAAAACTGTTTGTTTTATACCAGTAGGAATAGCCATTTTATAAAAAAATTTGTTTCTTTGTCACACGTAACGTAAAAATGCTAAGAAAATTCAGCCATATAATTCTGTCATTTACATTGTTGGTTTCAACAATGGGGCTGGTTATTTCAAAACATTACTGCGGAGGAGATTTGGTTTCCGTTTCAGTTAATCATCATTCCGAATCATGTTGCGGTATGGGAGGGTGTTGTAAGAATGAAACACATATCTATCAGGTGAAAGAAGATTTTTCTGCCTCTGGTATTGCAGTAGTTCCGGTTTTGGCAGAATTGGATATTTTGGGGCATGATTTATATGAAACATTGGAAGTAGTACGATCCGGAAGCCGAAAATTCAAATCCTTTTTTTGCTGATTCACCGCCTCCCAAAACAATTCAAACTGTACTTTCCCTGAAACAGGTATATCTTTTATGATTTTATTATGATTAACTAGAGTCTTTTAATGAAAGATTCTAACTGGTTGTTTCTGTATAAGTTTTAACCAAATATTTTAATCAATAATAATTCATAACTGAATTTGATATGCTTAATAAAATCATTCGTTTTTTTCTTGAAAATAAGTTGGTTACCATGCTTGTACTTATTCTGTTTGTAAGTTGGGGAATCGTAACCTCACCATTTGGCTGGGACTACGGGTATTTTACCCAAAGACCCGTTCCGGTGGATGCCATTCCCGACATTGGTGAAAACCAGCAAATTGTATTTACGCAATGGATGGGTCGCTCACCACAGGATATTGAAGACCAGATTTCCTATCCGTTAACCACCTATTTGCTGGGAATCCCCGGTGTGAAAATCGATCCGGAGTTCATCCATCTTTGGGTTTTCGAGTATTTTCATCATCTTTTCGGAAGATATTGAGTTTTACTGGTCACGGTCGCGAATTCTGGAAAAGCTGACTTCGTTGCCTTCCGGTATTACTGCCGGAAGGAGTCCAGCCTGCACTTGGCCCCGATGCCACTGCCCTGGGACAGGTTTACTGGTACACCATCGAAGGGCGTGATAAAAATGGCAATCCCACGGGAGGCTGGGATTTGCATGAAATCCGTACCGTCCAGGATTTCTATGTAAAATATGGCCTGAATGCCACTGAAGGGGTATCGGAAGTGGCATCCATCGGCGGATTTGTGCAGGAATATCAAATCGATGTTAATCCCGATGCTCTAAAAGCCTACAATATTCCGTTACACAAAGTAATGCAGGCCGTTCAAAAATCGAACAGGGATGTAGGCGCTAAAACCATCGAAATCAACCAGGCTGAATATTTGGTGCGCGGGCTGGGTTATATTAAAAATGTAGGCGATATTGAAAAAGCCGTTGTTGCTGTTCAGGACAATGTTCCGGTTCGGGTAAAAGATGTTGGGGTTGTTAGTCTCGGCCCTGCTACCCGGCGTGGAGCGTTGGATAAAGACGGTGCCGAAGTGGTTGGAGGTGTAGTCGTCGCCCGGTATGGTGCAAATCCACTGGAGGTGATTAACAATATAAAAGATAAAATAAAGGCGATTGCTCCCGGGCTGCCGAAAAAAACGTTGGACAACGGTGTGGAAAGCCAACTTACCATCGTACCTTTTTACGACCGGTCGGAACTAATTCATGAAACGCTGGGAACCCTGGAAGAAGCTTTGTCACTTGAAATCCTGATCGCCATTTTGGTAGTTATTGTTATGGTGCTGAACCTGAGGGCTTCATTATTAATTTCCAGTTTACTGCCTATTGCCGTGCTCATGGTATTTATTGCCATGCGCTATTTTCATGTCGATGCCAACATTGTAGCCCTGTCGGGTATTGCTATTGCCATCGGTACTATGGTCGATTTGGGTATTATTCTTTCTGAAAACATCATAAAACACATTGATGAAGCGCCACCAGGGCAAAAACTTATAACCACTGTATATGATGGTGCCGCCGAAGTTAGTTCAGCCATACTTACAGCAGTTTCCACCACCATTGTCAGTTTTATCCCTGTATTTACCATGCAGGCTGCCGAAGGAAAATTGTTCGGGCCGCTGGCTTTTACCAAAACCTTTGCGTTGGTTGCCGCACTTATTGTATCCTTAATTTTTCTTCCGGCGTTTGCACATTGGATTTTTGGGGCAAAAATCAAAAGGAAAAATATTACACGCTGGCTGAACATCGCTCATTATTCCCACTTGGAATTATCGTACTTTTTTGGGATTTGTCTGGGCAGGTTCCATACTTATTGCTTTTGGAATTTCAGGGCTTCTCACGACAAATTAACAGAAAAAGAAAACAGGAATGAATCAATTAGTCATTCAAAAACATATAATATTCTGATAAAACTGGCATACCGGGCACTTAAATACTCCAGCCTTATAATTGCAGTTATAGCAGTAACATGGTTGCTTGCCAAATACTGGTTGCCATCTGGGTGCATCACGCAGCCTGGTTACCAATTTCATTTTTGTGAGCCTTGCTAGTGGGAATTATCCTGGGAGGTTTTCTTCTTCTAGAACATTCCTATAAACGAATTTTAATCTGGTGACTGAATAACAAGGTTAACATTTTTGCTCATCCCCACTTTCCTCATTCTTGTGGGAATTACCTCCTGGATGGGATTTAACAACGTTTTCGGATTTGTTGCGAAGGGTTTGATAAACTGGGATGGAATGTCCGCACCACAAAAGTCTGGTCAGGTTTAACCCATACTTTCCCTGGAATTGGCAAAGAATTTATGCCATCGCTCGATGAAGGTAGTTTTCTGCTGATGCCCACTTCAATGCCCCATTCAGGTATTGAATTTAACCGAAAAGTAGTTGGTCAACTGGATATGTTGCTGACCAATATCCCCGAAGTAGATCTTACTGTGGTAAATTGGGAAGGGTAGAATCGGCACTTGATCCGGCACCGATTTCGATGTATGAAAACATCATCAACTACAAGCCGGAATACATGCTGAATGAAAAAGGGCACCGTGTTCGGTTTAAAGTAGATAAAAAAGACCGGTTTATACTTGCCAGCGGCGACACTCTTACCAATGAAGAAGCATTAATTAAAGGGAGTTCACGCAGAGGATTTTATTCCGGATGACCATGGAAATTTTTTCCGCAACTGGCGGCCACAAATTAAATCGCCGGATGATATCTGGAATGAAATTGTTAGCGTAACCAAAATACCGGGCGTTACTTCTGCACCGAAACTTGCAACCCATTGAAACCCGGCTGGTGATGCTTCAAACAGGTATGCGCGCGCCAATGGGAATTAAAGTTTACGGTCCCGACCTTGGCACAATTGAAGATTTTGGTTTGAAACTGGAAGGAATCCTGAAAGAAGTTCCTTCGGTAAAAGCCGAAGCCGTATTTGCCGACCGGATTGTAGGGAAACCTTATCTGGAACTAAATATTAAACCGCGATGAAATTTCCCGTTATGGTTTGAATGTGGAAGATGTGCAGCAAACAATTGAAACGGCTATTGGCGGAATGAAAATCACCTCTACCGTTGAAGGCCGGGAACGTTTCCCGGTTAGGGTACGTTATCCGCGTGAACTTCGGGACGATCCGGAATCACTGGGTAAAATACTGATTCAAACGCCTACCGGGGCACAAATCCCGCTTAAGCAGATTGTTGATTTTGAATACAAGCGCGGACCACAGGCGATTAAAAGTGAAGAAACATTCCTGGTTGGTTATGTTCTTTTCGATAAACGGGAAGGATTTTCGGAAGTAACGGTAGTTAATGATGCTCAAAACAGCGATTCAAAATCCAGGATTGATTCCGGGGAATTGAACGGTTCCGGCAGGAATCAGTTATAAATTTTCGGGGAGTTATGAAAACCAGGTTCGGGCAGAAAAAAGACTGTCGATTATCGTTCCGATCGTTCTAATTTTGGTATTCCTGATTCTTTATTTCCAGTTTAAATCGGTCTCCACTTCGTTGATGGTTTTCTCCGGAATTGCCATGGCCTTTAGCGGAGGATTTCTGATGCTTTGGTTTTACGGGCAAGGTTGGTTTGTCGATTTTTCTGTATTTGGAACCAACATTCGCGATCTCTTTCAGATGCACACCATCAACCTCAGTGTTGCGGTGTGGGTCGGATTTATCGCCCTGTTTGGTATTGCCACCGATGATGGTGTCCTGATTGCCACTTATCTCGACCAGAGTTTTGCACGTAACCGCCCGGATAACCTGAAAGAAATGAGGGCGGCAGTAGCAGAAGCAGGATTGCGAAGGATTCGTCCGGCATTAATGACTGTAGGAACCACCATGATTGCCTTGTTGCCGATACTTACTTCCACAGGCCGGGGATCCGATATTATGATCCCAATGGCCATTCCATCTTTTGGAGGAATGGCGGTGGCACTGATAAGCATTTTTGTAGTGCCGGTGCTCTACAGTTTCAGGGAAGAACGAAAACTTAAAAAACAATAGATCATGCAAAATACATTATAATATTCATTACCATTATTGGTGTCAGGTTTCGCTGGCACAGGCACAAACACTGGATGAATACTTTCAAACGGCAGCCGAAAATAATCCCGGCCTGCAAGCCAAATACAAGGAGTTTGAAGCAGCACTTGCAAAAAGTGCCGCAAGTGAGTTCACTGCCCGATCCCACTTTTTCTTTCGGCTATTTTATTTCGCCGGTGGAAACACGGGTGGGACCGCAAAGGGCAAAGTTTTCACTTACCCAGATGTTTCCGTGGTTTGGAACTTTGGAAGCACAAGGCGATGCCGCATCTTTAATGGCAGAAGCAAAATACCAGTCGTTTCTTGATGCACGGAATAAATTGTTTTACGAAGTGTCCGCAGCATATTATCCGCTTGTATGAACTGGACCAGTGGAAACAGATTGAACAGGAAAATATCGATATCCTGCAATCGTATAAAACCATTGCAACTTCCAAATTTAAAAACGGAACCTCACCTATGACCGATGTGCTTCGGGTGGATATCATGCTGAAAGATGCAACACACCAACCTTAGTATTCTTAACAAAAAGGAAAAACCTTTGCTTGCTGCATTTAACAACTTGCTCAACAGGGATGAAAATGAAGCGGTTGTTATTCAACGATTCATTAAGACGCAGAATCTTTACCGGAAAACTTTCGGAAAGATTCGTTGCTGACCAATAATCCAATGTTGAATGCTCTGGATCTGAAAATAAAAGCAAGCGAAGCCAGTGAAATTGCGGCGCAAAAACAGGGCCTTCCAAAACTGGGTGTAGGACTGGATTATGTAATTGTGGGAAAACGCAACGATGTAAGTATGCCTGATAACGGCAAAAATATACTGATGCCGATGGTTTCGGCAAGTATTCCGATTTTCAGGAAAAAGTACAAGGCCGCCGAAAAAGAAGCACAACTGATGCAGGAAAGCTATTCACTTCAAAAAGAAGAAACCATCAATTCGCTCACTTCAAATTATGAATCCACCTGGTTTCAAATTCAGCAGCAAAAGGAGTTAATCGACTTGTATGATGAGCAAATTCAGGAAACCAATCAAACGCTGAATCTTTTGTTTAGTGCTTACGGCAATTCGGGAAAAGATTTTGAAGAAGTGTTGCGCATGCAACAACAACTGCTGAAATACGAAAAAATGAAAGCCACAGCGGAAGTGCAGTACCAGATCGCTTTGGCAAAATTAAATTATATCACTGCAAAAACATATTAATAATGAAAACAAATAGAAAAATAATAATTATAGCCGCTGTCAACACTGGCAGTTGGTTTATTGCTGGGCTGGTTGATTTTTGGTGGCTCAGGAAAGTAAAACTACCGATGAACATCAGCATGAACACAGTGCGGAAGAAGTTGCAGGGGAGACCATCTGGACCTGCTCCATGCACCCGCAAATTCGGCAGAACGAACCCGGTGATTGCCCCATTTGCGGGATGGATTTAATTCCGCTGGAAGATGAACAAAATAGCGGTATCGATCCCATGGCCATCAGCATGTCGCCCACCGCTATGCAACTGGCCAATTCAAACGGCAGTTGTGGGTTCAATGGATCCGGTAAAAAAGGTTCGGTTGGACGGTAAGGTGCAGGAAGATGAACGTTTGGTTTATTCACAATCATCACACATTCCTGGCAGGATTGAAGAATCTGATGGTGAATTTTACTGGCGACTATGTAAAAAAAGGACAGGTTATTGCATCAGTTTATTCGCCCGATTTGGTTACCGCTCAGGAAGAATTGTTTGAAGCACAAAAAATAAAAGAAACGCAACCACAGCTTTTTAACGCAGCCAAAGAAAAACTAAAAAACTGGAAATTGACGGACAGTCAGATTGAACAAATTTTACAATCCGGAAGCACCAAAGAAACATTTGATGTGCAGGCAGATGTTTCGGGATATGTGACCAAAAAAATGGTAAACCCTGGCGATTACATCCGCAGAGGGGAAGCCATTTATGAAATTGCTGACCTTTCAAAAGTATGGGTACTTTTCGATGTATATGAATCGGATATGTCATGGATTAAAAAAGGCGATAAAGTTGAATTTACCATTGCTTCGCTTCCCGGTGAAACATTTAACGGAACAATTACCTTTCTCGATCCGGTAATTGATCCGAAAACGAGGGTGGCAAAAGCCCGGGTAGAAGTCAACAACCGGGGTTCAAAACTAAAACCCGAAATGTTTGTATCGGGAACGGTGGAAGCAAAACTGCCCAGTCAGATCCGATGCTGTTGTTGTTCCGAAAACTGCCGTAATGTGGACAGGCAAACGTTCGGTGGTTTATGTGAAATCAGAGACAGGCCAGGGCGTTAATTTCAGGATGCGTGAGGTGAATTTGGGCCCTGCTTTAGGTGAAAGTTATATAATAGAAAGTGGTTTGCAGGAAGGCGAAGAAATTGCAGTAAATGGCACATTCAGTATCGATGCGGCCGCACAACTGGCGGGAAAACCAAGTATGATGAATCCTGGTGGAGGGAAAGTTTCTACCACACAAATCCATGGGGATATGGAGATGGGAGAAGAAACGATGCCGCAGACACCTGCAAAGGTTGAACCAGTAAGGGCTAATCCTAAATTTACCGCTCAGTTGGCCCTTGTCTATGAAAACTACCTCAATATGAAAAATGCTTTTGTTGCCACCGACGCACAGAAAGTAAGCAATGAAGCAAAAAATGTGGCAAAATCATTGCAGGATGTAAACATGAAGTTACTAAATGGAGATTCGCATATGGCATGGATGAATCAGTTGAAAACATTCAAGCATGAAATAAACGTCATAAGCAATTCTCAGGATATTTCCGAACAGAGAGCTGCTTTCGTAAAATTCAATGAAGCCTTTTACCAAAGCGTGAAAATGTTCGGATTAACAAATGATACTGCATATTACCAGTTTTGCCCTATGGCAAATAACGATAAGGGTGCCTACTGGTTAAGTGAAACAAAGGAAATACGAAATCCTTATTTCGGCGATGAGATGCTGGAGTGCGGTGAAACAATGGAAACGTTAAAATAATTTCCGGATTTGAATTCACCAGTATGGAATTAATAGTTTAAAACAAAAAAATGAGGAGTCATGATAATTAAAACAATAATTATATCGGTAATACTCGTGGCATTTGTGATTTTGGCGTTGGGAATAAAAATGCTGTTCGATAAGAATGCAAAATTTACTGTTCATGGTTGTTCTTTGGAAGATGGAAACATCGATGACGATTTGAGTTGTTATAAATGTCAGTTAAAGGATAAAACCAATTGCCCTGAAATTCAGGAAAATGTAACGTAATTTTCAAAAAGAAAACAACATTAAAAATCAGCAGAAACTGAATTTGAGTATCATCATAAATTCTGCCGATACATGAAAGAAATGTATGAACACAAATATTTATTAACCTTTTAAAAATTATTACAATGAAAACAAAAGTTTTAAGTTTAATTGCCCTTTTTGTAATGGGCGCTGTTACCGTTTTTGCAGGAAATAAAACGGAAAAAATTAAAGTTTACGGAAATTGTGGCATGTGCGAAAAACGCATCGAAAAAGCGGTAAATGCTGTTGAAGGTGTTTCAAAGGCCGATTGGAACAAGGAAACCAAAATGCTTGAAGTTACTTTCGACGATACAAAAACCGATATTCATAAAGTGCATATGGCAGTAACCAAAGTTGGCCATGATACCGACATGCACAAAGCAACCGATGCTGAATACGATAATCTTCCGGGTTGCTGCAAATACGACAGAACTGCCGAAAATTCCGAAAATACGGAACAAAAACACGAAGGGCATAAGAATTAAGTGCCTGGCTGAAAACCTGTCCTGGGGATTTATATTGGGATTCCATTCGACATAGAGCGAATGGAATCCTTTTTTTTATATAACCGGATTACCGACTGTTTTGTGTTCCATCCTGCAGTGTTTTTTTACCATTGAAATTAATTGACCGGAATTATATGGTTTTGTAAGATAATCGTTGCACCCAGCGTTAAAGGCTTTGTTTTTATCGGCTTCCTGAACAAAAGCACTTTGAGCGATTATGGGAACCTGTTGATTCATTTGCCTGATTTTTTGTGTTGCTTCCAGTCCATCAATTTCGCCCGGCATTTTTATATCCATTAAAACGAGCGACACATCAGGGCGCTCTGAAAATAGCTGAACTGCCTGTTCTCCGTCAAAGGCATGCAATAAATCGAATTCCGCTGACAGGACATTTTCCAAATAATAATAGCTTACCTCATCGTCTTCAGCAATTAAAACTGTCGACTGCTGCGTTTTGGTTTCTAAATAATTATCAGGCTGAAGAACTGCTCCGGCATTAACATAAGGTATTGAAAAAAGAAAAGTGCTTCCTTTACCCACTTCCGATTTCACCTCAATTTTTCCTTTAAAAGCCTCGATATATGCCTTTACAATAGATAAGCCAATACCGGAACCTTCGTAACCGCGGGTATTCCCCAGCTCGGCCTGTACAAACCTATCGAAAATTACTTCTACTTTATCCTCGGGGATACCTCTTCCGCTGTCGGATACATAAAAAAACAGCTTATCATCTTCAATATAATTTCCGATTTCGATAAGGCCTTCAGGTGTAAATTTTATCGCATTTTTAATCAGGTTCATTAAAATGCCATCGAGTTTATGTTTGTCGGTTTCTATAATTGCAACATCTCCTGTAATCTGTTCTCTGATCCTGAGCCCGACACCTTTTTCCATGGCCTGCATCTTAAAGAAATTATATTGAAATTGCAGGATTTCAGAAACGTCGACAACTTCGTAGTTCAGATGAACATCGCCCACTTCAATTTTGGAAATTTCTACAATATCGTTAATGGTATTCAGCAATCGTTTTCCGCTTTTGTTAACTATGTCGATAAAACCGGATTTTTCAGCATCGGATAATTCAGGCTGTGCAAGTAAATCGATAAATCCGAGGATTCCATTCATCGGCGTTCGTATTTCGTGCGACACATTCATCAGAAAAGCAGATTTCAACTTATCGCTTTCTTCGGCTTTTTCCTTGGCAGCAATTAAATCGTTCTGATATTTTACAATTTCAGAGACGTCACGAATTGAACCTAAAATAAGTTTTTGTTTGTCTATTTCGATATATGTTCCGGTAATTTCGGTGTAATAATCGGTGCCATCCTTTTTGCGTAAAACATGATAACGTTTTTTTCCTGAAACATTTTCCTCCCTGTAATAAACATCATCATCCTGCCCAACGTTGCCGCTACCCATATCGAAAACAGTCATTTTTAAAAGTTCCTCTTTGGTGTAGCCCGACATCTGGCAGAACGTGTTATTTACATATACGTAATTTCCCTTCAAATCGGCAACCGTAATTCCCTCGGTCGATTGTTCCGCAATAATCCTGAACCGCTTTTCGCTTTCTTCGGCTTTTTCCTTGGATTCCTGCAATTTCTGCTCAGCAATTTTTCTGTCTGTAATATCCTGGTTTACACCATAGGTTTTTATCGTTTTTCCTGAATTGTCTTTTTTAATAAAGAATCTAACTCCAATGTAACCGGTACTCCCGTCGATGTATCTGATTTTATGCTCCAGATATTTTGCAAAATCCGGATCATCTGTTTTTATAGCTTCCATTACTTCTTTTTCAACCATATGACAATCATCGGGATGTACAAAGCGCGATGCATATTCATTAATGGTCATTTTATATCCTCCCATTTCCTCTGCGCTGGTTTTGAATATGCTGTAAAAGTTATCGGTAAACGTAAAAATTCCGGTTTCGATATCGAGTTCCCAACTACCGAGCTTCGCCATCGCCTGCGATTCTTTTAACTGTGTTTCATTGTCTTCGGCTCTTTGTTTGGCTGCAATCAGTTCATCTTCTTTTTTTACGATGTCGCTAACATCCCTTATTATGCCTAAAATGAATTTATTATCATTTATCCCGATTATCTTTCCGTTTATATCGACATATTTTGCTGAACCATCGCGGCAAACCACTTTCCCGCGTGCACTGTGTTGCTGTAATTCTTTTACCTTGCGGAAGATTGTCCGATCTTTATTGGCTGAAGGAACAAGATCGTAAATCGTCATTTGCTTTAGTTCCTGTTCGGAGTATCCAATTATGTTCGAGAAAGCCTGGTTAATAAACACAAACCTGCCATCCATGTCGGTAAGTGTTATGCCGTCCATGGCCTGTTCGGTAATGGCTTTAAACCTGATTTCGTTTTCCAGTGACTTTTCCCTGGCTTTGTTTAGTTCAGCTTCCCGTTCTTTAATTTCGGTTATATCCTGTATTACACCGAATATTTTAACATTATTGCCCTCGTTATCCCTTTGCAAAACTTCGGCATTATGGCTGATCCAAATTGTACCGTTACCGGGATGCATATAACGGTATACAATGCTTACTGTATCGCGAAGGCCTTTCTCAACTTCATTTATTAATGTTAGCACTTCATCTCTGTCATCGGGATGAATATTGTTTAACCAAAACGTTAATGGTGTCATTCCTTCGGAATTATACTTATCGAGACCGAGGATCTGATGGGCACGTTCATTTATCGTCTCAATATAGGCATCGCGCCCTACAACAATAAAATATCCAAGACCGGCTATTTTTGTAGCTGATATCAGTTGATGCTGCTTTTCTTCCAAAACCAGTTCGTTGAGTTTTCGTTCTGAAATGTCGCGCACCAAACCTTCAGTTCCGGTTATATCGCCGTTTTCATCTTTTATAAATTGGGCATTCATGGAAACCCAAAATGTAGATGAATCCTTCCTTTTCCCCTTACAAATCAGGTCGGTAATCTTTCCATGCTTTTTTATTTCCTCCATTACTTTCTGGCGGTCCAGGGCATCGTTATAGAGATTGGTCAACGACTGTCCCAAAATTTCACTTTCGTTATCGTACCCAAACATACGAAGCGCAGCGGGATTTAAATAGGTGCAGTTTCCATCCAAATCGCCCTGAAAAAAAGCATCTTCGAGATTATCGAGAATTCGCTTTAGTTTTTGGTTGCTTTCTGTTAAATCTTTTTCAACCTTTTTTCGGTGGGTTATATCCTGAAATATTTCAAGCAAGGCTTCCTGATCTTTGTAAATTAACCCGGTGTAACTAACCTCAAAAGTCCGGTGTTCCAGAATGCCATCAACTTCTAAAACTTTGGTTATTCCTGGTTTTATATCGTACGACAATGGGCATTGTGGGCATTGATTTTTATCGGAGCGATAGGAAAGCCAGCATTTTTTACCCACTATATCAGCGCCAAACTGATGTTGCATTTTCTCGTTGGCAAATAAAATTTCACCCGATTTGCTGACAATGTGCATCCCAAAAGGAATAGTATTTATTAAACCATGATTTAATTCCTGGCCCTCCACATATTTATCACCCAGTTTTTTTAGATCGATAGTCCTTCCAATATGTTCTGCAATTACCTTCAGTAAATTTTGCTCTTCCTTTAGGAAAGGCCCGGTAAACTCGTCCGGTTTTTTCTCGGTGTAATAAACTTCAACAGCTCCAACAACATCGTTTTCTATCAAAATATTTTCCGATTGTTTCCACTGCGAAATTTTAAAGCCTTCCGATTGGTATTCGCGGCCGTCGAGAACAACCCTCGCACAGGTTATTTCGGGGTATTGCCAACCCGGCGGTATTAAATTTACAATACTTTGAAACGTTTCAGCAAAAGTGTTTTTACCGTTTTCCATTAAAGCGCTGATGCTGTAAACCAACTGTAACTCTTTTTCACGTTCAGTTAATCTCCTTTGAAGCTTTGCTTCTTTTTTTTCAAGCTCGTTAAACGATTTCTTAAGCGCTCCATAACTTCTTCTCAATTCATCCATCTCACCGATCAAATCATCCTTCGATTTGGATTTTGATTCATTTGGTAAATTCATAATTTACGTCATTGCAAAATCTGCAGGAATTCAACCCTTCCCCTCCCGATTCTTGTTTTTATGCAGCGACAAAATAATGGTTTTGAAAAATAATTCACCGGTTAAAAAGGATGATTTTTTACTAAGGATTTTGCTGAATTTCCAATGCGCATAGGATTCTAAACGTTCGATATTAAATCGCGTACAAAATTCGCGTTACCTGTCCGGTCGGGAGTGAGGTCAAATATGAAGAAAGGAGCCACTGATTATAAAGCCTTTTTCTTAACTGCCTCAATAACCTGCGACGGAAATGTATTCTGGCTGATCTCCATTTCCTTTTTAATTCTGAAGCCTGCATTAATCAGGTTTTCTTTAAACCATACCGGGCGACAACCGGTTAAAAGTTTTGGGAAGTGTTTGGAAACCCAAAACCAAAAGCGGTGAATTTTTTTTGTACCAAAAGAAAATGTTGAAATGACTGCCTTGCCACCCGGTTTAAGTATCCTTAAGAATTCAGAAGCGATTTTGTCAAAATATTCTGCAGGCATGAGGTCAACCATGTAACTATTTATTACCAGATCGAAAGTATCGCCGGGGAAGTTCATATTTAACACATTGCCTTCTTTTAATTCGAAATTCCGGTCACCGGTTTTACCCAGTTTTTTAGCAGCTCTTCTCAACATATCGGGCGACAAATCGATTCCTGTATTCTCACCGTTTGGATTGCATTTTATTATTCTCTGTAGCATTTCACCAGTTCCGCAGGCAACATCAATAACTTTAATCCCGTCTTTTATCTCTGCAATTTCAAGAACTGTCTTTGCAGCTTTCCTTTCAGTTAAACGTCCCCAAAAATCATAAATCCAAACCATTTGTTTGTATTGTTGTTTGGTCCTGGCTTCGTTTAAATCTCTTACCAGAGTTTTCATCTTATTAAAAATATATAGCTACTAAGGTATACATATTTGAAAATAAGGTTTTATAACAATGTTAGTATTTGGGTACGGCTTTCACCTGCCCGGTTAAAATGCGATGCCTGTTCTTAAAGCGCGCCACCTGCTGATTTGGGTTCAGCTGGTGAATAATATTTGGTGAAGACCACTGTTTTTATTGAACAGGTGACTGGTAGTCATCTGCTCAACACGCTTGTTTGGGCGCCGTGTTGACTTTTAAGTCTTCGTGCAAGGATTGGAGGCGTCATGTTTAGGAATATCGCTTTCCTGTTATCTTTTTGCTCGTCCTGTTTATTTTATGTGCATTTGTAAATCTTATAATAAGCATTATCGAATTGATAAAAATATTCCAATTTGAGAGCCGTGTATTTCTAAATTACTTTGCTAAACAACACTATTTCAGGATCTTTAAATCTTTTTTATTTTCGGATCCAAGTTTGGAAAAGAGCGATTCGCAATCGTGAAAGAAATACTGAATGTATTTAATGATTAACGATGATTTATTAACTCGTTGTCGCCGCAAAGACAACACAATTATTTATTAAAATTTAATACCATGAAAACAAAAATGTTAAGTTTTGTAGCTATGTTCATGTTCGGCGCATTAACCTTGTTTGCCGAAAATGCAACAGAGTCGTTTGAAGTGAAGGGAGGCGATTGTGCCGAATGTAAAACGCACATTGAACAGGCAGCTCTTGGAGTAGATGGCGTATTGCAAGCCACCTGGAATGTTAAGACCAAACAAATTGAGGTAGTTTTTGATGATACTAAAACTTCGGTGGATGCAATAGAAACCGCCATTGCAAAAGGTGGTAACGACACAGCAAACCACAAAGCAAAAGATGAAGACGCAGATAAACTACCCGATTGCTGCAAATACGAACGGGAAAACGAACAATAATTTCGAATCCGTTTGTAAAAGAAAGGGTGCACCGATTGCCGGCGCACCCTTTTCATTTAATCAATTATCCGTTATCTGACCAAGAAATATTTTTAGCAGATATTTTTCGGGTATTAAAAAATGACGGAGCATGTAAAAATTATCACCCGGTAAATAAATACTTACATTTCGGAATCTTTCATATGTGTAGCGGTTAAACCTGTGCCAGTCGACTACGGGCATTCCGCTTTCAAATGTCTGTACTTTTTCGGTAACCACAATAACAAGTTTGTTTCCGTGGAATAAAAACCTGAAATTGTCTTCAAGGAACATCAGGGAAAACAGGGTAATTACAAGCATTCCCTTTTCCTCTTCATAATTCATTATTTCAACTTTATCGTGCGTATCGTCAATACTGAAATGAAACGGTTCAATACGCTTTTTCTGAATTTCTGTTTTATCTACTATTGTTTTCATGATTTCAATTTTTTACGTGTTATAAAATATATTTTACCACATAGCATCTTTCTCCTTCAATCGAAGAAATCAAATTTACAATGGATGCATGTTAATCGTTAAACTGAAATCGAAGGCGGAGGTAGATCGAGAAGTAAAACAGGAATTAAACGGGAATGAATTTTGGCTTTATGTATTGCGGTCCGGCTTGTTGCTATGCTGTTAAATTCGTGGAAATTGTCAGGCAGCAACGGAATACCACCGGAACCATTCGGGTCATTGGGTTCCTTTGTATCGAGCCATTCGTCATTAATTAATAGCGCATTGCAAACATTTAAACCGTTTTGTGAAAAGAAAGCCAGCTTTTTCGGCAATTGTGTAAGCTGTAAATTCAGGCTTTGGCAATTTCCGCAAACTGCAAAACCTGAAACAATCCATATGGTTATCCATATTCGCATTCTTAATTTTATTGACAATGGTAAAAGTAACTTTCATGGCAAGAAACCGTGTTTATTTACTGTTAATTAGCGTTAATGAATTCTTAAGAAAGTTTAATTCCGGCTAAACACTTGAATTTAAAACGTTTTCACTGTAAATGTATGTAATTTAATTTTCTTTAAAATCTCTTTAGATTGTTTGGCTAACTTGCAAATATGAAACTGTTAATCATTGAGGACGAGCCTGCATTGCAGGAAGAAATGAAAAATTTCCTGGAAAAGGAAAATTATATCTGCGAAACTGCTGCAAATTTCAACGATGCCGATGAAAAAATATCTGTATATCACTACGACGTTGCATTAATTGATATTACGCTGCCGGGAGGCAACGGATTGCAGTTAATTGAGAATTTGAAAAAGCAAAATAACGATACTGGCATTATCATTATTTCAGCCCGTAATTCGCTGGACGATAAACTTACCGGCCTCGATCTTGGCGCCGACGATTATATTACCAAACCATTTCATCTTTCGGAACTGAATGCACGTGTAAAAGCTGTGCTGCGGCGCCGGAAATTCGATGGAGCTAAAAATATTATTTTTAACGAAATTGAACTACTTCCCGACGAAGGAACAGTAAAAATCAACAGGAAAAATCTGGTTCTCACCAAAAAGAATTTGAATTGCTGTTGTTTTTCATTTCGAATAAAAACCGGTTACTTACCCGTGAATCCATTGCCGAACATCTTTGGGGCGACAATATCGATTTGGCTGATAATTTCGATTTTATTTACACACACATTAACAACCTGCGCAAAAAAATTATGAAAAACGGCGGAAACGATTACATTAAAACCGTCTACGGAATTGGCTACAAATTTACCGACTAATGAAACTTTTAAGAAAATTAAATACACAATATATTATTTGGTCGTTTGTTGCAATGGCATTTTCAGGAATTGTAATCTATTTTGTTTTTTCCATAATTATAAATAATCAAATGGATGAGCGACTGACCGAGAACCTGCAAACCGTTGAAAAGCAACTGCGACAATCGCCCGGAGCCGCCTTTTTTGATCCGGTGGCTAAAATTCAAAATACTGATATTAAAACTGAAACGGTTGTTTTTTCCGATACGTTAATTTATAATCAGGAAGAAAAGGAATACGAAGAATACCGGCAAATCAGCGCGGTAAAAAATATTGAAGGAAATTTTTATCGCATTGTACTTCGCAAATCAAAAATTGAATCGGAAGATTTTTTGGTCACACTCGTACTGGTTACAATTTTAGGAATGCTTTTACTTTGGTTGATATTGCTGGTTGTGAACCGGCGGGTTGCAAAATCGGTCTGGCAACCTTTTTTCACGAACCTCAAAATCATCGAACAATTTTCTGTAACCGCACAAAAACCGGTGCAACTCAATAATTCCGGTATTTCAGAATTTGACCAGTTGAATGATGTAGTTACCGAATTAACCCGGCATATCATTACCGATTTTCAAAACCAGAAGCAATTTTCGGAAGATGTTTCGCACGAGTTGCAAACGCCGCTGGCCATTATCAGCTCGCGCCTGGAAAGTCTGCTGGGAAATCCGGAATTAAATAAACACGCAAAAACCCTGAACAGCATTTATACTTCTGTACGTCGCCTTTCAAAATTGAATAAAGCGTTGATTCTGCTCAGTAAAATAGAAAACAACCAGTTTGCCTCAACGAACAATCGAACCTGAAAACAATTGTCGATGAAAAACTCGACGAATTTTCGGAACTGATAGCATTAAAACAACTTACCCTTGAAAAAAAAATCACAGAGGATTTTATGGTTTCTGTTCCGCCGGACTGGCCGAAATTCTCATAAATAACCTGCTTTCGAACAGTATTAACCATAACACCGCAAGCGGAAAAATACATATAGAAATAAATAGCAACCAAATGTTAATCTGCAACTCGGGAACCACAAAAATTGCCGAACCGGAAAAGTTGTTCAACCGGTTTTACAAAGTCGATCCTTCAGCCAATCGGTTGGTTTGGGATTGGCCATTGTAAAAAAAATCTGCGATTTGCACGTATTATCTATTTTATATGAATTCAAATATCAGATGCATATATTTACTGTGCAATCTTCTGATTAAAATTTGCTCTTTTACCCGTCTGGCGGATCAAACCGCTTGACGGGTGATTGAAATAGTATCTTCAAATTTCCTTTAGATTCAATTTGTAATTTTATCCCAAATCAAAACTTAAAACCGGTATGAAAAGTAGTATCAATTCTTTTTTAGATCCTGTTCAAAACAAAAGAAATAAAACTGAATTGGTTCTTGTTCTCAATAACATTGGTTTTAAATTAATATCGGCACCATCATTTTTATACTTTTCTCAATTTCCCTTTTTGCCCAGCCCCAGGTAAAAACAACGATTTCAGGAACGGTTATTGAAAAAGATTCTCAACAACCGCTTGAATTCGTGAATGTTAGCCTGTTTCGTACTTCTGACAGTACTTTGGTGAAAGGCGCTGTTACAAATAAAACAGGTGAATTCATGATTTCTGAAATTTTAGCCGGAAAATATTACATAAAGCTAAATTCTGTCGGATATCAGCCTTATTCAGTAATGGTTTCGGTTACTGAAAATACATCGCTGAAATTGGGTACTATTATCCTGCAGCCTGCAAATATTATGCTGAACGATGTGTCGGTTGTGCGACAACAAACGACCATGAGCAACTCTATCGACCGGAAAACCTATCATGTTGAGAATGATATTTTAGGCCAAACCGGATCGGCAAGCGATATTCTGGAAAATATTCCCTCGGTAACTGTTGATGTGGATGGAACCGTTAGTTTGCGTGGTTCATCAAACGTTACATTTTTTATTAACGGCAGCCGTCGGCGCTTTTAAAACACAACAGCGCCATGGCACTGCAGCAAATACCTGCCAGTACAATCGAACGCATTGAGGTAATTACCAATCCTTCGGCAAAATACAAACCCGACGGGACAGGCGGGATTATTAACATCGTGCTTAAAAAAGACAAGAAGCGGGGATTTAACGGTTCGTTGATGGGCAATGCCGGAAACCAGGGCCGGTACAATGTAAATTTAACCCTGAATTATAATACCGGTAAAATGAATATTTACGGAAATTACGGTTTTCGCAGGAGCAATTATCCCAGTACTTTTCGCGATACCCGAATTAACCGCGACTCGCTTCAAAATATCATTAATTATTACGAAAGCAGTGGAAGTACCGAAGGCAGTCCGGTTTCACACCTCGGAAATATAGGTCTCGATTATCAGTTCAATGAACACAACAGGCTGGAAATTAGCGGTAACGCCAATTTTCAACATTTGAAAAGAACTCAAAATACTTTTTCAACATGGAAAAATGCAGCATTTGAGATATTACAAGCGAATACCATACTTTTCGCCTGAATGAAGAATCGGAAATGGAATGGGAATCCAGCGCTGTCTTCACCCATCAGTTTGACAAAGAAGACCACGAATTGCAAATTGAATTAAACGTTACGGGTTACGATGAAACCGAAGATAACCATTATACTGAAATCATATAATGTTCCGGCCGGAAGGGAAAACTTCAGCCGGAATCTCATTAAAAAGGTGGTCCTCAAACGGAACTTTATGTGGAATATGTATTGCCTGTTGGTGAAGAATCGGAACTGGAAGCAGGTTATGTGGGTGAATTTTTCAAAGATAATATTTCCTACCTCGGCGAAAATTTCAACAAAGCCAACAATAATGGATAACAGATTTCAACAAACAAATGATTTTGTTTTTCATCAGAATATTCATGCCTTGTACACCACTTTTGCGCATTCGTTCGAAAAACTTAGTTTTATGGCCGGGTTGCGTGCTGAACAAGCTTTAATCACTTCCAACCTGATTACGCTCGATTCTATTGTTCCCAACAATTATTTCAGACTGTACCCAACGCTCCATTTGGCTTACGAATTCAGTGACGAACAACAAATTCAACTCAATTACAGTCACCGGGTACGTCGTCCCGACAGCGATGAAATGAACCCTTTTCCCGAGTACAGTGATCCGCGTAATATGGAAGCGGGCAATCCACAGGTGAAACCAGAGCAAATCCATTCCATCGAATTTGGATATCAACTAAAAAAGGAGAAGCTTACCATTCAGCCCACTGTTTATTATCGCTACAGATATGATGCGTTTACCGAAATCCGAA
This sequence comes from uncultured Prolixibacteraceae bacterium, assembly GCA_963821855.1. Lineage (GTDB taxonomy): Bacteria > Bacteroidota > Bacteroidia > Bacteroidales > Prolixibacteraceae > Draconibacterium. Next base: position 138,667 of record CAWGFJ010000009.1, on the reverse strand, counting down.
AATTTTGAATGACTCTGTCCTGCTGACATCATTCGAGAACCTGTCACAAGATCAGTCCATTGGCGCTGAATTTATAGCCACTTTAAACGCTGGGAAATTTTTAACATTAAACCTGAGCAGCAACGGATATTATCATATTATCGATGCATCAAACCTGGGATATTCGGCCAACAAATCGGCATTTTCAGTCGATACAAAATTAGGGGCCAATGTAAATATTTCGCGCACAACCCTGCTCCAGATGTATGCCTACCACCGCTCGGCAAGACTGACTGCCCAGGGACACTATAATCCGGTTTTTTATTCCAACCTTGGAATACGACAGGATTGTTCAAAGAAAAAGCTTCCCTCATTTTAACCGTATCCGACGTGTTTAATACATTAAAAAGCGAAAGTTTGATCGACACCCCGCAACTGTATAAAAAATCGGTTCGCAGCCGTGTTACCCAAATTATTTATTTTGGATTTGTTTACCGGTTTGGCAATTCATCGAAACAGCAGGGAGATTTGAAATTCGACGATAATATTTAATTCAGAATTACTTCTTCAAATTTCCTTTAGATTCGGTTTTAATTTTACTTGAATTTTAAAATCAGAAATATGAAAAAATCAATTTTTATTATTGCAACTTTGTTTTTGCTTTGTTTGCCTGCTCACAAACTCCTCCAAAACCGGTGTCAGATAATTTTCAAAAATGTTTCCCAATGCTACCAAGGTAAAATGGGACCAGGAAGAAAAAAATGAATGGGAAGCCGAATTTAAAATGAACGGCGACGCAATGTCGGCCAGTTTCGATAATGCCGGTAAATGGCTGGAAACCGAAAAAGAATTAAAGAAAAATCAATTACCGGCAGCCGTTCTAAATGCATTTAACGCTAAATATGCCGGCTATAAAATGGATGAAGCTTCTGAAATTGAAAAACCCGATTTTAAAGGCTACGAACTTGGCATTGAAAAAGGAGAAGAAACGCTGGAAATTCTGGTTACCGCCGATGGCAAAATTACGAGCACTAAAAAAGTGGAAGAAGGAGAAGATTAGTCGAGATTAGAAAGTAGATTAAAAAGTACAATAATTGGTCGCTGAAATAATAAATCCATGTGAAAAAATTCGAATTACCTGTAAATCGGGACTATTTCTTTCTGAAATACTTTAACTGTTAAACCATTTAACTGTATTTATCTAAGCGATGAAATCACAATTATTCCACCACAATAAAAATGAAACGACCATGAATTTTAACATTCTGAAATAATTCTCTGAATTGTATAATTCATCGGAGTTTCATCTTATACAAATAACAAAACATATTTTAATAAGATGAAATCATGAAAAAAAATCTGTTTTTTACTGTTAACCCTTGCATTCTTCTTTTGCTTCGCAAATCTGAACGCACAATCCCAAAAAACGGAATATAAAATTGCAGGGACCATTCACCTTACCGGCGACGGAGGATGGGATTATCTGGCGGTTGATGAGATTAATCAAAACCTGTTTGTTTCGCATTCATCGCAAGTGAATGTAGTAAATTTAAAAAGCAACAAGCAAATTGCTGTAATACCCGGAGACTCCGGGTGTACACGGAATTGCCATTGCCAATGATCTGAACAGGGCTTACATTTCCTGTGGAAGGGATGCATCTGTTTTGGTTGTTGATCTCAACTCTTTTAAACCCATTAAAAAAGTACAGGTTACAGGTGAAAATCCGGACTGTATTCTTATACGATTCATTTTCGAATAAAGTATTTACATTTAATGGCAGAAGCAGCAACTCAACTGTATTTGATGCAAAAACACTGGAGGTTCTGGCCACTATTCCACTTGCCGGTAAACCCGAATTTGCACAAACGGATGGCAAAGGTAAAATCTATGTAAATATTGAAGACAAAAGCAGCCTGGCTGTTATCAATGCCACAACTATGAAAGTGGAAAATTTATGGCCAATCAGCCCGGGAGAAGAACCATCAGGGCTTCAACTGGATAACAAAAACCACCGGTTATTTTCTGTTTGCAGCAATAAATTAATGATTGTTACCGATGCTTTAAGTGGGAAAATAATAGCGACTGCACCCATTGGCTCCGGCTGCGATGGCGTGGCATTCGACCCGGGAACCAAACGAATTTTTGCTTCAAACGGAGAAGGAACTATGACTGTTATTCAACAGATTAAATCCTGATAAATATGAAGTAGTGGAAAATTTAAAAACGCAACCCGGTGCCCGAACAATTACCATTGATAAAACAACTCATCACCTGTTTCTCTCGTGTGCAGAATATGAACCCGGAGAAGGAAGAAGACGACCGGTAAAACCAAATACATTTAATGTTTTGGATATTGAACCGGTGAAATAGAAATTCTTTCCTTTATATTTAAAACCTTTTTTTAAATACCGAAGGTTAAATTCTTGTTCCATGAAAGTTTATCTTTTACTTCTGTTTTCAATACTGTCCATCTGCATCGGGACAATTGCCGGCGCAAAACCACAATCTCGAATATTATATTGAACAAGCCAAGGTCAACAGCACGTCTATACATCAAAACAAAAATGAAAAACAACTTGTTCAGCTCGATATGGAACAAATGCGGAAAATCTATTCAAGGCCGGAGATTACGCTGGATGCATCAGTTTTATTTGCACCGATTATTTCACGCGATGGCGGTTCCGGAAAATTTCAGTTGGCAACCAAAGATGCAACGGATTATACCGGATATGACCTGGCTGCTACCGATGGAGGCCAGTACCTCTCTACCGTTTCAGTCACTCAGGGATTATTCAACGGCAAAAAAATAGAAACCTATAACGACAAAACCGAGATTCAAAAACAAATCAGTAATAACAATATTGAACTAACCGTCCATGAACTTGAAAACGCGGTAAAACACCAATACCTGCTTTGTTTGAAAAGTAACCGCCAGGCTGAAAACAACCTGGAACTGATGAAAGAAGTTGATGGTGAAATAACGCTAATGGAGCAACTGGTAAGAAGCGCAATATATAAAATCAGCGATTTGAAATTGCTGCAAATTACGAAGCAGAATTATCGAGCAGGAGTACGAAACTTACCGTGCTGAATATCTTGATAACGTATACAACCTGAACCTTTTATGCGGAATAAACGAAAGTGCGGATATAGAAATTGAACCGGTGGAATTTCAGCTAAATCCCGAGATTCAGACCGTTTCGCGTTTTCTCACCACATTTTATCTCGACAGTCTTTCGATTTTGGCCAACTTAAAAATAAGTGAATTAAAATACCAGCCACAGCTAAATTTGTTTGCCAATGCAGGAATGAATGCCACTTATGTACCCGCTTTTAACCGCTTTGGATTTAGTACCGGAGCAACTTTCAGCCTAACCTTATTCGACGGACACCTGCGAAAAAGCGAGTTTGAGAAATCGCAAATTAACCTGGAAACACTTCAGTTTAACAAGGAGAAAACACGGACTCAAAATGAAATTCAGAAAAAGTTTACCCTCGATAAATTGAAATCACTCGACAAAAGAATTTCGCTTACCGATAGCCAGATTGATCAATATGACGATGTTCTTGCCATGTATAAAAATTTGCTCGGTCATGGTGAAATTTCGGTAATGGAATACAGTTACCTTTTAAAAGATATTTCAGCAAAAAAACAGGAAAAACTGCTTTTCGAAATGGAAAAACAAATGGTGATAAACGCTTATAATTACTGGAACTATTAAAAAGGAAGATATGAAGGTTCATTCAATTTTACTTTTAGCAGCAATTGCTTTTCTTCTCATCGGCTCATGCAAAAACAAACCTGCTGAAAACACGGAAGAAATCATTGTCCCGAAAGCTTCGGTTTCGGTTACCCGTATCAAAAAAGGAAATATTGAAAATTGGATTACGCTAAACGGGAGAACGGTTTTTTATAAAAAGAACCAGGTTGTTGCTCCAATCTCGGGTTACATTACAGCCGTGCATGTAAAATTTGGCGATAAAGTGGAAATGGGGAAAGTACTTTTCGAAATTCAAACCCGCGAAAACAGGGCACTGGAACAATCGGGAAACGAAAGTAAAATGCCTGGCGACATGGGCATAATTTCCGTAGCTTCAACAACCGACGGAATCATAAATGAACCATTGCAATTGGGAGAGGGAGCATACGTATGCGAAGGAAGCACGTTGTGTACCATTGCCGACAACAACGATTTGCAGGTTCTGGTAAATGTGCCTTTCGAGCTTCATTCTGTAGTTTCACCCGGGATAAAATGCAGGTTGCTGCTTCCCGACAATTCGCAATTCACCGGAACTGTAACCGCTATCAGGCCATTTGTTGAAGAAAATTCACAAACTCAGGAGGTTCTGGTTAAGCCATCCGGAAATATTAACTGGCCTGAAAACATGAATCTTTCTGTTACTTTTTTAAAGGAAAATAAAGACGAAACATTGCTTGTTCCAAAAGCGGCATTACTGACCAATGAAACACAATCTGAATTTTGGGTAATGAAAATCGTGAATGACAGCCTTGCCATTCAGGTTCCGGTTGAAACAGGTTTGAAAAACGACAGTTTGGTGGAGCTTGTTTCAACAGGATTAACTCCCGATGACATCATCATTCTTGAAGGCGGTTACGGACTGGAAGACAGTAGCCTGGTAAATATTATCAGAAAACCATGAAAAATATTTTTGTAAAGTATAAAAGCCCAATTTCGGTAATATTTCTATTGGTTTTGCTGGGAGGAGCATTTTCCTATAAAAGCCTTAAGACATCGCTCTTCCCCGATGTCACCTTTCCCAAAATAAAAGTGATTGCCGACAATGGCGAACAGCCGGTCGATAAAATGATGGTTACCGTTACCAAACCACTTGAAAATGCCATTAAAAGAGTGGAAAAACTATCGCTTATCCGAAGTGCCACCAGTCTTGGAAGTTGCGAAATCTCAGCATTTATGGAATGGGGCGCCGACATCGACCTGGCAAAACAGCAACTGGAATCACGCATAAACCAAATAAAAAACACACTTCCTCCCGATGTACAAATCACCATCGAAAAAATGAATCCATCCATACTTCCGGTGTTGGGTTATTCGCTTCAATCGAAAACAAAAAATCAGATTGAACTGAAAATGTTAGCCGAATACGCTGTGAAGCCCTACTTTTCGCGCGTTGAAGGGGTAGCAGGCGTTGAAGTAATAGGCGGGAAAAATAAAGAATACCGCATCATTCTGAACCAGGAAAAACTAAGCACCTTAAGAATCAATCCAAAAGAAATTGAAGATGCATTTCAGCAAACCGACTTTGTACAATCAAACGGGTACACCGTCGATTACAACCGTTTATACCTGACAGTTACCGATGCTACGATTCGCGATAAGGAACAACTGGAAAACCTGGTGCTTTTTAACGATGCAGCCCGAAAAATAAAAGTCAGCGATATTGCAAAAGTGGAGATTGCCGGGCAAACTGAATATGTCAGGATTAAAGCCGACGGTATGGATATTCCACTTGTTGCCATTTTAAAACAACCCAAAAGCAACCTCATTGATGTGTCGAATGAAGTGATGGCAAAAGCGGAAGAACTAAATAAAATTCTTCCCGCCGATGTTACATTGAAACCTTATTACAACCAATCGGAATTTGTAAGCGAAAGTATCCGCAGTATTATCGATGTTTTGTGGATTGGCTTATTGCTGGCTATTATTGTTGCCACTATTTTTCTGCGTTCGCTAAAAGCCAGTAGTGTAATTCTGATTACCATTCCTATTACACTTGCACTTACTTTTTTAATCATGAAATTTATCGGGTACGATTTTAATATCATGACTATTGGAGCAATTGCCGCTGCTATCGGATTGATTATCGATGATGCCATAATTGTGGTAGAACAAATCCATCGCACACACGAAGAACATCCCGATCAAAAACCAAAGGAACTGGTTGGGAAAGCCATTCATTTCCTTTTCCCATCCATGGTTAGTTCGTCGTTAAGTACCATTGTTATCCTGATTCCTTTTCAGTTGATGACAGGAATTGCCGGCGCCTATTTCAAAATTCTGACACAAACGATGATAATTACCCTGGTGGCATCATTTGTTGTTACATGGCTTGGATTACCGGTGATTTACCTGTTGCTTTCAAAAGACAAACATCTCGGAAAAGAACTTAAAGCGACGGATTTTAAACAAAAACACTGGGTAGCATTTTTTGTAAAGCGGCCTGTTATTAGTCTTGTAATCGTAGCTGGTTTAATCTTTTCGATTGTCATTGTTATTCCAAACCTTGAAACCGGATTTTTGCCTGAAATGGATGAAGGATCCATCGTACTCGATTACAAAACTCCACCCGGAACATCGCTGGAAGAAACCGACCGATTGCTCCAGCAAATCGATAAAATCATTGAATCGGTTCCTGAAGTCAAAACCTATTCGCGCCGTACCGGAACACAAATGGGCTTTTTTATAACAGAACCCAACGATGGCGATTACCTGATAATTCTGGATAAAAACCGGAAGAAAACGACAGTGGAAGTGTCCGACATTATCCGGAAACAAATTGAAAAATCAATGCCGTTTATGGAAACCGAATTTATGCAGGTAGTAACCGATATGCTGGGCGACCTGATGGAAAGCGGAAATCCGATTGAAGTAAAAATTTTTGGCAACGATTACGAAAAAATCAAGGAACTGTCGCGACAAATAGGAGATAGCCTTGAATCCATTAATGGTGTGGAAGATGTATACAACGGAATTCTTGTTGCAGGGCCAATGCTTAACATTTTACCCAAAGAAGATAAACTGAAACAATTTGGAATGTCGGCAAGCGATATGCAATCACAGGTGCAGACTTATCTCGAGGGAAGAGTTATTGGCACCATTCCTGAAAAAGAACAACTGACAGATATCCGTATGATTTTCCCGGAAAACAACCAAACGCCAGTCGAAAAGCTGAAAGATGTAAAAATATGTACACCCAATGGCGACTATCGCCCTTTGCAGTTCTTTGCAGATTTCTCGATAAAAAGCGGTGTTGCCGAAATTGAACGCGAAAATCTTCAAACGATGGGAATGATTACCGCCCGTTTAAATGGCATCGACCTGGGTTCGGGAATGAAAGCCATTCAGAAAAAAGTACAATCCATTAGCCTTCCTCCATCATACCAGGTTGTATATGCTGGTTCATTTGCTCAACAACAAAAGTCATTTGCCGAATTATTGCAGATATTAATTCTGGGAGCATTGCTGGTTTTCACTATAATATTGTTCATGTTTAAAAGCCTGAAAATTTCACTTACAGTGCTTTTCCTTAGCCTGCTTGGAATTTCGGGAAGTGTGCTCGCATTGTATTTTACAGGAACTCCATCTAAATGTTGGAAGTTACACCGGACTGATAATGATTATCGGAATCATTGGCGAAAATGCCATTTTTACGATACAGCAGTTTTTGTTTGAACTGAAAAAATCGAATGTAAATAATGCACTTGGATTTGCCATATCGCACCGGTTGCGCCCAAAATTAATGACGGCCACTGGAGCAATTATCGCTCTAACACCGCTGGCTTTGGGAATCGGCTCCGGCGCAAAAATGCATCAACCGCTTGCGATTGCTGTAATTGGCGGATTAATAATTGCTTTACCATTATTGTTGATCGTTTTGCCGGGATTCCTGAAATTGTTGTTCAATGAAAAACAGAAAGCCAATGTAAATTCAAATAACTGATTTCATTATTTTAGAAGCACAATCCGACTTGATTCCCCATTGATTTTTACGATATAAATTCCAGAATCTAAGTTCCCAATATTCATAGCTGCGTCAAAATCATTCATAGTCCCGGATTTTATAGCTACACCATTCAGGTTAAAAATTTCCACTCGCATATTTATTTTGTCTAATCCTGAAATATGAATAATTCCTGTAGTTGGATTCGGGTAAATTGTTAAACCTGAATTTGAAGAGTTCAAATCCTCCACCGGTAATATGGTGTTCCACAAACTTCGTTGCCAATTGGCTCCAAAGTGGTTATCCAGCTTATCCGATTTCAAAGAAAGTCCTTCGCCAGTTGAAGTATCGGGCCATGAATCGTCAGAGTTGTAATTTACCTTGTCAACAACAATTCCCTGCGGGGTTTCCAGTTGAATAGCTTCGCCTTCATCGGCAAGCCTTCCGCTTTCCCATTGATAAACGTTAGAATTTTTATTTTGCCAGAACGCCAGATTGATATCATTCGTTACATACACATCTTCACCGGGTTCAACTGTAGTATTTTCAGGAAATGTAAATGTAACCCCTTTGGTGAATGCAAATCCTGAAATATCGATTGGTGATGTTCCCGAATTGGTGATTTTAATAAACTCAATTATTTCCGAACCCACATCTGATTTATACGCAATTCCACTTATGAAAAGCTGATTCACATTTTGCCAGTTCGAAAGGCTGGCACCCATATTGCCGTCCTTCGCAGTATTAATACAGGATGAAGACGCCTCCAGGCTGAAATCAAACAAATTGGGATTTTTGAACTCCGGATCAACAAACAAATTATTTTTCCCGGCAGGTAGTTCATCGTTATCAGCGGAAGAATAGGAAATTTTTAAAGTCGATTTGGAATCGCTGGAGTAACTTGCATCGTAGGCATTTGATAGTATTGAATTTGTAACCACCGCATTTCCACCCGCATCGCCTTCGTTCTTTTCAAAACAGTCGACCGATGTTCCATTTCCATAATACGTGCAATGATCGATAATTACATCGCTTGAATCTTTTAATCCGGCTCCCAGGTTACAATTTACAAAAAGCGAGTTTGAAATTTTTGCGGAAGACTGCTGCCCCACAGAAACCCCTTTGTCCGTTATATTGTAAACTTCCATGTTTTCAATCGAAATATTTTTTGCCTGTTCGCCAATATCGATAGCGTCGCTGTTAAAGCCATGAAAATCGTGAATGACTGAATTTCGGATTACACCGTTTTCGATATCGTCAAAGTCAACTCCGTCGGTGTCGGGCATGTTGTTTCCGCTAAATTCGCAGCTATCAATCAAACCTAAGCCATATTTCAGATTGATCAGGTCGCCGGTAACTTCAGAATGAAGCCGGCTGTTTTTCATTGTCACATTGGAATAGCGCCCTAAAACAGGATTTTCATAAACATTCTCAATTACTGCACCATCGATATCCAAAACCGAATGAAATATAGAAACCGCAGCTATTTCACGAATCGGGTCAGTACCTTTTGAGGCATCTTCAATAATCACATTATTCAACCTTGAAGTGTCGGCATTTACAAAATTCAGTATTCCCCATTTCTGATTCGAACTTTCGGGATTGCTGGTAAAAATAACCGGTTCCGATTTAGTTCCGTTCGCCTCCAGAATACCATTTATTTCCAACGAAACATCATCCGAAAACCATAGCTCTACACCCGGTTCTATTCGAAGTTTTCCCGATTCGGTTATTGTCACATCGTCAGGTACACGATAAGGCGAACATGCTTTATTCAAAATCATCAGTTCTGAAATTTCTTCCGGAAGAACGCAGCTTCCGTCGCTTTCGAAAACAGCAGTCCAACTTTCGTCAGTTGTATGTGTAAATTTTAGTGCCGGTTCAGTACTAAAAAAGTCTCCGCTACTGTTTTTATAAGCCGACAATTCCAGGTCAAAACTGATATCGCTGCTCGTGCCGCTGACCTGGTGAATTTCAACAGCGATAATATTACTACCAGTATCTAACTGCACGTCTTCCAATTGAAAAGTGGTAAAAGCACTTTCAGCAGCGCCACCAATTGCCGATAGAGCCGTTGTGGATGAACTGATTTCTCCCTCCGGCAAATTTATACGTGCAACTTCAATCCCGTTCATATAAACCACAGCGCCGTCATCGTATTTCAGATTCATCGTCATGCTTTGAATATCATCGGCATTTTCAATCGTAAATGTCTTTCTGAAATAAGTTGTTATGTTTTTATTCCCGGAATCGCCACCAAACCCAATCACTGTTTTCTCTGCGTTATCGCCGTATCCCAGTTCAGCTTGTCCCTCGCTCCAATTTGTGTCGTCAAAATCCATTGACTTCCAGTTTTCATCAGGCTCATTTCCCGAATCATCGTATTTCCAAAATGCTTCCTTTTCAATAATCGTGTTTACTCCGTCTCTTTGCCAACCTTTAAAAACGTAACCGCTTTTTGGTTTAGCTACCATTTCAATTTCTTCGTTTCCAGGGTAGGCTCCGTGACTTGCAGACTGCCGGATTGAAATTCCGTTAAAATCAATCGTACCGGCTTTTTCAGGCGAAACAGTAAGCGATACCAACGCACTTGCTTCAAAACCATATTTCTGCAAATCGTTTAATAAATATGCCGACCGTTTTTCGGCAAACGACTTCATTTTATTCACTTCGTTATTCCAGTAATCCACTGAAGGAATTGCATCTCCATAACTTGAACGTGTTCCCTTCCATCGCTCCACATGTTTCGGAACTTCATCTTCAATATTTGCTTTGAAATCGTCGATAATGGCTTTAACACGTTCCGGATCAAAAGTCGTAAATAGATGGTCAGCCAGCCGTTTTCCAAAATAATGGCGATAACCCTCATTTTGAAGCAAATCTGACAAAGGAATAACATCGCGATTGGCATAAAAACTAATTGGATTGGTGTTGTAATTAAAAAAGCCGCGATCCAAATCGTTTAAAATCCATTTCCACTTTCCTCCATTTTGTGGTTTCCACGCCATAATATTGTGGTCAACCGACGTATTTTGAGAATAAATTTCAGTAATCACAAAATCGGTAAAATTCTCCATATCCATTAATTCGGCAACTGCATCGTAATTTTCCTGAACCGATAAATCCTTGTGGTATGCTTCTTCAAAAGCTGCATATTGATCCAACGAACCGGTTTCGACATAACTTTCATTTTCAATCATGTCGATTTTCTGATCACCAAGATGATGTTTCTCCACAATAAAACTTTCATCGATTTTTGAGCGAAGGTTATTTATTCCCATGTACCGGCCATTTATATATAGCACAGCAGCCCGAAATCCCTGGTAATCGATATCCATATTCTCATCGGTAAGCGATTGTGTCATTCCATCGCGGAAAAGCGAGTAGGCCCAGTCGCTACCCGATGCCCTGAGCGCGAAATTATCATAGGTACTGCGGTCTTCAACAAATAACAACGGGTAATCCAATTTACCTGCGCCATATTCATTCCTGAAATATACTCCCAGCATTTTTTGCGGAAGCTGCCATGAGTACAATCCGTTCACTTTAACACCTGCTCTCTCATTAAACCCGGCGCGATCGCTACCATCATTTTCAAAAAGTTCGATGTTTACCGGAATTTCCCACTCGGGTTTGAAATCCTGCACATAGATTCCTTTTTCAGCGTCCCAAAAGTTATCAGGATTTGATGAAAGCGAAACTACAGGCAATGTTCCAATTTCATGATTTGGGTCGATAAAATAGGTGTTGGTTACCACTTTGCCCGGGATTTTCCCAGCCTGATAAATTCTGGATCGAAGAACCGTTGTTGTATCTACATTTATTGGTCCTGAAACTAAAGGCGAATTTTCTGTTGGCTCCGAGCCATCGGTTGTATAATGTATTTCACCGCCAAAAGTATTGGCTATTTCAACCGTAACAGGCGAGCTAAAAATCCCACCCAAAACTGAATAATGCGGCACATGGTACACTACCCCGTCAAAATTTTCGTTACTGTTTGCCGCGCCCGGAGTGGGTTGAATAAAAACTCCCCACTCAGCGCCTCCGTCAGTTTTTCGTCCCATGGAGATGTTTGGTTCCTGCAATCCAAATGTAACTGTATCAATTAATGTTGCAGTGGAATTATAAATCCCCAATTCCTCGCCATCAGCAGAAATTTTAAAATTTGTATGAAGCCCGATATCATAACCATCTGCCCAAATCATCAAAAATCCCTTTGCTTCAATTTGAGTTCCGGCAGGAATTTGCCACTTTGAGGGATCAGAAAAGTTATCGCTTAAAAAGTAGCCACTGAGATTAACGCTTGAATTTCCGGCATTGTACAATTCAAGCCAGTCGGCGCTTTCGTTGTAATCGGGATCAACAATCGAACCCGTATTTGAGGCCATGAATTCGTTAATAAAAACCTGGGCATCTGTCTGATGCGACAGAAGAGCGAAATATAAAATAAGATAAAGTGTTTTAAGCAATCCTTTTTTTGTCATACAGCTTTTCACATTTCTATTAAAGGGAAAAATCGATTTAACGTTGGTTTTGTCGATTCAAAAGTAAAAATATAATCCCGCTTTCTGTTCAAATGCCTTCCCAAATTTCTTTGCAAGTTTTTTTGTTTTAGGTGATCCAGTGGTTACTCTGAGACCTGAAAGCAAGAAAAAATAACCATATTTTGTAATTTAATTGCATACCCCCACTTAACCCTTGTTTGCAACCAGGATTAAGCTGATTTGAGTTTGAAATTCTATTATGTTTATTTTTCAGCATGTCTTTTTAAAACAGAGATTTTTTGCATTACAAAAGCGAAACCTTCAGGGTTTTGGAAACCCTGAAGGTTTATAAAAAACAAAACACACCCGCCGCCATGAAACCGGACAACCAAAAACAAAAATAAACGTGATAATCCTACCGCATATTCCAGATACAAGCTTTCAGGGAACAATTGTACACCAACACCGGCCCGCTGCAATTTGCAGGAGACTATTGTTTGCGTACACTACCTTCCCGCACAATTGCGGGGAACAATTGTTTGTATACACTACCTTGCTGCAAGCTGCGGGAGACTATTGTTCGCGAACACTGCTTCGCTGCATGCTGCAGGAGACCTTTGTTTACATGCAAAAGCATCCTGCAACGCTGCGGCTGATTTGAGATTGAAATTCTATTATGTTTATTTTTCAGCATGATCTTTCAAAACAGAGCAAGGAATAAACAGGGATCTTAAACCTTGAAGGTTTAAATTTTTTACGCGTATCATTTCAAAAAAAGTTCATCAACAAATATCCATGCAGATTGTCCTTTTGCGGAATGCCACCCGGGCATTTTTTTCAGGTTGGAAACCTTGAATTTGTAATATTGAAAGGAAGTTTTTTCAGGAAATTCAATTTCAAAAGACTTGGTTTCGTTGGGATCGCCTTTTTTGGCTTCAGGGAATTTTACATCAGCAATCGAAACGAAATTCTGACCATCGTTACTACCGGAAACAGAAATTGAATGGATGGGAAAAATGTGGGCGCCCAGGTTAATCAAGGCATTAAAACTTGCTGAATTGAGTGTCTTTTCTTCGTTGAAACCTACAACAAATTCCATATCGAAATCTCTGTAAGCGAGCCATTTTCCATTTGAAATGTTCTGTTCCCCCAAATCCAGATCGAAAAGTGTTTTTGCACCTGAACCACGGTATTTTGGATCAGGGTTAGTAAGTAAATAAACCGTATCGGGCCTGATTTCTGATTTGTAAAATGTTCGCTGAACCACCTTACTATTTAGCCAGCCCGTTTTAAACGCTTTTGCCTTTAGAACTGTGTTTTCTGAAATCACCAGCGGCCCGGTGTACTTTTTACTTTCGATGCTGTCGGGCTCGCTTCCATCGGTGGTGTAGCGAATATCTACACCATTTAAATAATGCCTGATATTTACCGTCAGGTTATCGGGAATAATAGCTGAATCCTGATCAATAAGCGGTTCGTTGAGCTGTAGAACTTCATTGTCGAGATTATCGCCAATTGTGATTTCAACTTTTGCATATTTTTCTACGAGATTTTCCAAACTGCTTTGGCTTACATTTTCAGACCATACATTGAGCAATTTTAAATTTGAATCATCCAAAAGCTTTTCCAAAGAAGCTTCATCGCAATCCATTCCGCAAATGGATAAGGATTTTAGATTTGGCAATGCTTTTAAATTTTCAAGAGAACTAACTTTCAAACCTGTATAATTGATATTCAGCTTTTCGAGATTCTTAAATTGGACAATGATATCCAAATCTTCCTTTTCAAGTGGCATCCCCTGCATGTTCAATTCAACAATATTATCCTTGATCTTTTCCAGTCGTTTTAAATTTTCACGATTATAAAAGGAACCCTGGAAAAAATTGACCTGCACCCTGTCGGAACCCGGAAACAGTGTATTTACAGTAACATAATTTGAGTTGAATTCAGCCAAATCGGGCAATGGGTTATCCGAAATTGCCGGGGGTTCCGTTTCAGATTGAACTTTATTCACCAGCAAATATAGACTGTCATCTTTGGGCAATTCACTAATTTTTAAATCGAAATTGGCCCCTGATTTTATCCAGTTACTTAACATGCTGATTTCATCTTTTGTAAGCTGAACTTTTCCGTCCGGTGGCATATGATCATCATGTGAAAGTGGCAAATGAATTCGTTCCAGTAACATTGCAATATTTTTCGAAGCATCAAAAAGAACATTGCCGTCTTCACCGCCTGTTAAAATGTTTTCAGGAGAATCGAGCCGTAAGATCGCCCTTGGTTTTATCCGGCCCGTGGCAACCCACACATTTCTGGTCTAAAATAGGTGCGATTGCAACTTCGTATACGGTTGCGTTTTCACCAATAAACAAAGTTTGATTTTCTGATTTCGAACTTTCAGGAAAACTTAAGGCATTTACTCCGTGTGTTAGCTGAGCTCCCTTGTGAGTTCCGATAGATAAAACACCTAAGAAAATAACCGAATAGATTTTTAAAACAAGCGGTTTTGAGTGAAGCAAAGCAAGATAAATCCAACTTAAAAATGCAATGGCAATTCCGCCCCATTTATGAATAAGAATGAGTTCGCCGTCGTAAGCGTTTTCTTTGGCAAGCAACAATCCGAAAACAGCGACAACTGAAGCTATTATGGCATTAACCGCCAACACTAGTTTTTCAGTTTCCCGCGGGATTCTCCGATGCTGAAAGAACAAAAAATAAATGATAATTAAAATCCCGAAGGCGATAGGAAAATGGAGCATTAGCGGATGAAATTTCCCCAACCACTGCAAAAAAAGTCCGGGCTGAATTTTGTCAAGGAATATCGCCAGAATCAGGATAAACGGATTCAGAATCCACAAACACCATTCAAGAATTTGGTTAATTTTTTTTTGCGCTCATGTTTAACTGATAAGGTCATGAACAACATTGCCCGCAACGTCAGTCAACCTGAATCTTCTCCCCTGGTGTTTATAAATAAATTTCTCGTGATTGATTCCCATAAGGTTCAAAATCGTAGCATGGAAATCGTGAACATGAACGGGCAATTTGGTAATGTTATAGCCGAAATCATCGGTTTCACCAAACACTCCCGGTTTTACACCGCCACCTGCCATAAAAACCGTAAAGCAACGCGGATGATGGTCGCGGCCATAATTGTCTTTTGATAATTTCCCCTGGCAATAATTGGTACGCCCGAATTCTCCGCCCCAGATAACCAACGTTTCATCAAGCAAGCCGCGTTGTTTTAAATCTTTTATCAATGCAGCCGAAGCCTGGTCCACATCTTTACATTGCCCTTCAATTTCGGCAGGCAAATTACCATGCGAATCCCATCCCTGGTGATACAATTGTACAAACCGCACCCCGTTTTCCGAGAGTTTCCGCGCCAGTAAACAATTGGCTGCATATGTTCCGGGCAACAAACAATCGGGACCGTACATTTTTATAATGGATTCGGGTTCGTTTTGTAACGAAGTAATTTCGGGAACCGCCATTTGCATCCGGTAAGCCAGTTCGTATTGCTGAATTTTTGTGACAATTTCAGGGTCGCCCATTTTTTTATACGCTTCATTATTTAATGCTGAAATTTCATCCAGCATGGTCCTTCTGTCCGTTCTGCTGATAAATTCAGGATCGGATAAATATTTCACCGGTTCTTCGCCACTACTAAACTGAACGCCCTGATGAATGGAATCCAGAAATCCGTTTGACCACAGTTTGGAATAAACGCCCTGACCGTTTCCTTTACCTTTACTCAGCAAAACACAAAATGCGGGAAGATTTTTATTTTCGCTTCCCAAACCATAACTAATCCACGAACCCATGCTTGGGCGGTTTCCAACCTGCGCACCGGTTTGAAAAAAAGTAAGCGCCGGATCGTGATTAATCGCTTCGGTATAAATCGATCGAACAATGCATAAATCATCGCTGATAGATGCAATGTGCGGCAAAATTTCGCTAAACCAGGCGCCGTTATTTCCGTATTGCGAAAACTTAAACTTTAGTTCCGGCCAATGGAAATTTTGCCTGACCTGAAGTCATTCCGGTTAAGCGTTGTCCCATTCGAATGCTTGCAGGCAATTCTTCACCCTGCATTTTTTGCAGCATGGGTTTATAATCAAACAAATCGAGTTGCGAAGGCGCTCCGTTCTGAAAGAGATAAATAACACGTTTTGCTTTTGGTGCAAAATGAGGTAATTTGTTGGCGAACAAATCTTCTTCGTCTCCGCCATCGAAAATTCCCGGAATCATAAGCGAACCCAATGCAAGTCCGCCAAGTCCAAGACTCATCTTCGACAAAAACTTTCGTCTGTTCTGGTTTAATCCATGTTCTATAAATTCTTTCATCGTCAGCTTTATGTTTTTGTAATTGTCTCTTCCAGATTATAAATAATCAGAATCGTTTTCATTAAAGCAGCCGCTTCCTGCCGGTTATATTCTTCTTTTGGATGATTGTATTCTCCAACATTCAAAGTAGAATTCAAAATCTCAGGATTTTCTTTAAAATACTCCAACTGATTTTCACAGTATTTTACCAGGCTTTCTTTTTCAAATTTGGATGGTGTCCGTACTAAAACAGATTCAAAAACACTGTTCCACTTTTTCATCCAAATTGTTTGGCATAAGCTGAAATATCGTTCTGCCATCACCCTTGCGGCTTCCAGAACCGTTGGATCATTCAACATAATCAAGCGCCTGCAAAGGTGTGTTGGTGCTTGTTCTTTTGGCTTCACATTCATCGCGGTTACTGGCATCAAAAATCATCATCGAAGGTGGTGGCGCTGTTAATTTTATAAAGGTGTACATTCCTCTTCGATATAAATCGGAGCCATGATCCTGTTTATAGGTTGCCAGCACTCCACGCCCTGAAGTTGTGCTTTCCCAAATTCCTTTGGGTTGATAGGGTTTTACACTTGGCCCGCCAATTTCCGGATTTAGCAAACCGCTGCTGCTTAATACCCAGTCGCGAACCATTTCGGCCTTAAATCTAACCCGCGGTGAGCGTGCGTAAAAATTATTTTCAGGATCCACTTCCAATTGTTTTCTATTTACTTCAGCCGATTGACGGTATGTGTCGCTTAACATTATCTTTTTTACCAGGTATTTGATATCCCAGTTGTGTTCCATAAAATCGACCGCCAGCCAATCCAGCAATTCAGGATGTGTGGGTAACTTGCCCTGCAAACCAAAATCGCCGGAAGTTTGTACAATGCCTTTCCCAAAAATATCCTGCCAGATAAAATTTACAAACACACGTGCCGTCAACGGATTTTTTTTGTTGACAGTCCATTCCGCCAATCCCAGCCTGTTTCGTGGATATTTCAAGTGTATCGAATGGCATAATTGATTCCAAAGCTTCAGGATTAACCCGAACGTCAGTGGGTGCATCGTAACTTCCACGGCTTAAGATGTATGTGGGCTTTCTCCAGGTGCTGTCTCCCATTACCGAAACCTGCAAGGTACTTGTATCGACCGCATTGATGTATGGCATTAAAGCTTTCCGTTCTTCAGCAGTAATAAAAAGCTTTGGATTTTTTGCGGGCGTCGATTGACTTACATCACCTTCGTAACCAATTTCTTTACTCTCATTAAAAAATGCATACAACTGATAATAATCCTTTTGTGAAAAAGGATCGTATTTGTGATCGTGGCATTGGGCACATTCGATAGTCACGCCCAAAACAGCTTTCCCGTAAGTTTTGGTTTTATCGATATTATAAAATACACGATATTCTTCGTCGATGACTCCGCCCTCTTCGGTGTATTTATGATTTCGTAAAAACCCGGTAGCCAGAATATTTTCTTTTGTTGCATCCGGCATTAAATCACCCGCCAATTGCAAGGTTAAAAATTCATCGTAGGGAATATTTTTATTGAAGGCATGAATTACCCAGTCGCGCCAGGGCCACTGCGTGCGAATATTGTCATCCTGAAATCCAAATGAATCGGCATAACGGGCTAAATCGAGCCAAAATATTGCCATTTTTTCGCCATAGGAAGGCTTTTGAAGAAGTGTATCGAGAAGTTGTTCGTACCAATTTTCATCGGAATTATTGGCCCAGAATTGAATTTCTTCATACTGTGGTGCCAAACCGGTAAGATCGACAAACGCCCTTTTTATTAGCGTTTCCTTTGGCGCTTCATCGTTGGGTTTTAATCCTGAATTTTCAATTTTTCGTAATATAAAATTATCGATCTCATTTTTCACCCAACTTTCTTTTCGAACTTCAGGCAAGGGATTTTTAACCGGTGCAACAAATGCCCAGTGTTTTTCATATTTCGCGCCATTTTTAATCCACTTTCTGAAAATCTCAACTTCATCGGCAGAAAGCCGCGGAAGATTGCTTTCGGGCAATGGCATCAGCACTTTTGGATCGGATGACTCAATGCGTTTAATTAATTCGCTCTCTTCGGGATGACCCGGAACAATGGCAAAATGTCCTTTGTTTTCCAGGAAGTTCGGCTAAAGCACCCGACTCCATATCCAGGCGTAATCCCACTTTTCGCTTATTTGCATCGGGGCCGTGACAGGCAAAACATTTATCGGAAAGTATTGGACGAACATCGCGATTAAAAGAAATTTCATCATTTTGTTGCTTAAGCTTATTTCCCTTAAAAAATAAAAATCCCAACGTTGCAAAACCCAATATAACCAGGATTGCAATAACCAGAGTAATGTATTTTTTTTGAGCCATTTAAGCTTTATTGTTTCGTCTGAATTCGGTTCAGGCGCGTGTAAATTTGTATGGATAAACTTTTCCTGAAGCCCACTGAGCCACATAGAGACTTCCTTCGTCATCGACACAAACATCGTGCGGATGTCTGAAAATTTTTTCGGTTTGGGAAAGCGGTGTAAGTTGGTCGCCATTATAAATCGGCTCAGAACCTCCAAGGTTTGAAACCACTTTGTTGTTTTTATCGAGAATAGTGACAAAACCTGAATTTTCATTTGCCAGACTTGGTGAACGTAAAACTGCTGCATATAAATAATCGCCACTGATAACCGGCCGGCAAACACAGGCTCCCGGGATATGAATTACTTCGATTAATTTTCCATCCATTGAAAAGCGTTTAAAAGCATTTCGTGTGCGATCGGTAATAACAAAGTCGGTTTTGAATTCCGGTAATCCATACAAATTCCATGAGCATTATCAAAATGTTCGTCGCCTTCGCCTTTCCCGCCAAACGAATTTTTCAGCTTTCCATATTCATCGTAATGCAAAATATGTTGCGCGCCATAACCGTCCGCGATGTAAAAATCGCCATTTTCGAGAACCGTTGTTTCAGTTGGCACAAATGCTTCCTTTTTTTCATAAGCCGGAATATCCGCAGGCGGATCAATGGTCAGCAATATTTTCCCGTCGATGGTGGTTTTATATACCTGATGTCTCTTCGTATCCGTGATGTATAGAAAATCCTCTTTGCCGGTATTGTGAACTGTTAAGCCATGCGCACCAGGGAAATACTGTTCCCCAGGTATCCATTAACTTTCCGCTTTTGTTGTAAATGATGATGTTATTTTTCGTTTCATTGGTCAAAAGCAAAATTCTGCCCTTGTTGTCCTGAATCATTTCGTGACAATCGTTTACAGGCGTTTTTTCCGGATTCAGCGCACCCCATTGGTTGTTCATCTGATATGTGATTCCGTTATGGCCGTAAACCGTACCTGTGTTTTTTGCAAATAAATTTTTGGTGGTAATCAGCCCAACGCTAAGAATTGTGGAGTTTTTTATAAACGTTCTTCGTTCCATGATAAGTGGTTTTAGGTTTTAATAGCAGATTATCAGCTTGCTGCATCACACATTTGAACCTGAAAAATGTAAGTTCCTGTAAAAATAATAAAGTGATTTACTGGTCTTGTCTGCAGCAATTCATTAATCTCAACTATAAATCAATAGATTAACAATAAAGGACAAATAAAGGTTTAGTTTACTTCCATTAAAACATTTGAGAAATTTGGAGCGATGAATGGATGAATAGAATTTTCGGTTTCTGCTGAGAATTAACTCGTTTTTTAATTTCCAGAGGTTTTGATAAAAGCTGCAATTTCCGGTTTAACTTCTTCGAACGAATTGTAATTCACCAGTTTTAGATCAGGGCAACCGGCAATCATCGCGGACAGATTCCTGCCTGAAACCGAACGAAACAAACACAGCACTTTTTTTCCTGATTCCACTGCACGGCCAATTTCGTAACCTACTCCCATGGAAACTGTGGTAACTTCAGCAACCAAAACATCGGCCGATTGCAACCATTCCAAATCACGATTATGAATATATTGGTCGGATGGGCCGTCGTCGCCCAAATCAGTGAGTTTCTAGGTCGCCTACATGTTCGGTTAAAACTTCACCAAAGGTTTTCAGGTAATCGATAATTTGCAGGTATAAAGATGCATCTTCCCGCCCTCCGCGGATTGAACCGGCAAAATAAATCCTCATAATAGATATCATTAGATTTTTGAAGATAAAATTTTGAAAATGAATAATAAAAATTATTCCACTTTCAAGGATAAAATGTAAATTTATGTATTCTAAAATCGGGAAATGAAAAAAATTATATTCTGGCTGCCGCGCGTATTAGCCGCAGCGTATATCGTGTTCATCAGTTTATTTGCTCTTGATTCATTCTCAGGAGAAAAAGCATTTTCGCGAGAAATAGCAGATTTTGCCATTCATTTAATTCCTTCCATCATTTTAATATTAGTACTTATAATTGCCTGGAAATGGGAATGGATTGGCACGCTCGTATATCTTTTAATGGCATTGCTTTACATTTATTTTTCCTGGGAAGCCGGGCATTTCTCATGGATGCTTTTTATTTCCGGCCCATTATTTTTAATCGCATTTTTGTTTTTAATCAACTGGATTGTAAAAAAGGCAATTCGTGTTCCTGAAAAATTTCAATAACATGCATACGTAAATTCAATGTAAAACAGCATAAACTGTCTTGAACATTTTTACATTATTTCGATTTTTTACCCATACCAGTGTCCTTTTCCTGCAACCAAACTCTTTTTCCCGGTAAACTTTCCGGATAATTTTTCTGAAGAAATTCAATGAGCTTTTCTCTTACAAGAACACGTAAATCCCATGCCGATGGTGAATCTCTGGCGCTCATTAAAGCACGAAGTTCTATACTTGCTTCTTTTGAATCGGTCACCTGCAGCACATTCACCTTTTTATCCCAAAGCGGAGTACTCTCAAGGATACGGGTAAGTTCTGCCCTTACTGCATCGAACGGAACATTGTAATCGGTGTAAATAAATACGGTGCCCAAAATTTCGGCAGTTGTCCGTGTCCAGTTCTGAAAAGGTTTCTCAAAAAAATAGGTGGTTGGAACAACTAACCGGCGTTTATCCCAAATATGAACTACCACATAAGTCATTGTAATTTCTTCTATTCGGCCCCATTCACCTTCAATCACAACTACATCGTCGAGCCGAATGGGTTGAGTAATGGCAATTTGCAAGCCGGCAATTACTAATGCAAT
The DNA here is from genome assembly GCA_963821855.1 of uncultured Prolixibacteraceae bacterium. Lineage (GTDB taxonomy): Bacteria > Bacteroidota > Bacteroidia > Bacteroidales > Prolixibacteraceae > Draconibacterium. The sequence goes on along the minus strand of CAWGFJ010000009.1, from coordinate 117,013 downwards.
AATTCGCTGAGCTGCAAAACCGATGATAATTCCTGCAATTCCGGCAGATGCAAACAAACTGATACCAAACTTTCGAACATCGTCGAAAAGCATTAATATTAAACCAGCAGCAATAATCAGAATCAGGAAAATTACTATCCGTTCGAGAATATTAAATTGTGTTTGAAATTTTCTGGAGCGCAGATTATTTTTTTCTTCGGTATCAAATTTATCCAGGAAAATGGTTTTAAAAATCCTGATGGTAACAATTAAAATCCAGGTAAATCCAACAATTAAAAGAATGTCGCCTGAAAGCTTGAAATAATCAAATAGTTCCTCTCTTATCAATCCGTATTTTTCAATAAAGTACTTGAAGAATAATGAAAGCAGAAGAATAAAAAACGGTAAAATAAATTTCTTTATATATTTCATTCAAATAAAATTAAAGCATTTGATGGTATTTATTACTAACCTCTTACCCGATTTTACATTGATTTCACATAAAAGACAACAAATTTTAAGAACAAAAAAAGGAGGCTGCCAAACCTCCTTCGTTATTATTATTTTGTTTATTTATTTCATTGAAATTACCAATCCGGGTTCAAAATATCCTGCATAAGCTGTGGACGAACTTAATTCTTCAATTGCTTTTTTAATGCCCTTATCGTCGTTTATCGCTGCCCGAATCGCACCTTTTTGGTAGAAATATCTCGACACAATTTCATCTTCAAGCAATTCACTGATTTCATCGCGATACAAATCCAAATCGGTATCGAGATTAGGTTCGAGTTTTGCTTTTAATGCTTCAAATTCATTTTCCGCCAATTTATAGTACTTATCGCGTTTAGCCGATTCTACCAAATCATCAAATTCATCTTGCGATGCCGAGACGTAATCAAAATTATTTTCTTTTACAAACGCTTTGAATTTGTTATAAATATCGTCGGTAATCTGAAAATCTTCAGGTTGTGCAATGCTTTCGTTTTCGTTCGAGAATTTTGTTGCAAAATCAAAAATCATGAACTTTTGAATCACTTCAATACTAAGGCTGCTCAGCTTTTCGCTGTCGATTTTTACATCGGGAACCACTCCGCCGCCATCGAAAACTTTTCGTCCTTTTTTGGTAACAAATTCAGTTATCAGCGAATCCGGAATATGGCCAACACTGCCATCTTCATTCCGGTGTGAATAATCGAGCGCCTGTATACAACGGCCACTTGGAATGTAGTATTTTGCAGTAGTTACCTTCAGTTTGGTATTATAACTTAAATCGCGAGTGGTTTGTACCAGTCCTTTTCCAAAAGTGCGGTTTCCAACAATTATACCGCGATCCAAATCCTGGATGGCGCCCGCAACAATTTCGGAAGCAGAAGCTGAGCCGCTGTTGACCAAAATTGCAATTTTTATGGTTGTATCGATGGGTGCCGAAGTGGCCTTATAAACCTGATCCCATTGTTCAACTTTTCCGCGTGTACTAACTATTTCCTCGCCTTTCGGTACAAAAAAATTAACTATCTGAACCGCTTCCATGAGCAATCCGCCGGGATTATTGCGCAAATCGAGAACAAGCGATTCCGGTTTATTTTTTTCCAGATCCAACAAAGCTTTTTTGACATCATCACTGCAATTGGCAGTGAATTGTGACAATCGGATATAAGCGGTGTTTTTATCCAGCATTCCGTAATATGGCACTGCATCAATCGATATTTTTTCGCGCACTACATCAACCGTAAAAGGTTTTTTCGCGCCCGGGCGCTCAAGTTTTATGGTTACCGGTTTATTTGCCGGCCCTTTCAGCAAACTGCTAACATCTTCCGTAGACATGTTCTCCGTAACTTTACCTGCAACCTCAAGAATTATATCGCCGGCTTTTAATCCAAATTTTTGTGCCGGAAAGCCTTCGTAAGGTTCAGCAATAACAATTTTACCTTTTTGTTTGCTTATTAATGCACCGATACCCGCGTATTCTCCTGTAGTCATAAACCTGAAATCTTCCATCTCGTCTTCCGTGATATAGTTGGTATATGGGTCCAGCGAACTCAACATATCATCGATACTGGTTTTTACGATTTTACCTGGATCTATTTCATCAACATAAAACAGGTTCAATTCTCTGAACAAAGTTGTATAGATATCCAGGCTTTTTACAATTTCAAAATTCTTTTCATCGCGGGTAAAACTATAGAAGCTTAGCCCTATAACTGCAACAAATGCAAGTCCTATCCAAATTTTCTTCATTTTCATTTTCTTCATCTTTATATCTAAATCGATTCAGTATCCTTAAAAAATAATCCGTCAAAAGTATAAAATCTTAAACGATAAGTACATCGTGTTTTATAAGCATTACGTTAAAATATATTAAACTCAGCTTTTTAAGAATGTTTGATCAGGTTAAATTGTTCATTTGTCAATGATTTATATTTACCGGTTAATATCATGTATTCAACGAAAAAATTTTGATAAAACATATTTAATCCGGTAAATTACCAACTCAATTCAAAAAATTGTTTTATCCTAAAAATAATCAGGCTATGAAAAACAAAATTACGCTGCTATTTTCCATAACAACATTAATGTTTGTAACATCATCGTGTATTTTTATGGGTCCATGGGTGGAAGGAAACGGAAATGTGAAGGAAGAAACCAGAACAACCGGTGAGTTTAATGAAATTGTAGTAAGTCGCGGATTGAATGTTTATATTTCGCAGGGAGATGTTACAAAAGTAGTGGTTAAAGCCGATGAGAACCTGCTTGAAATCATTGAAACCCGAACAGAAGGGGATAAATTAGTTGTTACAGCAAAGGAAAATATCCGTCGGGCTGAATCGAAAAAAGTGTTTGTAACCACACCAAAAATTACTGAAATCAAATCTTCTTCGGGCAGCAATGTCTATTCCGAAACAAAAATTACAGCTAAAGATCTTGAATTGTCGACTTCTTCGGGCAGCAATATGACTTTGGAAATTAATGCCGAAAATGTAGATGCATCTGCTTCATCGGGAAGTAACATTAAATTACAGGTGGAATCCAGGCGTCTTGAAAGTTCAGCATCGGCTGGTTCGAATATTAAAATTGAAGGCACATCCGATTTCTTTTCAGCAAAAGTTTCATCGGGAGCCAACATTAAGGCAAAAGATCTTACCACAGAAAAATGCGAATCGAATGCAAGTAGCGGCGGGAATATCTGGATTACGGTTACCGAAGATCTGACAGCAAAAGCAAGCAGCGGAGGAAATGTCTTTTACGCAGGAAATCCTCAAAATAAAAATATTGAAAACTCTTCAGGCGGCAATGTCAAAAAAGATTAGCAGATGTTGTAACTTTCAATATATTAAGTCGTCCTGTTAAATACTGAGAATTTTAAATTATAATGAGATGAAAACATTGAAAACTCTTTTTACTATTATTCTGATTGCAACAATTGGCTACAATTCCGATGCTTTGGCTGGAAACTCTGATAAAACCGAAATACGGAATGTAAAAGATTTTAATGCCATTAAAGTTTCAACCGGAATAGATATATATCTTAAAATGGGCGACAGCGAAGAAGTTAAAGTAGTTGCCGACGATGATATTATCGATGATTTAATTACGGAAGTCGACAACGGAACTCTTCGGATTCATATGAAAAAATCGAACTGGAATTTTTTAGGTTTTTCAAAAACCAGAAAAGTTTATGTCACCGTAAAGGAACTCAATGAAATCGATGCTTCATCAGGTTCTGATGTTAAATCGGAAAATACCTTGAAAGGAGAGACCCTAAAAGTGAAGGCCAGCAGTGGCAGCGATGTAACACTTGATATTGTTTACAAAAACTTTTCGTTGGATACCAGCAGTGGATCCGATGCAAAACTAAGTGGTAAAACAAAAAACTTTGAAGCCGAAGCAAGCAGTGGAAGCGATATTCATGCAAGAGATTTGGAAAGTGTAATTTGTAAAGTTCATGTGAGCAGTGGCTCCGATGCATCTGTCACCGTTTCGGATGAACTTTATGCAAGGGCAAGCAGCGGCGCCGATGTTTACTACTATGGAAATCCACAGGTTAAAGATATCGACGAATCGAGTGGAGGTGATGTTACGCACAGATAAAATCCAAAGTGGTATCAGTTTTGCAAGACGGATTTTGTTCCGTCTTTTTTGTTTTCAAAAGGTTAAAAAATAACATTTTCCGCAGGCAACTGTTTTAATTAATATAACTTTGTATGCTGATTTTAAAATCATTTGGGAATGAAATTGCTCATATTATTATATCTGTTCAATTTTTTACGGACACTATTTATAATTCTGATTATATACTATGCCATTCGTTTGGTTGCACGGTATGTTTTACCTATGGTTGTTGATAAAGGAATAAAAAACATGCAGCAAAAAATGAATGAACAACAACGTCAATATCAACAAGGCCAAAAGCGGCCTAAAGGCGATGTAACCATCGAACGTGACAGAACCAACCCAAGAAATACCGAACCTGACAAAGGAGAATATGTCGATTTTGAAGAAGTAGATTAAACTCCAGCGGTTAATTTTTCTCCAATTCATTTCAAAATATTTCACCACAAGCAATTATATCCTATTTTTGTGCCCATTATTTCGAAAACTACAATTATGGCACAGGAAGATATATTTAAGAAACTGGTTGCACACTGTAAAGAATATGGCTATGTTTTTCAATCGAGCGAAATTTACGATGGTTTAGGCGCAGTTTACGACTATGGACAATACGGCGTTGAACTAAAAAACAACATTAAAAAATACTGGTGGGACAGCATGGTTCTGCTGCACGAAAATGTTGTCGGGCTCGATTCAGCCATTTTTATGCATCCAACCATTTGGAAAGCTTCCGGCCATGTTGATGCGTTTAACGATCCGTTAATCGACAATAAAGATTCGAAAAAACGATATCGTGCCGATGTTTTAATTGAAGAGCAACTGGCAAAAATTGAAGATAAAATCAATAAGGAAGTTGAAAAAGCTCAAAACGTTTTGGAGAAAGTTTTGATGAAAAGCAATTCAGAACCACCAACCAGCGTGTTTTGGATAATCAGGAAAAATGGGACGATTTGCACGATCGTTTTGCAAAAGCCTTAAACGACAGTAATCTGGAAGAACTCAAGCAAATTATTGTTGATGAAGGAATTGTTTGCCCGGTTTCCGGTTCGCGCAACTGGACCGATGTTCGCCAGTTCAATTTGATGTTTTCAACCGAAATGGGTTCTACTGCTGAAGGCGCATCAAAAATCTTCCTTCGCCCGGAAACGGCACAGGGAATTTTTGTAAACTACCTGAATGTGCAAAAAACCGGACGTATGAAAATTCCTTTCGGAATTGCACAAATCGGAAAAGCGTTCAGAAATGAAATTGTTGCCCGCCAGTTTATTTTCCGAATGCGCGAATTTGAACAAATGGAAATGCAGTTTTTTGTAAAACCGGGAACAGAATTGGACTGGTTTGAAAAATGGAAAGCGTTCCGGATGAAATGGCATCAGGCACTTGGATTTGGAGATGAAAATTACCGTTTCCACGAACATGAAAAGCTGGCCCATTATGCCAATGCTGCTGTTGATGTGGAATACAAATTCCCGTTTGGATTTAAAGAAGTGGAAGGAATTCACTCGCGAACCGATTTTGACCTTTCGCAACATGAAAAATATTCAGGAAAAAAATTGCGCTATTTCGATCCGGAAATGAACGAATCTTATGTTCCGTTTGTAGTTGAAACTTCGATTGGAGTCGACCGGATGTTTTTGCAGGTAATTTCAGCAGCATATTGCGAAGAGCAACTGGAAAATGATTCGAGAGTAGTTTTGAAAATTCCTGCAGTTCTCGCACCTGTAAAACTTGCTGTTTTGCCATTGGTTAAAAAAGATGGCCTTCCTGAAATTGCACGTGAAATTATTGATGAATTAAAATTCGATTTCAATTGCCAATACGACGAAAAAGACTCGATTGGAAAACGTTACCGTCGGCAGGATGCCATTGGAACACCATTTTGTGTAACCGTCGATCATCAAACAAAAACAGATAATACGGTTACCATTCGATATCGTGATTCCATGGAACAGGAAAGAGTAAAAATCAGTGAACTAAGCAATATTATTAGCAAGCAGGTAAGTTATAAAAAACTATTTCAGAAAATTCAGGGGTAATATTCCTCTTTTTAAAAAATGAAGAAAATTTTAATCATCACGTATTACTGGCCACCAAGTGGAGGCGGCGGGGTAATGCGATGGTTAAAAATGTCGAAATATCTTCCTGAATTTGGATGGCAGCCCATTATCTACACACCCGAAAATCCCGATTCATCGGTAACTGATGAAAGTCTTTTAAAGGAAATTCATCCTGAAGTGGTTGAATTAAAAACTCCGATTTGGGAACCCTACGATTTTTACCGGAAGCTTACCGGGAAAAAAAGCGGTACAAAATTTAAAGCCGGATATATTTCCGAAGCTTCATCGGGCGATTGGAAAAGCAAACTCTCGGTTTTTATCCGTGGCAATTTTATGATTCCCGATCCACGGAAATTCTGGATAAAACCATCGGTAAAATATCTGTCTCAATTTCTTGAAGATAATAAAATTGATGCGATAGTTTCCACCGGTCCGCCACACAGCACGCACTTGATCGCGCTTGGATTAAAAAAGAAATTCGATATTCCCTGGATCGCCGATTTCCGTGATCCGTGGACCAAAATCGATTTTTATGAAAAGCTTCGTTTGACAAGATGGGCCGATAAAAAACATCATAATCTTGAAAGAAAGGTATTGCGAAAAGCTGACCATGTGGTTACAGTAAGCCCGGGTTGTGCTGCTGATCTGGAAACGATCACAGGGAAACATGTCGAAATCATTTATAATGGTTATGATCCGGAAGATTTTAATTTTGAAAAGCCTAAGCTGGATAAACTTTTTACAATAACTCATTTCGGCTCTTTTAACAGGGACAGAAATCCACATTTCCTGTGGAAAGCTTTGGGAGAACTTGCACGTAACAATATCAGATTTAAAGAATTGCTGCGAATTCAGCTGATTGGCCAAACCGATGTTTCTGTCATAAATTCCATAAAAGAAAACAACTTATTTGCGAATTTGGACTTAATCGATCACATGCCTCATAAAGAAGGATTAATTAAGATAAGTAAATCGCAAATACTGTTGCTTCCAATCAACAATGCGCCAAGTGCAAAAGGAATATTAACGGGGAAAATGTTTGAATACCTGGCTGTACAACGCCCCATTTTGGCAATCGGCCCAACTGATGCAGATTTTGCAAAAATTATTCGCGAAACGCAATCGGGAATTTCGGTAGGCTTCGACGATCTTCAGGAAATGAAAAAAATACTTTCCGATTATTTCGATTTGTTTCTACAAAATAAGCTTCAGTTTAAATCCGGTTCAATTGAACGATTTTCGAGAAAAAAGCTGGCCAATCGATTCATCCAACTTTTAGCACATTAATTACCTTTACTTCGATTAAATTGCTCCGGAGGATTCAGGCAAAAAACAATTTCGAATCAAACTTTTTAAATTCTCCCGTTTTCAAATAGCCTGAAAAATCTTCAGGTTTTACCACCAGTTTTACAAAATCTTTTTTAATCAGGTCTTCCAGGTAATCAATCCCGGGCAAATTAACACACATTACTTTGCAATCAAAGGCTAATGCCTCGTAAATCGCTGTTGAGTATACACCAATTACAAATTCCGATTCGGCAAGGAAAGTGTATAAATTGGTGTTATTGTTATCGATAATCGTCACATTTTCCAGTTCTGAAAGTTTTACCAGGTTCGGATAATCTGTTTTCCAACGATCATATTCTCCGGGGTGTAGCTTATAAGTGATTTGATAATCTTTCAGAAATTCGCGGCTTTTCCATAAAAACTCGCTAAGATTATTTCCGATGGTGCCCTGTGATATAATCAGAATCGTTCCTGTTTTCTTTTCAATTGTAGCATACTTTTTCTTCTGTTTCCGGAAATAAGGAAATCCGTAAACGATTTTGTTTTCTTCTTCTATCGGAAACGACATGCAGTTTTTCCAGTATTCACCAAAAAAATACATCTTATCGGGGAAATAATCGATTGAATTGTGTTCCGGGAAACTGTAGCCTAAATGAAATTTATCGATTGTTCCGTGCTGGATTTCAATGGTTTCCACCTTATTTTGCTTTGCAGCTGCAATTAATGCCAGCTTGTATACATATGAACAAACCAGGAAAATCTGTTTGGGCTTTCTCTTTTTTATCAGTTTATCGTAAAACTCAAAATCGTATTTAAAAGTAAGATATCCGTTAAGAAGCAATCCCTTCAAATCGATTTCAGCATTTAATCCGATTTTGATTCTTTCTTTCTATTTCTTCGATAAAAGCAATCTGCTGCTTCCGAAAACTTAAATGAACTGAGTTTACTTTTTATTGTGGTTCTTACCTGCTGATAATCCTGGTGCTTTCGGTGTTTTTTCTTCAGCCGGAAGATGTTTGTTTAAATACAGTTCTTCAATTATTTCATAAGAATTTTCCGGCAAATCATTTACCAGGAATTCCGAATAAATATCGATGAATTTTCCATCGACTTTTACTTTTCGACCGGCACTGAAAACCAAAATGTCTTTCTGATAATTTCCAGATAGCGGGTTTGAAAAAGCTGAATAATAAAACAATGAAGGAGCAGCCGATAACAATTCCCTGAAATTGTTCTTTTTTGTATGTGCGTGCGTATATAATCCAACCTGCCGGGCAAGTGTTAAAAATATGCGATGCCTTTGATATTGCCAGACCTTTACACCATTAATTTCATAATGAAGAAGATTGAATTCATCCTCCAGTTTGAAGATAAACTCAACCAAATCTTTTATTGAAATTTGCTTCTCCAAATCAGTGTCTTACTTTCTTACTTTTTTAAAATGAACTCCGCCAGTTTAAAATCCAGTTCATCATCAATATCAACTGAATCCTCTGCGCTCATCACATATTTCTTTATTTTGCTGAACTCAGATACCGGTTTTTCTTTAAACGAATTTATATTCAGCAAATAAATCGCGCCGTTGTATTCATAATATTCCGGTAAATCCTGTCTTCGTTTTGCTTCTTTATTTAAGGTGAAGGTCAAAAAACCGTCCTCTTTTTCATGACAAAGAATCGCTGCCTTTTTCGATTCTTTTACTGAAACAATCATTTCCACATCATCTTCCCAAAGCTCAAAACATTCCTGAATGTGTTTTGAATTTCGCAACGGACTGGTGGGTTGCAACAAACAAATTCTTGTGAATTTCTTGCCAGCATTTTCATAAAACTCAACCGCATGTTTTACTACATCCCAGGTACTTGCTGAATCTGTTGAAAGTGATTCGGGTCGATTAAACGGAACTTTCAATCCGTATTTTTCAACTAAATCAATAATCGTATCATCATCTGTAGAAACGCAAATATTTTCATCAGCGCAAATTCCACGTGCAGCATCGATAGAATAGCAAATCAGCGGTTTCCCGTTTAACGGCAAAATGTTTTTCTGCGGCAATCCTTTTGAACCACCCCGCGCCGGAATAATAAAAAGGGTATCGTTAATTTGATTCATTTTTTCAGATGCTTGACAATTTCCTGTGCATTTTCATAATCCTGGTGCTGGCCGATGTCAATCCAGTAACCGATTATCGGGTTATGAATAATGGTCCGGTTTTGCTCAATCATCAAATTCATTAAATCGGTAATATTGAAAAAGGTATTTTCAGGAATCAGACTAAATAGATTTTTATTCAAAATGTAAATTCCGGAATTGGCATAACTCGTAATCGTTGGTTTTTCCTTTAATCCGGTTATTTTCTTGTTGCTTTCGGTAAAAATTCCATAGGGTACTTTTACCGAATACGAAACCGAAGCAGCGCCCAACTCAGCGTTATTTTTCAGCGTTTGAAGATACAGGTCTTCAAAATCGGCATCGGTAAACAAATCACTGTTCATCAGCAAAAGATAATCGGTGCCAATTTCTTTCAGTAATGAAATAGCGCCGGCTGTTCCCAGGGGTTTTTCTTCATGAATGTATTCAATCGAAATTCCTTTGGAAGAGCCATCGCCAAAATAATCGATGATTTGTTCGGCCAGGTATTTTACCGAAATATAAATTTTTGTTATTCCGTATTCAATTAACCGGTCGATGTTATGTTCCAGGATGGGTTTATCGCCCAGCATCAACATGGGTTTTGGAGTTTTATTTGTAAGTGGCTGTAATCGTTCTCCCCGGCCACCGGCCATAATCAATGCTTCAAGCGGGAGGTTGCTTTTTTGTCTTTTTACATCAATAATACGTTCAACCTTTTCGAATTGATTCAAGACCGGCAGCAAACGGATTCCTAAATTGCGTGCTTTTTTAAATTCCTCTACCGTAAAATTATTGTACACCGAAGTAAACCGGGTAAACATGAAATCCGAAACGTTGTCATCCAAAGTTTTACCTTTAATAAAAGCCCGTCGGATATCGCCGTCCGTTAATGTTCCCACCAGTTTTTCATCATCGTCAACTACAAACAATGTCAGCGTTTCAGGCACATCACCAAGCATTTTCATTGCCTCGACTATGTTTTTATTCTGATGAATAAAATTCTTTGAAAATTCTTTCATTCCATTCAGGCTTTTATATCGTAAAACGATTTCATCAGTTTTACCGGGATTGATTTTTTTATGATATCCAAAATTTGAGAAGCTGCTGTGCCATTCCCGTAAGGATGCTTCCATTTTTTGCTTTTATCAAACTGAAAAGCTTTATTCAGGGCTTCTGCAATCGATTCTTTTTTGGGCTCACATTTAATTATTGTTGGGCCTGTAATTCTTCCTTTTTGTCGGTCACCGATGTTTACTGTTGGTGTATTAAACACCGGAACCTCAATAATTCCGCTGGATGAATTTCCAACAACTGCATCCACAAATGGAATTGCCGATAGGTAGGCCAAATATCCCAAAGAGGTAAACGCAACAGCAGTGTCAGGATTTTCTGCTACAAAATTATCAATCATCTGAATGATTATTCTGCCACCTTTATCAGAATTTGGCTTGGTAAATATCAGCTGCGTATCTTTTAGGTTTCCGACAGCGGCCAACACTTCACTAAATTGTTTTTCCGCAGAACTTTCCTCAAGCGTAACAGGATGGAAAGTGATTAAGAGATTTCGTTTTTTAAATTTGATATTTAGTTTATTTTCCAGTTCTTCTTTCCCAAAAAGTTTTGTATTCAGAATATTATCGATTCCGGGAGCGCCTACATTAAAAACTGTTTTCGGATTTTCGCCCAGTTGAATTACCCTATGCCGGTATTCTTCGGCTGAAGTAAAATGCAGATGGCTCATTTTTGTAATCGAATGACGGATGGCATCGTCGTAAGCACCTTCGGTAATTTCGCCGCCATGAATATGTGCTACAGGAATTCCTGTAATTAATGCAGCCGAAGCAGCAGCAAATGTTTCCGTACGGTCGCCAAGCAAAACAATAATATCAGGTTTTAGTTCCTGAAATGCTTCAGCCAGCGAAATTTGTCCAAGCGCCATCGATTTTACGACACCTACTGATGTATCCGACGATAAAAGCATTTCCACTTTTCGTGCAATTGGGAAACCATCGTTGGCAATTTCTTTCCATGTCAACCCGAATTCGGGTGAAAGATGCATTCCGGTAACCACCAATTGAAGTTCCAGTTCCGGGTCTTCGTGCACCAGTTTTATCAAACCCGACAAAATTCCATATTCAGCGCGTGTTCCGGTAACGATACATATTTTATTCATAGCTCAATGATTTCGTCTTTTGAAAAAGATCGTTTTGCCTTTTGACCAATTACTGCATCCCAGCGCATCGGACTAATTCCTGTTCCTGGCCGTTTTACCGTGAGGTTTTTTGCAGAAAAATAACTCATCTTTTTCTATATTACGTGCTGCAACAATGCTTTTCCGAACCACCTCCATATTTTTCAATTCTTCACCGGTGTCGGTTCCTTTTTTCCAGTACCCGATACTGCCAGTTCAACATTCCGGATAGCTTTCACCATTGCCTTTAATTCATCGGGTTCCAATGATGCTTTATGATCGGGTCCGGGCAATGTACTTATCCAGAGTAATATGTTTTTCAATAACTGTAGCTCCCAAAGCTACAGCGGCAACCGGAACTTCGATTCCCAGTGTATGATCCGAATAACCGACATTTACCGCCAGTTCTTTTTGAATAGTTAACATGGCTTTCAGATTTACATCGTTCATTGGAGTCGGGTATTCCGTGCTGCAATGCAAAACAGTAATATTTTCTTTTTTAATTCCTCCTGAAATCAGAACTTCCAACGCATCGTTTAATTTCTTTCATATCTGCCATGCCAGTACTTAAAATCACTGGTTTTCCTTTTGCGGCAATGCGCTGCAGGTAAGGTTTATTGGTAATTTCGCCTGAAGGTATTTTGAAAAGCTCCAGGTTCAGGCTATCCAGAAAATCAATTCCGTCGATGTCAAAAGCTGTGGAGAGAAATTTAATTCCTTTTGCCTGGCAATATGAAATCAGTTCGTGATGCATCGATTCTGTAAGCTCCAGTTTTTTCAGCATGGAATATTGGGTATCATCGCCATCCATTCATATTCTGTTGCTGATAGCCGGCTTTTTTTACGTCTTTTCCAACCAGTTTATCCGCTTTAAATGTCTGGAACTTTACAAAATCGGCACCGGCATCAGCAGCAACATCCACCAGTTTTTTTGCCAGTTCCAGCGAACCATTATGATTTACTCCCGCTTCAGCTATGATGATGGTTTTCTTCATTCTACCGGATTTTTCGTAACGGATTTCCAATATAAACGCCGGGAGAGTTTAATATCTCGCAAAACCTGTGAACCTGCAGCAATCACCACATTTTCTGTAATGGTTAATATTATTCCCGATAACTGCATTGCTCCCAATAAAACAACCGCTTCCCACTTTTACCTGTCCATTGGCAATTGCCGAAGTTGAAATATGGCAAAAATCGCCGATTTCAGTTTCATGCTCCACAAGAGAATTTGAATTCAAAATGCAGTTTTTACCCACCGAAGCTCCGGCATTTACAAATGCTCCATGCATGATAACCGTTCCTTCTCCAACTTTTGCATGTTTGCTTACGTATGCTTCCAGGACTAATAATAACCGGTAAATTTCCACCGGCGGCTTTTATCTTGAGATAAATTTTTTCCCGCAGCAGCGACTTTTCAATTTGCCCGACGGTAATATGAAAATTATTGCATTCCGGCAGAAATTTTTCCACCTCATCGTCAGTACCAATAATCGGATATCCCAGCACATTTTGGCCCGACTTTCTCCGGCAAATCGAGAATTCCCTTTATTTCGTATTCCCCGCTTTGTTCAATAATATCGATGCAGGAAATGCAATGTCCGCCGCCGCCGATAAGTATTATTGGTTTCTTCATATTACAAAATTACACTGCTTGGAATATTTACAATCGTATTCTGCCAGTTTTCGTGCATTTTTTAGTTCATCGGTCTGACAAGAAGCAAACATGGGAAGTTCATTCATCAATTTCCATGCAGGTCGTGTCATCACTCCATTTTCATTTGAATATTTTAGAAATTCTTCTTTCTCAATGCTGTTTTTCCAGCCTATAGTATTTAACCAGTAATTCGATGTTGCATTTGCAGGTTCCTCAAAATACGTTATTCCAATGAATTGAAGAATGTTTTGTATTTGCCGGCCAGTTCTCTTTTCGCTTGCAGAAAAGGAGGGAGTTGTTCCAATTGTGCCAGGCCCAGGGCTGCATTTAAATTCGGCATCCTGTAATTGTACCCGATTTCATCGTGAATAAACTCCCATGGATGCGGCACTTTTGCCTGCGTGGTTAAATGTTTTGCCTTTTTTGCCAGTTCTTCATCCTGAAATAATAGCATTCCTCCGCCACCGGTAGTCATAATTTTATTGCCGTTAAAACTCAAAACACCAATTTTTCCATAATTTCCGGTATGTTTTCCTTTGTAATAACTGCCTAACACTTTCAGCTGCATCTTCCACCAGTTCAATATTGAAATGATTGCAGATTTCAGCGATTTCATCAATCCTGCACGGATGCCCGAAAGTATGCATGGGCAAACAGGCTGCTATTTTTCTTTCCTAGTAGATTTATTGTAGCATCCATCTTTTTTCTGAATGGAATTTTTTTCCAGAAAATTGCTGAAGTGCCTTTGGACTCAAGCCCAGCGTATCGTTATCAACATCGATAAAAACGGGTGTTGCGCCGCAATAGGCAATTCCGTTGGTGGTTGCAATAAACGTAAGTGGTTGTGTAATGACTTCGGTGCCGGTTTCAACCCCCACCAATTTTAAGGCGAGATGAATGGCATTTGTTCCGTTCACACAAACCACAGCCTGTTTAGCGCCGGTATATTTTGCCATTTCAATTTCAAACTCATCGACAAATTTTCCGACACTCGAAACAAAAGTGGAGTCTATGCATTCGTTGAGGTATTTTTTTTCGTTCCCGTTGAAAACAGGTTCATGCAAGCGCAATAAATCCCGTTGGTTTATGAAAGGTTTCGCGGATAAAATCTACTATTTCCTGATATACTTTTTCCATCTTATAAATTGTAGATTTCAGCTTTGTATTTTTCCAGATTACCTGAATCGATAAACCAATCAATTGTTTCCTTCAATCCCTCTTCAATGGAATATTCCGACTGAAAACCGGTAAGCGCTTTTATTTTGGAATTATCGCCCCAAAGCCGGAATACTTCTGAATTTTCAGGACGAATACGTTGTTCATCGGATTATAAACTCCACATCCGAATTCATTATTTTCTTTATCAGTTCCAGCGTATCGCGCATCGATATTTCCGAGTTGCTGCAAATATTCACTTCTTCGCCAATGGTGGAATCATGTTCGGCAATTGCAATTAATCCGTTGCAGGTATCTTTTACAAAGTTAAAATCGCGGGTTGGGGTTAAATCACCAAGCTTAATTTGTTTAATTCCGCTGGCAATTTGAGTAATTATGGTCGGAATAATTGCCCGTGCCGATTGTCGCGGACCATAAGTATTAAAAGGACTAGCAACTGTTACCGGCAAATTAAATGCATTGTAAAAACTCATAGCCATGGCATCGGCACCGATTTTTGACGCTGAATAGGGTGACTGTGGTTGCTTCGGATGTTTTTCATCGATGGGAACATACTGTGCTGTTCCATAAACTTCACAGGTTGAAGTTACGATTACTCTAATATTTCCATTGGTTTTTGCTGCATTGCAAATATTTAAAGTCCCTGCTACATTGGTATCGACATACGAAGTGGGAGCCACATAGGAATAAGGAATCGCGATTAAAGCCGCCAGGTGGAAAATTATTTCAAAACCGTCAACCAAAGAATTACAAAAATGCGGGTCGCGAACATCGCCGGTTACGATTTCAAGGTTTTCATTTTTTGGAATACTTTCGAGCCAGCCCCAGTTGTTAAATGAATTATAGTAAGCCAGAGCTTTTACTTTATATCCTCTGTTTAACAATGCTTCGGTTAAATGCGACCCGATAAATCCGTCGGCCCCGGTAACAAGTACTTTCATATTGAACTTTCAAATATTGAATTAAGTTTCTTCCCATTTTCATGGAAATATGCTCAAAAATAAACAATATTTATCAGTTGGCAGACTTGAATGAAGTTTGGTTATAAAATGAATTTGATTTACTTTTTTTGATTTGACATGCAATAAAATCCTGACCAGGAAATTAATCCGCATTTTTTTTGAAAAATCGATACTCATTCAACATATCATTTTCTTCTGGTGGCGCAAAGATATCGATATATCTTCCGGTTGTACAAAAACAAGACATGCATGATTCAGCTAAAGCTGGATCAAATCCAACCAAAACTTTATCAAAAACAACGGAATTATCTTTTAAGTAGTCATTTACCGCTTTTTTCAGTTCCGAGTCAGACTTGTTTGCAAAAACACCCCATTTATCGGCACATCCTGTTTCGGCACATCGATACCATACATAATCAAGATTTTCCTTTTCACAGGAAAGAATGAGCATTAAAAATATTAGCGTTATTGCGATTTTTAGTTTCACGTGACGAAAGATTTTAAATCAAGATAGGATTTATCTTCAATTGGTTGCGTGCAAAATTTTAAATCTTAGAGAACCGCTCTCTCCAAAAAGAAAGGTTCTTTTTTCGCCGGGTTTATTCACCGGGTGACTATTGGAGTCAACCGGTGAACAACATATGCAAATCTTTTTCAACAAGTGAAAATATAATGGGACCGACACTATTTCCCGATTTCCTTTTTTATCAGGTTTTCAATATCCGAAAGTTTGTCGAGGGGAACCGATTTCAGTATTTGACCGATATTGATAGGCGGTTTATCGCGTTTCAGCGGGTACAACGGGTGTTTTTCGATGTTGCTTTCCTCCGGCCCGGGAATCCATTCCAGCAAGTCGTTTGGCGTACATTGGAACAGTTCACAAAGTCGTTTCAATTCATCCAGATTTAAAGTTCGTATCTTATTATTGGCAATACGGTAGGCATAATTATAAGAACAACCAGCCTTTACAAGAAAGCTGTTAGGCCTTGAAATCCCGCGGGCTTCAAAGATTCGTGTAAAATTATATTTCAACATTTTCGCTTGCTCTTTTTATGTAGGTTTGATTCGAATTTAATAAAAATGTTCTCTGCTTGCAACTAAATTTTCTTCCTTTTTAAAATATATTCAATTTTTCATCAATATCTTTTTGTCCATTATCATTATCATTTTGTCCAGTATCACTATTTCCTTGTCCAGCATCATTATCTTTTTGTTCAGTATCATCATTTACTTGTCCAGTATCGTTATCTTTTTGTCCAGTATCATTATTTCCTTGTCTAGTATCATCATTTTTTTGTTCTATATCATTATCTTTTTGTCCAGCATCATTATTTACTTGTCCAGCATCATCATCTTTTTGTCCAGTATCATTATTTATTTGTCCTATATCAATATTTCTTTGTTCTATATTAATCTATTTTTGTTTTTCATCAACATAATTTAATTGTCCTTCAATATTGTTCAGTTAGTTTTCAAAATAACCTTATTGATTTAAATATAAATAAAATCCTTTCTTTGCAAAAAGACCGGTTCTTTTACGTTAATCGAAAATAAGTCTATCTTTTATAATTGGGATTATTCACCGGGTGACTGGAGTCAACCGGTGAACTTATCATCTATGTTTAATTAAACCAATACGAAAGCTTTACTGCCAGTCCCCGGTTTTTATTGGAAAAATCTCCGGTGTACGAATTTCCGGTGTACACTATGAATAAATCGGAGACCGGGGCAAAACGCCATTGAAACCTGACGTTTAGATTCATATTATCGATTTGATCGTTGTATTGCACGAAAGTAGTTATGAATAATTTATCGGTTAAGGTAAGGTCGAGTTTTGGTCCGATCAGAAACAATTTAGCGCTGCTGTATGGTTTGAGGAAGGGAAATATCGTTGTAGCTTCCCATAACCGAGATACTGCCAAAAGGCTGCACCCTGTAATTAAAGGAAGTTCCAAACGTAAGCCTGGTTCCGTTGTAGTAACCACCAAAGCCGCCATTTACCGAATAATAAAACATTCGGCGATTGTCGGAAGAAAAACTGATGTCGGCTCTTTTCCAGTTATAATCACTTCCGGCTTCCAGCTTTTCGCCACCTGTATTGGTTGGGTCGAACGACCGGCTGAGTTTAACATACTGCTCGCTAACCTCAAAAGTGATTTCATTTCGGTTTCTCCAGCCAATTTTGTACCCGAGCTGCGTTTGACGGTCGGTCATTTTCAGGTCAGGGTCTAAAATAATACCGAAATCTGCACTCAGGCCATGACTCAAAATGTGTTTGTTTGCCGGATAAAAAGTATAGGTAAAAGAAGGTGACGTCTCTAAATATCCTTTTCTTCTAACATAGCCCACCTCCGCCACATAATCGTCTCCGACCCACGACTGGTCGAGCGATGCACTAAAAAACGGAGTGGCATAAATCACACTTCCTGATGCAGCTGCTGACGTGTAAGAAGCTCCCGGATAAAATGACTGATGATAGAAAACCTTGCCGTTCCACCTGTCATTTGGACTTGCAAGATTACATTCAAGTCCGGCCACTGTGTTATAATTATATCCTGAATACAAAGTATCGATGGATTCTCCCATAACCTGCTTGTTAACCAGAAACGCCACAATATTCGACCGGCTTAAAATATGCCGTTGTAACACTGTTGTTGCAAAATTGGTGGATGGCGTAATGTCTTTTGATGCTGTTTGCATGTCCATCACGCCAATTCTCCAGTTATCGCCAAGTTGACCGCTTAATCTACCTCCGGCTATTACCGGCACATCGAGTCCGATTCGCCTGGAAAAGAAAGGCTGGATATTTTTCGTCCCGAGACTGGCAAACAAATCGGTATTTTCAAGAAAGAATTGTCTTCGTTCCGGAAAGAACAGTTCAAAACGGTCGAGGTTGGTTACCTGCTGGTCTTCTTCCACCTGCGAATAATCGGGGTTTACGGTAAGATCGAGGTTTAATGAAGTTGAAAGAATCATTTTTGCGTCGAAACCTGCATTGCCTATCCACTCTGTCTGCGCATCGGCCTGGTTATCCGTTGTTACTTTTCCCGCCACGTATGGAATCAGTGAAAAACCCAGGCCTGCTTTTTTCAGCGGTTCATCCCAGATAAGTGTTCCGGCAAAAGCCAGGTTATTGTGCTTTGACTGTCGGGGCATAGGCGCCCATGCCGATTTTTCGTTGGTTTTAAGATCCAGTCGTCCGAAATTTATTCCCCAGAAATCGGAGCCTTCAAAATAACGAAGACTTCGGAAGGGAATGCTAAACTCGGCTGTCCAGCGGTCGTCATAACTTTTTACCGCCGATTTCCATTTGGTGTCCCACGTATAAGCCACCTCATCGCCATTTGATTCTATGCCATCGCGTTGTACTCCCGCTTCCGAAATGCCAAATGCAAAACCGTTGGTGAGGTCGTTATAGGTGTCAATAAAAAACATAAAGTTATCGTTACTGCTGAAATTGAAATCCCTTCTTAACGACTGGATGGGCCTTTTACCGGGAGTTGGATCAAAACAGATAGCGGCTACGTACAAGTTGTTATCGTCGTATGTGACCATAACTTCGGTTTGCGCTATGGCAAAACCAGTGTCGGTTGGTGTAACCCGATGAAAGTTGCCAATACGTTCTGCGGTTTGCCAGGCTTCTTCATTAAATATTCCGTCAAGTTTTATTGGCTTATCTGTTTTGTTGATATGAATCAGGTAATCTGCCCGGTTAACGCCGTTCGTCTGGCCAAAAAGTAGACTTCGGCATGTGAAGAGGAAAACCACCAACATAAGCAGCCTGGAATAATTCATAATGGTTAAATCCTGATAGAATCAAAAAAATGGGTTTAGTTGGGGAAAGTAATAAAAAAAGGAATAAGGTGAAATTCTACTTATTTATCGGGTGACATTTTGCAGCAACGTATAGTCACCCGGTGAATTATCCTTACGATTTATTATTACCGGTAATCTTTTCGAAGATGGTATTCACTATTGAATTTACATCTTCCGAAACTTTTGAGAAATAAATTCCTAAAAACACGAGAATGGTGAAAACGGCACCTCGAATCAGAATGTCCAAAATAAGACTGAGTTGGGGAATCAGCGATGATATAAAATAAGCTGCCAGAAAAATAATGGCAATGATTACAAATTTAAAGGTAAACGGCTGCATGTTGTATTTAACTTTCAGAAATATAAATCGCATAATGTTATTCAGAAATATAGAAAGTGCAATCGCCAACGCTCCACCGGTAATTCCGTAAATTGGAATAAACAAATACATGGTTGCCACAACAAGCACAATCAATATTAAAATGAAATAAAGCGCAACGCGGTAGTGTTTCGAAAAGGATATGATTTGACCGTTTGCGCCTGTTGCCATGTCAAACAAATAAGCCAGGCCGATAAAAAATATAACCCACTTTCCATTTGCGTAATCGGGACCGAGAATCTGTAAAATATTATCAATATTAATCCAGATGCCACCAAATAGAAATGCTGCAATGATAAACTGATTTAAACAGCTTTTACGGTAAATATTGTCGATATATTTTATGTCATCCCTTTTGAAAGCATCGGCAATTAAAGTCCCTGAAATGCGAAGCAGCGGTCTGGATGGAATGACAACGAGTGTTCCGAAGAAGAAAGCGATAGTGTAAACTCCAGTTTGCCCCAAGCCTAAAAGCTGGTTGATAATTATTTTATCGATGTTAAAAACAATGCTTCCACCCAAACCAGTTAAAATGCTGAAAAAAGCGACGCTGATGATTTCTTTCCGAAGATTTTTATCTATAAAATCGATGCGCGGTTTAAAACTTACTTCGCCTCGTATCAAGAGATATGTAAACATGATAAGTCCTTTCAAACAAACCACGGACGCATAAGCCAGCACCAGTTGATGTAAATCGAGAATATTAAAGATGAACAGAAGCGTTGCCAGTAAAATAAGCACCCGCTGTAGGAATTCCTGCAAAAAAGCTCCAAGAACCGCGTCGTAGAGCACTTTATTCACCATATCGAGCTGAACAAACAATAGTGTAAAAAAAGTTAGCGGAATCAGCAAACCAACGTAGTCGGCAAACAGCTTTGACTTTTCAATATTGTTTTCGATGATTAACGGTTTAAAAAAATAAAAAGCGATTGCGAACAAAATAAAACCTGTTAGCATTACAGCAAACGCCAAAAACAGGAAACCGTTATGGCCTTTCTCCTTGTCGCGGAAATAAGGAAATAATCGTGAAGTTACTCCATGAAATCCGAGTGCTGAAAACTGGGCAAATAAAATAGCGTATGCCAACAAAATACTGAATAACCCAATAACATCGGTGCTAAGGTACTTCGGAAATAAATAGCTGGTAGTAAC
The DNA here is from genome assembly GCA_963821855.1 of uncultured Prolixibacteraceae bacterium. Lineage (GTDB taxonomy): Bacteria > Bacteroidota > Bacteroidia > Bacteroidales > Prolixibacteraceae > Draconibacterium. The sequence continues at coordinate 96,114 of CAWGFJ010000009.1, read as the reverse complement.
AAATCCGACCAAAATACCTGAATACGACCAGATACTACCCTTTATACTTTGTTTGATGATTATTCCCATTTAAACCTTCAAAAATGTTTTAAATAATTATTTTTGTTAGCGCTGAAATTGAAAATAGTAAAATAAAACTGATGACAAAGATAACCGGCTCTCGCAATTATTTAGTGAATTTGGGAATAATACTTTTCTTTCTGATTTTAGCTTATGTGTATATGTTCCCGGCTTTGGAAGGGAAGGTTTTAAATCAGTCGGATATTGCGCACAGCATCGGAATGGCCAAGGAATTGCGCGATTACAGGGAAGCCACAGGTAACGAGGCTATCTGGACCAACAGCATGTTCAGCGGTATGCCGGGATATATGATTTCTGTACTTTATAAAACCAACCTGGCGCAACCCATACAAAGTACGTTAACCAGTTTATTTCACCCGGCTTCAGCAGTTTTTCTTTATATGCTGAGCTTTTACATTCTGTTATTATCGCTTGGAATCGACCGTTGGAAAAGTGTTGTTGGAGCAATCGCTTTTGGATTGTCGTCGTATTTCCTTATAATTCTTGCTGCCGGGCATAACTCTAAAGCTTATGCAATTGGCTATTTGCCCATAGTTATTGCCGGATTTCTGATGGTTTTCAGAAGAAAATACATTCCGGGAGCTATTCTTTTTACCCTTGGTCTGTCATTTGAAATATTAGCGGGCCATCTTCAAATCACCTATTACGGTTTGCTGTTGCTGGGAATTTATGGTATTGTCGAACTGATTTATACCATCAAAGAAAAAACATATCCGTTTTTTGGGAAAGCAATTCTTTTCCTTGTTGCAGGAGGAGTAATTGCATTGGGAATGAATTTCTCGCGTTTATATACTTCCTGGGAATATGCGAAAGAAACCATTCGCGGGCCATCGGAATTAACCAACAACGACGAAAATAAAACCACCGGCCTCGATAAGGATTACGTGGTTCAATGGAGTTACGGAATAGGCGAAACATTTACTTTGCTTGTACCCAATTTTAAGGGCGGCGCTTCACAAATTCATGCCGATACAAATTCAGAAAGTTACAAGGCATTGCGGCAAAAAAATATTCAGAATCCGAAACAGGTGCTTCAGATGATTGTAATGTATCATGGCGATCAACCAAGTACTGCCGGGCCTGTTTATGTTGGTGCAATCGTGGTATTCCTTTTTATTCTCGGTCTTTTTGTTGTAAAGGGAAGATATAAATGGTGGCTGCTGTCGGCGACAGTAATTTCCATTGTTCTTTCGTGGGGCGGAAATGTAATGGGGCTGACCAGTTTTCTGCTCGATTACCTGCCGATGTATAATAAATTCAGGGCACCAAGTATGACCCTGGTTATTGCCGAAATCACTATGCCTTTGTTGGGAATTATGGCTTTAAGCAATATAATAACCGGAAAATCGGAAAAAAAAGAATGGCTAAACGGATTAAAATGGGCAACCATTATCACCGGCGGTTTAACACTGTTATTTGCAATTGCACCGGGAATGACCGGAAATTTTAGCAGTCCGTATGATTTGCGGTTAAAACTTCCGGATTGGTTAATCGCTGCTGCTGAATCCGACAGAATCGCAGCATTGCGCACCGATGCTTTCCGTTCGTTTATTTTTATTGCACTGGCTGCAGGTGCTTTATATTTATGGAATCTGAAAAAAATAAAAACCAACATTTTAGTTCTTAGCATTGGGGTTTTGGTTTTGGTTGACCTTTGGACCGTTGACAAACGTTATTTAAACGACGATAATTTTATTTCGAAAAGAGAAGCTACAAATCCATTCCCTGAAATGCCTGCCGACAAGGCAATTCTTCAGGATAAAGCTTTATATTACAGGGTTCTGCCCTTGCAGGGCGATGCTTTTCAGGATGCCCGTACCTCTTACTACCATAAAAGTATAGGAGGTTATTCGGCTGCAAAGCTCCGGCGTTACCAGGAAATAATTGACCATAACATCTTACCCGAGATGCAGCAAATGGCAACAGGCCTCCAGGGTGGAGGAAACCCGGATTCCATTTTTGCACAACTTTCGGTGCTGAATATGCTCAACACAAAATATGTAATTTACGATTTGAACAGTCCTCCACTTCGAAATACGCGTTACATGGGAAATGCCTGGTTTGTAAACGATTTTAAAATCGTTAAAAACGCCGATGAAGAAATTGCAGCACTAAAAACCATCGATCCTGAAAACGAAGCTGTAATCGATCAAAGGTTTCAGAATAATGTGGAAGGAAAGAATTTTCAAAAAGATCAAAACGGAAGCATTGTACTTACGGAATATGAACCGAATTATCTGAAATATTCTGCTAAAGCGGCTACAGAACAGTTAACTGTTTTTTCAGAAATATACTACGACAAAGGCTGGAATGCTTTTATCGATGGCAAAGAAGTCCCGCATTTTAGGGTTGATTATGTATTGAGGGCATTGGTTTTACCTGCAGGCGAACATACCGTTGAATTTAAATTTCATCCAAAATCGTATTATACCGGAAATAAAATTTCGCTTGCGAGTTCATTGCTTTTAATTCTCGCCATTGCAGGTTATGCATTCAGCGAATTCCGAAAGAAAACAAATAAAGAAAATAGTTCAACAGAAGTTTGACAAATGGCGGAAAGGTTAACAAAATCTTTTTACCAAAGAGATGTTTTGCAAGTAGCTCCTGACTTGCTTGGGAAAGTCATCGTCAGGAAATTTGATAATCAATCCACCCAAAAATTCAAAATTACTGAAGTTGAAGCGTATCGTGGTATGGAAGATTTGGCTTGTCATGCCAGCAAAGGCAGAACTGCCCGCACAGAAGTTATGTTTTGCGAAGGTGGCCTGGTGTATGTTTACCTTATTTACGGAATGTACTGGATGCTGAATATAGTAACAGGAATTGAAAACGAACCGACGGCAGTGTTAATCAGAGGTGTCGAAAATATTTCCGGCCCCGGAAGAGTCGGAAAAGTACTTCAACTCAATAAATCGTTTTATGGTGAAAATCTTACTGACTTCAAAGCGAATATGGATTGAAGATTCAAAACTGCAAATCGAATTTGAAACTTCGCCACGGATTGGAATTGATTATGCCGGCGAACCCTGGGTAAGTAAACCATGGCGATATTTATTAAAAACATAAGTATTTTGGATTTCGAATCCAAAATACATATATTTATTTTGGATTTGAATCCAAAATTCCATAGTTTTGCCCTCGTTATGATTAATCGAGCATTACTTGGTATTCTCAAATCCCGGCTTTTTAAACAAAAAGTAATTATTATTACCGGACCAAGACAAGCGGGAAAGACCACACTTTTAAAATTATTAGTCGAAGAAATTAATCAACCATCAATTTGGTTTAACGGTGATGAACCAAATGTTCCCAAACTTTTTCAGAACATCACTTCATTTGAGTTAAAAAATCTTATAGGTAAAAACAAAATACTGATAATTGATGAGGCACAACGAATTCCCGGTATTGGTTTAACACTTAAACTTTTGGTTGATAATTTTCAAGATATTCAGGTTATTGCAACCGGTTCTTCGGCATTTGATTTAATGGATGAAATAAACGAGCCATTAACCGGTAGAAAATTTGAATATCAGCTATATCCGTTTTCTTTTGGTGAATTGGCTGAAGAAAACGGTATAATTGAAGAGAAACGTCAATTAAATCAACGTTTAGTTTTTGGTTCATATCCCGATGTAATTAATAATCCATCAGATTCAACGGAGATTTTAAACTGGCTTTCCGACAGTTATCTTTATAAAGATCTGTTTCGGCTTGAAAGTATAAAAAAACCAGCCCTTCTTGTTAAATTATTGCAGGCATTATCTTATCAGGTGGGAAGCGAAGTAATGTACAATGAACTTGCCCAAACAGTATCATCTGATCCAAAAACAGTGGAAAAATACATTGGGCTACTTGAAAAAACATTTGTTGTTTTTCGACTTCCAGCGTTAAGCAGAAATCTTAGAAATGAAATAAAGAAATCCAGAAAAGTTTACTTTTTTGACAATGGTGTACGAAATGCTATAATAAATAATTTTAATCCGGTTAATATCCGACAGGATGTTGGTGCACTTTGGGAAAATTATTGCATTAGTGAACGTATTAAGCTTGCAGCTTATTCAAGAATACATTCCAATCGCTTTTTCTGGCGAACCCAGCAGCAGCAGGAAATTGATTATATCGAAGAAAGGGCAGGAAAAATGTGGGCCTATGAATTTAAATTTCAACCTGAGAAAAAAACTTCATTGTCCAAAACATTTATGAATGCTTATCCCCAACATGAATTTCAAATTGTAAATTCCGATAATTACGCTGAATTTCTTTTTAAAGAATAAGTTTTATTTTCTGATTATAAACCGGTCGTACAGCCAAAGAAAAACAACCGCACCTATTGCAACTCCTGAATAAACCATCCAGATATTTCCTGGGTGATACGTCGTCCATAAATACTGTTGTAACTCGCTGTGGCTCATTCCCATTTTCTCCGCAGCAATGTTTATATAGTCGTTTTTCGAAAATGCATCTGAAATTTCCGGAACTGAAATACCTCGTTTTGCTACTTCTTCCTGAAGCAAATAAATTTTATCGGAAATTTTTTCGTAGACATCTCCCGAAAGCCAGCCTGCAAGTTGATGGCCTGCAGCAATCGGCAAGAAGGAAGTTCCCATATACAACGCTTTTTGATCTGCCGGCGCAATTCTTCCCACGTATTCAGTAAATTTTGGGGAACTGGCCATTTCGCCAAGTGCGAATACTAAAACTCCAAGTAAAATCAGCCAACCGCTCTGATTTGAAAACATCATTCCCAAACCACCGGCCAAAACCAATGTTCCCCCCATCATAGCTGCCAATGGCCGGAAACGCATCACAAATGTGGAAACCATAATTTGAAAAACGATTATGAAAAACGCATCCATGCTGGTTATTGTAACAGCAGTGATTGTTCCGTCGCTGGTTCCGATTGCATCAGCTAATTTTGGCCAGAATGAATGCAGTGCATCGTAAATTACAGAAGTATTTACCCACTGATCGATAAAAACCGGAAACGAATAGTACAACTGGTTAAATGCTGTCCAGAATAAAATCATTATAATTAAAAACAACACATACTTCCAGTTTTTAAGCGTTATCCAGATATTTACGAATGCGTTGATTATATTTTTGCCGAGCGATGATTGATCATCTTTTATAATTGGTTCGCGAAAGAAAAACCCGGTAATCAGATAGTTGACACCAATGGCACCCATCGACATGTAAAAAACAAAATCCCATGATTTTTGCATTAAAATACCGGCAATAAAAGGACCTATAAAACCACCAATATTTATCATCATATAGAAAATACCGAAACCTATCGATGACGTTTCATCATTCGTTGTTCGCGCAATCATGGCAGAAATTATGGGTTTGAAAAAATGCACCGCCCACACAGGTCCACACAAATGCAAAAAACATCAGTCCGAATGTATCGAAGCTCTTAATCATATAAAAGCCGGAAACATACATCGAAAACGAAAGGAACAGAATTTTTTTGTAGCCGATTTTATCTGCAATCGATCCGGTAATTACAGGCAAAAAATACAGCAACATCGAGCCTGTTCCCATAATCATTCCTTTTTCGACCTGTGTAAAGCCCAAAGCACCAGTGTCTTTCGAATTTACCAGATAAAGCGCCAGTGCATTGTAAAAACCATACCATGCCCAGCGTTCGAATAGTTCGATTGTGTTTGAGGCCCAAAATGTTTTACTGTATTTTTTTATAACCGAAGCAAATCCCATGACCTGATTTTTTTAGTTTTGCCACGCAAAGTAACAAAAAATAAAAAGCCGGTGAGCCAAAAAAACTGAATGATTCAATGCACAAAAAATCAGGAAAAATATTGAAACAAATCGATAACCAGGTTTAAACAAATTGAAAAGGAAATGTTTTGTGAATTTCCAAACAACTGGCTTTTTAAAGATTAAAAACTATCGTGATAAGTATTATCGAAACGATTACCAGGAAAAGCATAATAAAAAATCCAACTACGCCGATACTGAATCCCTTGTTTCATTTTCCTGCTTTTTGTAACCAGCGAAAGTTGCTCAATGGCAGTTACCAGCCGGTAAGGAGCTTTTTCATTTTTTACCACATAATCGGCAGCTCCAAGTTTCATTAGCTGAACTGCAACTTCAACATCGTTTTGCCCGCTAATAAAAATAAAATCAACTTCGGGATGCTCTTCTTTTACTTTGCGCATCAAATCCAGGCCGCTAACCCCACCAAAAGAATAATCCAAAACAATCACATCAGGTTTTGAATGCAATTCTCTCAGACAGTCATCTGCATTGGTAAACGTTTTTACATTGGTATACTTTTTTGTTTTTAAGTGGCCAACAATCAAATCTTTATAAATTACGCTGTCTTCGATTATAAAAATTAACGGATTTTTAGTTTTTTGCATATGACGCAATTTTTAAGTAATAGCTAGATTGACCTAAAATAACACAATTTTTATCAGAATTCAAACCCTGTATTACAGAGAAAATTTTCTGTTTTAGACAAATAGAAAAACGGTGGTTTTATAAAATTATTCTTTCTGTTCGATTAATTTTTCACTGATGCCGGTAAAAGCAGTAAAAACCGCTGAATAAGAGAAAATCAAAAAATCCGCAAAAACAAAGCGAATAAAAATATAATCGTGTAAGTTTGTTTACGGAACTATTATTCAGAATACATTAAATATACCTATTTATGTTGTTACTGACCATTGACATTGGAAATACCAATATTGTTTTTGGAATTAAAGATGAGGCAAATTGGCTGAATTCTTGGCGCATTCAAACCGATCCAAAAAAAATGGCTGATGAATACGAAGTGATATTTCGTTCGCTCATAACTGCCGGGAAAATATGCCGAACAGACATTAGCCATGTGGTAATAAGCAGTGTTGTGCCTTCATTAAATCATCAGTTTAACGAAATGCTGAATGTATTAATTCCCGGTTCCGAAATTATTTCAGTAATCCCCGAGATATATTCCAAATTACCGATTAAGGTTTTAAACCCATACCAGATTGGGGCCGATTTGGTTTGTAATTCCCTGGCGGCTTATGAAAAATACGGTGCGTTAAGTATGGTAATCGATTTTGGCACCGCATTAACTTTTACTACTATTGGAAAAAACAGCGAAATTTTAGGCGTGGCAATTGCGCCCGGATTGCATACCGCAGTAAATGCACTTGCCGGAAAAACGGCACAGTTACCTCAAATTCATCTTACTCCGCCGCCATCGGTATTAGGCGAAAACACAATACATGCAATTCAATCGGGTATTGTTTTCGGCTTCACAGGCCTGGTAGATTCAATGATAGAACGCACACAGAATGAAATCAATGAAAAAATTACAGTAGTTGCCACAGGCGGATTAAGTTCGGTAATTGCACCATTAACCAAACATGTAAAAATAATTGAGCCAATGCTTACCCTCCACGGGTTAAGTCATATTTATACATATTGCAGTTAACTAACCTCAATAATTTTTAACAATTCGTCCAGGTTGGGCGTTAAAATAATTTCAGTTCTGCGGTTCATCTGGCGGCCTGCAGCAGTATCATCGGGAGATATAGGCAAATACTCACTTCGGCCGGCAGCAATTACACGTTTTGGATCGATAGCCTTGTTTTCGAGTAAAATTTTTGTAACCGCAGTGGCACGCATCACACTTAAATCCCAGTTATCTTTTACTTCGCCAGAACCATGCATCGGAACATTATCGGTATGTCCTTCCACCATTACATTGATATCGGTATTTTGTGCCAGATACTTTTCCAAGTTCCTGTAATGCCTTTTGCCCATTGGGATCCACGTCCCATTTCCCGGTTTTAAAAAGCAACTTTTCCTCGAGCGAAACGTATACTTTTCCATTCTTTTCGTGCACCGTTAAGCCATTGTTATTAAAGCCAACCAATGCATCCATAACTTTTTGTTTTAGCGCTTTAACTGCTTCATCCTTTTGAGCCAGTACTTGCTGAAGTTCAATCAGTTTTGCATTTCTTTTCTCCAGTTCCTGTTCTGCTTCCCTGAGTTTATCTTCCCGTGTATTTAAATCGGCACGCGTGTTATTCAGCTCTTTGAGCAAATTTTCAATTTCGGCTGAACTACCTGAATTCAACGCATCAATCTGGCGCTGCAAATCCGACACTTCCTTTTGCGAAGCGCTCACATTTTCCTTCTGAATTTTAACCGAATACAGCGCATCTTCGAGCTGTTTTTGTAACGATTTCAGTTTCGATTCCAGTTGTTGGTTTTTATCGATAAGCCCTGTATTGGCTGCTTCCAAATCAATTTTTTGCCTTTTCAACTCATTCATTTTCCTGTGTCATTTTGTTTTTCACATCATTAAATTGTTTTGTTGAAACACACGATGAAAGAAATAAGACCAATGTGCCTGCGATTAAAAATTTTATTTTCGAATTCATTTTACTTGTTTTTTTTATGGCTTAAAATTACATCTTTTTAGCCTTCAATTTTCAAAAACTATTCGGGTTATCTCTTACTCCGCCAATTTATACTATTTCATTTTTTCTGTTTAAGCCTTTTTAGTTTTTTAACAGCTAATTTTGTTTGTTGTTCTTTATTCAGTAATATTTAACTTTGAGGCGGAAATCTTGATCAAAAAGCATTAGATATTTGAATATTGATATAACTTCGCGCTTTTAAAAAGAAAAGGGAATTAATTTATATTAGGAAATATTTTTTCGCAAAATGGACGAAACTAAGGGGCGATTATTAGAAAAAATAGATAACCCGTCGGATTTAAAAAAACTGAAACTGGATGAACTTACCGAACTATGCGATGAATTACGAAATTATATAATCGATGTTGTTTCGGTTAATCCGGGCCATTTTGGCGCCAGTCTTGGCGTTGTAGAATTAACCGTTGCGCTTCATTACGTATATAACGCACCCTACGACCAATTGGTTTGGGATGTAGGACATCAGGCTTACGGACACAAAATATTAACCGGCCGGCGCGACATTTTCAATACAAACCGGAAATACAAAGGAATAAGCGGATTCCCAAAACGTTCGGAGAGTGAATACGACACATTTGGCGTAGGACATGCATCGACTTCAATTTCCGCAGCGCTCGGTATGGCTGTGGCTGCGAAACTTAATGAAGAACGCGCCCGCAAAGTTGTTGCCGTAATCGGCGATGGCGCTATGACTGGCGGAATGGCATTTGAAGCATTAAACAATGCCCGTGCGGATCAATTCCGATGTGCTTGTAATATTGAACGACAATAACATGGCAATCGACCCGAATGTGGGCGGAATTAACCAGTATTTGCTGAATATCTCAAAATCGCATGCTTATAACCGTTTCAAAAAAGATGTTTGGGAAGGATTGGGAAAACTCGATGGCTTTGGGCGAAAAACCCGGCGGTTTCTTCAAAAGAATCAACATGCTATTAAAAATATTTTGCTGAAAGAAAATAACCTTTTTGAAGCTTTCGATTTCAGGTACTTTGGCCCGGTCGACGGGCATGATGTTGTTTATCTTACCAAAGTGCTCAACGATTTGAAAGACATTCGCGGGCCGAAACTTCTGCATGTAATCACCCGAAAAGGAAAAGGTTTCCGGCAGGCGGAAATCAACCAGACCAAATACCACGCGCCGGGAATTTTTGATAAAGACACGGGTGAAATTTATTCGTGTGACTGTCCGATTCAGAAAGCGCCAAAATTCCAGAATGTTTTTGGAGAAACACTGGTTGAATTAGCAGAACAAAACAAAAAAATCGTAGGGATTACACCTGCCATGCCCACTGGTTGTTCCATGAACCTGATGATTGAAAAAATGCCGGACAGGGCATTCGATGTTGGAATTGCAGAACAGCATGCGGTTACTTTTTCTGCCGGACTGGCAACACAGGGAATGGTTCCGTTCTGTAATATTTACTCCACCTTTATGCAGCGCGCGTATGATCAGATTATTCACGATGTGGCGTTACAAAACCTGCATGTAATATTTTGTCTCGATCGTGGTGGCCTTGTGGGCGAGGACGGGCCAACACATCACGGAGTATTCGATTTGGCGTATATGCGTTCCATTCCAAATATTACAGTGGCAGCGCCCATGGACGAAATTGAATTGCGTAACCTGATGTACACCGCGCAACTTCCCGAAAATAAAGGGCCAATCTCAATCCGTTATCCACGAGGTTGCGGAATAAAACCCAATTGGCGGCAACCATTCGAAAAAATAGAAATCGGAACCGGCCGAAAACTTTCCGATGGAAAAGATATCGCTTTAATGAGTATTGGCAAATCGGGTATTTATGCCGGAAGAGCAGTTAAAAGCCTCGAAAATTACGGTATTTCGGCAGCTCACTACGACCTGCGTTTTGTAAAGCCACTCGATACCGAAATGCTGAAAGAGGTTTTTGAAAACTTTGAAAACATTATTACCATCGAAGACGGAACTATACATGGCGGATTTGGAAGCGCTGTTCTCGAATTTATGGCTGAAAACGCATATTCATCAAAAATAAAAATACTTGGTATACCCGATCGTTTTATTGAACATGGAACGCCCGACGAGTTGTACCGTGAATGTGGTATTGATGCGCGCGGAATTACAGAAGCAGTAATGAAAATACTTGGGAAATAATAAACAAGTGTATTTCCCTCGTTATTCATCTGTTATACATAAAAACTGCACACCTTGGATATTTACCTGAAACGACGACGTGGCAAAATTCTTCTTCTGCTCATCGCTATTATTATTGGAGTTGCATCGCTTTTGTATACCAACTGGCTTACAAAAAAAGTAGCGCAGGAAGAGCGCAAAAAGGTTGAACTTTGGGCCGAAGCCATAAAACGATATGTGGAGCCGGTAGAAACAACCGATAACGACGAAGCAATTTCTTCGCTTAACACCCAGTACCTTTCGCTGATTATGGATATTCTGGCTCAGAATACCACAATTCCGGTTATTATAATGGAGGCTGATTCAGTAAATAGTTTTTTTAATATTCATTTTAGTGAAGGAAGAAAAAAACAGGCTTTACAAAAGGAACTGGAAAAAATGAAGAAGTATACCGATCCAATTCCGATTAAGTTATCAGAGGAAAACATCCAGTTGCTTTATTTTCGGGAATCCGATATTCTGAGAAACCTAAAAATCTATCCGTATGTAGAGCTTTTTGTGATTGTGGTTTTTATCGTGGTCTCCTATTTTGCATTTGCGGCAACGCAACGCGCCGAGCAAAACCAGGTTTGGGTGGGTATGTCGAAAGAAACCGCACACCAGTTGGGTACGCCAATCTCGTCGTTAATGGCCTGGATTGAACTGCTGAAACTTCAGAATGTAGATGAAAACCTGGTAAACGAATTCGAAAAAGATACCAAACGGCTCGAAAAAATAACCGAACGTTTTTCGAAGATCGGCTCGAAGCCCGAGTTGCTTCATACCAATCTTGTTGAAGTGCTTACTTCAACGATAAGCTATTTAAAGACACGTTCTTCGAACAAAGTAATTTTTGAAACTTCTTTTTCTGAAACCGATATTGTGGATACCCCATTAAATGCAGCTTTATTTTCCTGGGTGATTGAAAACCTGTGTAAAAATGCCATCGATGCCATGGGCAATAATGGTAAAATTTCACTCGAAATAAAAGACAGAGGAGAACACGTTTACCTCGATATTACTGACACGGGTTCGGGGGTTTCCAAATCGCAGTTCAAAACCATATTTCAACCCGGATATTCTACAAAAAAACGAGGTTGGGGCCTGGGCTTATCCCTTGCAAAGCGTATTATTGAAAACTACCACAACGGTAAAATCTTTATTAAATGGTCGGAGATTGGGAAGGGAACCACATTCAGGATTATTTTGAATAAATAGAAATTGGGATTTGTATTCTTTTCGGTTTGAATTTTTGAATATATAAACCCCGAAGGTTTTTGAAACCTTCGGGGTTTCGCAGAGGATGTCTTTCTAGCGTTTAAAAAAACTTACCTGAGTTTACCTTTTCCAAAGTTTTATATCCTACTGTTCCGGGTTTTCGCGGCGTCTTTTCACTGCTTCGTTATTGTCTTTAATAATTTCGTCGACCATGAGGGTAAAAGTTCCGAAAGTGGCCTCATCGTAGCGTACCATCGAACGCAGGAAGTCCACCAGTTCGGAATTGATAATTGCAACCACTTCCTTTCTCACCGTTGTAGCGTTGTCCTGTTCCTTGTCGTCCACCTTTTCTTCCTGGTAAACCCGGTATTTATCTTCAAAAGCTGCCTGGGCGGCGGTAAGGGCTGTAATGGTTTCGGCACATCCCGACAAAAGGGCAATGGAAGCCTGAAGTCCGGTAGCGGCCAGGTCGGCAAGCATCGAAATTATCAACGAAGTTTCTACTGCATAACTTTCGTTAACCACTGCCGTCAGCCCGTAACTTTCGAGCACATTGTGCACGGTTACCGCAGCATTTTTAATCGCAGGGTCAGGATGATACATATAACCGGTAACGAGAAAGAATAAGGCTCTTACCAGGTCGTCGCGCGAAATGTCGGCTTCTTCGAGCTCCGATTCGGCCCGCTGATGGTTGATCGCATTGGAAAGACGTGTATTGCCCTCCAGTAACTTATCGATTATACCACTAAGCGTTGTATTCTCCGGTAACACTGCTGCTGTTAAAGGCAGATGTAATACGTAAGGTTACTGCATTCACTTCTGCAGCGCGGCTGTTGTTGATTACTTTTTCAATCATTTTTGATTTTTTTAATGTTAGTTAGAATCAGGTTTACATTTGTGACCGTTGCCCCATTAATCGCTGCATTGGTCACCCGGTATTTTTTTCTGGCATTAAAATTATAAATTTATGTTCATATAAAAAGAAAATAAGGTTGTTTTACAACATATCAATCCACATGAGTTGTTTTAATCTTTTTTAATGCTTTAAACATTTACCGGGCAACCATGAACGCCCAACACTTCACCTGTCAACCGGGCGACCTTTGGGTGAACGCCCAACGCTCCACCCATTAACCGGGAAACCAGTGGCTGAACGCCCAACACTTCACCTGTTAACCGGGCAACCTTTGGGTGAACGCCCAACGCTCCACCCATTAACCGGGCGACCTTTGGGTTAACGCCCAACACTCCACCTATTAATCGGGCGGCCTTTGGGTGAACGCCCAACACTCCACCTGTCAATCGGGCGACCTTTGGATGAACGCCCAACACTTCATCTTCTTCAAGCAACGGGATGATATTAAAAGCTGACATCTTTTTTTCTGGCGCGTTGTTTTTAGTAATTTGAAAATCGGAGTATTTCTCAAAGACTTTTCCTTATTCAAATGTATAAGTGGGAACCTGAGCATCTATTTTAACCAGCCACCCCAATATTAAAATTATTAATACAATTCTCTTCATAATATGGTTTATTTTATTTCAAAATTGATTTTAAAGGTTAATTTTCCAGATTCATAAACGGGATCTTTATCCTGAAATCCAAATGTAAAATTATATGTGAATCCGGTAAAATAACGTCCCTTTTTTAAAAAAAAAATTAAAGGAAACATTGATTTTCCTTCCATCTCTAATCGATCGTTACTGTCATTTATCCAGGTATCAGTAAAAGCAGATATTGAATCGGCCTGCAACCAATGTATTATTGGATAAGTATCTAAATTTGAATCCGTTGATAAATCATAAAGGTACGGTTTTCCAAAATATTTGCTTTTTGAACTAACCGCAAAAAAATCCTTGAGCTTCAAAAAACCAGAATCAAAAAAAGGCAGGCTTTCTTCTTTATCGTTTTTTATAACAAACTGAAAGCTAAAATTCTCACCTTCCTTAAAAACCGTAGAGGGCTCACCTTGCTCGTTTAGCAAACAGAATTTAAATTTACCTGCGCTTACCTTTTCCAAAGTTCAGCACTTTGGAAAAGTTTTATTTGTCTTGAATCAAAACGCTCAAAGGTCATCCAGACACTTTGAGGTTTACCCCGACCTTTAAGTGTTTGAAAAACCTCAAAGCGTCTGAACAACAAAATAAAAATTAATTGAGCTTACCGAATAGAATGGCGTCCCTGATGATTTTTGCAGTTTTTACATCCTTTAAACTTTCAATTATTCGTTCCATTTAAGTTATCGATTCTAACCATTTGTTTTTGGTAGCCTGCAAAAATTCCAGTGGCATTTTTTATGTTGCTATAAACTATCACCGGGGCACCACTTATATCTCCCCTGTTTGAAATCTGAAGCAAATAATCTTTTTGAAATTGGTAATATTCGGGGCTTAAATCCGTAAATTCAAGCCAGTATTCCATATTCGAGCCAGAAAGTGTAAAAATATCGGCTGGGGTTTTTTCAGAAAAATCACCAAGCAAGGTAGCATCTTCCCAGGGCGTACTGTAGAACATTCCCTCCGGGGCAACACATATTCCCATCCAAAATGCAGCCGGGTCGCGATAATCAACCCGGTCTAAAAAAGTTGCATCAGCTATTTGTGGATAACCGCTTACTTTGGATTCTCCAAATTTTGGGGCTAAGAAATTCCACAAAGGGCCAAAAACAATTTGCCCTTTTAATGCTTTAAGGTTGTTTACTAATTGAGGATCGACACCGTTTTCAAGCATTCTTTCGTAACTATCCGCATCAAAATAATATCTGCCATATCCTGCAATGGTGTCAAAAAGCAGTATCCTTACCCTGCAGAGTGTTTTAATGTTTTCAGGAGGTGTTATGGTAAAACCGGTAGAAATCATGCTATTATACGTAGAATAAGAAGTAACAACAGTTCGTTCTTTTACGTCAAGGGTAATTCCTGATAATCTGCTTTTAAAAGGAACCGAACTTTGCGCATTAATGTCTTCCCTGCCTTCAATTGCAACTGATAGTTTGTATTCTACACCCACTTCGGGATATTCGTTAGCGTTGTATATACCTTCTCCGCTATGCTGTAAAAAAATGGTATTGCCGTTTCCTGTTATTGATACCTGGGCGTTTGTCACGGGTTCGGGCGATCCGCTTTCGTTTAAATTAAATGTTTTATATATGTTTACCTTCCACGGCAACGAATCAGTAAAAAAACTGTTTACAACAATTTCCGACCCAACTCCCGATGTATCTATTTCGATAACTTTAAGGCAATTCGTTAATAATATAGTTGCAAGTAATATTACTACATACTTTAAAAAATTAACTACTTTTTTGTCCATAACCATTAAATTTAAAAAGCATCGAAATTAAAACGGTAACTCACCGAGGGGATAAAAACAAAAGCTGAAAAGCTTTTAAAAGCAATCTTCCCATCATCGCCGGTTACGGGAAAAACCATCATGGGATTATTCCGGGCGTACGCATTGTAAACCGAGAAGTTCCATGTACGCACACCTCTTCGTTTTTGTTTATTGATATTTATCCCGATATCAAGCCGGTGATAGGCAGGCAGATGTTGCTCGTTTATACCACTGTAATAACTGACGTTTTCAGGGTTATAAATCATTTCGTCGGAAAAGCCAATATTGTATAATAAGCCTGATATTAGTGAACGGCTATATAGCGGGTCTCCACCATAGGCTGATAAGGATAATGTGATTGGCATCCCGCTTGCATAAACCCACGAAGCTGTTAAATCAAGTTTTTTGTTTGGACTATACATGCCAACCAGCTTAAACTGGTGGCGGCTGTCGTATTTAAATGCAAACGGTTCGCCCCTGTTTAAATTATCGAACTGACGGGTTGTTTCTGAAAGTGAATACGCTACCCAACCGGTAAGTTTACCTGATACTTTTGACAATAAGAGTTCGATACCTTTTGAATTTCCTTTTCCCTGGATAATTTTGTCGTACCAGGTTTCGTCAAGCGAAATAAACGATTCACCGTTTTTATAGTTTACCACATTTTTCATGCGTTTGTGGTACATCTCAGCCTTAAACTCAACCATTTCATTAAAACTGTATTTTAATCCCACATCAAATTGGCGTGAATGTGCCGGCTTTAAGTTTTTTACCGATGGTACCCACATATCCACGGGAAGTAACGTGCCGTTATCAACCAAAAGGTGTACCGGCTGGACCATATCAGTATAACTCCCAAAAACAGAAAGATTGCCGCTAATCTTATAATTTGCCATCATTCGTGGTTGCAGCGAAAAAAAATTGTCACCCTTATTGCTGACCATTAAAAATGCAAGCCCGGCATTAATAAACAGTTTATCCGAAATACTCAAATGATTTTCAATATAAAAGTTGCCTTCAAATAAACTTTCGGTGGTGTTATGTATATTACGGGTATAATTTTCTGTCGGGTCCGACTTCGAAACAAAGTTAATATCAAGTTTTCCGGGCACAAAATTGCGCAAGTTTACACCCGCTCCCATTAGTATTTTTAGCCAGGGTAAAACAAAATAATCAAAATCGCTCGACAGGCCCACATCTTTTATTGAAGACAAATTCAGGAATGATGTATTTTCAATGATAGTATCTGTTGATTCCTCCAAATAATCACTGCCAACTAAAGTTTTGTATTTATAGGTGGAATACGAAAGGGTGGTATTCGAAAAAAGCTTTTCATTATACAAATGGTTCCAGCGCGATGATAGAGTAAGGTTTCCCCACCGGTTGACATAATCAGATTGGATTTCAAGTTTCCCGGACTCACCTATGCCCTGGACGATAAGTCCTATATTGTTGTATTCTTCTTTTTCTGATATGTACAACTTATCACTTCCCGTGTATACGCTAAAATATATCCTGTCTTTTTTTGAAAGTATAAAGTTTGATTTTAAATTAATATCGTAAAATTTATACCCCGACCACGTTTTTGTTGTATAGTACATATCTTCTCGCTTTACAGAGTTTAAAGGTGTATAAAGGAAATCGGCATAAGTCCTGCGTAGGGCTATTACAAACGATGATTTTCCTTTTTGTATGGGGCTTTCGTAAATCAGTTTTGAAGAAATGGTGCCAACGGTAAAATCCAGTTTTCGTTTATACAGGTTGCCTTCTTTTAGCCTTATATCGATCACCGAAGATAACCTGCCTGAATACCTTGCCGGGAATCCACCCTTGTAAACATCCACACTTTTAATAATTTCGGGCGTAAAAACCGAAAAAAAACCAAAAAGGTGGTTTACGTTATACACGGGCATGCCATCGAGCAACAACAGATTTTGTCCTCGGTCGCCCCCCCTTACCAAAATGCCCGAACTGCCTTCTTTTCCCATATTAATACCTGGCATAAGTTGCAGGCTTTTTATAACATCTTTTTCGCCCAATAATCCCGGCAGTTTTTCCAGTTGTTTCCCGGTGAACGACATTCGCCCGGCTGGAGTAAAATCTTCATCAATTGTTTTTGGCGCTTGTACAAGAACATCGCCCAGGTTTTGGCCGGGTTCCAATGTTATTACGAGCGAAGTATCGTTTTTACAAAACAACGGGATGGTTATTTTTTTGTATCCCACAAACGAAGCAGTAAGCTGTAAACTATCTTTTCCGTTAATCCTTAGACTAAAAAAACCATAGGGGTTGGTTAGTGTTCCTACGCCGGTTATGTGATTGTAAACATGCGCGTTGATGAGCGCTTCCCCGGTGTTGCTGTCGTACACAAAACCACTGATGGTATGTTGGGCATATGCTCCTGTAAATAAAAAAAATAGTATGGAATAAAAAAGTACTGCTTTCTTCATTGATTTGCTGTGAATTTTAAATATTTCAGGCAGGAAATCCCTGCCTGAAATATTTAAAAAAAATAAAATTAAAAATATCCTAAATCAAGGGATATTGCGTTTTCCCAGCCTATTCCACTGGACCAGAATGTTGTTTTGAAATTGAAAACCCAAAAATAAGGATTAACGGGAGAACCATAAGTTGTTCTTTCATAATCTACGTACTTGAAATATACCTCGCTGCTTGTTAGTCCATAATTAACATCGTTAAATGTGTTTATAATACCCTCCATCGACCCCCATGGCTGCCAGTAGAGATATGAATCCTTAACGCTATAAGATGCTCTCATAGTTCTCCATTTTTTAGTGAAAACTCCTCCCCATTCATATTGCCTCAACACCAGGTTTAATTCATACCCTTCTTTCCACACCCAAGCACCAGTATTCATATAGTCAAGCCCTACTAAGGTGGAATAGACAATTTTATCGACATGGTAATCTAGTTTTCTATAATGATAAATTTCAAAACTACCGCTGGTTATTACATCGGTTGATTTAAGTTTCTTATCTACGTTCGGATCAAAAATAACGATTAAATCATCGGATATAGTTCCCGACTTTAATCCGTTATCTATGGTCTCCAACTTCTTGTAATCACCATCTAGGACAATATATTCCTTATCGGTAAATTTATACAACGAATTTCCAATTTTCACCTCACCTTCAATATTCAAAATAGCTTCTAATGAGCTAGCGTAGAACTTATAATTTATATCCAATTCATCGCTTAGCAAAAACTATTAATTTTTTCATAATTTTGAAAAGTTTTGTGGAGCGGGAAGCGGTTACTTCCCGCTCCTGTTTAAAAACAATTTGCTGCAACCCGGTTCTTTTTGTAAGGGCTGGGTTGCTTTTTGCCCTTGATTTTATATTAAAGTATTCACAACGTTCATCGTCTGTAACACATTACAAACTTACCCTTTTCCTTTTTACCTGTCCTTTTTGATGAAAATTGGTGTTACTGGCAGGGGTTTTTTCCTGAGAGTAACAAAACAAATGTAAAAAATAATTAGCTGAATTTTTATTAAAACAGAGGATTCCCCCCCCCCCCCCCCCATGCACCCAATTTAAATTCAATCTAAATAAAATTGGCTTTCCCCGAACCTGGGTCGAGAATTACCACAACGGTAAAATCTTTATTAAATGGTCGGAGATTGGGAAGGGAACAACTTTCAGAATTGTGTTGAATAAGTAAAGTCTAATTTTATATTCCTTACTTCATTTCGTTATTTTGACTTTTCCATGTTTAATCTAATAAAATAATGAACATCCAATAAGCCCGCCTGACTGGACGGGCAGGGAATTTCCGAATCAGAAACAGACTATTAATCAAAACCGAAATATTTCCGGTAAACTTTCAGTGTTTCCAAAAAATTTATACTTTTGCAACACTTTTTTCGAATCGTGAGCTGGAAATCGAAATATAATATTGAATTTAAAGGCCTTAAAGAAGGCATCCACGAGTTCGAATTTGAAGTTGAAGATTCGTTCTTTGCACATTTTGAAGACAGGCTGGTTGATAAAGGCAAAGTGATAATAAAAGTAACGCTTGAAAAACGCGGTACTTTTTTAAAACTCGGCCTTAAAGTAAAAGGCTGGCTCGAACTTACCTGCGATCGTTGCCTTGAAAAATACAGGCAGAAGATAAAGAATGAAGCTGAGTTGTTTGTTAAATTTGGTGAGAACGAATACGCAGAAAATGAAAATGTAATTTGGGTTCATCCCGAAGAGTATGTAATCAACCTGGCTCAAATTATTTATGAATATGTATCGCTGAGTATTCCGCTTCGCCACGTTCATCCGAAAAATAAAAATGGTGAAAGGGAATGCAACAGGGAAATGATTCAAAAGCTAAAAGATTACACGCACACCGATGGTGAAGGTGACCAAACAACAGATCCGAGGTGGGATGCACTTAAAAAACTTGGAAATAACAATTAAAACAAAATAAAATGGCACATCCGAAACATAGAATCTCGAAAACGAGAAGAAACAAAAGACGCACGCATTACAAAGCAGTTGCGCCAACACTTGCCACTTGTTCCAATTGCGGAACAACAGTAAAATACCACACTGTATGTCCTGAATGCGGGTATTACAGAGGGAAGCAGGTAATTATTAAAGAGATTGCGGTTTAGGACCGCGGATGAAGCCAGGTTAAAAAGCCTGGTTTTTTTTTGCTCTCTGTTTTCAAACACTTGAATGAATTGTTCATTGCAACCTTTAGGATTTGTTACCTCGGGTTTATCGCCACATCATTTCTTTGTATATCCCTGCATTTACTTCTATATTCGCGCCGGAATAAAAATCTATAAATTCCACGCTTACTTTTTAATATGATTTTGAAATGGCAAATTTAAGAGCGGCAATTACGGGAGTGGGAGCTTTTCTTCCTGAATACCGGTTAACCAACGACGAACTAAGCACAATGGTTGACACCAGCGATGAATGGATTATGCAGCGTATCGGGATAAAAGAGCGCCGCATTCTTAAGGAAAAAGGAAAAGCTACCAGCGACATGGGAACTGCCGCGGTTAAGCAACTGCTTCAAAAAACAAATACTTCTCCCGATGAAATTGAAATGCTGATTTGCGCCACCATTACCCCCGATATGCCATTTCCGGCCACTGCCAATATTATCGCCAGCAAAGCAGGAATTCACAATGCCTGGAGTTTCGATTTAAATGCAGCCTGTTCAGGGTTTATTTTTGCGCTTTCAACGGCTGTCCAGTTTATTGAATCAGGCAGATATAAAAAAGTGATTGTGGTTGGCGCCGATATGATGTCTTCGATTACGAATTATAACGATCGCACAACATGCCCGCTTTTTGGCGATGCCGGAACCGCCATTTTGCTTGAACCCACTACCGAAAATGTGGGTATTGTCGATTATATGAATCATGTCGATGGTTTGGGGCGGCATCACCTGCATATGAAAGGCGGTGGTTCGTTAAAACCTACATCGTTTGAAACCGTTAAAAACGGTGAACACTATGTTTACCAGGAAGGACAGGCAGTATTTAAAGCCGCTGTTTCGAGCATGGCCGATGTAGCTGTTGAAATTATGGATAAGCATAATTTAAAAGCGGACGATGTGGCATGGCTTGTACCTCATCAGGCAAATATGCGGATTATAGACGCCACAGCACGCCGTATGGGTTTGGGCACCGATAAGGTAATGATTAACATTCAGAAATTTGGAAATACAACTGCGGCAACCATTCCACTTTGTTTATGGGACTACGAGCAAAAACTGAAAAAAGGTGATAACATTATTCTCGCTGCTTTTGGCGCCGGTTTTACATGGGGAAGCGTTTACCTGAAATGGGCTTACGATTCGGCGTAAAGTATCCTGAATATTATAAGCCAAAGTTTTGTTAAATAAATCAAACCAAACCTTCTTTCGCTTGTTCTACAAAAAGTAATAACACTTTGAAGGCATTACAAAAAATCGTAATTTCAAACCCGGGAAATTCAGTATATTTAATGTTGGTAATAAATAAACAAACTAAAAAATGGCAAAACAAACATTTAAACCTGTCGGTGAAAATCTAAATCAATCCATAAACATTATTAGTGAAGGCACCAAAATTAAAGGTGATATTATTGCCAACGGCGATATCAGAATCGATGGCGACCTGATGGGAAATATTTCAGCCAAAGGACGACTGGTAGTTGGCCCCAGCGGAAAAATTAAAGGAGAAGTGAATTGCAGCAATGTGGAAGTTGCCGGAATAATCGAAGGTAAAATCACAGCGAACGATCTGTTAAATCTCAAGTCTACCGCGCATATCGAAGGCGATGTTGTTATTGGCAAACTTTCAGTGGAACCGGGTTCTGTATTTATCGGAACATGTTCCATGGGGGTAAAACACCCAATAAATGAAACCGAAAAACCAAAATAAAAAATCGGGCTTCGACAGTTTTATCCGGTATTCAGGCCTGGGTTTCGAAATGATGGCCATCATCGGAATTTTCACCTTTATAGGTTATAAAATTGATCAGTGGATGAATAACGAATTTAAAGGATTTACATTCGGACTGATGGTTTTGTCGGTTATCCTCGCTCTTATCTATGCAACAAGAAATTTATTGAAGAAGAAATAACTGATTACAAAAACCAAAATTCAAATAAATCTCAGTTTACAATCACACAATTTTCAAACAACAGTAATATTTAGCAATGAAATATAGAAATTTGGATTTTATTTGCATTTTGAAAATTGACGATTGAAATTATAATGAAACAGTTTATTGCAAAAATACTTGGTGTATCAGCAGTTTTGGTTCTGCTTGCCTCGCTGGTATTTTCCTTTTTTATTCCGCAATACTATTTGCCGGTTTTACCATATATGTTGCTTTTTTTCCTCGCAGTCACCATTTCCGTTCACGCGTGGCAACTTCGGATGGCCAGAAAAGATATCGGAAAATTTACGCGCAGCAATATGCTAATTACGTTTTTCAAATTGGTAATTTATTCTGTATTTGCAGTTATATATATTGCCTTTGATAAAGAAAATGCGCTCGTATTTGTAATATGCCTTATGATCGTTTACCTGGTTTTTTCTTTTCTGGAAGTTTCGGATTTAACCCGGACCTCTAAAAACAAACAGAAGTAAAACCCATTTTTTTACATTTCAATAATTATTAAAAATAGTATTTCAATCCAACCTGAAATGATAGGAATTCGTAATTTCTTTTAAACCAAATTTTTGAAAATGACCCGGATACATCTATTTTTAATTTTTCATCCCATCCCGAATCTGCCAGAACTCCCAATAGAGGCGCCGTTCCAAATGCGTTCTCTTTTTTCTTTCTGAATTCCACTGTGTTCCCCACAACCTGAAAAGGAACCTCCGCAGAAGAATGAAAGATTCCTGTTCGGAAACCAACATAAGGAATATATTTCTTCAAATTTGCGATTCCATACTTTAAAACAAGCGATTCGGAACTAATATGGTAATTTGGCCGCAATGGCCCGAAAAATAACAGTTGATATTCCAGCGAAGCATCGATTTTTTTTTTGAATGAATATCCTAAATTTGCCGAAGGGCCATAACCATAATCTACTTCGGAAGCCAGATTGTTAAACGGCAACAGGAGCGTTCCTTCCGCACCCGCATAAAATTGAGCATTTGAAAACTGATAAATAAAAACAGCAACTACCAATACTAAAAAAATTTTCATAAACTAAAATTTAAAACTGTAACTTACTGAAGGTAAGAAGGGAAACAAGCTTTGTTGATAAAAAGTCATTTTGCCACTTCCCCCAAATCCGTAATCATAATCTGCAAAATAGAAATACGGGTTTTTTCGGTTATAAAGGTTTATTATACTAAAATTCCATTCGCTTTCACCCCATTTCGGAAATAGTTTGTAAGACACACTTATATCCAACCTGTGGTAGGGCGCGCCCCGGAAACCATTTTTTTTACCGTAAATTAAAATAGTCTGCCCATCCAAATCATAATACTGACTTTCTGCAATTGTGATTGGCGTGCCGGATCCGAAAACCCAGGTAGCATTAAAAAAGACTTTTTTACTAAGCTGATGGCTTAAAAAACGACTTGAATTCAAATGGCCGGTCATATTCATAGGGATATGCCTTTCCATCGTTAACCATCGTAAACGAACGTTCCGACTTTGAAACAGAAGTTCCGATCCAACCCGTTGTCCTTCCCGAATTTTTTCGCAATGTAATTTCAATCCCTTTAGTTAATCCTTTTCCATCATTCCAGAAAGCATTTTCCAGGCTTTGCCGGTTAGCGGAAGAAAAATTCACACCGTCTTTTAATGTTAGTAAATTAGCCAGCCTTTTTTTATAAAGATCGACATCAAATTGAAATTTCCCGTTTTCAGGAATATAGGAAATTCCTGCGGAAAGTAACGCTGAACGTTCGGGCGGAGCTGATAAGAAAGCCGGAATACGATATTCTACCGGAATCCCTGCACCCTGATTGGTAAGCAAATGGAAATTTTGATGCATTACATCGAACGCTGCGTGCATATTGAGTTGTCTGCTAAATTTCCATAAAAGCGAAATTCGTGGTTCCGGTTGTAAATAATCTTTTAGAGGTGTTTGGAGCAGAGTTGTTCTGATACCTACTTGAAAACTTAGTTTATAAAACGGGTTCGCCAAAATTTGAAAATAAAGGTTATGCTCCTGCGTTTCAAATTCCGGATAACTGTAGTTTGCTGTTCCGGGCTGATTTGTAATTGTTTTACCGGGTGAAAAGCGGTGTGCCGTAATCCCGTAACCTGCTTTTAGTTCAAACTTTTCAAGTGGATAAAATTCAAAATTAAAATTCAAAAAATTATCGCTTATTGCTGATAGGAATTCATAATTGTAATTTTGCAAATCTTTTCCTGTTAGATGTTCGGAATTTGATATTTCATTGTACTTGTATTTTGTGTGCCCCAAAACCAGGTTCGAGTAAAGTTTGGGCGACCACACTTTGCTGTAACGAACCGATCCTGCATTGTTTCCCCAGGAAATTGACTGCCTGTGCTCACCATTTTGCGCAGTATTGTTAACAGCAATCCCGTCGTTTCCCAGATAGAAACTAAAAAACAATCTCTCTTTGGGAGAAAGGATATAATTGAATTTGAAATTCGTGTCGTAAAAGTTATAATCTAAATTCAGGCCGTAAAGCCAGCGAAAAAAAGGTATCGTATTTTTGCGTACCGACACTAAAAATGAAGACTTATTTTTTATTACCGGTCCTTCAATCCCGATTTTCGACGAAATCAATCCCAGTGTTCCGTAGATATCAAATTCGTGCAAATTGCCGTCATTAGTGCGCACGTCAACAACCGATGATAACCTTCCGCCATACTGCGCAGGGAACCCGCTTTTATAAAAATCCGTCGATTTAATGATATCCGCATTAAATGCAGACAGAAAATTTCCGAGATGATTGACATAGTACAAAGGCATGTCGTCGAGCAGGAAAAGATTTTGGTCGTTGGTCCCGCCCCTGACATTCATCGAAGCGTTGCCATCTCCTGCAAGTGCAACTCCCGGAACCAGTTGTAAAAAAGTTGTTAAATCTGTTTCACCCGAAAAAGAAGGAAAATGTTTTAATTCCCGCGGATTTAATTTGAAAAATCCTGTAATTCGTTTTATATCCTCGCTTTTTCTATTGTTGATTGTAATTTCCTGAATCGAAAAAATTTCAGGGACAAGCGCTAATATGATGCGATCGGATTTTTTCACTGAGGTTACAAGCTTCTTATAACCGATAAACGATGCTTCCAAATGTACGGTTGAATCAGAATTTTCGGTGTTCAAAAAAAAGTAACCATACTGGTTTGTTGTGGTTCCGTTTTTTGTTCCTTTTTCAATTACTGTTGCCCCAATTAAGGTTTCGCCGGTCTGTTTATCGAAAACCATTCCTGAGATATTTTGCTGAGCCGCAGCGAAACATGAAGTAGTTAAAAAAACAATCAGCGTCAAAATCTTCATAAAAGGGTTTATTGAGAATTGTTCACCGAAATACATATTGAGTCTGAACAAAAGGCAGCAAAAATGCCCGCACCGTTTTGAACATTTGAAAAAACATTCACCGGTTCACCGGCGCCATACAAAGCATCGCCCTCCCGCGAATAAAACTGCATTAATTTGCTGGTATGATAGCGGTAATAACTTCGGGAAACAGTTTTCATCGTTATAGTTGCTTTGTGAGAAAAGATTTGTGATGTCGTGTTTTGCTCCCCTTTTTCTGAAATTGAAGTAGCTATTACCGATGGTGGATCATAATAAAATTCCACATAAAAATTTTTTGACTGGTGTTCTTTCTTAAAAAAAAGTTGTTGGGGAGGGAAGGCATCCAATTGTAAAATGGAAGGATAGTAATTCTCTTCTGAAATCAAGGGATCGTCAGATGTTAAATAAGCTAACCTGGGTTTTAGCATCACCGAATCGAGGGGATAACCGTTTTGATGGATAGAATCTGTAATTTGGATAATTACAGCAATTTCGTAGAACGAAATCTTTTCAGATGCTGGAGGCTGTATTTCCATTCGCACGAGAGTTAAGAAATTATCATCAACCCGCTTTACACTGGGTTTTAATTCAGTCGATTTTATTTCTGAAGCAAAAAGGGACAGTATCTGTTGCTGCAACCGTAAAATCGGAAATTCCGGGAAACTTGATATGAACAGAATAAATTCCGCCTTCTTCGGGGTTTAATTCAGTAATATAATTGTTATCCTTCATTGTATCACGAAACAGTGAATACGTTAACCCCTTGTAACGAATAAAACCATCTGCCACAATTGGTTGTACAGCATTTTCATTCTGTTCAAACGCAGGCACTGTAATCCCGGTTTTTACGTTGAATGGAGAACCGGGCGAAAACAGTGACAATACTACAGGATTTGAGGTATACAGTTCGGACAGGTTGTATTCTGAAATATCAAATTCGGTGCGTTCGGTACAAGAAAAAAAAGAATATCCCGCAAAATAAAATCGGCAGGTTTCTTAATATGTTATAAAAATTACGGAACGGAGAAAATCCTCCGCCCCGTAATTTAAGAATACTAATAACTTTCTGCATAAAAGCAATTCGGATCGTCATAATAAATTTTTATTCCAAGTCTGTATGTTCCCGTATTATTTAACGGATGATAAATATACATCGGGCTATCTACAGCATCAAATCCCCAAACATATCTCCAGTAGGTATCTTCATACCATTTACCTATCCAACTATTGGTATAGGCCCACTTATAGTATAATTCATCCGTTTCAGTATCATTGGGAAAATAATTAATCTTTGCATTTTCTCTGACTGAATATTTAATAAATGAATAATAATTGTCCGGCGGATTAGGATAACTTTTCAATTCCTTTTTCCCATATCTGATAGAATAATTTAAATTTTCATCATGTATGTTTTCATTTATAACCTCGAACGAAAGACAATTATCAGGTAACTTTATGTCACTTTCATCAAGAGCAACCAGATTGTTTTTTGAACCGGATTCAATTGGATTCTCACCAACTTTTGATGACGATACCACTAATTGTATGGCTTGAATTTTCATGTAATAATCAAGTAATTCCTGCGAATTTGACGAAATTTTTAACTCTACAGAATTTTCCCTGCTGTCATCATAAACAAGCAGTGTTTTTTCATAAACTAAATCATTAACGTATAGCGCTTCAACATAATTGTTGGATACGTTTTCGTGCTTCGGTGCAACCATTTCTTCTTTCTGGCAACCGTTAATTGCAAAAATTGCTAATGTCAACACAATAAATACTAATTTTTTTTTCATTTTTGATAAGTTTTATGGAATGGGAAGGTGGTAACTTCCCACTCCGGGTTTATAATTAAAACTCTGCAACCCGTCCCGGAATCCTCCGGGTGTAAAGGGCCCGGTTGCTTTTTGCCCCTGGGTTTATTTTTTAACTATTTTTTGAACCAGGTTACACTCACCTGCTTTGGCATTTATGATGTAAACACCTGAAGCAACTCCACTCAAATCAAGCTCTTCATTTGTATTGTAGATTTTTTGATTTATTACTTCTTTCCCGTTTAAATCCGTCATTTTTACCATTAAAGGAAAATCTTTACCTGAATAAGTAATAGAGATTTTTTCTGTAAATGGATTAGGATTTACTTTTAAAAAAGCTTCTCCAGCCTCCATTTCCTCGAATTCAATTGATTCTGAGTCTATCTTGTTACTTACCATGTCATTGAGAATAATTGCGGATTTAGTGTTCAACAACTGAGTGTAAAATAAATAGGGTGTTTCTACTCCATTACAATCTTTAGCAGTAATATAGATTTTTTTTGGACCTGCGCTAGCTGCCCCGGTACCATCCCAAGCTGCAATCAATCCATTTGAAAATACAGGGATATTCGTTTTTTGATAATCAATTTTGTCCCAATGATTAACCACCACAATATCATAGCTGACAACAAAGGCTTGATTTATATAATAATAGTCACGGTAGCCATCCCCATTAGGAGAAAAAGATGTCATACCTGCATCAACACATGCAGGTTGGCATCCTCTATCTGCTTCGGTCATTAATTCAGCGTCAATTCCTGCATAGAAATTCGCACCCTTTTGCACCTCGAAACCACCATTTAAATATATATTCTGACCTGCTTCAAGTGAAGAACTCCCGCTTTTTAATGCCAGTAAGGTTCCTGGATCAGGCTCTGCAAAAATATCGTAACGGCTTTTGACGGTGCCAAGCAAATCCAAATCTGTCTTAATAGTCAGAACATCCTGCATTCCGCAAGGGTAACAGCTTCCTCCGCAATCAGGCCCGGTTTCGTCTCCATCGGTTATACAATTTTTGCAATGGCTGGGAAGCTCTGAATAAGATGGCGGCTGGGGATTCGAACTAGGAGCTGAACCAGCACCTGCTGGGTCAAGAATATAACTAAAAGCATTATATAGAGATTCAAATTTTCCATTTGTAGAGTTCATTTGGCCAATTAAACTACAATTCTTATTGACATCACTTTTCACATGAAAACCTACTATTTGTCTTGACAAGTTAAATACTGGTGCACCGGAGCTTCCACTCTCTGTTATACCTATATCATATTTTAATTTAAATCCATCAGATGAGACTTCTGCAGCACGATCGTTATCTTTGTTAATCTTTTTTACGTCTCCCTTGGGATGGTGAATACAAAAATAACCCTCACCGTTATAATAATCATGGTTATTAGACCAGGCACTATATTCCAGGTCATAATCTGCAAACGTACTAATATCTGAAGAAGCCCGAAGTATTGCATAATCATTACTCGGCGAATAAGAAGGTAGTCCGTCATCATCCCAAGAACTTCCCAGCGCTATGCGGTTGAAACTACCGGGTAGCAATCTACCCCTATTGTTAAGATCATCTATGCCGCACTCGGCATTTTGGTAATTGGTTCTCGCTTCAATTCTCGAAATATAGCCATCTAAGTCAACTGCTGAACCAGAGATTTTAATACAATATGCATGCCCGGCGGTAACTAAAATAGGTAAATCATTACTTGCATATCCACCAACTTTATTAAGAAAAAATCCAGTACCCCATTCGTCACCAAACTCTGCATAGCCGTCATTATTGGTATCAATAAAATATGCCATATAAATAAATACCACAGATTTTGCTTCATTTTGGTAATTACCTATATCGGAGCAAACAACATCTTTCTGGCATTGTGGATATTGGGAAGAGCCGTAATAGCCGCTTTTTAATTTTGAACTATTGTAAGAAGATCCAGTTAAATTGCCAATTTCGAAAAAACGATAAAATATTCTTTTAATAACAATATCATCCTTAACTTTTTGAGTGTCGGGCTCAAAATATTCTATTATTAATTTTTTCCCATGTACCAAAGTCACTAATCCTCTTTTTTTATGCCCTTCTAATAAATTTTCTGAATGGAAAATTTCTCTCTGTTGCTCAAGTCCGACGGTTGTATCAGTTGGAAATATTTCAATATACGAACCTTTAGGCAATTTGGGAAATCCGAGGTCAACTCCTATTCCTTGTGCGGAGGCTCCCTCAATGGCATATCGCCATAATTTTCCGTGCTTTAGTTTAATACATTTTCCATTTTCTTTTAGAGAGATTGGTTCACAACGAAGATCGAACCCGGCAGTACAATGATTCCCTAATTCTTCAATTAACTTTCCGTTATTATATATCCTGAAGAGTGAATCATTATCCATTTTAGGGATAATGAAGGTAGGCACTTCAGACACTTCTGGATTTTCTTTATACCCATCTGTTAGCGGATATGAAATGATATTTCCCCATTTGTCTTTTATCAATTGTGCTTTAAGTTGCATACCTAATAGCACAAAGATTATTATAAATATTAGCTGTTTCATAATTTTATTCTTCAGTGGTTAATAATCCTTTTTTAGCCGCAAGTTTCATTAAGCTGTCAATCTGTTCCTGTTGCTCCTTAACCGACTCAACCAATACAGGAATCAATCCAACATAGTCAACATACAGGTAGCCGTCTTTATCTTCTTCAACCAGTTCAGGGAACAAGGCCTGTACATCCTGCGCTAAAAAACCTAAACGCTTGCGGTTCTTAAATTCAGGATTCTTCATTTGTTCAATATCAGCTTGTTCTTTTTCTGTTAATCCATTTACTGCGTTTTGTGGAATGGGAAGATAATAATTTTCCACTCCTGGTTTATTAATAAAACTCTGCAACTCGTCCCGGGAGCCTCCGGGTGTAAAGGGCCGGGTTGCTTTTTGCCCCTGAGTTTATATTGAAATATGCATCCTTCTACTACCATTTTTTACTCTATACAAACTGCGTTACACCTTTTTAATTATCTCCATTATGAAAATTTTTCTTTCTGTCAGGCGTTTGAACCTGAATGTGACTTTACACATGTTTTTTTAAAAATTATGCAAGTAAAGTAAAACGAAAATGTAACGCAGGCTTCTATTTAAAATTATTCCATTTTGAAAGCCTTCCAGGCATTTTTCAATAACCGGTTTTTAAACATTATTAATTCTGGTACTTAAATGCCATTTTTTCTGCCGTCGTAAAAAAAATCTTTTAATTTTGCGGAAGCTAGAAAAAACTGAGAAAGACTATGCTGAAGTTATCCAAAAGGATCCTTTTATTTCTGATTCTAACGTTGTTTACGGTTGGAATGGTATGTGCACAACACGGGCATGAAGAAGAACACGACGCCACAACGGATTCGCATAAAGAAGGTTTTAATGCCGGTGAATTTGTTATGGAACACGTTTCCGGATGCATACGACTGGCATATTGTATCATTTGGAGATACAGACATCAGCATTCCATTGCCTGTAATTTTATACAGCAAACATCCTGAATTACACGACGGAAAAAACTTTCATCGTTTTTATGTCCTCAAAATTTCATCACGGACATGAAGATTACAAAGGATTCAGGCTTTCACATTCAGAAGAAAATCAAAGGCAAAATTGTAGAAGTTGACGCACATGGAAACGAAGCTGGAAAAACCGTTAGATATTTCCATTACCAAAACAGTTGCCGGAATTATTGTTTCAGTAATTATATTATTCTGGCTGATATTTTCAGTAGCGTCTGTCGGCAAAACGAAACAAGGGCAAAGCTCCGTCAGGAATACAAAATCTGTTTGAGCCAGTTATTCTTTTTATTCGCGATGAAGTTGCAAAACCAGCAATTGGCGAAAAGAAATATGAAAAGTTTATGCCTTTCCTTTTAACGGTTTTCTTTTTTATTCTGATTAACAATTTTATGGGATTGATTCCGATTCCGCCATTTGGAGCCAATGTAACCGGAAATATTGCTGTTACAATGGTTTTGGCATTATTTACATTTTTCATTACAACCATTAACGGAAACAAACATTACTGGAAAGAAATTTACAATCCCGATGTACCATGGTGGTTAAAATTTCCGATTCCTCTAATGCCCATTGTTGAACTTTCGGGAGTGATTACAAAACCATTTGTTTTAATGGTGCGACTTTTTGCCAACATGCTGGCAGGCCATATGATTGTGACTGTTTTTGTGAGTTTGATATTTATTTTTGCCAGTTTGTTTGGCGCTGGTGTGGTTTGGCAGCCAGTCCGATTTCAGTCGCATTTTCAGTATTTATTTTAATACTGGATGTATTGGTATCGTTTATACAAGCTTATGTTTTTACATTGTTGTCGGCGCTCTATTTTGGAATGGCGACAGCAGATCATCATTAATATTAATTATTTAAATTAAATGCTATGTTATCAGCAATTTTAACTGTATTGCTTCAAGCGGCCGCCGGTGCAACCATCGGTAAAATGGGTGCTGCTTTGGGAGCTGGATTAGCTGCAATTGGTGCAGGTATGGGTATCGGTAAAATCGGTGCCAGCGCCATGGAAGCCATTGCCCGTCAGCCTGAAGCCAGTGGCGACATTCGCTCGAACATGATTGTTTCGGCAGCTTTAATAGAAGGTGTTGCCTTCTTTGCCGTAATCATTTGTGCGCTCGTTATTTTCGTTTAGCAAAAAATTTTGGCAACAGCCTCCGGGATTGCCGGGAGGCCAGTTGCCATAACCTTAAAAAATTAAAATTATGGGATTAGTTACACCAAATCCCGGAACGATATTCTGGATGATTATCATTTTCGGAATTGTGCTTTTTATACTCGGGAAATTTGCCTGGAAACCAATTCTGAATGCTTTGAAAGATCGGGAAGAATCGATTGCCAATGCATTGAATTCTGGCTGAAGAAGCAAAAAAAGAAGTGGCTGATTTAAAAGCCGATAATGAAAAAATTATTGCCGAAGCCCGGAAAGAAAAAGATATCATTCTGAAAGAAGCCAAAGAAATGAAAGAAAAAATTATTGCTGAAGCAAAGAAAAAGCCAATTCAGAAGGCGCAAAAAAGCATTGAACATGCACGTCAGCAAATTCAATCCGAAAAAGCGGCAGCTATTAACGACATCAAAAAACAAGTGGCTGAACTTTCGGTAATGATTGCTGAAAAAGTGATTAAAAAAGAGCTTGGGAATAAAGGCGAAGCAGGAAAAAATGGTGGATGGTTTAGTCGACGATATCAAGCTGAATTAACTTATGGATCAAAGTGCAATATCCGTTCGGTATGCCAAAGCCTTTTTCTCGACTGGCAAAAGAAAAAAAGATGCTGGATGTGTTAAAAGCCGATATTGAACTGGTATCGGAATACCTGCAAAAACTCCACCGATTTTATTCTTTTGCTGGAAAGTCCTGTTGTAAAATCTTCGAAAAAAGCAAAACTGATTACTTCCATCTTTAAAGGAAAAATCAATCAGTTAACCCTGAATTTCCTTTTGCTGATTATTCAAAATAAAAGGGAAGTTTATATTCCGGCAATTTGCCGGAATTTCCTGGCTTTAACCCGAAAAGATCAAAATATTAAATCGGCAGTATTAACTACCGCAACCGAAATGATGCAAAGCCACAATTAAAAAAGTAGGCAATTTGCTTGAAAAAGAACTAAATGCAAAAGTAGAACTTTCAACAGAAGTAGATAAAGAAATTATTGGCGGCATGGTTATTCGGTCTCGATGACAAACAATATGATGCAAGTGTAGCAACGCAACTCAAAAAAATAAAACAAAAATTACTCGAAATCTGAAATTGAAAAATAATCAAAGCGAAATAAAACAACAGAAAATGGCAAATATAAAACCTGCTGAAGTATCGCAAATTCTAAAACAACAACTGGAAGGCTTTAAATCGGAAGCGGAACTGGAAGAAGTTGGAACCGTTTTACAGGTTGGCGACGGAATTGCCCGTATTTACGGACTTTCGAATGTGGAAGCCAACGAAATGATTGAATTCGACAGCGGTGTTAAAGGCATTGTGCTCAACCTTGAAGAAGATAATGTTGGGGCCGTTCTTTTAGGCTTGTCTTCCAGAAATTAAAGAAGGCGATACAGTTAAACGTTTGGGAAGGATTGCATCGATTATGGTAGGAGAAAAACTTCTGGGCCGTGTTATTAACACAATTGGCGAACCTATTGACGGTAAAGGTGCAATTCAGGGTGAATTGTTTGAAATGCCACTGGAAAGAAAAGCACCGGGTGTAATTTTCCGCCAACCGGTAAAACAGCCGTTACAAACCGGGTTAAAAGCAATCGATGCCATGATTCCAATTGGACGCGGACAACGTGAATTGATTATCGGCGACCGCCAAACCGGAAAAACAGCAGTTGCCATCGATACGATTATTAATCAACGCGAAAATTTTGAAAAGGGAGAATCCGGTTTATTGTATTTATGTAGCCATCGGCCAAAAAGGTTCAACCGTTGCCAACAT
This sequence comes from uncultured Prolixibacteraceae bacterium, assembly GCA_963821855.1. GTDB lineage: Bacteria > Bacteroidota > Bacteroidia > Bacteroidales > Prolixibacteraceae > Draconibacterium. Next base: position 62,595 of record CAWGFJ010000009.1, on the reverse strand, counting down.
TGCAGCCACCCTCGAAAAATATGGGGCAATGGAATATACTGTAATTGTTTCGGCAACAGCATCCGACCCGGCAGCACTACAGTTTTATGCGCCTTATGCAGGAGCTTCAATTGGAGAATATTTCCGCGATACAGGCCGTCATGCATTAATTATTTATGATGATCTTTCAAAACAAGCGGTTTCTTATCGCGAAGTTTCATTGTTGCTTCGTCGTCCTCCGGGGCGTGAAGCTTATCCGGGAGATGTATTTTATCTTCACTCCCGTTTGCTGGAAAGTGCAGCAAAAATTATTGAAAGCGATGAAATTGCTTCCAATATGAACGACCTTCCTGATTGCCTGAAAGAAAAAGTAAAAGGTGGCGGCTCGTTAACAGCACTTCCGATTATTGAAACACAGGCAGGTGACGTTTCAGCATATATTCCGACCAACGTAATTTCGATTACCGATGGACAGATTTTCCTTGAATCGAACCTGTTTAACTCGGGAATCCGTCCTGCAATTAACGTTGGTATTTCGGTTTCGCGTGTAGGTGGTAGCGCCCAGATTAAAGCAATGAAAAAAATTGCAGGTACTTTGAAACTCGACCAGGCCCAGTTCCGTGAACTGGAAGCATTTTCGAAATTTGGTTCCGACCTCGATGCAGCAACTATGCGTGTACTCGATAAAGGACGCAAAAACGTGGAAATTCTGAAACAAGGGCAATATTCACCTGTGAAGATTGAACACCAGGTTGCCATTATTTATTGCGGAACCAAAGAATTATTACGTGCAGTTCCGGTAGAAAAAGTTAAAGAATTTGAAGCTGATTTTCTTGAGCTAATGGAAATGAAATACCGCAATACTCTGGATGAACTGAAAGATGGTAATTTAACATCGAAAGGAGAAGAAAACATCCGTAGTGCAGCGGCAGAGGTAGCTGAAAAGTATAAAAAGTAAGGATTAACGAATTGAAGGAATGATGGATTGAAGGACTGAAATATTATTCGATCCATCAATCATTCTATCATTCAATCATTAAAAATATGGCTGGATTAAAAGAAATACGAACAAGGATAGCATCGGTAAAAACAACCAGGCAGGTTACCAGCGCAATGAAAATGGTATCAGCGGCAAAATTAAAAAAAGCCCAGGATGCCATTATTCAAATTCGTCCGTATGCCGATAAGCTTTACCAGATTTTGAAACGTTAAGTGCCAGCCTTGAAAACACAGAAGATTCGGTATATACTCAACAACGCGAGCCTGAAAAAGTCTGCTTGTATTAATTACTTCCAACCGTGGTTTGTGTGGCGGTTTTAATTCGAGCATTTCGAAAAAAGCGGTTGAATTGGTGAACACAAAATACATTAACCAGTTAAAATCGGGAAAAGTAAATTTTATTTGTATGGGAAAACAAGGGATGCGCCAGCTCAAACACCGTGGAATGAATGTAGTAGGTGAAAAGAATCACGTTTTTGATGCACTGAATTTTGAAAATGTTTCTGTTGTTGCTTCCGAAGTGATGAATTATTTTGAAAATGGAAGCTACGACCGAATAGAAATTGTATACAATCATTTTAAAAATGCTGCCGTTCAGGTTCAAACAACCGAACAGTTTTTACCTGTGAAATTGAATCCTGAAGTGGACAGTATTAAAGCCAATTACAATTTCATATTCGAGCCTTCAAAAGAATATATAATTCAGGAGTTGATTCCACGCTCGTTAAAAATTCAGTTCTACAAAGCTTTGCTCGATTCTCATGCAGCCGAACATGGGGCACGAATGACTGCAATGCATCAGGCAACCGACAATGCAACCGAATTAATCCGTACCTGACACTGGAATACAATAAAGCACGACAGGCAACCATTACCGGTGAAATTCTCGAAATTGTGAGTGGTGCTGAAGCGTTAAAAGGTTAATGCCGGTTAAATTCTTTATCGAATTCAAATTATAAATTAAAAAAAACGGCCTGATGATAATTATGATTTCAGCGTTATAATTTCAACTTGCCCCAACCTTGTCTGTATTCGCGTTTGATAAATTGGTTAGCAGATTCAAAATTTGTAATTCGCATATTCGGGCCATCCCATTTAAAATTGATATACCTTCCGGGAAATTTAAAACTTTCCATTTCGCCATAAACCGGATCGATGCGTTTTACTTTTTCCCTGATGTTAAAGCTTCGTAAAATAAGGTTGCCCATTAATACTGTTTCGGTAAGTGGCCCTGCGTAACCCTCGAAAGGAGAGCTCAATTCATTTTTCCCATAACCTGCAATACAAGCATCAATCCATTGCCAGTAATGACCGTCCATGTCGCCTGGCACGCGCGGGTATTTTTCAGGAACACTAATTTCTTTGTTTAATGAAAGCGGCAACAACACAGGGCTTCTGCCACCCCATCCGCAGGCTGCTTTACCTTTTGTGCCGATAAACAGCGTACTACCTTCATAATCATTTAACCCGGTGAAATCGCCTAAAATATCATTCATATTTGCATCGCCATCCAGTTCAACCGGACGTTCAGGTGTAATTCCACCGTCCATCCAGTATAAATCCAGATTTTTACCGTTTTTTAATTTATAACTAAATTTAATCGAACTGGAAACCGGACCACTTTCCGGATAAAGCGCTTCAGAAAAAATACCATTATAAACTGTACTTGCGCTGCCCGACACTTCTGTTGGATAACCCAGTTCGAGCAATTTAAACGGTGGACCAATAATATGGCATCCCATATCGCCGAGAGCACCTGTTCCAAACCGCCACCAACCACGCCAGTTAAACGGCACAAGATTTTCGATATAATTAGTTTCCGGCGCTGTTCCAAGCCATAAATCCCAATTCAATTCTTTAGGGATATTTGCTTTTTGTTTTGGCCAGGGTATACCTTGCGGCCACACGGGCCGGTCGGTCCAGCAATATACTTTTTCCATCTCCCCGAGAATTCCGGCTTCAAACCACTCACGCAAAATTTGCATCCCTTCACTCGAGGCTCCCTGGTCGCCCATTTGCGTTACCACTTTGTATTTATTGGCTGCTTCTGTTAAAATCCTGGCTTCATAAATATCATGAGTTAAAGGTTTTTGAAGATATAAATGCTTGTTTAGTTGCATCGCGCTCAACCCTACAATTGCATGATTATGGTCGGGGATTGCAACAGTAACAGCATCAAAATTTTTATTTTCCTTATCGAACATTTCACGCCAGTCATGATAAAACGGCGCTTTAGGATATTCTTTTCTTCTTTCGGCAGCCATTCGATCGTCAACATCGCAGAGATGGGAAATAACTGCATTTTTCTTCGGAGTTTTCATATGCGTTTGAATATCGGCAGCACCCTCACCGCCACAACCAACCGCGGCAATGTAAAGTTTATCACTTGGCGCTACATGTCCTAATCCACTTACAGTATAAGCCGGAAGTATGCTAAATGCAGCTATTCCTGCTGAAGCTGTTCCGATAAATCGCCTTCTCGTAGTTTTTGTGAAACCCTTTTTATTATTTATTTCCATAACTTTTGATTTAAGCAAAATCTTTAATTATTCTCTTGATTTATCTGCAGAAGAAATTGGCCTTACTTCCACTTTTCGAAAATAAACCACATCCTCTTCACTGTGATTCTGGAGTCCGATAAAGCCATATTCAGGCCGCCGGCCATGGAAAGGCTCAAAATCGAATTTTCTTTCCGGAACTGAACCACCTTCTTTATAATCGGTAACTTTTACGCCGTTAATGAATACTACCGTGCGAAGCCCATCCAGAATTATTTCACTTGTGTTCCATTCCGGCCCAGGTTTTCCGGGTTTAGCCAGTGGAAATGTAAGCGAATACAAAGTACCTGTATAATGATAATCATCTTCATCGGAAAGTTCTGGTTTGTTGTCGATCTGAACTTCGTAACCATAATATACCGGCATCCATTCTTCATACGGTTCAATTGGTATTCGAATAAAAATTCCCGAATTGCTATTGTCGTCCCGCATTTTCCATTCGACATGAATAACGCAATTTCCAAATTTTGCACCGGTCCAGTATAAAAGACCCATTCCTCCATGTCCTCGTATCATGCCATTTTCCACCGACATTGATCCCGGACCAACATGTTTCCAACCGGTTAAATCTTTTCCGTTAAACAATTGTTGCCATACTGTTTCCGTCGATTTTTTCTCATTATGTTTTTGTTCATTTTGCGCGCTTACGATGGTGGGGAAAACCAGGTGTAAAATAACAATCAATAATAAACCGATGAAGCTTTTTTTCATTATCATCTAAATTTTCGTTTATATGTAAACAAATCGAACTGAAATAATTAAACTGATGTACGGCTAAATTTTTCATTCTTCCGGCTGACATACCTAATTTAGCTGAAGACCATTTAATCCATACTTTAACCATGTTCAGCTTGTCATTTGCTATCATCACATTAGCTTTAAACTGCTCAACTATTAATCATATCAAAGAGTACAAAGTGTTGTCTAAATGTATCTCTTTTTATTTGATCAAACAATCGGTAAACGAAAGACTTTTGCGCATATTCCTTAAAAACAGGCGCAGATGAATATGGATTAGCATTAATTCTTCCCGATAACAACAACTTTTGTAGCTTGCTGAAAGCCATGCATTAACGCAGCTTCACGAAATTCCGAAATTTTAGGTTTTAACGTTTCATATTCTTTTAAATCCTTTATATGTTCCAGCATTTGCTCCATTTTCTGCACATGTAGTTCTACATCCTGTGGATTTGAAATCACATTTTTTGTTTTGTTAAATTCAAAATAGTGCAGAATTTCAATTCCTGAATTTTCAATTAATTTCAGAATTTCAGCTTTTTCAAATGTTTTGTTATGCGAAACACCTCTAAGCCTGTCAACTGCACTTCGAAAATGATGATACAGTTTATGGACTTCCTGAGCATGGCTTAAATTATTGCTAAAGAGTTCGTTGACAATAATCCATCCACCGGGTTTTACCACGCGTTGCATTTCACTAAGCGTTTTAGAAACATCGGGTAAATGATGCAGCGCCATCGAAATACTTGCCAAATCGAACGAATTATCTTCAAAATCAAGATACTCACCACTCATTTCAAGAAAAGCAGCATCAGGATGTTTTTGTGCCGCTTCTCTCAACGAATCAATATCAGGATCGATTCCTGTGATTTCTGAGTCAGGAAAATCTTCTTTTAAAACAGTGATAAAATCACCGGTTCCGGTTCCAACATCGAGGATGGTGGTTACTTTTATATCTCTGAAAAATTCTTTTAGTTGTTCCAAATCTTTAAATTTTAATCATCAAATTAATAATAAAAATGCTGAAAGCGCTGTGACAACAATAACCGCTGTACGATAAAATTTGTCTGAAATTTTCCTCACCAGCCAAACGCCGAGAAAAGCGCCAATTGCAATTCCCGGTAACAGAAGTATATCGAGTAATAAAGAATGCCAGCTTATGGTTTTCCAGATAAAAATATGCAATGGGAATTTGGAAAAATTAATTATTAGAAAAAACCAGGCTCCGGTGCCGATAAAGCTGTTTTTTGGTAAATGCATGGCAAGCAAATAAATAGCAAATATTGGGCCTGCCACATTTCCAATCATGGTAGCAAAACCTCCTAAAACTCCCATGGAAGCAGCAAACCACCAGGTATCAGGAAACAAGTTAGTACCTTTTTGCCTGTCTTTCCAAAGCATTAAGGCAATACAAACAAAAACCAGGATTGCGATAATATTTTTAAACCATTCATCATTGACAACCTCTCCTACCCACAAGGCAATGCCCACACCGATAAATGCCCATGGAAGTAATTTCCAGAGATATTTCCATTCGGCATGACGATGATAATAACCTACGCCAAAAATATCAGCCATCATAAGCATCGGGAGTAAAATTCCGGTAGAGGCTTTTCCACCAAAAATAATAGCCAATGTGGGCACTACAATCATTGAAACACCGGGTACACCCACTTTCGACATGCCCACTAACATACCGCAGCCCAATAATAAAATCCATTGAAGAATGCTGAAATCGAATTGTGCCATACTAATTCTCTGATTCGCTAAAATATGTAAAATTAATGAACCGATAATTTTGTTCTGTGGTTTAGCAAAAATTAAAAGTGATGTATTTAATGCTATTATCTTGACTAAAAACTGGTAGAAAATTTCCGCATATAAAAAGATAGCTGGCCAACGCCAGCTATCCGAAACAGTGAAAAGTACTTTGTATTTTTTGTACTTTTAGAAAACAAAAAACATGTTCACAATTAAAATCAAAAGCAATTCTCTTCGTTATGCTTTACTCTTCTAAAAGATTTTAACCAAACATTTAAATAACTATATATATCAATATCAAAACAAGTGCCACAATGTGTAAAATTCCGGGTTTATTAACCTAAATTAACGTTACTGAGGAAATATTTAGAAGTCTTAATAGTAAGTATTCCAATGAGATACGAGTCTGGGGCTTTTATGAAATTATTCAGGTGCAATCTTATTTTCCAGTTCCTGTAATTCGTGCTCATCAATTTCGCTAAACCACTCGTATATTTTGTTTCTGGATTTTTCTTTTATTTCAGGCGTTATGTTCGCGGCAATTTGAGTTAATGCGAACAACAAAACGCCCAAATCATCGGAGTATCCGATTATTGGCGTTAAATCGAAAATGGCATCCGCAGGAAATATAAAGTAACCGAGTGCAGCAGCAATCATTACCCGTGATTTTGTGCTGGTGTTTTTATCAGTCATTACATAGAACAGAAGCAAAACTGCATAAACAACCCTGACTCCGGCCGATTTGGAAAATCTTTTTATTTTCTTCCAAAGCGATTTTTCAGAATAATATTTTGAAAATTTATTTTTCATTCATTCAAACCTGCTTGGTTATAATCCAATTGCGTATTGCCATATCTTTCAACAATAATATCCAGTATTTCGTTCACTTCATCGCTCGTTTCCGCCTGAAGAAGTTGAATTTTTAATTCGCGGAAATTCGGCAATCCGGGAAAATATTTTGCAAAATGTCTTCTTAACATCAATATTCCAATTCGTTCATCATCTTTCCATTCCAGATTTAATTCTATTTGTTCGCGTAAAATTTTTACTACTTCTTCCACTGTTGGCAATGGCAATAGTTCACCGGTTTCAAGGTAATGTTTTATTTCTCTGAATAATCCAGGGCCTGCCGATTGCAGCACGTCCAATCATTAACGCATCCACACTGGTTTTATCCATAAAATATTTGGCTTTTTCAGCGCTGTTGATGTCGCCATTGCCGATGATTGGAATTTTTATCTTCGGATTATTTTTCACCTCACCAATCAGTGTCCAATCGGCTTTCCCGTTATATAACTGATCTCTGGTTCTTCCGTGAATTGCGAGAGCAGCAATACCTGAATCCTGCAGCCGTAACGCAGCTTCCATAATGGGTTTATCCGATTCTGACCAGCCTAACCGGGTTTTGGCAGTAACCGGAACAGAAACTGCTTTTACAATTTCGCCAGCCATTTGCTGCATTTTCGGCAAATCCTGTAATAAAGCAGCTCCTGCGCCATGACGAATGATTTTTTTCATCGGGCAGCCAAAATTAATATCTATGAAATCGGGATTAGATTCTTCCGCAACCTTTGCCGCTTCTACCATCGATTCTACATTATGACCGTATATCTGAATTGCAACCGGCCTGTCGAAATCGTAAATTACCATCTTTTGTTTCGTTTTTTTTATATCGCGAACCAACGCTTCCGACGAAACAAATTCGGTATACATAACATCGGCGCCAAATTTTTTACACATCCAACGAAAAGATTTGTAGGTAACGTCTTCCATTGGCGCTAAAAAAAGCGGAACTCCCTTCAATTCTGTATTGCCGATTTTTATCATCTTTGACTAAAATTATTGCAAATTTAAAGATTCACGCAACTATATTGCTGCATTATTAATCTAATCATTAAATTAAAACAATGAAAACAATTTTTTTCTCCATAGTTATTATTGCATTAGTGATTTTCTCATGCGAAAAAGAAACTACATCCGAATCGTTTCCGTTCGGACTTGAAAATGAGTTTAAAATCAACGATGTTTATCATTCAACCGATAACTCGTTAAAATTTTCCATAAGCGAAATTAACGATTCACGCTGCCCAAGCGATGTTCAGTGTGTTTGGGCCGGAAAAGCCGATGTTACAATCGTTGTTGAAAGTCCGGTTTCAGGAAGCCTTGTTCTAAGCACACTCAACGATGATATGTTTTCATCTGTTGATACGCTCGGTAATTATTCGTTTCAATTGGTTGAAGTTTCACCTTACCCGGTTTCAACAGAGGAAATAAAGCTTGAAGACTATAAAGTAACGTTGAAAATTGAGAAATTATAAATTCACAGTAACGGGTTTCTTTGTTTAAATCATCCATTGCCCAAAAATCGTATTTGCTGAAACTATTACAGTAAATACTTATCGCTTTTAATTTTTATCTTTTCCCATAAGCCACTGTACCTCCAGCGCATTTTCAAATAAAAAGAAAAAATTTTTATTCGTGTTTGTTATAAATTTGAAAACAAATCGTCGATTATAGCAAATGACTGCCGAAGAATTTAAAAACAGGGCAATACCAATGTCGCGAAAGCTTTATCCAATGCTTTTCAGAATTCTGAAGAGCGAAGATGAAACACGCGATGCTTTGCAGGATTTGATGATGAAACTTTGGGATAAACGAAAGGAATTGGATAAATGCGTAAACCTGGAAGCCTACATCATTACCATGGCGAGAAATTACAGTTTCGACATGCTGAAAAGAAAAAAGCCTTCGGCAGTGGGAGAGAAAGAAGAATACAGGATTTTAAACCTGGAAACAAACGATACAGATCATGACTTAAAAGAAAAATACGAACAGGTTCACCGCGTGATTGAAAGATTGCCTGAAAAATTTCGAACCGTTATTTGTCTTGCGCGATATCGATGGATTTTCGTTCGAAGAAATTAAGGAAATGACTGGTTTTAACGTGCCTTATATACGTGTACTTTTATCGAGGGCGAGAATGAAGGTGAAAGAGGAAGTTGAAAAAATTTACGATTATGAAAAGACAGGAAGATTTGCTCAAAAAATATTATAAAGGAGAAACATCGCTGGAAGAAGAAAGAATGCTGAAGGACAAATGCATTTCAAACAAATCGGCTTCTGTTGAAAAAGATGTATTCAACTATTACAAAAATGAAGCTTATGTGCCTGAAGATTTGGAAGAAAATATTATCCAAAAAATCGATGAAAAGCAGAAAACAGGTAAAACTGTTAAAATGAGGTTATATCGTATTTCGTCGGCGGCGGCTGCAATCCTGATAATTCTAAGCATTTATCTGGGTTACCGGAAAGATAAAAATGAAAAAATGGAAAACGAATTCTTTCAAATGGAACAGGCGCTTTACCAGGTTTCGGAAACTTTACAACCCGATGAACAGCAGGACATGATGGTTCTGTGGGTTGACAACGATGTAGAAATAATTATCAATTAATATAAAAAGACCATGAAAAATTTAATGATTTATGCGCTGATGATATTATTCACAGCATCGCCGGCATTGGCACAAAACAATTTTTTTGAAGAACTTACTGATCAGTTTTCCGACGAAGATGGTTTTAGCGCAAGCCTGATAACCAAAGATATGTTCGAACTTTATCTGAAAAAGAAAAATGTGGATGATAAATCAACTGTTTATGAGGCTATTAACAATTTGGATAGAATAACGATTGTTTCGCAAAGCGCTTTCGGTGGTTTTACAACCGGAGTAGTTGCTTCGAGCCAGAAAAGCCAAAATGAACCGGATTCAAACGAATTGTATGAAACCATACTCGATCATTACAAAAACGGAAATTATTCGTTGCTAAAAACCGAAAAACGAATGGGCGAAGAAGTAAAAGTATACCTGAAAAAGAACCAGGAAAAAATTACAGCGCTTGCTGTGATAACCAATTCGCAATACAGCACCAATTTAATAGAGCTTGAAGGAACATATTAATCTCACTGCAGTTGCCGATTTGAACAAAGCCCTTAACCTGAAAGGATTGGAAAACCTTTACAAAATAGATAACAGTAGCAATATGTTCTTTGGGAATGCCGTGGGAGCGCCGAACTGGTCGCAGGAAAGAGTTGAAGAATTGGTAGCCAGACAGCGCGAGATGGCCGAAAAAAATCGTGAATTAAACGATGAACAACTGGAAAAAATAGAAATACAGGCACACTTGCATGCACAGAAACAAAAGGAAATGATGGAAAAATATCAGCAAATGGCTGAAGCTTATGGCCGGCAGCCAATTTTTCTGAGTTATCCGGGCGATACAAATACCGTATATTATTTAGACGGCAAGAAGGTAAAATCGCAGGATATAAAAGAACTGGACAGAGACGACATAAAAACCATCGAGGTAAATAAAGCCAACGATAAGGAAGATAAAACTACAATTCGAATAAAAACAAAGTAATCAGAAAAGTGAAATGAAAAGAGGCTGTAAGTTTTGGATTTACAGCCTCTTCTTTTTTTGTATTTTTTGCTACCTCGTGATTTTCGAATAGGTAATTATAAGCTTAATTCCGGTATTGCTTGTACTTCCTTTTAAAACTACGCGGTTTGCCTGGCTGTTTTTATTTACAGTTTCAAGGAAAAAACCATGGTTTTCAATTTCTCCTTCTATGATTTGTTGGAAGAGCTGCGTAATATTAAAATGATAGGTGTAATCGTCCTGCAAAGTTCCCCCGTAATAAGTTGGGCTTGACAAATAATCGGGAGGTAAATGCTGACCCCCGGCATCATCGAGATAAGTGAATATAAGTTGTTCAGGTGGTCTAAATTTCGTTACCTGTGAGGCAGTGGTATCAATCTGAAAAATCAATTCAGCCCGGTTAATAGCCGTATCCTTCTTGCCATCTGTATCAGCCCATTTTGTTAAATCATCAATTATAATCTTTGATTTCAAGCCACCTGTAGATTGAACATATATCAATGAGTCTTTTACCAATTCCGAATTTAGATTTTGATAAAAAGGCGTACTGGTGTAATCGTGTTCAATGTGGTTGATACGCGCACTAAACTGCGAAATAATATATGGCATTACAAACGATGTATCTGTTGTTGTGAAGCTCCGTGAAGAATCATTGCTAAAGTATAATGCAAGTGCCGAGCCCTGAAAGACACTGCTCGATGAAGCTTCGAGTGACAAAATAGCGCCCCCCTGGTCGTTTAATTTTTCGGTTTCAATATACAAGCCTTTGAAATAATCCATAAAAAGATCGGCGCGAACCATCTGCAACGAATCGGCATCGAGCAATTTTTCTCCTAAAGAATTGTCAATCGGGACAGTAATCAACTGATAGAAAGTGTCTGCAGTTGCCGAATCCAGCCTGATTCTGGGAGTATAATCCACTTCTCCAAGCAAATTCGTGGAAGCCATCGATTTTAAGTCGTCATCCTGATAATACCTGTAATTAAATGAATTGCCTGTGGAATCTTCTTTATCGGCATAAATTCTGTCGTTTAACTCGTATACTTTAAATCGCTGAGGCGTAACTGTATCGCCGTATAAAATCCGGTAGTAAAGATATAATTTAACTGAATCAACTTCTGGGTTTTTCCCGAAATCAGGAAATTCGAATAAGCGGTATTGCGCAGCGAAATCGATAGTTGTATTTCCAAAAAGCGAATCGGTAAAGCTACCAAGTAAGCTATTGCTTGGCTCATCGGTACGTATGTGGCTTTCGGTAAAAGTATACGCCGAAATGTCTTCTTTTATTACCTGATTTTTTACACTGATTAAATCACCTGAAGGCAGAATTTCCAGGCCAATTGTCATGTCTTCTTTACAACCATATAAAATTACAAACAGCAACAGTAAAAAAGAGATGGCTTGAGTTATGTATTTTTTGTAAGTTTTCACTGAGTTTCCTGAAAATTAATTTAGATATTGTTTTCCTGTCTTCAAAAAAAATTACACAAACGTATTAAAAAACAGCGATAACATTGGCGTATTGACTGAAATTTTGATTTTTTTAAATATATATTCGATCTTTTAACAAACCAGGGTTAACACACGTTATCATAAAAATCATTATACGCGTCGATATAGGTTTCTTTGGGTTGAAAATCGAGGAAAAGCTTATCGGTTGACTTAATATATTTTTCAATTTCCGGGTTAATGTTTTCAGTCCCTTTTATAATTGCATCCGAAAAGTTTATTGCCAGTTTACTTACATTTTCAAACGTGGGATCCTTAATTAATGAAATATCCTCGCCTGTGATTCCCTCAATCTGCAATTTTTCAGCGAATTCGCTGTTTAGCGGATTTTTGAAATCGTCGTCGTATACTGAATATACAACCTGTGATTGATGAAACAGCGGATTTTTATGATAGTACTTTTTTATGTATAACGGAACAAGTGAGGTTAACCAACCGTGACAATGAATAATATCCGGCGCCCACCGAAGTTTGATAACAGTTTCAAGAACGCCTCGTGCGAAAAATACAGCGCGTTCATCGTTGTCGGCAAATGCTTTTCCTTCATCATCGGTTAACTCAAATTTTCGCTGAAAATAATCTTCATTATCGATAAAATACACCTGCATTCGGGCAGCCTGAATCGATGCAACTTTTATAATAAGCGGATGATCGGTATCATTAATAACCAGGTTCATCCCCGATAAGCGGATAACTTCATGAAGCTGATTTCGTCTTTCATTTACAGAACCGTATCTGGGCATAAAAGTCCGGATTTCTCTTCCTCTTTCCTGAACTCCCTGCGGCAAATACCGCGAAATTTCCGACATTTCAGTTTCAGGCAGATAGGGAGTGATTTCCTGTGAAATATAAAGGATCTTTTTCTTTTCCATTGACCAATGCGTGCAGTTAAAAACAGGCTGCAAAGGTAATAAAAATATCCTGAATATTCAATTTAAGCCAGTTATGACAATTAATGAAAGCTTTACACTACAACCCTGGTTTCATGATTTGACAATTAATTTTATTTACTTTGCACACCAAAACCGGATGGGTAATGTTTCTGGCTAAAACAATTAAGGAATTACAGGATAAACTCAACGAATTAAAAGCAGGTGGCACCATTGGGCTTGTACCAACAATGGGAGCTTTGCATGCCGGCCACATTGCTTTGGTAAAGCGCGCAGCAACTGAAAATAACTTGGTTGTTGTAAGCATTTTCGTAAATCCAACCCAGTTTAACGATCCAAAAGATTTGGAAAGATATCCAAGAACACTTGAATCCGATTTGAAACTATTGGAAGATACAGGCTGCGAGGTTGTTTTTGCGCCATCGGTTAATGAAGTTTACCCTGAACCCGATTCGAGAAAATTTAACTTTGGCAGGCTGGAAACAGTTATGGAAGGAAAACACCGGCCGGGACATTTTAACGGTGTAGCACAGGTTGTAAGCCGGCTTTTTGAAATGGTTAAACCCGATAAAGCGTATTTTGGATTGAAGGATTTTCAACAGTTGGCTATTATTAAAAAGCTGGTAGAACAACTGGAACTGCCAATCGAAATTGTACCATGTCCGATTGTGCGCGAAGAAAGTGGTTTGGCCATGAGTTCGAGAAATGAACTATTGTCACCGGAAGAGCGAAAAAATGCAGCTGTAATTTCCGAAACACTATTTAAGGCAAAAGAACTTAGCGGGCAAAAATCCGTAAAGGAGCTTGCCGGCTGGATAAAGGGAAACATCAACAAAAACCCGTTTTTAACTGTTGAATATGTTGAAATTGTGGACAACGAAAAACTTCAGCCAATTAAAAGCCGGAACGAAAAAAATACAAAAGTTGCTTGTGTCGCAGTTTATTGCGGCAAAGTCAGGTTAATTGACAATATTGTTTTTAACTGAAAGGAGCAAAGTCATGCAAATTGAAGTTTGTAAATCGAAAATACACAAGGTAACGGTTACTGAAGCCAATCTTCAGTATGTGGGAAGTATCACCATCGACGAAGACTTGATGGACGCTGCCAACCTGATAGAAAACGAAAAGGTTCAGGTGGTAAATATTAACAATGGCGAACGGCTGGAAACCTATGTTATAAAAGGGGAACGCGGAACAGGTACAATTTGCCTGAATGGCCCGGCAGCGCGTAAAGTTGCAGTTGGCGATGTGGTTATTATTATTTCGTATGCGCACATGGATTTTGAAGAAGCAAAAACGTTCAAACCCTGGATAGTATTCCCGGATACTGAAACGAATTCAATTGTATAATTCCACGTTTATCCACCCCCAACCCTGAACTTTTAATTCCATTTTGTTTTTGTCAATCTCAAAACTGGCTACCAGCGAGAGTGTCTGTTGAATTTTTTTGGAGAAATCGCTGTCACAGCAAATTTCAGAGCAGGCAACCAACGTTAATACTTTCTCACCATTTTCTGACGTAACAAAATTTCCGTTACAGGTATACTACATTTATAAAAGATAGGTTGCGCCAGTTCATTTTACAGATGATACAAATCTTTGTTATCAAACAATATAAAGCCGAAACTTGCCTAATTTAGCTAAATACGGGAATTAAACTTGCCCAATTTAGCTAAATTTGGAAACTTAAGGTGCCTGATTTAGATTTTTTTAGATGGAATCTTACTAACTTTGAGATTTATTAATTCAATCGGACAATGGAAAACTGGTACGAAAGATATCTCGAAAAACAACTTGATTTGGTATTAAAAAAAGGAAAGGTTTTTGTTTTGTATGGGCCCCGAAGAGTTGGGAAAACAGAACTTTTAAAAAAATTAATCTCAGGATTTAACGGTGAAATTTATTCCGGAACAGGCGATAATCTGGAACTACGCGAGATTTTATCATCACAAAATCTTAACAGCCTGATCACCCGTTTTGGCAAATACAATCTAATATTTATTGATGAAGCGCAACGGATTCAGGAAGTTGGCTACAGCCTCAAATTAATGGTGGACCATTTCCCGGAAAAGATAATAATCGTTTCCGGTTCATCTTCATTCGATTTATCCAACAAAATAGGCGAACCGCTTACCGGAAGAAATGTTGTCAGAATTTTATATCCTCTTTCGATTTATGAGCTTTATGCCCAATCAGGTGGAATGAAGCTTTTTGAGCAAATGGAAAATCTATTAATTTATGGCGGTTATCCTGATGTTCTGAACGCTGAAACACGAGAAGACAAGAAAGAATACCTTTTTTCGCTACGTGATTCTTATCTTTTTAAGGATGTATTGGAGCTTGAAAATATTCGAAATCCGCTAAAACTTACAGAGCTTTTAAAACTGCTGGCGTTTCAGATTGGCAATGTAGTCTCACTCAATGAATTGGGAAACAACCTCGGAATTGCCAAACAAAGCGTGGAACGCTATCTCGACTTACTTGAAAAAGCTTTCATTATAAAGCGTGTTGGCGGATTTTCCCGAAACCTGAGAAAGGAGGTTATAAAGTCTTCGCGCTATTACTTTTGGGATGTAGGAATACGAAATGCAATTATCAATAACTTTAATCCCTTAAATCAACGAAATGACATTGGCATGCTTTGGGAAAATTTCATGTTCATGGAACGATTGAAAACCAAACATTACAAACGCATATTCTCAAACGATTATTTTTGGCGTACCTACGACCAACAGGAAATTGATTTAATTGAAGAACGCGACGGAAAGCTGTTTGCTTTCGAATTTAAATATTCTCCTAAAAATACAAAAGTCCCAAAAGCGTGGGAAAAAGCATATCCCGATTCTGAATTTCAAGTAATTTCAAAAGAAAACTTTCTTGAATTCCTAATTTGAAAACCATTATGCCGCAAAAAGTCACCATCAATCTTCAACCCATCGCTAAAAAACTAACTGTAAACAAGGGAACTCCACTTATCGATGTTCTTTATGAATATGGCATTGAATTTCCGTGCGGCGGCAAAGGAACATGTGGAAGATGCAGGGTAAAACTTCTGAATGGAGAACTTGAATTGGATGCTGTTCAGCAAAACAGACTTGAAAAACTGAAATTAAATAAAGAATGGCGGCTGGCGTGCTTTTGCAATGTACAATCGGATATTTCTCTGGAAGTTTCACAGTTTGAACATATTATTCTTGCCGATAATTCTGAGTTTGACTTTCAGCCTCAAAAGGAATATGGAATTGCAATCGATTTAGGTACAACAACAGTGGTAGTTCAGTTGGTCAATCTTGAGAACGGGCATATTCTCGATTCTGTTTCCGAAGTTAATTCACAGGCAAAATTTGGCAGCGACTTAATCTCCCGGATTCAAAGTTGTCTCGATGGAAAACAACTGGAAATGCAGGAAACAATACGAAGACAAATCAGGAAAATGATTGCCTTTATTTTGCCAAAACATACCCTTGAAGTCAGGAAAGTATTTTTGGTTGGAAACACGGCAATGCATCATATTTTTTCCGGGTTGAATGTCAAGCCGCTTTCCTGCTATCCTTTTCATTCGCCTGATATCGGTGCGCAGGCATTTTCAGCAAAACAATTAAACTGGCCGCTTCCGGAAATTACAGAAATTCAGTTTTTTCCATCGATTGGAAGTTTTGTGGGAAGCGACATCCTCGCAGGAATCGCAGCCACAAAAATGATCGAACGCGACGAATATTCTGTATTAATCGACCTGGGAACCAACGGCGAAATTGTTGTGGGAAATAAAAATCGTGTGGTTTGCGCTTCCACCGCTGCAGGCCCGGCTTTTGAAGGAGCAAAAATAAGCCAGGGAATGCGGGCGACAACTGGTGCAATTTCTTCGGTATCTTTCAATACACATTTTTATTGTCATGTTATCGGAAATACAAAAGCCAAAGGAATTTGCGGAAGCGGCCTGATTGATGCAATGGCGATTTTAATTCAGCAGGAAAAAATCGGGATGTTTGGAGAAATTGAATCGGGTGAAGAAAAAATTGAACTTACATCCGGAGTTTATCTTACCCAACAGGATATTCGTGAATTTCAGCTTGCAAAAGCTGCCGTTGCCACAGGGTTGCAGATTTTGTTAAATCGCTTGAATATTACTTTTCATGAAATTGAAACCGTTTATATAGCCGGTGGATTTGGAAATTTTTTAAATATTCCGAATGTTATCCGAACAGGATTAATTGAATGTAATGAAGAGAAAATTGTAAAGTTTGGAAATACAGCACTTATCGGCGCAAAAATGTTTCTTTTTCAGGATGATGAATTTATTCACAAAATATTAGCAGAAAACAATGCATATCAACCTCGAAGGCGATCCGGCATTTCAGGATATATACATTGAAAAGATGATGCTTACATAAATTGCTTTTACGGTATGTAATAATCAAGGCAGCGAAACAAAATCAGCGATCAATCGTTACTAATTTTGTTTTTTAAATAGTTGAATGATATGTGTTTTAACGCGAGATACGGAATTTCTTCGGCATTAAAACGAGCCGAACATGAAGGCAGAAAAGAGGATATCGAATTTTGGCGCGAAATACTGAAAAAGTATGATGCCACATTTCCAATGACTGATTTATACCAGGTTTCTGCTTTTGCGCATCCAAAACTGATTATTTACGATAACCATAATCCTAAAGAGCCGGTAATTGCCACATGGGGATTAATTCCGCACTGGGCGAAGGTACCGGAAAAAGTTTGGAATACCACCGTGAATGCCCGGGGCGAAACTATATTCGAAAAAGCTTCTTTTAAAAACGCAGCATTAGGTAAACGTTGCCTGGTTCCTGCGGAAGGATTTTATGAACATCAGGATTTCAGGGGAAAAAAATATCCGTATTACATTACACGCAAGGATAGAGAACCGCTCTATTTTGCGGGACTTTGGAACGACTGGGCAAATCCGGAAACAGGCGAAATAATTAATACCTGTGCCATAGTAACAACGCGTGCAAATACATTAATGAGCCAAAATTCATAATAAGCCAAAAACTGCACACGACCATCGAATGCCTGTTATTTTTACCGAAACTTTGGCTGATGAATGGCTAAAGAAATTATCGGAAAAAGAATTGAAAGAACTGGCTACCTATCAATTTCCCGACTCGATGCTCGATGCCTGGACGGTAAGAAAATTATCAGGAAAAGATTCGCCTGGAAATGTTCCTGAAGCAAGCGAGAAATACGAATACGAGGAATTATCATCCGATAATCACACGCAACAAAAACTTTTTTAAGTTGAAGGAGTTTGAATATTATTTTATGCTGAATAAGTGAGCAAAACCGATAAATATTGGATTTATTATTTGAAGCTTGATTTTTAATTCTTTACCAATTCCTTTGTTGAAAGCAAACCACAGGCAGCATAAATATCCTGGCCTCGTGATGCGCGAATAGTCGTAAGAATTCCTTTTTGATTCAGCCTATTTTTAAAATGCTGAATAGTTTCATCGTCCGGGCTTTTCAACGGTGTGCCCGGCACCGGATGGAAGCGGATAAGATTAATGCGACACTTCAATCCCGATAACAGCCGCGCCAATTCTCTTACATGTTCCTGCGAGTCATTTAAGCCTTCAAACACAATATATTCGAATGAAACCCGGCGCTGACGTCCGAAATCCCATCGCTTAATTTCTTCAACCACATCTTCTATCGGATAGGCAACTTCCACAGGCATTAAGTTGCGGCGTTCTTCGTTAAAAGGCGTATGTAAACTGACAGCAAGATGCGCTTCACATCGTTCGAGAAACGTGAGCATTCCGGGAATAATTCCAATGGTGGAAACTGTAATCCGGCGCGGACTCATGGCAAAACCCCATTCGGAAGTAAGAATTTCGATGCTTTTCAACACCTCTTCCAGGTTGTCGAAAGGTTCGCCCATTCCCATGTAAACAATATTTGAAACTTCTCCGGCTTCCGAAATGCTTTTTATCTGATTCACAATTTCACCGGCAGTGAGTTGTCCCTGGAAACCCTGCTTCGCGGTAAAACAAAATAAACAACCCATTTTGCACCCCACCTGCGAACTCACACAAACTGTTCTGCGATCGCGCTCGGGAATCATTGCTGTTTCTATAAATTTATGCTGAACCGTGGGAAAAAGATATTTCTTCGTTCCATCGATACTTTCCTGGACTTTTGTAGGTTCTATCAGGCCAAATTCATATTTTTCATTTAAAAGTTCCCGCGCTTTTTTGGAAAGATTTGTCATTTCATCTATCGACGAAATATCCTTTTTGTACAGCCAGTCAGCAATTTGCCCGGCCGCAAACTTCGGCAGGCCGGCTTCCTTAACCACTTCCTGCAATTCGGTCAATGTCTTTCCAAAAAGGGTTTCTTTCATCTGTTAAGCAATCCGTTTATGGATAAGTCCTCATCAAGTAATTTCCAGTGAATTCCATATCCTGCCGGGGATATTTTATAATTTTCCCTTTCTGTTTTGGTGGCATTGGCCAACTTTTCAGAAATGTCAGATAATTTCATTTTCAATTCCTGATTATCTACTGACAAGATAATACAATCATTTTCAAAACGTATTTGTCTTATATTATATGCTTTCGCCATTTTATTATTTTTTGAAAAATTTGTATCACTCAAAAATAATGTAATCAAAATGCTCATAAATAATCCTGTTGATTTCACGTCGTGCCTGTGGTGTCAAATTGAATTCAAATGCAGACTTTATTTCAAAATTATCTTCGTCAAGCCAGAATTTACATTCCATATCGCCCTTTTCCGCATGAATATGAACTGGTTCGCTATTCTCATTTGACCAGAAATAAAGCCTCCACCCTGCAATGAGTAAAATCGTCGGCATTTCTTTTTTTACAAAAGTACTAAAACCATTTAATGTCATCTGTTCAATCCGTCACAAAAACTTTTTTTCTGCAATTATATTGTTATCGATTCCCTAAAATCAGGCGCTTTCCGGTGTTTTGTGGCCTGCTCGAAAGCATAAGCTATTTTAAGTAATTTAGGTTCGCTCCATGCCTTGCCAAAAAATGAAATTCCAACCGGCAAGCCATGAATATAACCCATGGGAACCGTAATATTTGGATAACCTGAAATTGCTGCCGGCGACGAACTTCCGCCACTGAAATGATCACCGTTTATCCAATCGATTGTCCATGCGGGGCCATTGGTTTGCGCGATGATGGCGTCAAGCTTATGTTCTTCCATCACCTTATCGATGCCTTCTTTTCCTGCAAATCTTTTGGAATCCTTTAAAGCGGTTAAATATTCTTCGGTGCTTAAATCGCCTTTTTCCTGCGCCTGTACGAATATTTCCTGTGCGAACCAGGGCATTTCTTTTTCGGCATTGCTTTTATTGAATTCAATAATTTCTTCCATGCTTTTTACGGGCGCTGAAGCATGTTCCTGTAGATATTTATTCAGGTCGGCTTTAAACTCGTACAACAAAACCTGGTACGATGGGTTTCCCCATTTCCTGTTGTTTTCAAATTCCACTTTTTCAATGATTTCAGCTCCACCTGCCTTCATCACATCAACCGCCTGTTTGAAAAGTTCATCTACTTTTGAATTAAACCCGATCATTTGCGAGGCAATCCCAATACGCATTCCTTTTAAACCATCCTTATCCAGAAATTGGGTATAATCATTAAAAATCTCTCCTTCTTCAATATGTGTTTCAGCGTCGTTGGGATCGAATTCTGCGATGGCTCCTAAAAGAATTGCTGCATCTTTTACCGTTCTTGCCATTGGCCCGGCTGTATCCTGGCTGTGAGCAATCGGAATAATTCCTTTTCTGCTCCACATTCCGAGTGTAGGTTTTATTCCAACAATTCCGTTAATTCCTGATGGACAGACTATCGAACCATTTGTTTCGGTTCCAATTCCAATTGTACATAAATTTGCCGCAACTGCCGCTCCTGTTCCGGCACTTGAACCACACGGACTTCTATCTAAACAATACGGATTGCGGACTTGTCCTCCTCGTCCGCTCCACCCACTCGACGAAGTTTCGGAACGGAAGTTGGCCCATTCGCTCAGGTTGGTTTTCCCCAATAATACAGCGCCGGCATCCCGAAGCTTTTTTACAATGAAGGCGTCTTTTACCGTCACATTTCCTTTCAAGGCAAGCGAGCCGGCCGTGGTCATCATTTTGTCGCCGGTATCGATGTTATCTTTAATCATTACAGGAATACCGTGCAAAGGACCGCGAATCTTGTCATTTTTTCTTTCCTCATCCATTTGCTGTGCAATATCCAATGCATCCGGATTTAATTCGATAACCGCCTTTAAAACCGGATCGACTTCTTTTATTCTGTCGAGATATTTCTGACAAATTTCCGCCGAAGTCAGTTTCCCCGATTTCATCATCTGCTGCAATTCATTTACTGTAATTTCATTTAAATCGAAAGATGAAAAATCAGTTTTAGATTCTTTTGGTGTTTCGGTTGTGCAGGCAGACAAACCGGAAACTGCGATTAGTGAACCACTTACTGCTGTAGTTTTAAAAAAGGTGCGGCGTTTCATTTTTTTAGATTGTTAGATTATTAGAGACGAGACTTTAATGATTTCTTTCAAATAACTTTCCCGGGATTCTTTTTAATGAATTCACCCCAGTTTTTGAATTCCTTCGATTTTTCGGGTTTCCCCTGCTGGATAAAATGACAAATGGCAACAGCCACTGCATCCGAAGCATCCAGGCCTAAATCAAGGTCTTTTAAATTATATACTTTTTGTAGAAAATAAGCCACCTGCTCTTTGGATGCACGTCCCATTCCGGTTATCGCCTGTTTTACCAAAAGCGGGGCATACTCAAAAATAGGAATCGAACTTGTTAATGCGGCTGCCATTATCACTCCCTGGCCGCGACCTAACTTTAACATCGACTGAACATTTTTGCCATAAAATGGTGCTTCAAGCGCCATCACATCAGGCTGATATTCTTTTACCAAATGCAAGGCTCTTTCGTGTAAATGCTTTAAGCGCTGATAATGGTCGGAATACCTGCCGGGTTTAATATTTCCCATGTGCAGAATGACCGGTTTTTTATTGCGAATTTCCACCAAACCATAACCCGTAACATTGGTTCCAGGGTCGATTCCTAAAATTCTGAGCGGTTTTACATTCATGTAATTAGTATGTTAGATTTTAGTATTGAGTATTGAGATTAAATTGTCTGCAATCGCGTCAACTTCAAAATGTCACATCGTCATTCCGTCCGTCAGCTGACGGATTCGGAATCTTTTGTTTAAATTAAGATGCTGAAATAAATTCAGCATGACGTTCAAATCAAACACAATTGACACGATGCCGGATACTCGGTACTCAACTCTCATTACTCACCTTCTCTTTCCTATCGATTTGCTGCACCAGAACGCCTGTAACAATAAAAATCAATCCTATAAAAGTAGTGATGTAAATGGTTTCTTTCAAAACAAAATGAATAAAAACAAGGGAAAGAAACGGCGCGAAAAAAACGAGGTTGCCGATTTTGGCATTGGTGGTGGTCAGGTTCATCGCTTTTAGCCATAAAACATAGGTGATACCTACTTCAAAAATTCCTGAATAAACAACAGCAGCAAACGATGTCCCAAATTGAATCTTAAAATCGGAAAACAGAATAACAACAGGAATCAGGAAAATAAAGCCAGCCAGAAAATTCAGAAAGAGCTTAATAACTTCATCACGTTTATCGCGGACATTAAAAATCCAGTACAACGACCAGAGAATTGAACTGCCGACAGCCAGAAAAACACCAAAAGCATTCGTATTTTTATACCCATTGGCACCTCCCTGCGATGAAATAAAAAATACGCCGATAAAACTTACGAATAATGCAAGAATGCTTATCCAGCTTATTTTCTGGTTTAACAGCGGAACAGAAAGCAAGGCCAACGTAATAGGCCAAATCATATTCAGTGGTTGGGCAACCTGTGCCGGCAGCAACGAATAAGCTTTAAACAAAACCAGGTAATAAAGTAACGGGTTGAATGCACCCATCAGCAGCGTGTACAGCCATTGCCTTTTGCTTTGTTTGAATAAGAGTGAAAGTTTTTTTTGCGCCAGTAACACAAAAAATAATAAAACTACTGTAACTCCGGAAGCATAAAAAATAAGCTGAATAAAATCGAATTCGCGAAGGGCAATTTTAAATGCCGTGGCAACAGTGGACCAGAAAAAAACAGCGACAGAGGCATACAGATAGGCTTTATTACTCGAGTTCATTTAATTTCATGCCATCCGTTTATAATTCTTCTTTTAATTCCTGGTCATTGTTCTTCTCTGGATAAGCCTCCAATAGTTCCCTGAATTTTTGTCTCGATTCTTCGATATAAATGCTGCCCGGATGTTGAGTCAGCATCTGTTTGTATAAATCTCTTGCCTTTTCCTTTTCGCTTAAATTATTATTGTACAGCCCAGCTAACATATATAATGCATCGTCGCCCAATAAATCATAACTAAAATCATCCACAATTTTCTTCAGATGTTCGGCTGCCAGTGTATAATCCTGATTTTCGATTTCGATTTTTGCTTTTCGGTAAAGAATATCGTCGATCAAAGTATTGTAAGGATAGGTTTTCATTAAGCCATCCAAAATGGTCATCGCCTCATTATTTTTATTTTGAAAAAACAGAAGATCTGCTTTTGCAAACATGGTAAGTGGAACTGCAGTTGTATCCAAATTTAAATTGTTGCCAATTAATAACGAAAGCTCCATGGCATCGTTGGCAATAAGTTTTGAAGTACTTGCTTTTAACACATCGAGTTGTGCTTTTGCCCATTCGAAATTTCCCATGTAATAACTCAGACGCGCTTTTTTCAACTTCACATCATCACCAAGCGAATTGGTTTTGTTTTCTTCAATAACCTGCGAATATATTAAAGTTGCTTCCCACGGATCGTTGGCATAAACATAAATATCAGCCTTTTCGGTTTTCAGTAAACCCGATTGTTCCGGCTTTAAGCGCGGAATTGCTAATCCTTTATCCAGTAAAGCTATAGCCT
Source organism: uncultured Prolixibacteraceae bacterium (assembly GCA_963821855.1). GTDB lineage: Bacteria > Bacteroidota > Bacteroidia > Bacteroidales > Prolixibacteraceae > Draconibacterium. The sequence continues at coordinate 38,717 of CAWGFJ010000009.1, read as the reverse complement.
CTTCGGTTTTACTCAGATAAAACGCAAGTAAATGCGCATTTTCCTGAAGAAGATTTAAGTGTTGCCACTGTAATTCCCAGGTAGCCCAGGCCTTCACTTAAAATCAACCGCCAGTTGTTCGCCTTTCTGCTTTATCGTTTGAAAATTCGTTGGTATACCGTAAATAGGAAGCATGGATTTTATAATGCAAATGCCTGCCTGTAAAACGGATTATCCTCGCCTTTTGCCATTAAATATTCAAAGGCTTTTTGAGCGTCATCATAATTTTTGTTATTCAAAGCCATATTTCCAAGCTGCACAATTTGAATATCCTCGTTACCCGTTCTTCTGTCAAGCGCAACCGACTGACGCAATGCGCTGGCAAACTTTTTCTCCTGAAGGAAAAACCAGATTAATAAGCGGTTATATCCAATTACGTCCGGTTCAGCCTGAATTCGTTTTAAAACCTGTGTGCGGAATTGATTACGAAGATCGTCATCAATATCCAACCGCATGGCCGATGACAAGCTGCTTTGCACCCGCGATAGCTGATCTTCATTTTCTCTTAACAGATTAAGATATTCCTCCATCATGTTTTCATAATCGCGCAAATAAAGATAAATTCTTGCCAGTTCGTAGCTAAATGGTTCAGGCGCAAGCACCTGTTTGGCTTTTAAATATGTTTGTTTTGCAAATTCATATTCGCCCCAGCCAATAAATGCATTTGCGGTAATCAGGTAATTAATCCGGTTTGGCGGAATCAAATCTATCGCCTTACTAAATTTGCTGTTTGCTTCATCCAACTTATCCTCCACTTTAAGAACATGTCCCCAATGCACATAAAACTCGGGCTTTTCAGGTTTTTGTTTTTTAATCTCCTGCTGAATTTGCTGCTCAGCTTCAGCATATCGTTCCATATTCAACAGGCAATCGATATAATACCTGAAATAGGATTCGTTTTTCGAAATTTCGTACACGCCATAAAGAAGCGGCATAGCTTTTTCATAATCCTTTGCATTGTAATAGGTAATAGCCAAACTCATTTGGGTTTGAAGCGTACTCTGATTTTGCTGGCTCCAAACACAGTTCAATCCGAGAAACAATGCGATTGTAAAAAGAATGTACTTCATTAAATTTTGAATAAGTTACAAAAATAACACTCTGTGGCTAAGAATAGTTCTTTGGGAACTTTTTATCTTTAGCTTTTAAGTTTTAGCATTATAACTTACTTTTGCACAAAATATTTTTGATATGGCTCATGAGTTGATGGAAAGGCAAAGATTGCCACGATGGTTGAAGATGACAATGCCAAAAGGCGAAAGCTATTCGAAGGTAAAAAACCTGGTAAATGAACACGGACTACATACTATATGCACAAGCGGTAACTGTCCGAATATAGGCGAATGCTGGAACCGTGGAACAGCTACATTTATGATTCTGGGGAATATTTGCACCCGGCGTTGTAAGTTTTGTGCGGTGCCTCATGGAATGCCATTTGCCCCTGATTTGGAAGAACCTGAAAAACTGGCTGACTCTGTTAGGATTATGGGTGTTAAGCATTGTGTTATCACTTCTGTCGACCGTGATGATTTGGATGACCAGGGCGCAGGAATCTGGGCCAGGACAATCCGTGAGGTAAAACGGGTAAATCCTGAAACTAAAATTGAAGTATTAATTCCCGACTTCAGGGGAAAACATGAACTGATACAACAGATAATCGATGCAGGTCCCGATGTAATTTCGCACAATGTTGAAACCGTTGAACGATTGACTCCATTTGTTCGTTTTGCCTCGAAATACCGCCGTAGCCTGGATGTAATAAAATATGTGGCAGAAAATTACAAAATTGCCAAGTCAGGAATCATGCTTGGCTTAGGTGAAACACACGAAGAAATTCTGCAAACTATGGACGATCTGCTTGAAGCAGGTTGTAAGGTGATGACCATTGGGCAGTATCTTGCGCCTACTGCAACGCACATGCCTGTGGTGGAATACATTACCCCGGAACGGTTTTATGAATATGGAAAAACAGGCCGTAAAAAGGGATTTAAGTTTGTTGAAAGTTCGCCCTTGGTAAGAAGTTCGTACAGGGCGGAAGAGCATGTAAATGCGTAGTTAGTTTAGAGCCCGCCCTGACCATAAGCGTCATGGGTTCAGAGTTCAGAGTTCAGAGTTTGAGTTCAAAGTGTAAAGTTCAAAGTGTGGCTGATTTCAATTATATCGATTTAGGGTTAAAGGATTACAAGGAGTGCTGGGAAACCCAGGAAAGTTTGCTGGCTGATGTTGTCAGCGAAAAACGTACTTCAGGGAAACCTTCATCGAAAAACTATTTCATTCTTGTTGAGCATCCGCATGTTTATACGCTCGGGAAAAGCGGCGATGAAAAAAACCTGCTTGCCAATGCCGATTTCCTGAAAAAAATTGATGCAACCTATTACAAAATCAACCGCGGTGGCGATATCACCTATCATGGCCCCGGACAAATTGTGGGTTACCCGATTATCGACCTTGAACACTACAAAATTGGTGTTCGGGAATACATTGAAAAAATGGAAGATGCCATTATTGCAACAATTGCCGAATACGGATTGGAAGGCGGAAGAAAAGAAGGAGCAACCGGTGTGTGGCTTCAGGCAGAACATAAAGTGCGAGCACGAAAAATTTGTGCCATTGGCGTTCGTGTAAGCCGTTATGTTACCATGCATGGGTTTGCATTTAATGTTAATACGGATATGCGCTATTACAATTACATCAATCCCTGCGGTTTTAATTCATCCTCGGTAACTTCCATTCAGCAGGAATTGGGGAAAGAAATTCCGATGGAAGAGGTAAAGGTCATTCTGAAAGAGAAGTTCAATCAGATCTACGACTAAACAGGAAGAATCCGTAGATAAATGAAACGAAATCTCTCTTTTTCCTTGAATTAACCTGTTCAACACACGAAAAGATATTGCTTTCCCCGGGAAAGATGCATTCTGAAGCTGGAAATATGCCATAATGGCTTGGAATGATGGGCCACAGTGTTGGTAAGACGTAGTTTTAAGTTGGAAAGATGGGTCAAACCTTTGGAAATATGCCAAAATGACCTGGAATTAGAGGTCGGAGTGTTGGAAGAACATATTTTTAAGCAGGAAAGTGAGCTTTGGAAAAGACAATTTGACCTTTGAAGTCAGGATAACGGGAAGAAGTTTGATTTACAAAAATTACCCGGATATAAACAAATCCCGAATAACAAGTCTGAATTCTATTTAAGTTTAAATTCAGAAAGAATTTCAGCATTAATTTCGCGGTTAAAATTAACCAACTGTTTTTTATTTTTTTGTTGTGCCAGAACGCCTGCACGCTTCATTCCTCCGTGATAGGTTTTATTAAAGAATCCGAGGCCAGCGAGATATCCTGTGATATAAAATCCGTTGTATGCCTGGTATCCGGCAAATGCAAGCACCGATGCATTAATCAAAAAATTTACGATTCCTTCTCCGCCTTTGCCAGCATAAATTTGTCCTGCACCAGGGATAAAGCGCGACCAGTTTTCTGCCTTTTTAACCGATTTTATACGAGGCCGGTGTTTCTTATCGTAAAGCTTGTTAACCTCTTGTTCCAGTTTTGCTTTTTCTTCTTCAGAAAAGTCCTGCATTCTTACAAATTCCAGAAAGCTGTTTTTGGCTTCATCCCACTGATAAGTTTCGTTTAAGGCAAGAATTTTTACGGGCATAAAATAATGAAAAGATGCGCTGTCGGAACTTCGGTGAAAAAACTCATCGATTTTCCACAAAGCCCGCGCAGGCTCTCCGGTTAAATAGTGGCAAAGCGCTTGTTCGTAGCATACAAACCGGAATAACGAATCATCAGGAGTTGAAAAATAAATGGGTTGAAGTTCTTCAATTGCGCGATTAAATTCCCCCATTTTTTTGTAACACAGGGCTTTTTTGTATTTGTAATAATTCAGCTTCGATTGATCTTCTGCCTGAAAAATGAGACGTTCGTATTCAATCGAAGCCTCAAAATATTGCCCCGATGCATACAGACTCTCACATTTCGTTGTTTCGGAACGACTAATCAAAGAAGTTCCGCAAAGGAATATGAAGCTGAAATAATATTTGATTGTGTAACGAATTCTTAAACTCATTCTCCATAACTTTTACAGAAATAACTGAACCATATATATTTGAAACATAATTAAAGGCAAAAATACTTCCGAAAATAATTGTTTTCGCATTTGTTGGTCCGGCCTTTCGGTAATTTTCCCAGGTTATCAGGCCAAAACCAATTGTACTAATCATCGATGCAATTCCTGCCCCGGTTTTGCCGAGGTAAATTTTCCCGGAACCAGGAACAATTGCAGACATCATTCCGGCCAGAACAGGCGATTTGGAACGGTGGTTTTTAAGTTCTTTTTCAATATCTTCAAGTGTGCTGGCTTGCATATTTAGCGTCGCATTTTCCCTGTTTACATTCTTTAATATATCCTCCGCCGTTTCAAAATTGCCTTCGAGCATTTCCACACCACTTATTTCAAAATTCAGAAGCGATAAATAGGGTTCATCCGAAATATTCATTTCCCGAAAGATATCGCGCGCTTCATCATACTTTCCGAGATAAATCTGATTATAACCTGCAAAAAAATATGACTTTCTGTAAAACGGCGATTCTTTTCCCACTTTCACTAACGAAAGCGTTGATTCACCCAAATTTTTTAGTGTATAATACGCCCAGCCCTTATAGTAATTCAGCGAATCGCGTTGTAATTTTTTGTAGTTGAAAGTGTCTTTTTCCATCAGGAAGATTGCCTCCTGATAATATCCTTTATCGATTAAATATCGGATAAACGGAATTTCGTTGTTATTCTGAGCAAAACCCGATTCGACAATCAGAAGCAAAATAATAACGACAAGATACCTCATTTATAATTATTTACTGAATCGTTAAACCGGAACGTTTTTGGGTCTATTTCTTTTGGATTGAGATCGGTAGCTGCAATCCGGTTACATCGGCCTAACCGATCGAATGAAAGAAGCGTGCCTTTTAAAAATCCATATTCTCTAATTGCGTATTTGCTAAAATCGGAGCAACTGGGATTGTATAAGACAACTTGCAGAAAAATGCTGCGACAAAATATTCTGATAAACAAACAATGTACCTCCGTAAATTAAACTTACCGGATTACTGTTTTTAAACGTTTTAGGCTCATTCTTAAAAATATAATCTCGTTTTCCTATCATTGAATTTTGCGCAGTTTTTACAGAATCCGCAAGCATTAAATCGCTCTGTAAATCTATCTTCTGCGAAAATCCTTCCATTGAAAACAGAAGAAAAGCGATGATAAGAAGTTGAAATTTATTTGCTTTTGTTTGTATGAACCGGTTTCGCATCATCAGGAATTTTAAAATCAAAATACGAATTATTGGCCGAAGATGAAATTTTTACATCAGAAAAAACTGTTCTGCTGATAATGGAATCGCCGGTCGGCTTATAACTTATTTCAATTATCTTCATGGGCAGCCTGAAACGTGTAAAGTCGCTATAATTGGTATAATAAATCTTTTTCAGAACTTTATCTTCATTTGCCTGGTATTCAGCATAAATTGGCGAACCATTATCGAAAACCATTTTTACATTTTCAATTCCGCATAAAATCGATGGCGATTTCCAGATAGTCACATAATACTGCCCTTCAAACGCATTCGATTCAAGTGTAAATCCATCATCTGCCAATCCTAAGTGATCGGTTATGTTATTGGCAAAATAATAGATCAAATTCCTTTTGGATGACATTTCGGCGATTTGCTTATAATCAACTTCATTTTTCCCCGGATAATATGTTTTAATCTCGCCAAGTGCATTTGAAATTATAATAAAATCGGGCGATGAATGATAATACTTGGTTAGAATCAATCGGTTGTTATCCAGAAATAAATCGACTTCAGTAGTAAGTTTATTTCTGTTCTCAAGAATTTCAGTTTGTTGTTTCAGTGAAATATATCCACCCGATTGAGCATGCAAATAATTGCCGGACGTAAAAAATTGAAATAATAAAAATATGAAGACACCTGCTTTTTTCATCCTGAAAGGTAAAAAAAAGTGTCTGCTTATTTAAAAACAGACACTCCTTATTTTTTTAGCATATCTTACTGCCACATGAAAAATTTGGGATTGTCGATATACTGACTAATATCGTCGTTGTTAATTATTAAAACAACAAAGTCGATTAACGGAACAACCCCAAAAATACCGCCGCAGGTTAAAATATAGCCAACCCAGGTTAATGTTTCGGTTCCTAAATACAAACGATGAATTCCAAGGCCACCAACAAAAAAGTCGAGCACTATTGCAATAATAGCATCCTTTTCCTGGGCCATTGCCATAGTCGGAATATTTGATGGAAGAGCTCCCATCTCAAAGGCGTTTACTGAAATCATGCTTGTTTCAGTTGCTGTTGCAAATAATTTGTCGATTGACTGATCGTCAATGGAATACATTGACGCGTTTGCTTGTTTTACTGCTACAAAAACCATTAACAAAAATAGAATAGAAATAATTTTTTTCATGTTTTTAAAGTTTGGTATTTTCGATATGCTAATATAGCCTTTTCCGTTTAAATCGATTATAACTTTTGTCGTTATTTTATTAACATAAATAAATTATTCTCAACCTGAGAATTTTAAGAATCGCCGGAGAAATTAATGTCTTTCATCAAATACTTTTATCTTCTCAATTACTACAGATTCGGCCTGGTCGTACATATCGCGGATAAACGGATCGTTAAAAGGCATTGTTCGTTCTTCGAGTGGCATCTCGCCTACCCGGTCGAATAATCTTTCTTTAGCTGCCTGAATGTCTTTTCCGTAAATATGATATGAATCGGCTTGCCAGTTTAAACGTCCAAGTTGAACGGTTTTACCGGTTTTTTCAGCTACTCCGGCCGCAATCACTTCCTTATTAAACTGAATGAAACCGAACATATTCATAAAACTTGCACCCCAGGCATCATTACTTCGGAACCGGATATTGCAGTTGAGCCAGTAAACGCCATCTTCGTCTTCAAGAATTCTGTACCAAAGTGATTGCAGGCAAGGCGGATCATAACATTCGTTATCGAGGTTTGGCATCCAGGTTATCATTTGTGCCTGGCGTGTAAAAGGCTGAGCCGAAAGTTTATTAATAACACTTTCAATCTGGTCAACTTTAAACGGGCCAACTTCCAGCGATTTGCCATTCTGAATTTCTTTCCAAACGCCGTAATTTTTTATACGCCCATGATAAGTATATTCCCAGCGGGTATCTTTTTCGTCGTTAATATTTTTTACCCAGTGGTCTTTATACCCTTTTAGTTCCAGAACATATTCCTTTAAATCGTCAATTCCTCCGGGGAAAGCCATGTGAATCATTGGGTCCGTTTCCGGTTCCTCAATGGTTATGTTCATGGTGCAATCGATACTTAAGGGATCGCCTGGCTTATCGTATTGTGTTTTAAAACGTGTTCCGTTTTCGTAAAGGTTGATAAGCGCTGATTCGTAAGTTTCAGCAAGCGATTTTCCGGAAACAGTAATTACAGGAATATTTTTCATGATTTGTTGAAGTTGACTTGATTTTTGAAATATTTTAAAGATAAGAGAATGAACTGTTTTCAGGCTAATGAACAAAACTTTATTTTTCAACATTTCATTAACGATTTTGTCAATATTCCATTGGTACTTCAACTAAAAGTTTTATATTTTTTTAAGAAGTAAATTTTATCTTTGGAATTAATTGTGAAATGAATTGGATTTCATTTAAAATTTTCAGTAGGTATACCAACTAAAAATATAACATTCTATGAGTGAAAAAAATCAATCATCAAGAAGAAAATTTCTGAAAAGTGCAGTGGTTGCAGGAGCCGGTTTTACCATTATTCCGCGCCATGTTTTGGGTGGAAATGGTTTTATTCCACCTTCCGACCAGTTAACAAAAGCTATTATTGGTGTTGGTGGAATGGGCCGCGGTCATATTCCGTACGAAGGAACACGTGTTGTTGCCATTTGCGATGTCGATACCGAACATTTAGCACTTGGCACAAAGTCTGATCGATTATGAAGTAAAAAAATTCCATGATTTCAGGGAGGTTTGCCAGCTACCGGAAGTTGATATTGTACATATTGCCACACCGCCGCACTGGCATGGACTAATGGCTGTTGAAGCAGCCAAAGCCGGAAAAGACATCTGGTGCGAAAAACCAATGACACGCACCATTGGCGAAGGGAAAAAAGTAGTTGAAGCAGTTAATGCGCATGGAAGAATGTTTCGGTTGAATACCTGGTTCCGGTTTAAAGATACCTTTTATGGATTGGGAACCGATGTAAAACCATTGAAGAAAATAATTGACAGCGGAATTCTTGGTTGGCCGTTAAAAGTTACAGTGAGCGGTATTACCGGCTACGACTGGAAATTTTACTGGAGTGGGGAATACAATCTGAAACCGTTGCCTGTTCCGGATAATCTCGATTACGATTTTTGGCTAGGTCCGGCTCCATACAAACCTTACAATCCGGAACGTGTTCACGCCAAATTCCGTGGTTACTGGGATTATGATGGTGGCGGACTTGGCGATATGGGGCAACATTACCTTGATCCTGTTCAGTATATGTTGGGCAAAGACGACACAAGCCCGGTAAAAATTGAAGTGGATGCGCCACAGCAACATTACGATGCAGTAGGTTCGTGGAGGAGAATAACATATACTTATGCCGATGGTTGCCAGATTATTCTAGATGGTGAAAACCGCGATAAAGATGCCGCCTACATTGAAGGACCAAATGGTAAAATTTTCCGTGGATTTAAATCCGATATTCCAAATCTTCATAAATTCCTGGAAACATTGCCCGATCCTGAACCACAAATTTCTGTATTTTCTGAATCGGTGAAATCACGTAAAAAATTTGCATTGAATGAAATAAACGGTTTCCGATCAGCAACTCTGGTAAACCTGGAATTGTTGCTGTGCGGCTTGGAAGAACACTTCATTTTGATCCTGATCAGCTTGAATTTATTGACGATGAAGGCGCAAACAAAATGATTAATCAACCGATGCGGGCACCATGGACGATTTAAATGATGAAGGATTAACTGATATAAGGATTAAGAAATAATGAAAAAAAATATATTTCAACTATTTGCTATTCTCCTGTTTTTAGATGGCATTTTTAAGTACACTCGGCGCAGGATAGACAGAACACTTGACACCAAAGTTGCCGATATTCTGGCACAAATGCCAACAAAAGATTTGGTTCATCGCGATCGGGTTATGGCTGAAATCGTTGAACTTGGACCAGAAGGTTTTAAAAATTCTCAGAACTTCTTGTCCCTCCTGGAACCGGTGACGACACTGCCGTTCGTTTTGCCATAAACAGTCTGGCGCGATATGCCAGTGATTTTGGGAAAGAAAGATGCAAAAGTTTTTGTTGAAGACACAGCTTTTGGCAGCTCTGGAATCGCATTCAGATGTTGAAGTAAAAACTTTTCTGCTGAACCAGTTAAATCTGGTTGGCAGCGATAAAACCGTTGATGCAACAAAAAAATATCTAACCGATACAGATTTAGTTGAACCCGTAACACAAACGCTAACTTCCATCGGTTCGGAAAAAGCGGCGCAGGCTTTAGCTGAAGCTTTGCCAAATGTAGAAGATGATGCTTCAAAAACCACATTGATAAGAGCATTGGGAGTTCTACAGTATAAGCCCGCTGTAAATCAAATTACAGATTTTGTTGAATGCCAAAAATCAGGCGCTGAAAAAAGCACGCTTGCAGCACTTGCAAATATTGGAGATGCAAATTCTTATAAAATTCTGTATAAAGCAGCTAAAAATGTTGATTTTGCTTACGAACCGACCGATGCGGCAGAAGCATTTTTAAATTATGCAAATCGCCTGGGAGAAGAAAATCAGACTGCACTCTGTAAAAAAGCTTGTAAAGCCATTTTTAAAGCGAATCAATCGGATGAAAAACTTGCATAATTATTCAAAAGCATTGGCCATTTACACTAAATATTTTGGCTCTGAAGCTTTGCCACTTATTATTAAAAGCAGTGGACAGCAATAATAAACCTTTCGTTATTCAGTTTTAAATCTCGCTGAAAAAATGGATGATATTGCCGCCACCCGCGCCTGGATTGAAAAAGCAAAAACTTCTCCGGATGAAATAAAAGCTGAAATTATTGATATGCTAGGCAGAAAAGGAGATATTTTTGCGGTTAATTTTATCAACGAAAATCTGAATTCTCCATCTGCAAACTGTGAGAGAAGAATCGATATCTGCATTGGTAAAATTACAAGGGACGAGAGCAACACCAATATTAATTGCACATCTTGCCGAAGGAAAAGATATTGAAGCAACAAAAAAAGCACTTCTTCAACTTGCTCGATCAACAACATCTTGCTCCGGTAGCTGAGCAAATGGAAAAAACTTCAGGATCAACAAAAGCAGCATTTATCGATTTGGTTGCTGCAAAATCCGGTTCGGAATATTTCGATGAAATTTATTGCGTATACCAACTTCGGGTATCGCAGATGTAAAAAAATGCAGCATTTAATGCTTTAAAAAGAATATCAACTGAAAAAGATCTGGATGATCTTATTCAGCTTTTACTTTCGGCAAATGATGATTCCGAAATAGATCACAAGTGCAAACTGGCTGTTGTAGCTGCAGCACAAGGTGTTGAAGAAGAAAAAGAGCGAAACAGGCAAGATTCTGTCATGCATTGAAAAGTTCAACTGATAAAAAAGATCGAATTATTGCTATTCTTGCCTGAAATTGGTGGACGATATGCGCTTGAAACAGTTGCGGATTATTTTAACAACTTCAACTGGAAAAATCAAAGGAAACTGCTTTCGAAGCGCTAACCAACTGGAAAGATTATGCAGCGTCGAAAAACACTGTTTGAAATATGCCAGACAAACAGTAATTTCAGGGAAAAAGCATTTGCCAGTTTTATACGGCTGGTGAGTTCAGCCGAAATTCCTGACGATCAGAAACTTGCTTCAATACCGAAAAGTTATGCCTTTTGCAGTATCTAACGCAGGAAAAAACTGTGGTTATCAATTCCATTGGAAATCTGAAAACATTCCTTTCGCTGGTTTACCTGGAACAATTTCTTGACAATGAGGATCTACAACAAAATACTGCACGGGCTATTATGAAAATTGCGTTTCCCGGTTCCGATAACAACAATGGATTTTCAGGAGAAATAGTAAGAAAGCTTCTTAACCAGGGTAGCTGAAATTATTTCGGGTGATGAAAGTGATTACGACAAAATCAACATCAAAAATTATCTCGAAAAAATGCCAAATGACAAAGGTTTTGTTTCCATGTTTAACGGCAAAAATCTGGATGGCTGGCAAGGAATGTTGTTGGATGGCAATCCTATTAAAATTGCAAAACTGAGCGAAAAAGAACAAGCGAAAGCACAGGAAGAAGCCAACAAAAAAATGGTTGAAAACTGGAGTGTCAGGGATAACCAGATTATTTTTAACGGTCACGGAGCCAACCTTGTTTCAGTAAAAAAATACAAAGATTTTGATATGATTGTTGACTGGAAAATATCGAAGGAAGGCGATAGCGGAATTTATCTTCGCGGAACACCACAAGTGCAAATTTGGGATACTTCGCGTGTTGAAGTTGGTGCGCAGGTTGGTTCCGGAGGTTTATACAATAATAATACAGACAATATTCGCGACCCGTTAAAAGTGGCTGATAATCCTATTGATGATTGGAATACATTCCGAATTACCATGATTGGTGAAAATGTAACTGTATATCTGAATGGCGAACTCGTGGTCGACAATGTTCGCATGGATAATTACTGGGATCGCAGTATCCCGATTTTTGAAAATGGAACAATTGAATTACAGGCACACGGGAATGAACTAGCTTTCAGAGATATTTATGTGCGGGAAATCAATACGGAGCATATTGGATTGACCGATGAAGAAATTGCCGATGGTTTTGTTTCGCTTTTTAACGGGAAAAATCTGGATGGCTGGCAAGGCAATAAAACCGATTATTATGCGGAAAATGGAGAAATGGTTGTAAATCCGGAACGTGGTGGCCATGGTAACATTTATACCGAAAAAGAATATAGTGATTTTATATTTCCGATTCGATTTTCAGTTAACTCCGGGAGCCAACAATGGTCTAGGAATTCGTGCGCCTCTGGAAGGCGATGCTGCATATGTTGGAATGGAAATTGCAGATTCTGGATAACACCGCTCCTATTTATGCCAACCTGCATGAATATCAATATCATGGTTCGGTTTATGGTGTTATTCCGGCAAAACGTGGTTTTTTAAATCAGGTAGGTGACTGGAATTCGGAGGAAGTAATTGTAAAAGGCTCCAGAGTTAAAGTGATTCTTAAACGGAACGACTATTCTAGATGGCGATATTAAAGAAGCCAGCAAAAACGGAACTCTCGATGGCAAAGACCATCCCGGGCTTGAAACGGGATAAAGGATATATCGGATTTTTGGGACATGGCTCGGAATTGAAATTCAAAAATATAAGGATAAAGGATTTGAGCAAATAGCTCCGATCATCAGCATAAAAAAACCGCCTCAGAAAATCTGACGACGGTTTTTTTTCAATCATTTTTATTTAGATGCTGTTGATGGCATTTAAATCATCGAAAGCCACCTGTAAACGGGCAATCAGCGATTCTTCGCCTTTTCTAACCCAAACACGTGGATCGTAGAATTTTTTGTTCGGTTTTTCTTCCCCTTCCGGGTTACCAATCTGTGCTTGCAAATAATCATGATTAGCTGCTTCAAATTTACGAACGCCATCCCAGTATGCCCACTGAGTATCGGTATCAATATTCATTTTAATTACACCGTATTGAATTGCCTCACGAATTTCTTCGTGTGAAGAACCCGAACCGCCGTGGAATACAAAATTAACAGGTAATTTATCGTTCAAACCTAATTTCTCAACGATATATTTTTGTGAATTATCAAGAATTTTTGGAGTGAGTTTTACATTTCCTGGTTTGTAAACACCATGCACATTTCCGAAATGATGCGGCTATGGTAAAATTTGGCGAAATCTTGCTCAACTCTTCGTATGCATAGCAAACTTCTTCGGGCTGAGTATAAAGTTTGAGATGAATCAACACCGGAATTATCAACACCATCTTCTTCACCACCGGTAATACCCAATTCAATTTCCAGTGTCATACCCATTTTGCTCATTCGCTCAAGGTATTTTTTACTGATCTCAATGTTTTCTTCCAGCGGTTCTTCCGAAAGATCGAGCATATGTGAGCTGAATAAAGGTTTACCGGTTTCTTCAAAATGTTTTTCACTTGCATCCAACAAGCCGTCAATCCATGGCAGTAATTTTTTTGCAGCATGATCTGTATGTAAATACTACATAAACGCCATAAGCTTCTGCCAATGTATGAATATGTTTAGCGCCTGCAATTGCACCTAAAATAGCAGCTTGCTGTCCTTCCATTTTTAATCCTTTGCCTGCATTAAATACGGCACCACCGTTGGAAAACTGAATCATTACCGGAGCATTTGCTTTTTCAGCGGCTTCCATAACAGCATTTACTGAAGACGAGCCAACTACGTTTACTGCAGGAATCGCAAAATTATTTTCTTTGGCTACTTTAAAAATATATTGTAAATCGGATCCTGTAACTACACCCGGCTTAACATTATCAGCTATTTTTCCCATAATTCTATATTTTATTTTATTGAAGTCCTATAACTGTGAAGGCAAATTTAGTATTTAGTCAACGAGGCTGCAAAAATAGGAAGTTAACGAAGATTAAATTCTTTATTATTTAATATTATGGACTGAAATGTTACAACGATTGTTAAAACCACGTCTGATTATTTCAACTTAAACATTCTGAAAGAGTTGGTGAACAAAATTTGATTCTAATTATCAATCTTAGGATCCGAAATAATTGGAGTTTTTAATGCAGTAATTGATGTATAAATAGTGTCGTTGTTGATAGCGGTTAAAAGTAGTTTATAATATTCTGGCTCTTCGGGAATTTCCAGAGATAATTTAGCTCCATTGCCAACATCCTTAATAGCAAGCAGATGTCCGTATTTATCACATTTAATCAGGGACCACTCGAAATTGACATTTTTTATCACTTCACCATATTTCCATCCAGCGTCACTATCATAACCCATTGCATAATAGTCATATCTATGACCTCCATACAAAGGAACAGCAGGTTTAATTGCCCTGAATATATGTTTGGAGACCGTAAGATTAGTGTCTTTAACAGCATCAAGTAATGTATAATATTCGGATCTAAATCGTCCTTTTCTGTCCGTTAATCCATTAAAAGTAAGTTTATTGCTTTCATGAACATCTTGCCATGCCGTTATAAAAAATGATCCTTTCTTGTCAAAAATCTCAGGTTGAACCAGATTATTAACGTCTATTTGGCTAAAAAGATATTTCCTTTCGGCTTTTTCAAAATTTTCAATGTTGGATTCAAGATTTCTTTGATCTTTTACCACCAGACCTAACACAATGTTACCATTAATATTTTCTTCGATTAAATTGGCATAAAAAGCAGATTGTTTATTTATTTCAAGATCGATAATAACCGGCCTTACTGAATCAATCTGATTTATTTCTTCAACCAGCTTTTTCAACCATTTAATATAAGCTTGGTTTTGAAATAGAAGTTCCGGTTTGTGATAAAAATCTTTTTCATTATAAAGTACATCATTTTGAATATTCCATGACTTAATTTGATCATAGCGACAATTTTTCTGTACTTTCTGTAGAATATTTTTTCTAAGCTTTTCCGCTTCTGTAGTATCATTAATAAAATCGAGGTATGCAGGGATCCAGAATCCATAGGAGACTTTTAATCCCAGCTCTTTTGCTATGTTTAAAACATTATAACTATAAATAGTATTACCTGGAAATTTTATAGTATTAATGCCCAAACGCTTAATTTTACTGAGGTCCGATAGTAACTTCCTCCTGTCTAACACGCGATAGTCCTTTCTCCAGTCCTGTCCAATCTTGAGATTTATTCCTTTAATATTGGTT
This sequence comes from uncultured Prolixibacteraceae bacterium, assembly GCA_963821855.1. Taxonomy (GTDB): domain Bacteria; phylum Bacteroidota; class Bacteroidia; order Bacteroidales; family Prolixibacteraceae; genus Draconibacterium. Next base: position 23,682 of record CAWGFJ010000009.1, on the reverse strand, counting down.
AAAATTTCTTTCTCTTCATCTGAGCTTAATATTTTTTGCTGATATAAATTTGACAGCGAGGAAAATACGTAATCTGGTACATCCTTATTCCTAAATGAGTTCTTTATTAGTTGGGATTCAGAAACGGTCCAATCGAGATTTTCATCTTTTTGTAGCCCGGCCGGCCAATTGTTATCGACTTTGCTATTAAAATAAATAACCGACTTAATTTCCTTAAAATCATTTTCGATAGATGAAAAAGCATTCTCAATCCAGTCTTTTTGATTCTCTGCAGCATTTAATGATCCAAATTCAGAAATTATCACAGGAGTTGTAGGAAGATTTATGAATTGCTCATGAAATGGTTCATATAAACTTTTAAAATCATGCCATTGCTTATCGTCGTTATATCGTCCGTAATTAAGTATGTTAACTCCTATCCAGTCAACATATTCCTTTCCGGGATAAAATGACTTTGCGTTGGTTGATTTCCAGGGATTCCATATCCAAATCACATTTTCTGCATTAGTTCTTTTAAAAATTTCATAAGTATGAATCCAGGCGTCTTTAAATTTTAACGGTGCATTATCACCTTCTACAAACCATGGATAAAAAGGATTGTCGAATTCATGAGCAAACCTTAGAAAAACTGGTCGTTGAAGATTTTTTAGCTTTTCAGCAAAATCTAAAATATAATTATCGAAATATCCCTCATTAATAAGATCGTAAACATGCTTTCCATTCAATTCGTTATCGAAAGCAGTTAACCATGGTTCCCAAGTTATCATAGGAATTGAATTTTGCAAATAAACTGAATCCAGTAAAAGTTTGGGAAAGTTAGTATCTATAGTCTTTTCCCATGCTATATACATGGATACAATATCAAATTTTTCACCAATCTGATTAGAAACTGCTTTCACATTTTTTAGGCTACTAATTCCGTTGTTAACTTGTGGAGTAAAAACACCAATGTAATTAATTACATTTTTATCATGAATTTCAGATTTTACACCTCCCCACTTTAAATATTCTGTTTTATAATGAAAACCCGCCAATAAAAGAAGAATAATGGCTACTGCAGGAAGCGCTATTTTATGCCATACACCATATGCTAAATTTTGGAATGTGCTTATAACTGATTTTTTTGTTGAATTGATATCAAAACCAAAACTAACGGGTTTTTGTTTTTGATATGCAAACACAATTGTGAAAAACATAAATGATGCATTTATCAAAGCAAATCCCGACATAAAAATTGAAAATGGGGTAAAATCAATAGATAGTCCGTAAATCACAGCTACGATTGAAACTATAGCCACCAGAAGATTCGGAACTAATATTTTCCAACTGGTAAGATCTTTGTCTTCCTTTGGCGTTGGCAAATAGGGAACTTTTTTTCGAACAACAGTATAGAGAAAGCCAATGATATATACCCACCAGGTACATGCTAAAAGTATTCCCCCTAAAAGGTGGGTACCTCTTTCACTTTTATCTATTATCCAGCGTTGTATATAAAACCGAATGGCTAATATACAGATAAATAAGGGAGCGAATATAAGTCCGAATTTAATAATATTCCCCTGCCACGGCATTGTTGCAAAAAACAATGAAAATATGGGTATCAAAAAACTAATGAGATAAAAAACACCCGAAAGGTAATATAATGGTAAAACCCCAAAATGAATTTTTTGTCTCCAGGTTAAATTTCTAAATAATTTAGGATATACTGAAACCAGCAATTCCAAAGTACCTCGCGACCATTTAAGTTGTTGCTTGTAATATGAAGTAAGTGAAGCCGGAACCAATCCTTTAGTGGAAATTCCAGGTACGTATACTGATTTCCATCCTTTATCATATAATCGCATTGCAGTATGCATGTCTTCTGATAATCCCGGAGCATGCCCTCCAATTGAATCAAGCGCCTTACGCCTGAATACACAATTTGCTCCTATGGCATTTACTGTACCATAAGAGTTCATTGTCATCATTATTGGTCCGTAAAAATGAAATGTATGTTCAGCCGCACCTTTTGCCACCAAAGATTCTTTAATGTTATAGTAGGACTGAACTGATTGTACGAAGCCAATTTTTTCATCTTCGAAATAAGGAATAATTTCATCTAAGAAATTAGTTTTAGGAACATGATCAGGGTCGAGAATAAGGCATATTTCGCCGGAAGCCTGCAATAACGCGTTATTTATATTACCTGCTTTTGCATTAATTCTATTGTTTCTTGTTACGTGTTTAATCCCTTGTTCTTTACAAAATGTCTTTAAAAAATCATCATTAGCTTCGTCACATAAATAAGTGGTGTGTGGATATTTTATTTCTTGAATAGCTAAAAGCGTCTCCGTAATCATTTCATATGGTTCGCCCGGAAAATATGTAGTAAGCACATCTACTGTTGGGTATTTTGTTAGTTTAGGTTTTTCAGGGACTGATATATCCCAGTAATGATACCATATATATATGATTCGTAAACTATCAAAAACGAGCGGACCGATTAATAAGTAATATAAAAAATAATTGTCGACAAATTCAGGTTTTAAGAACCAATAAAAAAAATTGATAATGCTTAATAATCCGAACACGATTAAAAGCCTAATCGTCAATTTTTCTTTCTTTGCTGGTGCCTTAAGTAACTTCGCTTTATTCATTTAGGATTTAAAACATAAAATGGTGTACTTGCCGTGGCAAAAAATCCCCGGCTATCGAAAACATAAGCTGAAATTCTATATGGGCCTTCTTTATCCGGAGTAATGAAAGTTGCTTTTTTCTTATTTGTTTTCACAAAACAATTTATGGGCTCCGGAGACTTTAAAATCCCTGTATTATATTTTTCTTCATTCCAACCATGAAACCAAACGTCTGGATATACTTCCCATCTGATTTCAATACTATCATTATCTACACCATCGAATCTCAATTCCGATTCTTTAAATTCATTAGAGGTGAAAATGATATTATCGAAAGCTCCCTTGCCATCTACTAACATATACTCTAATCCAATAAAATTTGATCGTTTCCTGGTTTTACCCCAAAGATACTCCAGTTCCAGTAGTACTTCAGATTTGTACTCATCTTTGAACAAACTAAACCAGGTGTCGGTGCATTCATACTTATTTCCCCAGAAAAAAAGTAATGAACCGAGACAATTTTCATAATCTGTCATCAAGTTATATCGTGAACTAATTTGTTCAGCCTTCTTTGAACTGGTTTGTTCGATTGGTGACATCCAAGATGTGATCTCGGATTCTGAATACCACCAGCCATCAGAGCTGAACTCACTAATATAATAAGGAGATTCGTGAAATAATCGAGACCAACTTTTTAATCTATCAAGAAAGTTTTTAAGATCCCCGAAAGTATTAAAAGATATTAAATCTATTCCGGGAGAATATAACTTTAAACTTGCAAACTGTTTTATGTCTACATTCCAGGTCGTAGTTGATATTGGATGATTTAAATCTTCAGCGTGTATTAAATTAATTATATCATTAAAATTTTGAATAAAATGTTTCTTTACTAAGCTCTTTCGTAAGATATCTTTCCAGTTAAATTTTGGATAATTTATTTCATTTCCTAAATTCCATATTAGAAGTGCTTTATGATTTTTGTATTTATTAATTAAATCTTTTATTTTGCGTTTAGCTATCAAATCTTCTTCTTCAGTTGTTGTGATATTATAATTAAATGCCGGAATAGGAATATCTACTATAACTGCTAAACCATACTTTTGGGCTTCATCTAAATTATTTTGTAGATTAATTGTATCATATAATCTAATAGTATTTCCACCCATTTCCTTAAGTTCATAAAAATGGGAATCCCCGGCAGCTCCTTTAATATAAAAAGGTTTTCCGTTTCGGATAAGTTGGAATCTGTCACCTGTCCTTTTTATATAAACAGTTCTGGATTCGTCAATTATTTTTTCCGAATAAGAATTTCTTATTTTGTAAATTATTATACCGGCCGTAATGAGAATCCCTGAAAGCAATATAAAACTTCCCAAAAAGAAAACAGGGAGAATCTTCGTCTTTATTAAGCTCCGCTTCTCTTTATTATTAATGAAAATCCATATAAGTAATATGAAAAATCCTGCGATCAATATGATAAATATCTTCGTCTTCATATTGACAATGTATTTGTAAATAATAAAATCACGCCAGTTGACAGATTAATCTATATTAATTAAGTATTTGTAAATATCGATATAAAGTGACTCAAAATACGAAAGATTCTTTCAGATTACCAAATCGTTATATAGAAACTGAGCATGTTTCCTATAATTTTTCCAATATGGGATTATGTCTCTAAAAAATAAAAAATGTGATTTTCTATGTTTATTTACACAATTACCTTAATTACCTGAGAAAACTCATTTTAATGACTGATTTTTTTAGAGTGCCCATGAAATAAAATTAAATCAATCTCCAACTTTCGTTCAAACCCAATTTATATTTGCATATAAATTCGTAATATCAAAAGGTAAATCTCACAACTGGAAGTGATTTCAAAAAGTTTACGCAAATATTTTATTTGGAATTACTCCAAACAAAATTAGAAATTCTTTAATTTTCAATATACCAGTTGTACATCTTTGAAATACCTTCTTCGATTTCAATGTTGTGATGCCACCCTAACTCATGCAATTTTGAAACATCAGTAAGTTTACGCAATGTTCCATCTGGTTTTTCAGTATTAAAATAGAGTTCACCATTATAACCAATTTTATCTTTGATTAAATATGCGAGATCACGTATACTTATTTCTTTGCCTGTGCCGATGTTTATATGTGTGTTTCTTATTTCCTTTTGATCTTGTTTAACCAAATCACTAAAATCAATTTTTTCCATTAAATAAACACACGCATCCGCCAGTTCCTCGCTCCATAAAAATTCACGTAATGGCCTACCTGTTCCCCATATTTCTACAGTAACATTAATACTGCCTGATTCACTGTTCTTCTGAAAACTAATTCCATATTTTGACAATATGGTTTTAATTTGATCGATATCAGCCGAACCATCGATGCCTTCCACTGGTCTTTTATTTAAATCTTTCCTGATCGCCTCCCAATTGTTGGTTTCTATGCATTTACCAAGATAAATCTTTCGTATTAACGCAGGTAGAACATGTGATTTCTCCAGGTCGTAGTTATCATGTGGCCCATATAAATTAGTAGGCATTACCGAAAGGAAGTTTGTCCCGTATTGAATATTATAACTTTCACACATCTTTATTCCTGCAATTTTTGCAATTGCATAAGGTTCATTTGTATATTCTAAAGGGCTGGTCAACAGACTATCTTCCGGCATAGGTTGTGGGGCATTTCCTGGATATATGCATGTACTTCCTAAAAACAATAATTTTTTTACATTATACTTATAAGAGTGATGAATGATATTATTCTGAATCATTAGGTTTTCGTAGATAAACTGGCCACGATAGGTATTATTAGCAACAATTCCCCCAACTTTAGCTGCAGCGAGGAAAACATATTCCGGCTTTTCTAACTTGAAAAAGTTATCTACGGCAGCCGAATCCATTAAATTTAGTTCGTTTATTGTTTTGCCTGTAAGATTTCCGTAACCCTTATATTTAAGGTTTTTCCAAATCGCAGATCCTACTAAACCTCTGTGACCTGCAACATATATTTTTGAGTTCTTATTTATCATTTTGTCTTATAGTTGCCAATAAAAAAATGGAGAATTTATACGTGTGTAATAATAAGTCTTCTTACTCAAAATAGTTTAGTGTTCTGTAACCCCCTTCACTAAGATAAGCGTCCTTTTGCATTAATTTTATATCCGATCGCATCATATCAGAAATTAATCCATTTAAATCGAATTTTGGAATCCAACCCAATTTCTGCTTTGCTTTTGTTGCATCTCCAATTAGAAGTTCCACCTCGGTAGGCCTGAAATATTGTGGATCAACCATAACCAATGGATCATCATTACCCGAACGGGAAGAAGGATCCTGTACTCGTTTCTTTATTTGCTCAAGATATTTATCACCAACTTTCTCCGAAAAAATCTTATCATTCACGGCTGTCAAATATCCTTTTTCATTTGATTCCAGCCCAACAAATGTCATTTCCAGGCCTATTTCTTCGGCAGCTTTTTTTATAAAATCACGAATCGATGTTGTAATGCCTGTTGCAATTACATAATCATCTGGCTGATCCTGCTGAAGTACCAGATACATCGCTCTAATATAATCTTTGGCATGTCCCCAGTCTCGTTGAGAAGAAAGATTTCCAACGAAAAGAGATTGCTGCATTCCTAAAGCTATTCTGCTAATTGCACGTGTAATCTTACGCGTTACGAAAGTTTCGCCTCTAATTGGCGATTCGTGATTAAATAATATTCCATTTGACGCATGCATTTTATAGGCTTCACGATAATTAACCGTAATCCAATAAGCATATAGTTTGGCAACTCCATAAGGCGATCTTGGATAAAAAGGTGTTTTTTCCGATTGTGGTACTTCCTGTACCATGCCATAAAGTTCCGAAGTAGATGCCTGATATATACGTGTTTTATCAATCAAATTAAGTAAGCGAACGGCTTCCAGTAAACGAAGTGTTCCAACCCCATCAGCATTTGCTGTATATTCCGGCGTATCGAAGCTCACTTTTACGTGACTCATGGCAGCCAGATTGTATATTTCATCGGGTTGAACTTCCTGAATAATTCGTGTTAGATTCATGCTATCTGTCATATCTCCATAATGTAGAATTAAATTTCTGTTATCCACATGAGGATCCTGATAAATATGATCAATTCGTTCCGTATTAAACATTGAAGCCCTACGCTTAATTCCATGGACTATATAATCTTTCTTTATAAGGTATTCTGCTAAGTAAGCTCCATCCTGACCGGTAATTCCGGTTATAAGCGCTGTTTTTTTTGTCATTTTTTTTCTTTCGTAATTGTTAATAAATACGTGCAAAAAAATATTTATTTGTATTCTTTATCTTTTTCATTTATGAGTTCGTAAATTTTACCCCAATCAGGTAAACCCATTAAATTCCTATCGTCTACATAAACATCAGCATAAATTTTTCTGCTAAAAGTATTATCAAATTCTTCGCCTTCGAAATTACTATTTACTGCATAAAAAGTCAGCCCTTTTTTTTCACAGAATTTTACGGCTTCATCCAACTCTTTTCCATAGCGGTGTGTCCAAAGTATAAGTTTATGTCCCTTTTGTTGTAAAAGCTGTAATGTTTTTATGGCAAAGGGAATCTCCTTCCCAATCTTTGGATATTTGTGCTTCACAATCGTTCCGTCAAAATCAACTGCAATAATCATTTTGCAATATTTTTATAAAGATTGGATAAAGCAAATTTATTTATACTATTTTCTTCAACAAACAATGTTCGTTTCCCTTTTCTAATGCTGAACTTTTGGATGTATTTAATTTAGGAATCTAATCTGTGAGAGAATTTATTAAAAACAAAACATATAATTGTTTATAAGAGCATCTTTAGCATTCGAAGATAACAGTTTACTGACCATCGCTCCTGAAAATTACTTTAATGGTCTTTAATATAATAATAAAATCAAGTGTTAACGACCAGTTATCAATATATTGCATATCCATTTCCATCCATTTATCAAATGGAATATTATTGCGGCCTGAAACCTGCCAGATGCATGTTATTCCGGGATTAATACTTAATCGCCTTGATATACTTCGATTGTACTGTTTCACTTCGGATGGCACAGGTGGCCTTGGACCAACAATTGACATATCACCAATTACAACGTTTATAAATTGAGGCAATTCATCAAGTGAAGTTTTGCGAAGGAATCTTCCAATTCTGGTAACCCTTGGATCGTTTCTCATTTTAAAAACCGGTCCATCTTGTTCGTTTAGCGACATGAGTTTTGCCTTCATATCTTCAGCATTTATAACCATAGTCCTGAATTTAAGACATTTAAATAATCTACCATGCCTTCCTACCCTGATTTGTTTAAAAAATACAGGCCCTCCATCCTCCAACTTAATTAATAAGGCAATCATTAGCATAACAGGGGAAATAAATGTTAAAATAATGATGCTCATGAAAAAATCGAATGTCTTTTTTATTTGAAGTGCGATATAATTCTCAGGTGTATTTCTAAATGACAGAAAAAGATGTCTGTTAAGGAATGAAATTTTCGGTGCTAAATCTCCAAACGAAAGTACCTTATTATGAAGGTGAAAGCTTACCCCTATTTCTTTGCATTCTTCAATTAATCTTTTAATATTATAAGTATCAAAATCGTGCTTACAAAAAAATACTTCATCAATGATTTTCTCATCAATTAATTTCGCAAAATTTTCACTTTCAGGATAAATTGGATATTTATCGCCAAACTCATCTTTAACTAAAGCCGAATCAGTAATAATACCCCATATCCTATAACCCCAATCATCATATTCGATTATTTGATTGATAAAGGAAATGGTTGAATCGTCAGCTATTATCAAAATCATTCTTGTATTAAATCCTCTGCGTCGAAAATACCGCAAAACCATTCTACCTATAATCTTTTGAAAAGAAAGAACGAAAAAATTAAGAATAGTAAATTTAAGAATGAAATTTCCCATTAATGTTTGGTAATCTAATATCTGCACAAAAAAGAAAATGGCGAAGGATCCGAGCACAGTAATCAGAGCATATTTTTTTATAATATTCAGATACTTTTGCATCCTTGCCATAGTTCCCATTTCAAACGATTCCAATAACCAAAACCACACAGGTACAATTAGAATTGCAATTATTAAATGTTCCCTTGTTTCAGAAAAATTATTTATCGTTACTATCCCTGAGCTCCACGATACAAAATAGTAGCAAATTAGTGTCCACATTATTTGAATAGTGACACTAATTCTTTCCAGGGCTGGTTCGCGTTCTTTTATCATAATACAGAATTGAAATTTAGGAAATCCTCACTATTTTTTATGCTTCTGAAAATTTACGAAAATTTTTGCTATTTATAAAGTCCATTTCTATTAGAAAACTACATTGCCATGTCGAATTTTACATATAATGTATAATAAAAGTATTTCACAAAAAATTTAACTAATTTGAATTATTCTATTTTTAAATATTTTCAAACATGTTTAATACTTTATTACCATAAAGCATTCCACTAACATTTATTATTATAAATCAGCACACTAAGAAGTGAGCTTAACTAAAGCAATCCCCAAATTGGGACAAAAGCTCTCAATATATTTTATTCTTTCACACATACTCATGACATTTGATAATCAAATTTTCTACATGCACATTTTACATTTAACTTTCTATTAAGGTTGTTTGCAAAAAAATCGAGATATAAATAATACTTATGCCCTACTTTGCACGAAACTTAAATTCCTTGATTTTTCGCTAAATGTTGTCATATGCAAAAAATTTGACATATTTATCAGCTATTTATGTTTAATTAGATTGATTCTGTATTACACATAATTATTTGAAAAACAAAATAAGTATTTACCTTTGCTAATAACAAACCCATGTATAAAACTGAGATTAAGATGACGCTTTTATCTCTAAAATTTTTAACGTTTTGTTTATTTATATCTACATTCTAAAAATCAGCTTATTTTTCAATGCAGATTTTCTGTTATAGATTATATAGGTTTTACAAACCCATTGGTTAAAAAGCATTATAAACCCATTTAACCAAAATAGCCTGATTATCTCATAACAGCAGGTTCATCATCTTTTTCTACATGATTTATATCTGGGCAAATGTAAGGCTTGCAATTAAAATGTAACAGGGTATGATGCCCGGATTTTATGTTTATTGTTACAGAGCATATAAATTTGTCTGCGACAAGAGACATTTGTTCATTACAATATTGCTGTAGAAAAACTATTAATTGGTTTCAATTCCTGATTCTCTTCTAAATTTTTACAAATCATTTAATCAGGAAATTAACTGAAAATTATCAGTAATATTCACCCCGGTTTTCAGCATGAAAACCGACATTTCCGGCAACCTTACATTTTATATTTGCGGTGAGTTTACAAACCATTAAATCGCATTTTAAAATGAAAAGGACGCTTTTAATTGATTACATTTTACATGTAATTTGGCCAAAAACTGCACTATACAAATGCAGTCGGTCATCAGGAAATCTTTTTGCTACTAAAAAAGTCAGCAAGTTCCTATTAGCTTTAGCACTCGCTGTATTTATCTTACCTGCCAGTGCAACTGTCTATTATATCAGTTCTACTACGGGAAACGACGCTAATTCAGGTACAAGTACAGGCCAGGCCTGGAAAACACTGGAAAAAGTGAATAGTTTCATACCTAAACCGGGAGATCAGATTTTATTTAAAAGTGGAGATGAATGGTACGGTACTCTTACCGTGAAAGCATCGGGTTCATCTGTTAGCCCGATTGTATATGGAGCGTATGGAACGGGAGCTAAACCAATTATCACGGGATTTACTTCCGTAACAGCATGGACAAATAAAGGGGGTAATATCTGGGAAAGCACCAATGCTGTATCGACACTATCAACTTGTAACATGGTTGTCATAAATGGTGTAAATACTCCGATGGGCAGAGACCCCAAATTCAGGATACTATTATTTTCAAAGCCATTCTGATAACTATCATATAACAAGTCAGTGACTTAACAGGAACTCCAAACTGGACTGGTGCAGAACTGGCTTTTAACAGCAATAATTGGAAACAAAAAGATGCCCTATTACAGCACAATCAGGCGGTACATTGACATTTACACAGCCAGAAAGTTTTTCTATTCAGCAGAGATGATTTGAAATTTATCATTCAGAATGATATAAGAACTTTAGATCAACAAAATGAATGGTACTATAATCCGTCAACAAAAAAAATTAGTATTTATAGTACAAGTGAACCAACAGATGTTAAAGTTTCTACAAGTTGCATATTTGGTAACTATTATCAAGTAAAGACTATATGACTTTTAAAAATATTGAATTTACAGGTTCAAATGATAAGTCAATATCAATTGCAAAATGCTGACAATGTTACAATAGATAATTGTGATTTTTATTATTCAGGAGCAATTGGTGTTTATGGGACGAATCAATACAAGCGATAATTTAACAGTTGCAAATTGTGTTTTTAATGAATCAAATGATGGGGCAATTGGTATAACACGACATTTACAAATGCAACTATAAGTAATAATACAATTACTAATATAGGAATGATTTATGGAGCAACACAGACCTATTATACTGTTGCAGGCGGTTCAAATAACTCACAGTAGTTATGATGGAATAACAGCAAAAGGTTCAGGTTCTATTATAGAATACAATACTATTGATAATACAGGATATAGGGGTATTGAATTTTTAGGAAATAATGTAACCGTTCAATACAATTATATTAAAAATTTCTGTCAGATAAATCATGATGGAGGTGGAATTTATACATATAATGGGAGCATAATACTACTTATTCCGGAACGGTTGTTAAATATAATATTGTTATCAATGGTTCTACTGTATTTGAACCGGGACATAATATAACTATTGATGCGGGAATTTATTTAGATGTATATTCAAATGGGATAGAGGTTCATCATAATACAGTTGAAGCTCCGTTAGCAGTGGGAATTAGATTAACGGAAACCACAATATGAACATACATAACAATAATATTTTTAACTGTTCAGAAGGCATTAGATTTGCAAGGGAATTTACTTCAAATGTTTCAGTTACCTATAATAATGTGATTGTAAAAAATTCAAATCAGTATGTTTATCATTTGTTTGATGCCGAAAGCGTAATAAGTGGAATAACATCTGACTATAATATTTTAGGCAGACCGATTGATAATGACAGCATAATTTGGTATTATGATTCAAACGCTACCCAGTAAGAGATTATAAATCATTAAGCGAATGGCAATCTTATTCAAAACATGACATCAATTCGAAAACCTCTCCTGTACCAATAACATCGGAGAATGATTTACAGCTTGTATATAATAATACCAAACAGGCCAAGAGCTTTAATCTGGGGAATTCGACTTTCAAAGACATTGAGGGCAATACCGTTTCCAATTCACTTACCCTGCAACCATTTACCTCCAAAATCCTTATAAAAACTGCTACTGTATCTCCTGTTGATATTACTCCACCCGTTATTTCTTCTTTCTCTATCCCGGAAACTTTTTCCTCACTTACTGTTCCTGTTTCCGGTTTTACAGCAACAGATGACATTGTTGTTACAGGTTATAAACTTACTGAAACAGCAACAGCTCCAGGTGCCGGCGATGCCGGATGGACAAGTAGCGCCCCTTCTTCATATGCTTTTGCTACCGAAGGAAACCAAAACGCTCTATGCATGGGCTAAAGATGATGCTGGCAATATTTCATCAGGCTTGAGCGACAATGTTATAATTTCGTTACCTGATATAACTATACCTTCGGTTCTGTCTTTCTTAATTCCTGATACCTGTTATTCATTTATCGTACCGGTAAATAGCCTTTTGGCTGACGATAATAAAGCGATTTCCGGATATATCATTACTGAATCATCAGTAGCTCCAGATGCAGAAGACTCTGGTTGGAGCAGTAATGTACCAATTTCATATGCTTTTGAATCGGAAGGAATAAAAACATTATATGCCTGGGCAAAAGATGAAGCTGGCAATATTTCAGCAAGTATGAAGCGACCAGGTTACTATTATACTTCCTGATATTACAAATCCTGTAGTTACTGCATTCTCTATTCCTGATACTTCTAATTCATTATATGTTACTATCAATAGCTTTACAGTTACAGATGATAAGGCTATAGCAGGATATAAAATTACCGAATCTGCTATAGTTCCTGGTGCTGATGATTCAGATTGGAGCAGTAGTATACCCACTTCATACACTTTTAAATCGGAAGGAACAAATACATTATATGCGTGGGCAAAAGATGCAGCCGGCAATATTTCAGCAAGTATGAGCGACCAGGTTACCATTATACTTCCCGATGTTACAAAACCTGAAATTACGGCATTTGCAATCCCTGATAGTTCGTCTTCATTAAATATTACAATCAGTAGCTTTACAGCGTCTGACAATAAAGCCGTTGCAGGTTACAAATTAAGTGAAACCGCAATTACTCCCAGCATTGGCGATTCGGGATGGACAAGCAGCTCACCTTTATTGTATACGTTCGATTCGCCAGGAACAAAAACACTTTATGCATGGGTAAAAGACGAGGCTGGTAATATTTCATCGGCTGGCAGCAGCCAGGTTATTATTGCTCTGGATCCCTTGTTCAGCGAAGAAACAATTTCAATCTGTGATGGATATACTTATGAAGGCTGGGCTACTGAGGGAGTTTACCAAAGGACACTGGTAGCCGCATCCGGAGCTGATAGTATCGTAACAACCAATTTATATGTAAATCCAACTTATAATGTTACCGAAGAAATTATCATTAAGTACGGTGAAGACTATTTTGGATGGTCACAATCAGGAGAATATCAAAGAACCCTAACTTCTGTCTTTGGATGCGATAGCATTGTTATAACTTATTTGTCTGTCGCAAAACAAATGTCTGTTGCCAAACGTGATACAACCTATGAAGATATAGGCATTTGCGAAGGAAGCTCTTATTACAATTGGTCGGAATCCGGAGTTTATGAACGACTCTTAAAATCAAAAAATAATACTGATAGTATCGTCATAACAAATTTAACCGTCAATCCAACATTTTATAAAGTTGAAGAGCTTACAATTTATGAAGGAGATGATTATATGGGTTGGACTGAAGCTGGTGAATATCAAAGAAACTTAACTTCGGTTTATGGATGCGACAGCATAATAACTACTATTTTACATGTCGATTCAAACCAATCTGTAACCGATAATATCACCCAATTTATAAATCTAAAAAAAGGCTGGAATATATTTTCGTCAAGCGTAGTACCACAAGAACCAGGCATGGACAAAGTTTTGGAACAATTAATACAACAGGGCGATCTTTTAATGGCCCAGGATGAAAACGGCAATACTTTCGAGAGCATTAAAAGTAGCGCCGGATGGGCCAATAATATAGGTGATTTGGAATTAACGGAAGGATATGAAATTCAGGTAAATTCGAATTGTATGCTTGCAATTACGGGCCGTCCAATCGAATTACCTGTAGATATTTATCTTAAGAAAGGTTGGAATATTATTTCATTCCCATATGATGGAACAATCGACGCAATGCAAATATTTCAGCCGCTAATCGACAAAGGTATTTTGGATAAAGTACTAAATGAAAAGGGATTTTCAATAGAATTCTGGCGTAACCGCGGATGGGTAAATAAAATCGGAAATCTGGAATCAGGCGAAGGCTATAAAGTGCTTGTAAATTCCGATGCAACCATACACATTAAAAATTCCAATGAAAAAACCAGTGTTATTACACCAAAATATGCGAAAACACAACACTATGAACCTGATTATATTGAAAACGGTTTTTGTCATATGAATATTAATATACTGGGCATAAGTGAATCTGATTTAAATGCAGGAGATGAGATTGCAGTTTTTGATGGTGCAACCTGTGTCGGAGCTTATTAAAATTTCCAATGAAGATATCCTGAATAATGTCATCAGTATTCCAACTTCAGCATCGGATAATGGAATGATAAATGGTTTCATTGAAGGAAATGAAGTAATTATCAAATATTGGAATTCGCTTTTAAACAGTGAATATGAATCAGTGCCATATATTGTTGAGGGAACGTTATCGTTTCAAAAATTATCAAGTGTATTTATCGATCTAAATAAACAGGTAACGGCTATTTCGAACAAATTCGATAAAGCAAACATCGAAGTATATCCAAATCCGGCAACTACAGTCTTAACCGTAAAGTTCTCCGATTTACCACAAATAAATACTGAAATTATTTTAACCGATATGACGGGCAAGCAAATTGAAAGAAGAAGAGCAATTGCCGACTATGAAACTTTTGATGTCCAATCAATCCCTTCTGGTATCTACTTTTTGAAAACATATACTGGAACTGATTGTGAAACTAAAAAAGTGATTATCAATTAAAATTTAACCGGGATACTATTTAAGCTTATTAAACGAGGCTGTCCAAAAATAAAAAATGGACAGCCTTTGTTAAATATAAACCCTAAATGTGAATAAATCGTTGTTATTTTTACATTTATAATACCTATCTTACTAAGTGAATTATTTCACATAAAATTGAAACAGAAAGCAATAAAATACCATATCCTGACAGGACTAACAATAATATTAATTGTTTGCTCAAATTTAAGCCTATTTGCTACTACATATTACATTAGTAATTCAGGAAATGATAATAATCCAGGCACGAGTGATAGTTTATCCTGGCAGACATTGCACAAATTAAACAATACTTTGCTAAAACCAGGCGACCAGGTTTTATTTAAACGAGGAGATATCTGGACTGGTACAATTCATGTCAATTTTTCGGGTAGGGCTAACACTCCAATTGTATATGGCGCTTATGGTTCCGGCAATGATCCTGTTATTTCAGGATTCACAACTGTGAATGATTGGACGGATAAAGGTGGTAATATATGGGAAAGCACCAACGCTGTATCGACCCTATCAACTTGTAATATGGTTGTAATAAATGGTGTAAATACTCCGATGGGCAGAACTCCAAATTCCGGATACTATTATTTTCAAAGTCATTCTGACAACTATCATATAACAAGCAATAACCTAAATGGTACACCAAACTGGACAGGTGCGGAACTGGCATTTAACAGTAGTAATTGGAACACAAGAAGATGTTCTATTACAGCACAATCAGGTGGTACATTGACATTCAAACAGCCGGAAAGTTTTTCTATTGGAGACGATAATTTGAAATTTATAATTCAGAACGACATAAGGACTTTAGATCAACAAAACGAATGGTACTATAATCCGTCAACAAAAAAAATTAGTATTTATAGTACAAGTAAGCCAACAGATGTTAAAGTTTCTACCACATCGAATATTGGCGGATTTATCAAATGTAAGATTATATAACGTTTAAAAATATTGAATTTACAGGTGCAAATGAAAAGGCAATATCAGTTGCACAATCCGATAATATTACAATAGAGAGATTGTAATTTTTATTATTCCGGAGCATTTGGTGTTTATGGCACTTCAAATCCAAGTGAGTTTTTAACAGTGGCAAATTGTGTTTTTGATGGAGCAAATGATGGAGCAATTGGGTTACCTGCTAAATTTACAAATGCAACCATTAGCAATAATACTATCAATAATATAGGAATGATATATGGAGCATCCAGACCTATTTTTTCAGTTCGTGGAGGCTCAAATGCCTCACAGATAATGATATGGAATAACAGCAAAGGGTTCCGGTTCTATTATACAATACAATACTGTTGAAAATACAGGATATAGGGGTATTGAGTTTTTAGGAGATAATGTAACAGTTCAATATAACTATGTTAGAAATTTCTGTCAGATAAATCACGATGGAGGTGGAATTTATACATATAATGTGTCCTAACACATACATATTCTGGAACTGATGCTGACATATAATATTGTTATCAATGATTCTACCGTATTTGAACCAGGACATGATATAACGATAGATGGAGGTATATATTTAGATTTATATTCAAATGGGATTGAGGTTCATCATAATACAGTTGAAGCTCCGTTAGCAGTAGGTATTCGAGTTAATGGAAACCATAATGTGGATATAAACAACAATAATATTTTTAATTGTATGAGAAGGTATGAGATTATGCAAATGAATTTATTTCGAATGTTTCAGTTACCTATAATACTGTGATTGTAAAAAATTCAAATCAGTTTGTTTATCATTTATACGATGCTGAAAGTGTAATAAGTGGAATAACATCTGACTATAATATTTTGGACAGACCAATTAATAAAAAAGGCATAATTTGGTATTATGATAAACACATGCAAAACCAGTAAGAGATTATAAATCATTAAGTGAATGGCAATCTTATTCAAAACAAGACATCCATTCGAAAATCTCACCTGTATTAATTACATCCGGGAATGAAATACAACTTATATATAATAATACTAAACAGGTCAAGACCTTCGATTTGGGTGGTTCAACTTTTAAAGATATAGCTGGCAATACCCTTTCCGACTCATTTACACTGCAACCTTATACCTCCAAAATCCTTATCGGTAAAAACTTTGAAAAAATTAATCAAAAGCCGGTTATTCCCGACCAATCCTTCAATATTAAATCACCTAAATTTTCAAATGATTCGGTTGGACAGGTTTTTGCCTATGATGCTGATACAAGTCAGGTGTTAAATTATTCTATTAATAAAGGGAATGAAATGGGTTGGTTTTCCATTGATTCTGTTACCGGTAAATTATATGTGCAAAATGATTTCTATACGATAACGGATTTATCAGTTGAATTGCAATTACTTGTAAAAGATAATTCGGCTAATTCATTATCTGATAGTGCAAAAATAACAGTAAATATTGAGGCGGCTGATTCGTCTCCGCCTGAATTTATTTCTTTTTCGATACCTTCAACCATTGAGTCATTCTACATCCCAATAGATACTTTCTCTGTCATCGAAAACCGGAGTATTAAAGGCTATTTGCTAACAGAAACACCTGATATTCCGGATGTAAATGACAGTATTTGGGAAAGTTCCGTTCCAATTTATTATCATACTTCTCATGATGGGCAGGTTATACTTTATGCATGGATGCTGGATTCATCCAACTATATCACTGGGCCGGTATCAGATACTATCTTAGTAACTTTTCCTGATTTGTCATTAATACATTCGGAATATCTTTTTGATGAAGATTCAGGTTTTATTATTACTGATTCGCATAGTATTTATGATGGAGGTATTATTGGAGAAATCGAAAGAAATAAAGGAGTGTTAATCAACGGACTGACTTTTAAAGGTAATGGATATGTGGATTTGGGAGCCAGTTATTCGGAGAATATAAAAGATCAAATTAGTCTAAGTGCCTGGATTAAACCCGTAATCAACAATTTCGATCTTCCGATAATTACACATGGGGGACTATTTAATAACACATTTGAACTATCCATTAATGCTGACTCAGCCAGTATTGCATTCATTACAAACGGAACCTCAAATTCCATCTTCATGGTAAAGAATGTAACTGAATTATGGGATGGGAACTGGCACCATTTGGCGGTAACATATAATGGATCTGAAAAAATAATTTACCTCGACAATAAAGTCATTTCAAGAATAGAAGCTACAGGTAATATAATTCCGGGATTTTGGAACAATTTATATCTTGGAACTAAAATAATCCAGAACGACACCTTATATTTTAAAGGTGATATGGATGAAGTGCGTATTTACAATTTTGCTTTAGATGAAAAGACAATAGGCGACTTATATTATTCTATAAATAAGTTATTAAACAAATATACAGCACTCGAATTTGTTTCAATTTGTGATGGTGAAAGCTATATGGGATGGTCAGAAACAGGTGAGTATTCCAGAATGTTAGAACGAGAATTATCTTCTGCATCAGGTGCAGACAGTATCATAACAACAAATTTGTCTGTTCATCCATCTTACAATATAAGGCAGGATGCCACAATTTGCGAAGGAGATACTTTTATGTTAGGCGATCAAAAGCTTTTTGTTAGCGGTGAGTATTCAGAAATATTTAAATCAATTCAGGAATGTGATTCAATTATATCATTAAACCTTACTGTTAATCCCAAATATCAAAAAATCGAGGATATTTCTATTGCTTCAGGAAGTAATTATAATGGTTGGACAACTTCCGGTATTTATCAAATAAATTTGTTTTCGGTAACTGGCTGTGATAGTACAGTGACTATAAACTTAAATGTAATTCAATCTTATACGCAAAGCATAAATCTTGAAAAAGGTTGGAATATTTTTTCCTCTTATTTAGTTCCATCACCATCAAATTTTGAGGATGTACTTGAAAACCTCCAACATCAAAACCAATTAATCGAGGTTCAGGATGAAAATGGAAATACCTATCAGGAAGAAAACAGTGGATGGCTCAATAATATCGGAGAAATGGAGGAATCTGAAGGTTATCAAATCCGGGTTCAGTCTTCATGTGTTCTGGAAATTACAGGAGAGCCTGTTATATTACCAATGAATATTCTACTTAATGAAGGGTGGAATATAATTTCATTCCCTTATAAAGGAAATGTAGATGCGATGGAAATTATTGATCCATTTAATAGATAGCAGGAATTCTGGAAAAAGTTCAGGATGAAAAAGGTAACTCCATTGAATATTGGGAAAGCATTGGTTGGATAAACGGAATTGGGGATTTTAAATCCGGAGAAGGTTATCTGATACAGGTTAACAGGCAAGGACAGATACCCATATTTTCAGACTATGATAAATCGGGATTAATTTTGATGGATGAATCAGAAACAGCTTTTTTTAAACCAATCTATATTGGCAATGGGTTTGGCCATATGAACATTAATCTTACAGGACTAAATGAATTGAATTTATTTGCAGGCGATGAAATTGCGGCTTATGAGGGTAATAATTGTATTGGTGCTGTTAAATTGCAAGAATCCAATATAGATAAAAATATTGTAAGCATTAAAGCATCAGCTTCAGATAAAGATGTATCAAACGGATTTACTGAAGGAAATATAATTGAATTAAGGATTTGGCTAATAAATTCAAATACAGAATTTCAACTATTTTCGGAAGTTATAAAAGGAGATATGATATACCAAAGGCAGGGTAGCGTGTTTGCACAATTACTTGAAAAAATCAACATTGAAACAGGCACTGATTACACATTAGAATTTAGTATCTATCCTAATCCTGCTAATAATATTGCTACAATTAAATTTTCAACCTTACCTGAAACAGGGACAAAAATTATACTTATGGATATAGTCGGTAATTTCATTACCAGCCGGAAAGTAGAATCATCTATTAATATTCTGGATATTAGCACATTGGCACCGGGCATTTATTTAGTAAAAGCATTATCCGGAATGAATAACTATATTAAAAAATTAATAATAACCTGAACCTTGGTTTAAGCTCTAAAAAGTACTTAATGAATTTTTTGCGATTGTCTGATACTTAATTGATTCTTTTAGGGCGACCCGGGCGGCGCACCACGGCCAATTCCAGGCCGACAACCGCAACCACAATCAGGAGAGACCATCATGACAACGAGAAAAGGAGGAGCGCCACAACGCGGCGTTTTCGGGGAGCCTCGCGACTCGACGCGCTCTGTGGCCAAGGCGGTCGAGAAGGGCGGCGCCATCACCCTGCGACGCTGGATCGCCTACTTGAACTGCTGGTGGAGAAGACGGACTACCCCCATCACATCGAAGTGTCGGTCACGACGGGCGCGCTGGTACTTACCGTGGACAACGAGCGCGACGCGTTGGAAACAATCCGTCGTCTGCAAGAGAAGGAGAAGCGTCGTGGGTAGCCTGTCGAACCAGAAACCGCTCACCCGGTACAGGGCGTGCCTGGGCTGCCAGGGGCTCGGGAGGATTGAGAAACCGTTCCCCCTGTGCAGGGCGTGCCGGGACTGCCAGGGGCTCGGGTGCTGCCATTGCCGGTGGTCCGTCGAGTTCGGCGCGTCGCCGCGGACGGTGGCATCCCCGACAGCGCCGCTCGCGAGTGCATCGCCGACCTGCCGGCGGAGGTGCTGTGATGACCGCCTAGCAACGCACCCGCGCCGCCCCGCAGAGGGTACCGGGTTCGCGACCCGGCGGCGCACCCCGGCCAATCCACCCACAGACCACAGGAAGATCCATCATGACCGCCACGACCACATCCCCCCTCCGAGACGCTTACGTCGCCGCGCACGAGCCCACCGGAGGCCTCGACTGCGGCGCCGCGTGCTGCGCTCGGTGGGAGGGCGGCGAGCGGCCGGCCCGACCGCGTGCCACGCTCCTGCCCGCGCCCGACGGGTCGTGGTACATTGGCCCAGCGGGTCTGCCAAAGGATTTGATCCGCACCTGGCCGACTCGCGAGGCCGCGATCCGCGCGTGCCGCGAGGCGGGCGTGGAGGTGGAGCTGTGACCAGCGAAAACGATTCAAGGAAGCCCGCGCCGCTCTCGCCCGGGCCGGCGGCCGGGCCCGTAGCGATGCCAAGACGGCAGCGAGCCGCGCGAATGGTCGGCTCGGCGGGCGCCCGAGCTCCAAGGCCCTCGAGGCCGAGCGCGAGCACCGGTGCGAGACGTGCGGAGCCCGGCCCGGTGAGCCGTGTACCATCGGCGGGCGGTCGAGGCGAGGAAAGGTGCATGCGACGCGGCTCGCGGCGGTCCTCACCATCGTCCTCACGATCGCGCTCGGCACGGGATGCGTGCACTGGACCCGAGCGAACACCGCGCTCGAGGCCGGGTTCGACGCTACGCTCGTGATCGACCGGCACCAGACCATGGCGATCGAGCACGACCACGTCGAGTGGAATTGGTCCTCGGTTCGAGTGGTGATCGTGTGTCGACGATCGTGTACTTTCCCGCGACGGCGCTGATACACCTGTTCATCTCGGCGGCGCTCCCTCCGCGCTGGCGCGAGATGTGGCAGGGCGTGACTTTCGGCGTGGAGGGGACGATGATGCGTTCAACTTCGAGGCGGGGTATTTGTGATCCACGCGCTCCGCGCTGGCGCGAGATGTGGCACGGCGTGACCGGCGCCACGTAAAGCCGGATCTCGTCGGCGAGGTCGGCCTCGAGCACCATGTAACCATCGAAGATTCCTTCGGTGAAACCGAGCCGGTTACACGAAACCTTGTCGCCGGTTCCGGAAAGGGTTACATTATAGATGGGCCTAGCCCACGAGGTCACCGTAGGTGGCTGCCCGCGCCCGGTTTCACGACCGGGCGTTGGTGTTTTTGGCGACCAGATCCCAAGGTCGCAAACGTGCCATAATGCCGGGTGGCCTGTCCCACCAACGATCCGCGCACTCGGCGGCGGGACCTGTCCGTTGTGCGAGCCCGCGGCATCGCCCCCGCCCGACCCGGTCGAGGAAGTCCTCGGCGACCCGGTTGCGTTGATCGCGCGCTGACCGCGAACATCTGCCGGGCGTCGTTCGCCGAGTTCCGCGATCACTTCTGGCTCGTTGCGAGCGCCGGCGATGCCGCTCGTCCGCAACGGGGCGATCGACGCCCTGATCGCCGCGTTGCAGGGCGTCGCCGACGGCAAGATCTGGCGGCTCGGATCGCGATCCCGCCGGGCACCGGCAAATCACGGTGCTCGCGCTGTACACGCCTGGCGGCGCGCGCGGGACCCGGGGTGGCGCTCGATCCACGCGAGTCACGCGTTCGACCTCGCCGCCACGGTCGCGCCGGTGCGCCGGACTCCTCGAGACCGACGACTTCAACCGCTCTACCCGGTCGCGCTTCGTGACGACGAGAACACCGCGAACCAGCTGGGCGACGACCGCCGGACGGCCGGTTTCTTCGCGGTTGGCATCGAGCGGCGGCTCACCGGCAGGCGGGCGCTTGAGGCGATCTTCGACGACCCGCTCAACGCGATCGACCGGTTCTCGACCGCGAGCGCGACTCGTTGGGCGATGTTTCACGAGGCACTGTCACGCGGCTCGACGGCGACCGCGCCCCGATCATCGTCGTGATGCAGCGCCTCGACGTCGACGACCTGATCGGCCGGCTGATCGCCGCCGGCGGGTGGACGCTGCTCGAGCTACCCGCCGAGGTCCCGGACGGCACGCTGCTCGCGCCGAACGTCCTGAGGCGCGAGAAACTCGACGATCTGAAGCACAGTCTCGGCAGCGCGGTCTACTCGACGCAGTACGGCCAGAACCCGAAGGACGACTCGGGCGCGATCGTGCAGCGCGTGTGGTGGAGGTTCCACCGGACACGGGACATCGCGCCGAACCACCCGCGCCCGGACGGGTGCGACGTCAAGGTGCCAGCGGTACCGACGCCCGAGGAATTCAACCGCATCGTGATCGCGGTCGACATGACATTCGGCGAGCACGATCGAGTCCGCCGACTTCGGCTCGATCGCGGCATGGGGCGCGGTCGGGGCCGCGCGGTACCTGCTTCGCCGCTGGAAAAAGCGCGCGACGCAGCTCGCGCAGCGCGCCGCGATCAAGGTGTTCGCCGCCGAGTTCCCCGACGCGAAGATACTGATCGAGGACGCTGCGGGAGGCCGCGGGGCAGAAGGAGCAGCTCGAGGCCGACGGGATCCAACATTCGTGCTGGTGAAACCGATCGGGTCCAAGGCGAAGCGTTTGTCGGTCGTGTCAGCCGACATCGAGGGCGGGCACGTGTATCTTCCGCTCGGCGATCCAACGCTCGGTGAGTACGTTGAGGAGCTCGCCGGCGCGACCAAGCGCGACGACGAGCCAGGACACGACCTCGTACGCGCTCGCCGAGCTCGCCACGAACGCCGGGGCCGCCGAGCGCTGGCGGAATATGGCGGCCGGGCTGCGCTCGCTCGCGGGGTCTCTGAGCGATCCGCGGACGTGTGCATCCGACAAACAACATGGCATGATCAAGCGCATGGCGCGATCCAACAAGGGGAACCCGGCCTGGAACAAGGGCGGCCCGTCGCCGAACCCCGCCGGTCGCGGCGCGGCGGCCGACCGCAAGCTCGCGCGGGTCCGGTCCGTGCTCGACGGCTGGCAGAATTTGACGACCGGCCTGCGGATTCGACGACGCCAGAAGCGCCTCGGCGGGAC